>NZ_JBIBIZ010000003.1:0-705853 GCF_042958085.1 Streptomyces sp. NPDC008001 | reverse complement strand
TGAGCAAGGTGCTTCGCTGGCGCATCTGGCTCGGTTCGCTTTCTACAGCAAGGGGTACCTCAGCAAAGCCGAGAACAAATAAAGAGAAGCCGCCGGCGCCGGCTTCGGCGCGGGCGTGCTCTTCTTCCAGGCCATCATCGGCTAAGCACCCCACGCCCCCCGGGGGGCGTGGGGGCGGCAACCGCCACCGTGGTTGCTGCCCCAAGACCCCCCGCTACGTCACCCGCCCAACTCCCCACCCGCTCGGCCGGCGCAAAGGCCGGCCGGTCAAGCGACTGCGGACAACGGACCGGGCCGCCTGCCCGGCGCGACGGCAGCCCCCATCACACGGTGCGGACGACCAGCGGCTGGCGGCACAGTGGGTACGTCGCGTCGGTTGTCAGCCGGGCCTTTCATCACGGGTGTCACGGTCAGCTGATCAATCCCCACGGGTTCCATGAGAGAAGCCGGCGATGTGAACCGGAAGGGGAGGCAGGCTCCCCGGCCATCACCTGGGGGGCCGCTCTTCTTGACGTTCTGTCATTTTTGTCAGCTTCACTACGGGGAGGAATGTTTGAGGCTATCTTTTTGAGGTCTGGTTTGAGGTGGTACGGCGTGAGCGACGTACGTCCGGCGCAGCCGGGGATGCTGGTGGTGGCCCGGGAGTTCCGCGGCATGACGCAAGCCGACGTGGCTGAGGCGATGGTGAAGGCCTCCGGCGGTGACGCGGCGGTGTCCCAGGGGTATGTGAGCCGCGCCGAGAGCGGCCGGCTGGCGGTCTCGGGGGAACGACTGGAGCTGTACGCGGCGGCACTGGGGTATCCGCCGGATCTGCTGTGTCTGGATCCGCAGGTACACGGGGTCGGTGTGGGGCTCGTCCACCACCGCAAGCGTGCGTCGTTGACCGTCTGCGCCCTTCGGCGTCAGCATGCCCATCTCGCCCTGACGCGGGTTCAGTTGCAGGGCATCGCCGCGTGCCGGCCCGGTCTCGGTGTGCGGACTGCCGCCATCCCTGCTGTCGGACTCGGCGCCCTGATCACGGCCGAGGACGCCGCCCGGCGGGTTCGCAAGGCCTGGGGTTTGCCGCCGGGCCCGGCAGCTGACATTACGGCATCGCTGGAGACGGCCGGAACGCTGGTAGTCGCGCGTGATCTGGGCAGCGACCGGCTCGATGCCGTCAGCCAGTGGGACGGAACGCAACCGCCGCTCATCCTGGCCAACGACCACGCGCCCGCAGACCGCTACCGGTTCAGCCTGGCGCACGAACTGGGGCACCTGGTCCTGCACCGGTCTCCCGGCGACAGCGCCGTGCAGGAGCGCCAGGCCGGCGAATTCGCTGCCGAGTTCCTCATGCCCGCGGCTGACATCCGCTCCGCCTTCACGCCTCGCGTCGACCTGGAACTCCTGGCCCGGCTGAAGCGGGAATGGAAGGTGTCGATGGCCGCACTGCTGCGCCGGGCGCAGAGCCTGAGCATCGTCACGGACTGGCAGTACCGCAGCGTGATGGTGGAGATGGCCGCGCTGGGATACCGCACAGCCGAGCCGGTCGAGATAGACCGGGAGCGGCCCCGCTACGTCCCCGGGCTGATCCGCTCTGCTCTGGCCGCGGGGATCAACGAGGAGGATCTGGCTCGCTGTGCGCGGCTGCTGCCTGAGGATTTCCAGCTGCTGTACGCCCCGCGCGGAGGCGCGGCGGTGCATCCCGCTTCGAAGGTGAGGCCATGACTGAGTCGCTTCCCTCCCCGCGCCCGGGCGCCGGTTCCGATCCCGCAGAGCCTCCCGACCCTCCCCTCCCCCATTCGCCCCCTGTGCCCGGGCGGTTGCGGGGACGAATGCTGCTGCAAGCCGGAGTGAGCCGGGTCGGTTACATCCGCGCCCAGCTCGATCCGGTGCGCAGCGGGCTCGTCGTCAGCGGTCCCGGGGCAGCGGTGAAGGCCCGCAAGCTGCGCGAAGAGGGGTTCACGGGGCCGCTGCTGGCGGATCCCGCCGTCTACACCGTGGCGGCGGCCAGCGAGGACGACCCTTTCCCCGACGTCTCGGAAGGCCAGCTGGCCTTCGGCGACCCGCTGAGGCTGTCGGTCGAGGAGCAGGTGGGCCGTGCGGGTGCGACGGCGGCCATGACGCCCACCGGATATCTGCACGCGGAAGCCTCCGACGCCCTCAAGGCCGCTGTCCACCGGGTTCTCGCGCTGGAGGACCCCCACGTCTTCTTCAGCGTTCCCGTGGACGTGGCGTGGCTGCGCGACGACGCGGTCGAGCAGCTGATCGCCTGGCTCAATGTCGTGCCGAACCCCAAAGCGGTCATGCTCGGCGGGCAGATGGACCCGCTGGCCGGCTTCTCCCAGGCAGTGGGCAACCTCAAGCGGCTGCTGGCGGAGGTCCCCGGAACCGCGCTGCTGCGTGCCGACCTCGCGGCGTTCGGGGCTCTGGCCCAGGGGGCGGCGTTCACCGCCTTCGGTGCCACCAGCAGCGTGCGGCACATCGTCCCGCCCGGCCAAGCGGTCCCCGGGCGGGCCGAACTCGCCCTCCGTGCTGCTGCCGGAGCTGATGGACTTCTTCCTCGGCGCGACACTGGCGAAGAGGTTCGCCGCCGGCCTGGCGCCGGTGTGCCGGTGCGCGGCCTGCGACGGACGCGTGCTGGACACCTTCGTCAGCAATCACTGGCAGGTGCCGGCGGCCGCCCACAACGCGGCGGTGCTGATGGAGTGGCTGCGCAGCATAGACGCCGTCGAGCCGGCCGGGCGGCCCGCGTGGTGGCAGCAGCGCTGCCGGCGCGCGGTGGACCGCTACCCGGTGCTCAACGCTGAACTCGAGCATCCCGGGTTCAGCGCCTTCAAGGTGCCCCCGCAGTTGCTGCAGTGGGCGCAGGCCCCCGTCGCCCCGCAGGCCCCCTCCACGGCACGCCCGGTGGCGGGTTTGGAGCGCGGTGAGCGGTGACTAGCCGATGCGGTGGTGGAACTCCTCGGTGAAGCACCACGCCGCGGGGGTATGGCGGCGCGGGGTGTAAGGCCGGGGTTCGAGCAGCAGGTCCACGCTCTCGCCGTCGGCCACCAGGACGCCGATGCCGTAGAAGGCTGCCTCCATCAGCGTCTCCTCGGGCGCCGGTGGAGCGCTGTCCAGCAGCAGGGCGCGCCGGCAGAAGGGGGCGAAACGGCCGGCTTGCTCGAGTCCTCCGCGCCGGCCCGCGGGGCTCACCCGCACCACGGCGAGATCAATGGTGAGCGGCCGCACCGCGCGACGGGTGACCTCGCGGCGGCCGACGTCGGCGGCACCGGCCGGAAGCCGCCGTACCGCCGAACGCAGCCGTGCGGGCAGCGACGCCAGTGCGACGGGCTGGTCGACGGGCAGTTCCAGAAGCGTCTGCAGCGCAACAAGATTGTCGAGGCGGGCCGCTGAGACGCGGGCGCGGCGTGCGCGTTCTTCCTCGTCAAGCCGGTAGAACAGCAGCGCCTGGCTGCCCATCAGCTGGAGCGGGACAGACAGCGCGGCCGGATCCAGCAGGGCCGCGGAGGCTGCGCGTACCGATGTGCCCACCGACGGGCTGGCCAAGGTCACCATGCCGTTCACCCTGCCTCATCCGACTTCAGCCGCACCCGGCGGCCCGACTATCCCACCCGATGGGGCGCGGCCGCCTCGTCCAGACGTTCCAAAAACGCACCCGATCCCTGCCACAGTGCTATGTCGCCGATCGCACGGTAGAACACCGCTGTTCGCCGGCATGCTGGGCCTGCGGGCGGCATGCCGGCGTGGTCATGTGGACCACGGCGCGAGGTCCCGCACGGGGCAGTAGCGGGGAACAGGATTTGAACCTGCGACCTCTGGGTTATGAGCCCAGCGAGGAGCTACCGAGCTGCTCCACCCCGCGTCGGCAGCCCCCGCCATACGCCATCGCAGCAGGCACCGCGGACCACTTCCTGCTGCAGCCGGTTCTTCTAGGCGGCGAAGCCGATGTTGGTGACGTACTCGTACTGGCCCCACTGCGAACCCAGGTCCGGGAGCACGTCGGTGGTCCACACGGCGTCGAGGCCCTGGTGGTCGCCGGCCGCCCAGGAGCCGACGATGCGGTCCCAGCGGCGCACGTTCATCGTCCGGTACTCCACCACGCGCTGCAGCGGCCGGGCGACCTGGGACTGGTTAAGGGGGTGGATCTCCACCCGGGTCCCGCGCCCCTGCCGGTTCAGGCGCTTGAGGAGGTGACGGGCGACGTTCTGGCGGCGCACCGCCCGGTAGGCCGTGTCGATCCTGGCCAGGTTGGCCTTCGACGGTGATCGCCGGCCCTCCAGCCACGCCTTGAGCGTGCGGTCGGTGACCGTCAGCCCGGCATCACGGGCGGCCTGGCGGCTCTTGCCCGACTTCGTCAGGTAGTGCAGACGCGCTACCCAGCCGCGCTTGGCGGTCACGGGGGTGGCGATGCCGCCCGCGAGCTCGTCGAGTTTGCGGGCGACGGCGTCACTGCCCTTGATGCCTCGGGCGCCGTACTTCCCGAAGTCGATGTTCTTCTCCGGCATTACTCCTCTGCCTCCCCTGGCGTCCCGGCGTGCTCGGTGGTGTGGGTTCCGGCCGTGTAAGTGTCCTTGACCTTGACTTCGCTAACGCCCCGGCCTTCGGGGAAGACACTGCGCCAGTCGCCGGTGACGTGGAGTTCGTCGGTGCCCATCGCGCGGACGACGTTAAGGCCCTCGTCGTGGGCCTTAAGGGCCTTGAGCCAGAGGTTGGCGAACGCCTGGGAGCGGATGATGTGCATCCAGTCCGGGCGGTAGAGCTCCCGGTTGTAGTTCGACTCGCCCATGGTGGAGACGAACTTGGAGTACATCGCCTTCACGTATTCCAGCGTCACCTCGTCGCCGTCGGCGATGGCGGTGTCGCGGGCGTCCTTCAGGGCGATGCGGAATTTTTCCAGGAGGTTCTCGGTGGCGCCGGAGGTGTAGGACTCGTGGATCTGCGGGGGCGCGCACAGGCCGTACTTCGGGCCGGACAGGCGCAGCAGGAGGCGCAGGGTGGGCTCGGTGACCCACAGCGGGCCTGGTTCGTCCCGCCGGCCGATCGGGTTGGGGAGGACTGCCTCGTGTTCCCAGGCCGGTGGGGTGATCAGGTGGACGCCGGCGCGGCGGCGGTCGTGCGGGAGGCCGGTGGAGTGCTCGAGCCGGCCGAGCGGGAGGTGGGTTTTGAGGGCGGAGAGGTAGGCGCCGTTGATGTCGAGCGCGGTCACCTCGTGCCGGCCGGGCGGCAGCTCGTGGCGGGTCCACTTCGGGCGGGCCTCCCAGATCTGGTCCGCGCCGCGGGAGGTCTGCTTCTTGAGGATGTCCGGGATCCAGGGGTGGGCGACGATGTCGTACCGGGCACCCTTGCGGGTTTCGTCCAAGAGGCGCATGGCGTCCGGGATCGCCCGTTTCAGCAAGGCGGCGGTGGCTGCCTCGACGTCGCCCTGGTGCTCGGCGAGCGCGGCCTTCACGGCCTGGCCGATCAGGTCCCCGGGGCCGGAGGGTTCCTGGAACGCGCGCCGGGCAGGTCCCTGGGAACGCTCGCAGGGGCGTGGCGGACGCGCGGTACGCGCTGGGGTTGCCGGCTTCGTGGCCGGAGCGGTCTCGGGCTGAGCGGGTGGTGCAGTGGGGTTATCGAGTGGCGCGGCGCTGGGGGCCTGGCAGTCGGCGGGGTTCAGGTGCTGGGTGAACCCCGCCACCCGGGTCCCGGCCGGATGGCCGCACAGCACACACGGCTCGGGCGCGGCGAGACTCTCCACCTCATCGTCCTCATCGTCCTCGCCGGCTGCTTCGGGCGCCGGTGAGGCCGGAGGAGTCCCGGCCGCGGCAGGGGGCTGCGCCGCGGCCGGTTCGGCGGCAGGTGGCGTGATCTGGGGGGTGTCGGTGGTGAATTTGTCGGTGGTGAATTTGGCGGCCAGCCCGTCCAGCAGATACGCGTACCTGGTCCGCGTCTCGCCGGCCGGGTCCCGGCCGCCCTCCCACCCGGCGACCGTGGACGGGCTCACCCCGAGTGCACGGGCCACCTGTGCCTTGGACAACCGGGCCCGTTCCCGCAGCTCGCGGCGGACCTGGCAGGGCGGGAGTTCGGCCTGGGGGCCGACGGCGGCGAGGAGGGAGTCGATCGCATCGAAGTCACTCACCGGCCTGCTCCCTGCCCCGTGCCGGCGGTGCGGCGCCGGGTGGCGGGCAGCGTCTCGCACGCCCGCGTCGGACCCGCCAGCAGGTCCAGCGCAGTCATCTCGTAGTGCCCGGCCAGGACATCGACGTCACGCAAGGTCCACGAGGTGGCCCCGGACTGCCGGCGCGAGACCTGTGTTTGCGTCAGCCCGAGCACCGCGGCGATCACCCGCTGCGAGTCACCCGTTGCCTGCATCAACGCGGCCACCGTCAGCCGCAACGACTCCTCCAGACCCAATCCCATAGCCCCAACCCTACCCGGTCTATGCAAATGATGCATGAGTGTAGGTAATTAACGCTCATGGATGTGCCTGGTGACTGGCTTCTGGAGCGTGACGGGGCCGGGAATCCTTGCAAGGCCCTGCGTCTGACCCAGGTCCGATCAGCGGTCCGGGCGGTCCCGCACGGGCACGGGCCGAAGGGAGGCGCGGACATCCCTCTCCGCCTGATGCCGCGCTTCCTCCACCACCCCGGTCAGACACAGGCACCCCGGGCACACGAGCCCGGCACCCAGCGGCAGGAGGGCCCGGCGCAGCCGCGACCCGGGCGGCAGCAGCCGGTCACCGCGGACGTGACGCCATGCCGGCGCCCGGCCCTGTCCCCGTTCCCCTGCAGGCGGGAGAACCCGGGAAACGCAGCAGGATGCCGATTGCCGTCTTGCCCAGCGCATGACCGGGTTCACGGTCCCCTCCCCGCCAGTCCTTCACTGCGCGTGCCGGGGCGAAGCGACAGCTGCCCGAAGCAGCAGTACTGCAGCGCTCATGCCACAGGTTAAGCACTCCCGCCCGACTCCAGCGCCGGGCCCGCAAACAGACCAGTGGCTCTCTTCAGGAGAGCGGACAGCAGACGTTCACCACTTCGGGAGGCGGCGGAATGCGCCGGGGATCCGAACGGTGAGCTCTGCTGCACAGGACGGGGCGTTCCCACCAGTCCGTACCGGTGTGCCGTGCCGCCCCGCTCCTCGAAGCCCCCTGTGTGGTCCCCGGGTACCGGGAGGCCGCCGAAGCCGGCGGTCAACCAGACCTCGCCGCGGCGGGGACGCGCAGCTGCCGGCCTCCCCCGCGATGACCGGCTCTGCGGGCCCGGGCACGGTGCTCCCGCCGTCGCAGACGGATTCCGGGAAGGGACCGCTGCGCCTCCGGTGCCTGGCCGCCCCCTCGTCCTGCGTGCGGCAGGCCCCGCCTCGCCCACCTCGCCCACCTTGCCCGCCTCGCCCACCTTGCCCGTCACGGCCGCCATGGCCGCCATGGCCGACTCGCCCGCCGTGGCAACGCCCCGTCCGGGCATGAGTTGGCTGATCAGCGCCCGATGATGCTGGGTGTTCATGTCAATGGTTCGGTCGTGGTCCGGTGGTCGTCCGGTCGTGATCAGGCCGGTCGGAGGAGTCCGGGTGAAGGCTGTTGTACGAGGGGCCGCGGTCGCAGCGGCGCTGGCGCTCACGCTGACAGCGTGTGAGGACGGGAGCGCCCCGGCGGGCAGCGTGGCGACGGGCAGCCCGGCCGCGGGAAGGAGAGCGGCGGACGCGCCCGCCACGGGACGCGAGGGATCGCCCGCGGCCGAGGGCCGGCCCGGGACGGCGCCCCCGTCCGGGTGGATGCGACGGGACTGTTCTTCGCGCTCCCGGTCGAGGCAGGCGTGGGCGGCATCTTCGTCGGTAGCAATCCGGTCGTGGTCCAGGAAGGCGAGGCGCTCACCCACTGCTCCGCGGAGACGAAGTCGCCGTGCGCCGGGCTCCAGGCAGCCGGGAAGAAGGAAATGGACGCGCGGGGCTCCACGGGCAAGACGCGCCTGGAATTCACCCTCTGCACCTTCCGCACAGCGCAGGAGGCGAGCAGGGCGATGAAGGACCTGGCGGAGCAGCAGCGGAAGCCGGGCGCGCAGGACGGTACCCCGCCGAAGCCGCTGACGGTGGACTGCGGTGCTGATGAGACCGACGCGGTCCAGGACGGCGGCCGCAGTCACGTCGTCATGCGCATCGGTGCCGTCGTGGCGCACGTCGAGGCGAGCGGCGCCGAGCGCGGCAACGTGGAACACGCGGCGAAGGTCCGGGTCGCCCGTGTGAAGTCCGTTGCGGCAGGGATCAATCCGGACCGCTGACCCGCTGCACGCTCCGCGAAGGGCCCTGGCCGGCACCGGCGGCGCAGGCCGGGGGGCCGGTAGCAGGTACGGCAGTGGATGCAGGGGGGCGGGGGTACGAGGGGTGCGGGCGTGGCCGTGACTTCATTCCCGCCGGCAGGCTCTGCTGAGCACCCTCAATGCCCGCCCTCCCTTCACCCCATACCGGCGACACCGTCACCTGACGGTCCAGACCGGCAGGCAGCGGTTTTGGTGAGTGACCCCAGTCCACAAGCGGGACAGTCAGACACTTCTCGGGGATGTTCCCCCGGACGTGACAGCTTGCGCAGGGAGAACACCGGCCGCGCACCGGGTCCGCTGCCTGAGCAGTGCGACGCACTGTCCAGCGTGGTGCGGTGAGCCCTGCTCCAACAGACACTCAAGAGGTCGTTTCCATCTGTCTCAGGTCGTTATCGGCTGATTCGTGGATGGTGGAATCGTGGTGCAAAAGAGGAGCTGGATGCGGCTGTGATCTATGGGGCCGGAAGGGCGGCAGTTGAGGCGAGGGCGGCTCGTTCCTGTCTCATTCCAGGATGCCCGGCTTTCCAAGCGGTGCGCTTCCGTCGTCATCGCGGCGCCTGGGCACCTTGGGGCTGCGGCGGTACGCCGGATACATGGCGAAGCAACGCCCGTATCCGAGTGATCTGCCCGATGCCCGCTGGGTGTTGACCGAGCCGGTGCTTGCAGCCTGGCGTTGCGAGCGCCATGGCAGGGCCCTGGACCTCGGCCGGCCGCCGGAGCACGACCTGCGCGACATCACAGACGTGATCTTGTACGTCGCCTTCGGCTTCCCGGCAGACTTCGCCCGCACGTTGACCTCCTGGTCCTCGCGGACGTCGTCCGGGCTGAAGATCCGGGGGGTCGTGGCAAGCAGTGCTGCGAGGGGGACGCCCAGGACAGCGGCGATGCCGCTGAGCGTCCGGCCTGCCTTGATCTTGTACTTGCTCAGGGGACCGCCCTTGCCGGTGACGACGCCGTCCCCGGTGCAGGCGGGGTGGCCGAAGCCGTGGATGCGGGTGGCCGAGGCCCGGTCGCGGCAGGACTTGCGGTAGACGCCGTCGCCGTTCGATGCCGGATTTGTCCCGCGTGTTGCCGCCCACGACCTCGATGTCCCGGCCACCGTTGAACACGCCGATGACCAGCTCCACATGGACGCCGCCGTCCGAACCGAACATGGCCAGCGAGCCAACCCGCGGCATGCGGTTGAAGGCACCGCGCTGCTTGCAGCAGCCAGTGCACACCGAACAGGAGGCCGTGGTGGGGATGACGTCGCGGCTGCCGGCCTTCCAGGCGAGCCAGCTGATGAAGCTCTGGCACCAGGGACCGTAAATGGCCCAGTCGACCTGAAGCCCGGGAGCTGCTCAGCATACTTGTTGCATTTGTCAGCGCCTTCCTCATAGCCGACCCGCGCGAGGGTCAGATTGACCATGGATACTGAGGACGAAGCCCTCGAACCCCCCTTAAAGAACATGAAGAAACGTTAATCCGAGTAATGAATGACCGGGCTCTTATCGAAAACTTATGGATTGAATTCGAAGACGCCCGGGGAGAGTGTTAAAGAAGCATCCAGGCAATTAGGGGGAATCACGTGAGCGCTTCCAACCCGTACATCAACGTGCCGCCGCCGAACCCGGCGATCAACACGCCTCCGCCGAACCCGAGCCTTCCGGACGCTACCGGCGTCGCTGCAGGCAACCTCTACAGCTGGGCCCCAGTGGTGGTCTCGGGCATCTACGAGGCGTACAAGGCTCTGCGTAAGTAACCTTGCAGCAGCGGAAGCTGGCGGGGCGCACATGGGGTGCCCCGCCAACTTTGTGATGGGCTGGGGATTAATTCATTCAACGGGGACCGAGGAGGGCTGCGACGCGGGCCGGGTCGAGAGCGGTCAGCAGCTCGACAAGCCCGGAGTCCTCGGACTCGATACGGGCCCACCGCATCTTGATCTCAGAGAGATCGCCCTGGAGCCGGTCCGCCCGGGCCTTCTGGGCTTCGGCCTTCCGACCTCCAGACTTCCGCCGTCCGGACTCCCCCGGCGGCGCGCACGACGACGACATCTGCAGACACGATCGGAATCATGCGCCCGCGACCCCATCTTCGTGTTCACACAGGGCGCGGTCGGCTGTCGTCGGCCGCCGCTCCTCCACTAAAAGTCAGGACGCCTCATCTCCGGCGTTCCTCCCCCGCCCGGGGCCGGTTGCGGGCCCACCGTTCGAGATCCGAGACCCGGTAGAGCAGTTCCGTCCCCTTCTTGCCGGCCGGCGTCGGGAAGCCGGGGTCGTTGGCCCGTGCCCACCGCAGCGGCGTGAGCGTGACGCCGGGCAGGTGCTTCTGCTGGTCCTGGCGCAGGCCAAGCATCTCCTCGGCAGGCTCCTGTGGAGCGGCCGGAGGTTCGGCCGGAGCCTGCACCGGCGCGGCGGTCGCGGGAACGGCAGGGAGTGTCTCGCCGCCGGGTGCTGGGGTGGAGCCGGTGACAGTGAAGGCCGTGGTGCAGCGGAGAGAGGAGGGATGGGCGGGGCCGGAGTGGTTGAGGCAGGGCCGGGGCCGGACCGGAAAGGGGCCACGGGTCCGGTGGGCAAGCCACGGGTCTTGTGGGCGGGGCCTTCTGCAGCGCCACTGATCCGGCCCAGGCCGTGCCGCGTCTGTTCCCGGGGCGTGTCGTCCCGGGGCGATCGTGCTGCCCGTCGGCCCAGGTGGCGGCACGGGCACACGGGACCACCCCACGCACGCACCAACGCCCCCTGACTCGCCATCACAACAGAAACAAAAGGCAAGATCATCAAACTGCCTTCGAAACGCAGACGCCAGGGCGCAGCAGTGCCTTCGAATCAGTCAGGCCTCTTCCTCATACGGCCCCTGGCATGCGCCGATGCCTCCCCTGCGCCGGTCGGAGCAGACGCTGTACCGGAAAGGCGCCTCTGCCCGCTTCGCCCAGCAAGGCAACACAAGCAACGCTGCCCCTGCGAAGCTCCGCCGGCGCAGCGGGGCAGTGCAGACACTCCGGCAGCGGGGCCAGACTTCGAGGGCCCGCTGAGGGGGATCAGGCCGGGCTGTGCACTGTTCAGCGGGTGCGTACCGGTGGCCGTGCCGCGGGCTGCCGGGGCACCGCGTATCCGGCGGGGTGGCGCAGACAAGGGTGTACCGCCGCAGCAAGCGAGCGTGTATCCGGCGGGCGTGGGCCGGCCGAAGGTGATGCCGGTGCAGCTCACGGTGCGCAGGCGTACGGAAGGGAAGGGGGCGGGAGGGTGCCGGTGGGTGCGTCTCTCTCCCCTTCCTTCCCCCGGGATTGCCGTTAGCCGGTCCGGGTGTGAGGGGCGAAGGCTCCTGTGGGGTCGAAGGGGCGGGTGTGAGGGGCGAAGGCGCCCGTGAGGGTCGAAGGGGCGGGTGTGTTCAGCGCGGGGTCACCCAGTGCGGTGTCCAGGTACCGGTGGTGTCGTGGCCGGCCGTGGTGGTGGCGAGGTGGGCGCGGAGGGTGGCCAGGGCCGGGTGGGGGTTGTCGCGGTGCCACAGGAGCGAGTGCGGGTAGAGGGGGGTGGGGCCGGTGACGGGGATGCGGCGCAGGTCGTGGCCTGCGGGCCAGACCAGGCGGGTGTGCTCGCCCATGAAGGTGGCCAGGGCCGGGGTGTCGGCGATGGTGTCCAGGAGGACGTCGGAGCCGAAATTGGGTCCGGTCGCCTCGATGGTGAGACCGAATTCTGCGACGAGGTCGTCGTAGTAGGCGCCCCATTCAGTGCCGGGGACGATGCCGGGCATCCAGATCCGGTACCCGGCCAACCCAGCAAGGGACACCGACTTCGCGCCCGCCAGCGCGTGGGCGGGGCCGGTCAGGAGCTGGAGCGGCTCGTCGAGCACGCGGACGGAGGCGATGTCGTCGGGGAGGGGCCGGCCGGGGGCGGCGACGGCGCGGAAGGATGCGTCGATGGCGCCGGAGCGGAGGGCGGTGACGGCCGTCTCGATCTCGAAGAGCATCAGCACGTCGAGGTCGATCCCGGGGTGGGTGTGGTGGAAGGCGCGCATCAGGCCCGAGGCCGCGCCGCGCGAGTTGATCACGTCGACGCGCAGCGGGCGGCGGCCGGTGCGTACGGAGGCTGCTGCGCGCTCGGCGGCGTGCAGCAGCTCGCGTGCGTGGGGCAGGAAGGCCTGCCCGTCGATGGTCAGCTCGGCGCCACGGGGTGTGCGGGTGAACAGCCGCACCCCCAGGTCGCGCTCCAGGGCGGCGATGCGTTTGGAGACGGCCTGCTGAGTGAGCGACAAGTCGGTGGCGGCCTTCTGAAACTGGCCGGCCTGGGCGACGGCGGCGAAGGTCCGCACTGCTTCGAGATCCACGCCGGCCCACCCTAGTGAACAACTGGTGGTTGTGCACAGCAGGGAGGTTGGTTGTTTGACCTGCGATTGTGCCCCCGGTTAGCTCTCACCGGTCAACGCCGGTTTGTGGCGTTGAAACGACGAGAGGAGGGGCTGGGCATGGGGGGCAGGAGACGGCTGGGGCGGCCGTTCGGCCGGCTGTGGGCGGCATACGCGGTCAGCGCCTACGGGTCCGGGCTGGGATTCGGGGCCCTGCCACTGATCGCCGTACTGGTGCTGCACGCCGGCCCCGCCGAGGTGTCCGCACTCTCCGCAGCGGGCCCTGCCGTGGGCGCACTGATCGCGATGCCGCTCGCGCCCTGGATGGAATTCCGCCGCAAACGCCCGGTCATGATCGCAATGGACCTGACCCGGTTCGCAGCCATGGCGACCATCCCCCTCGCCTACGCCCTCGGCCGGCTCGGCTTCCCCCAGCTCCTCGCGGTCTCCACCGTGACCGCCGCAGCCAAGACCGCATCCGGCGCAGCCGGCGGCGCTTATCTCAAGGCCCTCGTCCCGCCGGACGACCTGCTCACCGCCAACGCCCGACTGGAATCCACGAACTGGAGCTCCATCGCCATCGCCCCACCGCTCGGCGGAGCAGCCACCGGCCTGCTCGGACTGGTGGCCACCGTAGCGGCCGACGCACTCAGCTACCTGCTCTCCGCACTCACCCTCACCACCATCCACAGCCCCGAACACGCACCACAACCCACCGGCAAGCCCACTGGCAAGAGCCCGCTCCGCGCAGGCACACTCCTCGACGGCTGGCGGCACATCATCAGCCACCCGGGCCTGCGGGCTCTCTGCCTCAACAACATGCTCGTCTCCGGGCTGATCATGGCCACCGAACCCCTGCTGGCCGTGCTCCTGCTACGCCAACTCCACTTCCCGCCCTGGCAGTACGGCCTCGCCTTCGCCGCCCCCTGCCTCGGCGGACTCATCGGCTCCCGCCTGGCCCCACAAGCCGTAGCCCGCTACGGCCCACACCGCATCCTGCGGACCGCCGGCACCCTGCGCGCCATCTGGCTGACCGGCCTGGCCTTCATCCGCCCCGGCACCACCGGCCTCCTCACCGTCATAGCCGTCGAGCTGGCCATCATCATCAACATGAGCCTGTACACCCCCGTCCTCGCCACTTACCGGCTCCAGCACACCCCCACCCACCTCACCACCCGCACCCTGACCGCCTGGTCCATCAGCCAGCAAGCCTCCACCGCCGCCCTCACCACACTCATCGGACTACTCGCCACCACCACCAGCCCACACACCGCCCTCACCACCACAGGACTCCTCACCCTCACCACCCCACTCCTCCTCCCCCACCCCAAACACACCCCCCACCACCAACCACAACCCCGGGGCCACCACACACAACACACCACACCCCCACCCTGAAACCCACAGCACACCACAACCAACCAACCAGCACACCCCAGGGCGACCGCACACACCAGAAGTAGCGGGCGGCGGAAGCCGTACACCCATCCGCCCGCCCGACCCGACGCCCCCAATGAAGGCCACGCGCGATGGGCCCTGCCCACCACACGACCCCGCACACACCCCTCTCCTCATCCCTCTCACCCTTCCCGTCCCTCCCTTCCTTCCCGTTCACGGCCACGGCCACGGCCACGGCCACGGCCACGGCCACGGCCACGATCTCGCGGCGCCACACCGTGACCGTGGCCCAGTCACCCTGCCGCCAGTGCCGGGCGGTTTTGTCATCGCCCTCGCGGTAGAACATGCGCAAGTTGCGCAGGGTCTCGCCGGTGACATCGACGTAGCCGGAGTCGTGCTTCCCCTGGTGGATGTGCTGCCCGAAGACAGGCACCGCGCGTCCCTCCTCACTTGAATGCAAGGGGCCATCGCCGACATTCACGCAAAGGGAGGCACCATCGCCTGCCTACGCCCTGACTTCGCCCAGACCGACCGGCACACGCACACGATCCCGGCCGCCCGCCAACACCGGTAAGAGAAAACGCGCTTTGGGCCCGTAGCTCACAGGGCGCGTCGCAGACCTTCGGGGCGTTTCCTCAGCGCCGACCGTCGCGGTGCCGGCCTACTGCGGTGCCGATGCAGACGCCCAGGACCACGCCGAAGCCTGCCCAACCGTCACCACCCGCGCCGGCGCCCCGGGACAGCCGGCTTCCCGAACGCCGAGCAGCGAAGTTCCCTGCACCCAACCCGGCAACGACATGACCGTCGAAGGACGTCACGCCGGTCCCGCCCGGCGTCTCCTGCCGGGCCGGCGCAGCGGTCCCTCACTCCATCCAGGTGAAGGACCGGACCCCACGGTCCGGGCCTTCACCGAAACCTCGCCAATCGCCGCTACGGCTGCTGTCCGGCAGCGCCCGCCAGCTCAACAGATGGGCAGAGCCAATTTTCGCCAGGACACGGCACAAGCTGCTGCCTCTGCCCAGAGCGCTCCCCGGCTCAACAACCTGTCCTTGTGAAAGGCGTAGCAAAAGAGCAGTCAGCACACCACGGCCCCACCCGCCTCCACCACAGCTACGGCAGCCCCGGCCGCCCTCGGCCGGCGACAGCGAGCCCTCTATCGCGGCGCAGCACCGAGGCGGGAGCCGCCTTCGGCGCGGTCAGGTTCCCCTCTCCGGGAAGCTGCCGCAGTGGCTCCAGCGGATGTCCGGGCGTTGGGAACGGCGACGATTCGTCATCACCAGGGTGGCCGGGCCCAGGAGCCCGGCGGCCCCGGCCCGGCCCGGCAGCCGGCCGGAGATGCATCGTCCCCTCGGGACGATTCCCCTCGCCTACCGATCCTGGAACGCACCCTCCGCCCCTGGCCCGGGCTGCCCCCGTCATGGCCCGGGTATCTGTGCCGGCGGCTCCAGGTCCTGGTCTTCGCCGACCACACGCCGGCCAGACCCGGCACCTCACCGACGACTGGGCTCTGCGGCTGTCTCCTGCCGGGTGTCCGTAGCAGGGTTGCGCGGCGAGGCATCCAGCAGTTGGAGGATGCGGCGCAGATGGACCGGATCGGTGACGATCGTCAGGCGCTTGCTCTTGCCTTCGAGTTCGGCGGCCTGCCAGTTGCGCGGGTGGGCGCGGTTGCCCATGCGGTCTATGGGGGTCAGATGCAGCAGGCGGATGCCGGACAGGCGATACCCGTCCAGGGGAACCTGACGGGCCGGAACACCGGCGTGGTGGGAAGACGCGGTGTACAGGGAGCCGTTTTCCAGTGCCAGGACGCCCATGTTCATGGTCAAGCCGGTGTCCTGCTGAGGGAGCAGACCAGGGAAGTGGATCCGCCGGCCCTGCTCCAATGCCTCCGATTCCTTGCAGAATTCCTGGCGTCGTGCAGGCAGCAGCAGTCCTTCGGGGCCGAAGAGCCGGTCCAGGCGGGGGCTGATGGAGGCCGGGTCCTGCTCCGGGCGGGCGCCGGTGCGGGCCCGGTACACCGCGCGGCCCGCCGCGCGGACGGTGAAGAGCAGGCCGGCCAGCCAGAATGCAACGGCGGCCTCGATGGGCAGATCGAGGATGTCGGTCACCACCGCCGTCGGCACGATCCAGCACACAGCGGTGATCCAGACGGGGTGCAGCGCGTCGGCCCGGGGGTCGGGCTCGCAAGCGGGGCCCGGGGCGGGGCGCAGCCGGAAGAACCCGTAGAGCGTGCAGGCCCCGCCCATGGCGAGGCACAGCAGCACGGTCATGCCGAGGAAGCGGTCCTCGTTCCACACGGCCCCGGCCTGCACCCGCCGGCCGTTCACGGCCACGGCTACGATCTCGCGGCGCCATACCGTTACCGTGGCGCGGTCGCCCTGCCGCCAGTGCCGGGCGGTTTTGTCATCGCCCTCGCGGTAGAACACGCGCAAGTTGCGCAGGGTCTCGCCGGTGACATCGACGTAGCTGGAGTCGTGCTTCCCCTGGTGGATATGCACACCGGCGATCATGGCAGGCAGTTGTTTGAGGCAGCCTGCCCCGGAGTCCTCCCTGCCGGCCGGGCAGGGCTCGGCCCTGCGGAAGGCATGCGTCTGGGACACCGCACCCGACAGGGCGGGCACAAGCCACAGCGCGGTGCCCAGCAGACCGCACCCGAGGAGGAGCAGCAGCG
The DNA here is from genome assembly GCF_042958085.1 of Streptomyces sp. NPDC008001. Taxonomy (NCBI): domain Bacteria; kingdom Bacillati; phylum Actinomycetota; class Actinomycetes; order Kitasatosporales; family Streptomycetaceae; genus Streptomyces; species Streptomyces sp. NPDC008001. Next base: position 689,194 of record NZ_JBIBIZ010000003.1, on the reverse strand, counting down.
CACCGACCGTGCGGTGGAGCGCGGTACGGCGGTGGACCGGCAGGTACTGCCCCAGTTCCGGGTAGCGACCAGTGCCCCGGCAAGAAGAAACGGAGTCGTTCACGGCCGGACCATACGCGGGCAGGCCAGCCCGTGTGCAGGACGGCCTCCGGCAACAGCGCCGACATCCCGGCTGCCGGGACCAGGCAAGAACGGTTACCGGACGAGAAGAAGGACACGCGAGTCCGGGGCGCCAGCCACCCAGCCATGCGACCGACACGATACGACGGCGCCGCCACCCGCTCGGCCCGCAGCACCGCGAGGGTGACGGAGTTCCAAAACCTGCCGATGCCGGTCAGGCTCCAGTGCATTGTCCCGCCAGGAGGTAAGAAGGAAACGACGAGCCCGGTGCGGCCGGTTCGTCTAGGACCTGCTGGGCACCCCCCGCCCCGTATCGGCGCGGGGTGCTGGCCGGCTCACCATGGATGAACTCCCCCTGGATACATATCCAGCAGGCCAGCACCAGCACCAGCTGCCCTAGCAGCCTTTCTCCGTGCGGCACCGGCCGGCGGGACGGACACAGCTCGGCACCCACCACACAGAGGTTAAAGCCCTCAGGCCACACACCGACCACACCCGCAAGGAGAGGTCAGCCCCTCCCAGGCACGAGGATCACATCCGTAGGCTTGGGTGAACGCGGCGATGTCTGCTACGAGCGGCCGAAGCGGGTCCCCTGAAGGGGGCTGGCAAGGCCGAGTTCGCGTGGGCGGATGGCGGCTTCGTCCCCATCACCGAGGCGGACCACCGATGCGCCGTCCCAGGGGGTGTCGCCCGGGTGGGCGTCTCCGTGCACGAGGCCGGTGCCGAGCGGCGAGTCGAGGTCCTCATAGGGCCAACGCTCCATTCGCAGATTCGGCATTTCTGCCGAGGTCAACGCGCAACACGTCTCAGCTGCCCATGGGCACCGGATCCTCGGTCGAACACCGAAGAGCCCCCGCCTCGTACATGTTTCTCATATCTGGACAAGCAGCCTGACGGTGTCACCCCGACGGCCCGTAGCACGCGAACGCGGTGTCCGAAGCGCCATATGAGGCCCTGCCCTTCCTGTAAAGCAAGCTTGTCAGTCGTCAGGGGGTGACAAGTAGGCTTTACATGTGCGGAATAGCGTCAGGAAACTGCGGTCATCACGAGGGCTCTCCCAGGGCCAGCTAGGCGCAGTCCTCGGGGTCTCACGGCAAACGATCAATGCCATCGAGACCGAGCGGTACACACCTTCCCTGCTACTTGCCTTGTCCATGGCCAAGTTCTTCGAGGTCAGCGTTGAGGAGATGTTTCATGCCAATGAAGATCCAGAAGATGACCAGTAACACGGCCAGGCGGTCCGCCCCCGGCTTCTTCCTCGCCGTCGAGTTGCCTGCCTCATGGCCGCGACGGTCGGCGGCCACCTCACTCTCGGGCTGGTGGCGTTCGGGATCCTCGCGGTCTGCAGTCTTGCCTTAGTGCTGCTGGGACGCCGGAGCGAGACCTATCAAGGCCTCACGGACAAGGCTCCTGACGAACGCTTCGCCCGGATCGGAGGATGGGCCTGGGCCGGCACGGGCATCGTGCTCACCGTGGGGAACCTCAGCGCCCTCATCGGTGAACTGGCATCCGGAAGAAGCGGCGATCCGTACTTCTGGTTCGTAGCCACCGCCGCCATCACCTACATCGCGCTCGCCGCCTTCTTGTCGCGGCGCACCTGAGACGCCAACATCCCGAACAGCTCGCTTCCGTACGTCCGACCAGAAAACGCGATCAACCTGGTCATCGAAGGCCGGTGCCGGCCACATCGCTGGAGCATCTCCCTCATCTGGATGACGTCCTTGGCCGAACGGAACAGCCGCGCCGCGCCCGCGATCCTGATCGTGCCGCGACCGCCGCCTCGTCGAACAGCCGGCGGAACTCGGAGCGGGTGATCGCGTAGTCCGGGACGACGTGGCCGGGCCCTCGTGCTTCGGGGCACCAGACTTGAGCAGGCTCTCCCGAGCGTGCAGTTGATGACGGGGATTGGCCTGCTTGGCGAAGGAATGCCGCAGATGCAGATGGGCTGTCACATACCCCCTTCAAGTCGTTGTAGTGGGCGCTGGAACGCGACCCTCAGGGGCGAACGGGGGCGCAATTCCGGAGCGGCGCGGATTGGATCGGCGCCCCCGAAACGATGCGATATGTTCGCTCCTCGCCAACGGATCTGCCCTCGGAGGCGGAATCAACCCGTTCCGCCCCGAGAATCATGCGACCAGCGCGGATGCAACCTGGCCTATCTCCATGCGCCTCGGTCATTCAACGAAGTTGACCGCTCGGCACTCCACGAGACGGGCCGGAGCGCCGCTCGCCGCTCTTTACGCGCCGGCTACGGCCGGCCCGGGGGTCTGGCTGCGGACCGTGAGCTTGGTCGCGGACCGGAGTCCGAGGCAGGCAGCCGTTGTTCAGAATCCGGGTGCTCGACGTCAGACGAAGAAGGCGTTCATGCCGGGGACGTCGGACAGGTAGGTCTCGATGTCGGCGATCCGGCCGTCCCGCAGACGGCAGACGGTGGCCAGGTACTCGTCGAGGATCGCGTCCGGGCGCTGGGCGGTGTTGTGCAGCGACAGGGCCATGTTCTCGCGGCTGACCAGGACGTGCAGCAGCTCGAAGGACAGGCCGTAGGAGGCGATCTTCTGGGCACGTTCCACCACGGCGTCCGCGCCGACGGCGGTGCCGCTGATGGTGTTGTCGCCCGGCAGGGTCCAGGTGGCATCGTCGTGAAGCATGGACCGGATGGCCGACCAGTCGCCGGTGACGAGTGCGGCGTGGAAGCGCCGACCGAGGTCGCAGGCAGTGGCAGTGGCAGTCATGACAGTCCCCTCCGGAATGATGGCGTTAGCCACCTAAAGCAGATCACTTTGCTTTAGTGAGGTTAGCGCCGTGCGGCCACTAAAGCAATCTTCTCTGCGTTAACCTGGGGGTGTGAACGCAGACACTCCCGCCAAGCGCCCCGGCGGCCGCAGCGCCCGCGTCCAGGCTGCGGTCCACCAGGCCCTCACCGACCTGGCCCGCGAGCGCGAGACGGCCCAGCTGACAATCCCCGCAGTGGCCGAGCGCGCCGGGGTCAACCCCACCACCATCTACCGGCGCTGGGGCACAATGCAGGCCCTGCTGGCCGAGGTGGCAACCCTGCAGAAAGCCGACACCCCGCCACCCTCCAGCGGCGATCTCCGCACGGACCTGGAGACCTACGTGATCCGGACACTGGCCGATCTGACCCGGCCCGGCGGCATCGCGTTCTTCCGGGCAGAGGTCTCCCCCGACATCGACGAACGCCGCAGCGGCCTCCGGGAATGCCTGCAACGCGCCACCACCGGCCTCGAAACGGTCCTCGCAGCCTCCCGCAGCCGGGGCGAAGCACCGCCCTCGCTCGAACGACTGCTTGACCGGATCGTCGCCCCGCTCTACTTCCGCGTCGTCTTCTCCATGCCAAACACCGACGACGCCTACGCCCGCTCCCTGGTCGCCGATCTGTTCAGCGCCCCCTCCCCACCGCAACGCTGACCACCTACCGACGCTCACCACTCCGACCGCCGACCGCCGATCCCCCAACGTCATCGACGCCACCGACAGAACGGCCGACGGCCACCCGCTCGCCAAACCGGATCAACCACGCCGCTGGGTACAACAGCCCGCACTGGCTCAGGCACTCCTCCCAGTGGACCGCGGCCCGGGCGGCCGCGCAGAACCACGACCAGCTGCACGAGCAGCTCCACCTGTTGCCGGCCATCAGGTTGGGGGCGCCGCTCGTCGGTGTTGACCTTCAAGTTAGTTGAAGGTCGATGATGGCGTGGTGCCAAACGATGATCTGATGCCGATCGGGGCCTTTGCCGAGCGAGCATGGTGGCTACGTCTATCTGCACCCGGCCACCGACGGGTACAGCCGGCTCGCCTACACCGAAGCGCTGTCCGATGAGAAGGCGATCACCGCGATCGCCTTCCTCCATCATGCCCACGCCTGGCTCGCGGTGGCTGGACGGCGGTGGCCAATGCCCAACACGGGCGGCCCGGGCGAGGCGGCGAGGCGGCGGGATCCTGGCGGAGCGGCAGCGGAGGAGCACGGCGGCAACGGCTCCACCAGGCTGAGGAACTTGTGCCCGGGCTCCGATCACGTTCCGGCCTACGGGCCCTGCCGGCGGCCGCAGCCGCGACGGCTACCGCAACGGTCCGGGACAAGACGGTCCGCTCGGCGCGGCCCCGTTCTCCGCAGAACGGGAACAGAGCCGCTGTCACAGTGGGTCGCTGATCACGGGATATGCGTCAAGGCCAAGGGCTCGAGCACGAAGACGGGGATCACACGGTCGGTCTTCTCCTGGTATTCGGCATACGGCGGATAGGCAGCAACAGCGCGCTCCCACCACTCGGCCTTCTCGTCGCCCGTAACCTCACGGGCTGTCATGCTCTGGCGCACGGCCCCATCCTGGAGCTCTACGTACGGGTCGGATTTGAGGTTGAAGTACCAGACCGGGTGACGCGGAAAGCCACCCTTGGAGGCCACGGCCGCGTACCGCCCCTCATGCTCCACGCGCATGACCGGGATCTTGCGGATCTTGCCGCTCTTCGCGCCGCGCGTCGTGAGAATGACGACGGGCAGGCCCGTATCCCAGAGCGTCGTCCCTTCTGTGCCGCCCGAACTCTCATACAGCTCGACCTGTTCGCGCACCCATTGCGCCGGACTCGGCTCGTACTCGCCCTCAAGCGGCATCGTGTTCACCTCGTCATCGCGTACGGACTATGTTGCGCAGTTCACCACAAGTCTTACGCAGAGGAGCCTTGATCGTCCCTGCTCTACCGATGTCGGGCGGCGGCGACGGCCAGGACCCGCAGCTGCAGCCCCAAACACAGACGCAGACGCAGGACGAGGTCACCACCGACTACGAGTCGGGCTGAGGCAGCGCCCGGTGGCTCCATCGTTCTGGTCATCACGTTCCTGAAGGCCCTCACCGCGGACTGGGTGATCGACGCACTGAACGAGCATGAGGTGCCCATCGCCCGCGTCGACCCGGCCGGCATCGGGCCGGAGCCAGTCTTCGACGCCCTCCTCGGCGCCGGAGCCCCGGGGTGGGGCGGACGGCTGCTCACCGCCCCCTCCCGGACCACCCCCGCTTGGCGCTCACGTGCCCGGCTTCATGTCCGCCCTCCCGGGTCGAGCAGGTCCCCGTAACCGGCTGCCGTCCAGATGTGCCGGCGAAACTGCTCCGGCGTCGCCAAGCCGGACCAGGCGATGCCGGAGGGGTGGAACACGCCCCGGCAGGTCTGGCAGTAGCGCGCCTCGGCAGTGAGTGCGGCCACCTCGGCCGCCCGGGACCGCATCCGTCGCGCCTCCCGAGCCTCGCCTCGGACGATGGCGATCGTGGCCACCAGGATCAGGACCGCTGCGACAGCGCCAACCGGTGTGAGCCATGGCAGACCTCGATCGTCGGCGAAGTACTTCCCGGCGGAAGCCGCCGTCACGGCGAGCAGGACGCCTTCGGCGACATGCATCCAGCTCAGCCCTGTGTGTGCCGACGGCGACGCGAGCCCGGACATCAGGTCGCCACGTCGTCCCTGTTCACCGGTACGGGCCTCGGTCACTGGCACGTGATCGCGTGTGCGGCAGCCAGGACACACCATCGCGCTATTCACTCCCCCGTTCGCCATGAGCCCCATGATGACGGCTGCATGACACGGGCACGCACGCAGGGCAGCACGCCGAACCGGCGGTGACGACTCGGCGGCGCAACTGACGGGGGGCAGACAGAGGCCCGCTCCTGACCGCCCATGGACTACCCGGCCGCCCGGCCGCCCGGCCCGCCCAAGGTGGTACTGGCTTTCCCAGGAACGACAGAGCTCTGGATCCCTGCCCCGCCCCCGCCGAGAGTGGTCCACAACGGCCCACAGCACCGGCCCTCCCCCGAGCACCCGGCGCCCCGCCGGGGCCCGGTCCGTCCATCGGGCCCCGGTCCGCCTCTGGCCGGTCCGCCCCCGGGCCGGTCCGCACAGCGCATTCAGGAGCACCCCATGTCGTACCCCGCCCTCGCCACCCGCACCGCCGTCGTCACCGGAGCCGCCAGCGGCATCGGCGCGGCCACCGCCCGACAGCTCGCCGCGGGTGGTGCCCGCGTCGTGCTGTTCGCCCGGCGCGCCGACCGGCTGGATGCTCTGGCCGCCGAGATCGCCGCCGCCGGCGGCCAGGCTCTCGCCGTCACCGCCGACGTCACCGATCAGGGCTCCGTCGACGCCGCCGCCAAGACCGTCCGCGACGCCTACGGCCGGGTCGACCTGGTGGTCAACAACGCCGGTGTGATGCTGCCCAATCCACTCACCGGCGGCCGGCTCGACGAGTGGACCCGGATGATCGACACCAACCTCACCGGCGCCCTGCGCGTCATCCGCGCCTTCACGCCCGACCTCACCTCGGCCGCCGCCGACGGTCACACCGCCGACCTGGTCAACGTCTCCTCCATCGCCTCCCACGTCCTCTTCCCCGACTATGCCGTGTACGGGGCCACGAAGGCCGCCCTCACCCAGCTGTCCGCCTCCCTGCGCACCGAGCTGGGTCCGCGCGACGTCCGGGTCAGCGCCATCGAGCCGGGCCTGACCGACACCGAACTCGGTGGGCACATCGACAACCCGGACCTGCGCGAGCAGCTCGGGGGGATGTACGACATCATCCCGGCCCTCACCTCCGAGGATGTCGCCGACCTCATCGCGTACACCGTCAGCCGCGCGCGGCACGTCAACCTGCGCCAGTCGGTCGTCCTGCCGACCCGCCAGGCCTGACGGACCGGCCTCTTTCCCGGCCTCTTCCCCGGCCGAGGATTTCCCAGGCCCAGAGGTTCCCTGAGTAGAGGTTTCCCGACGTAGAGGCTTCCTGACGCAAAGGCCCGGGCCGGCCGGGGTCGCCGCCCTCGCGGCCCCGGCCGGCCCGGCCCTCGCGGAGACGGGCTCAGCGCTCGGGCGACCAGGCACAATCACCGCATGAGTACAGCCATCGATCTGGGCGGGTTCCTGCGGACCCGACGCTCCCGCCTGCGCCCCGAAGACGTCGACCTGCCCGATCCCGGCGGCCGGCGCCGAGTCGCCGGACTGCGCCGCGAGGAGATCGCCCGGCTCGCCGGTGTCAGCGTCGACTACTACATCCGCATAGAACAGGGCCGCGCCTCCAATCCGTCGCCGGACGTCCTGAACGCCCTCGCCCGCGCCCTGCGCCTGGAAGAGGACGAGACGCGGCACCTGCGCCGCCTCGCGCAGCCCCGCCCCGCAGCCCCGGCCGCTTCCCGGCACCTGCCCGAGCAACAGCAGGCACGGCCCATGCTCCGTCGGCTGCTGGAGGAACTGCGGGACGTCCCGGCACTGGTGATGGGGCGGCGCATGGACGTCCTCGCCTGGAACGCGGCCGCCTGCGCCCTCCTCGGCGACTACGCGGCCCTCGATCCCTCCGAGCGCAACATCCCCCGCATCACCTTCCTCGACCCCGCCGCCCGCTACCTCTTCGCGGACTGGACCGCCTGCGCCCGCGAGAACGTCGCCTACCTGCGGTGGGAAGCCGGCCGGTATCCCAACGACCCTCGGCTGACCAGCCTCATCGGAGAACTGTCGGAGAAGAGCGAGGACTTCCGCCGATGGTGGGCCGAGCACCCCGTACAGGACAAGACATCGGGGACCAAGCGCTTCCACCACCCCGTCGTCGGCGACCTGGCCCTCACCTACGAGACCCTGCGCGCCGCCGACGACCCCGACCAGGCGCTGATCACCTACGCCGCCGAACCGGACACCCCCTCGCACGACGCCCTGAGGATGCTGCTGACCCAGTCGGCCGCCCCGCCGACCGTCCCCGTCTTCCCGGACATCGCTCGGGTCGGGTAGCGCGAAAACCCCGTCACGACACCGTCAGCACGATCTTCCCCGTCGGATGACCGCGCTCCTCGGCCCGGTGCGCCTCCGCCGCCTCGGCCAGGTGGTACTTCCGGTGGACCAGCAGCGGGGACGGCTCCCAGACCGCGTAGGTACGCGTGGTTGAACGGGCTCGCCGCGTCGGCGAACGTGACCCCCTTGGCGATGCCACCGGGGGCCTGCGACCTCAACCCGCCCTGTCCCACGAGAGGTTGCCGAGCGTCGAGCGCCCGGGTGCCGCCGGCACCCAGCCGGATCTGAAACGGTGGATGGCCGATGCCACGGTCAGCTACCTCGATCAGACCGGCCACTGCGTCCGCTGGGTCGGTACAGCATCGCCATGCCCGCGACCTGGCCTACGGCACCGTCCGCTGGACCGGCCCGCTCAACACCATAGACAGCGAAACACGCTGAGTCGATGCCCGGCGTCTCCTCAACTACGACACGCTGCCGACCCCCGGATCGCATCGCGGGACGGCTGCTGAGCCTCTACGAACTCCGTTCAGCTCAGCTTGGCCTGGGCCTCCTGGGCGGACGCCTCCAGCCTGTTCCAGTACTCCTGGTACCAGGCCTTGTCGCCGCCATCCATGTTGCTGTTGGTCTCCCGCATGCCGACCTTGCCGTCGATCAGCTCACGGACGATGTCGGCGTGGCCGGCGTGACGGTGCGTCTCGGCCGTCATATGCAGCATGATCCGCTGCAGCGTGACGTCTCCGTTGTCGCCCCACCACGCGACGTGGCCCATCGCATCGAGCGGCAGCGCCTCGATCGTCGCGTCCGCGTGCGCCCAGGCGCGGTGGTAGAGGCTGAGGATATCCTCGCGCGATTCGTCGGCGGGTGCCCACATGTCCGAGTTGGGCTCGGAGCCCTCCTCGTGCCAGGGGAGGGACTCGTTGTGCGGGCGGCCGAAGGTCGGGCCGAAGTATCCGAGCTCTACGCTTGCGAGGTGCTTGACGAGGCCGAGGAGATTGGTGCCAGTCGGTGTCAGCGGGCGGCGGACGTCGTACTCGGACAGTCCGTCCAGCTTCCAGACGATGGCTTCGCGGGCCGCCTTGAGGTAGCGGTGCAGGTCGTCTTTAGGATCGTTGGGCTTCATGGGGGCGAGTCTCGCATCACGTGCCAACAGCAGTCACGTGCGATTCCCGGTTGTTCAGAAGGCATCAAAGGCGACAAAGGCATCAGCCGACGACTGGGCCGTCCACGCCGAGAACCGGCCGTCCCGGGAGCCCCGATGCGGCAGACATTCGGACAGTTTCAGCACCCCTCAACGAACGCCTGCGTCCACAGCCCCTAGCAGGAAGGCCTGCCGACTGGCTAGCTGGTCGGCCGGCTTGATGAGTCGAAGGGCTCCCTGCCAGCCTCACGGGCGCCGAGGAGAAAACCCTCCCAATCGGATGCCATTGCGATACAACGGCAGCAGCCATGGACCTCAGCATGCCGACGTTCGGGCAGATCGCCACACGAACCGGCAGTGTCACAGCCCCATAGCAGGGCGGCTGAGCAGCCGTTCTCAAATCCACGGACCCGCTCCACCGCACCCGAGGAGGGCATCATGACCGCCACCTACACCTTCGACGTCTTTTCCACCCTCGACGGCTACGGCCGCCCCAGCAGTCGGAACTGGGGCGGCTACTGGGGCAAGCAAGGCCCTGAACTGCTCGACCGCCGCCTCTCCCTGTACGAGCCCGAGCAGCGGATGGTCTTCGGGGCCAACACCTATCGGACGTTTGCGCAGGCGCTGGCCCCGGCCTTTGAGGAGTCAGGGCGTGACCCGTGGGTCACCCGGATGATGAACCTGCCTGCGACGGTGGTGTCGACCACCTTGGAGGGACCTCTCGACTGGCCGGACGCGACCGTCATGAGCGGTGACGCCGTCGACGTCGTCGCCCGGCTCAAGGAGGAATCCGAGGTGCCGTTGCGCTCGCACGGCAGCCTGTCGCTGAACCGGGCACTGATGGCCGCCGGCCTGGTCGACCGCCTCCAGGTGACTCTCTTCCCAGTGATCACCGGTCAGACCGGTGATCACCCGGTCTTCCAAGGCGGGGCCGACTTCGACCTCGAACTGCTCGACAGCCGGACGCTCGACGGCAACATCCAAGAACTCACCTACCGGCCCACCCTGCATGCCTGAAACCATCCACGCGACCCACCCGGCCGGGACGAACGTTCGAATCCCACCCATCAAGATCGATAGAGCAACAGGCTCTCAGCTTGAGTTTCAACCTCCGCCTGGTTACCAGGAGGCGCTGGGCGGCGGCGTGAACGGCTACGAGCGGGTCCGGCTGTGGTGGACCAAGAGCGGGCCGGCTTGGTGATGACGGCCGCCGTCGAGACCCCCTCCGCCGCTGGGACCCCGACAGCGCCTGACGTCAGGCGGACCGGCTGATGTCGTCGAAGTCGGTGGAAACCGACAGCTCGGCCCATGCCAGCATCTCGCGCTCGAAGGCGTCGCGTCCGGCCTGTACGAGTCGAAGTGCGTCGGTGCCGAGCAGCAGGCGCGTCGGCGGCTGGTCGGCCGCCACGATTCGCAGCACCGCGGCCGCGGCCTTGTCCGGGTCGCCCGGCTGGTTCCCGCCTCCTTGGATGCGCCGGGCGCGCAGGGGCTCGAACAGCTCGTCGTAGTCGGCGATCGCACGGGGTGCGCGGATCATCGAGCGGCCGGACCAGTCGGTCCGGAAACTGCCCGGCTCGACGGCGGTGACGTGGATGCCGAAATCGGTGACCTCCTTGCCGAGCGTTTCGAGGATGCCCTCCACCGCGAACTTGCTGCCGTGGTAGAAGCTGAGGCCCGGCATGGTGACCAGTCCGCCCATCGAGGTGACAGCGATGATGTGGCCCGAACGACGCTCCCGCATGTGCGGCAGCACAGCCTTGATCACCGCCACGGTTCCGTAGACGTTCACCTCGAACTGACGGCGAAGGTCATTCATCGACGACTCCTCGAAGAGGCCCTCATGGCCGTACCCGGCGTTGGCGACGAGTACGTCGATCGGGCCCAGGTCGCGCTCGGTCTCGTCCACGGCCGTGTCGACCGCGTCATGGTCGGTCACGTCCAGGATGCGGGCGTGCGCGTCGCCGGCGAGCGCCTCAAAGGCCCGTGCGTCGGCGGGCGTGCGCACCGTACCCACCACCCGGTGGCCCGCGACCAGCGCCGCACGCGCGAGTGCGCGGCCAAGGCCGGTGCTGACGCCGGTGATCAGGAATGTCTTGGTGTCCGACACGGGAGTTCCCTTCGTACGTTGCGAACGGAGGCCGATCGGGGCTATCAGGGCCCGGTCGGTCTCGACGCGTTCCACTTCAGCACCGGAATCGGCTGCTGATCGGCTTCCGGGGGGTCTGCTTCGTCCCGGGGACAGCCGGACCGGGGGACTGCCGGTCCCCCTTTCGCAAGCCGTCGGGGCGATCTTGGGCCCTATCGTGAACGGCATGGACCGCAACACAGCTCTCGGTGAGTTCCTCCGCTCTCGGCGGGCACGGATCACCCCGCGCCAGGCAGGCCTGTCCGACGACGGCGGCGCTCGGCGAGTGCCGGGACTGCGGCGCGAAGAGGTCGCGCAGCTGGCGGGCGTGAGCGTCGACTACTACGTGCGCCTGGAGCGCGGACGCCGGCTGAACGTCTCCGAGACCGTGCTGGACGCCATCGCCCGCGCGCTACGCCTCGATCCCGTCGAACGCACCCATCTGTTCCAGCTCGCCAGGCCCGCCGCGGACAGGCCCCGCCGTACGGTGACACGTCCGCAGCCGGTCCGCCCGGGGCTGCGCGACCTGCTCCGGATCCTCGAGCACACCCCTGCCCTCGTGCTGGGGCGGCGACTGGACGTACTTGCGTCCAACCGGATGGCACGCGCACTGCTCACCGACTTCGACGCGCTGCCGCACCGCGAGCGGAACCTGGTGCGGTTCATGTTCTGCGACGAGACCGCTCGCTCGCTGTATACCCACTGGGACACCCACGCCCAGGACATCGTCGCCTCGCTCCGGCGCGATGCCGGACGTCATCCCCACGATCCCCTGCTGGCCGAACTCGTCGGCGAACTCTCGGTCACGGATGAGGACTTCCGCCGCTGGTGGGCCGGCCAGAACGTCTACCGGCACACGCACGGCAGCAAACACTTCCACCACCCGATCGCCGGCCCGCTCACCCTCAATTACGAGTCCCTCACCCTGCCCGCCGACCCGGACCAGCGGCTGAGTGTCTACACCGCCGAGGCAGGCTCCAGCTCCGAAGAGGCACTTCGGCTACTGGCCTCGTGGATACGACAGCCCGAGACCTCGCACGGCCAGCACGCAGATCATTAGACGCCCGCCGGTCTGCGGGGAGCGGTTGGCCATAGTGGTTGCGGCCCGTGAGCCGGAGCCGGAATGGGTGTTATGGAACACCGGCAGACCTTGCACCTCACCGCCGGTGTCCCGAAACCCTCGCCGAGAGGGAAGGACAGGGATCGAGAGCAAGCAGCAGGAGCGCCCGGGGCCAGCGCGTGCCCGGTCGGCGGGTGAGGGCCGGAGCACGGCGCGCGGAGCACGCGCGGCCGAGAGGTCCGTTACGAGGACATCCGGCGGAGCGTCACCCTGATGGGCCGCCGCTCGCCGAGACGTAGCTACACGGTCGCCGTCCCTGGCAACGCGGACGGTGGTGAGACGATGGATGCTACCCGCGTTCTACGCAGAGAGCAGTACGAGGCGCCCGGCGACCCGGTCTGCTGCGGGCAGGGTGTCGTCGTGTCAGAAGGCGGCGGGCGACGGCCGGTGCGTGTCCTGGTCGTGCGGGCCGACGGATCCGGACCAGCGGATCGCCGGGGGGGATTGAGCTTGAGCATGGTGAAACCAGCTCAGCAGATTGTGTCGGTTGTCCTCAGACGTTGGCTGCGGTGGCGGGCCGCTCGGCCGTGGACAGCCGTCGTGAGCGACGAGCAAGGATGATCACCACGGCGGGGAAGAGCACGTCGCAGACCAGGACCCCACCGCCATTGCCCGGAGCGTGGTTGCCGTTGGCAAACCACTGGTACACGTGGCCGATCACCGCGCCCCAGAGGAACATGCCGGCGCCGAGGCCGACGGTGATGCGCTCACGGGGTGTGGCCGAGGATGAGGCGGCGCGGAAGCCCATGACGGCGAGTCCGAGGTTGGCGAAGGCGATCTCGAATTCGAATGGGCTTCGGTTGAAGCCGATCGTGTCGGCCATCCCGTCCGGGATGGTGATGAACGCGATCGTCAGCCACAGGCTCCCGCAGCCGAGCGCGGCGACGGCCCACCACCGCTGCCAGGTTTCCAGTGCCGCTCGGTGGGAGGGGCTGTGCCGGGTGCGGATCAGCGCGCCGATAACCGCCACCAGCACCCAGATCAGAGGAAGAGCGGACTGCGCGACGTACGAGACTTCACTCATAACCACGAGTCTTGCATGGTTAATATTAACGCCGCAAGACTTTGCTACGCTTGTCCCATGGACGACGGACTCGCTGACTTGCTGCATCGCGTGGTGTTCCTGCTCGGGGAGGCCGCGCGACAGCGCGGGGACGGCCTCGCTGGTCTGAGCTACAGCCAGATGCGATTGCTGGGGACGCTGGAGGACCTGCAGCCGGTGACTCAGCACCGTCTGGCGCAGGCGCTGTCAGTCTCCGACCCGGCGATCAGCCGGGCACTGCGCCCGCTGGAGGCAGCCGGGCTCGTGCAGGTCCGCCCCGATCCCGAACACGGACGGCGGCGGCTGGTCCGTATCACCGACGCCGGCCGCGAAGCCTTTCACGAGAGCGGGAAACCGCTCTACGACGAGCTGCGCAACGCCCTGCTCGAGGCCGGCTTCCCCTACGAGCGGTACCTGTCCGACACGCTCCAGCTGGTGCAGATCCTGGAGAAGTGAAGCGGCGGGCGAATGCGAAGCGAGTCTTCCCGACCCGTCGCAATGCGCCAGCCGATCGAAGTGTCCCGCCCCAGCGCCGGCCCGCCAGGCCGCGGCTACCGCGGCCACCGGGGACCGCAACGCAGCACAGGAAGGTCAAAATCACGCCATTGCCGCCATTGTCCTGGACGGCGAGGGGGGCGAACCAGGCCTGATCGGCGCGCGAAGATTACGCCTTCACCACGGCATGAGGCGTGGCAAGAGGCCCAGTTCTCGATCACGGCCTAGGCGGCCATCGTGCAGGTTGTTGGCCATGTCCGTCAGGGCGGTCCAAGCGGTGGCGCCGAAGGCGGCGTTCGTCACCTTCTGACGCGGGGGCGCTTCCTGGAGACACTTTGAACGTGGTCGACTGCCGGCCGCCGGACAGAATGACGAACTCTTATCTGTCTCACCCGGCCACCAGCAGCTAGCGTCGAGACAACAGGCCAAACCTGACTGCCCCGATGAGGCACTCAGCATCCAGCACGAGGCAGAAAGGCAGACAGTGGGCTCGTTGCTTGCCGAGCGCGGTGCCGCGACCCTGCATCTGCTGCTGCTCCTTACTCTGCTGGCCGAACTGCTCCTGCTGGCAATCCCGGCACTGGCATGCGCCGACTCCTGCAGTGCCCTCATGCGCTCCCTGCAGGGAGTGCTGGGCGCTCTGAACTTGCGCATTCCCGCACCGCCTCGCAGGAGGCCCCTCCCCCACCCGGGCTTCGTCCTGGCCCTGCCCCTGCGCCAGCAAGACCCCACAGCGGGCGGCCGCCCTCTTCCTCGCGCACCCGGCCGCTGAAGGCAGCAAACCCCTGGCATCCCCACACCACCGGGATGCCGGCTCCTGTCCTTCAGCGAACCGCTTGCGAGGAACCGTCATGCTCGATTCCATGACGGGCGTCTGCTACACGCTCGTCCACCATCTCTCCACCTGGCTCACGCCCGCCTTCGGACAGGCCGCGACAGCCGCAGCCGTCGTACTGGCAACCGTCCTCATCCACATCGTCCTGCACCCCCTCGCCCGCAGGGAAATCAAGGGCGAACGCACGCGCGCACAAATTCTTCCCCACATCCAGCAACTCGCCGCCCAGCACCGCGGAAACCCCCGTGCCTTCCGCGCAGCCGTCACCCGGCTACGGAAGGAGAAGAACATCTCCCCGTATGCCGGCCTGGGCCCGGCCCTCCTGCAGTTCCCCATCCTCGTCGTGCTGCTCAACCTCTTCATGGCAAGCACGATCTCCGGCCACCCCAACGAACTCCTGCACGAACAACTAGCAGGCACCCCTATGGGCGCCTACTGGATTGGCGCACTCTCCACCGGATACACCAGCCGGCAAACGTTCGTCTTCACCGCCCTGACCCTGCTGACCATCCTGGCCTGCTGGCTCGCCAGCATCGACGCCAAAAAACGTGCCAGCTCCTCCCCCAACCCGCTTCCCATACACACAGCACGCCTGCTGCGCCTGACGCCGTTCATCCCCGCCCTTTTCCTGGTGGTCACTCCCCTGGCCGCCAGCCTGTACACGCTCGTATCCACCATCTGGGTGACCGGAGAACGCTGGCTTCTGCGCCGCCGATACGCCCCTGCGCAGGCCGAACAGCCAGCCCCGGCACACACGGCCGAAATGCGACGCTCAGGCTGACCTCCTACAGGCGCGGGCGGGAGAAGGGACAGCAACCAGGGCCAGGCATCCGTCCGGCTTGGGACGGCGGAGCAGCGTCCGGAGACGGTGATGCCGACCGTGTGCGCCGGCTGATGCGGCGGGGTACGGGGCTGCGACGGGCGGTGACCGGATGCCGTCTCGGCGCCCCGGTGCTTCCCGGCCGGGTCTTCACCAACCCGGAGGGCTTCAACGTCCGCCGTCGTATCCGGAGCGTCGGCGCAACTGAGATTTTGACCTAGCAGGATTCGCCAAGGAGGCACACAGCACGAGCTGCGTATTCGTCTGGAGCGGCGGGTGTCCCGTGCAGCCGTGTCGTCGCCGCGCCAACGAGCCAAAACACTGCTGACCTGCTCGCGCGGCACAGAAAAGTGCTCGTCCCATCGGGACTTATAGCCGTGCGGGTAGCCGAGCAGGTTACCCAGCACACTGTTGACCGGGTCTTCGTCGCTCTCAGGATCCAGCGGGGATGGCCAGGCGGCTGCAAAACCGGCAATTTCACTACGGGTGAAGCCCATGAGGGTCTGGAACTCCCAGTCCTCAAAGAAGGGGCCGTTCACCGCGGCATCCACGCACTCCCTGATGATCCGCAGATCATCATCAGACATCCGCTCAACAGCGCTCATACTACGCATGCTCTCATGGCGTTCTGACGCCAAAGCACCCCCATCCCACCACGCATAGCAGCAGGTCAGCGGGCTTGCGTGCGTACGCCTGCTCCAGGGCGGCCGAATGATGGCTCTGGGTGCTGCAGAAGCGGCTGGGCCGGAGGCAGATATCGGCTCGCAACGGCTTCCTACGGCTGCGGCGCTGCAGGTCGTCGACCGAAGAACCGATGCCCAGCGGGCCGTTGCCGCGATGAAGGACCTGTCCCCGACCGTTTGCGAACAGCGCCATAGCCATTGAGCTGTCTCCTCCGCAACCTTCGGGGCGGCGACCTGCTGCTCGTGAGGAACGGAAGGCGGGGTACGAGAGCCGGCCTTCTCCCTGGGTCTCGGCTTTTGCTCATGTGGCGAGAAGTAGCAGGTCAGAAGTTTTCCGGGGTCGAATTTCATGGGCCTGTCAGTGCGGCCGGGCCGGCCGCTGCCGAGCAGCAGCTGGGGTGCCGTTTGCCGGCAGAGCTCGTGAGCCTGCTCCAGGAAACCGACGGCATCGTGGGACACGACGGTGTGGACACCGTCTGGCCGTTGGAGCGGATCGTCGAGGACAACCTTCACTTCTGGTCGGACGGCTCTCTCGCCGACTTGTACATGCCTTTCGAGGCACTCATCTTCTTCGGCGACAACGGCGGCGGCGACCAGTTCGCCTTCGTCCGCACCCCGCCCCGATCCGACATCTTCGTATGGCAGCACGAAGACGACAGCCGCCGATGGGTAGCCCGGGATCTGCAGGACTATCTGGAGCGTGCGCTCGCCGATGATGGCGGAGACGATTGGTACCAGTAACCAGCCGCCCGCGGCCAAGACGAGCCGCCCAGGTTTAGCGGCCTCTCAGTACCGCTTCGTGAGGGGGCCTGCCGGATGGCCTGATGAAGCGCTCAGGTGCGGTGAAGGCGGTGCTTGACAGCCCCTGTACGACAAGGAATTCGGGATCCTGGCCTACGGTAGCGGCTCGCCAAGGGAAGTCGGCCTTCCCCTACAAGTCGAAGGGCCGGAGAGCCGCCCGCCGTCAGCGCGCCACGCGGTAGCGGAGGCAGACGACTTTCGAGCCGAAGGTGCGGGTCTCAAGGAGTTCGAGATCCACCCGGCGCTCGCGTTGGGGAAAGAACGGGATACCGCCGCCGACCAGTACCGGGTAGACCCTGGCCCGGTACTCGTCGATCAGACCCATCGCGGCCGCCTCGGTCGCGAGAGTCGCGCCGCCGATCGCGATGTCGCCCTCCCCCGGCTCGGCTCGCAACCGCTCGATCTCCTCCGCCAGGCCGCCGGAGACCAGGCGGGCATTGCCCTGCACCGACGACAGCGTGGTCGAGAACACCACCTTCGGGAGTGCCTTCCAGAGCGCGGCCCACTCGAGCATGGAGTCGTCGAGCGACGGGTCCTGGTCGGCGGTCTCCCAGTACAGCATCGTCTCGTACAGCCGTCGCCCCAGAAGGTGGACGCCGACGTCTCTGATCTCGTCGGTGACGAAGCGAAACACTTCCTCGTCGGGCGCCGTCCAGTTGAAGTCGCCTTCCGGCCCGACGATGTAGCCGTCAAGTGAGATGCCCATCGAATAGGTCACGCTGCGCATGACAAATCCTCCTCGGTACAGGGTTCGACAGTACGACCGCCGGACGCCGCAGGAGGTGCGACACCAACGGACACTGCCTCCCAGTCGTGGCGCGCCGAGAGGCGATCGGAACACTGTCCGCTCATGCGTGCGGGCGATTCAGGACAGCAGCGCGTCGATAGCTCCAGCCCCCTGGCTAGGCGTTGAGGTCGCCGCCCTGCTGGGGCGTTGAGGGATGAACAGGGTGACGCCTGCTGCGCGCAGCGTCTCGACGCTGCCGGGCGTGGCCGGATCCCGGCCCTGGGCGTCGTTCCAGTGCAACAGTGCGACAGCGCAACGATCGGCAGGCCGAGGCCGGTGCCTTCGGTGCGGTGGATGCGCCATGCGGGCGGGGCCATGCGGTGATCAGGTACAGGGTTCGGGTCGTGGCCACCGGGGGCCGGTCCACAGCGACGGGTCAGCGCCCGCAACCGTCCCTCGGCGGAGCCCACGCCGAGCAGGTTCAGGTCCTCGACGAGTTGCTTCGTACGGGGTCGGCAGCCGACTCGGAACGGGCGGCGCGCACGTCCGCAAGTCCATCACCGTCGCCATCGAGGCGGCCTGGATGCCCGGACGGCGCACGCGGCGCCGTGCCGCGGTCACACCCCGATGAGTATGAAGAACGGGACCGTCAGCAGCGCAATGTGCAGGCAGGCCACGCCGAAGCGGAGGGCGGCGGCGCGCCGGGGAAGGAGTACGGCGACCACTCCCGTGGCACCGGCCAGCCACATCACACGCCAGGACAGGTGAATGGCCTCCATCAAGGGCTTCGTGCACCCCTGATAGGCGCAGTGGTCGTGGGAGACCTGCTTGGTGAGATCGGCCAGCCCCAGCAGCACGAGAGCGGGCAAGAACAGGATCAACCCGGTGATGGCCAGTCTTCCGCCCAGCACGGCGTAGGCCGGCTGTGCGTCGTACTGGCGAGTCGTGACGTCGCAGGAAGCAGGGGTGGTGTCCATGGTGACCATCTCACTTCGTGCGGCTGATCTGCCGTATCCGTCCGTGTACTCATGATCGGCTGCCTGCCGTACTCAGGAAACCAGGACAGTGCTCTTGCTCCCGGCCTCGTCGCGGTGGCACGGCCGGCCTGGCGCCCGTTGGCGACCGGCTCCTCAGCCCCTCAGATTGAGGAGGTCCCTGAGGTGTGCGCGCCCTGGATCAGCAGTCCACGCTGTACCGCCCGCCGCCGAGGTGCAGTCCGGGATCGTCGGCGGCCGTGAGTGCGAGGGACATTGCCAGCTCGTACTGGGGCCCTGGCCTACCTGGCCACGACGGTTGGCATAAACCCGCCGCACCGATGCACACATTTTCGGGTCTGGTCAGGTGGGGGCGAGGCGGGTGGTGCAGGCCGCCAAGGCCGCCAGCGTCTCAGCGGCCGCGAGGTCCCGGATGGCTTCGGCCTTCTCCTCCACCGTCACCGTCGCCGGCGTCGCGGTCGACTCGCCCGCGGCCGGGACGTTCTGGAGACCATCGCCCACGAGCGCAACCACCGTCCGTGCAAGTCCACGGCTACGCACTCCAGTGAAGGCCTACTGTCAGGCCGGGGCACCTGCCCTTGGCGGGGCGGGGTCAGCGGGCGAGGGAGACGGCGAAGGGGGTGAAGCCGTGGCGGCGCAGGATATGGGGGACGACGAGGATCATGGCCTCTGTCGCGCGGGCGGTGGTGATGCCGCCGAGGTCTTCGATCCGGTCGGTCTCCCAGCCCAGGTCGCCGAGCAGGCTGGTGACGGTCTTCTTGGCCTGCTCGTCGTTTCCGGAGAGGTAGGCCGTGGGCGGGGTGGTCAGTGCCTCGGGGGCGGTCATGACCATGAACAGCATGGTGTTGAGGGTCTTGACGACGTGGGTGTCGGGCAGAGCGGTCTGGAGCTGTTCGGCGAGGCTGCTGCCCGAGTAGCACAGGTCGCCGGGCAGTCCGTCGTCGGCGTCGTGGGTGGCGTTGGAGACATCGATGATGATCTTGCCGGCGAGTTCGGCCCGCAGGGCGGTGAGCCGGCTCAGCGAGCTGTCACCGGGGGTGGCGTTGATCACGATGTCCGCGGTGCGGGCGGTGGTGGAGTGATCGGCATAGCGGATGGCGGTGCCGTCCGCGGGCGGGGTACCAGTCTCGTCGCCGTTCTCACGGCGGCCGAGGGTGACGTGGTGTCCCGCCGCGGCGAGGGCGCGGGCGAGGTTGGTGCCGACGCGGCCGGCGCCGAGGATACCGATGTCGGTCATAAGGGGTGCTCCTTGCGGTCTGGGGGAGGGTCAGGATCGTTCGGGCGGGGCGGTCAGATCGAGGACAGGACGTCGAGCGCGGCGGTGTGGATGCGGGGGGCGGCGGCCAGGAAATCGCGGCTGGCCGTGTTCCAGGGCTTGCCGTCCAGGTCGGTGACGGTGCCTCCGGCCTCGGTGACCAGCAGGGCGCCGGCGACGAGGCCGGAGCGGACATCGGAGAACTGCCAGAAGGCGTCGATGCGTCCGGCGGCGACATGGATGAGCTGCAGCGTGGCCGGGACGGACACGCGCACGACAAGACCGGCGGTGAGCATGGCGGTGACCGATGCGCCGATGCGGCGGAAGGTGTCGGTGCTCTCGCCGGGCCGGGCCTGGCCGGTACCGATCAGTGCAGCACCCAGGTCATTCTTGGCCGACACGGTCAGGGTACGGCCGTTGAGGTGGGCACCACCGCCGGCGGTGGCGGTGTAGGTATCGCCGGTGAGCGGGAGGTGAACGACCGTGAGGACCGGCTGGTTGTCACGCACCAGGGTGGCGGTGACGGCCCAGTCCGGCATGCCGTGCACGTGGTTGATATTGCCCTCGGCCGGGTCGGCGACCCACCACTCGCCCGGCGGAAGCGCCCCGCCGGCCAGCTCGTCCTCCGCCCACTGCGACCCCGGCCTCGCCCGCAGCAGCGGCTCACGCATCACGGCGAGGACCGCGTCGTCATTCGCGTGGATCTCGCCGACGACCTCTTCCAGGCTCACGCCCCGGGCATGCGTCGTGTAGCGCTCCCGCAGGGTGACTCCGCCGTCCTCCACCACAGCGGTCACCGCGGACAGGAGCGTGGCGTCGAGGCCGAAAGGCATGGCTGTGGTCATGGTGCACTCCCTGGATTCGGCAGAAGCGGGGCGACTGTGGGTGCTTCCCCCGGCCCCGCACCTCAAAGCTAGGAGCCGCAATCGTTATCAACAAGTGCATGGTTAACACTCGTACAGTTACTGACATGCAACTGGATTTGAATCTGCTCACCGCTCTGGACGCCCTGCTGGAAGAGGGCAGCGTGGCCGGGGCCGCAGCCCGCCTCCATGTCACCGCACCGGCGATGAGCCGCTCCCTGGGCCGTATCCGCAAAGCCACCGGCGACCAGATCCTGGTCCGCACCGGACGCCACATGACTCCCACCACCCGTGCCCTGGCCATGCGCACCCAGGTCCACACCCTGGTGCAGCAGGCCCACCAGCTGCTGTCCGCTCAGACGGAACTCGATCTAACAACGCTGGAACGGGTGTTCACCGTCCGCTGGCACGACGCTCTCACCACCGCCTGCGGGACCGCCCTGATCGCCGCAGTGCACCGCCAGGCTCCCGGGGTGCAACTGCGTCTGACCGCCGAGCCCGGCGACGACACCCCCGAGCTGCGCCGCGGCGAGGTCGACCTCGCCTCCAGTGCCGGCCCGGCATCCCTGCCCGACATCCGCCACCGCCTCATAGGCCGCGACCGGCTCGTCCTCGCCGTCCGCCCGGGCCACTCCCTCACCGAACAGCCCGTGACCGCCGAGAGGTACGCCGCGGCCGATCACCTCACCGTCTCCCGACGCGGACGTCTCCACAACCGGATCGACGACGCCCTGACCGCACTCGGCCACGAGCGCCGCGTGATCGCCTCCGCCCCCACCACGGCCACCGCGCTGCAACTCGCCAGTGACACCGACCTCGTGGTCACTCTCCCCGACGCGGCCACCCGCTCCGCCCGCCACCAGCTCGGCCTGACCACTCTGCCGCTGCCACTCGACCTGCCCGAAGTACCCCTCTACCTGTTCTGGCACCAGCGCTACGACAACGACCCCGCCCACGCCTGGCTTCGCGAAACAGCCACCCGAACCCTCCGGGCCCTGTTCACTCCCCCCGGCCAGTAGCGGCCTGGCAGGTCACACGCCCAGCGGAGTCGGGCGCCCCTCGCGTCCTGACCGCCACCCGCCCCGGCGGACGAGGCGATCGGGCGAGGGCGCCGCGGAAGGCCTCGGCAGCGAGCGTGGATGAAGGAACTGCGGGTCTTCAACCGGTCTCGCCGCACCAGGCCGTTCGGAGAGCCCGAGGCTGGAAGCGGCCATGTGGCGGCGCCCGGAAGTGGGCCCGGCTATCGCTTGTGCAGGTCTATCGGCCATACTGCCCGCCGTGGAAAACCGCCCAGGCCAGAACAGCCCGCTCGTGCACGCCGCCGGAATCGATCCGGCGTTCGTCCCCGGTCTCACCCCGCCACGCCCTGCCGAGGCCGGGGAGCCGGCGACGGGGCCGGTGGACGTCGTACCGGATGCCGTCGCTGCTTCAGAACCGAGCACGGAAACGGAGGTGGAAGCGGAGACGGAAGCGGAAGCGGAGACCGCTGTCGCTGCTGAGGAACCGCGACCGGTGGTCGACGGGCCGGTCTTCGAGGCATCCGATCCGCGCAGCTCGATCACCGTCGACAGCACCGGCGTCACGTTCCGGCTGGACGACGAGACGGCCGAGTTCGACTGGCCGGAGATCGGCGCGGTGGAGACGGACACCCCGCGGTTCGCCCGCCGGCTCACCGTCAGGGTCTACACCACCAACCGGCGCAGTTACGACGTCCATATCCAGGCCTCCAGCCGGAAACTGCTCAAGCAGTGGGTAACGGAGCTGGACACCGTACTCGACAGCTACTTCGAAGACACCGACGCCGCCGGCTGATCAGCAGATCCGATCAGACAGTGCCGCGCAGGACAACCATGGGGGCGGGGACAGGGCCTGGCGCCGCCCACTCCCCCGCCCCTGCCCCGCCCGTCCCGTGAAGGCAGGAGCCACGTCAGCATCACCGATGTAAGGGTCGTTTAGCCCTCATCAATCGAACGTGTATCGGCTGCCGCGAGAGTCGTGAGGTGTTCTCGTCCACTCACCCCACGACCGAAGGACCAGCCATGCGCCGCAGACTCTCCCGCCGTCTCGCCGCCGTCGCCGCGACCACGATGGTCGCCGCCGCCGGTGTGATGGCGACCGCCGGGACGGCCTCAGCGGACCGGAACGACGCCCAGGGCGTCATCTGGAACAACGAGACCCTCACCAAGGGATCGGACCTCAGGAACGGCAACGCCCAGCTCACCTTGCAGGACGACGGCAACCTCGTCGTCTACACCACCGGCGACAACTGGGCGCACCGGACGCCGGTCTGGCACACCGACACGGCGCGTTGCGGTGACCGCGCCGTGATGCAGTCCGACGGCAACTTCGTGGTGTACGGCCGGGACAACCGCGTGTGCTGGAACAGCCACACCGCCCAGAACGAGCTGGGTACGAACTACCCGGTGATGAAGCTCGGCCTGTTTCCCGACGGCACGCTGAGGGTCTTCAGCGAGGCCCCGTACATCATTCAGGTCTGGTCGAGTCGGTGACGCCGGAGCTCCGGTTCTCCCTCCTGGGCCCGGTGCGGGGCTGGAGCGGTGGCGCCGAGCTGGCCCTGGGCAGACCGCAGCAGCGGGAAGTGTTCGCGGTCCTGCTCGCCGCCGCCGGACGGACGGTGGCGATGCCGCTGCTCGTCGAGGGGGTGTGGGACGAGGGTGACCGTCCTGCCAGACCGGAGCATGCGATTCGTACTCATGTCTGGCGGCTGCGCCGGGCCCTCGGCGGAAGCGGCGCGTCGGCGCTGGAGACGGTCGGCGACGGCTATGCGCTGCGGGTCGCCGGAAGCGCCGTGGACGCCTGGGCGTTCGAGGGTGCCGTGGCCGGGGCCGAGGAGGTGCGGTCCGCCGAGGGGGCGGGCCGCGCCCGCGAGGTCATCGAGGAGGCCCTCGCGCTGTGGGCCGCCGAGCCGCTGGCGGGTCTGCACGGGCCGGCGGCCAGGGCGTTGCGCACCCGGCTGTGCGCAGTCCGGCAGGCGTTGCTGGAGACCCGTCTGGAGCTCGACGCCGAGCTCGGGGACCGGCCCGGGCTGGCCGCGGAGGCCGGTGCCCTGGTGGTGGAGTACCCCGGGAGCGAGCGGTTGCGCGGGGTGCAGATGCTGGCGCTGTACCGGTCGGGCCGCCAGGCCGAGGCGCTGGGGGTCTTCGAGGACACCAGGCGGTTCCTGGGAACGGTACGGCCGGGAGAGGCATTACGGGAGCTGCAACGGCGGATCCTGTGCTCGGATCCGTCTCTCAGGCTTCCCGGACCGGCCCACGGCATCCGGGCTGCGGGGCCGCGTCCGGCCTCGCTGCCGCGCGACATCGACGACTTCACCGGGCGCCGGGAGCAGGTCGGGACGCTCACCGGAATGCTGGACCTGGACGGTGACGCGGTCGCCGTCGTGGTCTCGGCGGTCAACGGCATGGCCGGCGTCGGCAAGACCACGCTCGCGGTGCACACTGCGCGCGGGCTCCGCAACCGGTACCCGGACGGCCAGCTGTACGCGGACCTGCGCGGCGCCGACCGGGAGCCGGCCGACCCTCGGTCCGTGCTCGGCACGTTCCTGCGGGAGCTGGGGACCGCCGCGAGCGATGTCCCGGACGGTATGGCCGAACGCGTCGCGCTGTTCCGCTCGTCGCTGGCGGAACGGCGGGTGCTCCTGCTGCTCGACAATGCGGCGTCGGGCGAGCAGGTGCGCCCGCTGATCCCGGGCGCGCCGGGCTGCGCCGTGCTGGTGACCAGCCGGGCCTGGTTGTCCGGGCTGGAGGGCGCGCGGCACATGCGGCTCGGCGTCATGCTGCCCGGGGAAGCGCTGGCGCTGCTGCGGCGGATCATCGGTGCCCGCCGCGTCGACGCCGAGCCGCGGGCGGCGGCGGAGCTGTCGGAGGCCTGCGGGGCGCTGCCCCTGGCGCTGCGGATCGCCGCGTCCCGGCTGGCCGCGGAGCCCGGCCGGCCCCTGGCGGACATGGTCCGTCTGCTCAGGGACGAACGGACGCGCCTGGAGGAGCTGCGCAGCGGGGACACGGCGGTGGAGGCCGTGTTCGACCTGTCGTACTCCAAGCTCACCGGCGAGCGGTCGCGGGCCTTCAGGCTGCTGGCGGTCCTGGACGTGCCGGACTTCGGGCCGTCGTGCGCGGCGGCGCTGCTGGGCCGGGACGCGTGCTGCCCGGAGGACACCTCGGACACCGAAGAACTGCTCGAGTCGCTCGTCGACCTGAGTCTCCTGGAGTCCCGCCGGCCGGGCCGGTACCACTTCCACGACCTGGTCCGTGCGTTTGCGCGTGCCAGGAGTGCCCGCGAGGACAGCGCCAGGGCGACGACCCGGGCCTTCGCGGGGCTCTTGGACTTCTGTGTGGCCACCGCTCGCAACGCCGATGCGGTGGCGCACTCGGTGGAGCCGTCCGAGCGTTCCCTCATCGACGTACCGACGGCATCGGCGGGCCTGGTGTTCGGCACCGCCCAGGACGCCACCGACTGGATGCGGGAGGAACTTCCTGTGCAGCGCGCGCTGGTCGACCGTGCCTGCGACGACGAGGGCCTGTCGCTGACGCAGGCGGCCGACCTCATGGACAAGCTGAACACCGTACTGCCGGGGATCGCCCATGTGTCCGCCGTGGCCGAACGGGCCGAGCGGGTCGCCTGTGCGGCCGCCCGCCGCGGCCGCCCGGACGTGGAGGCCCTGGCCCGGTACGTACGGGGCAACGCCTTGTGGCACGCGAATTCCTACGCCGAGGCCGAGCGCGACCTCGTCCGTGCGCTGGAGCTGTGCGCCGGGGGTTCCGCGCGGCTGCGGGCGTCGGCGCACCTGACGTTGTGCGCGAACGCCCGCGTCCACGGCCGCTTCGACGAGGCGGTCGGCCACGGCGAGGCCTCGGTGCGGCTCTTCCGCAAGCTCGGTGCGGAGATCGCGGAAGGCACCGCTCTGGGTGAGCTGGCCTTCAACTACGCCCGCCAGGGCAGGCTTACCGAGGCCCGGGCCGCGGCCGAGCGGGGTGCGCTGCTCGTCGGCGGCCGGGAGTCGGTGTCGAAGGCCATCGGGCTGTACTACCTGGCCCGGGTCCTGCGCCTGTGCGGGGAGGGGAACGCCGCGCTGGACCGGGCTCGGGAGGCACTGGTCCTCTTCCGCGCCCTCGGCGTGACCGCCTTCGAGGCGGCCACGGGCACCCTGATGGCCGAAGTCCACGCGGAAGCGGAGCACTACGCCCTCGCGGCGGGAACAGCCGAGGAGTTCCTGCCGCTGGCCCGGCGGACCAGCGGCATGCTCGAGGGCGCGCTGCTCAGGGCGCTCGGGCGCAGCCTGTGCCGTCAGGGACAGGACGCAAGGGCGAAAGCCTGCCTGGAGACCGCTCTCGCCCTCTTCGACCGGCGCGGCGCCATGGCCGACGCCGAGCAGACCCGAAGGCTGCTGACAGCCCTCGCGTGAGGGTCAGTTCTTGTACTCGCCCCACAGGACCAGGGCGTTGTCGCCGCCACCGCCCTCGATGACGTTACGGAAGGCGCTGTCCGTGCCGTTCGTGTCGTAGCCGTTGCTGCCGGCATAGGGGTTGTTCCAGTGGAAGCGGATGGTCCGGTCGTTCCTCCAGCCCTCCTCGCAGTTGGACGTCCGGTAGGTGACGGAACCCTCGGTCCCGGTCATGAACCCGTTGCTCTCCGACTGCCAGTAGTCGTCCCCCTTGTTGTACACAGTGGCATTCGGCTCCTGCCCCTGGGTCCAGATGCCGTGGTCGAGGCCGTAGCTCTGCCGGTTCAGCTGGCAGCCGGTCCCGTTGTGGAACTTGACGTGGGTGCTGCGGGCTGCGAAGGCGGCGGAGGGGGTGGAAGGGGCGGCCGAAGCGGTACCGGTGGCGAGGGCGCCGAGCCCGATCGCGGCCACGGTGGCCGCCGCCATCAGACGGGGAGTGATGCGACGCATGAGGAACCTCTTTCGTTTGCGGTTCCGCGGGTTCTTTCCCGCGATGCCGGAAACTGTGGGGCACCCCGTTCAACAACCCATTGACGAAGCTCGTTTATCCATCCGCCGACGGCGGCCGATACGACCGACGGCTCTCTCCGGCGCAGCCCCGGGTGCTCTGTCAGGGACGTGCGGCCAGCTTCTCGACGGCGGCTTTGGCCTCCGCCAGGCCGTCGCCGGTGAGTTCGCGATAGGCCTTGATCGCCTGGATCTTCTGCCCGTCGCGTGCGAGGCCGGCAATGCGGGCCAGCTCCGGCGTGTCCTCGTGGATGCCCAACTGCTCAAGGATCAGGTCGATCTTGTGCTCGAGTCGCGCGACCTTGCGGCTGACCCTCTGGATGCGGCTCTCGATGCTCCAGGCCAGGAACCCCACGAGCGGGAAGAGGAAAATCAGTGCTATGTCCATGGGCGCAGCCTAGGCTGCGCCCATCACGAGGCGGCCCGGCGGGCAATGCCCTGACACCCGATGGCGGGCCGGCGCGTTTCGTTCCCGCGTCCCATTCCCGCATTCCAGTCCCGCGTTCCAGTCCCGCGTTCCAGGCGGCTCACGTCTCTCCTGGTCATCGTCCGTTTTCCTGTTCCAGCGTCCCGGACTCCTGCGATTTCCTTGCGGCTGGGGCAGTCCACCCCGCAATCTCGGAGCGTCCAGGCGCCGCACCCACCGAGCCGGTGGGCGGGCAGAGTGGCGGCGCTGGGCAGCTGTCTGTTTTAAGGGCACCAAAGGGCACCGAAGTACCCAAAGGACACCGATTTAAGGACACCGACATAAAGGAGTACCTTTCTTGATCACTCATCTTCGGCATGGGGCCGGCCCGAGGTCGGTACTGGCGCTGCTGGCGGCACTGTGCGGGATCGCCGGTGCCACCGTGTCCGGGACGACTCCGGCGTCGGCAGCCGATCAGCGTCACGCGATCTACGCGATCGCGCACCGGGTCGACACCCTGGACGGCGTGGACGCCGCGCTCAAGCACGGCGCCAACGGCATCGAGATCGACGTCTGCGCCTGGTGGAATCCGAACGAATGGCGCGCTTATCACGACTGTTCTTCGGCCGGTGACAACCGGCGGGGCCCCAGCTTCGACAGCATGATCGACCGCATTGTCTCCAACGCCAAAGCAGGGCGCCGGCTGAGCCTGGTCTGGCTGGACATCAAGGACCCGAACTACTGCGGAGAAGCCCCGAACCGTGCGTGCAGCGTCGCCGGGCTGCGCGACAAGGCGCAGCGGCTGACGGCTGCCGGGATCCAGGTGCTCTACGGCTTCTACGAGTACCACGGTGGTAACACCCCGGACGTCGGCGGCAGGGGCTGGAAGAGCCTTGAGGGCAAGCTCGGCAAGCTTGAGGGCATTACGACGACCGGGACCCGCGATCAGGTGGTGGGCGCCTTCAACCGGTCCGGTTCCGGGTTCCCGGCCGGTCGCCGGGTGATGGACTACGGCGACACCGATATCTCCAAGGGGTTCGGCAACTGCACGGAAGCCGGCCGCAGCACGTGCGCCGAACTGAAGAAGGGTGCCGCGGACCGTGCCGCCGGCCGGCTCGCGGCCACGCTGTCCTGGACGGCCACCTACAACGACCCGTGGTACGTCGACAAACTGCTGGGTGACGCGCGTGTGGACGGCATCATCGCCGGTTACGGCGCCTTCACCGGAGTCCGCGAATACGACGACAGCTGGCAGTGCGCCAACTCCATCAAGCTCATTCGCGACTGGGTGGGCCGCCACGGCTCCACGCATCGCATGGCCAACAGCGGTGACCGTCTGTTCAAGTAGCGGACAGCCGTCCTCGGGGCGGGTATCTACCGCCCCGCTCCGTAAGATCCTCAGACCGTCGGCCGGGAACCCGGTCGGCGGTCTTTCTTCCGGGCAATATGGGGAGAGCCACGGGAAGGGCTGCGGCGGAGGCTGCGACGCGGCCGCGGCGGATGCCGAGGCTCGTAGGGCAGGGGCGCGCGAGACGGGGGCCGGCGTGACGGATCTGGGAGGCTCGGCCGGCTGGGAGGCGGCCGGTGAGACGCGGGTGACGCTGGAGCGGCTGCTGTCCGTCGTGGGCGTGGGTGCCGTGGAGTTGCACTCGGCGCCCGAGGGGCTGGGGATCACGGTCACCGGGGTGAACGTGCTGGACCTCCTTGAGCCCGTGATCAGACCGCGAGAGCTGCTGCTCGCCGTAGGCGTCGATCCGCGCTCGCCCCAGGGCGTCGACATCGTGCGCCGGGCGGGTGAGTCGGGTGCGGCAGGTGTGGTGTTCGGGCCGGGCCGGCCCGAGTCTGCCGTGGGAGCGCTTCAGGCGGCCGCCGAGGAGGGCGGTACGGCGCTGCTCTTCCGTACCGCGTGGTGCACCTGGGCGCATCTGGTGGGCGTGCTGCGGGCGGGGCTGGCGTCGGCGGGCGTGCCGCCCGTGGCCGGGCTGGGCGGGCCGCCCCTGGGGGACCTCAACTCGCTGGCCGACGCCGTGGCGGCCCTGGTGGGCGGCGCGGTGACCATCGAGGACACGGAGTCCCGGGTGCTCGCCTACTCCTCGACCGAGGAGAACGTGGACGAGAACCGCCGGCTGACCATCCTCGGCCGCCGTGTCCCGCCGTGGCGGGTGGCCGCCATGCGCGAGGCGGGGTTCTTCCAGGCCCTGTGGGCCGGGGACGAGGTACTGCACCGGCCCGCGCACGGGCAGGATCCGGAGCGTCTGGTGGGCGCCGTCCGGGCGGGCGGGGAGGCGCTCGGGTCGATCTGGGTGGCCGCGGTGGCCGGCCGGCCGCTGGCGCCCGACGCCTCCGAGGCCCTTCGTGCGGCGGCCCGTACCGCCGCCGCCCACCTGCTGCACCACCGTACCCACAGTTCGGACGATCGCCTCGTCGAGGACGCGGCTCGCGCGCTGCTGGAGGACCGCGGATCCGTCGAGGTGCTCGCGGAGAGGGCCTCGCTGCCGCCGAGGGAGCCGTGTGCCGTCCTGGCGGTCGGCACCGGGGCCGCGGCTCAGGGGGATGACAGCCCGTCAGGGCTCCACAGGCTGCTGGCCCTGCACTGTGCCGCCTACGGTCACCGCACGGTGGTCGTCCCGGCGGGCGGCAGGATCCTGGTGCTGCTGAGCGCGCTGGACCGCGACCCCGGCCGGGCCGAGAGCCAGGTGACGCGGCTGGGGGAATCGCTGGCGAACCAGCTGTCGGCCACCCTGCGCAGGCCCCTGAGGGTCGGTCTGGGCGACGTGGCCCCCGGGCTGGCGGGGGCGCCCGAGTCGCGCAGGTCTGCCGAGCTCGCCCTCAGGGCGCTCACCGAGGCCGCGGGGTCGCGAACCGTGGCCAGGACCGGTGACGTCGCCGACACGGTCGGCGTCCTGCACGTCGTCGATGCCCTGCGCGGGGTGGCGCTGCCGCCGCAGACCTCGGTGGCCCGGCTGAGGGCGTTCGACGCGGAACACAGCGGCAGTTGCCTGGTGGAGACCCTGCGCGCCTACCTCGACCACTTCGGCGACGTGTCCGCCGCCTCCCGCGCGCTGGGCGTCCACTCCAACAGCCTGCGCTACCGGCTGCGGCGCATCACCCAGGTCTCGGGGCTGGACCTGGAGAGCCCCGATGCCAGGCTGCTGGCACAGTTGCAGTTACGCCTGAGCGGCCCGGGCGACGGCGCGCGCTGAGTGCCCTCGACGACGGTCCCTCGTCCACTGTTCGTTCGCTGCCACCGTTGTTTTGTGCGCCGCCACCGTCGTGAGGCCGCTTCTTCGTCGGGTCGCACAACGAGCCGGCCGGCGGGCGGTTGCTTGCGCCTGTCCGCCGTGGGGCGGCCCTGCGGCTTTGACGACTCGCCGAAGACGTCCTCCGCGTGCCGACAGCAGCCTGGTACTCCGCCCCGGGACGGTCCCGGGGGCTGCGCAGAGCACCGGAAGGCTCACCATGACCGGACTGACCCCCGCCGCCCAGCGGCGCGAGCGGATCCTGCGGGAGGCGGTGCGGCAGGGACTGCTGGACCGCGAACGGTCCCTGCTGGCTGCCTTCGTGGATCTGGACGGCGTAGCCGCGACGGTCGCGTCCCTGCACCGCGCCTTTCTCCCCACGTCCTACTCGCCCTCCTCGTCCTCCTCCCCCTCCTCGACCTCCTCGCCGCGCGTGCTGCACGCGTTCGCCGCCAAGGCGAACAGCCTGGTGCCGGTGCTCGCGGAGCTGCGGCGGCTCGGCATGGGGTGCGAAGTCGCCACCGCGGGCGAGCTGGCCCGCGCACTGGCCGCCGGCTTCGCGCCGGACCGGATCGTCTTCGACTCCCCGGCCAAGACCGAGGCCGAACTCCGTTACGCCCTGGACCTGGGTGTGAGCATCAACGCGGACAACTACCAGGAACTCGCCAGGATCGACCGGGCGCTCGACGGCCGCATCCCGGTGAGCAGGATCGGTGTACGGGTCAACCCCCAGCTCGGTGGCGGCGCCATCGCCGCGATGAGCACGGCCACCAGCACCTCCAAGTTCGGTGTCCCGCTGAACGACCCGGGCAGCCGACGGGAATTGCTGCGCGCCTACCGTGCACGGCCGTGGCTCACCCGGGTGCACACGCACGCCGGTTCCCAGGGCTGCCCGCTCGACCTCATGGCGCGCGGGGTCGCGCAGGCCGTGGCGTTCGCCGACGAGGTCAACGCCGCCGTCCGACGGCGCCAGGTCACCGGCATCGACATCGGCGGCGGACTACCCGTCAACTTCACCGACGACCGGACCGCACCGGCCTTCGACACATACGTCGGACAGCTGCGCGCGCACGCGCCCTCACTGTTCTCCGGCGGGTACGAGATCGTCACCGAGTTCGGGCGTTCCGTCCTCGCCAAGAACGGCTTCATCGCCGCTTACGTCGAGTACACGAAGAGCACGGGCGGCCGGGCCATCGCGGTCACCCACGCCGGTGTGCAGGTGGCCACCCGGACCGTGTTCGATCCCGGCGCCTGGCCACTGCGGATCGAGGCGTACGACGGTGGCGGCACGGCCAAGCGGGGCGGGGCGGTCCCCCAGGACATCGCAGGTCCTGCCTGCTTCGCCGGCGACCTGCTCGCGCGCGACCGCGCATTGCCGCTGCTGGAACCCGGCGACATCATCGCCGTCCCCGACACCGGGGCCTACTACTTCTCGACGCCCTTCCACTACAACAGCCTGCCCGAGCCCGCCGTACACGGGGTCCGCACGAGCGCTGACGGCCGTGTCGCCTTCGCACTCCTGCGTCCCGCCCAGGACCCGTGGGACGTGCCCGTGCCCGTGCCGGACCGGGGTAGCCAGGATGGCCAGGCGGGCTACAACGGCCAGGAGGGCCATGACTGCCACGACGGCCAGGGCGAGCTTCGGCGAGAACGGGCGCACGAGCCCGTACACGGCGTCGGGTGAGGTGCACCGAGGTGGCACAACCCAGCCGTCGGCGGCCCGGCCAGGACGGGCCGCTCCTCACTCAGCGCGCCGCCATCGTCTTCCTGCTGGCATCCCTGGCCGGTATTGGTGCCACGGTTCTCGCGGCGCTGGCCGGCAACGCGTGGCCCGTCGCGGTGAGCATCGGCGGCGGGGTGATTGCCCCGGCCGTCCTGTTCTTCAACCAGATCATCGACTAGGCCGCTTCTTTCGGATCAGCGTGCTGACCAGGGGAAGATGTCTGCGAGGTGGAGTCCGGCGAGGTAGACGGTGGCGGTCTTTTCGTAGCGGGTGGCGATGCCCCGCCACTGTTTGAGTCGGTTGATGCAGCGTTCGACGGTGTTGCGTTGCTTGTAGGCGTCGCGGTCGAAGGCAGGTGGCCGGCCGCCGTGGCCGCCGCGTCGTTTGCGGTGGGCCTGCTGGTCGGCAGGGACCGGGATCACTGCCCGGATCCCGCGGCGTCGCAAGTGTCCCCGGATCGCGCGGGACGAATAGGCCTTGTCGGCCGGGACCACATCCGGCCTCGTCCGGGGCCTTCCGACGGGCCGTGGCACCCGGACCTTGGCCATGACGTGCTCGAAAGCAGGTGCGTCACCGGCCTGCCCGGGCGTGAGGACAAAGCACAAAGGGCAGCAGCAGCCATCGGCGGCCAGGCCCGAGTTCAGCGTGGAAGCGGTCAGCTCGGCCGGCCGGCACACGGTACTGGCGATCACCGCGAAGCAGACGACGGGCAGCCCCGTCGTCATCGAGACGCACGCCCGGGTCGGCGGGGACTGCATCCCGGAGCTCGTCGAACTGGCCACGGGACAGGACCAGTACGAGCACGCGATAGCGGCCCTGCTGGGCACGGCCTCCGTGCGGTCCCCGGCCCCGGCCGCACCGGCGGCGGCGATCAGCTGCGTGGCACCGCCGCCCACGCCGGGCACCCTCACGGGCCTTGCCCTCACTCCCGTCGACGGCGACCTGCGCTGGAACTTCGACCGCATGCCCGGCTCCGCCCTGTCCGAACTCCGCAGCTCGGAGGACCGCGTCGGCTACGCCATCGCCCTGGGCGCGACCCCGGCGGAGGCCATGGAGACCGCCGCGAAGGCCACGGCGGGCGTCAACCTCCAGGTGTCCCCCGCGCCTTGAACCGCCCCCGCGCGCCAGTCAGCAGCCCCTTCGGAACGCCCGCCGAGGGGGCTGCTCCCCGGGCGGCACCTGAGTACGCGTACTCAGGTGCCGGGGCGACGCCGGAGTGGACACTGACCGGTGGCCCGTCAAACCATCGAGGAGGGGAGCCCATGCGGGATCCGTCGCCGCCACCGCCCGACCCGGAGTACCGGTCCGCACTGCGCGGCCCCGCGACCGGGGAGCAGACGCCGGGGTGCCTGGCGACCATCGCCACCATGGTCGGCTGCGTGCTGGCCGCCGCCCTGATACTCGCCGGCCTGGGAGTCCTCGGAGTGATGGTGCTGCTCATGACCGGCTCCTTCCAGTTATTTCCGAACAAGTGAGGGCGGGCGCAAGATGATGTACCGACAGTTGGCAGACCGGGTCCGTGTGCTGATCGTGCTCAGCCGGCCCGCCGTCGCCGTGCTCTTCGCCCTCTACGTAGCGCTGGGCCTCGCCCAGGCCGGACACGCGGAGGACCGCCTGCTGCTGGCCGAGTGCCTCGTACCGGTCATGGCCTTCCTGCTCTGCTCGGTCTGTGTCAACGACCTGTCCGACCAGGCCATCGACCGGGTCAACCTCCCCGGCGACCGGAACCGGCCCCTGGTGACCGCCGCCGCGGGCGGCCGGGACCTCGTCGTCACCGCCGTGGTGTCCGCCGCCGTCGCGCTCGGCTCGGCGTTCGTCCTCGGGCTCCGCCCCGGACTGCTGATGCTCGCCGCCCTCGCGGTGAGCGCCGGCTACTCCCTGCGCCCGGTCCGTCTCGCCGACCGGGGGGCCGTAGCGGCCCTGGCACTGCCGGCCTGCTACGTCGCGCTGCCGTACCTGCTCGCCCTCACCGCGGCCCGCTCCGCCGTCCACCCGCGCGACCTGCTGATGCTCCTCGGGCTCTACACGGGCTTCATCGGCCGGATCCTGCTCAAGGACTTCCGCGACGTGCGCGGCGACGCCCTCTTCGGCAAGCGGACGTTCCTGGTCCGGCACGGGCGACGCGCGACTTGCCTCTTCAGCGCCTGTTGCTGGACCGCCGGCGGCTGCGTCATCCTGATCGCGACGCCCCGGCCGACGCCGGCGCTCGTGTGCTCCTACCTCCTCTGCCTCGCCCTCGCGTTGGTGATCCTTCGCGTCCTGGCGGGCGAGGTCGGGCACCGGCGGGAGGAAGGGCTCATCACCGGCGCGGCGGCCACCGGCCGCGGGCTGCTGATCCTTCAGCTGGCGCACCTGGCGACGGGCCAGGCCGGATGGGGCGTGCTCGCGCAGTCGGCGGTCGAGGTCGCGCTGCTGGTGCTCACGCTCGGTCAGGTCGTCAGCGTGGTGCGGCACGGCCGGATGACCGGTCTCACCCTCGCCTCCCTGCAGGCGGAGACGAACGCCTCGCCCGGCGAAGACAGCCGGTCGCGGGACGGCAGCCGTGCGGCGAGGGTCTGCCGGCACCACGTTCCCCGCCCGCCCGCACCTACGCCCGCACCCGTAGCCGCACTTGGCCGTTTCCTTCGAATCGGCTGAACCGCTGGTCCTGGTAGCAGCACATTCCACCGTATTTCCGTGCGCACGAAGGACACCACGATGCGCATTCTCCGTCCGTTGGCCCTCGCGTTCGGCGGGCTCGCCCTCGCCGTGGCCGGCACGGGCGACGCGATCGCCACGAGCGGGAGGTTCGCCTGGGTGGGGCCCCAGGGCAGGACGTACTCGATCCAGAACCCGCCGGACAACAAGTGTTACGACCTCGGCCGGGAAGCGCGCGGCGCGCGCAACGCGACGAAGCAGCCGGTCGTCGTCTACACCCGCAAGAAGTGCAAGGGCGATCCCACGCGCCTGGCGCCGGGTCAGGCCGCACCGAGCCGCGCGCGCTTCGCCGGCGCCATCTTCAACCCCCGCTCGGCAAGCTTCGGCATCTCGGAGGTCGTTCCCCCGCGTCCGGAAGAATGAAGGATGCCGGGCCGGCACACCGGCTCGGTCTTCCCCATGCGAAGCGGAGGAACACACGACCATGGCCACGCCCAGCCCGGACCCGGTACCGGAGGTCATGCGAGAACCCGCCCCCGGCCCCGTGCCGGGGCCCGGGGCGGAACGCTGCGACGGCCCGTCCGTCGCTCCCGCCGGGTCGCGCTATCACCAGCAGGCCCGCAACGGACGCCAGGGCGCGCTCGGCCGGGTGGGGGAGTTCTTCCTGATGCTCCTGCTCGCGGTTGCGGGTCCGGTGCTGGCGTTCCTGGTCGTCATGGCCGTCGGGTCCGCCGCGGGCCTGGAGGCCGCCGCGGACGACGGCGACCGTGTGTTCGCCAACCCCTTGGCCGATCAGGCCGCGGGGCTCGCGAGCCTCGCGGTCGGCATACCGGCGGTCTTCGTGGTGGTGCGCCGGTGCGGCCGGCGGCCCGCGGGAACGGTCGGTTCGGTGCGCGGACGCCTGCGCTGGGGGTGGCTGGGCCGGTGCGCGGGCGTGGCG
The DNA here is from genome assembly GCF_042958085.1 of Streptomyces sp. NPDC008001. NCBI lineage: Bacteria > Bacillati > Actinomycetota > Actinomycetes > Kitasatosporales > Streptomycetaceae > Streptomyces > Streptomyces sp. NPDC008001. Next base: position 653,489 of record NZ_JBIBIZ010000003.1, on the reverse strand, counting down.
TTCCCCTTGCTGGCCCTGCAACTGGGGCTGCTCGTGGCGTGGGAGGCGGCCGCAGAAGGCACCGTGCCGGACGGGTTCGCCTTCCCCGGCTGGCCCTCGTTCCTCCTCGCCGTCGCCGTCATCGCCCTCCTCGTGCCCTTCCAGGCGGCGGCCGAGGAGTTCGTCTTCCGGGGCTGGGTGACCCAGTTCTGCGGCGGCTTCCTGCGATCGCCGTGGCCCGGCGTCGCCGTCGGGTCGCTGCTCTTCGCCCTGGCCCACGGGCTGGGGCAGGTGTCCGGGTTCGCGCTCCTTCTCTACTCGGCGCTGTGGTGGGGCTGGCTGGTGGTCCGCACGGGCGGGCTGGAGGCCGTGATCGCGATCCACACGGCGAACAACGTCCTCACCTTCTGGCTGGCCGCGGCTGCCGGTCAGCTCTCCGACGACTCGACGGCGGCCGACGCCCCCTGGCCGGCCCTCGCCCTCGAAGTGGTCTTCGCGCCGCTCTACTGCCTGATCGTCGCCCGGCTGGCCAAGCGGCACCGGATCGAGGACCGGTCCTCCCCCGCGGCCGCGGAGGCCGGGCCGCCGCCCGGTGTCACGGCGCCCGGCCACGGCCGGCCTTGAGGGAACTAGAGGTCCGAACTCTGGGTTTCCGGTTCCGGTCCCGGTTCCGCACTACGAGCACGTGCGGCGTTCCTCGCGCCCCTCGGTCACCCCGCGGAGACGACCGCGGTCTTCCTGCGGGCGCGGTACGCGGCGGCCTTGATCTTGTTGCCGCAGGATTCCATGCCGCACCACTGGCGTCGGCTGCCGCGCGAGCGGTCGATGTACACGCGGGTGCACTCGGGGTTGCCGCACTCCTTGAGCAGCGGTACGTCCGGGCCGCTCAGCAGTTCCACGGCGTGCCGGGCGAGGGTGGACAGCGCTTCTCGCTGCGTTGCCGCAGTCCAGCGGCCGGAGTGCGTCAGCTGCGGTGCCGCGGGAGGCCGGCGGGCCGCGTCGTTGACCGTGGCCAGCGCCTCGTCGTCGAAGTCCGCACCGAGGCGCCGGGCCGTGATCAGCTGGTAGACGGCCTCCCGCAGGGTCGTCGCCCGCGCCACGTCGGCCGGCCGGGCAGGCGATACGGAGTCGACCATGCCGGACTCCACGTACCAAGCGTCGAGGCGGTCCGGTGCCGCGAACATCTCGAATCGCACCGTGCGGCGCGCCCGGAGCGTGGCCGCGAAGTCCAGCGCCGGATTGCCGCACACGAAGACGTGATCCATGTTCACGTCACCATCCTGACGGGTGACGGCGACGCCCACAAGCTGCCGGCGCGAAGTCCCTCGGCCCACCCGGTGAGGGTAGGGCGCGTATCAGAGCACCAAGTCCCATGCCAGGCAGGAGAGGAGGTTTCCTGCCCCTTCGGGGTTGCAGGTGTCTTGCGCCGGGTCCCTCGGCGAGGCCTCCTTCGTCTCGACCATGTCCTCGTAGGCGATCCGTTCCGGCAGCGCGCCGAACCGCGCGCGGCGCATCGCCGAACCGCTGTCCTGTGCGGTGCTGTCTTGCATCGTCATTCTCCCGCTCCTTCAGTAATGCAGTTGATGAGCTATCAGAGCCGAGTCGCGTCGATGACAGCGCGGGCGAACGCCGCGGGTGCCTCCTGCGGCAGGTTGTGGCCGATGCCCTTCAGGGTGCGGTGGTCGTACGGGCCCGTGAATCTGTCCCGGTACGCGGTCCCGTCGCCCGGGACGGTGAACGGGTCGTGCTCGGCGTCGAGCGTCACGGTCGGCGCGGCGATGAACGGCCGGGTGGCGAGCCGCTTCTCGTACGGCTCGTAGCGCCGTTCGCCCTCGGCGAGGCTCAGCCGCCAGCGGTAGTTGTGAATGACGACGGCGGCGTAGTCAGGGTTCTCGAAGGCGGCGGCCGTGCGCTCGAAGGTGGCGTCGTCGAAGTCCCATGTCGGGGACACGGTGTCCCAGACCAGCCGCGTCAGGTCGTGCCGTTTGGTCTTGTCCTCCATGGCGATCCGGCCCCGCTCCGTGGCGAAGTAGTACTGGTACCACCAGGCGTGCTCGGTCGCCGGGGCCAGCGGCTGGAGATTCGCCTCGAGGTTGACGGTGAGGTAACCGCCCACCGACACCAGGGCCTTGCAGCGTTCGGGCCACAGCGCCGCGATGATGCCGGCGGTCCGGGCTCCCCAGTCGAAGCCGGCGAGCACCGCCTGCTCCAGCCCCAGCGCGTCCATCAGGGCGACGATGTCGAGGGCGATGGCCGACTGCTGGCCGTTTCTGAAGGTCCGGGGCGAGACGAAGCGCGTCGTGCCGTGGCCGCGCAGATAGGGAACGATCACTCGGTAGCCCTCCGCCGCCAGCAGGGGCGCGACATCGGCAAAGCTGTGGATGTCGTACGGCCAGCCGTGCAGGCAGATCACCGGCGTTCCGTGAGCCGGCCCCACCTCGGCGTAGCCGATCTCCAGTAGACCGGCTCTGACCTTCTTCAGCGGGGGGAACTCGGTGCGCCCGCGGGGACGGGGCTCAGGCGCGGAGCCCGGAGCCGCTGCGGCCGTAGATGCTGCGGTCGCAGCGGCACGCTGCCCTGTCACGGCCGAGGCCTGTGCCGGTGCCGTCGGCCCCGCCAGTGTTGCGGCGACCGCGCCGCCGGCACCCACGCCGAGAGCCCTGCCGAACGTACGCCTGTTGATCATGTGAACCCTCCGCGCGTCTCGAAGTGCCGGCCTGCGACCGATCTGCGCCTCGCAGGAGATCCCACGCGCATGCCGGCCCCGGCGAATCCCGGCGGCCGCCGTGGGCGTGCCAGACGACTGTGGCACAGCATGCGTCACCGGTCAAACAGGTGATGCACGCCAAGTCGGCGCAACTCAGCGGCGTTTGACCTTCAGGATCGTCCGGAAATGATGCGTCGTCCTCTTGCGCTCCCCCGCGGCGGTACGACACTCTGCGGAAGCAGAAAGACCGATCGTTCTCCCTTGGCAGTCCTACCGAGATGACTTCCTGGAAGGGCTCCGCGAAGACCTTCCGAGAACACCTCCCGAACGGAGCCCGATGATGATCGACCGCCGCACTGTGATCCGTAACGGAGGCGCAGCCACCGCCGGCGTCCTGGGCATGGCCGCTCTCGCCCCGACAACGGCGGCCGCAGCAACAGCCGGCCACGGGGCCACGGACACTCACCGCCACCACCCCGCAGGCCACGCCACTCCCACAGGAGCCGCGGACCCCACGGACCCGACGTCCGGAGTCACCCGGACCCTGCTCCAGCGCCACCCCTCCCCCGCCGAGGGCTGGGACACCGTCCAGACACTGGTGGAGATTCCCAGAGGCAGGGAATCCGGCCGGCACAGCCACCCCGGGGTGGAGGTCGGGTACATCGTCCGCGGCGACGTGCTGATGGTGTTCGACGACGGCAACGTCCTGCGGCTGCGCACCGGCGACCCCTTCTTCATCCCTTCCGGCGCCATCCACAACGCCCGCAACGTCGGCACGGTGACCACGATGATGCTGTCCACCTACGTCGTCGACGCGACGAAACCTCTGGTCACGACGTACGAGCACGTGCCCTCGAAGTCCCGCCCCTGACCGCACGGCACCGGCCGTCCCTTCCCTACGCTGTGCCCATGACCACGGGAGCCACCGAGAGAAGCCATCCCCGAGAACGCCTGCTGGACACCGCAGAGCGTCTGTTCTACGCGCAGGGCATCCAAGCCGTGGGCGTGGAGCAGCTGGTCACGGAGGCGGGGGTCACCAGGGCGACCTTCTACCGCCACTTCTCCGGCAAGGAGGGGCTGGTCGTCGCCTACTTGGAGGCCCGTGGAGCGAGGGTGGAGAACGCCGTGGCGGCCATTCTCGCCGTCCACCGGGGCCGTGACGCCCTGCTCGCCATCATGGAAATGATCGGCGACAACCTCTGCCGGCCGGGGTTCCGCGGCTGCGCCTTCCTCAACGCCGCCGCGGAGTACCCCGACCCCGCACACCGGGTCCGCGTCCGCATCGCCGAGCATCGCCGCTGGTTCCACGGCGTGCTGCGCGACGTGGCCCGCGACGCCGGTCATCCCGATCCCGAGCAAGTGGCCCGGGCCCTGGTCGTCCTGCGGGACGGAGCCATGGTGGGCGGTCATCTCGACGACCCCCGCGCCATCAGGGCGACCCTGCGCGAGGCCGCGGAGAGCCTTCTGACGACGTCATGACGCCCTTGCTTTCACTCCGATTTCATCGGTCCGGTAGAGACTCGTGAAACGAGGACTGCGACCACCCCGTGGCTGATCTCACACCACACCGTCAAAGGGGTCGGACGGCGCGTCCGGGGTATTCATAGGCCCGTCATGTTCACAGGTTCATCACGAAAGGTCGATATGTACACACACCCCAAGGGCGTCGGACGCCTCAGACGCCTCGTATTGGCCCCGTTAGTCACCTTGTTCATGCTCACCACCGGTGTCATCGCCACTACCACCATGGCGCAGGCCGCGGACTCCGATGCCTGGACGTTTACCAACACCGACGGCACCCTCAACGCGACGGGCAACAACGACGGAAACCAGATCTCCGTCACCCCCGACGGCACCAACTACAAGAACTGGCGCCTGATCAAGCTCGGTGCCCCCGGCACGTTCAACGTCGCCAGCACCTCCTCCGGGAAGTGCATTTACGCCACCCAGCCCGCCGTTCAGCAGTCCTGTGGCAAGGACGGCGAGCAGTGGAACTTCCGCCCCGTCGACGGCAAGCCCAACACGTTCGGCATCGTCCGCCGCGACGAGGGCAGCGGCACCGAGTGGTGCATGGACAACCGGGGCGGCCTCCACCTGTGGGGGATCCTCGCCCAGCCCAACGTCTGCAACGGCAGTGCGAGTCAGGAGTGGACGGTCCCCGCGTCGAAGGCGGCCGAGGCGAGGAAGCTCGCCCTCGACTACTACGCCGACCTGTGCTCCAGGAAGACCTCCACCTGTTCCTGGACGCAGAAGTCCGAAGGGCAGCCCGAAGTGCTGCCGCGTCAGCCCGCCTCGTCGGTCTGGTACAACGACACCGCTTCGTCCATGAAGCAGGTCTTCACCACCATTTACCACTCCGGATGGTCGCAGGCGTTCTCCGCGGGCCTGTCGACCTCCGTCGGTGTCTCCGTCCCGGTCCAGGCGATGATCTCCAGCCAGCTGACCGCGACGACGGTGTACACCTCCGACGAGACGACGATCAACGGCATCGCCGTGGACGTCCCCTCGAAGAACTACGCCTGGGTCGACTTCGCGGCCGTCGGCAAGAAGGTCACCGGCACGTGGACCTTCGACACCGACAACCAGCCGTGGACCGCCGACGCGACCGTGACCGTCCCCGTCATCAACTCGGCGGCGGGCTCCACGATGTACGTCGCCCACACCAGCACCGACCCGTCCGGCAGCAGTGGCAGTACGACCAGCCCTGATGTGAAGCCGCAGACCTTCGCCACGACCACGACGAAGACCTTCAGCCTTCCTGCGGGAAGCAAGGTGACGTCGTCCGACGGCACCGTCACCGCGACCGACACCGACGGCACTGTCGCCACCATCCTCCCCACCACGATGAAGGACACCAACGGCGCGACCCACAAGGTGGGCCTGACCGTCTCCGGCAACACGGTGACCCAGACCATCGAGGGCGTCACCGGTGACACGGTCACGGGCACCATGAGCCCGCCGGTCTTCTCGGTGAGAGCAGGAGCAGCCGCACCGGCCGCCACGAAGAAGTCCCTGATGAAGACGGCCGCCATGATGCAGCCCGCCGCCTCCGGCGACAAGAGGGGCCGCATGAACTGCATCGGGGACAAGATGGGCGAGGGAGCCACCTTCGGCCTCCTCGGTGCTGCCCTCGGGCAGCCCGAAGCCGTCCTGGGCGGAGTCTTCGGCGGCCTCATCATCGGCCTCGCCGAATGCACCAGGTGATCTGACCCCCTGCTGAACGAAGTGTCCCCCTGCCTGTGACCGGGTGGGGGGACACGGTGTTTTCCGGGAGAAAGGGCGACCGCTCGGATCATCCGCCCGCATACTCTCGAACAGCCGGCCTTTGCCTAGCCGGCCGTGGGCCGGGCCGGGGGTGCAGTGGTCCGCGGGGCGGCCCCGGTGGCGCCCGCACCGAGCCCGTTCAGGAGCGTGTCGACCACCGTGTCGGCGGCCTGCGCGGGGGTGAGGCCGGTCAGTTGGTGCGAGGCGATGTTCATGAGCTGCGGCAGGACCGCGCTCACCCAGCCGTCGGGCAGCCCGGAGCGGAGCAGGCCCTCGTCCGTGGCGCGGCGCAGGAAGTCGGCGAGCTCACGGACCGAGCGCTCGCGCCGTTGGCGGACGGGCTCGTCGGCCAGCATCCGGCTCAGATCGACCGGCCACGTGCGGTTGACGCCGATGATGCCCTCGACGTAGCGGTGCAGGGCGACGGCGACCGGGGCCTCGCGCAGCCGGGCGTCCTCGGTGGCCCGCTCGATGGCCGTCAGGCGCGCCTCGTAGATGGCCGCCAGCAACTCCTCGCGCGAGGCGAAGTTCCGGTAGACGGTGCGCCGGTCCACGCCGGCCTCCGCAGCGATGGCGGTGATGCTCACGGCCGGATCGGCGGCCAGCATCCGTGCACCGGTCGTCATGACTGCTTCCAAGTTGCGCGCTGCGTCGGCTCTCACGCCCGCAGGATAGCCAGCCATGGGCGGAACATCCTAACTATCGCGACGCTTATGTGCTCACTACACCATTAAGCGCTACAGTGATGTGACAGTTAGCAGGGAAGCTTCGAGCTGCGGACCGAAGCTTTCAGGGACCGGCTCGGGAGGAAGACACGTGATCACATACAACAAGCTCTTCATCGGCGGCACCTGGACGGAGCCGAGCGATCCCCAGCTGCTCGACATCCTGTCCCCGCACGACGAATCCGTCGTCGGCCGCGCCGCCCAGGCCCAGCCCGCCGACGTGGACCGCGCGGTGGCCGTCGCCCGCGCCGCCTTCGACGCGGGCGCCTGGCCGGACACCCCGCCGGCCGAGCGGATCGCGGTCCTGCGCCGGCTCAATGCCCTGCGGGAGGCCCGGGCGGACGAGATAGCGGCCGTGATCACCGCGGAGACCGGCTCGGCAGGCTGGTTCACGCGCGCCGGTCAGCCGGGGCTGTCCCGTCAAGCCGACGCCTACCTGAAGGCGGCCGAGAAACTGGCATGGGAGGAGGTCCTGACGCCCACCGACCCCGCGGCCGCCGTTCGCAGCGTGGTCCGCCGGGAAGCCATCGGCGTCGTCGCCGCCGTCATCCCGTGGAACTCGCCGTTCTCCGCCGCCATGGCGAAGATCATTCCAGCGCTGCTGGCCGGCAACACGGTCATCCTGAAGGTCTCGCCGGAGAACTCGCTGAGCATGGGCCTGCTGGCCGACTTGCTGTCCGGCTGCGGGCTGCCCGAGGGCACGATCAGCGTGCTGCCGGCCGACCGTGAGACCAGCGAGCACCTGGTGTCCCACCGCGACGTCGACAAGGTAGCGTTCACCGGCTCGACCCGCGCGGGGCGCCGGATCGCCTCGATCGCGGGTGAGCAGCTCAAGCGGGTCAGCCTGGAGCTGGGCGGCAAGTCCGCCGCCGTCTTCCTGCCCGACGCGGACTTGGAGAAGTTCAAGGCGGGCCTGAAGTTCTCCTCCCTCCTCAACAACGGTGAGGCGTGCATCGCGCACACCCGCATCCTCGCGCCGCGCAGCCGCTACGAAGAGGTCGTCGCTGCCGTCAAGGAAGTCGTCGAGTCACTGAAGGTCGGTGACCCGCGGGATCCGGACACGTTCATCGGCCCGATGATCCGCCGCGACCAGCAGCAACGAGTGCGAGACCACATCGAGACCGGCATCGAGGAGGGCGCCCGCCTGGTCACCGGCGGCCCCGAGGTGCCGGCCGGCCTGGAGAAGGGTTACTACGTCACCCCGACCGTCTTCGCCGACGTCAGCAACTCGATGCGGATCGCCCAGGAGGAGATCTTCGGCCCGGTGCTGGTCGTCATCGCCTACGAGGACGAGGACGACGCCGTGCACATCGCCAACGACTCCGAGTACGGGCTGTCGGGCGGCGTGTGGAGTGCGGACGAGCGACACGCCCTGGAGATCGCCCGCCGCATGCGGACCGGTACCGTCACGATCAACGGCACTCCCATCGGCTTCGACGGTCCGTTCGGCGGCTTCAAGGCCAGCGGCGTGGGACGCGAGTACGGCTTCGCCGGGCTGAACACCTACATCGAGTACAAGACCATCACCATCTGACTCGAAGTCAGGCGCATGCGTCCGCCCGCCGATGGCTCGGGAACGCGTTCGGCCGCCCCCGAGCCCGGCTCGGGCTCGAAGACGGACCGTCGGCGTGCCGGCTCACATCCTCAAGGGCTCACATCTCGGAGGCTCCGGGATCGGAGGCTCCCGGCTCGGGGGCTCCTGTCTCCTTCAGTTCGCCGCCGGCCAGCTGCAGCCACCGGTTCACGCGGATGTTGTGGAGGAACCGCTCGTCGTGGCTGACCACCACGAAGGCTCCCTGGTAGGAGTTCAGGGCACTTTCCAGCTGGCCCGTGCTGACCAGGTCGAGGTTGTTCGTCGGCTCGTCCAGGAGGAGCAGGTGCGGGGCCAGTTCCGCGCACAGGACGCAGGCCAGGGTGGCGCGCAGCCGCTCGCCGCCGGAGAGGACACCGACGGGCAGATGGGCGCGGGCACCCCGGAAGAGGAAGCGGGCGAGCAGGTTCATCCGCTCGGCCTCCGGCCGCTCCGGGGCGTAGTCGGCGAAGTTCTCGGCCACCGTGCGGTTCGGGTCCAGCAGGTCGAGGCGCTGCGAGAGGTAGGCGATGCGTCCGTCGGCCCGCTTGATCTCGCCGCCCTCCGGGGTCAGGTCGCCGTTGAGCAGGCGCAGCAAGGTGCTCTTCCCGGCGCCGTTGGGGCCGGTCAGCGCGATGCGTTCCGGGCCGCGGACCGTCAGGTCGACACCGGGTCCGGCGAACACGTCCGTGCCGCCGAGCCGGACGCGGAGCCGCTCGCCGAGGAACAGGTTGCGTCTGGAGGGCACTTGGGTGGCGGGCAGGTCCACGGTGATGCGCTGTTCCTCGCGCAGTGCGCGCCCGGCCTCGTCCAGCCTGGCCTTCGCCTCGGTGACCCGTCCCGCGTGCATCTGGCCGGCCCGTCCGGCGGACTCCTGCGCGCCGCGCTTCATGTTGCCGGCGAAGATACGGGGCAGGCCGGCGCTCTTCAGGTTGCGGGCGGCGTTGCTCTGCCGGCGTTCGGCGCGTTCGCGGGCCAGTTGCATCTCCCGCTTCTCCCGCTTGAGCTCTTGTTCGGCGTTGCGGATGTTCTTCTCGGCGACCTCCCGCTCGGCACGGACGGCTTCCTCGTACTCGGTGAAGTTGCCGCCGTAGGAGCGCAGTTCCCCGCGGTCGAGTTCGGCGATGTGTTCCATGCGGTCGAGCAGGGCCCGGTCGTGACTGACCAGGAGCAGGCAGCCGTTGAAGTCCGCCAGCACGTCGTAGAGCTTGTGCCGGGCGGCGAGGTCGAGGTTGTTGGTGGGTTCGTCGAGCAGCAGAACGTCCGGCCGCTTGAGGAGCTGGGCAGCAAGGCCGAGGGTGACGGCCTGGCCGCCGCTGAGGGTGCTCAGCGTGCGCTCCAGCGTGAGGCTGCCCAGGCCCAGGCGGTCCAGCTGGGCGCGGGTGCGTTCTTCGATGTCCCAGTCGTCGCCGATGGTGGTGAAGTGCTTCTCGTCGACGTCCCCCGACTCCACGGCGTCGATGGCCCGGATGATCGCGGCGATGCCCAGCACGTCGGCGACAGTGAGATCACCGGTCAGGGGGAGGCTCTGCGGGAGGTAGCCGAGGGTGCCGGCCACGGAGACCGATCCGGTGCCGGGCTGCAGGTCACCGGCGATGAGCTTGAGCAGGGTGCTCTTGCCGGTGCCGTTGGGCGCCACGAGGCCGGTGCGGCCGGAGCCGAGGGTGAAGGTCAGGTCCTGGAAGACGGGGGTGTCGTCGGGCCAGGCGAAGGAAAGGTTCGAGCAGACGACGGAAACGTCGGACATGGAAGTGGCCTCGCGAAGGAGAAAGGAGGAGGCAGGGGTGACACCTCTGCCTCGGCAGCAGACAAGGGGAAGGAGGAACGACAACGAAGCCACTGCGGCGGTGCTTCCACGCACCGGCCGGTGGCCTGTCGGGTCCGGGTATCACCCGGAGATGTCGTCGTCCACCACCATGTCCGGTCTCCTCAACGCAAGATCAGTTTCCCTGCCAGTGTAGCAACAGAGGCATTGCGGTGGGAGCCTGGGGTGTTGAGAGGCGATGAGGGCGTCGGGCTGCGCCTGGGGAAAACCGCCGCAACGCAGCCCACCAGCCGGGGGTCAGCCGTTCAGGTCGAGGATGTAGTTGCCGGTGATGAGGAACGTCGTCACCATGCCGGTGCCGAACGTGCCCGTGCCGGACTCGGTTTCACCGGCGCCGCCGAAGGGGCCGCCTCCGATGACCAGTCCTGTGCCTCGCTCGGTGGCGTTGCCGGAGGCCGTGTCGGAGAGCTTTTCCAGTCTCCGGTTCACCGAGAGGTCGATGATCTCGCCACTGCTGCCGCTGAAGATGCTGAGCCGGTCGGACGTTTTGGTCTGGTAGACCAGCCCGCTGCTGCTCGTCACCGATCCCGAGAGCGTCAACTGACCGTCGTACGAGGTGGTGGGTGTCGCGCAGCGGAGGGTGCCTTTGCCGTCGACGGCTCCGTTGCCGGTGATGTTCACGGTGATGGAACCGGCGCAGTTCAGGGTTGCGGCCATGGTGCTCCCTGCGGCAGCGGCAGGGGTGGCCCCGGCTGTTGCCAGGGGGAACGCCCCGACAACGGCGGCTCCGAAGGCGGCGATGAGTCTGCGGGTGCGGAACGGGAGCATGAGGTCCCTCCTCCGGTCTTCACGGACGTCGGAGGTGTACACCCTCCACTCGAAAGTGTGCTCTCACCTCACTCCGGAGCGGAATCACTCGTTCAGGTGACGGTCTGCTGCCGGTCTACCGGCTCGCAGCCGGCCTGCTGCCCGGTCGGCCCGCCCGTCAGACCGACAGGCGGAAGCCGAGGTCACCGAAGGCGACTTGGTCACCGGGGCCGACGCGCACGGAGCCGGCGATGCGCAGGCCGTTGACGTACGTGCCGTTGCGGGAGCCCAGGTCCGTCAGGCGCCAGCCGTGGTCGATCCAGCGCAGTTCCGCGTGGCGGCGGGAGACCGTGTCGTTCTCGAGTCGCAGGTCGGACACCGGGGCACGGCCGATGGTCAGCGGCTTCGTGCCGGACTCGGGGAGCCGGAGTCCGGGGAGCCGTGCACCCCGCCACGCTCCGCGCACGGCGGCCCCGAACGATGACAGGCGGCCCACCACCCGCAGGACGAAGTCCGAGAACCGCCCGCGGGCGGGGAGGTCGGCCATGGCCAGCTCGATCTCGGCGCTGGTGCGGGCGGTGAGGACGAGGTCCATGCGGCGCATGAACGTGTCGTGAGAGAGCCTGCCGTCGCCGGTGCCGTCGCGCAGGATCGCCAGGGCCCGCTCCCGGTCGGCCTCGGAAGGCCGTGTCACGCGCGTACGGAACTCAGGAGACGTCATGAGGATGATTCTCGGGTTTTCGGACTGCCGTGTCCATGTAATCAAACAGATGCGCGCCCGGTGCCACTGACAGGGGGCTCGGTGCCACTGACAGGGAGCCCGGCGCCGCTGACAAGGGCCCGGCCCCGGCCGGGCCCCGCGCCGGGCCTCGGTCAGCGGCGGGGGGTGGCGCGCTTGGGCGGTGCGATGCGCACGGGCTTTTCTTCGGGTGCGTTCTCGATGTCGTCCAGCTGGGCGGTGATCGTGCTGCGCAGGTCGTCGTAGTCGTCGAAGCGGTAGTCGTTGAACAGCGTGTAGCCCGTCCACATCAGGTTGGCGCAGACCCGGGCCGGCACCCGGCCGGTTTGGGCGCCCATGCCGACCAGGGCCACGGACGCGATGCTGCCCGGCGCGTGTTCGTTCTGCCGGTGGATCGCCTGGAACGCGGCGGCGCACGCCAGGGCCACGTTCAGGGTCTCGCTCACGTTCTGCGCGGAGTATTCCATCGTGGGCGTCGAGATCAGGAATTTTGGATTGACCGCCCCGGACGATACGCATACCGCACTGCCCACCGGGAGTTTCCCTTCGAACTGGTCGCGTATCGCCCGCTGCACGCGCAATTGGATACCCGCCCCGAGATACCGCTTGACAGCCGCGTCGACACCACCGTCCATCCGGCCGCGGGAGTTGGTCGGAGAAACCCAGGCGTCGACCTCCTCATCGAGGATCGAACCCTTGCGGATCTCGATCCCGGGGGTGTCGGCGAACGCCGCTCGCCACGCCTCCACCACCTTCGTGTTGATATCGGTCAGCACCACCCTGAGCGGCGGCTGCACACGGGTTACGGTCATAGTCCACTCCCATCGGGAACACGGTCGTTCCAGCGCTCATGACGTTACCGTGCCCCACTGACAACGCCGCTCCTACCTGCGGTTCGTGACGTAGTGTCACGATTGCCAGTGTCCTGACCCGGTGCTAGCCTGCCGCCAGTTTCCACGAGACAGGCCCGAAGCGGCGTTTCAGGCGCTTGTCGCCGCATTCAGCCGCCCGCATGGCGCTTTCACCACTCTTGCCGAGCATGCCCTATCAGCACGTTTTGATATTCGGAGTCCCTTCACGATGAGCGATGCCCCCACCCCGGCCGAGCCCGACGCAAATGACCCGCTTTCCCTCGCCGAGCTCTTCACGGGCGGCGGCGAACCGTGGCTTCCCTTGCTGAAGCCGGTTATCGAAGCGCAGCCGGAAGCGGCCGCGTTCATCGGTTCGGGCCGCGGCCAGGAAATCGTCCCCGTCCGTGAACTGACCTTCCAGGCGCTCAAGCCCAATCCACCCCACAAGTGGAAGGTCGTCGTCTTCGGTCAGAATCCGTACCCGCGGCCGGAAAGCGCCACGGGCATCGCGATGTTCGACAACACCTTCCACGACTGGAAGGACAGCCAGTTCGGCAGGGTCGTCAGCATCCGCTGCATCATCAAGGCGGCGGCGATGTGGAAGTACGGCATACCCAAGAAGACCCCGATCGCCGACGTCCGGGCCCTGTTGAAGGAGCAGGACACCGTCCGGCCGCCGGAGTGGTTCCAGGCGATGCTCACGCAGGGCGTGCTGCTGCTGAACACGGCGCTGACCGCCAGCAGCGCCGGGGGAAGGGGCACCGATGCCGACCGGCACACCGCGTTCTGGCGTCCGGTCGCCGAGCGGATCGTCGAGGAGATCCTCAAGGCCAAGCAGGACGCCGGCGAGGAGGACCGCAGCGTCGTCTTCGCCTGGTGGGGAGCTCACGCGCGCAGCCTCAAGAAGGTCGTCCTCCGGCTCCAGGAGCAGTACCCCGCGGTCGAGGTCCGGCACATCGACCACCCCAACCCCGCGGCCCAGGGCGACGTCTTCTGCGAAGGCGACCACTTCGGAGTGGTGAACGAAGCCCTCGCGTCGCTGGGTGCCGATCAGATCGACTGGCTGCCGAGCAAGGGGTGGGACCAGCTCGCGGAGGAGGACGGCGGGGCGGACGGCGGCGTCGCCGAACGCATGGGCGCGTTCATCACGTCCACCATGGAGCTGCACCAGCTCTATCTCGAGCGGCTCGCAGCCGTTAAGGAAGAGGGCCTCGCCCTCCCCGCGATCACCGGTGTGTACGACACCCCGCTCATGGACTTCCGCGAGGCCGTCGGACCGGTCGCCGAACTGCTCTCCGGTCTCGACCGGCACGTCGGCGTGTCCCACGCATTCGGCAGGAGCCTGGCGGACGACCCGGCCACGACCGGCGGACTGTCCGCCGACGCGATCGCCGCCCTCTACCTCTACACCTGCCAGTCCGCGTTCTATCGCGAGATCAACGCCATTCTGCGCTCCCCGGACCGGTCCAAGGTCGTCCCGTACCTCCCGTACCTGCGGCTGCTGTTCTCGGCGGTGTCGGGCCTTCCCGCCCGTACGGAGCCTTTGTGGCGCGGGGTGGGGCTGGACCTGCGCGCGCAGTACCCGGTCGGCCGGACAGTGACCTGGTGGGGCGTCTCGTCCTGCACGCCCAAGCTCGGCGTGGCACGGGCGTTCCTCGGCAGCCGCGGCAAGCGGACGCTCTTCGAGGTCCGGCCCGCCCGGGCCGTGGGCATCCAGCGCTTCTCGGCGTTCACCGGTGAGGAGGAGTACATCCTCCTGCCCGGTACGCAGCTCAAGGTGGAGGACGTGACGGTCGAGCGGGGCGGCCTGTGCACCGTGAGGCTGACCGAGTTGGAGGAGCAGATCCTGGTCTCCTGAGCGACCTCCTGCCGGCCGGCGCGGTATGAGCCGGGTGGCACGACGCGAGGAGTCCGGGGCCGCACCTCGATCGCCTTGGTGTGGCCCCGCTCGGCTCAGGGCTGACGGTGTGCCGGGCCGGCAGGTGCTCAGCCGGAAGCGGATGCCGATGCGCCGGCGGCGCGGTAGACGTCGATCGCTCGGGCCGAGTCGTCGTAGACCAGGCCGTAGCCGTCGTTGACCATGGTGGGCGAGACGTGGCCGATGCCCGTACGGAGGTCTTTGCCCGTACGGGCGTCAAGGGTCATGGCCTGAGCGGCCCGGGCGTAGACGATCCCGTGCCATGCCGAGGTGATCTCGGGTGCGACGCGGTTCGTGGATGCGTCGGGCAGACGCCACAGGACGTGCGAGGTGCGGACGTCCACCGCCCATACGGCAGCGTTGCCGGATCCGTCGGCTCCGGTGCAGATCGTCGTCTTCCACCCGTCGTAGTGGCAGTCGGGCAGCGATGTGTCACCGGAGTCCAGACGGGTCGCGCCCGTCGCGGCGTCGATGAGCAGGGTCCCGTCGGCGGCGGTCCCGTCGGCAAGGGTCAGCCCCGGGCCGGGATCCGTCGCCCTGGTCTCGCCGAACTGCAGGTCCTTCCTCCACTGCTGCCTGCCGTCGGAGGTCGACTTTCCCGCCAAGTCACCGTCGTCGCGGACACCGACGGCCACTGACTCCTCCAGATCCACTGCCTTGAAGTCGTCGTCGGTCCAGATGACCCGGCCCGTACGCGTATCGAGCAGGACGGAAAGCGGCGACGTTTCCGAAAAGCCCTCCTCGTAGGAGGCGACGAGGACGTGCCGGGCGTCGGCACCCACCACATGGGGTACGGCGGCGGTGTTCGCGCCGGAGTCGGAGCCGCTGTCCGTGGTGATGTCACGCGTCCAGAGGATCCTGCCGGTGCGGGCCTCCATGGCGACGACGCTGATGCCGTGCCGGTCGGCGTACGTTCCTGCACCGCTCTTCGTGGTGGCGAAGGCTCCGATCACCGTATGACCCGTGAGGCGGGGCGCCTGTGCGACGGAGCCGCCCTCCGGGCCGGTCGCGTGCCAGGCGATGTCACCGTCGTCCAGCCGGAAGGCGGTGATGCCGGAGTCGTTCCGGTCGTAGGCATACGCGAGGCGTGCGCCCAACGCCACGACGTCGGCCGGATCGTGCCGGGCATCCGGGGAAGGCCAAGCACCCTGAAACGTCGCGGTGGGATCCTGCGAGAAGGACCCGGGGGGTGCCTTCGGCTCGGCTGTCTCGCTACCGCTGGGCGGATGTCCGCCGCCGCACCCGGCCACGGCAAACAGGATGCCAAGGACAACGCATACCAAACGTAGTGGACACCGTGCGGCGTTGCGCCCGTTCGCGGAAGCCATGAACTTCATGGACACCAGAGGGTGGCAGAAGAAGGAGCCCTGTGCGTCCGCGTCCGCGAACATCCGTGACTTCGGAGGTCGCCACTGTGGTCTTGTTCTCCGTTGCCCGGGTGAACAGGGGGTTAGCCCTACCCGGAGCAGGCGGGTGGCAGGATCGCCCCGGGCGGCAGCAAGCGGAATCGTTGGGCCCGGCGGATACCGCCGGTTTCCCGATGTCTCCCCCAGGAGTTGGATCGTGTGTGAGCAGGCATGGCAGGAGTCCCGTTCGTCCGGGCGGCAGCAGGACCGCCGACGCGGAGCACGCGCCGCGCGGGTCGCGACCACGGTGGCCCTCGGCGCCATGGCCTTGGGTGTCCTGGCGCCGCCTGCGGCGTTTGCCGCAGCCGGACCGGATACCGCCGGCACCGTCGATACCGTCGACACCGTCCGGCAGGGCCTGAACGCGCTGGTGCGCGCCGACGGCCTGCCGGGCGCGCTGGCGAGCGTCAAGGACCGCAAAGGCCGCACCCGTACCTACACGGCAGGGGTGGGCGACCTGGCCACCGGCTCCGCGGTGCCGGTCGACGGTCAGGTGCGGATCGGCAGCAACACCAAGACGTTCACGGCGGTGGTCGTGCTGCAGCTGGTCGCCGAAGGGAAGATCGGTCTGGACGCCAAAGTCGACACCTATCTGCCCGGCCTCGTCCACGGGAAGGGGATCGACGGGCGGCACATCACCGTCCGTCAGCTCCTGCAACACACCAGCGGACTTCCCGACTACAGCAAGTACTTGGGCGACGACGTCCGGTATTTCGAACCCCGCGAGCTCCTCGGCATCGCTCTCCGGCACGAGGCTCGCTTCGCCCCCGGGGCGAAGTGGGAGTACAGCAACACGAACTACGTGCTGGCCGGCCTGATCATCCAGAAGGTCACCGGCCGCCCACTCGCCGAGGAGATGGACCGGCGCGTCATCAAACGCGCCGGGCTGCGCCACACGTACTTCCCCGGTCCCGGCGACGCGACGATCCGAGAGCCCCATCCCAAGGGCTACTACCAGGATTCGGCAGGCGCGCCCCTGCGCGATGTTACGGAAATCGACCCCTCCTGGGGCTGGGCGGCAGGCCAGGTGATCTCCACCAATTCCGACCTCAACCGGTTCTTCACCGCGCTCCTGGCCGGCCGCCTCCTCCCGCCGGCCCAGCTCGCCCAAATGCGCACGACCGTCCCCGCCGGACACCCCTTCGCCACCGGTGCCCGCTACGGCCTGGGGCTCGTGAGCATCCCGTTGTCGTGCGGCGGCGTCGCCTGGGGCCACGGCGGCAGCTTCCCGGGATACGAGACGCGGGGCGGCGTCACCGACGACGGCCGCGCGGCCAACGTCGCGGTGACCGTCCAGCCGTCCGACAAGGCGGCCATGAAGCGTGTCGAGCGCGTCGTGGACACGGCCCTGTGCCGTGAAACCTTCACCGTCGGGACGGCGACACAGGCGCAGGACCCTCGTCAAACGGACCACTGACGAGGCCTGTGCTCCCTCCCGAGCCGGTGAGAAGCGCTGGCTGAACACGTTCTTCGGCGTACGGACCGTCGCGCGCTCGCCCGGTGTGCAACGGCGTTACGACGCTGGATCATTGCGGGAGGGACCGGGCCGGTGTGTGGGCGCTCATGTGCGGCCCTCTCTTTCCTGGGCCTGTTCCAGGAGAGGTTGCGTGTCCGTCCAGGTGGCCCGCAGCACCTGGAATCCTTCGGCTTCGTAGGCGTCGCACACCTGGCGGTCGTCGTCGACCACCACTGCGACGACGCGGTCGCGGGCGAGTCTGCGCAGCAGTTCCGGCTTGCAGATCCTGGCCGGCCGGCGGTCGCCCCGGTTGCGCATGAAGAGCAAGCCCTCGGGCAGGCCGTGCCGGGCGAGCCAGTCGAGGGTGTCCCGGCGGCAGTGTTCCGGGCGGCCGGTCACGTAGGCCACCTCGCAGCGCTGGGCGGCGGCCGCGAGCAAGGCGACTCCCTCGGCGAGCGGGGGATCCTGTCCTGCGGCGGCGAAGAAGGCGTCCCAGTCGCGCGGCCGGCTGTCCAAGTGGTGCAGGCGGTGGCGGACGTCGGCCAGTGTGCCGTCCAGGTCGAAGACGGCGAGCGGCCGGGGCTCCGTGCCGGGGGTGGGGGCGGGCCATGGGGGCATGTCGAGGCCCCAGGTGGGCTCGTTGCCCGGCCCGGGATCCTCCGCGGGGTCCACCAGGAACCCGCCCTCGCCGTCGAACCGGACCTCGTACACCGCGTCGAAGCCGTCGGACCGCCGGGGCCTGCGGAGCCGTTTCAGCGTCGCGTACATGCCGACGTCGGGCACGCGCTCGGGGCCCTCGCGTGCGGCGTTGCGGGCGAGGGCGCCCGTGACGTCGGGCGGGAACCAGCAGGCGACCACGCGGGCGCCATGCGCGCGGCCGGCCGCGATGAGGGGTGCCCATTCGTGCGGCGAGGGGTTGGTGTTGTCCACCACCACCGGCACGCCCTCGGCCAGGGCCTCCTCTACCAGCCGCATCTGGCGGCGCTGCCGGTGCTTGGCCCGGGGGAAGAGGTCCTTGCTCACGTGCGCGTGCGTACCGGCGAAGGTCCGGGCGTAGAAGGTGGACTTGCCCGATGCCTGGAGGCCGACCAGTACGATCAGCTCCGGTCGCCCGTCATCCGGGGGATTGGTCAACGGCACGGTGGCTCTACCCTTCCGCAACGGCCTGCTGGTGGCCGGCTCGGCACCGCTGTACGTCGTTCATCGAACGGCCGTACATCGTCCATCGAGGGTACGGCGTCGGCCGCGTTCTCGTCCGCCGCGTTCCCGGTCCGGCCGCAGGAGCTGATGCCGGGAGCCGCGGGGAACGCGTCGCCGTCAGCCTTTCGTCAGCTGCTCGATGGCCTTGAGGGTCCGGGCGGCTCCGTCCTCGGTCGCCATGTGCTGCGCCGCTCTCGCGGCCGCCCGCGTGTGTGCCTGCTGCTTCACCGCCCGGCCGAGTGCGTCGGCGAGCCGTTCGGCCGTGAGGGATCCGAAGGGGATCGGGTCGGTGGCGGCGCCGAGGGCGGCGAGGCGTTTCGCCCAGAACGGCTGGTCGGCGGTCACCGGTACGGTGACGGCCGGCACGCCGGCGCGCAACGCGGCGGCCGAGGTTCCGGCCCCGGCGTGGTGGACCACCGCAGCCAGGCGCGGGAACAGCAGGGCGTGCGGTACGTCGCCGATGGTGAGCACGTCGTCGCCGCCGGCCGCGAGCCCGGCGCTGCCGGTCTGGAGGATGCCGCGCAGCCCGGCGCGGCGCAGGGCCCGTACGGCGATCTCGCTGAGCCGTTCCCCCTCCCCCGCCGCCATGCTCCCGAAGCCGATGAGGACGGGCCGGGGGCCGGCGCGGAGGAAGTCCTCCAGGTCCGCGGGCAGCCGGCCGGCCGCATCGTGGTGGGGCCACCAGGTGCCCACGACCTCCAGGCCCGGGCGCCAGTCGGCGGGGCGGGGCACCAGTGCCGTGCTGAAGCCGTGCAGGACGGGCCAGTTCGCCTGTTCCTGCCGCCGGCGCATCGCGGAGGGGGAGAGCGGGGGCAGCTGGAGACGGCGGCGCAGCTCCGTGACCGCCTGCTCGAAGACGCGGTCGGCCATGCGGAGGGCGAAGCGTCCGGTCGCGCGGTTGGCGAGGCGGCCCAGTGAGCGGGAGCCCGTGACGACGGGCGGGAAGTCACCGGTCGGCGCGGTGGGCTGGAGGTACGCGCCGAGGCTCGCTGTGCCCGTGGCCTCGGTGAGGTGCCAGCCGAGCGGGGCCGTGGTGGCCGACAGCAGGAGCAGGTCGGTGCCGTGGTCCACCGCGTCGGCGAATCCCCGGCCCAGTTCGGTGATGAACCTGGCGGCGGTGCGCATCAGCTCCCGTCTGTCCCTGACGTCGCCGCGCGCCCGGGTGTCGCCGGGGAGGCTGCGGAACTCCAGCCCGGCGGCGCGTACGAGTGGCGCGTAGGCGTCCGTGGCGGCGAGGGCGACGTCGTGTCCGGCCCGGCGCAGTGCGGCGCCCAGGCCCGTGTAGGGCGCGACGTCGCCGCGCGATCCGGCCGCGGCGATCAGGATCCTCATCGGTGCTCCTCGGAGTCGGTGGGGCCGCCGGCGTGGCGGGCGGCGTTGGCGTGGACCGCCTTGCACGTGTAGGCGGCCAGGCCCGGGCGTTGCTGTGAGGGCGGTACGACCAGGGCGAAGGCGCGCGGGTCGGCTGTGAAGTCGTCCGCGATGCGCCTGTGCATGTCGGGCGGGCAGGAGGTGAACCAGCGAGAGATGTGCAGGCGGTGTTCTTCGGCGAGGTCCATGGCCCGCTCGCCGTTGCTCGGCTCGCCCTCGTCGAAGGCCGCGAGCAGCTCCGCGCGCCAGGCGGCGGCTTCGCCCATGAGCTGCCGCCAGTCGTCCTTGGTGTGGGCAGCAGCGCGCGCCATCGCCTCGCGTTGACCTTCCGAATGCGCCCACTTCTGCTCCGCCTGTGTGGCGTAGCTCAGGTCGAAGGTGATCTCGCCGAAGACCTCGAAGCGTTCCTGGGGAGTCAGGGACACACCGGTCTGCTGGACCTCTATGGCGCGTTCCGCCACCTCGGCCAGCCGCTGCAGCCTGGCGATCTCCTCGCTCAGCTGCCGCTGGCGGGCTCGCAGGTGCTCCACGGCGTTCGCCTGTGGCTCCTGGAAGATCGCGGCGATTTCGTCGAGGGGGAAGCCGAGCTCGCGGTAGAAGAGGATCTGCTGGAGGCGTGCCAGGTCGGCGTCGTTGTAGAGCCGGTAGCCGGCGTGGCTGCGCTCGCTGGGCGAGAGCAGCCCGGCCTTGTCGTAGTGGTGCAGCGTGCGCACCGTCACTCCGGCAAAAGCCGACACTTGCCCCACGGAGTAGCTCATCCACCTGCCCTTTCGTCGAAATGCAGCCTCAAGCCTGACGTAAGGGGAGGGTCAAATCCTCCGGGGCATCCCCGGGCCCGCCCGGGTCCCATTCGGGCACACCCGGGTGAGCCCGGCCTCACGGCCCGAGCGTCACCGGTACGGCACCGGTGGGCGTGCGCGTGCGGCGCCTGTGGTGCACAAAGGCGTCACCGGCCCGGCATGAGGACGTCCGGATTCCTCGCCACGGTCTCCGAGCGCACCGAGATCGTCAAAGGCCTCTTGACGGAACACACAGGGCAGCGCGTCTTCTGCTTCCGCGACCCCGACGGCTACGTCATCGGTGTCAACGACAATGCCGCGTTCCGGAACAGCGACCTGGGCAGCAAATACGCGGAGTCCTGAGGGCGCGGAGTTGCCCCGTCCCAGCGCTGCAGACTGCGCCTACCCACTGCGCCAGGCCGCGCGCAACGCGGCCCAGTCACGGGTGAGGGTGGCGAGGCGGGCCTGCTGAAAGGGCGCGGGGGGCAGTTCCCGGTGGGTGCGCAGTTCGCGGGTCAGGAGCATGGCCCGGTTGACGGTGAACGCGGCCTGTGGGCGGGTCCGGGCGGGCGGCTGAGGGCGGGCGGGCATGCCCGGGGCCACGGTGGGAGAGGCGGGCCGTCACCGTGTGTTAATCTTAAACGTTTGAACGGCCGTGGCAGCCGGCGATGCGGCCGTCCGGATTTCCTTGTCCGTCGGCCGGCTCCTCGTCCCTGCCGTGCCTTCCTCGGTACGTTTCCCTGCGGAAGGCTCTTCGTGAACCACCCGGACCGTCCCGCCACGTCCCCCGGCGACCTCTCCCCCGCAGCATCCCCGGTCGCCTCTTTCGCCGGCCTGGAACTGCCGGCCGAGGTGCTGCGCACGCTCACCCGGCTGGGCCTGCGCGAGCCCTTCCCGATTCAGGCGGCCACCCTGCCCAGCGCCCTCGCGGGACGCGACGTCCTGGGGCGCGGGCGCACCGGATCGGGCAAGACGCTCGCCTTCGGCCTGCCGCTGCTCGCACGGACGGCCGGGCGGCGGGCGGATCCGAAGCAGCCCCTCGCTCTGGTCCTGGTGCCCACCCGGGAGCTGGCCCAGCAGGTCACCGAGGCGCTCGCGCCGTATGCGGACGCGCTCGGGCTGCGGATGGCCACGGTCGTCGGTGGCATGTCGATCGGCCGGCAGACCGCGGCGCTGCGCGACGGGGCCGAGGTCGTCATCGCCACGCCCGGCCGCCTGCACGACCTCGTCGCGCGCAAGGCCTGCCGCCTGGGCCGGGTGCGGATCACTGTCCTCGACGAGGCCGACCAGATGTGCGACATGGGCTTCCTGCCGCAGGTCACCGAGGTGCTCGACCAGGTGCACCACGACGGCCAGCGGATGCTGTTCTCGGCCACTCTGGACCGCGACGTCGACGACCTGGTCCACCGCTACCTCCACGACCCCGTCGTCCACTCGGTCGACCCCTCCGCGGGCGCGGTCACGACGATGGACCACCATGTGCTGATCGTCCACGGCCCCGACCGGTACGCCGTCACCACGGAGATCGCCGCCCGCGACGGCCGCGTGCTGCTGTTCCTGGACACCAAGCACGCCGTCGACCAGCTCACCCGGCACCTGCGGGCCAGCGGAGTGCACGCCGCCGCCCTGCACAGCGGCAAATCCCAGCCGCAGCGCACGCGGACCCTTGCGCAGTTCAAGAACGGCGGGGTCACCGCCCTGGTGGCGACCAACGTGGCGGCCCGTGGTCTGCACGTCGACGATCTCGATCTCGTGGTCAACGTCGACCCGCCCACCGACCCCAAGGACTATCTGCACCGCGCGGGCCGCACGGCCCGGGCCGGCGAGTCCGGCCGGGTCGTCACGCTGGTGCTTCCGGGGCAGCGCCGCGAGATGAGTCAGCTGATGGCCGGAGCAGGCATCCAGCCGGCGATCACGAAGGTGCGGTCGGGCGAAGCGGAGCTGAGCCGGATCACCGGGGCGAAGGCTCCCTCCGGCAACCCCCTCGACGGCGGTCCTGCCGCGCCCCGGGCCAAGAACACCAACACCCCGTTCCGTGGCCTGGGCACCAGCAAGGACACCTCCCGCCGCGGCGGCGGCAAGTCCCGCAAGGCCGACGAGGCCCGCAAGCTCGCCGAGGCCCGTCAGGCGGCCCGGATACGGCGCGGCGGCTGAGAGCCGCTGCCGTGTGAGTCCGATCGACCGGACGGGTACGGGCAGGGCCTCCCGGGCTGCCGGAAGGCCCTGTCGCTACCTCTGTACCTGCTGTACCTGTGCCTACGCCTTGCGGAGGCGGTCGATGATGCCGTCGAGGTCCTGCCGGAAGAGGTGCTCCCGGACGAAGTGGCCGCCGGGCTCCTCGTGCCACTCGTACGGGATGCCGGCCCGGTCGAGGTAGCCGCGCCACTCGCGCTGGGTGTCGAGCACGCCCGTCTCGTTGAACTTGTCCCAGAAGGTCGGCGCGGGGCTCGTGCCGGCGACCATGAAGATGCGCTTGTTGCGGTAGCTCTCGACGCGCTCGCAGGGGTTGTCCATGCTGACGCGGTTCTGGTCCCAGGGCATGCCGTAGACCATGCCCCCGCCGAGTTCGGCCGCCGCGGAGGAGGCGTTGGCCCAGTGGACGACTCCGCCGGCGATCCCGCCCGCGACGCCGCGCAGGCTGGCCGGGCCGGAGTGGGAACTCACGGAGGCGAAGTGGCCCCAGTACTTGGCCGCGTACTTCAGGGCGCCGAAGCCGCCCATCGAGAAACCGGAGACGGCACGGCCGTCGTACTCGGCGTACGTCCGGAAGTTGTCGTCGATCCAGGGGACCAGCTGCTCGATGTGGAACTGCTCCCAGTTCCGGGGGCCGACGAAGGAGCTGACCGGGTTGGAGTACCAGCCGGCCTTTCCGCCGTCTGGCATGACGACGATGAGGGGCTTGCCGGCGGTCCAGGCGCGGATGCCCCCGTTCACCTGGCGGTCGAACTCGATGAAGTCGCCCCCGCCGCCGTGCAGCAGGTACAGGACGGGGTACCTGCGGCCGCTGGTGTGGTAGTCGTCGGGGAGCAGGACGTTGACGGCGGGCTTCCAGCCGATCGCCGCGGTTTCGAACCGGTAGTACCACATGCGGGGGTCGGACTCGCCCGCTTCGACGATGCGCAGTCCGCGGCCGTCGCCGGCCGCACTGGCCGCCGACGCGGCCGCGAGGACGCCTCCGCCGCCCAGGGTCATCGCCGCGGAGAGCCCTCCGACGGCCTTCAGGACGCTTCTGCGGGTGGGACGGTTGCCGGTGGTGGGGCGGTGCTCGCTCAACAGGGTCTCCTGACCGGTGGTCGGGACGTACGGTCGGGTACTCGTCCGTCGCCGGTTGTCGGTTGTCGGTTGTCGGTTGTCGGTTGTCGGTTGTCGGTGTTAGTTGCCGGTTTTCTGTTGCTAGTTGCAGTTGCTAGTTGTTGGTGGTCCAGGTGCCCCTGGACGGGTTCCAGTGGATGGTGACCTTCTGGAACTTCTGGGCCTTGCCCCCGGCCTCATCCATCTCATCCGTCACGGGATAACCGAGTGCCTGCTCATGACCGGACGCGTTGAAGGCCTTGTAGATCTCACCGTGCACGGGATGCGCACCCGTCTGCGGCGACCACAAGAACAACCCCTGCTCGAAGAACTGATAACGGCCCCGCGTCCCGTCCGGCGCCCGCCCCGCATCCGCCTCGTCCATCGTCGGAAAACCCCAACGACGCTCCGAATCCGTAGCCCAGAACTTGCTCAGAATCTCGCCGAAGACCGCGTAGGTCACGTCCGGGTGCCAGATGATGATGCCGTTCCGGAACTGCTGGAAGCGTCCGCCCATCATGGAGTCGCGCTCGCCGGTGACCGGTGCGCCGAGCACGCTGCCCAGGCCGCCCATGCTGTCGTACTTCACCCTGATCGAGCCGTAGGGCATGAGGTCGTCCAGGCGCTGGTACCGGCGAGGGGTGAAGCCGCGGAGGCCGTTGCCCCACGTGCGCTCCTCGGCCACCTGCCCGAAGTCCCACTCCTCGCGCACCACGGGCTGGGTGTGTGCCGCGTCCGCCCAGTGGACGAACAGGGCCACGTGGTCGATCCCGTCCGAGTCGCGGAGGAGGATGTCGCCGGGCTGCAGGTCGTTCGCGGGGATGTCGGAAGTGACGTTCCACAGGGCCCAGGTGGTCAGGGACGATCCCAGGTTCCAGGCCATCGACACGTAGCCCGAGCAGTCCGGGCGGTAGCAGCCGAACTGGTTGTCGTGGCAGCCGCTCTGGCTGTAGGGCACCCGCTCGGCGACCCACGACCACGCGCGGTCCATCACCTCGCCCCGTCCGATGGGCCCGTCCCGGTCGGACGCGCTCGCCGCCGGTGCCGTGCCGAGCAGGGCCGCGACGGCCGCCAGGGCCAGCACCACGGCTCCCGCCAAACGCTGAAGGATCAGCGGTCTCATGGCTGTCCTCCGTTAGTTGTTGGTGGTCCAGGTGCCCCTGGACGGGTTCCAGTGGATGGTGACCTTCTGGAACTTCTGGGCCTTGCCCCCGGCCTCGTCCATCTCATCCGTCACGGGATAACCCAGCGCCTGCTCATGACCGGACGCGTTGAAGGCCTTGTAGATCTCACCGTGCACGGGATGCGCACCCGTCTGCGGCGACCACAAGAACAACCCCTGCTCGAAGAACTGATAACGGCCCCGCGTCCCGTCCGGCGCCCGCCCCGCATCCGCCTCGTCCATCGTCGGAAAACCCCAACGACGCTCCGAATCCGTAGCCCAGAACTTGCTCAGAATCTCGCCGTAGATCGCATAGGCCGCGTCGGGATGCCAGATGACGATCCCGTTCTGGAACAGCTGGAAGCGCCCGCCCTGCATGGCGTCCTCTTCGGCGCGCAGAGGGCGGCCGAGGGGACCGCCGGGGCCTCCCGTGCTGTCGTACTTGGCGCCGATCGTGCCGTACGGCTGGAACGCCTCGTCGCGCATGGCGATCGCGTGGGCCTCGGCCTGGTCGTAGCGGTCCGGGTAGGCGGAACGCTGGACGGCCTGGGCCAGCTGGCCGGCGGAGCTGCCGTCCATGCCGGGCTCCATCTGCTGCGCGACCTCGAAGAACTTGTTGGCCGCGTAGTCGACGTCCGTGACCTGCTCGGGGGTGCCCCAGCCCTGCGAGGGGCGCTGCTGGAAGACGCCGAGCGAGTCACGGTCGCCGCAGGTCAGATTGTTCATGTGGGACTCGACCCAGCCCGTCTCGAAGCCGGCGAGCATCACCTTCGCGGAGACGTTCCGGCGCTGGCCCACCTCGTAGACCTTGCGGGTCACGGCGATGTCGCGCTCGGCGGGGACGCCGCAGAAGGCCTCGGCCGTCATGGGGTGGCCGAGGGGGCCGGGCAGGGGCGTGTCGCCGGTGCCCTGCGCTCCCGCCGGACGGGTCAGGACGGCGGAGAGGGCCGTCACGAGCAGGAGGATCGCCGTTCCGGATCTCGCGCGCCGCACAGATCTGCCATGCACGTGCTTGCTCCTTTGCGTCGGACTCGTCTTGCGAGGGGGAGGGAGCAGGAGGGAAGGAAGGCGTGTGCGCCTTCACGTCCTCACGACCAGCTCTGGTACGGGCTGTCGTTGCACGCCCACGTACGGAATCCCTGGTTGCTGTCGTCGATGCACCGCAGGGTGGCCTGGTTCTGGAAGCGGACGGTGCCGTCGGCCCAGACCTTGACCCACCAGCTCTGCTCGGGATTGGAGCCGCAGTTCCCCACCGTCCGGAAGCCGTTGTCGGTGTCCTCGACGCAGCGGCCGGTGTTGGCGCTCCTCAGCTGGCGGGTCCCGTCGTTCCAGACGTGCACGGACCACTTCTGCGGGGTGCTGCCGTTGCAGCTCCACGTGCGGAAGCCGTTGTTCGTGTCGTCCATGCACTTGCCCGTCGCCTGGTTCCTGAAGGTCTGGACGGCGTCCTGGGCACCTGCGGGGGACGCCGCGGCGGCGAGGGCGCCGGGGGCGGGGACGAGGGAGGT
This sequence comes from Streptomyces sp. NPDC008001, assembly GCF_042958085.1. Lineage (NCBI taxonomy): Bacteria > Bacillati > Actinomycetota > Actinomycetes > Kitasatosporales > Streptomycetaceae > Streptomyces > Streptomyces sp. NPDC008001. The sequence continues at coordinate 626,991 of NZ_JBIBIZ010000003.1, read as the reverse complement.
GGCGACAAGGAAGCCGCCGATCAGAAGAGTTCGCATGCTGCGCATGGGTCTGTTCCGTTCCTTCCGTTCCGTTCCTTCCCGACCGCACCAGGCGGTGTGACCGGACGGCCCGCAAGGTAGCCAGGGGTGCTCCGGGCGCGGCATCCGGAACGATCCGGAGTGACGGCGGCCTGCGGTTCCCGGTAGGGATGGGGGTGCGGAAAGGGTCAGGAGGGACCGGGCAGTGACACGGACGGCGGTTCGGCGGCGATCCCCGGGCGCCCGGTCACCGGGCGGATGCGGAGGGGAAGGCGGAGGCGAGGCGCGGGCACTGTGGCACCGCGGGACGGTCCTTGGTGCGCACGGCGGGCAGCCACGCGGTGGCCCGCGCCGGACCGTGCGGCAGGCGGACGCGGTACCACTCGGCCGACCACGTCCCCGACTCGTCGACGATGGGCACCCCGCTGGGGAGGCGGCACTCGACGTCCAGGACGTCACCGTGCCAGACCCGCACCGGGACGACGTTGTCGATGGTGTAGGGCCGCCGGGGGTCGATCGCCATGCCGAGGCTGCACTGCGGGTCCCGGTCCGTGCGCTCCTGGCAGCTCCGCTCGGCGTTGTACACGCGGATGCGGCCGGGCGCGCCGTACGCGGTACCGGACGCTGTCTCGGCGGTGGGCGCGCCGGGCCGGGACGGTGGGCCGGACCCGTGGCCGAGCAGGGCGTACGACGCGACCGCCGCGACCGCTCCGCAGACGGCGACGACTGCCAGGGCGGCGCGGGTCCTCCGCCGACGGCGCGGGCCGGGGGGTGCCGGGGTGGGCTCGTCCGCGCCCCGTTCGTCCGCGTCCTGTTCCCTCGGATCTCGTTCGTCCGGGCCTCGTTCGTCCGGGCCCCGTTCCTCCGCGCCTCCGTTGGCCCCGCTTGCTGCGGGTGCAGCTGCCCGGTGCTCCGCGATGCGGGCCAGCAGGCTCTCGGCGGTGTGCGCGGCGCGCGCGGCGTGGGCCGGCGCCAGGCAGTCGGCGGCCAGTGCGCGCCAGAACGGCGGCACCGCGTCGTCCATGCGCAGCGGCGCCCGGCCGTCGGCGTACTCCTGGGCGGCGGCCGCGCGGGCCACGGGGGTGCCGCCGGGGAACGGGGAGGCGCCTGCGGTGAACACCTCGTGGATCACGATGCCGAGGGCCCAGATGTCGGCGCTCGGGCGGACCTGCACGCCGTGCTCGCCGAGCGGGGCCTTCCAGCGTTCGGGCGGGAGGTAGTCGAAGGTGCCCATCGGGGGCCCGTAGCCGTGGGTTCCGTGGGTGTCGGTGAGCTGGGTGACGAGGCCGAAGTCGGAGAGCCGGACGGAGCCGTCGGGCATGAGGAGGACGTTGTCCGGTTTGAGGTCGCCGTGGACCCAGCCGCTGCGGTGCAGGTGGGCCAGGCCCTCGCAGATCTCGGTGAGGAGCCGCTCCGCAGTGGCCGTGGTCGTCCGGTCCTCCCGGGCGTCGTGGAGCAGGTCCCGCAGGCTGTGTTCGGCGCGCTCCATGACGAGGACGATGGCACCGTCGAGGAGCGGACGGCCCGGTTCGCTCAGCACGAAGGAGTCCAGGAGACGGATGATCCGGGGGTGGCGGGTGCGGCGGCCGAACTCGACCTCGCGCCGGGCGGTTTCGGCGACTTTCCGGGCCTGGCTGGGGGCGAGGCCGCCGGTCGGCAGGAACTTGAGTGCGACGTCCTCCCGCAGTCCGTCGGTGACCGGCCGTCCCGCGTAGACCGTCGCCCAGCCGCCGGTTCCGAGCGGCGCGGTGACCTCCCACCGGCCGACGACGTGGCCGGGCGGGAGCAGTTCCGTCGCGTCACTTCCCGAGCTGTCGCCGGCCGGGCCGTGCACCGTTGCCTCCTTCGGTCCCGCGGTTCATCGTGCGGTATCCCGCGCCGGTGCGCCCGCGCCGGTCCGGGGCGGCAGCAGGGCCAGGTGATCCTCGCGGACGAGGCCGAAGCGCAGTGCGAGGCCGACGATCGTCTCCCGCTTGCCGTTGCGCCGGGCTTCCCTGCGCGATTCGGCTCCGGCCGGGGCGCTGATGCGCATCTTCTCCTCGGCCAGGTAGTCGATGTGCGAGCTGACGGCCCGGGCCGTCAGACGGCCGCAGGCGGGGTGCCCCCGGAGCCGTTCGACGATCTGGGGCGTAGTGGGCACGGCGACCGGCGACTCGTCGCGCAGCCGCGGTTCGCAGAGCGCGACGAGCACGAGGAAGTAGGCGGCGGTCTCGTCGAGCGAGTAGGCGGTGACGGTGCGGCTCCCCCAGGCCCCGCCCGCGCCGTCGGGGTCCAGGTAGACGTGGTCCGGTGCGTACACCTGGAAGGAGACGGTGGTGCCGTGGCGGGTCGGCAGGACGATCCGCGAGAACTCGAAGGGGATCGGGGCTCCGGCCCGCCGCGGCGGCACCCTGAAGTACTCCCCCGCCCCTTCCGGGTTCTCCACGAGGTAGCTCTGGGTGGTGCTGTGGTTGCTGAGCTGCCAGTGGTCGTCCGTCACCCGGATCTCCCCCGCCAGCCGCGAGATCGCCGCGTCGGTGAGGCGCAGCTCGACGGGCGTCCTCGCGGATCCGCGGCCGAAGCGGGCCACTTCCCCCGGGCCGAGCCGTAACGTCACGCCGCCACCCGTCGGCTCCCCGCCGGCCTCTCCGCTCCCCTGCGGCAGGTGCACCACTATTCCGCTCACTGTCCCCTCCTCACTCCCCGTCAGCTCCAGTCGCGCAGGGCGAACGTTACACATCCCTGCGCATGAATGTCCTTCGTGCTCATGACATACCGTGGGCCCGACCGTCGACGGTCACGGACGAGAAGGCACCGGCCGAGCGGCCGGCCGTTGAGGTCTGTGCGGACGAGCTGGTGGAGGACCGACAACACGCGGCCCTGCTGCGCGAGGAGGTCGCGGGCCACGGGGTCCGCGTTGTCACTATCGCCCCGGGAGCCGTTGAGACGGAGCTGCTCTCGCACACCGCCGACGAGGTGGCGAACTTGCTGCCGCTGCAGACGGTGTGGTTGGCGTAGGTCCTGCGTCCCGCGACCGAGCTGACGTTGATCACCGTGCCGCGGCCGCGCTCGATCATGCCGGGCAGGACCGCACGCACCCCATGGAGCAGGCCCCGCACATTGACGTCGAACATCCGCTCCCACTCGTCGGGGAGAAGGTGCTCAGCCTCTCGGGGCCCGTACCGGACTACTGGCTCGACCATCTCCTGCCGCGCCCGACTCCGACGGGCCGTCCGTCGAGCGCGGTGAGCGGGCAGCGACCCGGCAGGAGCTCCTCGCCCTGGTCGGGGCGGGACGAGGGATACACCCGGCCGCCGCACACGAGGTCAGGTACCACGCCCGGCCGAACATCGCGTACGTCCCCTTCGACGACGCTCCCCCGCTGGAGTACGGCCTGGTGTGGAGGGCCGCAGCGGACACGGGCCGCATCCGCGCCTTCGCCGAGGCGGCGGTGGAGACGGTACGGCGGCAGGGCGGTCCGGGGGACGTCTGCGCGGAGTGCCGCTGATCCGGCCCAGGCCGGCGATCCGGTCCGAGGCACGACTTCCAGGGCCTCAGGCCTCATCGGTGGGGGACGGGCACGCCTGCGGAGCGGAGCCTGATCTCGGTGAGCGCGGTGAGGCGGGCTGAGATCGGTGCCTGGTCCCCGCGGTGGTTGTTGATCAGCTTGTACTGGGCGGATGCCTTGGCCCATGCCTGCATGCTGGCGGCATTCCCCAGTAGTGCGGGGTTGGCGAGGTAGCGGTCGGCCATGGCGGCCGCGAGTTCTTCGATCCTGGGGTCGTCCGCTGCCCAGGTCTCGGCTTCCCAGCCGCGCTTGGTCAGGTCGATGTACTCGGGGTCGTCCAGCCCGTGTTCGAGCTGGGTCAGGAAGCCGTCGAAGCCCTCCGGCACGAGCGCCCGGGCCAGTACCAGGGCCTCGCGTTGCGCGGCCACGTAGTCGGGGCTGAAGCCGAGGCCGGGCATCCGGTCCAGGATCGCGCAGGCGCGGTCGGGCAGCAGGGACCGGTCGCTGTCGGCGAGCCGGTGCAGCGTCTCGCGGCGGGCGACCAGCTCATCGATGCGTTCGGTGAGCTGCCGCTCGACGTCCGTGAGCGCGGCGCCGAACTGCGCGGCGTCGGCGTCGAGCATGGGCCCGATCTCGGCCAGCGGCACGCCTGCGGCGGCCAGCGTCCGCACCTGCACCAGCTGCAGCAGCTCGCCGGATCCGTACCGCCGATAGCCGGAGCTGTCGCGTTCCGGCTCCGGGACCAGCCCGAGCTTGTGGTAGTGCCGCACTGTCTTCACCGTGACGCCGACGAATGCCGCCGCCTGCCCAATTGTGACTCCGTTGCTCATCGGCTCAGCTTGCCGCAGAACACCTGGTCGACGAAACGCTGTTGGGCGGTCCGGAATGCCGGTGCTATCGACAGGTCGGCGTCGTCCACCCAGGTCAGCCCGGCGGTGAGGGTCTTGCTGCCGTCGGCGGTGCTGTACATCAGCGCCGCCGAGCCCATGACGGCGCCGTTGTGGTGGAAGACGGGGCCGTCCTCCGTTTCCTGTGCGAACACTCCCAGGCCGTAGCCGGCCGTTACCTCCGGCGTGCGCATCTCGGCCAGCAGCCCGGCCGGCAGGAGCTTGCCGCTCATCAGCGCGGAAAAGTACGTGTGCAGGTCCCGAGTGGTCGAGATCATGTCACCACCCGCTCCGACCCAGGACGGGTTCTGACGGGTGACATCGATCGTCCGCTCCTGCCCGGCGTCCTCGTAGCGGTAGTAGCCGTGGTTGTGCGGCTCGGGAATCTCCGGTGAGGCGCCCGGCGCCACGGTGCCGGTCATCCCCAGCGGGCCGAGGATTCGCCGCTGCAACTCCTCGGCGAACGAACGGCCGGTGACCTTCTCGATCACCAGCCGGGCCAGCACGTAGTTGGTGTTGGCGTAGCTCCAGCCCGTCCCCGGTGCGAACCGCGCCGGCTTGGACAAGGACAGCCGTACCAGCTCTTCGGGCAGGTAGGTCTTGAACCGGTTGTCCACCCACTCCTTGCCCTGCCAGGGGACCCCCAGCACGATCGTTCCGTCCTCGTAGAGCTCGCCGGTGTGGTTGAAGATCCCGCTGGTGTGCTGCAGCAGCATCCGCACGGTGATCCGCCGGTCGAGACCGAACCCGGGCAGGTAGTCATCGGGCCGGGGCGTCCAGACCGATCTTTCCCTCGGCCACCAGCATGAGCACCGCGGTGGCGACGAAGTTCTTGGTGCTGCTGCCGATGCGGAAGTACCCGTTCGTCAGCGGCTTGGCGCTCTGCCCCAGCTCGCCCACGCCGGCACTGCCGACCCACTCGCCCTGCTCGTCGTTCACCCGGAGCTGGACCCCGGCGAAGCCGGACTCGGCCAACTCCTCGATCGTCTTCTGCAGCTCCGGACGATCCTGGCCCTGGCCGGAAAGGTTGGTGGACATGTTGCTCCTTCACATCGGTTGTGCCCAGGTCGGCGTCGCGCCGATGTGATGAGCCTCCAGCCTGCCCCGGGGTCAACCTCAAGCGTGATCCAGCCCACAGTCGCTTCAGCCGGCGGCGGCAGCCGGGAAGTCAATCGTCCGGCTCAGGGGATTGCGCAGCGGCGGACGGTGCGTCGACATCGGGGACAGCGTCCAGCCCCATCCCGGCGAGCGTTCCGTGCTGCACGACTGCACCGGCCGCGGCAGCAAGACGGACGGGACGGGCGGCCGCTGGCAGGCGGAGACCTTCGGCGACCGCACCCTCCGCTTCCGCAACGAGGCCGCGCACCTGTGCCTGGTGCCGTCGGCACGGGAGACGGGCTGCGTGACGATCCAGACCTGCAGCGAGGACGCCCGTCAGCGCTGGACGATCGTGCCGTAACTCCGCGACCGCGAGGCGACGGAGCCGGTTACGAGTGCGCGGTGACCGTCGGCTCGCCGCCGGGGCCGTACTCATCCGCAGGCCCGGATGAGGACGGCCCCCGAGCCGGGCAGAGCAGGTCCGGGCAAAGCAGGTCCGGGCAAAGCAGGTCCGGGCAGAGCGGTTGCGACCCCCGCGAACGCAGGTCGGGGCCCCTCACTCGTCTGCCGTCAGGATCGAGGCGATCACGGCGGGGGCGGGAGGGCCGTCGAGGACGCGGCGCAGTTCCGCCACTCCCCCGCGTCGCTGTTCCGGTGTGAGGGAGAGGTACTGCTCCATGCGTTCGTTGAACGTCCTGCGGAACCTCGCGTAAAGGTCGTCGTCCTTGAGGACCCGGCCGGCGACGCTCACGAGGGCCTCCGTGCCGGCGTAGTCGTCCTCGGGCAGCACATGGCCGGGCAGGACGTCCGCGAACCGGGCGGCCGAGTCCCCGAAGAGCGTTCCCACCAGCTTCCGGACGGTGAATGTGTGCGCGTAGTGCTGTTCGTGGAACCCCAAGGGCAAACGGCCCAGGAGCGTGGCTTCGTGGAGCGCCGACAGGCCGGGGGCGATGAGGGAGTGCGGTGTTCTCGCCACCTGCGGCAGCAGCTCGCGCTGGGGCAGGAAGCGTCGGTCGACACGGCGGCCGGATGCCCGGTGGGTGCCGCCGCGGCGTCCGGCGTACGGGCCTCCGCAGAGCAGGACGCGGGTGAACCGCGGCCAGTCGGCGAGGAGGTCCGGGATCCAGCGGTCGATGAGCCGGAGGTAGTCGTTGTTGACCTCGAAGTCCAGGAGGAAGTTCCTGAAGCCGCCGACGTTGATCAGCAGGTCGTAGTCCGGTCCGGCGACTGCCGGTTCCTCTTCTCTCGCCTGCCGCAGACCTTCCAGATCGACGAGGGGACCGGTCAGGTGCATTGCGCCGTCCGCCCCGGCATGGGCACCGGCACCGGCACCGGCACCGGCACCGGCACCCGCGAACTCCGCCATGCGCCCGGATACTCCGGGGAAGTTCTGGACCACGCTGTGGTCGGCCAGTAGATGGGCGGCGAGGATGCGCTCGTGCGGCGAGAGGCGGGCCAGGTGGCGGTGTGCTGCCGGGAAGGAGTGACGAGGGACGGTCGCGCACAGCTCGCGGATCTGCGCCGGCGAGTGCTGGTGGTGGTGCCAGAAGCCGAACAGGCAGTCCACCAGGACCACCGGGCGGCGCGCCACGACGGAGCGCAGGACGAGGTCGGCGTCCATGACCGAGACGACCTGGTCGCTGCTCTCCAGCAGCCGGTCCAGGAGTGCTGCTCCGTTCGCGCGCGGCCCAGTGAGCTCGTGGATCCCGTCGAAGGCGGTGGCGTTGCGGCGGGCGAACTCCGCCGCGACACCGCTCCCTACGAACACCCGCTCGTGCCCGGGAAGCAGCCGGGAGACGGCGACGAGTACGGAGGCCGGGCCGAAGCCGCAGTTCTGGGCGCCCATCAGGATGCGCATGTGCATCAGCCGGGTGCGGGCCGGGTGCCGGCCAGGACTGCCGCGAGGTGCTCGGCGAAGGGGGCGGGGTGGGTGGCGTAGCCGGCGTGCCCGCCGGGGAACTCCGCCAGTTCCCGGCCGAGCCGCTGCGCGAGGAGAGCCACCGGCCGGTGCACGTCGTGGGTGCGCGATGCCCGTCCGCCACCCGGGACGACGCGATCCGCGACGGCCGTCAGGGCGGTGACGTCGGGCACGCAGCGGGTCGAGGGCAGCATCACGTGGGAGAGGAAGAACTTGCTGTTGTCGGTCGCTGCGGGAAGAGGCGGCGAGGGCCTTCCGCTGAAGACGGCCCGGAGCCTGTCCAGGGCTGCCGGAACGCCTTCCCGGCGGAACGTCGCGTGTACGTCGTCGAAGAATGCGGCATGTCGTGCGGCGTCCGGCAACAGCCCCATGGCGGGCGGTTCGTGGGCAACGGCCAGCCGGATCGTCTGCGGATCGCGGACCAGGAGCTCCAGGGCGATCAGAGCGCCCGAGCAACTGCCGAACACCTGCACCGCGTCGCCGGGCCGGGTGAGGTGGTCGAGCAGCCGGGCGGCGTCGCCGGCCTGGGTGTCGAGCCACGGTTCGGGCGGTGGTCCGTCGACGGGGCTGCGGGAGATGCCGCGCGGGTCGTAGGTGACGACGCGGTGGCAGGCGGCGAGGTCATCGGCCAGGTCCCGGAAGACCTCGGCGTCGGAGGCACCGCCGGGGATGAGCAGCAGGGGCGGCCCGGTGCCGCGCACTTCGAAGTACAGCCTTGCGCCCGGCACGGCCAGTGCGCCGCTCTCCAGCGTGTCCATGTCTCTCCAGCTCGCTCCGGCACAGGCCCTGGGGGAGGCAGAAGGGGACGGCACGAGAGTACGCGTGGCACGGCCGGCGCGGACAGGCGTGCGGGCCGGTTCGCGCGCGGGGCACGTGACACCTGGCGTCCGTCGTCGCTCCGGCGCGCCGGTCTGAGGGCCGTACGGCGGGGGCATGGAGTGCCCCATGTTCCTCAGTGTGAAGAGAGCCGCGGTGGCGGTCGGTAAGAGGCAACTGCGCGCGGGGGCCCTGGTGGCTGCCTTGCTGCTCGGTGCGGCCGCACCGGTTCCGGCGTCCGCCCACCCCCGGGGATCGGGACTGCTGCAGTGCGAGGGCACCGAGTCCGTCAGCTACCAGCCGGGGATCACCCTCCGGGCACGACGCATTCACGTCACGGTCGACGGGCAATTCGCGTCCTGCGTCGGGGGCGGGGGCGGGGATGAGCGTGACGGCGGGGTCAAAAACGGCAGCTACCACGAAGAGTTCACGCTCGTCACGGGCTGCAGCAACCTCCTCGAAGGATTCAAGTCCCGGCGGACCTACACCTGGAACACCGAGGGCACCGGCCTCCGGCACACGGGTGACTCCAGCACTGCCGACATCAGCGGCAGCAGCACGGCTGTGGCAGGCCAGGTGGTCACCCAGGTCACCGGCACCATTCCCTATGGCCGCTTTCGCGGCCATAGTCTGCTCCAGGTCATCGTCTTGCCTCAGCCGAGCGCCCTGCAGTGCCTTGCGGGCGGCCTCACCGGCGTCACCGGGGCGACGACACTGATGATCTTCTAGTTGCTGTGACCGGTGGCGGCGTTCGCCGCGTTGCTCCTCGTTCCTCAGGCCGCCACCCACAGAGCCCGGAACGCTCGTTACGGGCGCAGCAGTCCCCATCACAGGGCCCATGTGCTGGGGGCAGTGAGGCCGGGAGGGCTGAGGTGATCTCTTAGAGTGCGTGACCGTGACGATCACTTCGGGAAAGTCGGCGCTGTGGCGCGACCGGCGGTTTGTCCTGCTCGTTTCTGCTCGGACCATCTCGGTCCTGGGCAATGGGTTCGCCCGGGTGGCTTTGGCCTTCGCCGTGCTGGCCCTGCCCGGCGCCGGCCCCGGACGGCTTTCACTCGTGCTGGCTTGCCAGGCGGTGCCCCAACTGGCGTTCATTCTTGCCGGGGGTGTGATCGCAGACCGGATGTCACGGTCTCGCCTCATGGTCATCGCCGATGGTGCGGGAGCAGTGGCCTACGCGGGGCTGGCCGCGATGACCTTGTCCGGGCATGCGCCGTTGCCCGGGATGTGCGCGCTGGCGGTGATAGCGGGCGTGGCGACCGCTCTGTTCGCGCCGGCGTTGGACGGTGTTGTGCCGCTCGTGGTGCCCACTGAACGCTTGCAGCAGGCCAACGGGTTACTGCGGATGAGCACCAACACCTGCTTGTGTCTGGGACTGGCGCTTTCGGGGCTGGTCGTCGCGTGGGTCGGAGCGGGCTGGGCCTTGGCTCTGAACGCACTGTCGTTCGTCGTCAGCGCTGCACTGACCGGCCGCCTGCGGCTGCCTGCACGGCCGACCAAGGCGTCCTCCGTGGGGGCAGACCTGCGTCAGGGCTGGCGGGAGTTCGCATCGCGCCAGTGGCTGTGGGTGGTGGTGGTTCAGTGCACGGCTGTGGTCGCCGTCTTCAACGCGACCGTGGGAGTCCTGGGACCACTGGCAGCCCAGCAGCATCTGGGCGGGGCTCGCTCCTGGTCGGTCATCGTCGCAGCCCAGGCACTGGGCGCCATCGCCGGAGCCGGCCTGGCCGTACGGGTCCGCGTCGGCCGACCGGTCCTGGTCGCCGTCCTCGCCACGTTCCCCGTGGCCCTGCCGATGGTGTTCCTGAGCGTCTCGGCACCGGTATGGCTGATCGCCGCCGCCATGTTCTGTGCGGGTGTGGCCGGTGACGTCTTCAACGTTCTGTGGGCCAGCACGCTGCAACGGGAGATACCCGAACAGATGCTGTCCCGCGTCAGTTCGTACGACTTGTTCGGTTCCCTGGCCTTCGCTCCGATCGGCCTGCTCGCCGCCGGACCCATAGCCCAAGCTGTCGGTTCCGGCACGGCTCTGGCCGGGTGCGCGGGCGTCGTCGTCCTCGCCACGGTCGCTGCCCTGTCGTCCCCCGGAGTCCGCGCGCTGCGGCGTACCGAACCGCCGCAGCCCGTGCCGTCAGCAACGGCAAGCAGCCAGGCCGACGAAGAGGGGGCTGTCCGGCGGGGCTGATGCGCGCCGGGACAGCGGCGGCGCGCCATCGCGTCAGAAGGCACCCAGGTCGGCGGACACCCAGTGTTCCGGCTGCATGCAGATGACGAGGTGCTCACCGAGCCGGGTCCGGTCGTATTCCACGAAGCCGGCGACCTTGTCCTGCGGCAGGTACCGGGCGGCCATCTCCCAGGCCTGCTCACGGCTGTCCGGTGCCGTCCTGGTCACCGGCCCCTCGACCGACACGTAGCGCACCGTCGGCTCGACCCGCTGCACCATGAGGCTGAAACGCCCCGCAGAGCGAATCGCTCGCGCCTTCCGGGAATCGGGCCCGGTACGCACCCACAGCTCGCCGCCCGGCGTGTACTGGTACCAGATGGGAACCGTCAGCGGCGCGCGGTCCGGCCGTTCGACGACCGACAGCGCGCCGATATGAGGTTCCGCCAGAAACTGCTCCCGCTCCTGTACCGACAACGTCATACCACCGACCATAGCGGCGCGTGACGTCTCCCGCTCGCAGCCGACGGCACGTAGCTTCCCGGGGCCTCATACGTGTGCGGGCAGCTGCGCGGGCGGCAGTCGGCTCAGTTCCGGGTTCTGCGGCATACGCCCTCAGCCCGGAATCGCACCCGGCCGGTACGTCCTCCTCGAGCCCCGCTACGAGCCGCCCGCCCACGCTGGGCCCGCCGGTCACCGCTGGATCACCCACCCGGACGGCACAGCCACCAACCTCGGAGCCGCCACACTCCCGGCAGGAAGCCACTGCCGGATACCGCACGCCCTCGTCTGCCCGTGCAGCGAAGAACCTTCAGGGCCGGCTGTACTCAAAGCCCTCTGGCAGCACAACTCAGGACTCATCCCCCACGTCGACCAGGTAGGGGACGGTCGGGCGACCTGAACCCCCGTTCCCCGGGAAACCGGACGGTCTCAGTCGCCCCTGCGGCCGCGTGCGCACCAGCGTGATCGGTTGTCGGACCGACGGCCTAAGATCACACCGCCCCGGGCGGCCGGAACGGTCAATGCCCGGGGCGGACAGTGACACAACGGGGAAAGGCTGATCAGAACGTGCGACTTACCGGCAAGCGCCGAATAGCCGCTGCCGCCGCGGGTGTCGTGGCGGCGATCGCGGTGACGGCTCAGCTCTCGCCCGGCGCATTCGGCACCGAGGGCACCACGACGGACGCCGCCGCGGCACCGGCGAGCACCGATCCGGCGAACGAGCCGGCGAACGAACCCGCGGACCAGGCGGACTCCGGCGTCTCCGCGACCGACGGGACCGTCTTCAAGAACGGTGTGATGTCGCTGAGCGCGGCACCCGTGCACACGAGGGCGGCCGTGGCCGCGGCACCCCAGGGGGAGGGGTGGAAACTGGCCAACGGCGTCACCAAGTCGCTGGCGAGCGGCTACACGATCAAGTTCTACGACCAGAAGTCCGTGGACTGGCTGGGCCGCTACGTGAAGGCGTCCGCCACCGACCTCAAGCGCATCACCAACCTGCCCATCACCGTCGACACCACCCCCGTGGGCTGGGACTACTCACGCCCCAAGGGCGTGATCGTCATCGGTGTGCTCAAGCGCCCGTGCGTGCCGCCGGCGGACAACGGCCAGACCGGCTGGAAGATCGTGCACGACGGCTCGGGCACCCCCAACCTGAGCTGCGGGCTCATCTCCTCGTCGGTTCCGAGCACGGTGACCAGCGGACACGCCTACATCGACAGCGAGTTCTTCACCGCGGACGGCAAGCCCGCGCCCTCCTGGGGCGAGACGTTCATGCGCAACCACATCAGTCATGAGCTCGGCCACACCATGGGCCTGACGCACGCGGACCGCAGCGCGAAGCGCGGCGACTGCGCCGTCGGCAAGGACTCCGGCGAGAAGCCGGTGATGTGCACCGCGAACCACGGCTACGAGGACGGGCGCGCGGGCGACTACATCCAGCAGTTCGACGTGCAGGGCCTGCGCTACCTCGCCGCCGGTGCCGGCGTGGCCGTCCCGCCCCAGGGCAAGGTGACCGGCCTCGGCGGCAAGTGCCTCGACGTCAAGGGCGGGAAGGCGGTCAACGGCACGCAGATCCAGCTCTACGCCTGCAACAGCTCGGTGGCGCAGTCGTGGATCCTGGGGAACGACGGCACGTTCCGCGCGCTGGGCAAGTGCCTGGACAACGCGCGCAACGCGAGCACCGACGGCAACAAGATCGAGCTCTTCGACTGCAACGGCGGTGCCTCGCAGCGCTGGTCGGTCAATGCGAAGGGGCAGATCGTGCACGTCGCGTCGGGCAAGGTCCTCGACGTGACCGGCGGCAGCACCGCCAACGGCACCAAGATCGAGCTGCACTCGGCCAACACCTACAAGCGTCAGCTCTGGTCCGTCCCGAAGTAACGGCCACCTGATGTACGGGCTACGGGGTGGCCCGCGAACCGCCCCGTAGCCTGCGGCATGTGGTGGCACATGCCCCGGCAGACGCCCACCGGCGCCTGTCGGAGCCGGCCGCAGCCGGAGAGCCGGTTCCGGGCAATGCCATGCGATCAACTCGCTATCGTCGACAGGCGGTTCCAGGACCGTACGGACTCTTACAGGGCCGACGAGGGGAAAGCCGATCGTGCCCGACTCCAATGGCCGGATCAGGAACGCTGCCACCGGGATCGTCGTCAAGGATCAGCATCTGCTGATGATCCGGGCGAGCTGGCGGCCGCGAACCCTGACACCGGGCGGCCACGGCCCGCATCGCCGCCCGGGGCCTGGGTAGGCGAAAGGCGGGGCCCGGCAGCGGTGCGGTATGCCGGGGAGTGAGCAGGGAGGGATCGCCATGGCTGTGGAGAAGCAGGCTCACGGAAGCCGCGAGGGCGACAGCGCGGAAGCCGACCGGAGGAGGGCCGAAGGGGCGGCCGAAGGCAGCCGGGAGGCGGAACGTCGCCTCGCCGGGCAGGAGCCGGACCACGAGTTCGGCGGATCGCCGACTTCTCGGGCGTCGCTCTCCCTGACCGTTGAGGAGTCCGGCACCGCTACGATCACCGCACGCGGGGGCAACGGAATACCGAAAGCGATCCGTGTCGTCGACGAGTCCGGCACGCTGATCGCCGCCTACATGGGTTTCGCCCTGGACGACCTGAGCGTGGCCAAGTCGGCCCGGTCCTCGGTCGCCGGCGCGATCGCGCTCTCCCTCGACAGCACCGACGAGGAGGACGAGGCCAAGGCGGAATCACCGTCGGGCGTCATCGCGGGCCGGACGGGCGAGGACGTCCCGGTGCAAGTGACACCCGAAGAGTTCCGGGACCGTGCCGTCGCTCTCTTCGCCGGTGAACTCATCGACCTGTCACGCGAGCTACGGGGAACGGCGCTGCGGCAGGCAGGGCAGCCGGCGGGCGGTGCGCCCCAGACATAACCCCAGGCACCCCCTTCAGCGCTGCTGCGGCTTCAGCGCTGCTGCGGCCGCCATTCGAAGAGGAGGATCGTCGCATCGTCCCGCAGGTCGTTGCGCTGGTGGTCGAGAATCGCGTGAATGAGCAGCCGTAGCACCTCTGCCGGGCGCTGACCGGCGGCCGTGGAGCGGATGATGAAGTCGGTGAACCGGTCGAGTCCGAACTCCGTTCCGCCTTCGCTGCGCGCTTCCGTGACACCGTCGGTGTAGAGGAGGATGCGGTCCCCGGGTTCGAGCACCGTTTCGTGCACGTCCCGGCTGATCGGTGCGAGCTGGAAGGGCAGCCCCATCGGCGGCTGCGGAGGATTGGCCAGGGCGTGATCGATGACGCGCTCGTCGCGGATCAGCAGCGGTGGCGGGTGGCCGCAGTTGATCCACCGCAAAGCCCCCGTTTCCACGTCGAGTTCACACAGGACACCTGTGCAGAACTGATCCGGGAGCCACTGAGCGAGTGTCTGGTCGATGGTGCCGACCAGATCGGGCAGGTCGGCACCGCTGCGGCGGGCGTTGCGTGCGCCGGCGAGGGCGACCGAGGTGGTCAGTCCCGAGGCGAGATTGTGGCCCATGGAGTCGAAAATCGCGGTGTGGAGGATGTTCTTGACCACCGAATGGTCGAACGCGTCACCACCGAGTTCGTAGGCCGGTTCCAGTACCGCGGTCGAGACGCACTCGCTGTTGCCGATGGTGCGCGGCGGGAGGAAGGCCCGCATCATTTCGGCGTGCAGGTGCATGGGTGCCCTGCGCGTCCGGGCGACCAGCCAGTCGCTGTAGGTCCGTTTGGAGGTGATCGCCATTGCGAGCAGGTCCGCCAGCATCCGGCTCCGGCGCAACCGCGGGCCGTCGAGCGTCGCCGACCGTACGGCGAGCACTCCCAGTCGTTCCGCACCGTCGACGAGCGGTACCCAGACGACCACGCCGTCGTCCTCGTTGGCTACCCGCAGCGATACCGTGCGGTACGCCCAGCCGGCCGAAGTCCCGTCCACCGGGACCTCGGGATACTGCTCGACGAGCGGGACGAGCAGTCTTTGCTGCAGGTCGACAAGGTAGATCAGCGCCGTGTCCATGCCCAGGACGGCGGCGCATCGGTCCACCAGTGCGGAGAGCTCCACCGGCATGGCGGTGTGCGCCGACGAGATCAGCTCTTCCAGCTGTTTGTCCTGGATTCCGGCTCCGGGCTCGGCGGGGTCTGCCGGGGGCCCGTGCAGTCGGTCGGGCACGGAGATCACCTCTTCCCACCGGGTCTCACCTCAGTCCCTGCGCCTCGGCGGTCGCACGCACCGGTTTGCGGTCGCACGCACCGGTTTACGGCTAGGGTGAGCCGCGCCCGGCCCACCAGCTTGCGCCCGGCCGGCGCGTCCCGCACGCGGGCCCTGGTCCGAGCGGTCCTCGGGCTCAGTCCGGAGGCTCCTGCTCCGGCAGCTCTCCAGTGCCACCCTTGGCATCGGTGCGCTTGCGTTTGCCCTCGCCGTTCTCCCGGCGCGCAGCCCGGTCGACGGGCGGGCCGGCCGGAGTGCGCGCCGGGGTGGCGCTCGCCTGCTGATCCTGCATGTCCCGGGGCACGGCCTTGCCACGGCCTGCGCGCTTCTCACCGCGCCGGCCGGTCACGGCTGGGTCCTCTTGCCGTGCGCCTCACCGCGTGTTCGCTCCTTCTCCTTCCTCTTGCCCTTCTCCGTAGCGTCACCGCTCGCCCTCACCCCTTCCAGGGCCTCGTCCTGCGCCGTGCCGCCCCGGGGCCCGTAGCCCTCGCGGGCACTCGCCGTACCCGGCACGGAACGCTCACGCGCCTGGCTCTCCTGACCGGAGTGAGCCCCCGGCTCCTGGTCGTCACGGGCCCGCTCAAACGGTTCACGATGTGCATCCTTGCGCTGATGCCGAGCCATCTCCGCCACCTCCGCAGTCGTAGGCGTTCGTCCCGCCGCGCAGACACGGCGGGACAACCCGGGTACCCGAACACCGACAGCACATGCGTCCCAGTGGCCTCATCGCCCGACCCGAAGCGCGATCGCCTGCAAGCGTGTACATGACCACCCATCGCTCCAGGGCGGCCCTCGCCACTACGCCTCCGCTCGCGATCCGCCGGGCAGCGCATAGGCTTCCGTCGTGATCGACGCGACGCACGGCATACGGATCAGACCCGGCAGCCCGGCCGACGTACCGGCCATCCTGGACATGCTCGACTCCGCGGTGGCCTGGATGAACGCCCGCGGGAACACCGAGCAGTGGGGCACGACACCGTATTCGCAGAAGCCCGGCGGGGCGGCGCGGGTCGAGCGGTACACCACCGAGAACGCCCCGTACATCGCGGAGCTGGACGGAGTACCCGTCGGAGCCCTGGTGCTGGACTCCGGGCCCAGCCCGCAGATGCCGATCGCACCGGCCGCGGAGCCCGAGCGGTACGTGCGGCTGCTGGTCTCCGACCGGCGGTACGCCCGGCAGGGCATCGGGGCCGCAATGCTGGCCCATGCCGCCGAGGAGACCCGGCGGGCCGGCGTGCAGCTGCTGCGGGTCGACTGCTGGGCGGGAGGCGGAGGCGAACTGGTCGCGTTCTACGAGCGCAACGGCTTCACCGCCACCGACAGTTTCCTGAGCGGCTCCTGGCCGGGTCAGGTACTGGCCCGACGAGTCGGCTGACGGCCTTCGGTCGCGCACGCTGACTTGCCGGGCGGGGTCCGGCTCAGGGTCCACGGTCGGGGGATCTTACGTCGGCCACCCGCCCACCGTCTGCGTCCTACAGGCGCAGCCCCGCCACCTCCGTTGGCGACAGCATGAGGTCGGCCACCGCCGCCGAGTCGCGGATGGAGGACGGGCGGCGGGCGCCCGGGATCGGGATGACGGCCGGTGACTGCGCCAGGTGCCAGGCCAGGCAGACCTGCTGGGGGCTGACGCCGTGGGCGCGGGCGAGAGTGTGGAAGGAGGAGTCCGGTGCCGGTTCGGTGGTTCCCGGATCGTCGACGGCGCTGAGCGAGATCCCGCCGAGCGGGCTCCACGGCAGGAAGGCCAGGCCGAGCTCGGTGCAGAGGTCGAGGGTGTCCCGGGTGGACGGATGTGCCGGGGAGAAGCGGTTCTGCACCGAGACCAGGCGCGGGCCGAGGATCTCCCGGGCCGTGCGGATCTGTGCGCAGTCCACGTTGGAGAGGCCGGCCATCCGGATCGTGCCGGCGTCGGCCAGGTCCCGCAGGGCGCCGATCGAGTCGGCGAAGGGGACGGCCGGGTCCGGCTTGTGCAGCTGGTAGAGGCCGATCGCCTCCACTCCCAGCCGGGCCGCGGAGGCCTCCGCCGCGCGGCGGAGATGGCGCGGGTCGCCGTTGACCGTCCATGACCCGTCGCCTGGACGGCCGCGACCGCCCTTGGTCGCCACCAGCACCTCGTCCGAGCCGCTGCCGTAGGCGGCCAGTGCACGGGCAATCAGTCGTTCGTTGTGGCCGAGTTCGCCGGCGTGCCAGTGGTAGCAGTCGGCGGTGTCGATCAGCCGCACGCCCGCGTCGAGCGCGGCGTGGATCGTGGCGATCGCCTGCTCCTCGTCCGGGCGGCCCTCGACGGAGAGCGGCATCGCGCCGAGGCCGATGAAACCCACCTCGATGCCGCCGATGGTACGGGCGGCGGCGTGCGCGGCCGGATTGCCCTTCGTCTTCATTTTCGCCGTCGCCTTCTCCGTGGCCTTCTCCGTCATCTTCACCGTGTCCTTCATCCCCGGACCTCCTTGAGAACCAGCGGCAGCCAGTCGGCGACCGCACCGAACCGGAAACCGAGGCGGTCCACCCGGCCGGTGTCCATTGCATAGCTGCGGTCGAAGGAGAGCGGCGAAACCGGCTCCCCCGTCCCGGCGACCAGCCTCGGCTCCAGGCCCACCACGCGGCCGACCGCCGCGCACAGCTCTCGCACGCCGAGCGTTCCGCGGGATGCCGCGTTGACGGGGCCCGTGAAGTCCGCCGCAGCGGCCCATGCCAGGAACCGGGCGATCTCCGGTGCGTGGACGAAGGACGCGGGCTGCGGGGCAGGGTGGACCACCACCGGCAAGCCCTGCTCGATCCGCTCGATGTAGTGGTCCAGCCGCCCGGTGAAGTCGCCGGCGCCCAGGACGTGCGCGGTACGGACGACGGCGACGTCGAAGGGCGCCTCCTGGGTCAGCAACGCCTCCGCCTGGCGCTTGCCCTCGCCGTAGCGTTCCGCGCGGAATTGCGGGTCGTCCCAGGCGAGTCCCAGGTCCACCGGCCAGGCCGACGGGTCGACGGCCTGTTCCGGAAGGGCCGCTCCGCCAGGGCGGCCGAGTTCGGCGTAGACCTCGACCGTGGAGGTCAGGACGTAGCGCCGGGTGCGTCCGGTGAAGGCCCGCGCGGCGATGGCCGCCTGGAGCGGTGAGTAGCAGACCTGGTCCACCACGACGTCGAAGGACCGGCCGGCGAGCGCAGCGTTCAGCGCGGCCTCGTCGTCGCGGTCGGCGCGCAGGTGGATCACGCCCCGCGGTACCGGCGCCGATCCGCGGTTGATGACGGTCACCGTCGCGCCCGCGTCCCGCAACTCCTCGACCAGCAGCCGCCCGAAGTAGCGGCTCCCCCCGATCACACACACGTCCATTCCGCGGCCCTCCCGGTCCGTCCGTCCCTCAACGCGTTCTCGGCTCACTTTGTGTTCTCGGCTCTCTTTGCGAGCTCGCTGATCAGCCTGCCCGATGTTGATCAAGAGCAGTAGCATGGATGACAGCGCCTCGTTTTAAGGAGAACTGTTGATTGACGTCCAGCGGCTGGCCGTGCTGCGCGAGGTCGCCCGCTGCGGCAGCTTCAACCAGGCGGCCCAGGCTCTGTTCTGCACACCCTCGGCCGTCTCGCAGCAGATCGCCGCACTGGAACGCAGCCTCGGCACGCCTGCCGTCGAGCGCTCCACCCGGGGCGTCACCCTCACGGACGCCGGCCGCCTGCTGGTGGAGGCCGCCGACGCGATCGCCGCCGAACTCACCGACACCCAGCAGCGCATCGAGCGGCTGACCGCCGAACGGATCACCCTCACCATCGCCACCTTCGTCAGCGCGGGCCGACGGCTGCTGCCCGCCGCCCTGGCCGGATTCGCGGCCGACCATCCCGAAGTCGAGCTGGCGATCATGGAGGCGGAGCCGGAAGAGAGCCTGCCCGCCGTCCGCGAAGGACGCGCCGACCTCGCCCTCGCCTACCACCTCGACGGCCCGCCACCAGCCCGGCCCGGCGACCGGTCCGGGCTGGACTGGACGCCCCTCGGCCCGGACCCCCTGCGCGTCGTGCTCCCGCGCCACCACCCGGCCGCGGCCCGCTACCGGACCCGGCCCGAGCCGCCGCACCTGGCCGAACTCGCCGACGAGCGATGGATCCTGGGCTGCCGGAAATCCGCTGCCCAGCTCGCCCGCCACGCCGATCTGGCCGGCGTCGAGCTGACGATCTCGTGCACGGCGACGGACTACGACTTCGCCCAGTCGCTCGTCCGCGCCGGCATCGGCATCGCACTCATCCCCGAAATCGGCCTGAGCCGGCATCCGGAACTGATCGCCCTCCCCCTGGCCGAGCCCAGCCCTCGCCGCCACCTGGGCCTGGCGCTCTCCCGGCGTCGCCGCGGGCCCGCCGCACGACTGGCCCAGGCGCTCGCATCCCTGCTCGTCGAGCAGACGCGGGTGGTGGCCGGTCCGAGCGCGGTTTTGGAGGAGGAACCGGAGCTCGTGCCGGGCCCGCGTGGAAACCTTGCCGCGGCCACGGGGCCGTCCCTGTGACGACGCGCTCGTCGTGATTCGCCGTACGTACCGGTCGTGGTCGCTGATCGGCTCGATGTCAGAAGTTCAAGTGGCGTTACGCGACGCTCGGGTTCAGTGACCAGGCGAAGCTGGACGAAGGCGCGATGTGGGCGCCCTGGTCACTCGGTCCCCGCCGGCTCGGGCCTGCCCGTTTCCCCCCGTGGGGCCCGGCGCCCACTCCCCCGTGGCCCGGGCCCCGGACGTGCCCCCCATGGGCCCGAGCCGGCGTCGCACCGGCGCCGTAAGCGGTGCTGCGCCTCGGTGCCGGTGTGCCAACCATTCAGCCCGGGGAGGCGGTGCGTGTCGAGGAGTTTCCTGGTTTCCCATGGAGGAGGAGACCGGGAAACCCCAGCTGACCTGCAGGGACCCCTCGCGGCTACTGCGGAGGGCTTGAGTGGCTCGGCCGCCGGTCGCCGAGGTCTATGAACGCGCGCCAGGGCCCGGCGCCGGCGGCAATCCTGCGTGGGAGCGCGGCGAAGGGCGCCCGCGCGTCAACACCGTGCAGCCCTCGTACACCCGGCCCAGCCGGCGGTGGGCGGGGCCCTTCTCGCCGGCGGGTTGCCGGTGTTCGGCGGGTCTACCGTTCTCGCCCGCCCTACCAGTCCCTCCTGCCAGGTCGGCTACAGGCCGGGAAACCACCACCCGGGGTCTCCGTGCACGGCCTGTCAGCCAGTCCCCCGGCACGGCCGGGACGACGGCGCGGCGCTGTCCGCCGCGAGCGAAGCTATTGGCCGTGCCGGCTGGTGTAGATCACGAGGACGATCAGCAGGAGCCCCGCGAGGAGCACGCCTCGGCCGGGCCAGGGTGCGGAGTCCTGGGCCCGGATGCCGTCACCGTCGGGGACGCCACCGTTGTGGGCCTCGCGGCGGTGCCGGTCGCGTTCCTGCTCGGCTTGTCGCATGTTGGTGACCTCGTCCCAGGTGATGCCGCACACGGCACACCGGTACTGATAGTTGGACACAGCGCTTACCTCCCGCCCGTGGCGGCCCCGTCCCGAGGCCGCGAACCTGTGGGGCTCCCGAACCCTAGTGCGGGCTCGGCCCGACGGGGGGCCACTCCGGCAGGCTTCCCACGTTCGGGCGAGATCCCGTAACGGCCGATGTGGTGAATGTGACGCTTGAGGAACGGCGAACGGCATCCGCGACCGACCGCGCGCATGCACACGATGCCGGTCTCACTGCGTCAAGCTCTGGGTGGAGGGCAGGAGTCAGGCGAGTACCAAGGCACACCCTTCACACCTCACCGTGCGGAACAGTTCGTCCGTCTACCTCTGCCGCAGGTGGGGTGACATGGGTAACATCGCGGCTCACACTCGGCAACAGGAGCGGGACAACCTCATGGCAGACACAGCCACTTCCCTTACGGACCAGTACACAGCGCAGGTCGCTGCGGACATCGAGCGCGTGTCCCAGGAACGGGAGCAGGTCCGCGCGGAGATCTCGGCGCTGCAGGAGCGCCTGGAGACACTGGAAGCCGACCATCAGCAACTGCTGAAGCTACAGGCCACCCTCACCGGTCAACTGGCCGCAACGGCGCAGCCCTCGGCGGGTGGGACCGCTGCCGAGCCGGAGGCCGGCAGGAACACGGGGGCGAAGGTGCCCCGGCCTCGCACGTCCCAGTCGCCGGAGGGAGGGCGATCCCCTCGCCGCGGCACGAAGGCAGGCCGGCGGGACACCACGTGGGGGGAGATCGTCCTGGCATACCTGGCCGGGCAGCAGGGGCCTCAGTCCGTTGCCGAGATCGCGCACGGCGTGAGCACCGCTGATCCCGCGCGTACGGTGCAGGCGACCGTGGTCCGGAACACTCTCGAAGCACTCGTCGCCCGGGGCAAGGTGCAACGCAGCAAGCAGGCGCGGTCGGTCGCCTACAGCGTGGCGGGCCAGAAGGAGGGGACGGCCCGGTCCAAGCAGAAGCAGGCAGACGTCGAGCCTCCCGAGTCGGCATAGGGGCATGGGCGGTGGCCGTGGCGCGGGGGCCACGACACCCTGCACATCAAGGTGGATCTGCACGTGGAGTTACGCGTAGATCTATTCATGGGCGTCGGCAAGCTCGGCAGCCATGAGCGCGCCGCAGCGTCGGCGCGGCTCAGAGAGCGCTCACCGAAAATTCTGGCCACCGTCCGCACTCCGCACCCCGTCCCGCCCCCGAAAGCGCTGCCTCACCCCTGGAGCAACCGCACCGCGGCATCCAGGATCTGTGCGTCCGTCGCCTCCGAGCGGAATCCGGCGACACCCGACCGCATCAGGGCGGCCCCTTCGACGAGTGCCACGAACGCCTCGGCGCGGGACCGGCAGGATTCCGCGGGCCACTCCGGCCGGCCCTCCCGTACGAATGCCTCCACATGGCCGACGTACTTCCGGTAGAACTCCCGGACGACCGTGGCGATGTCCTCGTCCCGGGCCGCCAGTGCCCACACTTCGGCGAACAGCCGGACCAGCTGGGGGTCCTCCTGCTCGGCCAGGAGCACCGCCACCGCCTCGCCGGGATCCGCCCGTACCGCCTCGGCCATGCCGGCCAGCCGCTCCAGCGAGCGGTCCAGTGCCCGTTCCAGTACGGCCTTGATCAGTTCGGCCCGGGTCGGGAAGTAGTGCTGCAGGTGGCCGACCCGCATCCCCGCCTCGGCCGCGACGGCCCGCAGGGACGCGTCCGCGTTGCCCCGGGCGATCAGTACGCTTTCCGCCGCGTCCAGGAGGCTCGTACGCCGGATGCCGCCCTGCTTCGTCAGCTGTTTCCCGGTCATGCCACCATCACCTCGGCTCCCGCCTTTTCCAGTGCGGCCACCACGTCTTGCGGGGCCGGTGTCATCTCGGGGAAGACCACGCCGCCGGGCGCGGTGGAACCGTCCTCGCCCAGGACCCGGCGCAGGCCCAGCAGGCCGCCCACCGCGGTGAGGTGCGCCTGGCCGGCCGGATCCGCCACCACCGCCGTACGGCTCGCGCCGTCCCGCCCGCGTACGTCGATCCGCAGCAGGGCAGTGCCGCCCTCGCCCGGGGCGTACAGCACCGAGC
Source organism: Streptomyces sp. NPDC008001 (assembly GCF_042958085.1). NCBI lineage: Bacteria > Bacillati > Actinomycetota > Actinomycetes > Kitasatosporales > Streptomycetaceae > Streptomyces > Streptomyces sp. NPDC008001. Next base: position 604,428 of record NZ_JBIBIZ010000003.1, on the reverse strand, counting down.
GCCGCAGTGAGGTGAACCTGTCCCCGCGCGCCCACCGGAAGAACCCGGTCTTCTTGAGCGCCAGCAGGGCCGTCGTCGAGGTGTTCGCGCTGAAGCCGATCCGTGTGACCGCCGTGTCGACGCCCAGCGACAGCGGCAACGTGAACTGCTCGGGGGTGTCGATCCGGGCGACCTTCGTGCGGTGCCCGCCGATGGTGACGTACCCGGCACCGCTCAGCGGCATGACCATCCGCCGCCGCCCCGCCTCGGTCACCTCGTAGTCCAGGCCCAGGCGGTCCATGAAGGCCACCGAGTCGGCGCCCGCCCGGTCCTTGAGGTCGTACCGTACGGCGATCTCCACCGCCGACGCCCCGCCGAGCGCGTCCGCCAGGGCCGCGGCGACGAGTGAGCTCACCCCGCCCATCCAGCCGGACGACAACAGCACGGGTGCCTTCGGCGGGGACACGGCCGCGAGTGCGGCGGCCCGCTGCAGCCGCGCGGTCCACCGCGTGACGTCCACGTACGGCACCCCGCCGCGGAGGGCGGCCCGCAGCACCCGGTCGTCCGGGTCGTTCACCGTGCTCACCACGGCCCGTACGCGCGCCGAGAAGGGCTCCGGGTCGCCGAGGTCCCAGCGCCGCACGGACGCGCCCAGTTCCTCGGTCAGTGCCCTGCCGCGGGCCGGGGTGCGGCCGGTGAGGAGCAGGGGCCACGAAGGGGCGGCGAGCCGGGCCAGTTCGCCGCCGACGGTGCCGTATCCGCCGACGAGAAGCACCGGACCTGTCACATCGAGCTGTAAGGCGTCGTTCATGCGAGCGAGACTAGGTCAGTCGACCTAGAAATCTCAACTGCCCGGCCACGGTGGAAAACAGGTCGCTCAATGGCCGAACCGGGCCACGAGATGGGCGGCCGTCATGCACCATGTGACCGGAGGTGCCTGATGGAGCACGAACTGCGCGCCGAGTACGAGGACGGTTCCGGCCCGGGGGACCCGGCCCCCGGGGTCAAGATCTGGCACGTCGTCCGAAATCATGCGGGCCCGGATCACGCGGGCCGGGATCACGGGGGCCGGGATCACGGGGGCTTGGGCCACGCGGCCCGGGATGCGGCCCCGGGTGATGGCCTCGCGGCGATGTGCGGCCGTGAACTCGACCCCGCCTCGGCCGCCAGGCCGGCCGACGACTGGGGCACCGCCCGCGTCCCGGTCTGCCACAGCTGCGGGGCGCTCTACCTGCGCGAGGCGCCATAGCCTGCCGAACGGCCGGCCGGCCGGGCGATCGATCGGTGTCGCATTCGGGTAGCCGCTGTGCCAGAACGTCGCATTCCGCCGTGATGCCGCGAAAGCGCCTTCCGGCCCGCTACGGCTTAACTGCGCCCGGCTGCTCCGTGGCCTGTTCCACGCACATCCGCGGGCCGGAATATGCCTTAAATCGTCACTCCGGCCGGGTTGGGTCGGGGCAATGCGACAAGATCCGGCCACGAGTTCTAGCGGGTATTGCCCTTACCGGCTTCGTGGCCCTCCCTCAGGATCGTGGGACATCCGGAAGACCTGCGTCCGGTTAATCGGCTCTGCACCCCTATGAGGACTCATGTCGGCCCCCTCCCACTCCCCCGCCGCCCCGTTCGCCGGGAGCCCCGGCGGAAGCCCCGCGCTCAGCGCGCCGCGAGGGCGGAACGCCCCGGGCGATGTCACCTCATGCTGCGCCCGGGGAAGGCCGTGCCGGACTGCGGGCGGGGAGCGCTGACCCCTTGAGATTCCGGATCGGCCGCCCCGGCGGCACCCCCGCACCCCCGTCCCCGCAGTCCGCGCAGGCCCCTGCATCCGCCCTCCGGGCCGTATACGGCGAAGAGCCGGAACACCCGGAGTACGCGGAATACCCGGAATACGGACACCCGGACCCCGGATATCCGGAACCGGGATACCCCGACCCCGGACACCCGGAACCGGAATACCCGGAATACGGCCGAGAGCCGCAGGCGGACACCCCCGAAGCACCACTCTCCGACCACGAGATCGGCCTCATCAGGACGTCCCTCGCCCTGGTCGAGCCCCTCGCAGGCGAGATCACCGTCTACTTCTACGCCACGCTGTTCGCCCGCTACCCCGAAGTCCGCGCCATGTTCCCGCAGGAGATGGACACCCAGCGCGACCGCCTCCTGCGCGCTCTGCTGCGCATCGTGGACCTGGCGGACGACCCCGGGAACCTCGTCCGCTTCTGCGGGCACCTCGGCCGCGACCACCGCAAGTTCGGCACGCTCCCCGCCCACTTCCCGGCCGTGGGCGAATGCCTCCTCGCCACTCTCGCCCGCTACGCCGGCCCCGCATGGACCCCCGACATCGCCGCAGCCTGGACGAAGGCCTACGGCACCGTCGCCCAGGTCATGATCAGCGCGGCCGAGGAGGACGAGGCCCTGCGGCCCGCGGTGTGGCCCGCCACCGTGGTGCACCGCGTCTCGCGCGGCCACGGCATCGCCGAAATCACCGTACGGCCCCACACGCCCTACGCGTACGCCGCCGGTCAGTACGTGAGCGTCGAGACTCCCTGGTGGCCCAAGCAGTGGCGCTACTACTCCCCCGCCAACGCACCCCGCCAGGACGGCACCCTCACCTTCCACGTCCGTGCGGTGCCCGGCGGCTCGGTCAGCCAGGCACTGGTCCACCGGGCGGCGGTGGGCGATGTGATCCGGCTGGGACCTCCCATGGGCGACATGACCCTGGATGCGGCCGGCCACAGAGAGCTGCTCTTCGTCGCCGGCGGGACCGGGCTCGCCCCGATCCGCGCCCTCGTCGAAGAGGTCGCACGGCGAGGAGGCCACCACCAGGCCGTGCTGTTCCTCGGCGCCCGGACCAGCGCCGAACTCTACGGAGTCGACGACATGCTCCGCATGGCCCAGCGCCACCACTGGCTGACCATCAGGGGAGCGGTCTCCCACGAGCACATCCCCGGGATCCGGGGGTCCCTGCCCGACGTCCTGGCCGAGTACGGGCCGTGGTACGAGCACGACGTCTTCCTCAGCGGTCCCGTGCAGATGGTCGTCGCCGCCAAGGAAACGCTCACCCTCAGCGGCACCCCGCCCCACCGGATCCATCACGACCCGTTCGACACTCCGGTGCTGTCCACTCCCTGACCACACCGCACCGCCGCACCGCCGCGCCACCGCGCCGGAACAGCTCCGTACCGCCGTACCCACCGTCCTGCCCGCCTGCCAGGAATTCCCGGAGAACCCCTCGTGACCTTGCCTCCACCGCCATACGGATCAGCAGGAGAACACCGGCTGCAGCAGCACTTCGGCACCGCCGACCGTGCCGCCCGGTTCTACGACCAGCAGGTGCGTCCCCATCTCACACCCGAGATGCGGGACTTCATCAGCCGCCAGGCCATGGTCTTCCTGTCCACCGCCGACTCCCGCGGGCAGTGCGACGCCAGCTTCCGTGCCGGGCCCCCGGGATTCGTCCACGTCATCGACGACTACACGCTCGCCTATCCCGAATTCCGCGGGAACGGCGTTCATGCCAGCGCCGGCAACATGCTCGAGAACCCCCATCTCGGCATGCTCTTCGTCGACTTCACCCACCATCGCGTAGGGCTCCACGTCAACGGCACGGCCCACCTCTACCGCGACGAGGACCTGCGCAGCGTCCACCCCGCCCTGCCCATCGACACCGCGCCCGGGCGCAGCCCGGAGTTGTGGGTCCATCTCACGGTCGAGGAGGCGTACATCCACTGCTCCAAGTTCATACCCCACTTGCAGCCGGCCCCCGGTTCCGCCGCCCGCGACACCAACCGCCCCAAGGACGCGGACTACTTCACCGCTTCCCACGCCCACGGCGGATGAGGTGGAGAAGGGTTCCTCCGCCTGCTGCCGCTGATACCTTCCGGCCGTGAGCATACGGAAAAGAGACGGCAGTGCGGGGGACACGGACTACGGCGCGATCGGCGCGGGCTATTCCGGCTACCGGCAGCCCGATCCGCGGATCGCGGATGCCGTCGCCCAAGCCCTGGGTGACGTGAAGACCGTGGTGAACGTCGGTGCAGGAGCAGGCTCCTACGAGTCGGCCGCGTGGGAGGTGACGGCGGTGGAGCCGTCGGCGTCGATGCGCGCGCAACGGCCGGCGCACCTGCCGCGAGCCGTCGACGGGCTCGCCGAGGACCTGCCGTTCGACGACGACAGCTTCGATGCGGCCATGACCACCTTCAGCGTTCACCAGTGGAGCGACGTCGAAGCCGGTCTCCGTGAGATGCGGCGCGTGGCCCGCGGCCCGGTGGTGGTCCTGACCTGCGATCCCGACCGGGTGCGCGACTTCTGGCTCCACGAGTACGCGCCCGCGGTCCTGGACACCGAAGCCCGGCGCTACCCGCCCGTCCCTGCCGTCGCCGCCGCGCTGGGCGGCACCGTGACCGTCCGGCCGGTACCGATCCCGGCCGACTGCACGGACGGTTTCAACGAGGCCTACTACGCACGGCCGGAGCGGCTGCTGGATCCCGGTGCCCGGCAGGCGTGTTCAGCGTGGAGCTTCGTGGACGCCGCGCTGAGCGAGCAGTACGTCCGGGCACTGCGACGTGACCTCGCATCGGGAGCCTGGGACGAGCGTCACGGTGCTCTGCGCGAGCAGCCCTTCCTGACCGGATCCCTCGTCCTGATCCGCTCTCTTCCCTCGTAGCTCCCCCATAGCTCCCTCACAGTTGCAGGGGCGGGGACGCCAGCCTCTCCAGATAGTCGTCGAGGAGCTCGATCTGCCGGGCGGGCGGGAACCCCGCGGGATCGAACAGGGCCTGTACCACCAGCCCGAGCACGAAGGCCTGGGCGCCGGCCGCGATACGCGCCGGGTCCCCGCCCGGCAGCTCGCCGAGCCCCTGCGCCGCGGCGACCAGATCACGCAGCTTGTCGCGGCTCTGCCCGTACATGCGGGCGTAGTCGCTGCTCACAGCGGGGTCGGCGAGCGCGGTGTCCCAGGAGGACACCCAGATCCGGTTGCTGTCCGTGGCCTCGGCCGTCAGCGGCAGGATGTCGAGCAGGGCGGCCCTCACCGCGGCCAGGCCGCCCTCGGCCGCGCGCCGGGGGCGGGAGGCGCTCCGCTGCGCGAGCAGGTCGAGGGCGTGCGCGACCAGGTCGCGCTTGGCGGGGAAGTAGTGGGTGAGCAGGCCGGTGGTGGCGCTGAGTTCGGCGGCGACGGCGCGCATCGTCAGCCCGCCGAAGCCGTGCGCGGCCAGCACCCGCCAGACCGCCTCCGATACGTCACGGCGACGGGCTTCGTGATCACCCTTGGTACGTGGCATGCTGCTACCCTACATATCCATAACGCTTGTTGTGTGAATGGGGTCATCATGTTCTCCCTCCCGCTGCGGGACGACGCTCGCCTCCGACCGCTCGAGACGTGGCATGCCGAGGAGTTCGCCGCCCACATGGACCGGGCCCGCGAGCACATCCGGCCCTGGGTCGGCCGGTCCTTCGTCACCGACGACCTCGGCGGAGCGCGGGAAACCCTGCGCCGCTACGCCGAACGCCAGGCCCAGGACGGCACCCGCCTCTACGGCATCTGGCTCGGAGACACCCTGGTCGGCGGCGTCATGTTCACCGACTTCGCCACCGCCTTGGGCTCCTGCGAGATCGGCTGCTGGCTCGAACCGGCCGCCGAAGGCCACGGCCTGGTCACCAAGGCCTGCCGGGCCCTGCTCGACTGGGCCTTCACCGACCGGGGTTTGCACCGCGCCGAATGGCACTGCCGCGCCGACAACGACCGGAGCTCCGCCGTGGCCAAGCGCCTCGGCATGACGCTCGAAGGCACGCGACGCGAGGCCTGGCCCTACGGCGGCGCCCGCCACGACAAGCAGATCTGGGGCATCCTCGCCTCCGAATGGCGAGCCGGTCACCGTTAGCCACTCCCCCGGCCGGCCACCTGCGGCATGGGCGTACGCCCCGGGCAGTACCATCGGCCCTCCGTAGATGATCACATCGGCTGCTCCTGGCCGCTTCCTGCTCCCTGCTTCCCTTCCGGGGCAGGGGGCGGGGCCGGGAAGCGGCCAGGAGGGCAGAACCGTGTCGGGTGGAACCACGTCCTGGCTGGCGGCGAGACGCGCGGAGCGGGCCTGGCTGGACGCCGTCGGCCTGCTCGGGAAGGGCGACACCGCCCGGGCGGCGGCGCGTTTCGCGGACGCGGTGCGCGAGGACCCGACCGCGGCCGATGCGTGGCTCGGCCTGCACGCGACGGGCGAGCGCCAGGAGGAGGCCCTGGCCGCCATGGACCGGCACGCGGCGAAGTTCGGGGCCCTGCGGGCCAAGCACCGGACATCCCTGGCGTCCCAGTTCCCCATCGGCCGCTTCGTCAGCCTCGCCCTGGAGACGGGCCAGGAACTGTGGCTGGCCACCGTGAGCGCTCGTCTGGACGCCGGCGCCCTCGACGAGGCGTGGCAGTCGCTGGCGGGTGCGGCGCTGGACTGCGACGAAATACGCTTCGTCGCCACGCGGCTCGCCCACCTCTCGGAGGACTGGGACTGGGTGCTGTCCGCCTCGACCGGCATCGGCGAACCGCTGCTCAGGGCCGAGGCACAGCTCTACGTCGCGCAGGCGCTCATCGCGCAGAAGGTGTGGCACGAGGCCCTCAACACCCTCGGCCGGCTCACGGAGGAGACCGACGCCGGCAGCCCCTTGGACGCCGAGCTGGCGTACTGGACCGGCGTGGCCCACGAGGGCCTGGGGGCGCAGGAGGAGGCCCTCAAGCACTACCAGTACGCCTTCCGGTACTCCCCCGCGCTGTACGACGTGGCGGAGCGGGCCCAGGTGGTCCGGGCCGGGTCCGGCTCGGCCGCCGTGGCGGCGGAGGAGCGCGCGGACCTGCTCGCCGAGGCGCGTGCCGAGCTCGACGGAATGATCGGCCTGGAGTCGGTCAAGCGCCAGGTCCACACCCTGATCGCCCAGCTGGAGATGGCCAAGCTCCGCGCGGAACAGGGCATCCCCACCCGTACGCGGCCGCAGCACTTCGTCTTCGCCGGCCCGCCCGGCACCGGGAAGACCACGGTGGCGCGCATCGTGGGCAAGGTCTTCGCGGGGCTCGGCCTGCTGGAGCGCGGTCACGTCGTCGAGACGCAGCGCGTCGACCTGGTGGGCGAGCACCTCGGGTCCACCGCGCTGAAGACGTCGGCGGTCATCGACTCCGCCCTGGACGGCGTGCTCTTCATCGATGAGGCGTACGCCCTGGTCAACGACGGTTACAACGGCGGTGACGCGTTCGGCAACGAGGCGCTGCAGGTGCTCCTGAAGCGCGCCGAGGACGACCGCGAGCGCCTGGTCGTGATCCTGGCCGGCTACCGGCGGGAGATGGAAACCCTCCTGGCGGCCAACCCCGGCCTGGCCTCGCGCTTCACCACGCACGTCGACTTCCCCTCGTACGCGCCGGAGGAGCTGCGGCAGATCGCCACCGTGCTGCTGGACGGCAACGGCGACGTGCTGTCCCCGGAGGGCGCGAGCGCGCTGGAGCAGAGCCTCGGCGCCGCAGCGGACAGGATCGACGCGCTCGGCAACGGACGGTTCATCCGCAACCTGTGCCAGAAGGCCGCCGCCCAGCGCGACCTGCGTCTCTCGGCATCCACGCGCAATGGCGAGCCGCTGACCCGGGAAGACCTCGTCACGGTGCACGCGCCGGACGTCTTCGCGGCCTTCGACGAACTCATGGCGAGCAGCCACTGAACAGCCCGGACCGAACGCGCCGGCCGGACCGGACTCCGGTCGGCGCGCCGAGCCCTGCGGTGTCCGGTCAGCTCAGGTGCCGGGCGAAGAACGCCAAGAGGAACTGCACGGGTACGGTAACCGCGCGGCGTCCTCGGCCGGGCCGTGCACTCATGGCCGGCACACGGGGCCGGACGGCTGGTCGCGCAGGTACGACGACCGTTCGCCGGCGGTGAAGTCCCGGTGGAGTGCCCGGCAGATCCTGGCGACGGCTTCGGCGGCACCGGGAAGGTCCACGTCCCAGAACTGCACGCCCGTGTCACCGCCGCTGGTGGCCAAGGTCTTTCCGTCAGGGCTGAACGCCAGCAGGTCCACTCGCCCGAGGTTGTCGGAGAGCACGGTGCGGGATTTCCCCGTGGCGACGTCCCAGAGCTGCACCGTCCTGTCGTCGCTGCTCGTGGCAATGGTCTTGCCGTCGGGGCTGAATGCCATCGCCAGCACGTTGCCGGACAGACCGGTGATGACGTTGCGGGCCTTCCCCGTGCGGGCGTCCCACAGCCCCACGGTGACGTCGTACGTGCCGGTGAAGAGGGACTCTTCGCCGCTGCTGGTGGCGAGTGTCCTCCCGTCCGGACTGAACGCCATCAGCACCGCCCGGGCGGTGTGGCCGGTGGTGATGGTGCGGGTGCTGCTGCCGGTGGCCACGTCCTGGACCCGTACCGTCCTGTCGGAGCCGCCGGGAAGGCTGCCGGTGACGACGGTCTTGCCGTCGGCGCTGAACACCACCGGTTCGCCGCGGGTGGGGGCGGCGCGGCGGGTGGAGGTGTTCCGTTCTGCGCCCGTGGCCACGTCCCAGGTGCGGACGGTCTTGTCCTGGCTTCCGGTGACCAGTGTCTTCCCGTCCGGGCTGAACGCCACCCTTCCCACCGCCGCAGGATGCTCGGGGAGGATTCTGCGGGTCTTGGCCGTGGCGATGTCCCAGATCCGGACGCTGCCGTCGTAGCCGCCCGTGGCGAGACTCCTGCCGTCGGAGCTGAACGCCATGGAAGCGACCAGCGCGGGCTGACCGGTGAGGGTGCGGCGGATTCTCCCCGTGGCCATGTCCCACACGCGCACGGTCCTGTCGTAGTTGCTGGTGGCCAGGGCTTTGCCGTCAGGGCTGAACGCGACCGCCTCCACGGGGCCGGTCCGCCCCGGGAGAGCACTACGGGCTTTTCCCGTGGTGATCTTCCAGATGCTTGCGGTCCCGTCGGAGCTGCCGGTGACGAGGGATCTGCCGTCGGGGCTGAACGCCACCGACTGCACCGGGTGGGTGTGGTCGGTGAAGGTGGTGCGGAGGGCACCCGTCGCCACGTCCCACAGCCTCACGGACTTCATGCTGCTCGTGGCGAGGGTCTTGCCGTCGGGGCTGAACGCAAGAGACCGTACCGGGGCGCCTTGCCCCGTGAAGGTGGTGCGGGCTTTTCCGGTGGTCGTGTCCCAGAGTTGGACGGTGCCGTCGTCGCTGCCGATGGCTAGAGATGTGCCGGCGGGGCCGAACGCCAGCGAGTGCACGTTGTTCCAGGGCTTTCCCCTGAGGCTGTGAAGGCTTCTTCCTGTGGTGACGTCCCAGATTTGGTTGATCCCGCTTTCGCCTCCGGTGGCGAAGGGTGTGCCGTCGGAAGTGAAGGTGACCCCGGCCACCTGGCTGTGGGCGGCGAAGGTGGTGCGGGGCGTGCCCGTTGCCACGTCCCACAGCCGGGCTGTTTCGTCGTTGCCGCCGGCGGTGGCGAGGGTGAGGCCGTCGGGGCTGAAGGCCACCGATTGCAGCGGACGGGTATGGCCCGTAAGAATGCCGCGGGTTTCCCCTGTGGCGACGTCCCAGAGCCGCACTATTCTGTCGTCGCTGCCGGTGGCGAGGATTTTGCCGTCGGGGCTGAACGCGACCGATCGCACCGGCGCGCTGTGGCCGGCCAGGGTGGTGCGGGACTTCCCGGTGGCGGAGTCCCAGATGCGTGCGGTGCCGTCGGAACCGCCGGTGGCGAGGGTCTTTCCGTCAGGGCTGAACGCCACGTCCGTCACCGCTCCGGAATGGCCGGTGAGGCGGTGGAGGAGAGGAAGGGCAGCGGCCCCGTAGAGGCTCGCGGTCGCTTCACCGGTGGGGCTGGTGCGGTGGGCCTGCACGGCCAGCAGCGAGGCCAGATCGGGATCGGAATCGAGGAGGGCTGCCGACTGGGCGGCCAGCTGCCGGGACTGCGCCTCGTGCTGAGCGGTGACGGCGGTCTGCCGCTGCCGGAAGGCCACTGCCGTGGCGATCAAGGCGAGGGCCAGCAGGATCGCGAGACCGGCGAGCAGTTGGCGCAGGCCTCTGCTGCGGCGTCGCTCTCTCTTCCGCTCTGCGGTCTCGTGGCCGGTGCTGGCGTCGAGGAACGCCTGCGCCCCGGGGCTGAGGGTGGCGCGGCGGGCGGGGTCGGCGGCCCATTCGCGGGCCGCGGCCAGGCGGGTGCCGCGGTAGAGCAGGCCTTTGTCGCGGCGCTCGTTCTCCCACGCCGCGGCCGTCTCGACGAGGAGCTGGCGCGTGCGCAGGCCGGCGCGGTCGTCGTCGATCCACTTCCGGAGGCGCGGCCAGGCGTGCAGCAGGATTTCGTGGGCCGGTTCCACGTGGTCGGCGTCGACGGTCAGCAGGCGGGCGCGGGTGAACACTTCGAGGACGGCTTCGGTCGTCTCCCGGTCGGGGTGACCTTCCAGCAGTTGCCTGCGGTGGGTGCGGTGACTGGTCTCCCCGTCCTCTCCGACGTGGACGAGCTGGAGGAGGAGGCGCCGGGCCGCTGCTTGCCGGGCGGTGGGCAGTGAGGTGTAGGCGCGTTCGGCGGTGGCGGCGACGGCCCCCGAAATGCCTCCGGTGAGGCGGTAGCCGGCCACGGTCAGCGTGGCGTTCTCGCGGTGCTGCCAGGTGCCGAGGAGAGCGTGCGAGAGCAGGGGAAGCGCTCCGGCCCGGGACACGCCTGCACTCGCAGCGTCGCCGGGCACGAGACCGATGTCCCGCAACAGGACTTCGACCAGCCCCGCCTCCACCTCCAGGCCGGCCTCGCGGGCAGGTGCCGTGATGGCTTCCCGCAATCGGGCGTCGTTCATCGGGCCCAGGGTGATGTGGCCGTGCTGAAGGGAGGACGCGAGTCCGGGGTAGGCCAGGCAGCGGTCGTAGAAGTCCGCACGGACACCGAGCACGACCAGGGCCGTCGGCAGTCCGGCCCCCGTGTCTCCTCGCCCTGCGGCCAGAGCGAGGAGCGCTTCCACGAAGGTGGCGCGTTCTTGTCCGTCCCGGCAGAGGGTGAAGAGTTCCTCGAACTGGTCCACGACGACCACGAGAGCCGCCGGACCGTTCGGACCGTTCGTCACCTCACGTACTGCTTCGGCGAATGCGGCGGGCCCTTCGCTGAACGCTTTCTCCAGCAGTCGGTGAGGCCCTCCGGTGGCCTTCGTGACCTGTGAGAGGAGCTCCTCGACGGGGTGCTCGCCGGGGGTGAGCAGTACTGCGGGCCAGTCGCACGAGCCGGTGACCGGCAGGACGCCGCGGGCCAGGGCGGGCAGCATGCCTGCCCGTAACAGAGAGGACTTGCCCGCACCGGAAGGGGCCATGACCAGGAGGGGGCCCGGTGCGGTGAGCCGTTCCGTCAGCTGGGCGACCACGGCGGCGGTTTCCGCTTCCCGGCCGAAGAACCACCGGGCGTCCTCCGCCCCGAACGGCGACAGCCCCTGGTACGGGCACACGCCGTCGTCCTGCGTCCGGGAGCTGCCCTGGTCCGCCGCCGGGGCCGGGACGAGGAGCTCGAGTGCGCCGCCGGTCTCCAGTGCCTGATCGCAAGCGCGGGCCAGCTCCAGGGTCAGCGGCTTCTCGCCGTTCTCGACCTTGCTCAGGTAGCCCTTGCTGTAGAACGCGAGCCGGGCCAGCCCGACCAGGGAGACGCCGCGTTCGAGGCGTAACCGGCGTAACTCCTCACCGGCTTGCTCCGGCCCCGGGGGCCGTGTCCCGGCGGCCCGGCCACCGGGTCCGTCGCCTCTGCCATTCACTGTCCGGCCCCTCCTCTGGTCGTCCGACCGGGGGTGCGCTCGCCTTGCGCCGGCGATCCCCGTCGACGGTGCACAACTCCCCCGAAGATCCTTTCAGGGAACGTACGGCCGTCTCAACGGCACTTCCGGCCGCGGACCGGGGGACAGGGGCGCAGGGAATGGCGTTGCTCCGCTCGGCAATGATCATTAAGATCGGCCGGGTGACTGCCGGGTCGGCCTTGGGCCATACACGAGTGGGGTTCCCGGCCTCGGCGTGAGCGCGAGGCGGGCCAGAGCCCCGCCCTTCTTCTCCGAATCTTCCTGCGTTGCGCCGCGTTCCGGCGCCCTTCCAGTGAATTCCAAGATCTCGGAGAAACCAGAACACCTATGCCGAACGAACAGCAGATCCCGCACGCGTCCGAACTGCCGGCGGCCTCCGTCCAGCTGAACCACACCGCCGTCTACGCCAGCGACCGGCACCTGTCGGCCGAGTTCATGGCCGCCGTCCTCGGGCTGAAGGTGGGGGCTCCCTTCGGGCCCTTCCTCCCCGTCGACCTCGGCAACGGCGTCACGCTCGACTACTACGAGAAGCGCGACGAGCCGATCCAGTCGCAGCACTACGCGTTCCTCGTGCCCGACGGGCAGTTCGACGCGATGATCGACCGCCTGGAGGCCCTCGGGGTCACCTACTACGCGGATCCCCGTCACACGGAACCGGGCCGGGTCAACAGCCTGTTCGGGGGCCGCGGCGCGTACTTCACGGACCCGGACGGCCACAACATGGAGATCATGACCCGCCCGTACGTCCGCCCGTAGCGGTACCGGTGCCCGGCGGCCGACCGAGTCCGCCCGATCAGGCCGCCGCCCGGGCCGCGGTCATCCAGGGCAGGCACCGGCACGGGGGCGTTTCCTCGTTCGGTGATTCGGTAGCAGGTCCGTGTCCGCTCCATGATTCCCTGTGCTGCTCTTTTCAGGACACCGTTTTCTCCCGGCCGTCCTCGGCCGGGACAGCGGACGGAAGTTCGCACAGGGCGATGCCCGCCTCCAGGAGGCTGCCGAGGATGAGGGTGCCTTCGTGCTCGTACGCGCTGGTGACCATCCGGTAGCCCGTGCCGCGACGTCGCAGGTCGTGGGTGACGCTGCCGCCGGCGTCGATGCCCATGACGCGGGCGACACGGCTCGGGGGCGGGCGCAGGCGGACCGCCGCGGCGGCTGCTCCCCGCCGTACCCGCGTGGGGGCGCGGTGGAGCCATTCGAGGGGCGCCATCCGGGGCGAGGCCAGGGCGGTCCAGATGGTCCCGGTGGCGCTGCGGGACAGGTTGTCGGGGAAGCCCGGCAGGTCGTCGATCAGGGTGTCGCGCGTCCCTGCCCGGGGGCCGGTGAGCCAGAGCCGGGTGAGGCGGTAGGCGCCGGTTTCGGCCACGGCGACGTAGGATTCGTCGGCCGCCAGGACGACTCCGTTCGCGAACTGCAGGTCGTCGAGCAGCACTTCGGGTTCGCCGCCCGGCACGAGCCGCAGGAGTCTGCCGGTGCCGGAGTGCTCGGTGATGTCGGCCTGCCACGCGTGCAGCCCGTACCGCAGGCTGGAGGCGGTGAAGTAGACGGTGCCGTCCGCGGCGGCGGCCGCGTTGCTGCAGAAGCGCAGCGGCGCGCCGGCCACCGAGTCCGCGAGCACCTCGACGCTGCCGGCGGCCTCCGGGGTGACGCGCAGCAGCCCCCGTTCCGCGTCGCAGACGAGCAGCCGGCCGTCGGGAAGTGCTTCCAGGCCCAGCGGCCTGCCGCCCGTCCGGGCGATCTCCTCCACCGTGGCGCCGCTGCGCGGGCCGGGCAGGGTGATCCGCCGTATCCGGCCGTCGCCGGTGCCGGTGAGCACCCGCCCGGCGGTGTCGACCACGACGTCCTCCGGCCCCGCTCCTCCGATGCGGAGCACGCGCAGGGGAGGCAGCGGGCGGGTAGGCGCGGCGCGGGTGGGAGCGGGGACGCGCCTCATGAGGCGGGAGCCGAGCGCCGGGCGCGCAGGCACCGGGACATCTCCTCGCCGTACGGCAGGAGCACCCCGGCGCAGATCACCGCTCCCAGGGCCGCGAGGTACTTCGCCGGCAGCGGGTTGTCCTTGGGCAGGAGCTTCCAGTCGCGGGGGCCGCGGCCGCCCCGCAGCAGCGCACGGGCCTCGTCGGCGTGCAGGCACGCGGTGAACGCCAGCGCCGACAGCGGCAGCACCTCGAGGAAGCTGTGGATGTGCTGTTCCAGGGGACGCACTTCGCGTTCCGCGGTGGCCAGACTCACGTCGTAGAGGGCCGTGGCGCCGTGGGCGACGGCGGCCCCTCCCATGACGGACAGGACGAGCGGGTTGATCTTGGCCAGGAGTCCCATGGCGACGGGGATGCCGGCCTCGGTCATCATCAGGGCGTGGACGGCCGACTCCTTTACGCCACTCGTGTGCTCGATGCGGGTCCTCTTGTGCATCCACCAGTCGGAGACCGCGGGCACCACCCACATCGGGAGCACCCCGTAGAGCAGGAAGCGCCGGTTGGTGTCCTCGACGGTGGTGGAGTGGAGGGGGACGGCGAGGTCGCTTCCGCGACGCCAGTGCCGCCAGGTGCGGACGAAGGAATTGCCGGGGAAAGCCATCAGAGCCTCCGGGGAGGACGGGGGCGGACAGGGGTACGCACGGCAATGGCGCCGGTCAGGTGTCGTCGGCGACGTCCTCCCGGGCGTTCTTCTGGGCATCCTCCTGGGCGTCTTCGCTGGGGGTGAGGGCGTCTCCTTGCTTGACGGTCGGCTGCCTTCCGTCGCCCTTCTCGCCGTGGCGGCGCCGGCGCGCTTCCGCCCGGCCGGTGCCGCCGGACTCGGCCGCCTCGAACTCTTTGACCACTTCGTCGAGGGCCGTGTCGGGGCGCCCGGCCGGGGCGCCACCGCCCTTCTGATGGGAACGGGTCATGTCACTCCCTGGCGGGTAGGTCGGTCGGTCCGCGCCCGCACGCTCATCCATACGGATGATGCGATCATCGGACCGCAGCTTGCTACACATCTACCCCGTCGTCCCCAACCATGCAGCCGGGGCGCAGATCGGCCGAACAACAGTGCCTGCGGGACGGATGCGAACCCGCGCCCCGCTGCCGACCCCGTCAGCCTCCCGGTGCTCCCGCTCGCAGGCCGTCCATGACGAGGTCCAGCAGCCGGGTCGCGCGCGGGTGCCAGTCCGAGTCGGGGTCGATCTGCCACAGGCCGGCGATGGCGAGGAGGAAGTCGTCCGGGCTCACCCCCGGGCGGATGGTGCCGGCGTTCTCGTTGGCGCGGAGCAGGAGGCCGGCCGCGGAGGTCACGGGAGCGTGTCCCGGTTTCGACGGTCCCCCGGGCCCGGAGGTGGCCATGCGGATCGCGTCGGCCAGGCCGGCCTTGGTCATGGCGAACCGGGCGAGGCGGTCCATCCACTCGCGCAGGGCCTGGGCCGGTTCCCGCGTCGCGAGCAACTGGGCGGCCGTGTCGGCGACCTGCTGCATCTCGTAGCGGTAGATCTCGAGGACGAGCGCCTCGCGATTGGGGAAGTTGCGGTAGAACGTGCCCTGTCCGACGCCCGCCTTCCTGGCGATCGTGCTCAGCGGGGCGTCCGGGCAGCGCGTCAGCTCGGCCACGGCCACGGCCAGGATGCGCTCGCGGTTCCGCTGCGCGTCCGACCGCAGAGCCGCTTCCTTCTTCTCCTGCACTCGCCCTCCCGGCGGCACGTGCCCGGACTTCGCCCTTGTTCAACCGGACACGTGTCCACTACGCTCCACGAGAGCGGACAGCTGTCCGCTTGTGCTCACCATAGCGGCAGTTGCGGCTCGGCCGGTCGCCACGGGGACGACCGGCACTGCGGGCTTCGCCGCCTGCAGTGTTCCCGGAGTTCCCGCACCTACGTCCCCACGCACGCTCGCACACGCACTTCCACACGCCTACGCCTACGCACAGCGCCACCTCGTGATCTTCCGAGTCATCTTCTGATTCATCTGCCTGCCGGTTCGTGCCTGCTCGCCCCTGCGACGCCACGCTCCGGATACGCGAAAGAAGGCTGATCATGGCCCCACCCCCCTCGCCGACGCACAGCGCCGTCACCTTGGACATCAACGGCGAGAAGCACACGCTGACCGTCGACCACCGCACCACCCTGCTCGACGCACTGCGCGAGCGCCTCGATCTGACCGGCACCAAGAAGGGCTGCGACCAGGGGCAATGCGGTGCCTGCACGGTCCTGCTCGACGGACGCCGGGCCGTTGCCTGCCTGCAGCTCGCGGTGGCGGCCGAGGGGCGTGCGGTGACCACCGTCGAAGGCCTCGCCGAAGGCGGGCAACTGCACCCGGTCCAGCAGGCGTTCCTCGACCTGGACGGCTACCAGTGCGGCTACTGCACGCCGGGGCAGATCTGTTCGGCGGTCGCGGTGATCGAGGAGCACGCGGCGGGCTGGCCGAGCGCCGTCACCGGCGACGTCCGGCCCGAAGCGGGTCCGCCCCCGCTCACCCCCGAGGAGATCCGCGAGCGGATGAGCGGCAACCTGTGCCGCTGCGGTGCCTACGTGTCGATCGTGCAGGCGGTCGCCCGCGCGGCCGCCGTCCGCACGGAGACGATCACGGACACCGTCCATACGGAGACGGTCCGGACGGGCCCCCTCCGGACAGGCGCCTTCCAGGCGGAGACCACGCGGACCCAGGGGGCGGCGTGAAGGAGTTCGGTTATCAGCGCGTGTCCGACGTACCCGGTGCCCTCGCCCTGCTCGGCGCGGATCCCGGGGCGCGCTTCCTCGGCGGCGGCACCAACCTCGTCGACCTGATGAAGGCCGGCGTCGAGCGCCCCTCCCGCCTCGTCGACGTGCGCGAACTGCCCCTGGACCGCATCGAGCCGGCGGCGGACGGAGGCCTGCGCATCGGCGCCACCGTCACCAACAGCGAGCTCGCCGCCCACCCCGAGGTCCGCCGCCGCTTCCCGGCGCTGACGCAGGCGGTGCTGGCCGGCGCCTCCGGGCAGCTGCGCAACATGGCCACGGTCGGCGGGAACCTGCTCCAGCGCACCCGCTGCGGCTACTTCACCGACGTGACGCGGCCGTGCAACAAGCGCGTCCCCGGCAGCGGTTGCCCCGCCGTCGAGGGCGAACACCGCAACCACGCGATCCTGGGCGCGTCCGGCCACTGCGTGGCGGTCCACCCCTCGGACATGGCCGTGGCGCTGACCGCATTCGACGCCGTCGTGGCGTACGAAACGGCCGACGGGCCGGGCCTGTTACCGCTCGCCGACTTCTACCTGCCCGTGGGCGACACCCCGCACCTGGAGACCGCCCTGCCGCAGGGAGCGCTGATCACCGGCGTCATCCTGCCGCCCGCGCCGGTCGCCGCCCGCTCCCGCTACCGCAAGGTGCGCGAGCGCGCCTCGTACGCGTTCGCGATCGGCTCGGTCGCCGCCGCGCTCGACGTCCGGGACGGTGTGGTGCGAGAGGCACGCCTGGCCTTCGGGGCGGTCGCGTCCCGGCCGTGGCGGGCCCGGGCGGCCGAACGCGTACTGACCGGGGCACACGCCGGCGCCGAGACGTTCGCCGCCGCCGCGGACGCCGAACTGGCCGCCGCCGAGCCGCTGCCGCACAACGGGTACAAGGTGACGCTGATGCGCAACCTCGTGGTGGCGGTGCTGACCGAACTCGCCGAGGAGGCAGCCCGATGACCACCGCTCCCGCAGCGCACAAGCCCTCCGCCGGCACCGCGCACACGCGCATAGAAGGCCGTGACAAGGTCACCGGAGCCGCCCGCTACGCCGGTGAGATCCCCTTCGCCGGGCTCGCCCACGGCTGGCTGGTGCTCTCCACCGTCGCCCGTGGCCGCATCCGCTCGGTGGAGACCGCCGGGGTCCTCGCGATGCCGGGGGTGCTCACCGTCCTCCATCACGGGAACGCCCCGCAGCTCAACACCGGCTACGTCGGCCTCCTGGGAGCCCCGGACCCGACCTGCGCCGTCTTCCAGCACGACCGGGTGCCGCACCTGGGGTGGCCCGTGGCGCTGGTCGTCGCCGAGACGTCCGAGCAGGCCAGGGAGGCGGCCGAAGCGCTCGTCGTGCACTACGAGGAGGAGCCGCACGACATCACCTTCACGGACGGGCGCCCGGACGCGTATGCCCTGGACGGTCACCTGCCGGGCGTGACCGGGAAGGGGGACCTGGAGTCCGCACTGGCGTCCTCCGCCGTCGTCGTGGACGCGGAGTACACCACTCCGGAGGAGTACCACCAGCCGATGGAGCCGCACGCGGCCACGGCCCGCTGGGACGGCGGCCGGCTCGACATCGTGGACTCCAACCAGGGCGCCACCTGGGTCGTCGGCGAGCTCGCCCAGCTGTTCTCGCTCGATCCGGCCTCGGTGCGCGTCCGGTCCGAGCACGTCGGCGGCGGCTTCGGGAGCAAGGGGGCCCGTGCGCACCAAGTGGCCGCCGTGATGGCCGCGACCGCCCTCCGGCGGCCGGTCCGGGTCGTCATGACGCGCCGGCAGATGTTCTCCCTCGCCGGCTACCGCAGCCCCACGATCCAGCGGCTCAGGCTCGGCGCCGACGCCGGCGGCCGGCTGCGCGCGCTGGAGCACCGCTGCCTGAGCATGACCTCCAGCGTGCACGAATTCGTCGAGCCGGGCGCGTCGGCGGCACGGGTGATGTACGACGCCGACGCCCACCACACGGCCAACCGGGTGGTACGGCTCGACGTGCCGACGCCGACGTGGATGCGCGCGCCCGGCGAGGCACCGGGCTCGTTCGCGCTGGAGGCGGCGCTCGACGAGCTGGCCGAGAAGTGCGGCATCGACCCGGTCGAGCTGCGCGTGCGCAATGAGCCCGCGCGGGGTCCGGTGTCCGGCCTGCCCTTCAGCAGCCGCAACCTGCTCGCCTGCTTCCGGGAGGGCGCCCGCCGGTTCGGCTGGGCGGACCGGGACCCCCGTCCCGGCCTGCGCCGCGAAGGCCGCTGGCTGCTCGGCACCGGCACGGCGGCGGCCTCGTTCCCGGTGGGGGCCCGGCCATCCACGGCAGCCGTGACGGCGGAGGCGGACGGCACGTTCACCGTGCGGATCTCCGCGGCCGACATCGGAACCGGGGCGCGGACCGCGCTCACCCTCGTGGCCGCCGACGCGCTCGAAGTCGGGCCGGAACGCGTCCGGGTGCGCATCGGGGACAGCGACTTCGGACCGGCGATGATCGCCGGAGGCTCGATGGGGACGCGCTCCTGGTCCTGGGCGATCACGGCCGCGGCCGGCGAGTTGCGCGAGCGGCTCGTCCCGGGCGCCGGCATCCCGCCGGAAGGGATCACGGTGCGGTCGGACACCACCGAGGCCGTCGGCGCCCTCGCGCAGAAGGAACGGCATTCCTTCGGCGCGCAGTTCGCCGAGGTCGCCGTGGACGTGGCCACCGGCGAGGTGCGCGTGCGGCGCATGCTCGGCATCTTCGCCGCGGGCCGGATCATCAACCCGCTCACCGCGCGCAACCAGTTCACCGGCGGAATGATCTGGGGCATCTCCATGGCCCTCCACGAAGAGGGGGTCCGGGACCGCGCCTCCGGCGGTCCTTACGGGGCCGACCTCGCGGGTTACCACGTCGCCACGCACGCCGACGTACCGCACATCGAGGCGGACTGGATCGACGATCCCGATCCGGACGACCCCGTCGGGATCAAGGGCATCGGCGAGATCGGCATCGTGGGCGCCGCGGCGGCCGTCGCCAACGCGGTCTGGCACGCGACGGGCGTACGCCACCGGAACCTGCCCATCCGGCCGGACCGCGTCATCCTGGCGGGAGCGGGAGCGGGAGCGGGAGCGGGAGCGGGAGCGGGGGCAGGAGCGGAGGCAACGCAGGCCGGTACGAAGGAACCGCACGCCGGCACAGGGGAACCCCACGCCGGCACGAAGGAACCGCATGCTTGACATCGCCGAGCAGTTGCACTGCTGGGCCGAGGAGGGCCGCGACTTCGCCGTCGCCACCGTCGTGGCCGTCAGCGGCAGCGCCCCGCGCGGCCCCGGCGCCGCCCTCGCCGTCGACAGTGAGGGCACGGTCATCGGTTCGGTCTCCGGGGGCTGTGTGGAAGGGGCGGTGTACGAGCTGTGCCGGCAGGCGCTGGCGGACGGCGAGACGGTCGTCGAGCGCTTCGGGTACAGCGACGAGGACGCCTTCGCCGTCGGCCTCACCTGCGGCGGAGTCATCGACATCATGGTCACGCCGGTCGCCGCGGACGCGCCTTGGCGGGCGGTGTTCCGGTCCGCGCTGTCGACCGCCGCCCGGGGCGGACCGGTGGCCGTCGCCCGGGTCGTCGGAGGCCCGGCCGGACTCCTCGGCCGGGTCCTGTCCGTGCGGCCCGAAGGCCCGTACGAAGGCGGCCTCGGCGGCCACGCCGGGCTCGACCGGACAGCTGCGGCCGAGGCCCGGGCCATGCTGGACGCCGGCCGCACGGGCACGGTCGGCCTCTCGGAGGACGGATCGCACTGCCCCCGTGACCTCACGCTGCTCGTGGAATCGAGCGTGCCACCGCCCCGGATGATCGTCTTCGGGGCGATCGACTTCACCGCGGCGCTCGTACGCGCGGGCAAGTTCCTCGGCTACGACGTGACCGTGTGCGACGCCCGCCCGGTCTTCGCCACGCGCGCCCGTTTTCCCGGGGCCGACGACGTCGTGGTCGACTGGCCGCACCGCTACCTGCGGCGCACCGCGGTCGACGGGCGCACGGTCCTGTGCGTGCTCACCCACGACGCCAAGTTCGACGTGCCCCTGTTGCAGGAGGCGCTGCGGATGCCGGTCGCGTTCGTCGGCGCGATGGGGTCGCGCCGCACGCACGCGGACCGCGTCCGGCGGCTGCGCGAAGCCGGCGTGACGGCCCGGGAGCTGGCCCGGCTGAGGTCCCCGATCGGCCTCGACCTCGGGGCCCGTACGCCGGAAGAGACCGCTCTGTCGATCGCAGCGGAGATCGTGGCGGCCCGCCGGGGAGGGACGGGCGTTCCGCTGACCGTCTCGGACGGGCCGATTCACCGCGGTGCGGCCGGCGGCTCGCTCCGCCTCCCCGAGGACGTCCGCACCGGCACGCCGAAGGCGCCCGCGCTGCCCCGGCCGCGCAGCCGCCCGGCGGGGGCGCGGTGCACGAACGTCCCCGGCTGAACTGCCGGCCGGTCGGCGGTCAGAGCCCGGGGCGGGCCCTGGATTCGTTCGAGGGCGCGCGAGCCGGGCTACGGAGTGAGGAGGCTTTGGCCACGGATGGGCACAGGCGGGCTCACGCAGCGTGGCTGCCCCATGGGGCGGATACCCCCATACGAGCGGCTCGTGAGCAAAGGTGTTTGCATCGAACACGTACGGCAAGGCGATAGGAGAACCCACCGCCGCTGCGGAAGGGGCCCCCGTGGTCGCCGTCGCTCTGCTCCTGCCCCCTTTGATGTTGTGCGCGGTGCTCGCGCTGGGCCGCTACGAGGAACGACTGCTCAGCGGACCCGAGGCCGACCGCCGCGCACAGCACCGGCGCGCCCTGCGTGCCGTCCCCGACCTCCCCAGTGAAGAGACGGCCCCGCAGGCGCGCCGGGCATCACCCGCCGGGCGGACGACGAGGGGCGGCGGCAGGCACGCCGCCTGAGCAAGGCCCGGCCGGGCAGTGGACCCGGGCAGTGAACCCTGCACTGCACCGGCCGGGCCGGTTTCCGGCGGGCGCCGCCGGATCCGCTGCCCGTCCCCCGCGAGGAGCCGTCGGCGCGCGGCTCCTCGCGCCCGGTCTCACCGCGTTCCCTTCACCGCACCCGTCTCGCCCTCCGGCTCGGGACGTGGCCGCGAGCGGAAGGTGCGGCGGTAGGTGTCCGGGGGGACGCCGACGGTCCGGTTGAAGTGCCGGCGCAGCGTCGTGGCGGTGCCGGTGCCCGTGGCCGCCGCGATGGCGTCGATGCTGTCGTCGGTCTTCTCCAGCAGTTCCTGGGCACGGCGGATCCGCTGGGTGAGCAGCCACTGGAGCGGGGTGGTGCCGGTGGTCGCCCTGAAGTGGCGGCCCAGGTGGCGCGAGCTCATCCGGGCCCGGCGCGCCATGTCCTCCACGGTCAGCGGCTGGTCGAGCCGTTCGATCACCCAGGGGAGCAGTGCGGAGAGCGGGTGGTCGTCCTGGGCGGGCATCGGGGTGGTGACGAACTGGGCCTGGCCGCCGGCCCGGTGCGGCGGCACGACCAGGCGGCGGGCGACGACGTTGGCGACCGACGAGCCGTGGTCGAGCCGGACGAGGTGCAGGCACAGGTCGAGCGCGGCGGCCTTGCCCGCGGAGGTGAGCACGCTGCCGTTGTCCACGTAGAGCACGTCCGGGTCGACCTCGACACGGGGGTAGCGGGCGGCCAGGTCGCCGGTGTGCGCCCAGTGCGTGGTGGCGCGTTTGCCGTCCAGCAGGCCGGCTGCGGCGAGCACGAAGGCGCCCGTGCAGAGGGAGGCCACGCGCGCGCCGGCCTCGTGGGCCGCCCGTACGGCGTCGACCAGGTCGGCGGGCGGGGCCACGTCGACGTCGGCCCAGCCGGGGACGATCACGGTCTCGGCGCGCCGGAGCCGGTCGAACCCGTGGTCGGGCTCCAGGCGGAACCGGCCGACCTGTACCGCGTCCGAACCGCAGACGGCCACGTCGTACCAGGGGCCTGCCACGCCGGCAGGGGCGGCGCCGAAGATCTCGTAGGCCACGGACAGTTCGAAGTGCAGCATCCCGTCGGTGACGGCCAGCGCGACAGTACCCATGTCCGGAATTGTACGCGTCATGTCGTTCCGGACACTCACAGGGAGGCGTCCGACCCCACCAGAATGGCCGTAGTCGATCAACCGGGCACGGGGGAGAGAAGTCATGACAACGGATCACAAGGTGGCGGTGTACGGAGCGTACGGGCACACCGGGCGGTTCGTGGTGGCCGAGCTGCGGGACCGGGGGTTCCTGCCGGTCCTCTCCGGCCGCGACGCCGGCAAGCTGCAGGCGCTGGCGGCGTCCTGTCCCGGGGCCGGCGCCCGTCCGGCGCCGGTCGGTGATCCGGCCTCGCTCGACCGCGCTCTGGCCGGTGCGGCGGCCGTGATCAACTGCGCCGGGCCGTTCGCCGCGACCGCCGCCCCGCTGATCGAGGCGGCGCTGCGGGCGGGGGTCCCGTACGTGGACGTGGCGGGCGAGATCGAGGCCAGTGCCGATACGTTCGCGGGGTTCTCGGACCGTGCCCGGGCTGCGGGAGCGGTGGTCGTCCCCGCGATGGCCTTCTACGGCGGTCTGGGCGACCTGCTGATCACGGCGGCGATGGGTGACTGGACGGCCGCCGACGAGGCGGAGATCGCGTACGCGCTGAGCAGCTGGCACCCGACCGCCGGCACCCGCGCGTCGAGCGAGGTCACCCGTCGGCGGCGCAACGGGCGGGGACGCGTCCGCTACAGCAACGGGCAGCTGGAGTATCGTCAGGACGCCGCGCCGGCCCTTCAGTGGTCGTTCCCCGAACCGGTGGGCCTCCGGGCCGTCATAGGGGAGTTCACGACGGCCGACGTCGTCACCGTCTCCAGCCACCTGTCCGTTCCCGAGGTGCGCACCCACATGACGGTGGAGGCCGCCAGGGAGGTGCTGGCCCCGGACACGCCTGCCCCCGCTGCCGCCGACGAGCAGGGGCGTTCCGCCCAGACCTTCCTCGTCGACGCCGTCGTGCGCCGCGGCGGCACCGAACGCCGTGCCGTGGCGAGGGGCCGGGACATCTACGCCGTCACCGCGCCGCTCGCGGTGGAAGCGGTCCACCGCATCCTCACGGGCCGGACGAGGACGGTCGGTGTCGTCTCCGCCGGGGCGGTCTTCGACGCGCCGGGCTTCCTCCGTGCGCTGTCCGCGCACATTTCCTTTGAGCTGGTCCGGTAGCGGCCCGGCCGGTGCCGGCCGGGCCGCCGCCCTGGTCAGGCCAGGTGCTTTCGCGCGGTGACGTAGCTGAACGGTTCGGAGACCCCGGCGCTGTGGTGGCCGGCGGCCGCCAGGGCCAGCGCCAGCCGCTTGCGCGGTTTGAGGTCCAGGCCCGTCGTGGCGTGCAGGGCGCCGAGGGCGATTTCGCCCCCGCACCCCACGGCCGCGTATCCGTCGGCGGGCTCGGCTATCTGGTAGTCGTCGTAGACGGCGAACAGGCGGCCGTGCACACCGACGAGGAACGTCCCGGCCTTCTCCTGCTCGGAGTCCTTGCTCGCCCAGCCGCCCTCCTTGAGGCACTTGCGCAGCTTGTCGACGAAGACGGTGGTCATGAACCGGTCCAGGTCGCCCTGGGGTTCGGGCGCCCTGAAGGCGTGGTGCAGCAGCTGCCCCATGCGGAAGCTGGTGGTGAAGCCCATGGCGTAGGGACCGTTGCGGAAGGTCTTCGGGTCCTGGCGGACGGTCAGTCTGAGGCCGGAGACACCGGCCGAGTCCCCGCCCAGGTGCACCCGCCCGCCGTGGACGAGCCCGACGATCACGGTCATGGCCTCTCCCCCTCCGCTGTGCCCACTTCTCGATACTGCGCCCGGGGAGGCGGGCGGAAACCGGACGTCTCAGGAGCGGGCTGCCGCCGGTTCCCCGGCGCCGGCAGCCCGCCAGGTCCTGCGGGCCGGCCCTACAGGCGTTCGAATCCCCGGACGCGTTCCCAGTCCGTGACCGCGCTCTCGAAGTTCTCCAGCTCGGTGCGGGCCGCCTGGGCGATGTGGCCGACGACGCCGGTGCCGAAGGCCTTCGCCGCGACGGCGCTGTTCTCCCACCGGTGGAGCGCCGCGGTGAGCGTGCCGGGCAGGCGGGGGACGGACGGGTCGGCCAGGGCGTTGGACTCGTGCGGGGCCGGAAGCGGGAGTTCGTTCTCGATGCCGTGGAGGCCGGCGGCCACGGCGGCGGCCATGGCGAGGTAGGGGTTGGCGTCGCCGCCGGGGACGCGGTGTTCGATGCGCAGGGAGTGACCGGCGCCGACGACGCGGATGGGGCAGGTGCGGTTGTCGCGGCCCCAGCCGATGCCGGTCGGGGCGAACGCCCCGGGGCGCAGCCGCTTGTACGAGTTGATGTTGGGGGCCATCAGCAGCGTGAAGTCGGCGAGGCAGGCGAGCTGTCCGGCGATGAAGTGGCGCATGAGGGCGGACATGCCGTCCTCGGCGTCCGGGTCGGCGAGGACGGCCGTGCCGTCGGTGCCGCGCAGCGAGAGGTGGATGTGGCAGGAGTTGCCCTCGCCGTCGTCGAACTTCGGCATGAAGGTGACGGCGCGGCCCTCGTCGGCGGCGATCTGCTTGACGCCGTTCTTGAAGAAGACGTGGTTGTCGCAGGTCTTCATCGCCTCGTCGTAGCGGAAGACGATCTCGTACTGGCCGGGGTGGACCTCGCCCCGCGCGGTCTCCATGCGCAGCCCGGCGCGCGTCATCTCGCGGCGGATGCGGCGGACGAGCGGTTCGACGCCGGCGAGGCCCTGGAGGGAGTAGTCGACGTTGTAGCGGGTGGCGGGCTGCAGGTCGTGGTAGCGGCGGTCCCAGGCCTCGTCGTAGGAGTCGTTGAAGACCATGAACTCCAGTTCGGTGCCGGCGAAGGCGGTCAGGCCGTGGCCGGCGAGCCGGTCGAGCTGTGCGCGCAGGATGTGGCGGGGGGCGACCTCGACGGGAGCGCCGCCGGGCCAGGTGGCGTCGGCGAGGACCACGGCGGTGCCGGGGTCCCAGCCGGGCAGCCGCACGGTGCCCGGGTCGGGGCGGAGGGTGAAGTCGCCGAAGCCGCTCTGCCAGGCGTCGATGCCGTAGCCGGGGCCGGTGTTCATCTCGGCGTCGGTGGCGAGGAGGTAGACGCAGGCGTTGAAGCCGTTCCCGGCGGCTTCGTCGAGGAAGTAGGGGGCCGACAGGCGGCTGCCCTGGAGGCGGCCCTGCAGGTCGGGGACGGCGACGACGACCTCTTCCAGGCGGCCGGCCGCGGCCTCGGCGCGCAGGTGGTCGAAGGCGGTGGTGTCCTGGCTCACTTGGTCTCCCCGGCGGTGGCGGTGGCGAGCGGGTTGGCGACGCGGCCGTGGACGACGTCGAAGCCCTCGTCCTTCTCCGCGCGGTCGTGGAAGCCGCCGCCGAGGAGCTGTTCGCGGTTGAGGGCGACCCGGTCGAAGTCGGGGGCGAGGAGGCCGAAGCCGTCGAAGCGGCCGGCGAGCTCGGGGAAGCGGGCGTGGTAGCGCTCGATCTCGGCGCGGACCATGGCCCAGAAGGTGTCCTCGGGGACGTCCAGGTGCTCGGCGGCCAGCGGGGCGAAGAAGCGGAAGTGCCCGGCGAAGACGGCGCTGAGCAGGGAGTGGGCCAGCTCGTGGGCGGGCCAGCGCAGCAGGATCCGGTCCGCGCGCTCGGACAGGGACGCGTACTCGGGGTGGTCCCCGGGCAGCAGGTTGACGTCCTCGGCGAAGTCCTTGACGGCGATGCCGATCGGGGTGTCCTTCGCGTCGTAGAGGACGACGGTGTTCTCGCCGTGCGGGCAGAAGGCGGTGCCGTAGCGGTAGAGGTAGTGCAGCAGGCCCGGCAGCAGGGCGGCGAAGAACCTCTCCAGCCACTGCTGCGCCGTCAGGCCGGAGCGCTCGACCAGCTCGGCGGCCAGGGCCCGGCCGTCGGAGCCCACCTTGAGCAGGGCGGCCATGGTGCGGGCCTGCTCGCCGGCGCCGAGGAGGGCGCCCACCGGCTCGCGCCACACGGCGCCCAGCAGCTCGTGGAACCGGTACGGGGCGTCGGTCACGGAGTCGTAGAGGGGGTGGGCCACGGACACGGCGGCGACCTCGCCGAGCGGGTGGAAGCGCAGCTCCTCGCTGAGGAACGGGTCGCCGGCGCGGATGCCGTGCAGCCAGGCGCTCACGTCCGGGGCGGCGTGCGTGGGCTCGGTCTTCAGGCCGCGCCACACCAGGGTGTTGCGGATGAGCAGGGGCACCTTGACGTTGCGGCGGTGCGGGTGGTCGAGGTTGGCGAGGGTGCG
This sequence comes from Streptomyces sp. NPDC008001, assembly GCF_042958085.1. Taxonomy (NCBI): domain Bacteria; kingdom Bacillati; phylum Actinomycetota; class Actinomycetes; order Kitasatosporales; family Streptomycetaceae; genus Streptomyces; species Streptomyces sp. NPDC008001. Next base: position 577,826 of record NZ_JBIBIZ010000003.1, on the reverse strand, counting down.
GATCGACTGCAGCGGGCGGTAGCGGTCCGGGCTCTCGCCGAGCCGGACGATGCGGCCCTCGGCGAGGTACTGGGCGAAGAGAGTCTCGACGGCCTCGTCCCAGTGGAAGGGGTGCACCGGCAGCCACACGAAGTCGGACGCGTCGTACGGTCCGCCGGCGCAGGCCGCCTCCAGGGCCGCGGCGAACCGCTCGCGGACGTCGTCGTCCAGCTCCTCCTTGAGCAGTGTCCCGGCGTCCAGGCCGGGGACGCCCGAGTACGTGGCGAGGCCGGTGTGGACGGCGGCCCATATCAGGTGGACGGTGCCGGCGGTCTCGGGGGCGTAGGCGGCGGAGTCGGAGGCGGAGAAGCCGAGGCGGCCCTTGTTGAGCAGCATGCAGGGGTGCCCGTCCTGGTGGGCCTCCAGGTCGAGGTGGTCCAGGTCGGCCAGCCGGGCGGCGGGCAGGGCGCGGGCGAGGGAGGCGGCGTCGCTGCGCCGGGTCGCGGTCAGCTCCCGCAGCACCTCGGCGGTGGTGGGGCCGTCCCAGCCGAGGACGCCGCGGGCGTCGAGCAGGAGCCGCTCGGGGCCGGCGTCGCCGTCGGCGGGGGCCGGGTGGCGGACGGGCGGGCCGGCGAGGCGCCAGGTGCCGAACGTGCCGCGTGCCGCGCGGAAGGTCCAGTGGACGCCGTCCGCGAAGTCGAGGCGGTACGCGCCGGGCCCGGCGGACTCGTCGGGCCGCGGCGTCAGCAGCTCCTCGTAGGCGAACTCCTCGACGGCCTTGACCAGCAGCCGGCGGCCGGCTTCGGCCCAGGTGTCTCGGGTGGCGCGGTTCATCGGTCGTACTCCTTGGCGTGCGCGGATGCGTCGGCGGGGACGGTGACGGGGATCGGGTCGGGAACGGGTGGTGCGGGCGCGGTGCCCGCGGTGGTGGTGTGCGGTGCCTTCGCCAGGGAGGCCACGGCGGCGCAGGCCAGGGCCGCGGCGGCGACCGTCAGCGGCAGCGCGAGGTCGTGGGAGACGACGGCCGCCGAGATCAGCGGGGCGGCGAGCAGGCCGGCGGAGCGGACGGTCTCCACGGCGGTGAAGGCGGGCCCGGCCGTGCCGGTGGTCCGGAACATCCGCATCTCCACGGCGACCTGGACGAGGCCGAGGCCGAGGCCTGCCAGCAGCCGGCCGCTGACGAGCGCGGGGAGGCCGTCGGCGGCGTACTGCCACAGGAAGCCGGCCGCGCAGACCAGGGCCGACACCGGCAGCAGGCGGCTGCCGAACCGGTCGTGGCAGGTGCGTGCCAGCGGCAGGGTCACCAGCGCGCCCAGGCTGGGCAGGAAGAACAGCACGGCGCCGCCCAGGGAGCCGCTGCCGAGGTCCTCGGCGAACTCGGTGAAGAAGGGGCGGGCCACGGCGATCGCGAAGTCGAAGGCGACGCCGATGAGGGCCGCTTGGGCGAGCAGCAGCCGGCGGCTGCGGCGCGGGACGGCGGCTCGTACGGGCGTGGTGCTCGCGGGCTTCTTCTCCCCCGGCGGCAGCCGGCGCAGCACGCGCAGGATGAGGACGGCGAGGACGACGTCGACCACGGCGAACGCCGAGACGCCCAGGCGCGGGTCGGGCAGGGCGAGCACCCCCGCGCCGACCAGGGTCGCGGCCACCGCTGCGAGGTGGAAGACGAGGACGATGGAGCGCACGGCGGCCAGTTCGGCGTGCTCGGGGTCGCTCTGCTCCTCGGTCGCCTTGCGGGTGTGCTCGGCGATGAAGGCCGGGTAGGCGAGCAGCAGCGCGGCGTTGGCGGCCACGGAGGCCGCCGACAGTGCGGTGAAGGCGGTGTAGCTGGGTGCGAAGCCGAGGAAGACGTCCACGACGGCCGCCGAGCACAGGCCGGTGACCACCAGCTGGTGCAGGGGCCGGCGGCGGGCCGCGAGCCCCCACAGCGGGAGGGCGATCAGCCCCACGATGCGGCAGACCCACAGGTACAGGCCCGTGGCTCCGGGGTCGTCGACGCCGTAGAGGCGCTGGAAGAGCTGGGGGAGGAAGGGGGCGAGCGCGGTCTCGGCGATGAGGTAGAGCGCGATGACGGCGATCAGGACGGCCCGCAGCGGCAGGCCCGACCGTGCGGGGGCCGCTCCCCCGGCCTGCCGGGCCGGGGTCACCGCAGGGTCCCGATCGGGTCCGGCCGGCGGTCCGCGGCGGCGGGACCGGGACCGGCTGCGGAGCCGGCGGCGGGGGCGCCTTCGGGAGCGCCGAAGGTCGTCCAGGCGGCTTGCTCGGGCACCGGCAGCACGGGACGGCCGCAGACCGCGTTGAGGATCTTGGCGGCGCGCCAGGCGCCGAGGGTGAGGTCCGGGGCTCCGACGCCGTGGGTGTGCATCTCGGCGTTCTGGACGTAGAGGGTGCCGCCGACCCGCGGGTCGAGGGCGACCCGGTACTGGCCGTCGACGCGGTAGCGCTGCCGGTCGTCCCAGTCGACGAGGTCGCTCATGGTGTCGAGGAAGGCCGGGCGGGTGGCGCTGTAGCCGGTGGCTGCGACGATCGCGGAGGTGCGGAAGGTGAACTCGCTGTCCTGCGGGCTGTGACGGCACGTCAGGACGTATCCGTCGCCGTCCGTCTCCACGGCGCGCAGCTCGACGCCGGGGTGCAGGTCCGCGCGGGGGCGGCCGCCGCCGATGGTGCGCTCGTAGAGCTCGTCGTGGATGGCGCCGAGGGTGTCGGCGCTGACGCCCTTGTACAGCTGCCACTGCTCGCGGACGAGGTGCTCGCGGCGCTCCTCGGGCAGGGCGCGGAAGTAGCGGATGTAGTCGGGCGTGAAGTGCTCCAGGCCGATCTTGGAGTACTCCATGGGCGCGAACGCGGGCGTGCGGGCCAGCCAGCGCGTGAAGGGGCCGCCGAGGCCCTGGCCGTCCTGGTGGCGGATGAGGTCGAGGACGACCTCGGCGCCGGACTGGCCGGCTCCGATGACGGTGACGTCGTCGGCGGCGGCCAGGGCGGCCCGGTGCGTGCGGTAGTCGGCGCTGTGCAGCACCCGGCCGCGGTGCTCGTCGGTCAGCAGGGGGCGCAGCGGCTCGGGCACCACGGGGCTGGTGCCGACGCCGAGGACGACCTGGCGGGCCAGGACGCGGGTGGCGGTGCCGTCGGCGGAGCGGTGGGTGACGGCGAAGGCGCCGGCGCTCTCGTCCCACTCGACGGCGGTGACGCGGGCGTCGAAGCGGCAGGAGGGCAGGCTCTCGGCGACCCAGCGGCAGTAGTGGTCGTACTCGCGGCGCGGGATGAGGAAGCGCTCGGAGAAGAAGAAGGGGAACATGCGGTCGTGGGACCGCAGGTAGTTCAGGTACGACCAGGGGCTGGTGGGGTCGGCCATGGTGACCAGGTCGGCGAGGAAGGGCACCTGGAGGGTGGTGCCCTCCATGAGCAGGCCGGGGTGCCAGGAGAAGGCGGGCTTCGCGTCGAGGAAGAGGGCGTTCAGGTCCGGCACGCCGTCCGCGAGGGCGGCCAGCGACAGGTTGAACGGGCCGATGCCGACGCCGACGAGGTCGTAAGGGGTCTGGGCGCTCAACGCAGGGCCTCCGCGAGGGGGTTGGGAAGGTCGATGTAGACGGACTGGGTGTGCACGTCGCCGACGAGTTCGTCGAGCCCGTCCACGCAGGTGAGGTAGTTGCCCTTGCAGCGCAGCACCGGTGCGTCGAGCAGCAGGTCCAGCAGGCTCTTGGCGCCGGGCTCGCTCGCGCGCAGCCGTTCCAGCCCGGCGCGCAGCACGCGCAGCAGGTCAGGCTCGCCGGCCAGGCCCTGGGCGCCCATCGCGCCGATGAGGCCGAGGAGGTTGCTGATGTAGAGGTAGTAGCCGACGCGCTCGTCGACGAAGGCGTCGGCGAAGACGAGTTCGACGTCGTCGGTGGCGCCGGGCAGGAGGCGTTCGACGTCGGCCGCGCGGGATTCGGCGAGGTAGTAGCCCTGGCTGTCGCGGTACCAGCCGGCGGTGGGCAGGCCGTCCTCGCCGAGGGCGACGAGGGTGTTCTGGTGGTGCGGTTCGAGCGCGATGCCGTACCGGGCCTGGAGGCGGATGAGCGGGACGGCCAGGACGTCGAGGTAGTACTCCAGCCAGCGGGCGGCCGCCTCGGCGACCGTCGTGCCGTGGGTGCGCGCGGCGCGGGTCACCGCTTCGGCGAGCAGGCTGCGGTGGCGCGGGGCCGTTCCGTCGCCGGGGCCGGTGCGCTCGGCGAGCAGGCCGGCGACGCACAGGCCTTCGCGGGCGCCGCCGCGGAAGGGGTTGTCGCGGACGGCGGTCTCCAGCCCGGTCTCGGCGCCCGAGGTTCCGGCGGAGATCCAGGCGAAGTCGCGCAGGATCCCGAAGTCGGGGTGTTCGGCGCGCAGCCAGTCGGCGGGGCCCGCGGCGAGCAGCCGGGCCGCGCTGACGCCCAGGCGCATCTCGCCGCGCAGGTTGTTGCGGCGCGAGTTGGTGATGCGCATGCCGAGGGAGAGCTTGAGCATGACGTCGGCGTCGGGGCGGTGGACCGTGCGCACCGAGGACGTCGGGAACCACGGGTCTCCCCCGGGGCCCAGCGGTATGAGCAGCCCGTCGTCGACGAGTTGCCGGACCTCCGGCCGGTTCAGCACGTCGCGCGCCTGCCAGGGATGCGCGGGGAGGGGCACGGTGCCCGGGGGCAGGTCGAGGCCGGCGGCGGCGGAACGCAGCAGGCCGGCGACGGGGCGGCCGTCCCAGCTCTCCCCCACCACGATGTCCGGGTGGGCGGCGAACCAGTGCAGGGGGAAGGATCCGCGCAGCTCCGGGGAGAAGGCGGCCAGTTCGTGCTCGGTCGCTTCTTCGCGGCTCTTGGGGGCGGGGTGGAAGGGGTGGCCGAGCAGGAGTGCCTGTTCGGCGTCGAGGTACGGGGTGGGGCCGGTGGTGTCCTCGCCCTCGGCGCGGCGGGCGGCCAGGTGGGCGGCGACGCGTCCGGCGGAGTTCAGGACCCGGCCGGCGGCGTCGGCGCCGAGGTGGGCGGGGTGGCCGCGGCCGGTGGTGGACTCGCGGATCGCCGCCGAGGCGACGAGGGTCGCGTCGGCGGGCGGGGGGACGTCCCGGCCGGTGCCGAGGACGACGGGGTCGCCGAAGCGGTGCCAGCCGGTGGCCGAGCGGTAGCGGACGGGGACGCCGAGCCGCAGTCCGCTGGCGGGGAAGTCGAGCTGCAGGTCCTCACCGGCGGCGGGGACGCCGGTGGCGGTCTCCCGGACGTAGGCGCGCAGAAGCGTTTCGGTGGCGGCCGAGTCGGCGGCGCGCAGCGGGTCGGGGTGGTCGAGGGGATCCGGTCCGGGTGCCGTGGGGTTCGGCGGGAGGGTCATCAGGGACTCCGGGTGCGGGACGGGCGCGGGGCCCGGCTCAGAGCAGGATGCGGTCGGCGACGGGGTGGCCGAGGAAGGAGTGCATGGCGAACTCCCAGCCGTAGGAGCCCGCGTAGGGGAAGACGGCGATGTCGCCGGCGCGGACGCGGTCGACGCGGACGTCCCGCAGCAGGGTGTCCTCGGGGGTGCAGAGCTCGCCGACGAAGGTGACGGGGGTGCCGGCGGCCTCGGGGCGCGGGAGGCCCTCGGGCCAGGTGCCGACGGGCAGGACCGCGACGTTGTGGACGATGTCCCAGGAGGTGGGGAGCTGGAAGTGGTTGATGCCGCCGCGCAGGGCGGCGAAGGACTGCCCGTAGGAGTGCTTGACGTCGGTGACCTCGGCGGCGTACCAGCCGCAGTCGGCGACGAGGAAGCGCCCGGGTTCGAAGGCGACCTTGACGCCGGCCGGGGGTGCGAGGGCCGCCATGAGCTCGCCGAAGCGGGCGGTGTCGAAGGGCTTCTGCCCCTTGAAGTCGCCCTCGAAGTCGACGCCGATGCCGCCGCCGACGTCGATGTGGCGGAGGTCGATGCCGTGTGCGGCGGCGGTGGCGGCGCTCCATTCCACGCACCAGCGCACGTAGTCGGCGTGGGACTCGGCGTCGAGGTTGTTGGAGGCGGCGTGGATGTGGAAGCCGATGAGGTCGATCGCGGGCAGGCTCCGGGCGATGCGGACGGCTTCGGCGACGTCGGGCTCGGGGATGCCGAACTGGGAGGCTTCGCCGCCCATGTGGAGGGAGCCGGTGACGGGGATGGTGGCCGGGTTGACGCGCAGGGCGACGCGGGCGGTGGTGCCGCGCTCCTGGGCGATGCGGCTGATGCGGTGCAGTTCCAGGGGGCTCTCGGCGTTGATGGCCTCGGCGCCCGCCTCGACCAGGCCCGTCAGGACGGGGACGGACTTCGCCGGTCCCGCCGCGAGGACGGGGGCCCAGGTGCCGGGGGCGGCGGGCTTGGCGGCGGTGGCGAGGGCGAGTTCCGACAGCGAGGCGACCTCGAACCCGTCGACGTGGGGGGCGAGCGCGTCGATGATGCCGGGGAAGGAGTTGGCCTTGACCGCGTAGTAGACGGCCGCCCACTCCGGGAGTGCCGCGCGCAGCTCGCGGGCGCGGGCCGCCGCGACGTCGCCGTCGTAGAGGTAGGCGGCCACCGGGGTCCCGGTCCCGGCGAGTTCGAGGATCCGCCGCTGCACGTGTGCGGGAAGGGTGTCCTGCGGGTGGGCGGAGCGGGGCGCTGCGGACGGCGGGAGTTCTATGGACACGGTGCTGCCTTGCTGCTGGTGAGGGACGTTCGGTACGGGCCGGGGCCTGCGGTCAGGCCTGGCGCAGCGGGCGCACGATCATGGTGTGCGGGCGCCAGCCGGGGTAGGGCTCCATGGTGCCGACGGGGGTGAACCCGTAGCGGGCGTAGCTGTCCAGGACGACGGCGTTGCCCTCGGCGACCAGGGCGGCGGCCCGCTCCTCGGGGCGCTGCGCGAGGAAGGCGTTGAGGAGGGTGCCGCCGATGCCGCCGCGGCGCCAGGGCACTCCGACGAGGAGCTCGCAGACGCCGATGGTGCGTCCGGGGTGTTCGCGGACGTACTCCGGGTCCGGCGCGGGGGTGAGGCCCTCCCACCACAGGGAGTCCTCGGGCAGGGTGTAGCCGTAGACGAGGGCGGCGACGCGGTCCTCGTCGAAGGCGGCGACGAGCTCGAAGCCGGGGCGCGCGCAGTGGCGTGCGAGGCGCTCGGCGATGGGCGGGTCGTTGTGGTCGCTGAGGCCGAGGGCGTGGGCGTAGACGTCCTCGTAGGCGCGCACCCAGAGCGCGAGGCGGTCCGCGGCGGCCGGGCCGTCGAAGCGCTCGACGCGCAGGGCCGGTGCGTCCGGTCCGGGTATGACGGCGGTGCCGCCGCCGGTGGCGATGGTGTTCATGGTTCCCCTCGGGCGGCACGGGGGCGCCGGCGCGCGTGGTGCGCGACCGGCCGCCCCCAGCTAGTTAGGCGAGGCTAAGCTAATTCATTCTCGGCGGCATTCCAAGCCGCCCCGGGAACCGCTAGGCGCCGGCGGCCACCGCCGCGGGGGACTCGGCCCGCTCGGTGACGAGCTTGAGCAGACCCTCCAGGTCGGCCGCCGTGGTGCGCGGGTGAAGGAGCGTCACCTTCAGCCACAGGCGGGGCGTGCCGTCGGCGTCCGGCACCAGGGCGCGGCCCAGGACGGCCCGTCCCTCGGCGAGCAGGTCCCGGCGGACGGCGGCGACGAGGTCGTCGCCCGCCTCGCCGGGCAGCTCGTCGGCGGCCACCGGCCGGAACAGCACCGTGCTGATGCCGGGGCTGCCGGCGCGCAGCCGCAGCGCGGGGTGTTCGTCCACGGCCCGGGCGAACTCCGCGGCGGTGTCGACGCAGTGCTCGGCCGTGCTGCCCATGCCCCGCCGGCCCAGGGCCCGCAGGGTCGCCGCGATCTTCAGGACGTCCGGGCGGCGCGTGGTGCGGATGGAGCGGCCGAGCAGGTCGGGCAGGCCGGCTTCGGTGTCGTCGTCGGCGTTGAGGTAGTCCGCGGTCAGCGCCAGCGGCTCCAGCAGGGAGGCGTCGGCGACCGCGAGCACACCGGCGGCGACCGGCTGCCAGCCCAGCTTGTGCAGGTCGTACGTCACCGACACGGCGTGCTCGATGCCCGCCAGCCGGGGCGCGAGCCGCTCGCTGAAGAGCAGGGGTCCGCCGTAGGCGGCGTCGACGTGCAGCTCGGCGCCGTGCGTGCGCGCGAGGGCCGCGAGTTCGGGCAGCGGGTCGATCATGCCCTCGTCGGTGGTGCCGGCCGTGGCGACCACCAGAGCGGGGCCGGGGCCGCAGTCGGCCAGCGCCCGGCCGAGGGCCGCCGGGCTCATCCGGCCGTCCGGGCAGTCCACGACGACCGGGGTCGGCAGGCCGAGCATCCAGGCGGCCCTGCGCACGCTGTGGTGCGCGTTGGCGCCGACGAAGACCTGCAGCGGGCGGCCGCCGGTGGCGCGGGCCCGCTCGCGCGCCAGGAGCAGCGCGACGAGGTTGGACTCGGTGCCGCCGCTGGTGATGACGGCGTCGGGCTCCGGACGGCCGGCGTACACCAGGTGCGCGAGGGCGGCGGTGACTTCTTCCTCGATGACCGCGGAGGCGGGTGCCTGGTCCCAGGAGTCCATCGAGGGGTTGAGCGCGGATGCGACCAGGTCGGCCGCGGCGGCGACGGCGAACGGCGGGCAGTGCAGGTGCGCCACGCAGTGCGGGTCGGAGGGGTCCGCCGCGCCCTCGGCGGCCGCGCGGGCGACGCCGTAGAGGGCGTCCTCCGCGCCCAGGCCCTCGTCGGGCAGGACGGGCGAGCACAGGGCGCGGGTGCGGGCGGCGACCTCCTCCGGTCCGCCGGCGGGCAGCGGGCCGCCGCGGGCGGCGGCTCCGTCGGCCAGGGCGTCGAGCGCGACGGCGGCAAGGCGGCGCAGGGCGTGCGGGGTGGCCGGGTCGGTGACGGCGTCGGGGCGGATGGCCTCGCTCATGCGGCACGCTCCACGGAGACCTCGGACAGGGCGTCGGCGATGCGGTTCAGGACGGAGTCGGCCTGCTCGTCGGTGAGGACGAGCGGGGGCAGCAGGCGCAGCACGTTGTCGCCGCGGCCGCCGAGTTCGAGGATGAGGCCGCGCTCCAGGCAGGCGGCCTGGAAGGCGCGGGCGAAGGCCGGGGCGCCGGGGCGGGAGCCGAGGGCGTCCGGTTCGGCGGCGGGGTCGACCAGCTCGGCGCCGATCATCAGGCCGCGGCCGCGCACCTCCGCGATCTGCGGGTGGACGGCGGCCAGCTCGCGCAGGCCGGCGCGGATCCGCTCGCCCAGCTTGGCGGCGCGCTCGGTCAGTTGCTGCTCGGCGACGGTCCGCAGCGTGATCTCGCCGGCGACCATGGCCAGGGTGTTGCCCCGGAAGGTTCCCGTGTGGTCGCCCGGCTGCCAGGTGTCGAGGTCGGGCCGGTAGGCGATGAGCGCCAGCGGGAGGCCGCCGCCGACGGCCTTGGAGGTGACGAGGATGTCGGGGGTGACGCCCGCGCGCTCGCAGGCCCAGAAGTCGCCGGTGCGGCCGATGCCGGTCTGCACCTCGTCGATGATGAGCAGGATGCCGTGCTGCTCGGTGATGCGGCGCACCTCGCGCAGCCACGCGTCGGGGCCGGGCACGACGCCGCCTTCGCCCTGGACGACTTCGAGGATGACGGCGGCCGGCTTGCCGACGCCGCTGCTGGGGTCGGTGATGTAGCTCTCCATCAGGCGGGCGGAGAGCTCGCCCGCCCGCTCGGCGCCGACGCCGAACGGGCAGCGGTAGCCGTAGGGGTAGGGCAGCCGGGTGACGGGCTGCGCCTCGGCGGGGCCGAACTCGGCCGATCCGCGGCGCATCCGGCCCGGGCCGGAGACGGAGGACGCGCCGAGGGTCATGCCGTGGTACGCGCCGGTGAAGGCGAAGACGCCCTGCCGGCCGGTGGCGTTGCGGGCCAGCTTGAGCGCGGCCTCGACGGCGTCGGTGCCGGCCGGGCTGCAGAAGTGGAGCTTGGCGTTGTTGTTCAGCGTTCCCGGCAGCCGCTTCAGCAGTTCCTCGCTGAAGGCGTCCTTCTGCGGGGTGATCATGTCGAGGGCGTGCAGCGGGGCACCGGAGCCGATCACCTGTTGCAGGGCGGCGATGACGTCCGGGTGGTTGTGGCCGAGGGCGAGGGTGCCCGCACCGGAGAGGCAGTCGAGGTAGGTACGGCCGTCGGCTCCGGTCACCTCGGCGCCGGCGGCGGCGACGGGCGCCACCGGGATGGACCGGGCGTAGGTGCGGGCGGCTGACTCACGTTGCGCCTGTCGGTCGAGGAGACGAGCACGCAGCATGGTGGGATCCTTCGGTCACGAGCGGAGAGCTGGGCAGGCAAAGGCGAAGGCCGGCGGGAGGTGATTTCTCGCCACCCACCGACTTAGGTAAGCCTAACCTACTGAGCGGCGTGTGGGACCTCCGGGCCCCAATCACCGCCGCTCCCCGCCGGTCTCACACCGCGTCAGCCTTCACCGGCGTGTGCCGGCTCAGCGGGATCACCATCGGGGAGCCGGTCTCCTCGTCGTGGCGGACCCGGGCGCGGAGCCCGAAGACCTCCTGCACCAGCTCCTCGGTGAGCACCTCGGACGGTGCCCCCTGGGCCACCACGCGCCCCTCCTTCATCGCCACCAGCCGGTCGGCGTACCGCGCGGCGAGCGACAGGTCGTGCAGGACCACCACGACGGTGCGGCCCGTCGTCAGGTGCAGCTCGCGGACGAGGTCCAGCACCTCGATCTGGTGGGCCAGGTCGAGGTGGTTGGTGGGCTCGTCGAGCAGCAGCAGTTCCGTCTCCTGGGCCAGCGCCATCGCGATCCAGGCGCGCTGGCGCTGGCCGCCGGACAGTTCGTCCAGGGTCCGCTCCGCCAGCTCGTACATGCCCGTGGCGCGCAGGGCCTGCTCGACCGCGGCCTCGTCCTCGGAGGACCACCGCCGGTACCAGCTCTGGTGCGGATGCCGCCCGCGCGCCACCAGGTCGGCGACGCTCAGCCCCTCGGGGGCCGCCGGCGACTGCGGGAGGAGGCCGACGCGCTCGGCGACCTCCCGCGTCGGGATGCGGTGCACGGGCCTGCCGTCGAGCAGCACGCTTCCGCTCGTGGGCTTCATCAGCCGCCCGAAGGCCCGCAGCAGCGTCGACTTGCCGCAGCCGTTCGGCCCGATGATGGCCGTGACCGTCCCGTCCGTGATGTCGAGGTCGAGCTCGTGCACGACCGTCCGGTCCCCGTAGGAGAGCGTCAGGGCCTCCGCGCGCAGGCGTACGGCGGGGCTCGCCGCCCCGTCGCCGCTCCCGGCACCCGACGGCGCCGGGCCCGCGGAGGGAGTGGGGGTGATGTCGGTCGTCTCGGTCATGACGTGCGGGCCCTTCCGCTCCGAATGAGCAGGTACAGCAGGTAGGGGGCGCCCAGAGCGGCGGTGAGGATTCCGACGGGCAGTTCGATGTTTCCGAAGGCGGTGCGCCCGAGCACGTCGGCCCAGACCGTGACCGCCGCGCCGATCAGCGCGGAGGCCAGCAGCGGCGGCGTGCCGGTGCGCAGCAGCCGGACCGCGAGCTGCGGGCAGGCCAGTGCCACGAAGGCGACCGGGCCCGCGGCGGCGGTCGCGGCAGCGGTCAGCAGCACCGCCGTGAACAGCAGCGCCACCCGGGTCCCGGTCATGCGGACGCCGAGGCCGCGGGCGGTGTCGTCGTCGAAGACGAGCGCGCCGAAGGGGAAGGAGAGCAGCAGGGCGACGGGCATGAGCACCACCAGCGCCCACAGGGCCGGCTGCAGGGTGTCCCAGGACGCGCCGTTGAGGCTGCCGTTGAGCCACAGCAGCGCGCGCCCGGCGTCGACGATGTCGGCCTTGAGCAGCAGCCAGGACAGCACGCTGGTCAGGATGGCGTTGACGCCGACGCCCACCAGCAGCACGCGATAGCCCGACAGGCCGCGGTGTACGGCGAGCAGGTAGACGAGCACGGTCGCCAGGACACCGCCGAGCATCGCGGCGGCGGGGATGCCGACGCTGGCCAGGGAGCCGCCGACGCCGCCGTAGGCGCCGCCGAAGACGATGACGGTCACGGCGCCCACGCCCGAGCCCGCCGTGATGCCCAGGATGTCGGGGCTCGCGAGGGGGTTGCGGGCCAGGCCCTGGATGACGGCCCCGGCCAGCCCGAGGGAGGCGCCGACGAGGGCGCCGGTCACCGAGCGCGGCAGGCGCAGCTCCGTGACCACCATGCGGTTGCCCTCGTCTCCCCCGCCGAAGAGGGCCTGGGCCACCTGGCCGACGGAGATGTCGATGTCGCCGCGCCCGCAGTTGACGAGCACGCCGAGGAAGAGGATGCCGAGCGTCAGCAGCGGGATCAGCAGCGTGCGCGGGCGCCATACGGCGGAGACGGGACCGGCCCGCAGGGGGGTGCGTCCGGGAACGCGCAGGGTCGCGCGCCCGGACACGCCGGCTCCGGGCGTGCCGTTCCGTGCCGAGGTGTCGCTCATATCCTCACCGCCTTGCGGCGGCGGACGAGCTGGATGAAGACCGGCGCGCCGATGAGCGCCAGCATGATGCCCACCTGCAGCTCCCCCGGCCGGGCCACCAGCCGCCCGAGGGTGTCCGCGACGAGCATGAGCGTGGCGCCGATCAGCGCCGCCTGGGCCACGATCCAGCGGTAGTCGGGCCCGGAGAAGTACCGGGCGATGTGCGTTCCGACCAGGCCGACGAACCCGATGGGGCCGCACACGGCCACCGCCGTGCCGGTGAGCAGGGTGATGGCGGCCATGCCCAGAGCCCGGTTCCAGCCGATCCGCACGCCCAGCATCCGGGCGACGTCCTCGCCGAGGGAGAGGGCGTTCAGGCCGGGGGTGTTCAGGGCGGCCAGCACGAGCCCCGCCCCGATGAACGGCAGGGCCTGGAGCGTGAGGCCGAGGGGCTGTCCGCTCACCGACCCGACCGTCCAGAAGCGGTAGGTCTCCAGCGCCTGCCGGTCGAAGAGCACCATCCCCGCGGTGAGCGCGGTGAACAGGGCGTGCACCGCGGCACCGGCCAGAGCGAGGGTCACGGGCGTGGCGCCGCCGCGGGTGAGGGCACCCACCGCGTACACCAGCGTCCCGGCGACTGCGGCCCCGAGGAAGCCGAACCACACGTAGCCGTACAGGCTGCTGACGCCGATGAGGAAGAGCGAGGCCACGACCCCCACGCCCGCGCCGGCGCTGATGCCGAGCAGCACCGGGTCGGCGATCGGGTTACGGGTGTGACCCTGCATCAGGGCCCCGGCGGCGCCCAGCGCGAGGCCGGCGACCAGTGCGGTCACGGTCCGGGGCAGGCGCAGCGAGCGGACGATGACGTCCCCTTCGGTGCCGGAGGCGTGCCACAGGCCGTGCCAGATCTGTCCGGGGCCGAGGGGTTGCGCGCCCAGCCCGATGCTCAGCAGCACGGCGAGAACCAGCATGCCGAGCAGAGCAGCCGTCCAGATCCGCCGTGTTCTGACTCTCTCGGACGCAACCTGTCGGATATGCCCCTTTTTTACGGGTGGCGCAGGTAGCGCTTCGATCACGATCCCCTCCACAGCGAAATTCGGCCACTTAGGTGAGCCTATCCTTAGGATGTACAACGCGAACAGAGAAGGGACCCCCGCCGATGAGAGCCCGTTGGCTCAGTCGTTTCAGCCGCACTGTCGGAGCCGTCGCTGTTACCGCAGGCTTGCTCGCCACTGCCGCCTGTGGCGGCAGCTCGGACAAGGATACGGACGACAAGAGCGACAAGTCCCCGGCCGCCGTCGGCGGAGCGTTCCCGCGCACCATCGACCACGCCATGGGCAAGACGGAGATAAAGAAGGCTCCCAAGCGCGTGGTTGCGCTGGACATGACCTTCGTCGACGCCACGCTGGCCCTGCAGTCGGACGTCGTGGGCTACACGACGTTCGCCTCTCCGGACGAGAAGCTGCCGGCCTACTTCGGTGACGACGCGGCCAAGTACGGTGGCAAGGCCAAGCCCGTCGGCATGCTCGACGAGCCCAGCCTGGAGAAGATCCAGGCCCTCAAGCCGGACCTCATCCTCTCCGCGAAGGTCCGTCACGAGAAGCTGTACAAGCAGCTGTCCGCCATCGCGCCCACCGTCTTCACCGAGGACACCGGCGCGACGTGGAAGGACAACCTCAAGCTCGTCGGCAAGGCGCTCGGCAAGGAGAAGCTCGCCGACGAGAAGGTCGCGGCCTACGACAAGCGCGCCAAGGCGGTCGGCGACAACGTCCGCAAGAAGAAGGGGGCCAACCCCTCCGCCTCCGTGGTCCGCTTCGTGGACGGGCCGACGCGCCTGTACAAGGAGGACACCTACATCGGCGTCATCATGAAGGACCTCGGCTTCGACAAGCCGCAGGACGCCAAGGGCACCGGCTTCAACGCCGACATCTCCGAGGAGCAGATCAAGAAGGTCGACGCGGACGACATCTTCGTCACCGCCTACCCCGACCCTCAGGGCGCCTCGAAGAAGAGCCAGGAGAAGTTCCAGGCCAACCCGCTCTGGAAGCAGCTCAAGGGCCAGGTCCACGAGGTCGACGACATCACGTGGATGCTCGCCGTCGGACTCTACGGTGCCAACTCCGTGCTCGACGACGTCGCCAAGACGTACGGGGTCGACGCGGCTCGCGCCTGACGCACACGGAAGGCCGGGCACTCCCGAGAGGAGTGCCCGGCCTTCCGGCGTTCCGGGAACAGGGCGGCGTGCCCCGAGTCCGGCTCGGTAATGAATGACGGGGCGTCAGGCGCGGTTGGTGCGCGGGCAGGTGGCGCACAGCTTCTGCGGGCTGAGCGTGTACCACAGGCAGCAGTTGACCCGGGTGCGGGTGACCTCGCCGCTCTCGCCCCCGCCACCGTCCCCGTCTCCGCAGGAACGGAAGCCGGCAGCACCGACGAAGGGCCGGGTGTTCCCCGGCAGCAGCGCATCGGCCGCGGCCGCGGCCCGGCCCTCCTCGCCGGTGACCCGGCCGACGTACCAGATCCCCTCGGTGAGCTCGTCCGTGGCCAGACCCCACACGGCCCGCGGGCCCCGGCGCAGCAGCGGGCGGAACGCCTCCAGCACCGGCCCGAGGTGATGGGCCACCGCGGCGCGCAGCACCGACCGGAGTTGCTCCTCGTCCGCCACGACGCGGACGCCGGGCAGGCCGGCCGCCGGGTCGTCCGGCAGGCAGGTGATGTACGACGGAGAGACCGTCAGCGACCCCGAGGCCTCGTCGTAGCCGATGCCGTCGGGACCGACCCACGGCACGCGGCGCTCCAGGAACCAGGGGCCGCTCATCGCGAGTGCGGCGAGGAAGGCGTACTGGTGGAGCGCGTCGAGGGCCGCCACGTCACGGCGGGGCGTCACGCCGTGCGCGTCCTCCATGCGCCGGCCCGCCATGTCCACGAGCCACTCGCGGAGCCCGGCATCCCGGACGAGCCGCTCGCCGGTGACCGGCGCGCCCGCGGCACGCGGGCCGGCGTCCAGGCGGACGAGGGGGCGAAGCGTCTCCCCCAGCCGCGCGTAGGTCTCCCGCAGGACATCCGCACGGGTCGCCGTCCCGGGTACGCTGACCACCCGGGAAGTGGCCACTGCAGTCGTCACGAAGACCCCCAGCGGGTACTCGGCACAAAATCTAGGTAGGTAAGGCTTACCTTAACCTAGAAAATCATGCAAGTGCCCGTCCCGGCGTTCCTCCGCCACTACGCTTCCATTCCATGTCTCGTGCACTGATTCTCGGAGGAACCGGCCTCATCGGCCGCGCAGTCGCCCGGCGGCTGCTGGACGCCGGATGGGACGTCGACGTCACCGGCCGGGACCCGGAGCACATGCCGGCCGGGCTCGCGGCCGCGGGGGCCCGCTTCGTCGCGGCGGAACGGGCCGACGCCCGGGCCCTTCGCTCCGCCCTCGGCAAGGGATGCGACCTGCTGGTCGACTGCATCTGCTACACCGCTGCCGAGGCCCGGCTGCTGCTCCCCCTCGCCGGGGACGCCACTTCCACGGTGCTGATCTCCAGCCGGGCGGTGTACGCCGACGCCGACGGCAACCACTCCAACTCCGCCGTCCCGCCCCGCTTCGACGGGCCCGTCCGCGAGACCCAGCCCACCCTCGCCCCCGGCGACATGGACTACCGCTCCCGGGAGGGCTACGGCCCCAACAAGGTGGCGGCCGAGCACGTCTGCCTGGACAGCGGGCTGCCCATCACCGTGATGCGCCCGTCGCGCGTGCACGGCGTGGGCGCGGCCCGCCCGCGTGAATGGGTCTTCGTCAAGCGCGTCCTCGACGGGCGCGGGGCGGTGCTGCTCGCGCGCCGGGGTGCCGGGGTCGTCCACACCACGGCGGCGGCGAACATCGCCTCCCTCGTCGAGACCGTCGCCACGAAGCCCGGTGCCCGCGTCCTCAACTGCGCGGATCCCGACGCGCCGAGCGCGCTGGAGATCGCTCGCATCATCGCCCGGCACCTGGGCCACACCTGGGCGGAGGTCCTGCTCGACGAGTCGGCCCCGGAGAACCTCGGCCGGACGCCCTGGGACTCACCGCACCCGGTCGTGCTCGACACGAGCGCCGCCGCTGCGCTCGGATACCGGCCCGCGGGAGACTACGCGACGACCGCCGCCGCCGAGATCGACTGGCTTGTCGAAGCCGCACGCACGGGCGACCCCGCGGGGATCCTGCCGGCCGCGGACGACGAGTACTTCCGCCGGTTCGGCGACTACGCGGCCGAGGACGCCTTCCTCGCGGCCCGTCAGCACTGATCGCGGACGACCGCGTCGGGAACGCCGCTTCCCCCGCCTGCACCGAGGCGGGGGAAGCGGTGCAGGATTCCGTTCCTGTCGTTCCTTTCCTTCGTCCGCCAGGAAACCGGCTAGGAAACCGACACTTCGGCGATGCCCGTGCGGGACTTGGCGGTGGCGTCGCCGCGCACCACCACCCGTACGTACCGGGCCGGCGCCGGTGTGCCGGTGCTCTCGCGCCAGTGCTTCCCGTCGGCGGACAGCTGGACACCGTACGAGACGGGCTCCGGCCCGCTCCAGGCCGGGGTGACCTTGCTGACGCGCACGGCCTTCCCGAGGTCCGTCGTCAGGCTGCCTTCCGGCCCGTCGGGCACCCAGGCCGTGGCCGGATTGCCGTCGACGGCGGCGGCCGCGTACATGCCCGGCTCCTCGGAGGAGGCGGTGGCAGGCGTGCAACGGGCCAGGTTGGCGGTCGGGGCGAGGTCGGGGCGGCGGGTCTTGAGGACGGCCGGGGCGGCCTTGGTCAGGACCTGTTCCCCCTGCGGGGTGTCGAGGGTCATGGGAGCGCCGCCGGTGAGCCGGACGGTGGTGGCGTGGGCGCCGAGCTCGATGTCGTACGTGCGGCCCTGCCACTGCAGACCGCGCAGGGTGACGCCGCGGCCGAGCTGCGGGGGCAGCACCGGGTCGAGACGGAGCCGGTCCTCGCGCATCCGCATGCCGGTCAGGCCGTGGGTGAAGATCTGCAGGAAGCCGCCCTTGCCGGTGAGGAAGTCGTGCGCCGGCGAGCCGGCCAGCGGGTCCTCGGCCCCCGCCTTGGCGCCACGGGCCTCCGAGAACTGGGCGAAGGGCCCACGGACGAACGGCCTGATGGAACGCTGCAGGTAGGTGTACGTCGAGCAGCCCGGTTCGCCCGTGCCGGCGGCGGCGATGGCGTGCACCGAGTCCGTCATGGCGGGGCCGTCGGGGTCGGTCCGTTGGGCGTAGTAGTCGAGCGTGGCGGCCGCGGCGCCCTCCGGCATCGGCCACTCCAGGGGGTACGCCAGCAGCACCGTGTCGGCTTGCTTGATCTTGCTGCCGCGGTAGCCGTCGTACTGCTGGAAGACCTTGCTCCGCGCGTCGTACGGGATCCGGATCCGGTCGGCGATCGCCGTCCACTCCCCCGGGGCCCGCTCGCCCAGCAGCTGCGCGGCGCGGGTGGCGTTGCGCAGCGCGGTGACGGCGCCGGCGTTGGTGAAGACCGCGTCGTCGACGCCGTTGCTGTACTCGTCGGGGCCGGCGGTGTCCTTGACGGAGTAGCTGCCGTCCGTGTTGCGGCTGACCCTCCCGGCCCAGAACTCGGCGATGCCCTTCATCACCGGCCAGCCGCGCGAACGCAGCCAGCCGGCGTCGCCGGTGGCGAGGTAGTACTGCCAGGTGGCGAGGGAAATGTCCGACTGGAGGTGGATCTGGGTGCGGCAGTGGGGCGGGTCCACACTGTGGCACTCCTGGGCGAGGTCGCCCTTGCTGCCGCTGTTCCACGGGTAGAAGAGGCCCTGGTAGCCGAGCTTGCGGGCGTTCTCGCGGGCGCCGGGGAGGGTCCGGTAGCGGTAGTCGACGACGGTCCTGGCGAGTTCCGGCTGGGCGGCCAGCAGCGCCGGGTACATCCAGGTCTCGGCGTCCCAGAAGACGAGGCCCGCGTAGTTGTCGCTGGTCAGCCCGGCCGGGGCGATGCTGTTGTCGGCGCCTTCCCGGGTGCTGGACAGCAGCCCGTAGCGCGCGGAGCGCACCCATGCCTGCAGGTCACGCCGCCCCGGCACCTCGATGTCGGAGCGCCAGAGCCGGGCCCAGGCGGCGGTGTGGGCGCGAAGCAGCCCGTCCCAGCCGCTCCGGGCGGCGCGCAGGGAGGCGGTGGTGGCGTCCTGGCGGGGGGCGTGCGAGGTCAGCGCGGTGTCGACGCCGACGTACTTGGTGAGCTCGTAGGCCTGCCCCTTGCGGACGGGGAAGGCGAGGGACTGCCGTGCGCTCAAGTCCCGGGCGGCACCTGCCTCGTCCGCCTTCGCCGCGCGCACGCCGCGCCCGGGGCTCAGGGTGGAGGCGACGGCGCCGTCGGTGTCCGTGCCGTCGGTGCGGAAGGTGACGTCCATGGTGCGGCTGTCGGAGGAGCCGTCCCGGCCGGGCCCGGTGGTGGTGCGGTCGCCGCCACCGGTCTGGCGTATGCGCCGGGCGCCGTGCCCGTCGAGCAGATCGGTGACGGTGGCCTCGCCGCTCCAGTGCGGGGTCATGCTCAGGCGTACGGCGCCCACGTGGGGGTTGTCGCGGTCGGCCAGCACCTCGTAGACCAGGTCCGTCTTCCGTCCGTCGGCGGCGGTCCAGGTCAGGGAGGTGCGGACGATGCCGCAGTGCAGGAAGAGGGTCTGGCGGTACCCGGAGATGCGGCCCGCCTTCGTCAAAGAGTTGAAGGTATCGCCGTGTTCGCCGCCGGTGCCGACGGTGAGCCCGGTCCAGGTCGGCAGAGCCGCGACGGCCTGCCGGTCCTGGGCGGTCTGCTGGTTGTGCGCGTAGAGCCCGGACACGAACGAGCCGTCGTAGCCGGGGGTGAAGAGCGGCCAGCCTGTTTTGGCGCTGCTGCCGGTGTAACCGGCGCCGTTGGGCGGTACGCGCTGGCCCAGGTAGCCGTTGCCCACGTAGGCGTGGTGGGTGTCGTCGCTGCTGACCTGGGTGGTGTCGAGTGTCCAGCCGTCGCCCGTCCGGCAGTCGCCGGCGGGCGGGGCGGAGGCGGGAGGACGGTCGGCGGTGGGGGGATGTGGTGCTTGTGCGGCGGCCGCGGGTGGCACCGAGGCCACGAGCGCGCCTGCGAGCAGCAGTGCGGCCATGCGGGTGGGACGCGGCCGCGCACCGGGAGAGTACGTCATCGTTCTCCGTCGTGTTGACTCCTGCGAGAGTCCCGCGACCTTAAATTTAGTAAATGGCCGACGTCAACAGCCGTCCACTACTTGTACGACTTCCGAAGGCGTCAGTGGGCGGTCCAGCCGCCGTCCATGGTGAGGGTGGTGCCGGTGATGAAGGATGCGTGCGGTGCGCAGAGGTAGGCGACGGCCTCGGCGACCTCCTCCGGTTCGACGAGCCGCTTGAGCGCCTGGCGCGCGAGCAGCACCTCCGTGAGGACCTGCTCGGCGGGGAGGGAGTGGGCGGAGGCCTGGTCGGCGAGTTGTTTCTCGACCAGAGGGGTGCGCACGTAGCCGGGGCTGACGCAGTTGGACGTGACGCCGTGGGGGGCACCTTCGAGGGCGGCAGTCTTGGAGAGTCCTTCCAGGCCGTGTTTCGCCGCGACATAGGCGGACTTGTAGGCGGAGGCCCGCAGCCCGTGGACGGAGGAGATGTTCACGATCCGGCCCCACCCCTGCTCGTACATGTGCGGCAGCGCACCCCGTATGAGCCGGAAGGGAGCCTCCAGCATGACAGTGAGGATGTTGTGGAAGGCGTCCGGGGGGAAGTCCTCGATGGGACGCACGAGCTGGATCCCGGCGTTGTTGACGAGGATGTCGGCGCCGGTCGCGGCCTCCTCCGCCGCATCGAGATCGGCGAGGTCGAGCACCACGGCCTCGACGCTTCCGGGCAGGCGGTCCGCTCTGCCGGCGAGCTGCGCGAGCCCTTCGGCATCCCGGTCCACGGCGCGGACCGTGGCTCCGGCGGCGGCGATCCGCAGGGAGCAGGCTGCGCCGATACCACCGGCGGCGCCGGTGACGAGGGCGGTACGGCCCGCGAGATCAAGCGAGTTGACGGGGTCGGCATAGGTGGTCATGCCGGGATCCTAGGGCGCCGCGTGCGACCATACTGGTGTGAGCACCGGCGGCAGCCGGACGCCCCCGGAGCGCCTTGCAGATCACGAACGAATCGGGTGGTCGATTCACATAAGGAGAGGTGTGGCGATGGCGTACCGAGGGCTTCGGCAATGGAGTGTTGTTCCCGTTGTCTCCCTTGTCTCCCTCGTCGTGGCCGGTTGCCTGGTGGCCGGCTGCAGCGCGAGCGGCGGGACCACGACATCACCTGACGGCAGGGCTTCCGGGTCGGCCGGCGCCGCGCCCGGCCGGCAAGGGCAGGCCTCTCCCTCTTCCAATGCATCGGCCAACGACCCGGCCCGCCATGCCGCGAAGGTGGTCAAGCGCGCGTCGCAGGCAGGCGTCAGCGCCCAGTTGCTGATGGCGATCCTCTACAACGAGTCGTACAAGCCTCACGACCCCGAGCTGGAACGGCAGTGGCAGCGGATGAAGCCCGATGCCGCCTTCGGCGTCGCGAACATGCACAAGGCGACGTTCGACGAGGTCAAACAGGGCCGCGACTTCGCCGGCCGGTCGTGGGACGAGCTTCCGGACGACCCGGACCTGGCCATCGAGGCCGCCGCGTGGTACTTGCACGATCTCGCCGCCCAGCTGCCGGCGGGCTCCCACGGCTCCTACACCAAGGAGGAGTTGCTCGCCCTGGGGTACAACGCCGGCCCGGGCAACATGAGGGCCTTCGCCAAGGGCGCGAAGCCGGGGGCCATGGCCCAGTCGTACCTGGACCGGCTGCGCGGCAACTGGGACAAGGCGCGGCAGGCGGTACGGTCCTGAACGGTCCTGAGACCGCCGGCCGTACGGTGCTGAGGCAGACTGCCGTACGGCCCTGAGGCCGCTGTACGGCAGTCGGTGACCTCTTGCCCCGCGCCGCCCTTCCCCGGGTGGCCGGGCGCAGCCGGGTCGGCGGGTCCGGGTCAGTCCTCGTAGTAGTTGTTGACGACCACGTCCGGCTCGTCGTCGCTGAACGCCTCGTTGAGCAGCGCACCGCCGACCAGACCGGCGGCACCGGCGCCGATGAGGGCGCCGGTGCCGAAGCGGCGGCCGCCCTGCTGCTGGTCGCCGTGCTGGGCCGGATACCCCTGCGGCTGTGCCTGCGGGTAGCCCTGCTGCACCGGCGGCTGCGGGTAGCCGGCCTGCGGGTACCCCGCCTGGGGCTGCGTGTAGTGCGGAGGCGGCGTGGTCTGCACCCGGTGCGCACAGCCGCCGCACACCTGGACCGGCCGGGGCACGCCCCACTGCGGTGACCACGTCACCGTCGTCGCGCCGGCGCCGTGGCTGGGGTCGAAGAAGCAGGTCACAGAAGGACTCCCTGTCGATTTCTGGGATGCGGCGACCGGCGGCGCCACGGGTGGAGCGGGTGCCACGGGCGGAGCAGGTGCCACGGGCGGAGCGGGTGCCGATGAGGTGACGGCGGCCGGGGCGGAAGTAGAGACGGCGGCCGGGGCGGAAGTGGAGGTAGCGACGTCGACGCCGTAGTCGGAGGCGATGCCCGCCAGGCCGGAGGCGTATCCCTGTCCCACGGCCCGGAACTTCCACTCGGCGCCGTGGCGGTAGAGCTCTCCGAAAACCATCGCGGTCTCGTCCCCGGCGTGCGCGGCCCCGAGGTCGTAACGGGCCAGTTCGGCGCCGCTCCGCCGGTCGGTCACGCGGATGTGGGCGCTGCGGACGTCCCGGAAGCCCTGGCCGCGGGCCGCGGCGTCGTAGAGGGAGACCGGGAAGACGATCTTCGCGACATCCGCGGGGACCCGGTCGAGGTCGACGTGGATCTGCTCGACGTCGGCGCCGGAGCCGGTGGTGCCGGAGTGGCGGACGGAACCGTCGGGGCTGGTCAGGTTGTTGAAGAAGACGAAATGCCGGTCGGAGAGCACTTTCCCGGCCGCGTTGCACAGCAACGCCGAGGCATCCGGATCGCATCCGGGACCCGTCTGCCAGCCCACCCCGATCGTGACTGCGGTCAGGCCCGGGGCCTGTCTGCTCAGCGAGACGTTGCCGCCCTTGGTCAGGGGCACACCCATCTCCACTCCCTTCACAACTCCCCCGGCGCCCCTCGTTCAGCGCGAAGGCGCGCCCGGTCGTGCCATCACTCGACACAGAGACTTTAATACTTGCGCAAGCAGGGAACTGTATCGGCCGGCCCGGCGTTACCCGGTTCGAGCACAGCTTGAACGATCATTGGAGGATGCAGTGGCAGTGACCCTGTCCAAGGGTGGCAACGTCTCTCTGAGCAAGGAGGCGCCGGGCCTGACCGCCGTCACGGTCGGCCTGGGCTGGGACGTGCGGACCACGACGGGCGCGGACTACGACCTGGACGCCTCCGCGCTGCTGTGCGACGCGGCCGGGAAGGTGCTCTCGGACCAGCACTTCGTCTTCTTCAACAACCTGACCAGCCCCGAGGGCTCGGTCGTGCACTCCGGTGACAACCTCACCGGCGGGGGTGACGGCGACGACGAGCAGATCCAGGTGAACCTCGCCGCGGTCCCGGCCGAGGTCGCGAAGGTCGTCTTCCCCGTGTCCATCTACGAGGCGGAGCAGCGCGGACAGAGTTTCGGCCAGGTGCGCAACGCGTTCATCCGCGTCGTCAACCAGGCCGACGGCCGGGAGATCGCCCGCTACGACCTGAGCGAGGACGCCTCCACCGAGACGGCCATGGTCTTCGGCGAGCTCTACCGCCACGGCCCGGAGTGGAAGTTCCGCGCCATCGGGCAGGGCTACGCGTCCGGTCTGCGCAGCATCGCCCAGGACTTCGGCGTCAACGTCTGACGCCCTCGGCCATGCCGATGCGCCGCAGGCGGTGCCGGATTCCGGCCGGGCCGGGTCTCGGCCGGCGTCGGCGCCTGCCTGCGGCCACGACCCTTCGCGGGCGGTGAGCCGGCGAGTGTGGGCCATAGCCGGGGGTCCTCGAAGTCCAGTGCCCACAGTGCGGTGTTCTCGACTCCGTACTTGCGCAGGACGGGCAGGTGGGCCGCGATCCCCCGCGCGTCCTGGTACCAGACCTCGCGCTGCCGGCCGTCCTCGGTGTAGGTGAAGTGCGGCGTCCTCGATGCGGGGTCGAGCGCGTAGGGAGCGCCGACGCGCTGCCGCAGCGCCTCGGCCTCGCGGGACGTGCGGTGGGTGGCGCGGGCGGGGTCGCCCACGCGGTGGTCCCAGCCGTAGGCGGGGATGCCCATCTCGATTTTCCGCGGGGGTACGAGCGCGGTCGCGTAGCGCAGGATGTCGTCGTACCACGCGGGGCTGGACAGCGGGCCGGGCGGGTCCAGGGCGTTGTGCAGGTTGTAGCCCATGATCCGCAGACGGTCGAGGGTGCGGCCCAGGTGCGCGTAGTCGTAGACGGGTCCTTCGTCGCGGTTCGCCGTACGGGGGAAGACGGCGGCCGTGCATTCCTTGTGCAGGGCGTGCAGGCGGCCGCACACCTCGGTGACCAGGGAGTTGAAGCCCGTACGCACCTGCCGGACGACCGCCGGGGCGGCGCCGGTTTCGTTCATCTTCTCGTAGTCGAGGTCGAGCCCGTCGTACGGGCGGCCGGTCGCCAGGCGCACCAGGGTTTCGACGTGCACCGCGCGGGACTCCGGATCGCCCGTCAGGCGTGCCATGCCGGCCGCGTCCAGGCTTTCGGTGACGGTCGGCACGACCTTGATCCCGGCGTGGTGCAGCCCGTCGACCACGGCCCGGTCGCCGGCGCCGTCGTGTTCCTCGATGCGGTCGGCGGCGGTGGCCTCGTACCAGAAGGGGCTGACGGTGCGGAGCTGGTCGGCGTGCGCGAGGGCGTCCCGGTAGGCGCCCGGTTCCCAGAAGGGCAGCCAGGCGGATACGGTGCGCCGCTCCGGGGCCCGGGAGGCGGGCGGCCCGCCGGTCGCCGTTGCGGTGGCGGGCAGCAGCGCGCCGAGGAGGGCGGCCACTCCGGTGAGGGCTGCGGCGTATCTTCGGGCCATCCACTCAGCGTGGTACGGGGGTGCCCGGCGAGCGAGCCGGATGGTCCACTCGGGGAATGCGGTGCCGCACCGCCGCGCGCCTCGGAACCCCAGGCGCTCCCCTCGGAATTCACCCGGAAACCCACCCCGGAACTCGCCCCGCGCACCGATATGATCCGTGGCCATGTCGCCGTCCCTGCCGTCAGAAGAGCCCTTCGTGACCACGGCCGCCGCAGCCCCCGCGCCGCGCCCGCCCGCCGGCCCGGCGGTTCCCGCAGACCCTCCCGAACTCGCGGCCGAAGACCTCCGGCGGTGGCAGCGGAGCGGCGGCGAACTGATCGACCTGTTGCACATGGCGCACGCGCTCGGCCCCGTCAGCCTGCTCCGGCTGGGATCGAACCCGACCGTGCTCCTCACCGACCCCGCGGGAATCCAGCACGTCCTGGCCCTCAACCCGGACCGCTACCCCAAGAGGTCGCACCGTGCCCGGGCGCTCCTCGGCGACGGTGTCCTCACGGCGGGCGGCGAACTCTGGAAGCGCCAACGTCGCCTTCTGCAAAGCCACTTCACGGGCCAGGGGATCCGCCGTTTCACATCGGTCATGCACGATGCGGCGCGTCAGCTCGCCACGCGGTGGAGCCACAGCGCCGACAGCGGGCAGACCCGTGACATCACGGCCGACATGCGCTTCTACGCCCTCGACGTCATCTGGCGCACCCTCACCGGCCACGGCGCCACCGCCGACACCCTCCGCGTGCTCGGCGCCCTGGACGTCATCCTCACCGCGCTGCCCCTCCTGCCCCCTCCCGACGGCCACCAGCCGGACCTCGGCGTCCACCTCGCCACCATCCACGGCATCGTCGATGCGGCCATCGCCGAAGCGCGCGCCACGCCCGACCCGCCCGGTGGTCCCGCGCTCCTGCATTCCCTGATCCACGCCGCGGACGACCAGGCCTGGCCCGGCAACCTCATTCGCGACGAGGTGATGACCCTCCTCGTCGCCGGGCAGGAGACCACCGCCAACACGCTCGTCTGGCTGCACCTGCTGCTCGGCCGGCACCCGGAGGAACGCACCCGCGCCCTCGCGGCGGGCCCGGCGGGCAGCGACGGCCGCAACCGCGCCTTCCAGGCCCTGGTCAGCGAAACCCTGCGCCTGTACCCGGTGGCCTGGCTCCTCCCCCGCCACGCCACCGAGGACGACGTCGTCGCCGGCCACCGGGTGCGAGCCGGCACCACCGTGCTCGCCTGTCCCTACCTCACCCACCGCGACCCCGCCGTGTGGCCCGAACCGGACCGTTTCCTCCCCCACCGCTTCACCACCGGCCACCACCGCCCCACCCAGCCGGGCGCCTACTACCCCTTCGGCCTCGGCCCGCGCGCCTGCCTCGGCGCCCAGTTCGCACTCCGCGAAGCCACCATCCTCCTGGAGCACCTCCTCCCCTCTTACGCCGCCGTCCCCGACACCCCGCCGACCGACGCGGCCTTCGGCATCACCGTCTCCCCCGCCACCACCGTCCACGCCACCATCACGCGGCTCCCGCACGCTTCGCCGACGGAGGGCCGGTAGCGACCACGCCGGCGGAGCGTAAGGCCGCCCACGACGGCTGCACGCTGTCCGTCTTCTATCCCGAGGGCTGACCCCGCCGGTCGAGGAAGGCCGCAACCGTGCGGGCGAAGTACGCGGGGTCGTCGAGCCACGGGTAGTGGCCGGCGCCCGGCTGGACGGCCAGTTCGGCATGGGGGAACAACTCCGCCACGTCAGCGGCCACCCGGGGACGCGGGCCGCCGTCCAGTTCACCTGCGAACACCAGCACCGGCGCCGCCAAGCGGGCAACGGCGGCACGGGCTGCGGCGGGGTCGAAGGCACCGGACGACGCGTAGGCCTCCGCTGCCGCCTCATTGATCTGCTCGGCGTCGGCCGCGGCATGCGCCCGGGCGGCGGCGTCCCAGCGGCCGTAGAAGAACGGGACGGCCGCGTCGAAGTCGGCATCGGTGGCGGAGCCGTCCCAAAGCGATTCGTAGGCGGCGCGTGCCCCCTCGAACCACGGCTCGCCCGCGCGCAACGCGATCACCTCCCGCCGCTGCTCTCCGGTGAAGTCGACACCGAGGGCGCGGGCGCGGGCCGTGATCAGACTGAGGGTACGGACGTGCTGCGGGTACACCGGGCCGCGTAGAGGATGGCCAGGTCACCGCCCGCCGAGTGCGCGAGGATGTCGACGCTGTCCCGTCCGAGGTGTTTCCGGAGGGTCTCGACGTCGTCGACCTGCCGGTCACAGCGGTATGTGGCCGGATCACCGGGGACGGAGGAGTCGCCGGTGCCTCGGAGGTCGAGCATGACCAACTGCCGCCGCCTCGGCAGCCCGCCGAGGTCTCCGAGGTAGGCGGACGCGCGCATCGGCCCGCCGGGCAGGCAGAGCAGCGGCTCGCCTTCCCCCGTGACGTGATAGGCGAGTTCCGTCCCGTCGGCAGTGGTGAGCGTAGGCATGGCGCAATCCTCAACACCGGCTACGGCCGCGGCAATCGGATTACGCAGGGCCGCCCCGCCGTTCAGTCCATCGGTCCGCCGAGTGGTGGCACGACGCCGAGCTGCTGCAGGAAGCGCAGGGTGTCCCTGTCGGACCACTTCTCGGCCAGCTTGCCGTTCTCGATGCGGTGGACGACCGTCGCCGTGATCTCCACCTGGTTGCCCGTGGCGGGGATTCCCGGCAGGTCGCCCTCGTGGACGCCGCGGCACAGCAAGCGCGTGGCGACCTTGTCGCCCTCCGCCACCTGGTCCTGGATCTCGTGCGTGCCCGGCGTCGCCTCCCAGAAGACGTGGAAGATCTGTTTCAGCCCCTCCAGGCCCGGGCCGAAGCCCGGGAAGGGCGGCGGAGAGTGGTCCAGGTAGTCCTCCGCCACGAGCTCGTCGAGGGCGTCCACGTTGCCCTTGTCGATCTCCTCGTAGAAGCGGCGGACCAGTTTCTTGTTGTCTTCGGTGAGCACCTGTGCAGTGTGACGAAGGGCGTCACGTCCCACGGACATGACGCGCCCTGCCTCCGCCGAGGATCACTCCTCCGGCAACCCCGGACGCTATGGCGTGTCCCGGGGCTGGGGCGGACCCGTGAGGTGGGTCCGGGCCGCTTTGCGGAAGGCGGTGACCAGGCGTCTGTGGTCATCGGCGCGGGTGGCGAGCACGACGTGGCCCGGTTCGACGCCTTCCAGGGCGATCGTGACGAGGTCGGGGCGGCGGTTGGTCGTTCTGGCGCCCGCCGGCACGATGGCCACGGCCTGCCCGCTCGCGATGACCTCGTGCTTGTCCTCGACCGTCCCCACCACGGGACCGCCGGGTGCCCGGCGCCCGTCGGGGCGCGGGTCGACGCGCCAGAAGGCGTTCCACATCGGGTCGGGGAGACAGACCATGGGCTCCTCGGCTATGTCGTCGAGCGTGACGGAATCCTTGCCGGCCAGGCGGTGGTCGACGGGCACCATGAGGAGCCGGGGTTCGTCGTGCAGGACCGTCACGTGGAGGTCGTCGGTCGCGAACGGCATCCTGGCCACGGCCGCATCCACCTGGTACTTCAGCAGGGCCGCGCGCGGCTCGTTCCACGCGAGGTACCGCGTGCGCACCTCGGCTTCCGGGTGCCGCCGGCGCAGGTCGCGCACGGCGGGGGTGACGATGAGGCCGGTGGTGTAGCCGATGGTGATGTGGGAGGGCTCGGCGACCGCCCTGGTCCGCGCCACGGCCTGGCCCGCGGACCGCAAGAGCGTCCTCGCGTGCCGGAGAAACGCCTCACCGGCTTCGGTCAGCCGGGTGCCTTGAGGTGTGCGGTCCAGCAGGCGGGCTCCCAACTGTTCTTCCAGGCGGCGGATCTGCCGGCTCAGGGACGGCTGGGCGACGTGCAGGACGTCGGCCGCGCGACCGAAGTGCCGTTGCTCGGCGACCACGGTGAAGTAGCGCACCAGGCGTAAATCCAGATCCGGGGAGGACTCGGACGTCTCAGACATGCTCCGACTGTAATCGTGCAGGAGCGCGCCCGGAGGGCGGCGTCTGAGCTGTAGTGATGCTCATGGGGCATCGGGCGTTCCGGAACAGGTCTTGGACGGCCGGCACTCGGTACCTCCAGGGTGGAGACACCGGCCGGGAAATCCCTTTCGTTCGACTTCGTCGACCAGTCGAGCAGCCGCACATGCACGTGAACGAGACATCCACGTAAACGAGCAAGCGAGGTACTCATGAAACTCATCACCCGAACCGGGATCGCCGCAGTGCTGGCCGCGGGCGCCATCGCCGCGGCAGTCGTCCCCGCCTCCGCCGCCGTTTCCGGGGCCGAGCACACCGCTGTGGCCGGCGCGCACTCCGTGGTGGCCAATCCCAAGACGATCAAGGCCGCCGCGTACAACCAGGCGCGGAGCATCCTGGCGGCCGCGGGCAGCCAGACGGCCGCCAAGTCGCACCCCGTGCACGGGAAGCCCGACGTGCCCGTCAGCTACGGGACCAGCCTCCTGGCCGCCGCCCGGGACGAGTTCCGGCACGCCGACGCCAAGCTTCCGGCGAAGCAGAAGAAGTCCGGCATGTCGATCGCGCACTACAACGCCATTCACAGCGCGGCGAAGACGATGGGCATCACCCACTGGTGACCCGCCGCTAGTGCCTTTAGTGCCTTGACGCACAGGCCCCGCCCCCGGCAACGGGGGCGGGGCCGTGCGCGCTGGTGGCGGGACATAAGGTCCCGCCATGCCGGAGGGAATCGACGACATCGACTGGGCCACGCTGGAACACGCGTACGGGCCCGCTGACGACGTGCCCGGCCTCCTCCGGGCGGCCGGCTCGGCGGACGCCCGGGTGCGGGACGAGGCGCTGGAGGAGCTGTATTCGTCGCTCTGCCATCAGGGGTCGGTGTATCCGGCGACGGCCGCGGCCGTGCCGTTCGTCGCGCGGCTGGCCCTGGACGGCCCCGGTCACCGGCTGCCGCTGCTGTGGCTGCTGCACGGCGCGGCCGACGGAGCGGGGCGCGAAAGCCGGCAGGTGCGCAAGGCGGTGGCCGCGGCGCTTCCGGCGTTGCTGGGCCTGGCGGCCGGCGAGGACGTGTCCGTCCGGCAGGCGCTGGTGGCCATCATCGCCGCCTGCGAGGACGCTTCCCTGCCGCTGCTTCCCCTGCTGCGGGCCAGGCTGGAGGAGGAGACGGACGCCGAGGTACGGGCTGGCCTCGTCACGGCCCTCGGGCTGCTCGACGTCTCGCCGGGCGTCCGCGAGGCACGCAACCGGGCGCTTCTCGCCGATCCGGAACCACTGGTGCGCAGGGCGGCGGTGACGGATCTGCTGCGGACCGCGCCGTTGCCGTTGCCGGCCGCCCTGGTGGAGTCGGCGCTCGACGCGCACGAAGCGGCGGGGTCCACCGACGACACCGGCCCTCCCCCCTGGCCCGACGCGTACCGGCCGCTCACGGACCGGCTGATGGACGACCCGGATGCGGCGCTGCGAGCAGT
The DNA here is from genome assembly GCF_042958085.1 of Streptomyces sp. NPDC008001. Taxonomy (NCBI): domain Bacteria; kingdom Bacillati; phylum Actinomycetota; class Actinomycetes; order Kitasatosporales; family Streptomycetaceae; genus Streptomyces; species Streptomyces sp. NPDC008001. Next base: position 548,057 of record NZ_JBIBIZ010000003.1, on the reverse strand, counting down.
GGAGCGGGGATTGCCGCTGGCCTGGGAGCTCACGGAGGCGTGGCGCGACCGCGAGCGGCACGTCCTGCCGTGGCTCGCGGCGTCGGCCGCGGACGCGGAGGACCTGTGCCGGGTGGCGAGGGTGGGGGCCGCGCTGGAGGGTGGGAAGCCGGCGCCGCGGCTGGAGCCCCACCTGGGTGCGGAGGACCCTGCCGTGCGGGTGGCGGCGACGCACGCTGCGGTGCGGTTGCGCGTTCCCGGTGCGCTCGGCCTCGTCCTGCGCCTGATGGACGAGCTGCCGGAGGAGGCCGCGGCGCTTCAGCTCACTCCCTTCACCGCGCCGGGCACGGTGGTGCCGGTGGCGGTGGAGGTGTTCGGCGCCGCGGCGGAGCCGGTGGCGCGGCGGGTCGCGGCCCGGCCGCGTGCCGAGTGGCTGGGCGCTCTGCTGCGCTTTCCCGTGCTCGCGGCCGGCTGCGTCGGCGACCTGGTCCGTCTGCTGCCGGCCTCGGCCGGGGTCCTGGCCTCGCTGGGCCCGGCGGCAGGCCCGGTGGCGGAACGAGCGCTGCGCGCCCGGGCGGGGGACGGTGACCTGACGGCGGCGACGGCACTGGCGCGCATCACGGGCGACGCGGGCCCTGCCGTGGCCGCGGTGCAGGCGCTTCCGGATGCCCGGGCGCGGCGCACGGCGGCCGTCCGGGTGGCCGGCGAACTCGGTCCGTCCGCAGGGCCCTTGCTGCCACTGCTGGAGGAACGGCTGGCGGCTCCGAGCCCGGAGGGCCGGGCGGACGCGGCCGCCGCGATCTGGCGCGTCACGGGCCGCACGCACGACACCGCCCCCGTGGTCGCGGGCCGGCTCGCCCGCCGCAGCGGCATGCACGAGCCGCACCTCGGCGCCCTGCGTGCGCTGACGGCGATGCGCCTGCTTCCGGCACCGGCCCGCCCGGCCGTGCAGCACATCGCCTCCTCCCGGCGCCGTGTCGTCTCCGGCTTCCCGTGTGACGGGACGCCGCACCCGGACGTGGCGGCGAGGAGGCTGGCGCGGGAACTGCTGCGGCGGACGCTGCCGGCGTCGCGGGAACTGCCGGGGCCGACCGGCTGAGAACGGGCGGCGGAGATGTACAGCGGCCGCACGGACCGTGCCATAAGCCGTCCTTGGGGTTCCTCCAAGGATTTCCCCGGCAAAGTGATCACGGGGTAACAGTCCTGCCACTCAGCGCCATTGCACACAAGCGGATTACACCCTTCCAAGGTAACGATCTTATTAAGCCTCCACGCAAGAACTGTCCGGGACTTGGAATGGACCATTTGTTTCCACCCGGTAAGGCTCCGCATTTCCCAGCGAGTTGACTGAGGGTAACCTCGATTCCCACGCCACCTATTGGCACATACACCGACTTTCGCGAACCAAGATCAAGACTGTCTGACGCTGCGTCCGGTCTGGCACACTTCCGGCCACCCACCATTCCCCCCACAGGAAATGAGGTACGGCCTTGCCCGGTCGCAGAAGACAGGTACGACAACGGCCGCGAAAACGCGGCCTGTTGATAGCCGCGACGGCCGCCACAGCGGTCGTCCTGGCCGGAAGTGCGGCACTCGGCGGCGTCTTCGACCACGAGTCGCCACGGCCGCAGGCCGTCACCGCCCAGACGGCGGCCGACGGTCCGGCTCCGGCCCCCGCACACGACAAGACACCGGAACCGGTGACCCGAATACCCGACGACGACCGTCCTCACGGCCTCGTCTATCAGGGCCTGGCTCCCGCACCGAAGGGCGACCGCTGCGCCGGCGTCCTGCGGACCACCGACGGCCGGTGCACCCACGGCCCCGACAAACCGCCCCGCGGCGTGAACATCGCCAAGGACACCCCGCCCGTCGTGAAGACGCGCGACGTCGCCGACACCCCCGGGACAACCGGAACCTCCGGCGCAACCGACGACGACAAGCCGTCGGAGAAACCGTCGGAGAAGCCCTCCGGCACCTCCTCCCCCGGCACCCCGGCCTCCGTCGACGCCCGCCAGGCGGGCACCGCCGCCGCCAAGACCCCGCCGGCCGCCCCGAAGCAGCCCGTCGCCGGCGGCAAGAGCGCGGCCTCCGGACAGACGGTGCAGTGCGACGGCGACGGCACCACCGGCAACCGCGTGCAGGTCGTGTACGCGCACGGCCCCGGCAACGACCGGTACGCCGAGTACCTGGCCTCCTTCCGCAAGTGGGCCGCCGACGCCGACACCATCTACTACGCCAGCGCGCAGGAGACCGGCGGCGTACGGCACATACGCTTCGTGACCGGCGCCGACTGCATGCCGTCCGTCCTCAACGTCGAGGTGACGGACTCGGCCCTGTCGGAGTTCAGCGCCCTCAACTCGGCGCTCGCGGCGAAGGGCTTCGACCGGCGGGACCGCAAGTACATGATCTTCGCGGACGCCAAGGTCTACTGCGGCATCGGCACCTTCAACGGCGACGAGCGCCCCGGCGCCGCCAACCTCAGCAACTTCGGCCCGTCCTACGGCCGTACGGACGCCGGATGCTGGAGCGGCTCGACCGCCGCGCACGAGCTCGGGCACAACCTCGGCGCCGTGAACAACAGCGCGCCCAACTCCAGCCGCGCGGCGCACTGCACCGACGAGTGGGACGTCATGTGCTACTCCGACGCGCCGTACTACCCGGCGATGCGCACGATCTGCCCCGATCGCGGCCACGACGAGCGCCTGGACTGCAACCACGACGACTACTTCCACACCAACCCGCAGCCGGGCAGCTACCTGGCCACGCACTGGAACGTCGCGAACAACCAGTTCCTGATGACCGGCAACGGCACGAAGCCCGACCCCGGCCCGACGCCCACGCCCACACCCACGCCGAACCCGACCGGCAGCACCGGTCCGTCGCCGTCGACGGGCCCCGTACCGGTCGTCGGACAGCTGACCTCCGACTCGGCCGTCGTCAGCTGGCCGGCCGCGCCCTCCGCCGCCTGGTACCAACTCCTGCTGAACGGCAGCCACCTGGCGTGGATCCAGCCGAACTCGGCGCGGATCCACAACCTCCGGCCCGACACCGAGTACACGGTGGCCGTCGCCGTCCGTGACGCCGCCGGACACGACTCCCGGGCCGGCCGCGCGGTGAAGTTCCGCACTCCGGCCGTGGGCAGCACCACCAAGACTGGTACGCGCTACACGCTGACCAACGGCTACAGCGGCCTGGCCGCCGAGCTCTGGGGCGGAAAGACCGCGGACGGCACCGTCCTCGTCGGCTCCCAGGCCAACGGCTTCACACCGCAGCAGTGGTACGTCGACGACGCCGGCAGCGGGCACGTGCGCCTGCGCTCGGCCGCGTCCGGCAAGTGCCTGCAGCTCGGCGGCGAGGCGAAGGCCGGCCAGTGGGTCGCACAGCAGCCCTGCTCCGGCAGCGGCGCCCAGCAGTGGCGGCTGGCCAAGGCGGGAGACGGCCTGCGGCTGACGGCCGGGGACGGATCGCTCGCCCTCGGCGTCAGCAAGCGGCCCTACTACGGGGGCCGGCTGCTCGAACTGCAGGACGCGGACGGCTCCGGCTTCCAGCTCTGGACCCTCCAGAAGGCGGCCTGACCTCCATGTCCCCACGCCGCTTCACGGCGTCGTCCGCCGTCGTCCTCGCGGGCCTGCTCGTTCTGGGGCCCGCGGCGACGGCGCACGCCCACGGCGACACCATCCGGCTGACCGTCACGGGCGTCTCCGCCGGCCATCCGGTCACGACGGCCGTGTGGGAGAACGACGGCGACCCCGTCGACGGGAAGGACGAGAAGGTCGCGGGCACCGTCACCGCCACCGGCGCCGACGGGACGACCCTCGGCCCCTGGCGGCTGGTGCCGGTGCCCGGCAAGGCCGGCTCCTTCACCACCGCCGAGGCGCTGCCCGCCGGCCGCTGGACCATCACGGCGCAGACGGCCTTCCCGGCGCTCGGCAGCGCCGAGCCCTCGACCACCGAGGTGACCGCCGCCTCCCTGGCCGGCCCGGCCACGGCGCCGTCCGGTGCACCCGCCGGCCCGCCCGCAGCGGGGCCGTCCGCGGCCCCGGCCGTGGCGAGCGGTGCCGCCGCCGGTTCCGGTTCCGGCGGCGGAACGGGGCCCGGAGCGGTGACGCTCGGCGTCACCGCCTCGGGCGTCGCCCTCGCAGGCGTCCTCGCCGCCCTCCTGCTGCGACGCCGCCGCGCCCGCCGCACCTGACCGGCACCGCGCCGGTACGGCATCCGCACCGCTACGGCATCCGCGCCACTTCGCACCACCTCCGCACTACCGAGGAAACCCCCATGCACAGATTCCGCATATCAGCGCGTAAGAAGGCGCTGCGCTCCACCGTCGTCGCCGCCCTCTCCGGCGGTCTGCTGATGGCCTTCGGGCCCCAGGCCCAGGCCGCCGCCACCGGCACGGTCGTCGGCGGCCAGGGCAACTTCAGCACCGTCAACCAGCGTTCGCAGCCGTCGCTGTCCGCCGGCATCACCGGTACTTCCCGGGTCGGCGACCGCGTCCCGATGGTCTGCCGGACCACGGGTGACGTCGTCGAGAACAACTCCCGCTGGATCTGGTCCGGCGGCTACTACCTCGCCGACGCCTTCATCCGGGAGGACACCGGCAGCCTGCCGGTCTGCTCCACCGCCCGCCCCGCCGGGCAGAAGCTGCTCAACATCGGCATGCAGAAGCAGGTCCGCGACCAGTGGTGCTGGGACGCCTCCGGCCTGACCATCGCCAACTACTGGGGCTACACCAACTACAACCAGTACGACTTCTGCCGTCTGGCGTCCCAGGGCAACAGCGGCCTGGACTGCAACAACCGGCCCGCCACGCTCGGCGACATGGCCAACGGCCTCGCCAACATGGGCTTCCGCGACAGCGGCCGCGACATCTACCGCGCGTCCTTCGGCGAGACGCAGACCGAGATCGCCAACGGGCGCCCGTTCGCCGTCCGCATCGGCTGGACCTCCGGCGGCGGCCACATGAACGTCATTTACGGCTACGACAGCAACAGCAACATGATCGCGGTCGGCGATCCCTGGCCGAGCACCCAGACCTACACGTGGTGGGACTACTCCACCTACGCCGGAAACAACTCCTTCCGGTGGACCCACTCGCGTACCGGCATCCACGCCTGAGGAGACCGCCGACCATGGACCAGAACCACACCACCCACGGAACCGGACGCACCAAGCGCACGACCGGACGCACCGCCGCCCTCCTGATCGCCACCGCTGCCGCGGCCGCCCTGTCGGCGGCGGGCCCGGCGCAGGCAGCCGGTGGTCCCACCGCTCCCCCTGCTCCCGCCCCCTCCGACTACGCCGCTGCCCAGCAGGTCCTCGGCTCCGACCAGGTCCACTCCACCGTGTCCCGGTTCCTGACGGCCGCCGCCCGGCAGGGCCAGGCCCCGGCGCCGGGCGCCGGGGCGGACGGCGGCACGGCGGGGGGCAGGCGCGGAGTCGTGCAGCAGCCCGCCGCCGCGCCCCGCTTCGACCTCCGGAAGCCGGTGCCGCTGTACGAGCTCGCCCCCGAGTTCGTGGCCGGCAAGGCCCGGCCCACCGCGGGCACGGCACTGCGGATGTCGTACCTCGCCTCCCGCGTGTCGGCCGCCGACGGCCACCAGGCCGCCGTCTTCCTGATGCCCAAGCCCGGAGGCAGCGGCTCCTGGCAAGTGGCCGGCATCCGCGACGGCGAGGCGGACATCAGCGCCGCCGAGCGCGGTGACGACCGGACGCACACGTTCCTGGAGCCGCAGATCCACGCCTGGTACCGGCTGACCGGTGCGGGTGCGGTGGAGCCCCTCAACAAGGAGGCCTCCACGGCCCTGCAGGGCAAGCAGAGCATCACGCTCGCGGCGTACCAGCAGCTCGTCACCAAGCGTTACGGCGACAAGCTGCCCGGCTCGTCCTACGACCGCAAGGGCCTGGCCGGCGGCTACGCCCAGCCCGGGGACGAGCCCGAGACCCTCGCCGCACAGCGGAACGACGCCGCGACCGTCTCCGGCCCGTGGCTCCCCGCCGCCCTGGGCACGACGGCCGTCGCGGCCTCGGGCGCGGCGGTGGTGGCCCTGCGGCGCCGGCGCTCCGCGGCCTGACGCCGCCCGCCCGCGGCCCGGCCCGCCCCGAACGGGGTGGGCCGGGCCCGGCCATGCTCAGGTTTGCCCGGGAGTGCAGCGGACATGCGGAGGATTACTCACCCGGCGGGCCGGGCGCCGCCCGGATTACGGTTCCGGAATACGGCTTCGGATGTGCGGTCCGGAATATGGATTTCGCCGCTTCGGAGCTTCGGAGTTCGGAGCTGAAATCCTCGGGAGTGGTGCACGCACAGTTGCGACCGGCCCGGTGCGGGTTGATGGTGGACTGGTTGTCCCAACAGGGAGAAAGGAACATCATGAGCAAGGCTCAGGGCAAGGCCAAGCAGGTCAAGGGTCAGATGAAGGAAACCACCGGCCGGGTCACCGGGAACCGGAAGTCTCAGGTCGAGGGCCGCGCGGAAAAGGTCGAAGGAAAAATCGAGGAGGCCGCCGAGAAGGCCCGTAAGAACCGGGACCGCTAGTCTCCCCTGCCTTTCGCCGCGGGGGACGGGTCATGCTGCGTGGTCCGGGCGGCCGGCGCGAGCGCCGGCGATGCACGACCGCATCCTCGATGGACGAGGCCGAGCCCCCCGCTTGAGGCTCACAGCCGTTTCGAGGAGGCGGAGGCCTTCATGGATCATGTGCACGCCCCCGTGCTGGAGGCGCTCGCCCGGTACCGGGCGGAGAGGCAGACGCCGTTCACCCCTCCCGGGCACAAACAGGGCCGCGGGGCCGACCCCAGCGTCCTGGACGTGCTCGGCGAGGCGGTGTTCCACGGCGATGTCCTGGCCACCAGCGGTCTCGACGACCGCAAGAGCTCCCACGACGTGCTGGAGCGGGCCGAGGCCCTCATGGCGGACGCCGTGGGAGCCGAGCACACGTTCTTCTCGACCTGCGGCAGCTCGCTGTCGGTCAAGGCCGCGATGCTGGCGGTCGCCGGACCCCACGAGGAGCTGCTCGTCGGCCGGGACGCCCACAAGTCGGTGGTCGCCGGGCTGATTCTCTCCGGGATGCGCCCCGTGTGGGTGGATCCCCAGTGGGACGGCGAACTGCACCTGGCGCACCCGCCGTCCGCCCGTGCCTACGAGGACGCCTTCGAACGGCACCCGGACGCCAAGGGCGCCCTGGTCACCAGCCCCACCCCCTACGGGACCTGCGCCGACGTGGCGGGGATCGCGGAGGCCTGCCACCGGCGGGACCGGCCTCTCATCGTGGACGAGGCGTGGGGAGCGCACCTCCCCTTCCACCCGGACCTGCCGGCCTGGGCCATGGACGCCGGGGCCGACGTCTGCGTCACCTCGGTGCACAAGATGGGCTCCGGGCTCGAACAGGGCTCCGTCTTCCACCTGCAGGGCGAGCGGGTCGCCGCGGAGAAGCTCAGCACCTGCGCGGACCTGCTCGGCACCACCAGCCCCTCCGTGCTCCTCTACGCGGCGCTCGACGGGTGGCGCCGCCAGATGGCCCTGCACGGCAAGGACCTCTACGACCGTGCTCTCGCCCTCGCGGGCGACGTGCGCGACCGCATCGAGGCCGTCGACGGCCTGCACGTCCACGGCCGCGCGGACTTCTGCGGTCCCGGCCTCGCGGCCGACCTCGATCCCCTCCAGGTGATCATCGACATCTCCCCCCTCGGCACCACGGGTTACCGGGCCGCCGACTGGCTGCGCGCACACCACCAGGTGAACCTGCACGTGTGCGACCACCGCCGCATCAGCGCCCAGCTGACCCACGCCGACGACGAGGGAACCACCGGGGCCCTGACCCGCGCCTTGGAGGACCTGGTCCGGAACGCGGCCTCCCTGCGGCCCGCCCGCACCGTTGCCGTACCGGATCCGCCCGAACTGCGCCTGGAGCAGGTGATGCTGCCCCGGGACGCGTTCTTCGGCCCGGTCGAGCACGTGCCCCGGGACGAGGCGGACGGGCGGATCGCGGCCGAGATGCTCACCCCGTACCCGCCGGGGATTCCCGCGGTGTTGCCGGGTGAGCGCCTCAACGCAGCGGTCCTGCGGTACCTGCGGACGGGCGTGGAGGCCGGCATGGTCGTCCCCGATGCCGCCGATCCTTCGCTGGACCACGTCAAGGTCGTCCTGGAATAGGCCGGTCGCTCAAAGCAAGCGGGGCAAGGCAAAGGGGCTGCCCCTCACCCGTTGCCGGGTGAGGGCCAGCCCCTCTTGTGGCCTCCGGTCAGGACCGGGAGGACGCTTCCTTGATGGCGTCCTTGGCGCGGTCGACCAGCGACGCGAGCGGGCCCACGCTCCACTGCGCGACCGGATTGCCCGCCGCCCCGGGGTGCGGGTGGGTCGGTGCGATGCGCTCCGCGGCGCGCAGCATGGTGCCCATGTGGCGGAGCTGCGCCTCGTCCCGCCCCTCGCGCAGGGCGGGGAACTCCTCGCGTTCCTCGTGCTCGGCGTGGCTCAGGACCGCGCGTTCGAGCTCGCGCAGGCGGGCGTCGAAGCCCTCGCTCGCGACGTCCATCTTCTCCAGCTCGCCGAGCACCCGGTTCGCCTCCGCTTCCTCACGGTTGCGGGCATCCGTTTCGCCCTTGCCCACGGTGTTCCGGGCGACCGGCCGCACCACCATCTCCTCGCCGGTCTCGTGCACCGCCAGCAGGGCCCTGAGCTCGTCGAACGCCTGCTTCTTGTGTTCTCCTCGCGCCGTCTTCACATCGCCGAACAGCTCCTGGATCCGTGCGTGCTGCTCCAGCAGGATCGCGACGACGTCGCCCTCGGGCAGGCGGGCGGCCCGGTCGCGAAGCGTCTTCACACCAGTCATGCGTCTTCACTCCTTCGGTAGGTCCCGGCAGGTCCTGAAGGTCACGTGACCGCGTGTCCGTACCGCGACGCGAGAAACATCGGATCCCGGTCAACGGTCAGAGGCCCTGGAGGACCGAGTCGTCCAGGGGGCGGGCGCCGGGCAGCCGGTGCCGGGCGGCGGCCAGGGCGGCGTCGACGTCGCCGGTGCCCGTGGCCACGCACAGGGTGTAGGCGATGTCGTCCATTCGCTGACGGGCCTCTTCACCGCCGTGGTCGGCGCCGAGGATCCGCAGGGTCTCGTACTCCCGGACCAGATCCCTCAGTACGACCGGGTGCGCCATCAGCATCGTCGTCCCCTTTCCGTCTCTGTGACCTCATGGCACGCAGGCGCCTTCCCGCAAGTGCCCCTGTCATTCCTGCCGGCACAAGACCTGCGGCCGGACCGCGTATCCCGGCGTGAGCCGTGAAGTGCCGGGCATGCGAAATGCTGACGACGGAACAAGCCGGAACACGACAATGGAAGGAGCAGCCGGTATGACGACCGCACGCGAGATCATGGCCGAAGGCGCCGCATGCATCGGCGTGCAGGAGAGCGTCCTGACGGCGGCACATCTGCCCGGCCCGGAGGTGGGCGACCTGGTCCGGGCCCTCTCCGCCGGCTGACCGTCCCGTCAGCGGCCCCGGGCGGGGAGCGGACGGCCGTCCCGGCCGCATAGTCTCCGGCCCGGCGGCTACTCGGAAGCCCAGGTTCCGGATCCTCCGGGGCCCCCGCAGACCCCGAGGCCCCGGAAGGGACGGTCGCCGATGCGGTTCCACGACCACCGGCACGCAGGCCGGGAGCTGGCTCTCGAGCTCCTGGAACGAGCCTCCGGCGGCGGCCTCGCCGACGCCGTCGTCCTGGCCCTCCCCCGCGGCGGCGTACCCGTCGCGGCAGAGGTCGCCCGAGCCCTCGGGGCTCCCCTCGACGTCCTGAACGTCCGCAAGATCGGCGTACCGGGCCATCCGGAGGCCGGCATCGGGGCGATCACCGGCGACGATCCCCCGCTCTACGACCGGGACCTCATGGCCCGCCTCGGCATGACCGAGGACCGCCTCGCCCCGTACGTCGATCGCGAACGCATGGAACTGCGCCGCCGCGAGGACCTCTACCGGCGCGGCCGCCCCCTGCCGGAGGTCATCGGCCGGACGGTGCTCGTCGTCGACGACGGGCTGGCCACCGGCCTCACCGCCCGCGCCGCTCTCCGCGCGCTCCGCCGGCGGGAACCGGCGCGCCTGGTCCTGGCCGTCCCCGTCTGCTCCCCGCAGGCGGCGGCCGCCGCGCGTCAGGAGGCCGACGACTTCGTGTGCCTGCACCAGCCGGACGGGTTCCGGGCCGTTGGCGAGTGGTACGAGGAGTTCGCCCAGGTGACGGACGACGAAGTGCTCGGCGAACTCCGCGCCTTCGACGCGTCCCGTGACGCGTGACGCGACGCGTCACGGGAAGGCGGCGGCCCGGCCGGAGAGGCATGACAGCCAGGAGTTCAGTTCAGAAGTCCCGGACGGTACGGGAACCGGTGCTGCTCCAGAGCACCGATGAGGCCCTCGGCCACGTCCTCGGCCGTCGCGGTGCCGTTGCCGGTGATGACGCCGTGGCCGGCGGCGGAATCGCCCAGGACGACGTCCTCGGGGAGTTTGGCCGCCGTCAGCAGCCGGGTGCCTTCGCCGAGGACGGCCAGAGGCTTGCCGTGCCGGTAGGCCTCCTCCACGAACCGCACGGCCGCCGGGTCGGCCGCGAGCTCGTTCACGGCCGCGGCCCCGTCCGGCACGAACACGGCGTCGTAGAGGACCGATGCCATGGTGGGCAGCGCCCGGTCGACCTTCAGCCCCTCGCCGCCGGCACCCTGGACCTCTCCGTCCTTGGCGGCCAGGACCTCGACCAGCGCGCCGGCGCCCGTCAGCCGCTCGCGGACCGAGGCGACCTGGCCGGCGTCCGCGCCGCCGGCGACCAGCACCGCCACCTTGCGGGTGCGGACGCCCTCGCCGCGGAGGTTCTCCTGGCTCAGGGCGGGCGACGCCGCCGTGGTGATGCCGGTGACGGGCTGCGGGGCGGGCAGCCCCAGCCCGTCGGCGACGGCGGCGGCCAGTTCGCCGCTGACGTTCGCCAGGTTTCCGGTCATGCGCTCGCGCACCTGGACCGAGACGACCTTGCCCAGCTCGAAGCGGAACGCCTCGACGATGTGCCGCCGTTCCCAGTCCGCCATGCTGTTCCAGAAGAGCGCGGCCTGGCTGTAGTGGTCCTGGAAGCTCGGGCTGCGCTCCCGGATCTTCCGCCCGTCCACCCGCTCCGCGTAGTGCCGGAACACTCCCGCGCCGCCGCCCGCGCCTGCGTGGGCGGGACAGCCGCCGCCGAGCGAGTTGGGGAAGTAGTTCGTGCCGGGGTGGATGACCTGCTGCCCGTAGCCGTCGCGGTGGTTGTGGTGCACGTCGGCGACGGGGCGGTTGACGGGGATCTGGCTGAAGTTCGGGCCGCCGAGCCGGATCAGCTGCGTGTCGAGGTACGAGAAGTTGCGGCCCTGCAGGAGCGGGTCGTTGGTGAAGTCGATGCCGGGGACGACGTTCGCCGTGTGGAAGGCGACCTGCTCGGTCTCGGCGAAGAAGTTCTGCGGATTGCGGTTCAGGACCAGCCTGCCGACCGGCCGGACCGGTACCTGCTCCTCCGGGATGATCTTCGTGGCGTCGAGCAGGTCGAAGTCGAACGAGAACTCGTCCTCCTCCGGCACCAGCTGCACGCCCAGCTCCCACTCCGGGTACGACCCCGCCTCGATGGCCTCCCAGAGGTCGCGCCGGTTGAAGTCGGGGTCGCGTCCCGCGGTGATCTGTGCCTCGTCCCACACCAGCGAGTGCACGCCCAGCACGGGCTTCCAGTGGAACTTCACGAACGTGCCGCGCCCGTCGGCCGTCACGAACCGGAACGTGTGCACCCCGAAGCCCTGCATCATCCGGAAGCTCCGCGGAATGGCCCGGTCGGACATCAGCCACATCAGCATGTGGGTGGCCTCCGGCTGCAGCGACACGAAGTCCCAGAACGTGTCGTGGGCCGAGGCGCCCGTCGGCATCTCGTGCTGCGGCTCCATCTTCACCGCGTGCACGAAGTCGGGGAACTTGATGGCGTCCTGGATGAAGAACACCGGCATGTTGTTGCCGACCAGGTCGTAGTTGCCTTCGCGCGTGTAGAACTTCGTGGCGAAACCCCGCACGTCACGGACGGTGTCGGCCGAGCCGCGCGGTCCCTGGACGGTGGAGAAGCGCACGAAGACGGGCGTGCGGCGGCCCGCCTCGGCGAGGAAGTCGGCGCAGGTGTACTCGCTCAGCGATGCGTACGGCTCGAAATAGCCGTACGCTCCGGCGCCGCGGGCGTGGACGACCCGCTCGGGGATCCGCTCGTGATCGAAGTGCGTGATCTTCTCGCGGTTGTGGAAGTCCTCCAGCAGCGTCGGGCCCCGGGTCCCGGCACGCAGCGCGTTGTCGGTGTCGTCGACGCGCACGCCCTGGTCCGTGGTGAGGGCGTCGTGCTCCGGAGCAGCACGGAATCGCTCCAGCTGCTCGTCCTTCGGATCCTGGGGCACGGCGTTCTCCCGGTGCGACGAGTCGTGGTGAGCGGACACGCGAGCACTTCCTTTCGCCGGATCGAGGCTGAACCGATCGTTCCGGCTCATCCGGGTGCCCCGGACACGCAGGCTGAAACGCCGCGAACCGGGGGCTGAGCGCATCGCACATTCGTACTAGTGTGCGTGGGTGAGTCTTTATGTCGTCGTGGGATACGGGGCCGCCGGGGCGGCCACTGCTCGTCTGCTGGCCGAAGAGGGCCATTCCGTACGGGTCATCACCAAGTCGGGCCGGGCCCCGGAGCCCGGAATCGAACACGTCGCACTGGATGCGGCGGACGGCGAGCGGCTGGCCGGGGCCGTGCGGGGTGCGGCCGCGGTGTTCGGCTGCGCCGCACCGCCCTACCACCGCTGGGCCGCCGGCTGGCCTCCCCTGGCCTCGTCGCTCTGCGCCGCGGCCGAGGCGTCCGGGGCCGTCCTGGTCATGCTGGGCAACCTCTACGGCTACGGGCCGGTGGACGGTCCCCTGACCGAGGACCTGCCGCTCGCGGCGACCGGCCCCAAGGGGCGGGTCCGCGCCGCCGTCTGGGAACAGGCGCGGACCCTGCACGAGCAGGGGCGCATCAGGGCGGTCGAGGTGCGGGCCTCGGACTTCTTCGGGCCCGGCGTGACCGACGGCGGACACCTGGCCGCACGGGTGATGCCCCGCCTGCTGCGCGGCAAGCCGGTCTCCGCGCTCGGGGACCCGGACGCCCCGCACAGCTGGAGCTACCTCCCCGACGTGGCCAGGGCCCTGGTCGAGGTCGCGGGCGAGAAGCGGGCCTGGGGGCGGGCCTGGCACGTCCCCACGGAGCCCCCGCTGTCCGTCCGGGAGATGACCGGCCGCCTCGCCGCCCGGGCGGGAAGGGAGCCGGTCGCCGTGCGCCGGACGCCGCCGGCCGTGCTGGGCCTCGCCTCGGTGTTCTCCCCGATGATCCGCGAACTGAAGGAGATCCGCTACCAGTTCGACCGCCCGTTCGTCATCGACGCGAGCGCTTACGAGGCCGCGTTCGCGGTCCGCGCCACGCCCGTCGACGAGCAGGTCGAGGCGACGGTGAACTGGTGGCGTGACATGACGCCGTAGACGGCCCGGCGCCGGTCCGGGCCGGGCCGGCGACGGTAGAAGCTGCCGCAGCGGCAACTGCAACCCCGGCAGACCTCCGGGGTGCACCACCGCGCGGCGGCAGGCGGGCACCGCCCGATGGCAGCATGTTCACGCCAGGTACGCTCCCGGTCATGCAATTCTCAGCGAGCGCCCTCCTGTTCGACAGCGACGAGACGCTGGTCTCGTCCTTGCGGTCCGTCAAGCGCGTGTGGAGCGCGTGGGCCGAGTCGTACGGCATGACCCTCGAAGAAGCGATGGCGCGCGTGGAGGTGCACGGCCGGCCCGCCGCCGAGATCGTCGCCGCGCTCCTGCCCGCCGGGCAGGCCGCCGAGGGGCTCCGGCGGCTGGTCGACGCAGAGGTCGCCGACGCGCTGGCGGGCGGGGTGGAGCCGGTTCCCGGTGCCCTCGCGCTGCTGGCCTCGCTGCCTCAGGACCGCTGGGCCGTGGTGACGTCCAGCAGCCGGCGCGTGGCGGAGACCCGGCTGGCGCAGGCGGGGATCGAGCCCAAGTTCCTCATCACGTCGGACGACGACCTCACCCACTACAAGCCCCACCCGGAGCCGTTCCTCCTCGCCGCCGAACGGCTCGGCTTCGACCCGGCCCGCTGCGTCGTCGTCGAGGACGCACCCGCAGGCCTGACGGCCGGCCGGGCGGCCGGCATGGCGACCATCGCCCTGACGACGACGCACCGGCCGGAGGAGCTCCGGGCGGACGCCGTGGTCGCGGACCTCACCGCCGTGTCCGCCCGGGTCACCGGGACGGGAGAGCTGGAGATCGTCGCGGGCTGAGCCCCGGGCCGGAGCCGGAGCCGGAGCTGCAGCACGGTCGTCACTCCGGCATCGCGCCCACCTGGGGATCGGCTTCCTCGGACCGGTCGAGGACGAGCATCGCCGCGTCGTCCGCCAGGCGCCCCCCGGTGTGCCGGATCAGCCCCTGGTGCAGCTCGTCGAGGAACTCCTGCGGGGTGCGGGCCTGCCCGGCCGCCATGGTCTCCATGGCCTCGGCCAGGGGGAAGAAGTCGTTGTCGCGGTTGCGGGCTTCGGTCACGCCGTCGGTGTGCAGGAGCAGGCGGTCGCCGGGGGCGAACGGGTAGCACTCCGCCTCGGAGAGGCCGATGGTGAGGTCTTCCAGCCCGAGCGGCGGCTGCGGCGAGGCGGGCCCCAGGCTCCGGGCCTTGCCGCGGCTCAGCACCAGCGGAGGGGGGTGGCCGCGGTTGACGATCTGGACGACGGGCCCGTCCGGCACCTGGGCCACGAGCACCGTCACGAAACCCTCGTCCAGGGCCTCCTGCCCGAACGCGCCCGGCACGGCGCACTCCCGGCGGAGCGCGGCCATGCAGTGCTCCACCACCTCCACCAGGTCGGTCTCGTAGTGCACGGACTCCCGGAACGCGCCCAGGACGGCCGCGGCCGCGCGCACGGCGGGCAGCCCCTTGCCCCGGACGTCCCCGACGATCACCCGGACCCCGTACCGGGTCTGGACGGCCTCGTACAGGTCGCCGCCGATCTGCGCGCCCTTCTCGGCCGCGAGGTACAGGCTGGCGGCCCGGACCGGGCCCAGCCGGGCGGGCACGGGCCGCAGGATGACCTCTTGGGCCGCGGCGGCGATCCGGCGGACCTGCTCGAGCTCGTTGTGCCTGCGCGTCCGTACGGCCGTGCTCATCGTGAGGCCGGCCACGGAGACCAGGAAGAGCGCCAGGAAATTGGTATAGACCTGCAGGGTGCCCCACGCCTGGTTGTAGGTCGCCGTGCACACGCTGACCGCCGCGGCGGCCCCCGCCGCGGCGAGGGTGCCCTTGGGTCCCATCGTCACCGCTGCCAGCGCCGGTATCGCCGTGAGGAGGGGGCCGGTGTAGAGGAAGTGCGCGGGGGAGAACTCGATGCCCACCACGATCAGGGCGATCGCGAACGGCGCACCCTGCATCAGCATGAAGAGGCCCCTGCTGTAGGCGCCCGTTCCTGGCCGAGGGGGTGAGCGGAGGAGCGACCCCATGTCTCCAGGCTCCCCCGGGGAGGCCCGGCGGTCCAGCCGGGCCCGGCGGTACGGCTCCTCACCCGCCGTGTCCGGCTTCGGCCGCCACCTCCCGGACGCCCCGCGGGCGGCCGGCCCTCACCCACAGCCGGTACAGCAGGGCGGCGATGAGCAGGGCCGCCACGAGCGAGACGACCGGTTCGCCGCGTGCCAGGTTGATCACCAGGACGAACGCGACCGCCACCGCCCCGACGACATTGATCAGAAACCGGACGGTTTTCCCCTCCGCCGCGGAGAAGCGCGCCATGGCGATCAGGCCGGCGAGGAACGACATGAACACCGAGACCGCGTAGAAGAGCACGAGCCGCTGGTCCTCTCCCCCGGCCGCAGCGATCACGGCCGCGGAGACGACGAGGAAGAGCAGCACGCCCCAGTACGGGGTGTGGTGACGGTTCGTCGTTCCCCACAGGGCGGGGAGGATTCCGGCGCCGGCGCTGCCGTCCGCCCGTCGGTGCCGTGCCAGCGCCTTGAGCAGACCGGGGCCGGCCTGGAAGGAGGACGACGCGGCGGAGAGCAGCAGCAGGGCCGTGACCAGCTGGAACGTGGCGTAGAGCGCGCCCGGGGCCGCTTGGTGTGCCAGCTCCGAGATCTGTGTCCGGTCTGCGGGCGGGATGCCGGTCTGCAGGTGGCGGGCCTCGGCGGTCAGCGCCAGGGTGATGCTCCCGACGATGCCGAGGGTGAGCCAC
Source organism: Streptomyces sp. NPDC008001 (assembly GCF_042958085.1). Lineage (NCBI taxonomy): Bacteria > Bacillati > Actinomycetota > Actinomycetes > Kitasatosporales > Streptomycetaceae > Streptomyces > Streptomyces sp. NPDC008001. The sequence goes on along the minus strand of NZ_JBIBIZ010000003.1, from coordinate 531,827 downwards.
AGGGTGATGCGGCCGAAGCGGCGGCGCCCGGCGTCGTCGAGCTGCCCGAGCTGGGCGATGGCCGAGGACGGGGCTTCGACGCCGGTCGCCAGGGCCATCGCCACGGGGAAGGCGAGAGCAACCGCCAGGGGAGCGGTGTGCGGTGCGGTGTGCGACACCGTGCCGACGGCGTGCACGGGGGCGCCGGCTCCTTCGACGAGCACGGCGGTGGTGACGGCGATGAAGGCCAGGGTCATGACCGCGAACACGGCCCGCCCCAGGTGCCCGAACCAGGTCAGTCCCGCGACTCCGGCGGTCAGGCCGATCGCGAGCGCGACGCGCCACGGAGCGGCCGCCGGCAGATAGGCGATGATCGCGGAGGCGCCCGCTGCCGAGCTGATGGCGATGGTCAGCACGAAGTCGACGATCAGCGCGCCGATGGGCACGAACGCCCACGCCTCGCCGAACGCCTCCCCGGCCGCGGCCGCCGCGCCGCCGCCCTGCGGGTAGCGGGCGACGATCTGGTGGTAGTTGAGGATCACCAGGGCGATCAGTCCGACGACGAGCCCCATCGTCGGCATCAGGAGCGCGAGGTCACCGCCCAGGGCCCGCAACGCGGCCTCGATCGCGTACGCCACCGATGACACCGGATCGGCCATCACCGCGAAGGCGAACGCCAGCAGCAGCACCGGACGCGCGTGCAGCACGGTCCTCACGGAGCGGTGGCCGGTGGTCTCGGACGACCCCCGGCGGATGACGCGCTTGGTCAAGGGCCTGCCCTCAGGACGGTGAAGGACACGACGTGGCCGGTCGCCGGCCGTACTTCCCGGCACACCGGCTCGAAGCATACGCATCCGCCGGCGCCGGGGAGGGGCGAAGCGCGCGGACCGCCGGACAGTCCCGGCAGCCCGGCGCGTGCTCAGGTGACGCCGCTCCGCTCCGCGACGACGGTCACCGTCGTGTAAGGCACCGTGAAGCAGCCGCCCATCGCGTCGATCGCGGCCCCCACGCTCTCCAGGACCTCCGTCAGCCGGTCCGGCGGGAGCCGGGTGAGGGGGCCGTGGGTGGGCATCTGGTCCAGCCAGGCGGCCCGCGTGTACGACCACTCCCAGTCGAAGCGCCACTGCTCCGGCTCGCCGAACCCGCCCGTCCCGCGGATCGCGTCGGCGGTCTTCGCGAGCAGAGGCTGGTTCCTGTCCAGGGACTGCTTCGTCAACGTCTCGCGGCCGAACGGGGAGCCGGGAGCGACCCGCTCGTAGGCCGTGGCGAAGGCTTCCACCACGGCGGCCGGCAACTGCGGCACGTTCCAGAACACCGCCAGCCGGCCGCCGGGCCGCAGCACCTGCGCGGCCTTGGCCGCGCCCGCCACCGGGTCGATCCAGTGCCAGGCCTGGCCCGCGACGACCGCGTCGAACGTCCGGCCGGCCGGGTCCCAGGTCTCGAACGTGGCCGTCTCGGCCTCGACCCCGAACCGCCGTGCCACGCCGGCCATCCGCGCGTCGGGCTCGACCCCCAGCACCCTGCAGCCGGCCTCCTGGAACTGCCGGGCGGCGATGCCGGTGCCGCAGCCGACGTCGAGGACCTCGGGGCCGGGACTGGCGGCGACGATGCGGTCCACCATGGCGTCGGGATAGCGGGGCCTGGCCCGGTCGTAGCGTTCGGCGTCCGAGCCGAACGACTCCGCCATCTGCCGCTGCCGGTGGAGTTCCTGCGCGGAGGGGCGCGATTGCCCCGGAGGTAGAGTGGGCATGCGCCCACTATGGTGGGCGAGTGCCCACTCGTCAACGGTCGCGGGCGGGCCCGGCGAAGCAGGAAAGGTGCGTCACATGCCGACAGGGGTGGCCTTGCGCGATGCGCGTGAGCAGCTGTTCGACGCCGCGGAGCGCATTCTGCTCCGGGCCGGGCCGAGCGCGCTGACCAGCCGCGCGGTCACCACGGAGGCGGGCTGCGCCAAGGGCGTCCTCCACCGGCACTTCGCCGACTTCGACGCCTTCCTCGCCGACCTCGTGCGCGACCGCGCCGCCCGCATCGACGGCCAGGCCACCGCCCTGCGCGACGCCGCCGGGACCGGGACCGTCGCCGGCAACCTCAGCGGCGCGCTGACGGACCTCTTCGGACCGGTCGCCGTGGCGATCGTCGCCCTCATCACCTTCCGGGACGACCTGCGCGCCCGGCTGCGCCGGTCCGGGCCGGCCGGCGTCCCGGTGCTGACGGAGGCCACGGCCATGCTCGCCGCGTACCTGACCGCCGAGCGCGAGCTGGGCCGCATCGCGGCCGATGCGGACGTCGAGGCCCTGGCTCCCGCCCTGATCGGCGCCGGGCACCTGCTCTTCGCCGACCGCAGCGGCACCCCGCCGGAGCCCGAAGCCGTCCGCAAGGTCGTGACGACGGTCGTCGGTGGCGTCCTGGGCCCGCACCGGCCTGCACCGTAGCGGCGGACGGGGCATGCTGAAGGCAGACCCCGGCGGGCGGCGGGCAGGGCGGAAAGGGGTGCCATGAGCTCCGGCACGACGCCGGCGACACCGTCCGGCACGTCCCCCGGCCCCGGTCGCGGCTGGCAGTTCTGGGTCGACCGGGGAGGCACCTTCACCGACATCGTCGCCCTGCGCCCGGACGGCGGCCTGCTCACCCGCAAGCTCCTGTCGGAGAACCCCTCCCGCTATCGCGACGCGGCCGTCGCGGGCATCAGGGAGCTGCTCGGTCTGGAGGAGCACCAGGAGATTCCCGCCGGCAGCGTCGAGGCCGTGCGGATGGGCACGACGGTGGCGACGAACGCCCTCCTGGAGCGCACGGGCGAGCGGACCGTGCTGGTGATCACGCGTGGATTCCGGGACGCGCTGCGGATCGGCTACCAGAACCGTCCCCGGATCTTCGACCGGCGGATCGTCCTCCCCGAGGCCCTGTACGAGCGGGTCATCGAGGTCTCCGAGCGCGTCACCGCCGACGGGACGGTGCTGCGCCCGCCCGGCCTCCGTGCCCTCGCCGCGGAGTTGCGGCGCGCCTACGACGACGGCATCCGCGCCGTGGCGGTCGTGTGCATGCACAGCTCCCTCCACCCGGAGCACGAGGAGGCGATCGGGGAACTGGCCCGGCGGCTCGGCTTCCCGCAGGTGTCGCTGTCCGGCCGGGTCAGCCCGCTGATGAAGCTGGTGCCGCGCGGCGACACGGCCGTCGCCGACGCCTACCTCTCCCCCGGCCTGCGCCGTTACGTGCGGCAGGTCGCCGACCGGATGCCCGGTGTCCGGCTGATGTTCATGCAGTCCAACGGCGGGCTCGCCGAGGCCGGCCGCTTCCGCGGCAAGGACGCCGTGCTGTCGGGCCCGGCGGGCGGCATCGTCGGCATGGCGCGCATGGCGCAGCTGGCGGGCTTCGGCAAGGTCATCGGTTTCGACATGGGCGGCACTTCCACCGACGTCTCCCACTTCGCCGGCGCGTTCGAGCGGGTCGTCACCGCCCAGGTCGCGGGGGTCCGGCTGCAGGCGCCCATGCTGGACATCCACACGGTCGCGGCCGGCGGCGGATCGGTCCTGCACTTCGACGGCAGCCGTTACCGCGTCGGCCCGGACTCCGCGGGGGCGCACCCGGGCCCGGCCTGCTACCGGGCGGGCGGCCCGCTGACCGTCACGGACGCCAATGTGATGCTCGGCCGCATCCAGCCCGCGCACTTCCCCCGCGTCTTCGGCCCGGACGGCGGCAGTCCGCTGGACGCGGACGTCGTACGGAGCGGGTTCGCCGGGCTCGCGCGGGACATCGGCGCGCGGACCGGTGACGAGCGCAGCCCCGAGGAGGTCGCCGAAGGGTTCCTGCAGGTGGCGGTGGCGAACATGGCGGCCGCCGTGAAGCGGATCTCCGTGCAGAAGGGCCACGACGTCACCGAGTACGCGCTGACGACCTTCGGCGGTGCCGGCGGCCAGCACGCCTGCGCCGTCGCCGGCTCGCTGGGCATCCGCACCGTCCTCGTACCGCCCATGGCCGGGGTGCTCTCCGCGCTGGGCATCGGTCTCGCCGACACCACCGCCCTGCGCGAGCAGTCCGTGGAGCTGCCCCTCACGGAGGCGAGCATGGAGCGGATCCACGCGGTGGCAGGGGACCTGGAGGAGGCGGCCCGGGCCGTGCTCCGCGCCGAGGACGTCCCCGCCGGACGCATCCGGGTGGCCAGGCGCGCACGGCTGCGCTACGACGGCACCGACACGGCGGTGACGGTGTCACTGGCCGGGCCCTCCGCGATGACCGAGGAGTTCGCCTCGGTTCACCGGGCGATGTACTCCTTCCTCCTTGACCGCCCCGTCATCGTCGAGGCCCTCTCGGTCGAGGCGACAGGCCTCACCCCGCAGCCGGACGCCCGCAGCCTGGCCGGCCCCGGGCCGGAGCCCGGCAGCGCCCCGGCCGCCGGCACCGTCCCGCTCTACACGGGCGGGGCATGGCGCGACGTCCCCCTGCGGGAGCGCGAACTCCTGCGCCCGGGCAGCGTCGTGGACGGTCCCGCCGTCATCACCGAGGCGAATGCGACCACGGTCGTGGACCCCGGGTGGCGGGCGCGCTCCGACACCACCGGGCACCTGGTCGTCGAGCGCGTGGCCGAGCCCGCCGGGTCCGGCGTGGAGGCCGCGGCCGACCCCGTGATGCTGGAGATCTTCAACAACCTCTTCGTGTCGGTCGCCGAGCAGATGGGGGCGCGGCTGGAGTCCACGGCGCAGTCCGTCAACATCAAGGAGAGGCTGGACTTCTCCTGCGCGTTGTTCGACCCCGGCGGCAGCCTCGTCGCCAACGCGCCGCACATCCCCGTGCACCTCGGGTCGATGGGGACCGCGGTCCGCGAGGTGATCCGCCGCCGGGCGGGGACCATGCGGCCGGGCGACGCGTACGCGGTCAACGACCCGTACCACGGGGGCACCCACCTGCCCGACGTCACCGTGGTGACCCCGGTCTTCGAGGAACGCCCCGAAGACCCCGGCCGCCGGGCGGATCCGGCCATCCTCTTCTTCGTGGCCTCCCGCGGTCACCACGCGGAGATCGGCGGGATGACGCCGGGGTCGATGCCCGCCGGCAGCCGCACGATCCACGAGGAGGGCGTGCTCTTCGACAACTGGCTGCTCGTCCAGGACGGCAGGCTCCGGGAGGCCGAAACCCTGGAGCTCCTGACCGGGGCGCCCTACCCGTCGCGCGATCCGGCCACCAACCTCGCCGACCTGCGGGCCCAGATCGCGGCCAACCGCAAGGGCGTCGAGGAGGTCGGCAGGATGATCGGCCACTTCGGGCCGGACGTGGTGCGCGCCTACATGCGGCACGTGCAGGACAACGCCGAGGAATCCGTGCGCCGGGCGGTGGTCTCCCTGGCCGACGGCGCCTGCCGCTACGAGATGGACTCCGGTGCGGTCATCGCCGTGCGCGTCGCGGTGGACCGCGGGCAACGGTCCATGACGATCGACTTCACCGGTTCGTCACCGCAGCTGGCGACGAACTTCAACGCACCCACTTCCGTGGTGAACGCCGCGGTGCTGTACGTCCTGCGGACGCTGCTCGCGGAGGACATCCCGCTCAACGACGGCTGTCTGCGGCCCCTGCGCATCATCGTCCCGGCCGGGTCGATGCTGGCGCCCCGTCACCCCGCGGCCATCGTCGCGGGCAACGTCGAGACGTCCCAGGCGATCACCGGGGCCCTCTACGCGGCGCTCGGCGCGCAGGCGGAGGGCAGCGGCACGATGAACAACGTCACCTTCGGCAACGACCGGCACCAGTACTACGAGACCGTCGCCTCGGGCTCCGGCGCGGGCCCGGGGTTCGACGGGGCGGCGGCGGTCCAGACCCACATGACGAACTCCCGGCTGACGGATCCGGAGGTGCTGGAGTGGCGCCTGCCCGTCCTCGTCGACGAGTTCGCCATTCGCGGGGGCAGCGGGGGCGCGGGCCGGTGGCGCGGCGGCGACGGCGCCGTGCGCAGGCTCCTGTTCCGGGAGCCGATGACGGTGAGCGTCCTGTCCGGGCACCGCCGCGTCCCGCCCTACGGCATGGCCGGCGGGGCCCCCGGCGCCCTGGGCTCGAACCGGGTGGAGCGGGCCGACGGCACCGTCACGCCGCTGGCGGGCTGCGACTCCGCCGAGGTCCTGCCCGGTGACTTCCTGGTGGTCGAGACGCCGGGGGGAGGCGGCTACGGCAGCCCGCCGGGCGCCCCGCCGGGCGAGGGCCCGGCCTGAGCGGCGCCTCGGTCCGCCATCAGTCCGCCATGAGCACGGCCGCTCCCGTGACGCGGTCCGCGGCCAGATCGGCGAGCGCCTCGGCGGCCCTGCTCAGCGGATAGGGCTGGACGTGTACAACGGGGCGGTGGCGTGCCGCCTCGGCGAGGTACGCGCGGCCGTCGGCGCGGGTGTTGGCGGTGACGCTGCGCAGGGTGCGTTCCTGGAAGAGGTGGCGCCGGTAGTTCAGGGGCGGGACGTCCGTCAGGTGGATGCCGGCCACGGCGAGCGTGCCGCCGCGGTCGAGGGCCGCCAGGGCGACGGGCACGAGGTCGCCGACGGGCGCGAACAGGATCGCTGCGTCGAGAGGTTCGGGGGGAGCGTCGTACGCCCCTGCCGCGGAGGCGGCCCCGAGGGCGAGGGCCAGGCGGCGCGCCTCCTCGGCGCGGGTCATCACGTGGACGGTGGCTCCCCTGGCCGTGGCGAGCTGGGCGGTGAGGTGGGCTGAGGCGCCGAACCCGTAGATGCCGAGGCGTCCGCCGGGCGGCAGCGCGGCGCGTTCCAGGGCCCGGTACCCGATGATCCCGGCGCACAGCAGCGGCGCCAGTTCCTCGTCCGGGAGGCCCTCGGGCAGGTGGTAGGCGTAGCGCGCGTCGGCCACGGCGTGGCGGGCGTAGCCGCCGTGGACGTCCCATCCGGTGTAGCGCGAGTGCGGGCACAGGTTCTCCCGGCCGGCCCGGCAGTACCGGCAGGCGCCGCAGGTGCCCGCCAGCCAGGCGAGGCCCACCCGGTCGCCCGCGGCGAAGCCCTCCGCGCCGGGGCCGGTGGCGAGCACCCGGCCCACGACTTCGTGGCCGGGGGTGCATCGCGGAACCCGGGGCGCCAGGTCGCCTTCGGCGAGGTGCAGATCGGTGCGGCACACGCCGCAGGCGCGCACCTCGATGAGGAGGCCGGCCGGCCCCAGGGGGGCCAGAGGGCGCTCGATGCGGCGCAGCGGGTGCTCGGCGGCCGGCGCCGTACGGTCGACCACCCAGGCCAGGGTGGTGGCCGGTCCGTCGTCCGTCGCGTGCGTCCGGCTCGGCACGATCGGGCTCCTCCCACAGGTGCGGCCACCCGTTCCATGGTGCGCCGCCGCGGCCCTCCCCGCCAGCGCCGCGTCGCTGCCGCCGGGCCGCTGCGCCCGCCGGCACTGCGCTCTCAGGGGCTCTCCTCTACTCCTCCCGGCTCCTGCACAGGAGGGGACTCGCCGACGTTCATCTGCCAAATGCCCCGCATTCAGGTACTTCGCCCGATAAAGTCACCTCGTGTCGTACCAGCGCTGACCCCGGGTCAGCACGTCACGTCGGGGCCTCACCCAGGGGTCTCGGGAGGGTCGGTAGCGCTGCCGCACCCCGAGGGCCCTAGGGTCTCGCCGGCCGGCGGGTCTCCTGGTCCGAGGAAAGGCGCACACATGGTGCAGCACAAAAGGCCGAAAGCGCCGGTCGACTGGAACCTGGTCCGCAGCGTGGCCCGAGCAGTGACGCCGTGGGTGGAGCTGCTGACGGCCCTGACCGCTCTGGCCCTGGCGATGACCGGCAGGGGCTGACCCGCGGGGCGTATCACCAGTACGCCCCGTGGAGCCAACCCTCGGCCGCCCGTCGCGGGGTTCGCCCCGCGACGGGCTCTTCTCGTCCGCACCGTCTGCGCGACGGCACGGACGGCACGACGGCGGGCCTGCCGTCGCCTCCCGTCAGCTGCCCGACGAGCCCACACACTAACGCACCGGACCGCCCGCGGCCCGGGACCGCGACACGACGAACAGCCACCTGGAGGACACCGTCACGCGCGTCCGGCGGCCCCGCGTCCCGCCCTCCGGGCGATGCCCGGACAGGAGGACGAGGCAGCGCGGCGGGGGTCAGCGGCCGCGCCGCGCGTACTCCCGGCGGAGCACTCCGAGCGCAGCGGGCACGGAGGGGCGCGCCGCTCCGCGGAGCACTCCGGTGCCCTTGCGCGCGGCCGCGTCGGCCGTGAGCACTTCCAGGGAGACGAACGCCCGGATGAACGCGCGATGCGCGGGCGGCGCGAAGCGGTGCAGGCCCCGGCTGGCCAGCAGGTCACGGCGCGCCGAGGCCAGCGAATCAGTCAGCAGGGCGCGTACGCCCGGGGTGTCCCGTCCCTGCTCCAGGTCGGCCCGGGAGACGCCGTGCTGCTGCAGCGTCTCTTCGGAGAGGGTGAGCCTGCCGTCCCGCAGGTCCTCGGCGAGGTCGTTGACGAAGTCGAGCCGCTGGCTTCCGTCGATGTAGGCGCGGCACAGTTCGCGGCCGCCCGTCTCCTCGGCGTCCGGCGTCAGCAGGAGGCAGGCGACCAGCATGAACGCCGGCAGTGAATACGCGTCGACGTACCGCTGGTACTCCGCTTCGCCGGCGAAGCCGGTGAAGTCCCGGTCGAGCGGGGCCCCGGCGAGGAACCGCCCGATGTGCCCCTCCAGCCGGGGGTGGGCGGAGACGGTGTGCAGCAGGGGGCGGAGCACCGGATGGCCGCTCTCGCCGGTGGCCAGCCCGCCGGCGACCTCCTTCTCCCAGGCGGCGAAATCCTCACCGTCCGGCCCCGGGCCCTTCCGGTCGAGCAGCTTGTCGGTGTGGTGCATGAACGCGGTGGCGGCGATGACGTGCGGAACGAGCTTCGCGGGCAGCAGCAGACGCACGGCCGCATACGCGTGACGGCGGTAGGCGGCGACCACGGAGCGCTGCCGGGTGTAGTCGTCGCGCAGCTGCGGGCCGTCGATTCCCGCGGCGGTGAGCGTCCTGCTCCATGGGGTCATGGCGGTGTCTTCCTGCGAAGGGTGCCGGAAAGCGCCGAGCCTACCGACCGCGGCCGGCCGCCCCGGACACCGCCCGGCAGCGCTGCCGCCCGGCGCATGAGGGCTCATTGACGGGCACCCCCGTCCGTAGTCACTGTGGAGGGCGTGGATCCCTCCGCCCGCCGTGCGGCCGGGCTCTCCCTGCATGACGTGAGTGTGCTTCCGGATCGGTGTCTTCTCGTCCGCCTTCTCGCGTTGGAGGTCACTGCTCATGCGGATCGCCTACCTGCACGGCGGGAGCGTCCCGTCGGTCTACGCGAACGGGGTCCACGTCATGCGGATGTGCGACGCGTTCGCCGACGCCGGGCATCACATCGAGCTGTACGCCGTGCCGGGGACCGTCCGGACCGGTGACCTCCACGCGTACTACGGCACCCGCAACCGGTTCCCGGTGCACACCGTCCCGCTGGGCACGGCGCCTGGGCTCGGGCCCCTGGTGCGTGCCCGGCGCGTCCGGGACGGTGTGCGGCGCGGCACCGTCCCGGACGTCGTGTACGGACGGGACCCCCACGCGCTTCTCGCCGCCGCCGGCACGGCCCCCGTGGTCTACGAGACGCACCTGTTGTGGACGGACCGCGTCGTGCGCGGCGTCGAGCGGCTGCTGTTGCGCCACAGAGGGCTCCGCCGGATCGTCTTCGTGTCCCAGGCGCTCGCCGACGACTACCGCGCGGCGTTCCCGCGGCTCGCGGCGCGCCGGGACGTCGACTGGGTCACCGCCTCGGACTGCGCCGACCCCGTGGCGGCCGGCGGCCCGGTGGCCGCACTGCCCGGCAGACCCGGAGCGCTCAAGGTCGGCTACGTCGGCCACCTCTACCCCGGCCGGGGCACCGACGTCATCCGCGAACTCGCCCGGCTCCTGCCCGCCGCGGACTTCCACCTGGTCGGCGGCACCCCGGAGGACCTCGCACACTGGCAGGACCGGTGCCGGGGCGAGAACGTGTTCTTCCACGGCCACCGTCCGCCGTCCTCGCTCCACCCCTACTACCGGGCCTTCGACGTCGTGCTGGCGCCGTACCAGAGGAAGGTGGCGTGCGCCGGCGGCATCGGCGACATCAGCCGCTGGGTGTCACCGATGAAGCTGTTCGAGTACATGGCGCACGGCAGGGCGATCGTCGCCTCGGACCTCCCGGTGCTGCGCGAGGTGCTGACCGACGGGGAAAACTGCCTGCTGTGCCCGCCCGGCGACGTGGCGGCCTGGGCGGAGGCCGTCGGGCGGCTGAGCGCCGATCCGGCCCTGCGGCGCGCCCTGGGAGAGACGGCCCGGCGCGAACTGACCACCCGTTACACCTGGCGGGCGCGCGCCGACCGCGTCCTCGCCGGCCTGCCCGGGCACGCGCCCGCGGCTGCCGCGGGGCGGCCGTGATGCGGGCGCTCGTGACCGGCGCCGCCGGGTTCATAGGCTCCCACCTGTGCGAACACCTCCTGGCGGAGGGGGACTCCGTCGTCGGCGTCGACGCCTTCACCGACTTCTACGACCCGGCCCTGAAAGAGCGCAACCTCCGCCGCCTGACCGGCTCCCCCGGCTTCTCCCTCGTCCGCGCCGACCTGCTGGAGGCGGACCTCGGTCCCCTCCTTGACGGCACGGACGTCGTCTACCATCTCGCCGGCCAGCCCGGGGTACGCCCCTCCTGGGGCGCGGAGTTCCCGGTGTACGCGGCCCGCAACATCCTCGCCACACAGGCCCTGCTGGAGGCCGTGCGCAACCGCCCGGTGGGCAGGTTCGTCTACGCCTCCAGCTCGTCCGTCTACGGGGACGCGCAGGAGTTCCCGACCGCGGAGACCGCCCCGCCCCGGCCGGTCTCCCCCTACGGGATCACCAAGCTCGCCGGGGAGCACCTGTGCGAGCTGTACCGCACGACGTACGGGTTGCCGAGCGTCTCCCTGCGGCTGTTCAGCGTCTACGGGCCCCGGCAGCGGCCCGACATGGCCTTCGCGCGCCTGCTCACCGCGGCGTCCGGCGGCGCGCCGTTCCCCCTGTACGGCGACGGCGAACAGACCAGGGACTTCACGTACGTCCTCGACGCCGTCACCGCCATGCGCGCCGCGGCCCGCTCCGGCTTCACCGGCGTCGCCAACCTGGGCGGCGGCTCCCCCGTGTCCGTCAAGCAGGCCGTGGCCACCGTCGAGAGCATCCTGGGGCCGGTCGAGCTCCTCCCCCGGCCCGCCGGGCCCGGCGACGCGCGCCACACCGGCGCCGACATCACCCTCGCCTCCCGCGCCTTCGGCTACCGGCCCCGTACGACGCTGCACCAAGGGATCACGGCCATGGCGGAGGAACACCTCCGGCCGTGATCCCTCCCCCCACACCTTCCGCCGGCAGGAGCCACGATGAACGAACCGACCGGCGTACGGCCCGCCCTCGTCCACACCGTGACCCCGGCCACGCACCGCATCCCCGTCTCGCTGCGCCACGTCCTCGACGGCGCGCTGGTCGTCGTCAAGGGCGGCCTGCACCACGGCGGGGCCCTGGAGCGGATCCGGCGCGAGACCGGGCGAGCCGTGGCGCAGGCGCTGCCCGGCCCCCGGGCCGCTCGGGCCGGGGCCTCCCTGGAAAAGCTGCACCTGGAGGCGCACACCGAGCAGATCGCGTCGATCCGCACGGATCTGGAGACCCGGCTCAGGGCGCTCGCCGAGACCGTCCTGCGCGACGTCGCACGGTCCCTGGAGCCGCAGGGCCGGCGCCTCTACCTCGGCGGCCATCTGGGCATCCGCATCATGCCCCCGCAGCACTCCCTGGCGGCGGGCAGCGAACCGCCCGGGCTCGAAGGGTTCCTGACCCCGCGCGAGGCGCACATCGACTCGTGGTTCAACACCGCCGTCAACTCCGTCAACCTGTGGATGGCCGTCGGCCCGGTGCGCAGGGGCAACGGGCTGGTCTTCTACCCCGGCGCCTACCGCCGCGGCCTGCGCCACGACGGCCGGCACGCGCTCCTCACCGGCCAGTACACCGGCCCGCCCATGGACATCGCCCTCGACCCGGGGGACATCCTGTTCTTCGCCGGGGACCACCTGCACGCCTCGCAGCCCAACACCACCGACGAGACGCGCTTCGTCATCACCAAGCGGCTCTGCCTGGGGACCCCGCGCTACTCCCGGCACGCCACCGGCTGGGTCCCCTACCAGGACCCGCGCCTGCTGGGGACCCCTCTCGAACCCCTCGCCTCACTGCGCTCCCGGCTCACCGCCGGGGGTGCCCGCCAGCTGTTGCGGGAGCGGCTCCGCCGCGGCTGAAGCGCGGCTCTAGAGTGTTCTCACGTGACTTCACCTTCCTCGCCTCCCTCACCTCCTTCACACCTGCGTGCGACCGCGGACGCCTACGATGCGATGGCCGTCCGGTACGCCGAATTCGTCCGCAACGGACTCGACCCCCTTCCCCTGGACCGTGCGGTGCTCGCCGCGTTCGCCGAGTTCGCGCGCGAGGCGGGTGCCGGCCCCGTCGCCGAGCTGGGGTGCGGGCCCGGGCAGACGACGGCCCACCTGCGGGACCTGGGGCTGGACGTCTTCGGTGTCGACCTCTCCCCGGCGATGATCGGTCTCGCCCGCGAGGCGTATCCGGACCTGCGGTTCGACGTCGGTTCGATGGACGCCCTGGACCTGGCCGACGGCGCCCTGGGCGGCATCGTGTCCTGGTATTCGCTGATCCACACCCCGCCGCAGGACGTTCCGCCGTACTTCGCCGAGTTCCGCCGGGTCCTGGCGCCGGGAGGCCATCTCCTGCTCGCCTTCTTCGAGGCCGAGGGCGGGCCCGTCACGGCGTTCGACCACAAGGTGACGACGGCCTACCGGTGGCCCGTGGACGAGCTCGCGGAGACGGCACGCCGGGCCGGGTTCACCGAGGTTGGCCGGATGCTGCGCGAGCCGTGCGAGGGGGAGCGCTACCGCCGGGGCCATCTGCTGCTGCGCGGGTAATAGCGCGTAACAGCCGGTAATAGGGGGATCGTTCGCCCCTCAGCCGCGGGCGGCGACGCGGGCGCTCCGGTCCAGCAGCCGCCGGCCGTGCTCCGTGAGCCCGGCCCGGTGGTCCTCCAAGGTGGCGACCGCCGCGCGCAGGTCGCGCAGGAGCCGGTCGTGCCGGGCCCGTACCGCCGCGGCGGCGGCCGTGTCCGGTCCGGCCGCCGCAGCCGGGGCCATGGCCGTCCCGGCGCCGGCGGCCCGCCCGTACAGCCGGACGCAGCGGGCCAGCACCACCGTCTGCTGGAACAGCCCGCTCAGGGGGCGCGGGTCGGCCCGCAGCGGGGTCGCGAGCGGGCCCGCGCACGCGTCCGCGGCGGAGGTGAGGAACGGTTCGCGCACCGCAGCCGCGTTGCAGCGGTTGTGCGTGCCTTCGTGCACCAGGGCCTCGGCCAGCCTGACGGCTCCGGGGAGCCCGGAGCGGGCCGGCGCGAGCCGGCGGCGGTTGATCAGGACGGCGCCGTGCACGGTGAAGTCGGTGTAGCCGTCGATGGCCATGCCGTCGAGGAGGGCCACCTGGGCGACCACGGCCCGCAGCTCGCCGAGCATCCGCGGCCATACGGTGCCGAGCAGCCCGAGCGCCTCCGCCAGCACGGCCCGGTCGGCGGCCGACCAGGTGCCCAGAGCGGCGGTGACCGGTGTCCCGTCACCTCCGGGGCGGTCCGGCCGCTGGGCCAGCGCGCGGCTCAGGCTGCGCCGGAGATGGTCCTGGCCCTCCGGGTCGACGGGCTCGGCCCCTTCCGCGGCCGGGCGGCGCGCCAGCTGCCGGACCAGCTCTTCCGTACGCTCCGGGGCGTACGTGCCGGAGCGGCGCTCGCGTTGCGCACGGTGGACGGCTTCCACGGCCGCCGGGTGGAGCGGCAGCGGGAAGTGAGGGGCCGGCCCGGGCAGCCCGGTGCCCGCCACGACCTTCAGGAGCAGGCGGCGCAGGGCCTCCTGGTCGTCCTGTGCCGAGGAGGGGTCGGGCTCGACGTCCACAGCGGCTCCTCTCCCGTGCCGCCGCGGCGGGCGGGTGACCGGCGGTGCCGGCGCGAGGGCCGGCGCGGGGCGGCCGGCCGGTCAGGGCCGGCCGGCCGCCGTGGCGCGCCCGGGGGCGCGCCGCGTGTCAGTCCTCGCAGGGGATGTCGATCATCAACGCGAGTTCGGGGAGTTCCTCGGCCGGTACTTCCTCGACCTCTACGACGTCACGGGGCATGTTCACTCCTTCGCTACCGGAAGACAGTGCAGGGGCGCGGCACCTGAGGACCGCGCTCCCGGCTCTCATCGTGCGCCGGGAAAGCGGTGATCGCCATGGTGAGCCCGCCCACAGCCGGGGCGGGGAATCATGATTGAGTCAACGGCCCGCCGTTCACCGCGGCTTGCGCGCCAGGAGGGAGCGGCTTTCTCGCCATGAGGGAGAGGGACAGCGGAACGGACGGGACGCCGTCCGGCAGGTGCCACCAGCCGTCCTCCCGTTCTTCCAGGAAGGGGAACATGGGCCAGCCCACGAAGGGCCACTCGTGCAGGAACTCGATGGTCAGCCCGGCGCCGAGCAGGGCGTTGACGAGGGTGCCCATGCCGTGCCCCCAGCTGAACTCCCAGCCGTCCGTCTCGGTCCCGGGCACCGAGAGGGGGCTGCGGTAGCGCCAGCGCAGAGGTTCGCCGGAGCTGAAGTATCCGTAGCGGACGCGCAGTTCGCGGGAGTCCGTGCGCTGGTCGAAGAGCCAGGCGGTGGGGTGTGCCTCGAAGAGGTAGAACCGCCCGCCCGGCGCGGTGAAGCGGGCGACGACCTGCGCCCACTTCTCCAGGTCGGGCAGCCAGCCCAGGACGCCGTGGGAGGTGTAGACGAGGTCGAAGGTCTCGTCCAGGCGGTCGGGGAGGTCGTAGACGTTCGCGCAGACGAAGCGGGCGTCCGGGGCGACGTCCCGGGCGAGGGAGCGTGCCGTCGCGGTGCCTTCCGCGGAGAAGTCCGCGCCGGTCACGCGGGCGCCGAGGCGGGCCCAGGAGAGCGTGTGCACGCCCACGTGGCTCTGCAGGTGCAGCAGGGAACGGCCCGCCACGTCCCCGACCTCGTCGATCTCCAGCTGCCGGAGGCGTACGCCGCCGCGCCGGAAGCCGTCGAGGGCGTAATGGGCGGAGGCTGCCTTCAGGGGCGTCCACGTCTCCCATTGCCGCAGGTTCTCCGCCATGTAGGTCCCGGGGTCCTCGGCCCTGCCCGCCGCGAAACTTTCATTCATCCGCGTTTCCTTCACGCGCCGGGCGCTCGTACACGGAAATGTGGCCCGTACTCGACGAGGTGAACGGGGCGCCTTTCCAGTTCCCCCACCGCTCGCGCAGCCGCAGCCCCGCCATCCGCGCCATCAGGTCCAGCTCGCCGGGCGCGGCGTAGCGGAACGAAACGGTCGTGCGGTGCATGTCCACGCCGCCCGTGCTGCGGTTCGCGAAGACGACGTAGTGGGAGCGGTAGTGCTGCGCCGCCCGGTCGGTCTCCCGGTAGCGCAGGACGAGCTGGCCGCCTTCGGCGGGGACGACCCGGCCTCCGGACGACGCGCTGGACGTGAGGGCTTCGGGGAGGTGGGCGTCGAGGACGAACAGGCCGCCTGCGCGGAGACGCCGCGCGGCGTTGGCGAAGCAGTCCACTTGCGCTTCCTGCGTGGGCAGTTCGGCGAAGGTGCCGTTGACGACGTAGACGAGCGCGTAGTGGGTGTCCGTGCCGTCTGGGGCGTCCGGGCCGGCGGTGCTGAAGTTCCCGAGCGTCACGGGGATGTCCTGCCCGCCGGGTTTGGCCCGCAGTTGCCCGACCATGGCCGGTGAGGCGTCGATGCCGTGGATCTCCACGCCGCGCGCGGCCAGGGGCAGGGCGATCCGGCCGGTGCCTATCCCGAGCTCCAGAGCGGGGCCGGGCCCTGCCGTCTTCAGCAGGCCGGCCAGGGCCTCCACGGTGTCGTCGGTGGTGGCTGCGGGTCCGAACCATTCGTCGTAGTGCGCGGCGAAGGCGGTGTAGTCCGGCGCGTCGGCTCCGGTCATGGCGGCCTCTCCTCACGGTTGCGGGCGGGGGCGTGACGGGTGCGGGCGGGGCGTACGGGCGGGCGGGCCTGCACTGTCAGCCGAAGGGGTGCGGCAGGGCGCCCGGGATCCCGCCGTCGCCGGTGGGCAGCGCCGCGGCCCCCGGGGCGATCAGCCGGACCACGGACACGTGCTCCTCGGCGAGCTGCGGGGCGTCGGTCTCCACGAGGAGGACGTCCTCACCGGTGTGGGCGGCGAGCGCGGCGACTCCGTCCTCCGGGTCTGCGGGCGGGGGCAGTCCGGTGCCGGGCGGGCGGTCGTGCGGGCGGTTCAGCCAGTGGGCCAGGCTGTCCTGGCGGTGGAACGTCCACAGTGCGTGTTCCAGTGCCGTGCGGGGCGGGGTCCTTCCTTTCCGGCCGGCCCAGGTGCGGACGGCCTCCGGGCCGGTCATGCTCCACCGCACCATCAGCGCCTCGTAGGCGGCGCCCGCCACCGCCGAGGCCTGCAGGCGCGCGGGGGTGCAGCGGGCCCCGAAGCTCTGCGCCGAGCCGTCGTCACGACGGTGTACGCACACGACGGTGCACACCGGTCCCGCGGGCGACGCCAGCGACAGGACGGTCGCGCGCTCGCCGCGGGCCTCCAGCACCTTACGTACGGCAACGGGCAGCAGGTCCGAGTCCGCCGGGATGAGGACCGGCCGGGGGGCGTCCGGTCCGTACCAGCTGCGTCTGATGAGGTCGCGTTCGAGGATCTCGCGGGCGGCGTGGCCGGCGGCCTGCCGCGGGTCGGGGTGGGCTCCCAGACCCGTCGAGCCTGCTCGCGCCAGGGGGGCGCAGCCGGCGGGGGGCCTGTGCCGGAGGTAGGCGGCCCCCGCCGGGACCAGCAGTTCCTCACCCGTGCGGAGGGACCGGGCCGTGACCCACAGCCCCCGGAGCGTGCGCGCGGCCGGGTCGCCGGAGAGCGCGGCCGGGTCGAGGGCGGGCACGCCCCGCCGCCGCCAGTCGTCGTGGGTGCCGATCCGGTGCCGGGCCCGCTCGGCTTGCCGGCCCGCCAGGATGTTGCCCATGCGCTCCAGCAGTTCGCCGCGGGCACGAGCGGCCACGTCCGCGGGGTCGTCCCCGGCGGCGCTGCCGACGATCACGGCCTTGGCGCCGTCCGGGGCCGCCGCGGGGGCGAACTCCGCCGAGCGGGCGGCGGTCCGGGCGAAGACGACAACCGGGCTTTCCGGGTCCGGACTCTTCCCCTCGCGGCTCTTCCCGTCCGGGTTCTTGTCGTCCGGGTTCTTGTCGTCCGGGCTCCTTGCGAACGGCGTGAACACCTGCGGCTGCCAGCGTCGCAGGGTGGTGCGTACATCCGTGGACATCGCGCCTCCCGGCACGGCCTGACGGGCAGCGCCGTCACGGCAATTGGACCAAAGGCACCGCTGCGGCACAATGGCGCCGCCGCACCGCGGCCGGCGCCGGACGCGTCCCCGGCCGCGCACCGTTGCAGAGCCGGAAGGGAATCCCATGCCCCTGACTCCGCCCCCGGACCACGCCGCGCGCACCGTCGACGCGGACGGCGACGTCTACGTCATCTCGTTCCCGAAATGCGGCCGGACCTGGCTGCGGGTCCTGATGGCCAAGGCCCTCTCCGCGGGGCACCGCATTCCCCTGGAGGTGTGCCGGAACCTGGACCTGACCCGGTTCAGCGAGGCAGAACCGGCGATTCCGCGCATCGTCTTCTGGCACGACGACCGCGTCGCGTGGCGCACCCCCGCCGAGCTGTCCCGGGACAAGGGCTTCTACCGCGACCGCAAGGTGGTGCTCATCCTCCGCGACATCCGGGACACCGCCGTCTCCCGCTACTTCCAGCGGGCCCACCAGCAGGGGCATCCCTACGACGCCGGGATCGGAGCCTTCCTGAGCGAGGAGCAGGGCAGCGTCAGGACCTGCCTGGCCTTCTGGAACATCTGGCACGCCAGGCAGGACGTGCCCGCCTCGTTCCTCCTCACCTCCTACGAGCGGCTCGCCGCCGACACCGCCGGCGAGCTCGCCCGCGTGCTCGCCTTCTGCGGCCTGCCCCCGTACGGCGAAGAGGTGCTCAAGGCCGCGGTGGACTTCGCCGGCTTCGAGTCCATGCGCGCCATGGAGCTCTCCGACGCGCTGCGCACGGACCGGCTCCGGCCCGCCGTGCCCGGGGACCCGGAGTCGTACAAGACGCGGCGCGGTGTCATCGGCGGATTCCGTGACTACCTCACCGGCCCGCAGATCGCTTACGTGAACGACGCCGTGCGCCGGATCCTCGCGCCCGAGTGGCAGCCGGCGGCCCTCGCGGCGGACGCACCGCTCCCGCGGACGCCCTGACGTGCCGGGCGCCCTGGCGCGTGGGCGGGCGCCGGCGCGCGGGCGGGCGGCTCAGGCAGGGGCACCCGTGAGGACGTCCACCCGGCCCGTGTCGAGCGAGTAGTAGGCGCTGACGACAGCGAGCGAGCCCTTCTTCACCAGCGGCGAGAGGTCCTTGTTGGAGCGCAGGGCGGCCGCGGTCAGGTCGGCCTGGTTGCGGATCATGGTGTCGACCGCGTCCGGCCCGTGCCGCCTGACGGTCTTCTCGTACGCGGGCCGGAGGGCCTCGACGACGGCCTGCAGGTTGCCCGGCAGTGTCGCGCCGTCGCGCAGCGCCTCGTACGACGCCTTCACGGCGCTGCAGCGCTGGTGCCCGAGGACGACGATCAGCGGGGTGCCGGTCGTCAGCGGCCCGAACTCGACGGAGCCGGTGACCACCGGGCCGGCCGCCTGCGCGGCGGTGCGCAGCACGAAGAGGTCGCCGAGGCCGGTGTCGAAGAGGAGCTCGGGCGGCACGCGGGAGTCGATGCAGGACAGGACCACCCCGTACGGTTCCTGCGTCTGGGCCACGAACTGGCGCCGGTCGGGGTCGCGGTCGGGGTGCTGGAGGTTCCCGCTCACCCAGCGCTTGTTGCCCTCCAGCAGCCTCGCGAGCGCCTCCTTGGCCGTGGCCGGGCGGGCGGGCGGTGACGGTGACGCGGGCGTCGCCTTCAGGTCCGCGGGCACGGCCTTCCCCGAGGTGCTCCTCCTCCCGGTGTCCCGCGCGCATCCGGAGAGCACGGCCGCGGCGGCGGCCGCGAGACCTCCGGTGAGCATCGCCCGGCGATGCGGGTGTCCTGCTGAGTCCATCGGTCGTTTCCCCTCGGCGGCGTCGCTGACGCACGCTCACACGGCGGCACGTCCGCGCACGGACGGCACCTGCTTCCCGGTCACCACGGCGAGAAAGATTGTTCACGGCGGGGCGGGTGGTCCTGCGGGAGGCGCGGAGGAACGACGGCTCATTTACCACCGACGGCCCACAGCCACGGGCCCCCGCCGAGCTGCTCCGGACGCGTCCGTCCCGCTCCGGATGCGTCCGTCCTGCTCCGGATGCGTCCGTCCTGCTCCCGGCGCAGGCTGGAGGTATGTCCCGTGTGCACATCGTCGTACACCCGCCGTCGTCGTCGGGCGGCCGGCGGGTGACCGCCGGTGCGGAGAACCTGGGCGTGGCCTACGGCGTCGTCGACGTGATCGAGTTCCTGCGGCGGGCCGGAGTCACGTCGGAGGACATGCAGCTCGAGGACCCGCACCTGATCGACTGGCGCGGCGGCGGACCCGCCGTGTGGTCCCGGCCCGGGGAAAGCTGAGCACTTTCCCGGGAGTGCCGGGCGCTTGGGGGCGAGAAAAGCAGGTGCGCCGGGCGCGGGGTGGCGGTTACCGTGACGGCATGTCTACGCCCCGGATTTCTTAGCTGAGGACCCGCTTCCACGCCAGAAGTGTGTCCTTTTGCTTTTCCGGAGCGTTATTTCATGATTACCGTTCGCGACGCCGAGCTGCGCGCCGGCGCGCGCCTGCTGCTGTCCGGCGTGTCCTTCACCGTCTCCCCCGGCGACCGGATCGGCCTCGTCGGCCGCAACGGCGCGGGCAAGACCACCCTCCTGACCGCCCTTGCGGGCCGGTCCAAGCCGGCGGCCGGTGACATCGTCCGTACGGGCCCCGTCGGCTTCCTCGCCCAGGACTCCCGCGCCGCCGACCCGGCCGTGACCGTCACCGACCGCATCCTCTCCGCCCGCGGCCTGGACCGGGCGCTCCGCCGGCTGCGCGGCGCCGAATCCGCCATGGCCGAAGCCGCCGCCACGGCCGGAGCCGGCGGGCGGCCCGGCGCGCTGGAGCGCGCGATGGACGCCTACGCCCGTGCGGAGGCCGCGTTCCAGGCGGGCGGCGGGTACGCGGCCGAGGCCGAGGCCGCCCGGGTGGCGGCCGGGCTCGGGCTGCCGGGCCGGGTGCTGCACGAGCCCGTGGGCGCGCTGTCCGGCGGGCAGCGACGCCGCGTCGAACTGGCCCGCATCCTGTTCGCGGGGCAGGGCGGCACGCTGCTGCTCGACGAGCCGACCAACCACCTCGACGCCGATTCCCTCGCCTGGCTGCGCACCTTCCTCCGGGCGCACACCGGCGGACTGGTCGTGATCAGCCACGACGCCGGCCTGCTCGCCGACGTCGTCAACCGGGTCTTCCACCTCGACGCGGGCCGCGCGACGATCGACATCCACAACACCGGGTGGGCCGCGTACCTGGCCCAGCGGGAGACGGACGAACGGCGCCGCGCCCGCGAACGCGCCGGCGCCGAACGCAAGGCAGCCTCCCTGCACGCCCAGGCGGACAAGATGAAGGCCCGGTCGGCCACCGCCGCCATGGCCAAGAGCATGGCCCGCCGCGCCGACCGCATGCTCGCCGCGCTCGAACCGGCCCGCCGGACCGAGAAGGCCGCCAGGATCCGGCTGCCCGAGCCCGCCCCGTGCGGGCGGATGCCGCTCGGCGCCGTCTCCCTGGCCAAGTCCTACGGCGGCCGCCGGGTCCTGGACGGCGTGGACCTGGCCGTGGACCGGGGCAGCCGCCTCGTGGTCCTCGGTCTGAACGGCGCCGGCAAGACCACCTTGCTGCGCGTCCTCGCCGGTGAGGAGCGCCCCGACGCCGGGCGCGTGGTGCACGGGCACGGTCTGCGGCTGGGCTACTTCGCCCAGGAGCACGACACGCTCGACGGCTCCCGTACGGTGCGGGAGAACCTCGCGGCCGCCGCCCCGCACCTCACGGACGGGGAGGCGAGGCACGTGCTGGGCGCGTTCCTGTTCTCCGGGGCCGACGCCGACAAGCCGGCGGGCGTCCTGTCGGGCGGCGAGAAGACCCGGCTGGCGCTGGCAGGGCTCGTGCACTCCGGAGCGAACGTGCTGCTGCTGGACGAGCCGACCAACAACCTCGACCCCGCCTCCCGCGGCGAGGTCCTCGCGGCCGTCGGTTCGTACCCGGGCGCGATCGTGATGGTCACCCACGACGAGGGCGCCATCGACGCCCTGCGCCCCGACCGCGTCCTGCTGCTGCCGGACGCGGACGAGGACCTGTGGAGCGAGGACTACCGGGAGCTGGTCGCCCTCGCCTGACCGAGCCGCGCCGGCGTCCCCGCCCCGGTCCTGCCCCGCCCCGTTTCATCGTCGATGAGGCAAGATCAGCGGCAGTGGAACGGGGAGGGGAACGGTGGAACTGCGTCAGCTGCGCTACTTCGTGACGGTCGCGGAGGAACTGCACTTCGGGCGGGCGGCCGAGCGGCTGGTGATCGGCCAGCCGGCCGTCAGCCAGCAGATCCGGCGGCTCGAACGCGAGCTGAAGATCGAGCTGTTCGACCGGACGCCCCGGCTGGTCCAGCTGACGGCCGCCGGACAGGCATTCCTCCCCGCGGCCCGTGCCGTGCTGGCGGCGGAGGACGCCGCCCGGGCGGTGGCCGCGGAGCTGGCCGGCGGCGGAAGCGGCGTCTTCCGGCTCGGGACGGTCACCGGGCTCGGCGAGAGGCTCGACCGGATCCTGGATGCCTTCGAGGAGCATGCGCCGGGCGTACGGGTGGAGCTGGTCGCGCTGCCCGTCCGGGAGCGGCTCGCCCGGCTCTCCGACGGCAGGCTGGACGCCGCCTTCGTCCGGGGCGCCGCCCCGGCGCCCGGCGGGGCGGCGGCCCCGGACAGCGACGAGCTGCGCCGCCGCCCGCTCTGGGAGGACGAGCTGCTGGCCGCGGTGCCGTCCCGGCACCCGCTCGCGGGGCGGGCGGCCGTGCATCTCGCCGACCTCGCGGGGCTGCCGCTGCGCCTGACGGAACGCCGCCATCACCCGTCGCTGGTCGACCTCGTCCTGGACGGCTGCCGGCAGGCGGGCTTCGAGCCCACTCCCGGACCGGCGTACAGCACCCTCCAGGACACGCTCGCGGCGATCGGATCGGGCACGCCGATGTGGACGGTGGTGTACGCCGGCAACGCCCGCCGGATGCGGCTGCCGAGGGTCGCCTTCGTCCCCTTCGCCGCGCCCGGCCTGCGGCTGCCCGTCGAGCTGGTGACCCGGTGCGGCGCGCCCTCCCCGCTGCTCGGCCTGCTGGAGGGCGCGTGCGCGGCGGACGTACCCCTTGCCTCCCCTTCTCCCTCCCTCACCTGAGCAGGGACGATCAGCAATCGTGATCGCTGCGATAGCCGTTCGGGTCTGGGTGGCGAGGGGCCCTGCGCGGTGAACTGTTCCCGGCAGCAAGAACGCACCGGAACCGCCGGTGCAGGCCTCACCGTGAAGGAGCGCATCATGCCCATCGTCACCATCCAGCAGGGTCCCCGTGACATCGAGCTCAAGCGTGACCTGGTCGCCCGCGTCACCGACGCCTTCGTGGACGCCCTGCAGATCCCGGCCGAGGCCGTGCAGGTGTGGATCCACGAGGTGCCGGCCGACAGCTGGGGCGTGGCGGGAAAGCTGACCGCCGACAAGTAGGCGTCGTTGTCACGGAGCAGAGCCGACCGGCCGGAGGCTGATCCTTCCGGCCGGCCGGGGCCCCGCCGGAGCCCCGGACCCGCCCTCGCCCCCGCCGCCGGTCAGGACAGCGGCGAGGCGCGGCGGGGCGGTGGGAGCGCCCGCAGCAGCTCCCACAGCGGCCGGCCACCGGCCGCCCACTCCCCCAGCAGGCGACGGTCGACCAGGTGTATTCGCTGGGTCCTGGCCAGCGGCGGGCACTGCGAGGAGAAGCGGCCGTTGGTCACCATGACCGCGACGTCCGCACCGTGCAACTGGCGCGCGGTTCCGGCGACGACGTGCAGGTCCGGGGTGCCGACCGCCGAACCCCGGTCACCGTCCCGGCGGTGCTTGCACTGGATCACCCATCGGCGCCCGAACGGATCCGTGGCCTTCACGTCGGCCCCGTTGTCGCCCCTCCCGCCGACCTGTCGTGCCTCCCTGCAGCCGTCCCGGTCCATCAAGTCCCGTATTGCGTGCTCGAATTGCGTGGGGTTCAGGGAGTCCAGGTGCGACATCGCGTACCGCAGCTCCCGGGCACGGAGACGCTCCCACCGACGACGCTCCTGCCGCAGGTGGAACCAGGCTCCGCCCGCCACGGCGGCCACGACCGTGAGCAGCAGTGCGACCCACCAGTGCGCGGCGAGCCACCGCACCAGCGTGAGGACCGCCCCCACCGCAACAATCGCTGCCACCGCGAACGCGAGCACCCGCGTGTCCGACTGCCGCTGCCTCACTGAGCGCCGACGGCGAGCGGGCGGACGCGGGCGAGCAGGGCGGCCACGGCCCGCAGGCCGGCCCCGGCGCACGGGCCGGCGACGGCTCACCACGCCGTCCCCGTGGCCCACGGGATCGGGTACGTCACGCCCTGCCGCGACCGAGGCTTCTCCTTGCTCTTCTCTTGCTGGTCAGGCCACTTGACCGGATACACCGCCGACGGAACGGGCTTGGGCACGGAAGTGCCGCCGCCCTCCGCAGGTCCCCGAGCCGTGCCGTCCGCCGAGCGCCCCAGCGCCCAGCCGACGACCAGCACGGCCGCTATCGCCACCAGCGTCGTGCCCCGCCGCGCCCCGGGCGCCGATCGCCAATACCCCCTGACGGGTGTGCCGTCCGCCCGCTCGTACGGATTGACCCATTGCACGTGTGGATCCCCCTCCGGCTCCGTGCGCTTCCTGCGCAACCTCCATGGAACCAGGGCCCACTGACACTCCCGGGTCAGCCGGTTCGCTACAGGCTGCCCGGGAAGGGCTCGGTGGCCTCGCCGTGCACGGGCGGGCGCGTCACACCCCGCGGCTCGCCGCTCGCCACTCCGGGGCGAGCACCGACCAGATCTCCTCGTCGTACCGCTTCCCCCGGTACAGGTAGCTTTCCCGCAGCACGCCGTCCTTCCTCATGCCGAGGCGCCGGGCCACCGCGATGCTGGGCGCGTTCTCCGCCACGACCCACCACTCCACGCGGTGGATCCCCCGCTCCTCGATAGCCCAGTCGATGAGCACCCGTACGGCGCGGGTCACCAGCCCCTTGCCCACCGCCGACGGCTCCAGCCAGCAGCCCGCCTCGGCAGTGCCCTGCGCGACGTCCATCGTGCGGAGGCTGACCGCGCCGACCAGCTCGCCGCCCGTCCGGATGCCGCAGATCCGTCCGGCGTCGGCGGCGAGCTTGTCCGCGTACGTCTGCAGGAACGCCCGGCTCGACGCCAGGTCCGTGATGAGGTCGGGCAGCCCGTTGTACTGCCCGATGAATTCCCTGCCCCGCTCCACGTGGGCCAGGAACTCTCCGGCCTGCCACGGCTCCAGCGGGCGCAGTTCCGCGCCGTCGTCGCCCAGGGATATCGCGTACATGGTCACCCTCCACGGTCGGAATCAGTGCAGCCGGCCGAAGGATCTTCGCACGCCGACGTCGCACCGGTGGCCGCCCGCGGAGCCCGTAGCCGGGGCGACGCGCAAATGCGGAAGGGCGGTGGCGCCCCTTTGGTCAGGGGTGCCACCGCCCTCGCGGTGTTTGATCTACTGGCCGCTGTGGATCAGTACGCGGAGTTCACGTTGTCCATGGAGCCGTACTTGTCGGCCGCGTAGTTACAGGCGGCGGTGATGTTGGCGACCGGGTCGTAGATGTCCCACGAGGTGCCCTCGACGTGGTACGCCTTGAACGTCGGGTCGATCATCTGCAGCAGACCCTTCGACGGCACACCGTTGACGGCGTTGACGTCCCAGTCGTTGATGGCACGCGGGTTACCGGTCGACTCACGCATCACATTGCGCTTGATGCCGTCGTAGGAGGCCGGGATGCCCTTGGCCCGCAGAATGTCCATCGCCTCGCTGATCCAGCCATCCACGTTGTTGCCGTAGGCCTTCTTCACCGGAGCAGCCGGGGCAGCGGGAGCGGCCGGGGCGGCCTTCTTCGCCGGAGCAGCCTTCTTCGCCGGGGCGGCGGGCTTGGCCGCAAGGGCCTTGCGCTCGGTGGAACGGTTGGCAGCCTGCTTCTCGGCCCGCTCCTTGTCCGCCTTCGCCTTACCGGCATCCGCCTTCGCCGCAGCCACAGCAGCAGTGGTCTGCTGGTCCAGCGCGTCCTGCTGCGTCTCACCGAACGCCTCAGCACTCCACGCCACCGGCTTCACCGACGCCGAGGAGGCAGCATCGGCAGCGAAGGCGTGCGGGGCGACGGCGACCGCGACGACGGCGGCACCGGTCGCGGCAATGCCGGCCACGGAGAACTTGTGAATCTTGGGCAGACGGGTATAAGCGGAGACGGTGGAGCGCATGTCTGAGCTGAACCTTCCAATCGCGGATGCCGCCTGGCCCTGAATCGGCGCAATAACGAAGCGCCGTTTCTCGGTCGACGGCGCCCAGCGACCCCGTAATTGTTAGCGGCGCCCAAAACCCCTGACAAGCACTGTGACCTACTACCCCCTTTCATCGACCCCCGCGAACACCCCGAACGGACCCCCTATTTCGGGCAGCACACATCACTAAAAGAATTCGTAAGTGACCCAGGCCTCATGGGCCGCCTCACACGACAAGGCCCATTCCGTCACCAGGTGCGAGCACTTGAGTACGCAAAAACGCGCCGCGGCTGCGGCGCGAACCTCACCCCGTCACCTTGCGCGGACCGGCAACGCGCGCGGCGACCGCGCAACCGGTCATGGCGCGCTCCCCACCCTGTGCGCTGCCCTCGCCGGAGGAACCTCCGGAGCAGGCGCACTGTGCGGCGGGCTGCGGGCCCGGGCTCGGGCTCGGGCTCAGCACCGGCTCGGCGACATCGGCCCGCCCCTCGCCCGCGCCGGCAAGGTCACGGAAGATCCTTTCCGTGGACCCGGGCCCGCCCGGACCACCCGGCCCACTCGGACCACCCTGACCGCCCGGACCACCCTGACCGCCCGGACCACCCGCGGCCGGAGCCACGGCCGTCTCCGCAGGTGCGCGAGCGGCACCCACGATCCCCGCGGGCCTCACGAGGCTCTCCGCCGAGTGCGCGGTGTCCGACACCACCGTGCCGGGCAGGTCGTTGTAGGACGACCGCACGTGGACGGTCACGCCGTACCTGCGGGCGTACTCCACGCTGCGCAGCGCCAGCACCTCGGCGCCGTGGACGGCCATCTCCTGCATGGTCTCGTACGTCACGTGCCGCAGCAGCCGGGCCCCGGGGAACACCTTGGGATCCGCCGTGTAGACCCCGTCCACGTCCGTGCAGATCTCGCACAGGTCGGCCTTGAGCGCCGCCGCCAGGGCGATCGCCGTGGTGTCCGAACCGCCGCGCCCCAGAGTGGTGACCTCCCCGGTCTCCCTGCTCAGTCCCTGGAACCCCGCGACCAGCACGACCTCGCCCCGGTCGAGGGCCTCCCGGACGCGCTGCGGCTCGACGGCGATGACCCGGGCCTCACCGTGGCTCGCCGTGGTGATCACACCGGCCTGCGGGCCTGAGAAGGAGCACGCCCGGCCGCCCAGCTCCTGGACCGCCATCGCGGTCAGGGCGTTCGATACCTGCTCGCCGGCCGCCAGCAACATGTCCAGTTCGCGGGGGGACG
This sequence comes from Streptomyces sp. NPDC008001, assembly GCF_042958085.1. NCBI lineage: Bacteria > Bacillati > Actinomycetota > Actinomycetes > Kitasatosporales > Streptomycetaceae > Streptomyces > Streptomyces sp. NPDC008001. The sequence continues at coordinate 505,046 of NZ_JBIBIZ010000003.1, read as the reverse complement.
GTGCGGACGTCACTTCGCGCGCCAGTCTCAGCAGCTCATCGGTGGTGTCCCCCATCGCGGACACCACGACGACGACGTCGTGGCCCGCCTCGTGCGTCGCCACGATGCGCTCGGCCACGTGCTTGATCCGCTCGGTACTCCGCACCGAGGAGCCGCCGTACTTCTGGACGATGAGTGCCATCGTGTGACTCCTCTCTGGGGAGCGTCCCGCGGGGGACGGCGGGCGAGCCGGCTACTGGGGACCGCCCGCGGCCCGGTCGGCGTGAGCGGGTCCGGCGGACGACCGGGGACTGCACGCGGTGACGGCGTCGACGAGGATCGAGCAGGCCGTGTCGACCACGTCGGGGGTGACGTTGAGGGGCGGGAGGAGGCGGACGACGGCGTCGTCGCGTCCGCCGCGTTCGACGATGAGGCCGTTCCGCAGGGCGCGGGCCTGGACCGCGGACGCGACCTCGGTCGCGGGGCGGCCGTCGCCGGGGTCGGCGAGCTCGATCCCCCACATCAGGCCGCGGCCCCGCACCTCGCGGACCCACGGGTCGGTGGTCAGCGCCGCGAGCCGGTCGGCGATCTGGTCGCCCCGCCGCCGGACGTTCCCGAGGACGTCGTCGCGCTGCATGATGCGGATCGCCTCCACTCCGGCGGCGAAGGCCAGCTGGTTCCCGCGGAAGGTGCCGATGTGCGCGCCGGGCGACCAGACGTCCAGCGCGGCGTCGTAGAGGATGAGGGCCACCGGCAGACCGATGCCGCTCAGCGCCTTGGACGCCACGATGACGTCCGGCTCGATGCCGTACTGCTCGAAGGCGAACCACGTTCCGGTGCGGCCGCAGCCCGTCTGCACCTCGTCGGCGATCAGGGGGATGCCGAGGGACCGGGTCAGGTCCCGCACGCGCCGTACGAAGTCGGTGCGGGCGGGGATGGTCCCGCCCTCCCCCTGCACCAGCTCGATGATGACCGCGGCGGGGAGGGGGATGCCGCCGTTGCTGTCGCCGAGGGCGTGTTCCAGGTAGGTGGCGCAGTTCGTGGCGCAGCTGTCGGGCGTGAGGCCGACGGGGCACCGGCTGCAGTAGGAGTACGGGAAGAAGTGCACTCCGGGCATGCCGTTGGGTACCGCCTCCTTGGGGGAGACGAGGCCGCTGAGTGCCATGGCGGCGTGCGTGCTGCCGTGGAAGGCTCCCTGGAAGGAGACGACGTCGCTGCGGCCGGTCGCAATCTTGCAGAGCTTGACGGCGGCCTCGACGGCGTTGGCCCCGGTCGGCCCGCAGAAGTGCACCTTCATCCTCTCCCGCAGGTCCGGCGCCAGCATGGACAGCTGGGCTTCGGTGAAGGCGTCCTTGGCGGGGGTGGGGAAGTCGAGGCCGTGGGCGAGGACGTCCAGTTGCCGGGCCACGACGCGGACGAGCTCGGGGTGGCTGTATCCCAGGGAGAGCACACCTGCTCCGGCGAGGAAGTCGATGAAGACGTTCCCGTCGACGTCCCGGACGAAGCTCCCGGCGCCGTCGGCCAGCGCGATGGGCAGGTGGCGGGGGTAGGTGCGGGCGGACGACTCGCGCTGCTCCTGGCGTGCCAGGAGTTCGGCCGAGCGGGGGCCGGGCAGGTCGCCGCGGACGTACGGACCCCTCAGGGAGCCGGGCTGCAGGGACGAGGTCATGGAGTGCCTCCACGGGGTGTGCCGGAGGGCGGTGCCGGCGGGTGCCGGCGGGCAGCGGTGCGTCTTTCACGGCTTTCACGGCGCGGGGCTGTCACGGCGGGGGACATCGCATCCGGCAAGGCCCCGCCCGCGGCCCGAGCGGCTGTACGGGCGGCTGTACGGGCGGTGGACCGGGCGCGACCAGCCTCGCCGCCTTCCCCTTCGGCCGGCGTGCGCGGGCGGCCTTCGAGCGTGCGCAGGCGGCCTTCGAGGACGTGGAAACGGCAGGTGGGCAGCAAGCTACCGGTGGTGACCGGCCGGTACGGGGGTGCCTCGCCGCAGCAGACGGTGACCGCCACCCTGCTCTCGTCCTCCGCGAGGAAAGCGGTGGGAGCCCGCGCGGGCGGAGCGCTTGCGGCGGACGGCTGTGAGAGGCCGCCCGGAGCGGTATCCGTCCGAGTGGATTCGACGTGCGCCGCGCACCCTGCCATGGCAGCTCCTGCGGCGCGCCGCGGCGAACGACGTCGGTCGGTGTCGCCGCGTGCGCACCGGCCGGCTTCAGCCCGGGGCCCTTCGTGCCCGCCCGACGAGCCTTGCCACCGGCTTCTCGCTGCCGGGACGGCGGGGCGGCCGGATCGGCCCGCTTCCCATCACATCCTCCAAGAGGAATCCTTGACGCTTCTATCTTACGAACTTACGCAGTCCTGCGGACGTGGCGGCGAAAGGTGCGGAAGAAATGCGTGTGCGGATCAGGCGCCGGATTGACAGGCTATGGTCATGAATTCCCCGTTCAACGACCACCCCGGACCCAACGGCCACCCCGGCCGCCCCGGCGACCCGGCCCACTCCGGCGACTCCGCCCTCCGCAACGAGGCACCGACGGACTGGATCACCACGCCGATCGAGCCGCGCTTCCTGCGCGGCGCCCTCGACCTGGAGCGCACCCCCCACGGTGTGCTGCCGCACCGGCTGCCCGCGTGGGCCCGGAAACAGGCCCCCGACGGGTCCCTGGCCCTGGTCGAGACCCAGCCCTCCGGTGTGCGACTGGTGTTCCGCACCCGGGCCACCGCCGTCGAACTGGACGTCCTGCCCACGAAGACCGTCTTCCGGGGTGCTCCAGCCCGCCCCGACGGCGTCTACGACCTGGTCATCGACGGCCGTACCGCCGGCCGGACCAGCGTGACCGGCGGCAACGTCGTCACCGTCGACATGGTCACCCAGGCCGCCGACACCCGCCCCGGCCCGGCCGGCACCGCCCGGTTCGCGGACTTGCCCCCGGACGCGAAGGACGTCGAGATCTGGCTGCCGCACTCGGAGATCACCGAGCTGATCGCCCTGCGCACCGACGCCCCCGTCGAGGCCGTACCGGAGCGCGGCCGCCGGGTGTGGCTGCACCACGGCAGTTCCATCAGCCACGGCTCCGCCGCCGCCCGGCCGACCGAGATCTGGCCGGCCGTGGCCGCCGCCCGCGGCGGCGTGGAGCTGGTCAACATGGGTTTCGGCGGCAACGCCCTGCTCGACCCGTTCACCGCGCGCACCATGCGCGACACCGCCGCCGACCTGATCAGCGTCAAGATCGGCATCAACCTGGTCAACACCGACCTGATGCGCCTGCGTGCCTTCGCCCCGGCGGTCCACGGCTTCCTCGACACCATCCGCGAGGGCCATCCCACCGCTCCCCTGCTGGTCGTCTCCCCCGTCCTCTGCCCCGTCCAGGAGAACACCCCGGGGCCCCTCGCACCGGACTTCGAGGGCGGGAAGATGAGCTTCCGGGCCCTCGGCGACCCGTCGGACCCCACGCGGCTGACGCTCACCGTCATCCGGAAGGAGCTCTCCCGCGTCGTTGCGCAACGGGCGGCCGACGACCCGAACCTGCACTACCTCGACGGTCTCTCGCTCTACGGCGAACCGGACTTCGCCGAGGTGCCCATGCCGGACGGCCTCCACCCGGACTCCGCCGGTCACCGCCGCATCGGCGAGCGCTTCGCCGAGCGGGCCTTCGGTGACGGCGGGCCGTTCGCCGTCCCGGCCGACGTCCGATCGCTCCGTTCCGGCCGGTCGCATTAGGTCGCCGCAATGCCCGAACTGCGAACCGAACGCCTCGTGCTCCGCGAATGGCGGGATGCCGACCTGGGCCCCTGGGCCGCCATGAATGCCGATCCCGAAGTCCGCGAGTACTTCCCGGACGTGCTCACACCGGAGCGGAGCGCGGCCTCCGCCGCCCGCTTCCAGGACGACCTCGTCCGGCGGGGCTGGGGATGGTGGGCGCTGGAGGTCGCGGCTACGGGCGAGTTCATCGGCTTCGCCGGGCTGGATGCGGTGGACGAGGACACGCCGTTCACCGGCGTGGAGGCCGGATGGCGTCTGGCCCGCGCGGCCTGGGGGCACGGATACGCCACCGAGGCCGCCCGGGCGGTCGTGGCCTTCGGCTTCGAGACCCTCGGCCTGCCGGAGATCCTCGCCGTGACGACGGCCACCAATCTCCGGTCGCAGGCCGTGATGCGCCGCATCGGCATGACCCGCAACCCCGCCGACGACTTCGACGACCCCGGCGTACCGGAGGGGCCGCTGCGCCGGAACGTGGTGTACCGGCTCCGGGCGGGCGAACAAGCGGGAAGGTAGGGCTGTTCTGACCGGGGCGGGTGCCGGGACCGGTCCCGGCACCCGCCCCGGGCCCGTTCCTACGGCGCCATCTCGTACGCCCCGGACAGCGCCTCGACGCGCTCCCACACCCGCGCCGAGCGGGCGTCGTCGACGACCGGGCGGCGGACCGCACCCAGCGCCCAGCTCTGCTGTTCCGCGGTGGCGGAGTCCTTGCCGTGCAGCTCGACGGCGTGCGCGGAGAAGTCCCGTACGAGGACGGCGAACAGCTCGTCCAGCACGTCCTCGTCGAGCTCCGTCAGGCCCGCCTGCTCCAGGATCAGCTGGCCGTGGACGACGAGCGCGAACAGCTGCCCGACGGCGAGGAGGAGGTCGAGGTCGCGGCTCTGCTCCTCGCCGGGGGCGGCGGTGGTGACGAACGCGCACAGGGCGTCCGCCTGCTCCCGGAAGCGGCCGACGTTGGGCACGTGGGCGTACGCGTCGTAGGCGGCGCGCCAGTCGTGGAAGCGTATGGAGCCCAGGCCGCGGGCGGGGCCCTGCCGGAAGAGGAACGCGTCGTCGGCCGCGTCGAGGCGGGTCGGGACGGGTGCGTACTCCGCCGGGTTCAGCAGGTGGTTGCCCATGAACTTGAGGATCAGCGCAAGGTTGACGTGGACCGTGCCCTCCAGCTTCGGCAGGCCGCGGATCTCGGTGGCGGCCTGGGCGAAGTAGGTGTCCTTCTCGAACCCCTTGGCGGCGATGACGTCCCACATCAGGTCGATGACCTTCTCGCCCTCGGTGGTCACCTTCATCTTCGTCATGGGGTTGAACAGCAGGTAGCGGCGGTCGTCGGGGCCGGCGGAGCGGAAGTAGTCGACGGCGCGGTCGCTGAAGAGCTTCATGCCGACGAGCCGGACGTAGGCGTCGGTCAGCTCGCGGCGCACGTGCGGGAAGGCGGTGACGGGCCGGCCGTAGAGGATGCGGTTGTGCGCGTGGGTGACGGCCTCGTACATCGCGTGCTCGCAGATGCCGATGGAGGCGGTGCAGAGGTTGAACTTGCCCACGTTGACGGTGTTGAGGGCGGCGTCGAAGGCGGCACGCCCGGTGTGCAGGATGTCGTCGGGGGCGACCGGGTAGCCGTCGAGGCGGAACTCGCTGACGTACTTGGACGAGTCGACGACGTTCTTGACGAGGTGGTAGGCGGGGTGGCGGCTGTCGGCGGCGAAGAAGACGTAGCCGTCGGGGCCCTCGACGTCGGTGCGGCGGCCGAAGACGGAGACGAGCCCGGCGGCGTTGCCGTTGCCGATGTAGTACTTGGAGCCGCTGGCGCGGAAACCGCCCTTGCCGTCGGGCTCCAGCAGCATGTCGGTGGAGTAGATGTCGGCACCGTGGGACTTCTCGGAGAGGCCGAACGCGAACACCTCGCCCTCGGAGAGGAGTTCCGCCGCACGGGCGCGGGCGGCGGCGTTGTCGCTCTGCCAGACCGGGCCGAGGCCGAGGATGGTGACCTGCCACGCGTACCAGTAGTCGAGCCCGTAGAAGCCGAAGATCTCGTTGAGGGCGGCGATCCGGGCGGTGTCCCACCGCTTGTCCTGCTGCTCGCCGGCGGCGGCCGCCGGGGTGAGGAAGGTCGCGAACAGGCCTTCCTTGGCGGAGAACGCGAGGAAGTCCGCCAGCCAGGCGCGGGAGCGGTAGTCCTCGATCAGCTTGCGCTTGCCGCGCTCCTCGAACCAGTCGACGGTGGCGCGCAGCAGCCTGCGGGTCTCGGGGTCGAAGTGCGCGGGGTCGTACGTGCGCGGGTTGAACAGCAGCGGGTCGGCCATGGGAGTTCGCCTTTCCGGCTCGGGACGGGACGTGAGGGGACGAGAAGTGACGGGAGCTGGCGGGAGGTGACGGGTGGTGCGGGACGGCGCGGGGCGCGGGGCCGGTGCTTACCGGCGCTCGGAGCTGATGCGGTGGAGGGTGGCGAGGACGTCGTCGAGCCAGGCGAGCGTCATCCGCTCGTAGGCGATGCCTCCGCGGAGGACGACGTGCTGCAGTTCCTGCCCGGCGTCGGGCGGGCCGGGCGCGCCGGGCCCGGTGAAGTCGCGTTCTTCGCCCGCGAGGTAGTGGGCGAGCCGGTCGGTGTGCGCCCGGTGGTGCCGCTCGACTTCGCGGATCAGCGCGGCGGGGTCGTCGAAGGCCGCGCCGCGGATCTTCACGGCGAGGTCGTGCCGGACGCTCTCCGGTTCGATCGGCTCGTGGAGCCACCGGGAGAGGGCGGTCCGGCCCGGGGCCGCGACGGAGTACTCCTTCTTGTCCGGGCGGCCCTGCTGCGGCACCTCACGGACGTCGAGCCGGCCGTCGGCCTCCATGCGCTTGAGGACGCGGTAGATCTGCTGGTGGGTGGCGGTCCAGAAGTAGCCGATGGACCGCTCGAAGCGCCGGGCCAGCTCGTAGCCGGAGCCCGGCTTCTCCAGCAGGGAGACGAGGATCGCGTGCTCGAGCGCCATGACCCGGATCCTTCTATGCAACTCGTTTCATAGACAAGAGGTGGCGCACGGGTGAGACGTGGCTCACCCGGGGCCGGACCGGGCGCAACCGGGCCGATCCGGACGGCCATGAGGCGGGAACAGGCCAGCCCGAACCGTCCGGGCTCCGCGTCGCCGGAGGGCCGGGATCCTTGAAGGGGCGCGGTCACTGCACGGGCCGGAGGAACGGGGAAAACGCATGTTCGGGTGGGGGAAACCGGCGGACGACGGGGCGGCGGAGCGGCGGATCCTGGCGGCCGTGGCCGGCCTGCAGGAGAAGACCACCGAAGCGCTACGGGAGGGGTTTTCGGAACTTCGCCGCCAGAACGCTGAGCTGCGCGAGGAACTGCGCGAGCTGCGGCGCGCGGTGACCGACGCCCACAAGGACGTCGCGGAGCACCGCCGGGAGACCGAGACGCTGAGGCAGGAGCTGCAGACCGCCCGCCGGGAAGCGGCCGGGATCCTCGCCGAGGCGGGGGCGCGGGCGGAGGCGGAGGCGAGGGCGAGGTCAGCCGCCGGAGCCCGGGCCCGGGGCGAAGCGGAAGCCGAAACCGCAGCCGCAGGGGAGGTGCAGGAGGAGGATTCGGGCGGCCGGGCGGAGCGGGGGCGGGACCAGGACCAGGGCGGGAGCCAGGACCAAGGCGAGGGCCGGGACCGGCATACGGTCGCGGAGCCCGGTGCGGCTTCCGGCCGCTCGGCGCCGGGGTCCGCGCCCGCCCGCTCCCCCGGCGCGGAGCGGCCGGAAGCCGCCGGACCCGGTCCTGATGAGGACACGCAGAAGCAGCGGCTGGAGAGGGCCGCCGGAATCAGCGCCGCGGATCTGGTGTGCCACCGCGACACGTGGGCGTTCATCGTGGAGCAGGCCGCCCGCAACGCTCACTTCCGGGTTCCCGGCGAGATCACGGCCGGGAAGGACGGCGCGACGCGGATCACCGTGTCGGGGCGCAGCCTGATGGCGATCCTCACCGCCCTGGACGCCGTCGAGCGGCAGGACCACCGTGCCGACCCCGGCGACCGCGCGCTGGCCGGAAAGATCTACGAGCGCATCACCGACGTCGTGGACACGGTCGGTCCGGGCGACGGGCATGGCCGGCGCGCAGCTGCCGGGCATGCGGCCGACGAGACGCCTCAGCGGGCCGTGATCGTGATCGACGACCGTCCGGGCCCGCCCTGACCGGAGCAGCCGGGGAGATCTGCCGTCGGCGAATTTTTATTCGCACCACGCGCATTCGATGCTTGGGTGGCGGAATGGAGATCCTGATTCTTGGCGGGACGGCCTGGCTGGGCCGGGAAGTGTCGCGGCAGGCGATCGCACGCGGCCACCGGGTCACGTGCCTCGCCCGCGGCGAGAGCGGAGAGGTTGCCGAAGGGGCGCTCCTGGTGACCGCCGACCGGAGCGATCCTTCCGCCTACGAGCCGTTGCTCGACCGGGAGTGGGACGCGGTCGTCGAGGTGTCGTGGCAGCCCGGCTTCGTCCGCGGGGCCCTGGAGGCGCTGGGACGCCGGACGCGGCACTGGACGTACGTCTCTTCCGTCAGCGCCTACGCCTCCCACGCCGCGACGGACGCCGACGAGTCCACGGCGCTCCTGGCTCCCACCGAGCTGGCCGAGGTCGGCCGTGAACTGTACGGCGAAGCGAAGGTGGCGTGCGAGAGGGCGTCGACGGCCGCGGTGGGCGACCGTCTCCTCATCGCGCGCGCCGGCCTCATCGGCGGCCCCGGCGACCACAGCGACCGGTCCGGCTACTGGGTCGCCCGCGCGGCACGGGACCCGCGGGGCCCGATGCTGGTCCCGGCAGAGCCGGACCTTCCGACACAGGTGATCGACGCACGCGACCTCGCCGCCTGGCTGCTCGACGCCGCGGAGGCCGGAACCGTCGGCACTTACGACGCCGTCGGCCCGGTCGTTCCCTTCCAGGACTGGATCACTCTGTCCCGCACCATCGGCGGGCACACCGGACCGGTGGCGGAGGCCGGCTCCGCGTGGCTGATCGCGAACGACGTGGCCCAGTTCATGGGGCCGGAGTCACTGCCGATGTGGCTGGCCGAGCCCGGCTGGGAGGGATGGTCGGCCCGGAGCGGCGCCGCGGCGCGGGCCGCCGGGCTGCGCCACCGTCCCCGGGCGGAACTGCTCACCGACACGCTGCGGTGGGAGCGCGAGCGGGGCCTGGACCGGGTGCGGCGCTCGGGCCTCAGCCCCCGGCGGGAGAGCGAGCTGCTCGCCGCACTCGCTGAGGACCGGGGCGTGGAGTAAGCGGAGTAACAGGAGGGGCAGGGGAAGAGAGGGACGGGGAGGGGAAGGCCGCTGGTCAGGCCTTCCGGACCACGCTCGACTTGAGCTGCATGGCCCCGAACCCATCGATCTTGCAGTCGATGTCGTGACCGTCCGTGCCGTTCACGAGCCGGATGTTGCGCACCTTCGTGCCGGCCTTGATCCCGGTCGGGCTGCCCTTGACCTTCAGGGTCTTGACCACGGTCACCGTGTCACCGTCGGAGAGGACGTTGCCGACCGAGTCCTTGATCACGGCGTCCTGCGCCGCACCGCTCTCGGGGGCCGCTGCGGAGGCGGGCGACCACTCGTGACCGCATTCGGGACAGACCAGGAGCGCGCCCATCTCGTAGGTGTAGGCGCTGGAGCATTCGGGGCACGGCGGCAGGGTTTCGTTCACTGAGGGAGTGTATTTCAGAACGGCGAAGGGCGGTGGCGCCCCTTGATCAGGGGTGCCACCGCCCTCGCGGTGATTGATCTGCCGACCGCTGTGGATCAGTACGCGGAGTTCACGTTGTCCATGGAGCCGTACTTGTCGGCCGCGTAGTTACAAGCAGCGGTGATGTTGGCGACCGGGTCGTAGATGTCCCACGAGGTGCCCTCGACGTGGTACGCCTTGAACGTCGGGTCGATCATCTGCAGCAGACCCTTCGACGGCACACCATTCACCGCGTTGACGTCCCAGTCATTGATCGCACGCGGGTTACCCGTCGACTCACGCATCACATTGCGCTTGATGCCGTCGTAAGAGGCCGGGATGCCCTTGGCCCGCAGAATGTCCATCGCCTCGCTGATCCAGCCATCGACGTTGTTGCCGTAGGACTTCTTCACCGGAGCAGCAGGAGCGGCCGGGGCGGCCTTCTTCGCCGGAGCCGGGGTGGCGGGGGCGGCGGGCTTGGCCTGGAGGGCCTTGCGCTCGGTGGACCGGTTAGCAGCCTGCTTCTCGGCCCGCTCCTTGTCCGCCTTCGCCTTACCGGCATCAGCCTTCGCAGCGGCCACAGCAGCAGTGGTCTGCTGGTCCAGCGCGTCCTGCTGCGTCTCACCGAACGCCTCAGCACTCCACGCCACCGGCTTCACCGACGCCGAGGAGGCAGCATCGGCAGCGAAGGCGTGCGGGGCGACGGCGACCGCGACGACGGCGGCACCGGTCGCGGCAATGCCGGCCACGGAGAACTTGTGAATCTTGGGCAGACGGGTATAAGCGGAGACGGTGGAGCGCATGTCTGAGCTGAACCTTCCAATCGCGGATGCCGCCTGGCCCTGAATCGGCGCAATAACGAAGCGCCGTTTCTCGGTCGACGGCGCCCAGCGACCCCGTAATTGTTAGCGGCGCCCAAAACCCCTGACAAGCACTGTGACCTACTACCCCCTTTCATTGAACAGAGCAGCCGCGGCCGTCATGCCGCTGCATTCCACAGTTCCGCCCACTAAGCTCCCTAGTAAGTGATCCAGGCCTCATGGGCCGCCTCACACCACAGGACCCCGAGGGTGACGTGGAGCGAGCGCACCCGCGCGCTGCGTCAGGCGCCGCCCTTTCCCGGCCGCCACAGATCAACAAATGCGCGCGATTCCCTCTGTGACCTGCAGAGCTTGCCAATTCACCCGGAGAGTGTTCAGTCTTATCGGGCACTTAACCCGTTCCTTGAGGAAATGAAGGATTCACGCCGGTAACCAGCCGGTCACCTTTCAAGGCCTTGGCCGCCATGAAGTCAGCCCCGCAGTCATGAGGGTCTGCGTTTGGAGAATCGCGTGTCCGCTCTGCCGTCCGAACCGTACCTGTCCGTCATCCGCCCGCCGGGCTCGCTCCGCGCCGCCACCACGACCGCCCGGCACGCAAAGCCGCTGGGCCTGTACGACTCCTGGTGGACGGTCGCCGGGGCCGGGTTCGCGATCTGTGCGGCCTGGGCCGTCTCCGTGTGGATCTCGGTTCACCTGCAGGCCGACGCGACGCTTCACACCGCCGCGCTCTTCGTCCACCTCTCGAGCCTGGTGCTCGGTTTCGGCGCCGTGCTCGTGGCCGACTACTACGGGCTCCTGTGGATGACCGGCCGCTGCACCCTCAAGGAGGCCCTCGGCAGCGCCGGCCGCCTGCACACGCCCATCTGGGCCGGTCTCGTGGGCCTGGTCGCGAGCGGCATGCTGCTCCACCCCAACCCGTCCGCCACCCTCACCTCCGTCAAGCTGGTGCTGGTGCTGCTCCTCAGCCTGAACGGCCTGCAGGCGGGCGTGCTCAACCGCCGCATGGCCGAGCAGCCCTCCGCTTCGCCCTCCCCGCGCATCCTGGCCTGGGGCGGAGCCACCGCTGTCGTCTCCCAGGTCTGCTGGTGGGGAGCGGTCGTCATCGGCTTCCTCAACAGCCAGCACTGACCCGCTGCCACGATCGGGGTCCCGGGATCCTCAAGGGAAGGGTCCGGCGAGACTGGCGGCATGGATCTGCTCTCGCTGCGATATTTCCGGGCCGTGGCCCGTCACGAGCACATCAGCCGGGCCGCGGAGGAACTCCGGGTCGCCCAGCCGTCGGTGAGCCGCACCATCATCCGGCTGGAGGCCGAGCTCGGGGTTCCGCTCTTCGACCGCCGCGGACGCCGGATACGGCTCAATGAGCACGGCACCGCCTTCCTGCACCGGGTCGAGCGGGCGCTGGCCGAAATCGACGACGCCCGGCGGGAGATGGCCGATGCCGCCGGCGACGGCCCGGGAAGGGTCTCCGTCGCCGCCGAGACCCTGCTTCAGCTGGCCGCGGTACTGGCCGCCTTCCAGGAGCAGCGCCCCGGGGTGAAGGTGCGCCTGTTCCAGACCACGGTGGAGTCGATGCGGCGTCATCTGCGCTCCGGCGAGGTGGACTTCGCGCTCGCCTCCCAGCCACTGGCCGGCCCGGACCTGTGTTCGCTGGAACTGGTGCGGGAAGAGGTGCTGCTGGCCGTGCCGCGCGGGCATCCGCTGGCCGGACGGGAGCGCGTCGCGGTGGCCGAGCTGGCCGGCGAGGGGTTCGTCAGCACGCGCGCCGGTCACTGGCAGCGGGCCCTGCTGGAACGGCTCTTCGCCCGCGAGGGGCTCACGCCCCGCGTGGTCTGCGAGGGCGACGAGGCCGCGGCCACCCCGGAGCTGGTCGGCGTCGGCCTGGGCCTCGGTCTGATGCCGGCCGTCGCCCGGTGGACCCTCGGCGAGCGCAGCCCGGTGGCCTGGCTGCGGCTGGACGCCGCGGACTGCCACCGGACGCTGACCCTGGTCTGGCGCCGGGACGCCTACCTCTCCCCCGCCGCGCTGGACTTCCGCCGGCTGGCCATGGAACGACTCATGCCCGAAGGGCTCGTGCCCGGGCGGCTCATGCCCGAGCGGCTTATGCCTGACGGGACATGAGCACATGGCAAAACTGGTCGTGGAAGGCATGAGAGGGCGGCACTAGCGTCGAGGACGTCCATCGGGTTCCGACAAGGGAGAGCAGCGATGAGCCGCCGACAAGACGCTACGGAAAACGGCTTTACCGGCTATGTGGAGACGGTCCTCGACGTGCTCTCCGCCGAGCCGCAGCGGGCGGCCGTCACCACCGCCGAGGGACGGGTGATCAGCGCGGCGGAGCTCCGGGACCAGGTCTACCGGCTCGCCGGGGAGCTGGCGGAGCGCGGTGTGGGCCGAGGCGCCACGGTCACCCTGCTCACCGGCAACACCGCCGAGGCCCTCGTCGCCCGGTACGCCGCCAATCTGGCCGGTGCCCGGGTGGTCGGCCTCTACGAGGGCATGAGCCCGCCGACCATGGCCCGCATCATGGAGAGCGTCGACTGCTCCCTCCTCCTGGTGGACGACCGGCGGCACGCCACGGCCGGGGAGCTGCTGCAACTGGCCGGCGTCCCCCGGGCGCTCTCCCTCGGTCCGAGCACCTTCGCCGAGGACGTCCTGGCCGCGGCCGCCGGGCGCCCGGCGCGGCCGGTGGGCGGCCTGGCCGGCCCGGACGACGACTGGTGCATCCGGCACACCGGCGGCACCACCGGGATCCCCAAGGGCATCCGCATGACCCACGGCTCGTACCGGCGCGGCCTGGACCACGGGCTCGCCGGCGCCGGCGACCCGCCCCGCTACCTCGCCTGCACCTCGCTCGCCCACCTGGCCGGGATCTTCACCGACATGACGCTCCACCAGGGCGGCTCGGTGGTCCTGCAGCACGACTTCGAGCCCGGCGACGTGCTGGCCGCGATCGAGCGCGAGCGCATCACCCACACCTGGCTGCTGCCGCCGCTGCTCTACCAGTTGCTGGACCACCCGGACCTGGAGGGGACCGACCTGTCCAGCCTGCGCCGGATCACGTACGGCGGCACCGCTGCTTCTGCGGCCAGGCTGCGGCAGGCCGCCAAGGTCCTCGGGCCCGTGCTCTACGGCGTGTACGGGCAGGCCGAGGTGCAGTCCGTCACGGAGGCGGGTCCCGGGGAGCAGGAGGTGACGGGCCACGGCGGGCACCTGACGGTCGGCCGGGCCCTGCCCGGTGTGGAGATCGCGATCCGGGACGCCGACAGCACCGACCTGCCGCCCGGCGAGCCGGGCGAGGTACTGGTGCGCTCGCCCTTCGTGATGGAGGGCTACTGGAAGCAGCCGGAGCTGACCGCCGAGGTGCTGCGGGACGGCTGGGTGCACACCGGCGACGTCGGCTACCTCGACGAGGACGGCTACCTCTACATCGTGGACCGGATCAAGGAGATGATCGTGGTCGTCGGGGGCCACGTCTACCCGGCGGAGCTGGAGGACCTGCTGCTGAGCCATCCGGCCGTCGCCCGGTGCACGGTCTTCGGCAGCCCCGACGAGGAGTCGGTGGAGCACGTCCACGCCGCCGTGGTGCCCGCCGCGGGGCAGCAGCCCACGCTGGAGGAGATCCGCGACTTCGTCACCGCCCGCAAGGGGCGTCTCTACGCTCCCGAGGCCCTGCACCTGGTGTCCGACCTCCCCCTGACGGCAGCGGGCAAGCCGGACAGGCGGACGCTGCGGTCCCGGCTGTCCGGCTGAGGTACGGCGGGCGCCTCCCGCCTCCCGCCCAAGGCTCCGGGCGCGAGCGGGAGGCGCCTGCCGTTCAGGCCCTGGCCTAGGCGCGGTTCCGGGCGGAGCGTCGTCGCGCGGCCATGAACAGGACGGCGGAGCCGGCCGCCAGGGTCCCGGCGCCCGCGACGGTGAGCATCGCCGTACGGCCGTCGCCGCCGGTCTCGGCCAGGCGCCCGCCCTGGGCCGAGGGGCCGTCGGCGGCCTTCGCCTCGGTCTGCTGGTCGTGCCCGCCCATGGCGTGCGCGTTCTCGGCGTGCGCGCCCCCGCCGTATCCCGCCTCGTCGGGGCCGTCACCGCCGTGGCCGCCGTGGCCGACGGTCGACTTGGCGGCTTCCTGGGTGATCTGCTTCTCGCTCGGGGCGGAGGCCGCGGGGGCCTGGGCCACGGCCTTCGTCACCGCCGCCGTCCCGCCGAAGTCCACGTCGGAGCAGGTGTAGAACGCCTCGGGGCTGTCCGAGCGCTGCCAGATGCTGTAAATGAGGTGACGGCCGGACTTCTTCGGGACGGTGCCGTCGAAGACGTAGCTCCCCTCCTTCAGCGTCGGGTTCGTGACCTTGGCGAACGGCTTCGCCTCCAGGTCCGACCACTTCAGCGGCTTCCGCGGGTCGTATCCGTCCTTGGTGACGTAGAGCTCGAACGTGCCGCGGTGCGCGGCGGTCGCCCGGTACGTGAAGGTGTGCTTCCCCGGCGCGAGCTTGGTCCCCGGCCAGTCGGCGCGGGCCGCGTCGAGGCCCTTGTACTTGTCGCGACCGGCGCTGCACAGCTTGCCGTCCGGGATGATCTGGCGGTGGCGGCCGGCGGCGGTGCCGATGTTGACCTCGTTCCAGTCGTAGAGCGGCTGGGTGCCGCCGGCCGCGACCATCGCCTTGCAGGCCGCCGAGCGCGGATGTTCCGGCCCTTCCGCGAAACAGGCGGACACCCGGCTGACCGGGTCCGTCATGGAGCCGTGCGCGGAGGCCGTTCCGGAGGCCAGCACGGTGACGGAGAGGGAGAGCGCGAGGGGGGCCGTGACGAGCGCTGCGGTACGGACGGCCTTGTGGCGGGGGTGCATGGGGGGTGTCTCCTCCATCGTCAGGGGTGGGAAAACGTGGGGGTGTGGGGGTGTGGGGGGTGTGGGGGGATTCCGGACGGGGATCCGGACAGAGGGGGAACGGGAAGCGCGTCAGCTCCGGACGGCGGCAAAGGCCTTCGTGAACGCGAACTCGTCCTGCGGGACGGAGCTGCAGGTGGCCGAGGCGGAGTTCTGCGCACCGCCCGGGCACTGCTTGTCGCGCGTGGCCGACCACATGGAGAGCCAGCCGATCCCCTTGGGCCGCGCGAACGCCACCAGCCGGTCCGCGTCGCCGGTCTTGAAGACCTCACTGGCCACGTCGTTGACGCCGATCATCGGAGTGACGGCGACAGCCTTCCACGCGGCCGCGTCGCTCAGCCCCAGCACGCCCTTGACCTGGGCCTGCGTCGCCGTGGCGGCATCGATCGCGTACTGCCCCATGTTGCCACTGAACGACGAACCGTAGTCCATCGCCATGATGTTGACCGCGGAGACGGACACGCCGTTCTTCCTGGCGTTCTCGACGAGGTTGACGCCGTCCTGGGTGAGGCCGGTGGGCATCACCGGCAGCGTGAAGGAGACGTCGAGGCCGGGGTGCTTCTTCTGGAGCAGCGCGACGGCCCGGGCGCGGCGCGTGTTGGCGGCCGTGTCGGGCAGCGCGCCCCCTTCGATGTCGAAGTCGACCTTGGTGAGCTTGTACGCGTCCACGACCTTGCCGTACGCGGCGGCGAGGTCGTCGGCGGAGGAGCAGGCGAGGGCGAGCTCGGAGCCGGCCGCGCCACCGAAGGAGACCCGCACGTCGCCGCCCGCCTCGCGCAGCGGGCCGATCTGCCGGGCCACGGGGTTGCTGTCCAGGTCGCTCACGCCGCCCCACTTGGGGGTGCAGCCGCCGCCGGAGGTGACGAAGGCGAGGGTGAAATTCTTGACGCCGGTCTTCCGGGCGGTGCCGAGGAGGTCGTACGCCGGGTTGAGGAGGGTGTCGACGTAGGGGGCGAACGCGGCCTTGGCGCCACCGGGGCCCGGGGTGTTCCCGGTCGGCCGCGGCCGGGGCGGGGCCGGCGCCGAGCCGGTCGGCTGCGGGGGTTCGGGGTTCTTGTCCGTCGAGCACTTCGCGCCGCTGATCCGGCAGTTCACGGGCGCGGTGGGTGCCGCCGCGCCGGTCGCGACGAAGCCGACGGTCACCGAAGCTCCGGGGGCGAGGGTGCTGTTCCAGTTCTCCGGAGCGACGGTGACGCTGCGGCCGCTGACGGTGTGCTTGCCGTTCCACAAGGACGTGATCTTCGCGCCTTCGGGGAGGTCGAACGACAACTTCCAGTCCGGCAGTTCCTTGCCGGTGCCGTTGGTGATGACGTACTGCCCGGTGAAGCCGCCCGACCAGGAGCCGGTCGTGGAGTAGGCCGCGCCGACCGGTGTGGCCTGCGCGGTGCCGGTGAGGGTGAAGGCGGCGCCGGCCGCGATCGCGGCGGCGATCCCGACGCCGGCGAGCCTCGCCTTCCGGCTCACTCGCCGGCGGTGTGCGGAGGAACCCATCGCGTGTCTGCCTGTTCTGCCTGGGGGGTAGGTACAGGCGGCACGCTAGCGAGCGCGAACCAGGCAAATCCCCCAATCACCGTCGGGGGCGGGCTTCTTATGGCCGCCTTAAGGTCCGCATGTGCGGGCGTTAATGCCGAAGCCCATGCCCGGAGCCCATGCCCGGAGCCCATGGCCGGAACCTATTGCCGCGGCCTATGGCCGGAGCCGGCGCCGCACCCGGCCCCGCACCCGGCTCCGGCGTTCGCGGCGGCGCGGCCCGCCCCGTCCGTCCAGCGCGAGCCACACGCGGACCTCGGTGCCGCCGAGCACCGACCGCCCGATCCGTACGTCGCCGCCCGTGGACTCCGCGACGCGCCGCACGATGTCCAGGCCGAGGCCGGTGGAACCGGGTCCGCCGTCGCCGTGGCCGCGGCGCAGCGCGGCGTCGGGGTCCGCGATGCCGGGGCCCGCGTCGGAGACGAGGACGATCACGGCGTCGTCGCTGCGGTGCACGTCCACGGCGAAGGCGGTGCCTTCCGGGGTGTGCCGGAAGACGTTGCCGAGCATCGCGTCCAGCGCGGCGGCGAGTTCGGGGCGGGCGACGGGGACGCGTACGGTCGCGTCGACGCCCGCGAGCCGGACCGTGCGTCCCTCGTCCTCGGCGAGCGCGGACCAGAAGTCCATGCGGTCGCGGATGACGTCGCAGGCGTCGCAGCCGAGCGGGGGCCGCTCCTTCTGCTCGCCCTGTTCGCGGGCGGTGCGGATCAGCTGGTCGACCTCGCGCTCCAGTTGCTCGACGGCGGCGCGGGTCTGGTCGGCGGCCGGGCCCTCGCCGAGCGAGGCGGCGTTGAGGCGGAGGACGGTGAGCGGGGTGCGGAGCCGGTGGGAGAGGTCGGCGGCGAGTTCGCGTTCGCCCGCGAGGAGCTGCACGATCTTGTCGGCCATGGAGTTGAAGGCCACGGCCGCGGCGCGCAGTTCGGCCGGGCCGCCTTCGCGGACGCGCACCCCCAGCTTTCCCTCGCCCAGTTCGGCGGCGGCCTTGGCGAGCCGTTCCGCCGGGCGGACGAGGCGCAGGCCGAGGCGGTCCGCGACGGCGACGGAGCCGACGACCAGGCCGAGGGCCACGGCGGCGAGGATCGCCCAGGACGTGGTGACGCCGTTGCTGACGGCACGGTGCGGGACGTAGACCTCGACGACCGCGAACTCGCCGGTGCTCAGGGCCGTCGGCTGGAGGAGGGCGTAGCCGCCGGGCACGGAGGTGACGGCGGAGCGGCCCCGGCGGGCGGTCTCCACGTCGTGCGGGGCGGCCCGGCTGCGGCCGATGCCGTAGGGCTCGCGCGGTGACCCGGTGGGTGCGTCGTGCGGGCCCGGGCCGGCGTCCGCGCCTCGTCGCGCGGCGCCGCCGCCCCCGCCCCCGCCATCGCCGGGTACGTGGACGGCCAGGCGTTCCTCGCCGCCGGCCTGCGAGCTGGCGACGGCGCGTTCCAACTGGTCGCGGTCGGTGGTGATGGCGAGTGCGGGGCGTATCTGGGCCGCCTGCCGTTCGGCGTCGGCGAAGGCGCGGTCGCGGGCGAGTTCCTTGACGACCAGGCCGAGCGGGACGGCGAAGGCCAGCACCACCATCACCGTCACGGCCAGCGACACCCGGACGAGCGCCCATCTCATGCCGGCTCCGCCGGAGGCTGCTGCTGCGGCGGCATCGGCCGGGGCTGTTCCAGCTTCACTCCGACGCCGCGGACCGTGTGCAGGTAGCGCGGCCTGGCGGCCGTCTCGCCGAGCTTGCGGCGCAGCCAGGACAGGTGCACGTCGATGGTCTGGTCGTCGCCGTAGGACTGCTGCCAGACCTCGGCGAGGAGTTCCTTGCGCGGGACGACGACGCCGGGGCGGCCGGCAAGGTAGGCGAGGAGGTCGAACTCACGCCGGGTCAGGTCGAGGGGGGCGCCGTCCAGTTCGGCCAGGCGGCGCAGCGGGTCGACGGCCAGGCCGCCGACGCGCAGGGCCGCGGACGGCGCCGGATCGCCCGCCGTGCCGCCGCCGCGGCCCGTCCGGCGCAGTACGGCGGCCATGCGCGCGGTGAGGTGGGCCACGGAGAACGGTTTGACCAGGTAGTCGTCGGCGCCGTCGGTGAGCAGGCGGATGATCTCCGCTTCGTCGTCCCGTGCGGTGGCGACGATGACCGGTACGTCGGTGATGCCGCGCAGCATCTTCAGGGCCTGCGCTCCGTCGAGGTCCGGCAGTCCGAGGTCGAGGATGACCAGGTCGAAGCCGACCTGGGCGACTTCGCGCAGCGCTTCGAGAGCGGTGCCCACGCTGCGTACGGTGTGCGAGGCCTCGGTCAGCTCCCGGATGAGGGCGGAGCGCACGAACGGATCGTCCTCGACTACGAGCAGTCTTGCCATGGGCGGCACCGTACGCCATACGGGTGCGGCACTATGAGCCAGGTGAGACGAGGATTCCTGCAGGCTCTGGCGTGGGCACTGGCGACGGCGGCGGCCACGGCGGTGTCCTGGTACGGGGTGCGCACGGTGCTGACGGGCACGGCCTACGAACCGCCGCGCGCCCTGCCGATCTCGGGTACGACGCCGCCGCTCGTGCCGGCGGTGGGCGAGCCGGCGTCGTCGGCCCGTGCGCCGGAGCCGTCGTCCTCCGCCCCGGCGAGCGCGGCGCCGTCCGCGAAGAGCGCTGCTCCCGCGCCGGAGACCGGCGCCGGGCGGCGGACGGGCGGGCAGCAACCGCCGCCGGGCACCGGCGGGGTGAAGAGCTATCCGGTCCGGGGCGGGCGAGCGGTCTTCGACCTGGGCGAGGCCTCGGCCGCGCTGGTGTCGGCGACGCCGGACGAGGGCTGGCAGATGCGGGTGTGGAAGCAGAGCGCCTGGATCCGGGTGGACTTCATGGCCGGTACGCGGACCACGTCGGTGTTCGTCACCTGGAACGGCCATCCGCCGCGGGTGCAGACGGTGGAGAACTGACCCGGGACCGGTGCCCGCCGGGGCGCGGGCGGGCCGCACGGCGCCGGCCGTCACTCCTGTGCGCCGCCGCCCTTCGCCCACAGCGAGCGCACGTGGCCGAGGTGCCGTGCCATGCACTTCTCGGCGCCCTTGGCGTCGCCCGCGAGCATCAGGTCCAGGATTTCGAGGTGTTCCTCGGCGGAGGGGATGAGCTCGCCGCGCTCGTCGAGGGCGGTCAGCCCGTACAGGCGGGAGCGCTTGCGCAGGTCGCCGACGGTCTCGACGAGGCGTTCGTTGCCGGAGAGGGCCAGCAGGCTGAGGTGGAAGAGGCGGTCGGCCTCCAGGTAGCCGATGAGGTCGTGGTCGCGGGCGGCGCGCACGATCTCCTCGGCGACCGGGCGGAGCGCTTCGAGGTCCTCGCGGGCCGCGGTGCGCGTGATGCGGCCGGCCATGGGGACCTCGATCAGGGTGCGGATCTCGGTGTACTGGTCCAGGTCGCGCTCGTTGACCTCGGTCACCCGGAACCCCTTGTTGCGGACCGGCTCGACCAGGCCCTCGCGGGCGAGGTCGAGCATGGCCTCGCGGACGGGGGTGGCGGAGATGCCGAAGTCCTCCGCGAGCTGCGGTGCGGAGTAGACCTCGCCGGGGCGGAGTTCGCCGGAGATGAGGGCGGCGCGCAGGGCGTGGGCGACCTGGTCGCGCAGCCGCTCGGTGGCGGTGATGAGGTTGCGCTGCTTGAGGTGGCCCATGGTGTCCTGTGTCCCTTCGTCGCCGGTGCGGCGGCCGGGGCCGGCCGCCGCGTCCGCGGCACGTGCCCGGCCGCGGCTTCCGCAGCTGGTCCGTACCTGGCCGGAACACCGAGCGTACAATGTCACATCGTGCTCAGGGCGCCAGGGTGTACGTGCGGCTGGAGGTGTAGAAGTCCAGTGCCGCGCGGCCCTGTTCGCGCGGCCCGTGACCGGAGGCCTTGGTGCCGCCGAAGGGCAGGTGGAAGTCGACGCCGGTGGACGGGGCGTTGATGCGGATCATGCCGGTGTCGAGCCGGTCGAGGCCGTGCAGCGCCGCCTCCAGGTCCGCGGTGTGGACGGAGGTGACCAGGCCGTACGGGACGGCGTTGCTGATCCGTACGGCGTGCTCCAGGTCGTCCGCGGGGATCAGGGCGGCGACGGGGGCGAAGACCTCCTCGGTGAGCAGCGGGTGGCCGTCCGGCACCTTCTCGGCGACGGTGGGCGCCGCGTACCACCCGGGGCCCTCCACGGCAGGGCCCGCGGCGAGGACGGGGACGCCGTCCGTCGCCTGGTGGAAGCGGTCGTGGGCCGCGGCCGAGACGAGCGGGCCGCACACCGTCGCCGGGTCGGCCGGATCGCCTACGGGCAGGGTGCGCAGGGCCTCCGCGAGGGCGTCGCGCAGCGGGCCGAGGGCGGCGCCGACGGCGATGACGCGGCTGGTGGCGGTGCACTTCTGCCCCGCGTATCCGGCGACGGCGGCGGCGATGTGGGCGGCGGCGCGTTCGATGCCGGCGTCGGGCAGGACGATCGCCGCGTTCAGCCCGCCCGTCTCGGCCTGGACCGGTACGCCCCGGGCCGCGGCGGCCCGGGCGACGGCGCTGCCGGCGGCGGTGGAGCCGGTGAAGGAGACGGCGTCGGCGGCCGAGACGACGGCGCTGCCTTCCGTCGCGCCGCCGGGGACCACGGCGAACACCCCGCCGGGCACCGCCTGCTGGATGATCTCGGCCAGCCGCATGGCGCACGCCGTGGCTTCGGGCGCGGGCTTGAGGACGGCCGTGTTGCCGACGGCCAGGGCCGGGGCGGCCTTCCAGGACGGGATGGCGAACGGGAAGTTCCAGGGCGTGATGAGGCCGGCGACGCCGTGCGGGCGGCGCCGGGTCAGCAGCAGCCCGGGGCCGGCGGCCGTCTCGTGGACGGCGCCGGCCGCCTCGTAGGGCGCCTGGGCGTAGTACCGCCAGATCGCGGCCGTCCGCGCGACCTCGGCGCGGGCCTCGGCGAGCGGCTTGCCCACCTCGCGCACGGCGAGGGCGGCCAGTTCGCCGGCGGCGGCCTCGACGGCCGCGGCGACGGCGGAGAGCGCCGCGGAGCGGGCGGCTGCACCGGCGAGGAGCCAGCCGGGCTGGACGGCGCGGGCCCGGTCGACGGCGGCAGCGGCGGCCGGGGCGCCGGCGGCGGGCACTTCGGTGACGATGTCGGAGGGGTCGGCGGGGTTGACGGAGACGACGGGGGTGGTGGACGTCGGGTCGGCGGTCACAGGAGGAAGCCTCCGGGGAAGGGGTCGTCCGGGTCGAGGAAGTACTGGGCGGTGCCGGTGATCCAAGCGCGTCCGGTGATGGCGGGCACGACGGCGGGCACCCCGCCGACCTGCGTCTCCCCCACCAGCCGGCCGGTGAACCGGGTGCCGATGAAGGACTCGTTGACGAAGTCGCGCTCCAGGGGGAGCGCGCCGCGGGCGTGCAGCTGTGCCATCCGGGCGGACGTGCCGGTGCCGCAGGGCGAACGGTCGAACCAGCCGGGGTGGATGGCCATGGCGTGCCGGGAGCGGCGGGCGTCCGAGCCGGGGGCGGCGAGGTAGACGTGCTTGAGGCCGTTGATCTCGGGGCGTTCCGGGTGGACGGGCCGGTCGGGCGAGGCGTTGACGGCGTCCATGACGGCGAGCCCGGCGGCGAGCAGGTCGTCCTTGCGGGCCCGGTCGAAGGGCAGCCCCAGGGCGTCGAGTTCGACGAAGGCGTAGAAGTTGCCGCCGAAGGCGAGGTCGTAGGTGACCGTGCCGTAACCCGGCACGTCCGCCTTGCGGTCGAGGCCGACGCAGAAGGAGGGCACGTTGGTCAGCGTGACGGCCTTGGCCGCGCCGCCCTCGACCTGGACGTCGGCGGTGATCAGGCCGGCCGGGGTGTCGAGGCGCACGGTGGTGACGGGTTCGCTGACGGGCACCATGCCGGTCTCGACGAGCACGGTCGCCACGCCGATGGTGCCGTGCCCGCACATGGGCAGCAGGCCGGAGACCTCGATGTAGAGGACGCCGTAGTCGGCGTCGGGCCGGGTGGGGGGCTGGAGGATCGCGCCGCTCATGGAGGCGTGGCCGCGCGGCTCGTACATCAGGAGCGTGCGGAGGTGGTCCATGTGCTCGGTGAAGTGGAGCCGGCGCTCGGCCATGGTGGCGCCGGGGATCACGCCGACGCCACCGGTGATGACGCGCGTGGGCATGCCCTCGGTGTGCGAGTCGACGGCGTGGAAGATGTGGCGGGTGCGCAACGGACGTCCTTCCGCTGAAGTACGGGTGGGCTGCCGGTACGGGTCAGTGGTGGCCGTCGGCGACGGCCTTCTCCGTGGCGGCGCGCACCGCGGCCTCGGCCTCGCCGGTGAGCGGGAGGCGCGGCGGGCGGACCGGGCCGCCGTGCCGGCCGGTGAGGTCCATGGAGAGCTTGATGGCCTGCACGAACTCCGTGCGGGAGTCCCAGCGCAGCAGGGGGTGCAGCGAGCGGTAGAGAGGCAGGGCCGTCTGCAGGTCTCCGGCGACGGCGGCGTGGTAGAGCGCGGCGCAGGTGGCGGGGAAGGCGTTGGGGTAGCCGGCGATCCAGCCGACGGCGCCGGCGGTGGCGAGCTCCAGGAGGACGTCGTCCGCGCCGATCAGCAGGTCGAGTTCGGGGGCGAGTTCGGCGATCTCGTAGGCGCGGCGGACGTCGCCGGTGAACTCCTTGACGGCCACGATGTGGCCGTCGGCGTGCAGCCGGGCCAGGAGCGCGGGGGTCAGGTCGACCTTGGTGTCGATGGGGTTGTTGTAGGCGACGACGGGTATGCCGGCCGCGGCGACGTCCGCGTAGTGGGCGCGTACGGCCTGCTCGTCGGCGCGGTAGGCGTTGGGCGGGAGCAGCAGGACGGATCCGCAGCCGGCTTCGGCGGCCTGCTCGGCCCAGCGGCGGGCCTCGGCGCTGCCGTAGGCGGCGACGCCGGGCATGACCCGTGCCCCGTCGCCGGCCGCTTCGACGGCGGTGCGCACCACCCGGGCGCGCTCGTCCGGGGTGAGGGTCTGGTATTCGCCGAGGGAGCCGTTGGGGACGACGCCGTCGCAGCCGTTGTCGAGCAGGTGGCGGACGTGTGCGGCGTAGGCGTCGTGGTCGACGGAGAGGTCCTCGCGCAGCGGGAGGGCGGTGGCGACCATGATGCCGCGCCAGGGGCGGGCGGGGGTCCAGGAGGTGGTGGTCATGCGGGTCGGCCTTTCGGTGGGTGGGGTCGGTCTTCGGGTGCGGAGCCGAGGAGCCCGAGGGGTACGGGCACGGCGAGCGGCCGGCGTTCGGCGGAGGGCGGTACGGTCCCCTGTTCCGTACCGCCCTCCGCCGCGAGGCAGGCCACGGCCGCGCCGCACACGCGGCCCTGGCACCAGCCCATGCCGGCGCGGGTGAGGAGTTTGACG
The DNA here is from genome assembly GCF_042958085.1 of Streptomyces sp. NPDC008001. NCBI lineage: Bacteria > Bacillati > Actinomycetota > Actinomycetes > Kitasatosporales > Streptomycetaceae > Streptomyces > Streptomyces sp. NPDC008001. Next base: position 481,103 of record NZ_JBIBIZ010000003.1, on the reverse strand, counting down.
GTCCGGGCGTCGCGGGCGCCGAGTTCGCCGGCCGCCTCGCGGATGCTGCCGGCGGTCACTTCTTCGCAGCGGCAGACGTCGGTGTCGTCGGTGAGCCAGGCCGTCCAGCCGGGGCGGGGGGCGTGGGCGGCGGCCATGGCGCCGGCGAAGGCGCGCAGGCGGTCGCGGCGCCGGGCGAGGCCCCGGGCGCGGCGGCTGCCGGTGAGGGCGGGGCGGCGGCGCAGCCGGGCGGCGATCGCGATGCCCGCCAGTTCGCCCTCGGTGCGGGCGAGTTCCCAGCCGCCGGTGCCGCCGGTCTCGCCCGCGGCCCACAGGCCGGTCACCGAGGTCTGCTGGAGGCTGTCCAGGGCGAGGGCGTGCGTGCCGTCGGGCGTGCGCCGGGTGGCGCAGCCGAGGCCGGTGGCGAGTTCGGTCTGGGGGGCGAGTCCGTGTCCGGCGGCCAGGGCGTCGCAGGGGATGCGGCGGCCCGTGCCGGGCAGGGGGCGCCAGTCGCGGTCGAGCCGGGAGACGGTGACGGCCTCGACGCGGTCGGTGCCGTGGACAGCGGTGACGGCGCTGCGGGTGTGCAGCGGTATGCGGTGGCGCAGCAGTGCGCTGCCGTGGACGGCGGCTTCGAGGAGCTTGCCGGGGTTGGTGGCGAGGGCGCGCGGGCTGCGGGCGTAGCCGAGGTAGCCGGAGGCCTCGACGACGGCGGGGACGCGGGCGCCGGCGGTGGCGAGCGAGGAGGCGACGGCGAGGAGGAGGGGGCCGCTGCCCGCGACGACGATCCGCTGTCCGGGCAGGACGAGCCCGGATTTGAGCATGGCCTGGGCGCCGCCGGCCCCGACGACTCCGGGCAGGGTCCAGCCGGGGAAGGGCAGGTGGCGTTCGGCGGCGCCGGTGGCGAACAGCACGGCCCGGGCGTGCAGGCGTACGGGCCGTTCGCCTTCGCCGTCGGCGCCGGTGAGGGCGTGCACGGTCCACGCCTCGTCGCCCTGGCGGGTGACGGTCCAGACGTGGTGGCGGGCGAGGTGGACGGCCCGGCTCCGCTCCAGGCGCCGGCGCAGTGCGGTGAAGGCGGGCCAGTCGTGGTGCAGGGCCTGGGGCCGCGCGGCGCCCAGGGCGGGGGCGGGGTGGCGGAAGTACTGGCCGCCGGTCTGCTCCGCGGCGTCCAGGAGGGCCACGGTCAGGCCGAGTTCGCCGGCGGTGACGGCGCCGGCGAGGCCTGCGGGGCCGGCGCCGATCACCGCGAGGTCGTACGGTTCAGACGGCGAGCCCGGCATGGCCGTGTCCCTCCTGGGTGGTGATCGCGTCGCCGGGGCGGGCGGGTGTGAGGCAGGCGCGGCGGTTGGGTTCTCCGTTGACGGTGGCGAGGCAGTCGTAGCACTGCCCGATGCCGCAGAAGGCGCCGCGCGGGCGGCCGCCGTGCCGGGTGGTGCGCCAGGCGAGGATGCCCGCGCCCCACAGGGCGGCGGCGAGGGACTGTCCGGGCAGGGCGGTCACCGTACGGCCGTCGAAGGTGATCTCGAAGGGCGGGCCGGGCTCCGCCCTGACCAGGCCGGCGGGGGTACGGGCCACTGCGGGCCTCCTTTCGGGGAAGGGCGGTGCGGGGAGCCGGGAGACCGGGGCTCGCACCGGGAGAACTGGGGGGGGCGGCGGGACGGCGGGATCAGGCAGCGGGGGCGAAGCGCCCGGGCCGGAACGGGCCCAGGTCGAGCGGAGGCCGGTCCCCCGTCAGCAGCCGGGCGACGGCGAGGCCGGTGGCCGGGGCGAGCCCGATGCCCGCGCCCTCGTGGCCGCAGGCGTGCAGCAGCCCGGGGACGCGGGGGTCGGAGCCGATGGCGGGCAGGTGGTCGGGCAGGTACGGGCGGAAGCCGCCGTACGTGCGGATGGCCCGTACCGCTGCCAGCACCGGGAACAGCGCCGTGGCCTGGGCGGCGAGGCGCCGGAGCACCTCCACCGACAGCGTGCGGTCGAAGCCGACCCGTTCGCGGCTGGCGCCGATGAGGACCGGGCCCGCGGGGGTGCCCTCGACCACCGCGGAGGTCTGCAGCGCCGCCGAGCCGCTGGCCACGTCGGCGACGTAGTCGGCGGCGTAGACCTTGTGCCGCACCACGCGCGGCAGGGGCTCGGTGACGAGCACGAAGCCGCGGCGGGGCAGGACGGGCAGGTGGGAGCCGGCGAGCCGGGCCACCTCGCCGCCCCAGGTGCCGGCGGCGTTGACGACGTACGGGGCGTGCAGGTCGCCGGCTGCGGTGCGGACCCCCCGCACTTCGCCGTTCGCGCCGGTGAGGACGGCGGTGACCTCCTCGCCGGTGCGCACGCGGGCGCCCGACGCGTGCAGCAGGCGGGCGGCGGCGAGGGCCGGCTGGACCTGGGCGTCCTGCGGGTAGTGGAAGCCGCCCGCGAGGCCCGGGGCCAGGTGCGGCTCCAGGTCCTGCAGCCGGGCGGCGGGTATCTCCTCGGCCGTGACGCCGGCCTCGGACTGGGCGGCGGCGAACTTCCGCAGCGCGTCCATGCCGCCGGCGTCGGAGGCGACGACGAGGCCGCCCTTGGGCTCGTACTCGACCGGCGCCGGGAGGTCCCGGACCAGCTCCCGCCACAAGCGGGCGGAGAGCAGGGCGAGTTCGAGCTCGGGGCCCGGTTCCTTGTCGGACACCAGGAGGTTGCCTTCGCCGGCGCCCGTGGTGCCGCCGGCGACGGGACCGCGGTCGATCACGGTGACGGAGAGGCCGGAGCGGGCGGCGTAGTAGGCGCAGGCGGCGCCGACCACTCCCGCCCCGACGACGATGACGTCGGTGACGTCCGGGGAGTTACTCATGGGCACGTCAGTAATATTTCACATTGCACTACGCGCTGCCAAGAGCTGGTCCGGACCTGACGCCCCCGATCTCCGGTCAGCCGGCGAGGAGTTCGCCCATCCACGTCTCGACCGCGTCCGGGGTGCGCGGCAGCGCATGCGACATCAGGCGTGCCCCGTCGGCGGTGATGACCAGGTCGTCCTCGATACGCACGCCTATGCCGCGCAGCTCGGCCGGCAGCGTCTCGTCGTCGGCCTGGAGGTAGAGGCCGGGCTCGACGGTGAGGACCTGCCCCTCCTCCAGGACGCCGTCGAGGTAGACGTCCGCCCGCGCCTGGGCGCAGTCGTGGACGTCCAGGCCGAGCATGTGGCCGCTGCTGCACAGGGTGTAGCGGCGGTGGAGGTCGCCCTCGGGGCTCTTGAGCACGCCCCACTCCGCGAGTCCCTCGGCGATGACGCGCATGCCGGCCCGGTGGAAGTCGCGGAAGCTCGCGCCGGGCCGGAGGGCGGCGATGCCGGCCTCCTGGGCGGCGAGGACGAGTTCGTAGACCTGCCGCTGGACGGACGAGAAGCGCCCGGACAGCGGCAGGGTGCGGGTGATGTCGGAGGTGTAGAGGCTGTCCGTCTCCACGCCGGCGTCCAGGAGCAGGAGTTCGCGGGGGTCGAGCCGGCCGTCGTTGCGGATCCAGTGCAGGGTGCACGCGTGGGCGCCGGAGGCGGCGATGGTCTCGTAGCCGGTGCCGTTGCCCTCCGCCCGGGCGCGCAGGCCGAAGACGCCCTCGATCCAGCGCTCGCCGCGCGGGTGGGCGAGGGCGCGCGGGAGTGCCCGTACGACGTCCTCGAAGCCGGCGACGGTGTGGTCCACGGCCTGCTGCAGCTGCTCGACCTCCCACGCGTCCTTGACCAGCCGCAGTTCGCTGAGGGCGGCGGCGAGGCCGGCGTCCCGGGAGGCGTCGCGGCCGGGCGGCAGCCGGCCGTAGGTCTCCAGGTGCTCGCAGCGGATGCCGGTCATGCGCTCGGCCTCGGCGAGGTCGGGGCGGCGGCCGACCCAGAACTCGCCGTAGCGGCGGTCGCGGTAGAACTCCGGGCCCCTGCGGGACGAGCGCGGCCGGACGTACAGCACGGCTTCGTGCCGCTGCGGGCCGTCGGGCTCCAGGACCAGCACGTGGCCGGCCTGCTCCTCGCCGGTCAGCCCGGTCAGCCAGGCGTACGCGCTGTGCGGGCGGAAGCGGTGGTCGCAGTCGTTGGACCGCACCCTGAGCTCACCGGCGGGAATGATCAGCCGCTCACCGGGGAAGCGCGCCGACAGCTTCGCCCGGCGGGCCGCGGCGAGGTCCGCCACGGGCAGCCGGATGCCGCCGGGCAGCGGGGTCGCCGCCCAGCCGCACGCCATGAACGCCTCGAACTCCGGCGAGGGCGGCAGGTCGTGACTGGCCGGACGGGTCGCGCCAACTGCGGGGTCGTTCACGGGAGTCCTCCTCGGACACAGGTGGGTAACGGAGTGCGGGACGAGCGACTGACACCTTGTCAGTGCAATTTCACATTACTATGTTACGGGTCACATTTCAGCCTCGACCGGCTGTTCGACTGTTCACGGAGTGACCACTGATGAACAAGCGCACGTGTACCGCCCTGGCCGCCGCCACGGCGGCCGTCCTCGCCCTGGGGGCGACCAGTTGCTCGACCGCGAAACGGCAGTCCGGCGGCGGCCAGGACGGCAAGAACCCGGCAGCCGCCCACGAGGGCGCGGCGATCGGCGGCACTCCGCAGAAGGGCGGCACCCTCACGGTGCTGTCCAACCAGGACTTCACCCACCTCGACCCGGCCCGCAACTGGGTGATGAACGACATGGACTTCGGGACCCGGCTGCTCTACCGCACCCTGGTGACGTACCGGGCGGCGCCCGGCACCGAGGGCGGCAAACTGGTCCCGGACCTCGCCACGGATCTCGGCACCCCCTCGGACGGCGCCAAGACGTGGACGTTCCACCTCAAGCCGGGGGTGAAGTACGAGGACGGCTCGCCCGTCACCGCGCAGGACGTCAAGTACAACGTCGAGCGGTCCTTCTCCCCCGACCTCCCCGGCGGCTCCGACTACGCGGCCCGCTACCTCGCCGGCGCCGAGGGCTACCAGGGCCCGGCCCAGGGCAAGCACCTGGATTCGGTCAGGACGCCGGACGAGCGCACGATCGTCTTCGAACTGCGCAAGCCCTTCGCCGAGTTCCCCAACGCCACGGCCATGCCCGCCTTCGCGCCCGTACCGCAGGCCCGGGACAAGGGGCCCCAGTACGACAACCGGCCGTTCTCCTCCGGCCCCTACAAGGTCGACGCGTACGACCGGGGCAAGAAGCTGGTCCTGGTCCGCAACGACCAGTGGGACCCGAAGACCGACGAGGTCCGCAAGGCGTACCCGGACAAGCTGGTCGTCGTCATGGGCCTCAAGGCCAACCAGATCGACGACCGGCTCATCGCGAGCCAGGGCGCCGACGCCTCCGCCGTCTCCTGGGGCGCCCTGCGCCCCGAGAGCGCGGCGAAGGTGCTGCCCGACGCCGCGGTGCGCGAACGGCTGCTCGCCGAGTCCCAGAACTGCACCGACATGGTCCAGATGGACACCGGGCGCGCCCCCTTCGACGACGTCAGGGTGCGGCGGGCCGTGCAGTACGCCCTCGACCGCGACGCCGTCCTGACCGCCTCCGGCGGCCCCGCCTTCAACGACCCGTCGACCGCCTACATGCCGGCCACGCTCTTCGACGGCAAGCAGCCCGACACCCTGAAGATCCCCGCCACCGGGGACACCGCGAAGGCGAAGGAGTTCCTGAAGGAGGCCGGCAAGCCGGACGGCTTCTCCACGCAGCTCACGGTGTCGTCCGGGGACAAGGGCCGGGCCGAGGCGATCCAGCAGTCGCTGGCGAAGGCGGGCATCAAGGTCACCATCGAGACGGTGGACCCGTCCGCGTTCTACGCCACCATCGGCGACACCAAGAACCGCACCGGCATGGTGTACACCGGCTGGTGCCCGGACTACCCCTCCGGCTCCACCTTCCTGCCCTTCGTCTTCGACGGCCGCTACATCAAGGAGAAGGGCAACTCCGGCAACCACTCGCTCTTCCGCGACGAAGCCGTCATGAAGCGGATGGACGAGATCGCCGCCATGACCGACCCGCAGCAGGCCGCCCGGGCCTGGCGGCAGCTGGACGGGGAGATCCTCGCCAAGGCGCCGGCCGTCCCGGTGCTGGTCCGCCGCTGGCCGCTGGTCCTCGGCACCAACATCGCGGGCGCGTACGGGCACACCTCCTTCGCCGGCCAGATCGACTACGCCACGGTCGGTCTCAAGGACCCCGCCAAGAGCCGGGGCTGAGGGCCGCCGCACCATGACCACCACCGCACCCGTACCCCCCACGGCCGCACCGGCGGACGTCCCCGCGGGCAAGGGCCCGTGGCAGCTCGCCCGCGCCGAACTGCGCCGCCGCACCGCCGTCAAGGTCTCCCTCGCCGTCGTCGTGCTCTTCCTGCTCATGGCGGCGGGCGCACCCCTGTGGAGCGCGCTCGCCGGCTGGTCGCCCGAGGAGTTCGACAAGACCGCCGTCGACCCCTACCTCGGCGGCCGGCCCCTCGGCCCGCTCGGCGGCGTCTCCCCCGCCCACTGGCTCGGCGTCGAACCCGTCACCGGCCGCGATCTGTTCGCCCGCGTCGTGCACGGCGCACAGGTCTCCCTGCTGATCGCCCTGACCGCCACCGCGATCGTGGTCGTCGCCGGCACGGCCGCCGGCATCGCCGCGGGCTACTTCGGCGGCCGCACCGACACCGTCCTCTCCCGCCTGATGGACCTCACCATGTCCTTCCCCTCCCTCATCTTCATGATCGCCATGATGTCGGTGGCCAAGGACGTCAACCGCATCGTGCTGATGACCGCCGTCATCGGGCTGTTCGGCTGGCCCGGCATCGCGCGCGTCGTCCGCGGCCAGACCCTCTCGCTCAAGCACCGCGAGTACGTCGACGCCGCCCGCGTGGCCGGCTCGGGCCCCTGGCGCATCCTCACCCGCGCCGTCCTCCCCGGCGTCTCCGGCCCCGTCATCGCCTACACCACGCTGATCATCCCCGGCATGATCGCCACCGAGGCGGCCCTGAGCTACCTGGGCGTCGGCGTCCGCCCGCCCACCCCCTCCTGGGGGCAGATGATCGCCGAGAGCGTCGCCTTCTACGACACGGACCCCATGTACTTCGTCATCCCGAGCGCGTGCCTGTTCCTGACGGTGCTCGCCTTCACCCTGCTCGGCGACGCGCTGCGCGACGTCCTCGACCCGAGGAGCGGCCGCCCGTGATCCTCTACCTCGGCCGCCGGCTCCTCGCCGTCGCCGGCGTGCTCGTCGCCATCGCCGCCGTCACCTTCACCATCTTCTACGTCCTGCCCTCCGACCCGGCGGCCGCCGCCTGCGGCAAGTCCTGCAGCGCCGACCGGCTGGCGGCGATCCGCGCCCACATGGGCCTGGACCAGCCGCTGTGGCGGCAGTTCGCGGACTTCGTCACCGGCATCTTCACCGGCCGCACCATGGGCAGCGGCCAGTACGCCCTGCACTGCGCCTTCCCCTGCCTCGGCTACTCCTACGAGAACTCCGAGGCCGTCTGGGACCTGCTGATGGACCGCCTGCCGGTCTCCGCCTCCCTCGCCCTGGGCGCGGCCGTGCTGTGGCTCGTGCTCGGGCTGGGCGCCGGGGTCACGGCGGCCCTGCGCAAGGACACCCTCACCGACCGCGCCCTGATGGTCGGCGCCGTCGCCGCGGCCTCGCTGCCGGTCTACTTCACCTCGGTGATGCTGATCTACGGCCTGATCCGCACGGCCGGGCTGCTGCCCTACCCGCAGTACGTGCCCTTCTCCGGCGACCCCCTGCACTGGGCGTCCAACCTGCTCCTGCCGTGGCTGGCGCTGGCCGTCCTGTACGCCGCCATGTACGCGCGCCAGAGCCGCAGCTCGATGATCGAGACGATGGCGGAGCCGTACATCCGCACCGCCCGCGCCAAGGGCCTGCCGCGCCGCACCGTCGTCGTCAAGCACGGGCTGCGGGCGGGCATGACCCCGGTCCTCACCCTCTTCGGCATGGACCTGGGCGGGCTGCTCGCGGGCGCGGTCATCACCGAGTCCATCTTCGGGCTGCCCGGCATCGGCCGCCTCTTCTACGGCGCGCTGTCCACCGGCGACCAGCCGGTCATCCTCGGCGTCACGCTGCTGGCCGCCGCCTTCATCGTCGTCGCCAACCTGGCCGTCGACCTGCTCTACGCCGTCGTCGACCCGCGAGTGAGGTACTGATGGCCGCCCCGCAGGAACAGCCCCTGCTGACCGTCGAGGACCTCACCGTCACCTTCCCCACCCGGCGCGGGGACGTACGGGCCGTGGACTCCCTCGGCTTCGCCGTGCACCGCGGGCGGACCCTCGGCATCGTCGGCGAGTCCGGCTCCGGCAAGTCCGTCACCTCCCTGGCTGTCATGGGCCTGCACACCGGCGCCCGCGTCAGCGGCTCCGTCCGCCTCGACGGACGCGAACTGACCGGCCTGTCCGAACGCGAGCTGAACCGGCTGCGCGGCCGCCGGATGGCGATGATCTTCCAGGATCCGCTGTCCAGCCTCCACTCCTACTACACCGTCGGCGAGCAGATCGCCGAGCACCACCGCGTCCACTTCGGCTCCCGCCGCGCCGCCGCCCGGCGGCGGGCCGTCGAGATGCTCGGGGAAGTCGGCATCCCCGAGCCGGCCCGCCGGGCGGGCGACTACCCGCACCAGTTCTCCGGCGGCATGCGCCAGCGCGTCATGATCGCCACGGCTCTCGCCTGCGAACCCGACCTGCTCATCGCCGACGAGCCGACGACCGCCCTCGACGTCACCGTCCAGGCCCAGATCCTGGAGCTGATCGCCCGGCTGCAGGAGCAGCGCGGCCTCGCCGTCGTCATGATCACGCACGACCTCGGCGTCGTCGCGCGCGTCGCCCACGAGGTGCTGGTGATGTACGGCGGCCGGGCAGCCGAACAGGCTCCGGTCGACGCCCTGTTCGCGGCACCGGCCCACCCCTACACCCGCGGACTGCTCGACTCGCTCCCCCGCCTCGACGACAGCGACGACGAGCCCCTGCGGGCCATCCCGGGCAGCCCGCCGTCCCTGCTGGACCCGGCCCCCGGGTGCGCGTTCGCGCCGCGCTGCCCGCGCGCGGCGGCCGCGTCCCCGGCCGAGCGCAGGCGCTGCGAGGAGACCCTGCCCGCGCTCGCCCCGTCCGGTGGCCACCTGGTGGCCTGTCACCTCTCCCTGCACACCAGCGCCGCACCGGCCCGCGGAGGCACCCGATGACCGCACCCCTGCTCTCCGTGCAGGACCTGACGATGACCTTCCCCGGCCGGCGCGGGCGTTCCGCGCCCGTCCGGGCCGTCGACGGCGTCTCCTTCGAGCTGGCGGCGGGCGAGACCCTGGGCCTGGTGGGCGAGTCCGGATGCGGCAAGTCGACCACGGGCCGCATGATCGTACGGCTGCTGGAGCCCACCGCGGGGTCGGTCGTCTACGACGGGCAGGACATCAGCCGGCTGCGGCAGCGCGCGCTCAAGCCGCTCCGGCGCGAGCTGCAGATGGTCTTCCAGGACCCGCACTCCTCCCTCAACCCGCGCCAGACCGTGGCCCGGATCATCGCCGACCCCCTGCTCGTGCAGGGGACTCCGGCGGCGGACGCGCGCAGGCGGGCGGCGGAGCTGATGGAGCTGGTCGGGCTCATCCCCGAGCACCTCGACCGCTATCCCCACGAGTTCTCCGGCGGGCAGGCGCAGCGCATCGGCATCGCCCGTTCCCTGGCCACCGGTCCCCGGCTGATCGTCGCCGACGAGCCGGTCTCGGCGCTCGACGTCTCCGTACAGGCCCAGATCGTCAACCTGATGGAACGGCTGCAGCGGGAGCTCGGGCTCGCGTACCTCTTCATCGCCCACGACCTGTCGGTGGTGAAGCGGGTGTGCGACCGGGTGGCGGTGATGTACCTCGGGCGGATCGTCGAAGTGGGCGACAAGCAGCGGGTGTACGGGGCCCCGGCCCATCCGTACACCCGGGCCCTGCTCTCCGCCGTGCCGCTGCCGGACCCGGCCGCCGAGCGGGCGCGGGAGCGGATCACCTTGCTCGGCGATCCTCCGAGCCCGGCGGCTCCTCCGCCCGGCTGCACCTTCCACCCGCGGTGCGCCAAGGCCCGGGAGGTCTGCCGGACCGAGGCGCCGCTGCTGCGGATCGCGGCGCCGGGCGAAGCGCGGGAGGTCGCCTGCCACTTCCCGGAGACCGCCGGCTGACACCTTGGACAACCTTTGGTGTCTGAGGGGTTGTCAGTGCAATTTCACATTACTACGTTACACATGACATGGCGCGGCCAATCGGCTCCCCCACCTCCCGCCCGGCGGGCGGGAGTTGAAGCCCGCTCACGCCATCCCTCACCGCCGACGCCGTCACGCGCGTCCGCACGTCCTGCACCACCCACACCTCCCACACAGGAGTCATCGGTGTATCGCTCCAGAACCTCGCGCAGATCCCTGCGCGCAGCCCTGCTCACCACCTCCATAGCGACGGCCCTCTGCGCAGGCACCGCCGTGCAGCCCGGCTTCGCGGCCTCCACTCCCCCGCCGGCGTCCTCGGCCGCGGCACCCGCGGCGGCCGTGCACCGGGACACCCCCACGCCGAACCCCTTCGACGAGGTCACCCGCCTCGCCGAGGCCCCGAAGACGGCCGTCCGGGCCCCGTCCGCGCCCGGCGGTCTCACCGACGGGCGCGTGCCCGGCCCGAAGACGGACAAGCCGAAGGACGCCAAGGGCAAGACGGGTTCCGCCGCTCCGCACGCCACTCTCCGCGGGGGCACCGTCCCGTGCACGCTCGACGGCATCACGGGGCTCTCCCCCGAGCAGTTCGCCGACTTCCTCGCCGACCAGGCCGTCACGGCCGACGGCTGCCTGCGCAACGTCCTGTGGACCTGGGACCAGCGGCTGGTGCCGGTCATGTCGCGCGACCACGTCCAGGCCGTCTCCCGCCGGATCGAGAGCCTCGCCGCCGGGCACGACGGGAAGAACGGCAGCCACCTTCTGGAGATGTTCACCTACCTCCACGCGGTCGCCTACCAGGACTTCTCGCACAGCGAGATCGACATCACCGACGCGCCGACCGTGGAGGCCATGCGGCGCGCCGTGGACGCCTTCGGCACCGCCTCCCGCACCTTCGACGTCACGCCCACCAACGCCGAGTCCCTGCGCGAGGCCCTCTACGCGGCCAGCGCCCCCGGGCTGCGCCAGTACCAGCTGCCGCTGATGAAGCGCGTCCTGGCCACGATGGACGCCGCGCACCCCGCCACCGCCCAGGACAAGTCGTGGGCCGGTGCCGCACTGGCCGCCCTCTCCCTCAGCTACCTCGGCGTCTACCCCGGCAACCACGACAGCGCCTTCCACGCCGCCGTCGCCGCGGACCCCGCCTACCGCGCGGCCCTCAAGGCCTTCGCCGGCTACGCCCACCTCAAGGGCACGGCCAACGCCTGGGTGGCGCGCGACGGCGTCAGCGAATACGGACGGCTCGGCCAGGTCGACGCGCTGAAGGCCGAGATCACGACCGGGCTCGGCGAGGTGCTGTCCACGGTCGTCCGCACCTTCGGCGAGGGCAGCGAGCCCTGGGGCAAGACCGTCGGCTGGCTCAACGACCTCGGCGCCTGCAAGCAGTACGGCGTGTGCAAGACGGACATCGAGGCCCGGCTCTTCCCCAACACGTACACGTACGACGAGGGCGGCATCAAGGTCCGCACGGCCCTGCCCCGGGCCACCGTCGACCGGCTCTACTACGCGAGCAAGCAGGTCAAGGCCCAGTTCCACCGCGTCCTCGGCACGGAGGAGCCGCTCGCGGGCGACACCAACGCCACGCTGAATATCGTGCTGTACGCCTCGCGCTCCGACTACGAGATCTACCACCCGCTGCTGACGGGCATGAGCACCAACAACGGCGGCATCTACATCGAGAAGGGCGCCACCTTCTACACGTACGAGCGCCGCGTGCCGCAGGACTCCTCACTGACGCTGGAGGAGCTGTTCCGCCACGAGTACACGCACTACCTCAACGGCCGCTGGGCGGTCCCCGGCCTCTTCGGCGAGGGCCACTGGTACGAGGGCGACCGCACGACGGCCATGGACGAGGGCACGGCGGAGTTCTTCGACGGCGCCACCCGGGGCGAGGGCATCAAGGTCCGCAAGTCGCTGGTGCAGAGCATCATCAACGACACGGCCGGCGGGAAGCCGCGCATGACCATCGACCAGTTCCTGCACGCCGAGTACGACCGGGACGGCTTCCGCTTCTACGCGTACGCCGGCACCTTCTTCGAGTTCCTCTGGAGCGAGCACCCGTCGCTGCTCAAGGAGATGTACGGTCACCTCCGCGCCGACGACGTGGCCGGCTTCGACGCCTGGCGCTCCCGCCTCGGCCACGACGGCTCCCTGCAGCGCGCGTACGACACCTTCCTGGACCAGCAGATCGCCAAGGTCAAGGACCTCTACGTGCCGGAGACCGCGTTCACCCCCGTCGGCGGGCTGGACGCCGGCCACCCCGCCACGGTGCGCGCGTCCTTCAAGGCCACGACCGGCGCGGGGCCCGACTGCCGCGCGGCCGGCTCCCCGGACCGCCCGCGGTTCGTCTGCACGGGCCGCATCACCGCCAACCTGAGCAGCCCGGGCAACTCCGACCTGGTCTTCAAGGACATGTCCGGGACGGTCGACTACTTCATCCTCGACCGCACGAAGAAGGGCATCAACAACTTCGCCGACATGAACTGCTCCTTCGGCAAGGTCGACATCTGGACCGACCGGCCCGCCGGCACGGCGGACTTCTCCTGCGAGGGGCCGCTGAGGGGCTGACACCAGGGGCTTCGGTCCTGCCTCGGGGGTCAGGACCGAAGCCCCGGCCTACGCCCCGGCGACGGGGCGGTAGCGCACCACCTGCACCCCCGTACTGCTGGTGGTCGTGGAGACCAGTTCGAGCGTGCGCAGTACCCCGTCGTCCGGGAAGACCGACTTCCCGCCCCCGAGCAGAACCGGCATGATCATGAGCCGGAGCTCGCCGGCCAGTCCCTCGCGAAGCAGCGTCCGCACGAGCGAGGGACTGCCCATGACCAGCAGGTCGCCGCCCTCGGCCGCGTGCAGCTCGCGGATGCGGGCGACGGCCTCGTCGCCCGGGATGCGGGTGGTGTTGTCCCACGTCAGGTCCGCGTCGTTCAGCGAGCTCGACACCACGTACTTCGGCAGGGCGTTCATCCGGTCGGCGAACGGGTCTCCCGCCCGCTCGGGCCAGGCCGCGGCCATGGTCTGCCACGTGCGGCGCCCGAACAGCAGCGCTTCGGCCTCGGTCAGCGTCTCCGCGAAGGTGCCGCCCACCACCTCCGGGTCGAAGAACGGGTGCGACCATCCGCCGTGGGCGAAGCCGCCGTCGGTGTCCTCCTCGGGCCCGCCGGGTGCCTGCACGACACCGTCCAGGCTCATGAATTCACAGACCACGATGCGCATGGGAATCGCCCCTCGTCTTCCACTCGTCAGCAATGCCGCGGCACGTGCTCGCCCCGCGTTGAACGAGCATCGCACCCACCACTGACAACGGACTTCACCGGTGGTGTCGAAGACGAGGTGTCAGACCCTCGCAGTAGCTTGCGAACATGAGCACCGAGATCGAATACAGGAGCGGTGACGCGACGCTCCCGCAGGCCTCCGGACCCAGGATCATCGCCCATGTGTGCAATGACGCGGGCGGCTGGGGAGCGGGCTTCGTCGTCGCCGTCTCCCGGCGGTGGCGGCAGCCGGAAGCCGCCTACCGCGCGTGGCACCGCGACCGGGCGACCAGCGGCTTCGCCCTCGGAGCGCTGCAGCTGGTCCGGGTCGAGGACGAGCTGTGGGTGGCCAACATGGTCGGGCAGCACGGCATACGGAAGCGCAACCGCACTTCGAAGGCGTCCGGCGACGCGCCCGTGCGCTACGAGGCCATCGACCGGGCCCTGGCATCGCTCGCGGACGAGGCCGTGGCCCTGCGGGCGTCGGTGCACATGCCCCGGATCGGCTGCGGGCTGGCGGGTGGGCGGTGGGATGTCGTCGAGCCGCTGGTCACACGGAATCTGACGGGTCGGGGGGTCGCCGTGACGGTCTACGACCCGGTGTAGGGAATGAGTGGGGCCGGCGTGCCCGCGCAGGCCGGCCCCGGCTCAGCGCCGTGCGCGGCTCAGCAGGTCTTGGTCCAGGTGTGGGAGCCGCCGCTGTCGTTCGCTCGTGCGTTGTAGCCGACCTCCTGGCCGGGTGCCAGGCAGAGGGTGACGTGTCCGAGCAGCTTGCGGCCCTCGTACACCTTGACGTGGTCGGGGACGCCCGGACCGGAGACCCCGTGGTTCGCCCAGGAGGAGTCGTGCTTGAACATGTCCCCCTCCCACCAGTGGTCGTCGCCGCTGTGCTCGATCTTCATGCCCTGGAAGTTCGCGTCCGTCCAGACGCAGAAGAAGCCGCTGCGGCAGGACGCCGCCTGGGCGCTGCCCGAGGTGGCCAGGCCGGCGCCGGTGGCGATCAGGGCGGCGGCGAGGAGGGCGGTCAGGCGCTTCATGGTCGTGGTTCTCCCGTCGGTGGTGGGTTGTCGAGCAGGGCTGTGGCCCCGGTGAGGGCGTGTTCGCGCATCCGCCGCCAGTCGGCGATCTCCGCGCGGTGCCGGTCGCGGACCTCGGCGAGGCTCCGGTGGGTGCGGTCGGCTTCGGGCTGAAGGTTGTTGACGATGACCGATGCCCGGAACCAGCGGCGCTGGTCGCCGTAGAGGCGCTGCTGGGCGGCGGCCAGGCAGCCGTCGGTGTGGGCGCGTACGACGTAGCCGGTGGGCAGGGCGACGGACAGCTCCGCCCGGCCCGCGCCGAAGAGCGCGTCGGAGATCTGCTGCTGCCGGCCGGGCGGCGGGGTCTGTCCGGGGCGGGGCGGGGTGAGGCCCTGACGGGCCAGGCAGGCGTCGGTCAGGCGCTGGGTGGCCGCCTTGATCACCTCGTCCGGGGCGGGCCGGGGCGGAGGCGCCGTGCAGCCGGACAGGAGGAGCCCGGCCGAGAGGACCAGGGCCGGGAGGAGGACCAGGGGGCGGGTCGGGAGGCGGGTCGGTGAGCGGACCGGGAGGTGGGTCGGGAGAACGGCGGCCTGGAGGGGGACGGTGAGCAGCCGGGCCGCCCGCGTACGAGAGAGCATCGGTGGTCACTCTCTCCACCGCTTGCTCAGGTATGCGCCGTATCACCCGTAAAGGTGACTATCGGGCTCAGCACTCGACGAGCAGTTCCCGGAACCCCCGGATGACGAAGCCCGGCTTCCGTTCCGGTTCCGCCACGAGCCGGAGCCGGGGTGCCCGGCGCAGCAACGCACCGAAGGAGGCGGTGAGTTCCAGCCGGGCGAGCGGCGCGCCCAGGCAGTAGTGGATGCCCGCGCCGAGGCTGATGTGGGGGTTGTCGGCGCGCGTGACGTCCAGGCGGTCCGGCGCCGGGAAGCGGGCGGGGTCGCGGTTGGCCGAGCCGAAGAGCAGGGCCACTTCACTGCCGCGCGGGATGAGCGTGCCGTCGATCTCGATGTCGTCGAGCACCCACCGTTCGAACAACTGCAAGGGGGTGTCGTAGCGCATGAGTTCCTCCACCGCGCCGGGCAGCAGACCGGGGTCGGCGCGGAGAGCGGCGAGCTGGCCGGGGTGGCGGAAGAGCGCCCGCCAGCCGTTGCCGGTGGTGTTGACGGTGGCCTCGTGTCCCGCGTTGAGCAGCAGGACGCAGGTGGAGACCATCTCCTGCTCGGTGAGCCGGTCCCCTTCGTCGTGTGCCAGGACGAGTGCGCTGATGAGGTCCTCGCCGGGGCGGGCGCGGCGGTCGGCGATCAGCTCCCGTAGATAGGCGGAGAAGTCCAGTGAGGCCCGCACCGCTTCCCGTGCCGTCGCCTCGTCCGGGTTGAGCTCGTACATTCCGCAGATCGCCGCCGACCAGGGGCGGAGCAGTTTCCGGTCGGCCGCCGGGATGCCCAGCATCTCCGCGATGACGGCGACGGGCAACGGCTCGGCGACCGCGCCGATCAGGTCTCCGCCGCCCGCGGCGAGCAGGTCGTCCACCAGTTCGCCGGCCAGCCGCGCCACGACGGGCGCCAGGTCCTCGACCGTGCGCGGGGTGAACGCCTTGGACACCAGGCGCCGGATGCGCGTGTGGTCCGGGGGCTCGAGGTCCAGCAGGCCGTGGCCGTTGAGGACGTGGAACGGCTCGTGGGCCGCGGGAGGCGCGGTGCGGCCGAACTCCTCGTGGGAGAAACGGTGGAGGTACGTGCGCCCCAGCCGGCGGTCGCGCAGCAGCGCCCGGACGTCCTCGTAGTGCGGCACGAGCCACTGGCGGCTCGGACCGAACCAGTGCACGCGCCCGGCGGCCCGCAGCCGCTCGTACGCCGGGTAGGGGTCTGCGACGAACTGCGGGGACCACGGGTCGAATCCGGCACTCGCATCCATGTGCGGATGCTAGCGGCGGGGCCGTACGGCCGGGCAGTGGGGAGGGGGTGCCGGCCCGTTCGCGCTGGAGCGGGATCAGTCGCCGGCCTCCGGCACGGACCACTGACACGGCCGGCGGAAACCGGTCCCGCAGCCGGAATAGTCCCCGGTCCCCTGGAGTTGGCCACTGACACGAGATCATCACCAGCCCTCGAAGGACCCACCATGAAGATCGGGATCATCGGCGCCGGCAACATCGGCGGCAACCTCACCCGCCGGCTCACGGCCCTGGGCCACGACGTGTCCGTCGCGAACTCGCGCGGCCCCCACACCCTCACCGAGCTCGCGGCGGAGACGGGCGCGACGCCCGTGACCGTCGCCGAAGCGGCCCGGAACGCCGAGGTCGTCGTGGTGACCGTGCCGCTGAAGGCCGTCCCGGACCTGCCGTCCGGGCTCTTCGACGAGGCCGCGCCCGGCGTCGCCGTCATCGACACCGGCAACTACTACCCCAAGGAGCGCGACGGCCGGATCGCCGCGATCGAGGACGGCCTCCCGGAGAGCCGGTGGACCGAGCAGCACATCGGCCACGGCGTCATCAAGGCGTTCAACGGCACCTACGCCCAGGACATCCTCGACAAGCCGCTGCCCGCCGGTCACCCGGAGCGGCTCGCCGTGCCGGTGGCCGGTGACGACGAGGCCGCCAAGCAGACCGTCCGGCGCCTCATCGACGAGCTCGGCTTCGACACGGTCGACGCCGGCGGTATCGACGACTCCTGGCGCCAGCAGCCGGACACACCCGTCTACGGCCTCCGGGCGGGCGTCGAAGCCGTCGCCAAGGCCCTCTCCGAGGCGCCGAGGGAACGGCCCGCGGCGTTCCGCGCGTAGGGATCCTGCCGGGTTACTCCGTGCGGCTGCGGGCCGCCGCCGAAGCCATGCCGAGCCAGGTGTGCGGGTTGCCCTGCCAGCACCACCCGAGCTTGGGGGCCTTCCCGCTGATCCAGAGCGCCGGGACCCGGCGGTCGCCCGAGCGTGAGCCGCCGAGGGAGAAGCACTTGTTCTTCACGAGGATGCGGGGGAAGAGGGTGATGAGCGCGACGCCCTCCTCGATGGTGAGGAGGGTGCGCCTCCTCCCGGCGATGGTGGCCATGGCCTCGTGCGGTACGACGCCGCAGAACTCTTCGCCGCGCTCGACGCCGAAGAGCAGGTAGGCGTCCCGGTCGTGCGGAAGCCCGGTCTCCTGGGTGGCGACGAACCGTTCGAGGGAGCCGGGTTCGAAGGAGTGGTCGACGAAGCCGGGACGGCTTCCGCCCGGCAGGGCGGTGCGCGGCATCGTCTCCTCGACGGGCGCCAGGTTCCGGGTGACGACCAGCAGGAACGGCACCCGGCCGCCCGCGGGGTCGTACGGCCGGCTCTCGGCCGCCCCGTACGCGACGGCGTCGGCGCGCAGGGGCGCGAGCCGGGCGCCGAACTCCTCGGGGGCCAGGCCTGCGAGCGCCGGGTAACCGAGCTCGGTCAAGGTGCGGAGCTGCCGGTCGAACTCGGCTCCGGCGTCGAAGGTTTCCGGCTGCGTCACTCGTGCCCCCTGTGCCGTGGCGTGCGTCTGCATGTGCGTGTACGCGTAGGTGTGCGGATGTGTGTCGAGCTCCCGTGGCTCCGGTGTCACCCGGAGACCTCGATCCGGGCCAGGGAGCCGGTCTCCAGGGCGCACCACAAAGCCCCGCCGTAGGGGGTGATCCCGTGCGGTTCGGAGGTGGGCGCGGACAGGTCGTGGGAGGTGATCCTGCCGTCGACGGTGATCCGCCCGACGCGGCCGCGGCCCCATTCGGTGAACCACAGGGCCCCGTCGGGGCCGGTGGTGATCGCGTGCGGCCGGGAAGCGCGGTCGGGAAGCGGGTGTTCGGTGACCGTGCCGTCCACCGTGATGCGGCCGACCTGCCCGGCGCCGATCTCGACGAACCACAGCGCCCCGTCCGGCCCTGCGGTGATGCCCACCGGTGCTGCGGCCTCGGTGGGCAGCGGGTAGGCGGTCGTCCGGCCGTCCATGGTGATCCGGCCGATCGCGTTGCCCTGGTTGAGGGTGAACCACATGGCTCCGTCGGGGCCGGCCGTGATGGCGGACGGGAAGGCGCCCGGCGCGGGGTATTCGGTGATGTCGCCGGTGGTGGTGATCCGGCCGAGGCGGTCGGCGCCGGAGAGGGTGAACCACATCGCCCCGTCGGGTCCGGCGGCGATGCCGAACGGGCCGCCCTCGGCGGTCGGCGGCGCGAAGGAGGACACCTTGCCGTCGGTGGTGATCCGGCCGATGCGGTGCGCCTGGTACTCGCTGAACCACAGGGCGCCGTCGGGGCCCTGTGCGATGACCGTCGGGCCGGTGCCGTCGCCGAGCGGGTGGACGGTGAGACGCCCGTCCGCTTCTCTGCGGCCGATCGCACCCTGGTGGGTCAGGGTGAACCACAGGGCGCCGTCCGGTCCTTCGGTGAGGGCGTAGGGGCCCGCTTCCGGCGTGCTGACGGTGAACTCGCGGACGGGGTCGGCCAGCCACCGGCCGATCGTCTCCAGCAGGACGTCCCCCTGGTCCGTCAGGTGGAAGGCGTGCGGCATGCCTTCGTGGATGTCCAGGCGGACGCTCGCTCCGGCGGCGTCTGCGGCTTCGGCGAACCGGCGGACGTCGCCGAGGAGCACCTCGTCACCGCCGGCCGCGAGCAGCAGCGGCGGCAGGCCGTGCAGGTCTCCGTACAGCGGCGACTGCGGCGCCCGGTCGGCCGGAGCGCCGGCGAGGTACTGGGCGCTGACGGTTTCGAGGGCGCTGCGGCTGATCACGTCTTTGCCGTCGCTGCCGTCATCTGCGGACGGTGACGCCCCCGTGAAGGCCAGGTCGGGGACGGGCGAGATCGCGACTGCGGCGCCCGGGAGCGGTCCGCCGGTCCGCCGGAGCTCCAGCAGGGCGGAGAGCACGAGGGTGGCGCCGGCGGACTCGCCGGCGAGGACGGCCTTCGAGGCGGGGATGCCCCGGTTCACCACGTCCTGCCAGGCGGCCAGGACGTCTTCGAGCGCCGCGGGGTAGGGGTGGGCGGGAGCGAGCCGGTAGTCCACGCGCACGGCCGGGCGACCGGTCGCCGCCGACAGCCGGTAGGCCATGACGCGCTCGGCCTCGGGCAGGGAGCGCGTGAACCCGCCCCCGTGCACGTAGACGAGGGCGCCCTCGCCGGCGCCCGGCGCGCTGACCCAGTCGCCGGAGACGTCCGCGTCGGCGGGGAGCCGGGTGGCGGGCGCCTCCGCGAGCCGCCCGCGGACGGCTTCGGCCCGGCCGGGAGCAGCGGGAACAGTGGTGACGATCAAGAACAGTCCCCTCGGGGTAAATTTACGTCGGAGGTAACTTTAGGCATAACGATCTTGGGGAGTCAATGTAAAAATACGTCAGGGGTAATATTCCTCCATGGGTACTGAGACGACCGGCGGCCCCGCCACCACCGGCCTGCGCGAGAGCAAGAAGCGCGAGACGCGGCAGCTGATCTCGGATCACGCCACCAGGCTCTTCATGCGGCAGGGCTTCGAGGCCACCACCATCGCGGAGATCGCCGACGCCGCCCGCGTCGCCAAGAAGACGGTCACCAACTACTTCCCGCGCAAGGAGGACATGGCGCTGGACCACCAGGACGCGTTCGTCACCGGCCCGGCGCGTACCGTCGCCGCGCGGGAACCCGGCGAGTCCGCCCTGGCGGCCCTGCGGCGCGCCTTCCTCTCGGCCGTCGCCGCCCAGGACCCCGTGGCCGGTTTCGCCGGGCCGGAGTTCACCCGCATGATCGCCGGGAGCCCCACCCTCTCGGCGTGCCTGCGCGGTCTGCACGACCAGCGCGAGAAAGCCCTGGCCGCCGCCCTCGCCGAGGCCACCGGCGCAGCTGCGGACGACATCACCCCGCGCGCGGCCGCGGCCCTGCTGATCGGCGTGCACCGCGTCCTCTTCCGCCGCATCCAGGACCTCACCCTCGCCGGACGCACCAACGCCGAGATCGCGGCGGTCCTCGAGGGAGAGGCCGTCCGGACGTTCGGCCTGCTCGACCCGGCCCTCGGCGACTACGCGCGGGCATAACCGCCGAGGGCGGCGAAACGCTGTTCCCGCGCCTGTGCCCGCTACCGGGGCAGGCGGACCGACAGGGCGTGGCGGAACTCGTCGCGGGGGTCCCAGCGCGCCTTCACCTGCTGGAGGCGCGGGTAGTGCTGCTTGTAGTAGAGCGTCTGCCACGGCGTGCCGGACGTGTTGAGGGCCGGGTCCGCGAGGTCGGTGTCGGGGTAGTTGATGAAGGAGCCGTCGCTGACGGCGCCGGGCACCGGTACGCCGCCGGTGTCCGCGTACACGGCACGGTAGAGGCCGCGCACCCAGGACAGGCTCCGCTCCTCGTCGCGCGGGTCGTCCCATCCCGTGAGGTAGACCGCCTTGAGGACGGAGTCCCGCTGCGCGACCGCAGTCGCGTCGGGAGCCACGGTGGCGACCTCCCCGCCGTAGGAGACGAGCCACACCGAACCGCTGATCCTGCCGCCCTCCGTGCCGCCCAAGTGGTCGTGGAGGGCATCCGCCTGCCGGTCCGTGAACCGTTTGCGCAGATAGCCGGCCTTGGCCTTGAAGAACGCGGGAGGGGTCTCCTGCACGTTCGCGGCGGCCTGCAGCCACGGCTGCTCCTCCCGGCTCCGGGTGGGCTTTGCCCGCACACCGCGGCCGACCGCGGCCACGTAGTCGTCCACCAGCCGCTCGGCGCGGGATCCGGTCGGGTCGAGCGTCCCGACCAGGTCGATGGTGCCGGACTTGCGGCCGTTGAGCATGAAGACGCTGAACAGGCCCGCGTAGGCGGAGCCGGGGGCGCTGTTGTGCTCGTACCAGCCCCCGTGGTTGCGCACCAGCCGGGTGAAGGAGGCCTTGTCGAGGTCCTTCCAGGACCACGAAGCGCTGAAGGTGAGCGCGGACGAGGGGGCGCGGGGCAGCAGCCGTGCGGGATCGGAGCCCTCGGCTCCGGGAGAGCGGAACCAGTAGCGGGTGACGATGCCGAAGTTGCCGCCCCCGCCGCCGGTGTGCGCCCACCACAGGTCGCGGTGGGGATCGTCCGCCTCCCGTGTGGCCACCACGGCCGAAGCCTCGCCCCGCTTGTTCACCACCACGACCTCGACGGCGTACAGGTGGTCCACGGCCAGGCCGTACCGGCGGGACAAGGCGCCGTAACCGCCTCCGAGGACGTGCCCGCCCACGCCGACCTCCGCGGTGGCGCCCGCCGGGATGACCACTCCCCAGCCGAGGAAAAGTCTCCGGTACGCCTCGCCGAGCGAGGCACCGGGCTCGACGGCGAACGCCCGCCGGCCGGCGTCGTAGTAGACGGCGGTCATGGGAGACACGTCGATGAGGACGCGGACGGCGGAGTCGTCGACGAAGTTCTCGAAGCAGTGCCCGCCGCTGCGGACGGCGATGCGCCTGCCCTCGCGCACGGCTTGCTGCACGGCATCGACGACCTGCTCCGTCGACCCGGCCACGCGGACGTAGTCCGGCGTGCCGGCGAAGCGCGCGTTGCATCCGCGGTGCGTCAGTGACCGGTAGCGCAGATCATCCGGGCCGGCAGTGACGGGACCCAGCGGCGGCGGGACGGCTTCTGCCGCCGTCCGTGCGCCTGCTGCCGCGACCGTCGCGGCCGCCGCAGGGGTCGCGAGGCCGGGTGCTCCCAGCCCCGCGGCCGTTCCGCCGAGCGCAGCCGCGCCCGCCAGTACCCCACGCCGTGTCACTTCTGCCATGGACCGCTCCTGCTCTCACGCGCACGGATGTCTGCTGCCGAAGGTGAACTCCTCCTTCCACAGTCGGGCCCGATGAGCGACGGGACATCGTCCGCGAAGACCAGCTGGGCCTCCGCCCGGAGAAGGACGGAAGAACAGCGGCTCCGTCCGGGAGAACGATGCCGGGGCGGGATGCGATCTCCACCTGTGAGTGGAGGAGCCTCCACCCCGGGGTGCATCGAAGGATTCAACCCGGGCTCCACCCGGTGGCCGATGCGGCACGGCAGCCGGCGGCGTGACAGTAAAGGCATGAAAAGACCACTGCTCACCCGGACTTCGCTGGCCGGCGCGCTGGCCTGTACAGCGGTCGCCACTGCGCTGGTCGCCCCGGCCGGTGCCCGAGCTGCTGCCCCGCCCGCTGCTCTCTCCGCCCGTCCCGAACTGCGCATGCCCGAGGGCCCGGTCGTGCTGCCGAATCTCGACGACGACGCGCGCCGCTGCACCCTGCGCCCCGGTGACCTGGACCGGCTCGACGTGGCCGTGGACGAACGGCTGGCCGCGTGCAACGACGCCGCCGACGAGGTGGTGAACGGCGCCGACGACGCCAAGGACCTCACGCCGCTGAGCGTGCCGCCCCTGGCGGTGGGCGGGCAGGCCCGGGCCCGAGTCGCGCTGCCCGCCGCCCAGGGTCCGTACGCGCGCATCTTCGTCATCCGCGGCGGGAAGTACGTCTCGCTGGGGGCCGGCGGCCGGCTCGGCGCGGAGGAGCTGCGGCGCGGCGTGCGGCTGGCCGTGGAGGCCCGCGACATCGTCCGCGACCGCAAGCGGTGGGACGGCCGCATAGCGGTGACGCTGTCCGTGGAGGAGCACGGGGACACCCGTTCCGCCCGGGCGGAACTGCAGGTGGCCCCGGTGCTTCTCCAGCACGACCTGCAGCGCGCCCAGCACGTCTTCGCGGCGGCGCCGGGGCCCGGGGTGGGGCAGCCCGCCGAGGTCCCGGCCTCGTCCCGGCCCCCGGGGCAGTGGCAGGAGTTCGCGGACTCCCTGCGCAAGGCCGCGAAGGAGTCCGGCCTGCCCGAGGGCGAGCTGCGGTTCCAGCGCGGCACCTCGCAGTGGTGGCGTGACATCTGGCGCCAGGACATCGCCGAGCCCGGGTATGTCACCAGGCCGACGCCCCACGGCCCGCAGATCCTGCGCATCCTGCTGCGCTCCCCCAACTACTGGACGTCGCCCGACGGCCGTTCGGCCAGCCTGCGCCGCGCCGGCCGGCTGCTCTTCCGCGACCTGCGCGGACCCGGCGTGGGCGTGGTCCAGCAGTACACGCCCACCGCGCAGCGCGAGAAGAACGTCGACGAACTGCTGAACTTCACGGGCAACTTCGAGTCCCTCCCGCCGTACGCCGGCCACCCGCGGGGCCGGATCCTCTACGGCAGCAGCGCCGAGCGCCGCCCCGACCCGTCGTTCGTGGGCATGCTGAACGCCCAGGGGCAGCAGCCCCCGGTCGTGCTGGACACGTCCTGGCTGCTGGTCGGCCATGCCGACGAGACCGTCCACGTCGTCCGGGCGGACAACGCACGCGGCTGGACGCTGGCCGTGTCCGACCCCCGCAAAGCCGTGGAACTGCTCCAGCGGGCCCGGCGGGCGGGTGAGGGCGGCCGGCACCTCTTCGCCGGCACGGCCGCCGGTGACCGGCCGACCGTCGACCAGTTCCTGCGCTACGAGCAGCAGGCCGGTGACAATGCGGATGCCGCCCGCCACATCGACGGGCAGCTGGCGGTCCTGCTGCGGGAGACCGGGCTGAAGCCCCAGGAGATCGTGCGCCTGCCGGTGCTCTACGTCCGGGCCGATGCGGGCAAGGGCCTGCCGCGCCGCCACATCGCCTTCTCCCCCGCCCTGGCCAACGGTCTGTCCCTGACCGCCCGCGACTACGCCGCCCCCGCCCCGCACGGACCGCAGGTGGCCGGCCGTGATCTCTTCCGCGCAGAGACCGAGCGCGCCCTGGCCACCGGTGGCGTACGCGTCCACTGGGTGGAGAACTTCTCCTGGGCGCACCTCGGCGGTGGTGAAGTGCACTGCGCCACCAATGCCCTCCGGGAGGTCATATGACGGCCGGTGCCGCCGGCCGGCCGCGTGAGGTCACGAGGTACAGGTGTCCAGCATGGTGTTGAGCATCTTCTTCTCGTCCTCGGTGACGGTCAGCCCGTAGGTGGACTTCACGGAGGTCCAGGCCCGGCCGTAGACGCACCAGGCGGTCTTGGCCGGGGGCTGCCACTGGTCGGGGCTCTGGTCGCCCTTGCTGCGGTTCGACGCCGCCGAGACGGTCAGCACCTGCGGGTGGGTGAGGTCGTTGGCGAATGCCTTGCGCCGGTCGGTGGTCCACTGGTCCGCGCCCGAGCGCCAGGCGTTGGCCAGCGGCACGATGTGGTCGATGTCGACCTGGGAAGCGGCGGAGAAGGTCTTGCCGTCGTAGAGGCTCTGCCACGTGCCGGACACCGCGCGGCACTGGTCGTCGCGCTTCACGCCCCGGCCGTCGCGCTCCAGGGTCGTCTCGCGCGTGTCGCACTTGTTGCCCTGCTGGGCCCAGTGGGGGAACTTGTCGCGGCTGTAGCCGGTCATCGGGCGGGGCTTGGCGACCGTCAGCCCGGAGAGCTGCTTCCGCGCCTCGCCCGCCGACGGCAGGCCCGGCAGGACGTCACCGCCGCCGCTGCCCTTCCCGTTCCCCGGCGCCGGCCGGGAAGGGGACGCGGTCCGGGCGGGCGACTTGGAGCCGCCGGCGCCGCCCGCCTCGTCCGAGCCGCCCCCGCCGCAGCCCGCCAGTGCCAGGCCGGCCGCACACACCAGCGCCACGCCCGCACCGACCCGCAACTGATGCCCCATCACTACCGCACTCCCCCGCGCATCGCCGGAACGCCCGCTGCCAGGCTGCCCGTCAGACATTGCCGCAAACGGAACGAAAATGTCATTGATCAACTTATTCGGCAAATCCGGCACCCAGGGTGACCGTGCACTCACTCCCACCAAGGGCGGTTGCTGCCAAGGGTCTCACCCCACCGCCTACGGGCCGGCGGTCAGGCGTTCACTCCTCCAGGACGATGCGGCCCAGCAGCGTCACGGTCAGGCCGAAGTAGTCGGCGTGGACGAGCCGGCGCGCCACCGGGTGCTCGGCGCCGCCGGCCGTGAGGGTGCCGGTGGCCGTGGCCCGGTCGGTGAGGTAGGTCTCGTGTTCCTCGATCAGGAGGCGGTAGTCGGTGAGCAGGGCCGTGGCCGGCGGGGTCAGGTCGCCGGCCCACACGAACCCGGTGCCGCGCTCGGCGCAGGTCAGTTCCACGGCCGGTCCGGCGGCCGACCACTCCAGGTCGCCGGCGCCGCGGGCGCGTTTCTGCACCGTGGCGAGGACGCGGCGGCTCGCCGCCATCGCGGCCCGGCCCGTGCCCGCGAGTCGGCCGAGGGCGTTGGAGGCGGCCGGTCCGCTCAGTTCGAGGTGGATCCGGTTGCCGGGCGCCATGGCGGCGGTGACGGTCCGGTCGGGCAGCAGCTGGACGAAATCCGAGAGGGCGACCTTCGACAGGTGCAGCGGGTCGAGGGAGAAGGGCTGGTAGCGGGCGAGGGCGAAGCGCACGTACGGGAAGTAGGCGGGGCTGTCGGCCAGGTCGCCGAGGTCCACGTCGATGTCGCAGGACCAGAGCCCCAGCCTGCTGTCGAACGCGGGCGGGAAGAGCGCCAGCGGCACGCTCACGGGCGCGTCGCCCACGTTTTCGGCGAGCACGCCCTCGGCGGTCCGTGCGGCGTTCGGGAAGTTGCCCGGCCTCAGGCGGGGCAGGACGGCGTCGTCGGCCCATACGGGGTCGGTGCCGCAGCGGGTCACCAGTTCGGCCGGCAGGTGGCTGCCCGGGTCGAGGACGACGGCGAGGAGTTCGTCGTCGCCCGAGGAGAACCAGGGGCGTTTGAGGTAGACGCGGACCCCGGCGTGCCGGCGGGTCCGGGTGACCTGGTGGAGTGCGTGGTCGACGCTGCGCTGCCGGCCGAACGTCGGCACGAGGTGGCTGATCTCGGGCGGTTCGGGGCGGCGGCTGCTGGGCACGGGCCATCCGTTGCCGGAGGGGCCCGCGCTGCCCGGGCCCCGGCTGGTGATCAGCTCGGCCCGGTCGGTGATCGCCGGGTGGAAGTACTCCCGGAAGCGGGTGGTCGCGGTCGGGGTGTAGGTGACGTTGCGGTGCCGGGTGTCGCGGAACTCGTGGCGGATCTCGTGCCGGAAGCCGCCGAGCCGGATGTCGTTCTCGAAGGGCTCCAGTGTCGTCTCGGCGGCGTGGTCGTGCCCGGTGATCCGCCGGGGCTCCGGCTCGGTGACGTCGTCGTGCCACTCAGTCCACGTCGCGTCGAGGTCGATCCGCCCGGTGCTCCCGGCGTGCGTGCGGAGGGAACCGGAGATCCCGGCGGAGGTCCCCCCGGGCTCGCGGGCGAACGTCAGGTCCCCCAGCACCGGGGGCTCCAGCGGCCGTTCCACGGCGTGTACGAGGGTGACGTCCACCCATGGCGTGATCATCCAGTTCTCGCCGGCGGCGGCCGCGGCGGTGAGCTCGTCCTTCTTCTGCTGCGGCAGCCGTACGGGGTCGTTCCACAGCGCCGATCCGGTCAGGAGCCGCCAGACGCGGAAGAGGCCGAGGTCCGCGGCGTCGACCCGGCAGCTCATGCGGACGGTCGCGGTCCGGCCTTTGGGCAGGAAGACGGTGATGACGCCGTTGACCGGCGGGGACGGCGGGCCGTCGCCCTCCTCGATCCTCAGCCGCAGGGGCCGCGCCTGCGGCCAGGGCCCGGTGAAGTCGTACGTCTCGTTGGGCCGCGCGCCCGGCAGCCCGCGCAGCGAGACGCCGCGCGCGAGGACGTCGGGCAGGTAGGGCAGGAGCAGCTGATCGGCGGTGTGGATGACATACTCGCCCTGCCGGAGGCCGCTGCCGCGCGCCACGGGGAGCTCGGTGGGCGGCGATGTGTCGTGCGGGTTGTGCTTGACGACGTGGATGGCGTGGCCGGCCTTCAGGTCGCGGCTGAGGTGCGGGTTCTCGGCGAGGCGGACCACGGTGTCGAGGTAGGTGCCGTCCTCGCGGGAGGCGGCGGCGAAGTACTCGGCGCGGACGGAGTCCGGTTTGCCGGGGCCGAAGACGCCGTCGTACTGCCCGTGCTGTTCGGCCATGAGCAGCGAGGACTTGGGCGGGCTGAGGTGCCGTTCGTCGAAGGAGCGGTAGCGCCGGTCGGGGCCGTCGAGGGGGTCCCCCCGGCCGTGGTCGGGCACTTCGCCGTTCCTTCGCGTCGCCCACTCCAGCGGGGACATGGGTGCCCCGTGCTCGTCGACGGTGCTGCGGATCACCAGGCGCGGCTCGGACTCGCCTTCCAGGAAGGGCCACTTCGGCACGATCGCAGGGGGCGGGACGGGTTCCCACCGGGCGTAGGTGACGGGATCGGTCGCGGTGCCTTCGACGGCCGGGGCGCCGGGTGCGAGGCTGTTGCCGGCGAGGTCGGTCAGGCGGGCGCGCAGCCGGTAGGTGCGGCCGTAGCGCAGCGCGGGCAGGCTGCCCGGGGCCGGCCGGAACCTGGCGGCCAGCGGGAAGCGGTCCGAGACCTCGGGGTCGGGCACCTGGGGCTGGTTGTCGGCGCCGATCGTCCGGCCGGGCGGTGGCGCGGCCAGGCTCCAGCCGTGCCAGCCGAACAGGGCCTGGTGGACGAAGAGCTGGTTGGCGCCGGTCTTGTCGCCGGTCACGGCGGTGGCTTTGACGTGGCCCTCGTCGGGTCCCGCCGCGAGGGGGACGGGGGGCTTGCCGGGCGGCCTGACGGCGTAGTCACCGGTGCGGGCGCAGAGCGGGAACCAGGCGGTGACGCGGCCGGTCGTGGCATCGACGACGCCGACGTCGACGCGGTAGCCGCGCACGAGGTGGGCTGCGTCGAGGACCGCCGCCTCGACCGGGCGGCCGTCGGGGCCGACTCCGGCCGTGTGGCGGGCGTCGGCCTCCATCTGGTCGGCGAGCGAGGCGTCACGGCCCTCGTAGAGGACGGTGAGGCCGGCGCCGTGCAGGGCCGGCAGCGCGGTGGGCTCGCCGGACGTGGCGTGGCCCGGCTCGCCCGTGCCGGTCAGCACCTGGTCGACGATGCGGGAGAACTCCACGTACTTCATCGCGGCGCCGTCCACGTCGAGGTCGAGGGTGTGCACCTCGTCGGCGCCCAGCCGGAGCATCCGGTGGCCGTAAAGCCCGTCGTCGGCCGCGTACGCCTCGAAGCGCCGGCCTTCGGCGTACCGCAGCGCCGTCCAGGGGCGCAGGCCCGGGTCGGTGTTGAGCTGCCCCTGGGCGGCGGTGAAGGAGACCCGGGCCTGCCACTGGTCGGCCAGCCCGGGCGGGGGTGTGACCAGGAGGTCGAGGGCCAGGCCGAAGCGGCGCAGGAGTTCGGGGTAGTCGGCGAGGAGGGCGCAGGCCGCGTGGAAGTCGAGATCGGGCGGGGCGGGCGGTGGCGGAGGGGGCGGCTCGGCGGAGGTTTGCTCGTCCTGCCGGGCCGGTGGTACGGCGGGCCGTGCGGGGGTGGCGCGGTCGTAGAAGCGGTACATCTCGGCGAGGCCGAGCAGCGCGTGGTCGTTCTTGTAGTCCGGCCGGGTGCGGTCGATGTGGAGCGGCCTGTACGGGTTCGCGTCCGTTACGGCGTGCGGGCTCGCGTCCTGGCCCGCGTGCGGGTTCGTGTCCCGGGCGGCGTGCGGGCCGCCGTCGCCGGTGGTTCCGCCGCCCGGCGTCCCGTGGATCAGCCGGTCGAGCCGGGCGTAGCTGCCGGCCACGTCGCGCGAGAAGGCGCGGATGGTTCCGGTGAGGTTGGTGCCGAGGTCCTGCGTCCGGGGGTGGTCCCAGCTGCCCGGGGTCTCGGCGGCCGGTGCGGCCGAGGCCCCGGCGGCGCCGAGTTGCGGTTCGGAGCCGGTGCCCGGGAAGGCCCGGCGGTGGGCCGTGGCGGTCACCGCCGCTTCGTACAGCGCGCTGATCTGCTCGTGGACGGCCCTGCTGGGGAAGGAGCGCAGGGTGGGCGGCCCGGCGGGGGCGACGGCGAGGGCTCCGGCCGGCGGGCTCACCTTCGTCTCGGGGCCGAACAGCTGCGGCCACAGGGCGCTGTCGGCCGGCGGGAAGCGGCCGGTCTGCGGCTGCGTGGGCACGGTCACGGAGCCGCCGGGGCCCTTGAACTCCACTTGGAGGGCGGCCGCGTAGTCGCGCAGGGTCTTCGGCCAGTCCTTGAAGCCCGGGAAGGACTTGAGGGTGTCGCCTCCGGTCAGGCGCGGGCTGACCAGGACGGTCAGCCGGAGCTTCCCGTCGGCCGCCGGTCCGTCGGGCAGTACGGTCCACCGGATCGTCTCGGGCATGGCTCAGCTCACTTCCGCGAAGGCGGTGCAGTACTCGGCGACGGGGTCGCGCCGGACGCCGGTGACCGGGTCGGGGTAGGGCGCCATCATTTCGGCGAAGGTGACCGGCCGGCCGGCGCCGGCCTCCGGCCCCGTCGCCCCGTCCGCGGCGGCCGGGCCGCTCAGCGGGGTCAGGGAGTTTCCCGAGCCCACGAAGCGCTTCTCGCACTCGATCGTGACCGACTGCGACCAGAAGCCGATGTGGATGCTGACGGAGATGCGGGCCCGCCCGGAGACCGTGTTCGGCAGCTCGAAGGTGAGCTCGAGGCAGATTTCGATCGAGAGGGAGACGATGCCGAGGATGTCGACCTCGCCCCGGGCCCGGAAGTAGCCCGTCAGCCGGGACTCGCCCGAACCGGGCTCCAGGCGGTAGTAGATGCCCGCCATCACCGACAGGCTGCCGCTGGCCACCCCGAAGTTCATCGACAGGGCGGCGCCGAATTCCAGGGATCCTTCCAGTACGGCCACCCGCTGGGGCGTCAGCACGATGCCGAAGAAGCCTCCGCCGCCGAGGAGGGAGACGGTGAGCCGGAAGGGGGCCTGGCGGGTGCAGAAGAAGAAGCCGATCTCCACCGAGCGGCCGATGAAGGGCAGGTCGAGGTAGGCGCCCAGGCGCAGGTTCTCCAGGCTGAACACGCCGATGGCGAGGTTGGGCAGCGGCAGGGCGTAGCGGGCGGTGATGCCCGAGGGGGTGACCTCGATGCCCGGCGGGTCGCTGAAGCCGTCGACGGGGATGAGCCGGCGGAGGGTCTGGACGAAGGAGAGGGGCCCGGTGAAGTCGACGCTCCCGAGGACGACGTCGATGTCGGGTTTCCGGCCGGCGCGCATGCTGAAGCGGACGTGCCGGAAGGCCAGTTTCAGGACCTGGAACGGCGGGGGGATCAGCAGGAGGCTGAACTTCTCCAGGCTGCACGTGATGTCCGCGCCGGCGGTCAGGTCGGAGCGCAGCGATCCGCGCACGTCGACGACGATCGAGAAGCGGCCGTCGGGTTCCGGTACGAAGACGGGGTCGTCCGCCGGGAACTGCTGGATCCCCGGGTTCCACTCCAGCCGGGCGTTGACGGTCTCGGGGAGCCTGGCGCCCAGGGCCGCCCTCTCCACGGCGTCGCGGAGGGCGAGGGCCTGTCCGGCGGCGGTGGTCCAGGTCGCGACCTGCTGCCGGACGCGGATCAGCAGGGCCCGTACGCCGGGGTCGGCGTCGGCCGGCAGGGCGGCGAGGAGGTCGGTCAGGGCGGCGGCGAAGGCGTTGAAGGCGTTGTCGACGTCCTGCATCGAGGTGGTGGGGGGCGTGGTGCGTCCCGGGAGCCGCTGCTCGATGAAGTCGCCGACGGTCCTGACGAACGTCTCCGCGGTGTCGGTGACGCGGCGCGCGGCGGCCGGGTAGCGGTCGATCTCGTGGGTGATCAGCTCACGGACGCGCCGCAGGTCGGAGAGGAAGCCGGTGACCGCGGTGATGGTCTCGGTGAAGAAGTTCGGCACCTTCAGGGGCTTGTCCAGGCCGTCGACCAGCCTGATCACCTTCGCGAGCGGGATCAGGCCGAGCAGGTTGGGGCCGATCTGATCCAGGACGTCCAGCGGACGGAAGAACTTGTCCGGCTGGAAGGTGCCGTTCGCGATGAGCTCCAGCGGATCCGTGTGGAGGGCGTCCGCGACGCCGGAGACGGGTCCCGTCAGGCGCGACAGTCCCGCTACGGCGATGCTGGGTGCCGAGAGCCCGCCCGCACGGTCGCTCTGCCGCTGGAAGTCCATCGCGAGCGGATTGCCGGCGGGCGTGAGCAGGCTGAGGAAGACCTGGCCCTTGTTGGGCAGGCGGACGGGATCGGCGGCCTGCGCGAAGCCGGAGAGGGCGTAGCGCTTGGCGTAGGCCACGGGCACGGTGGTGTCCGCGCCTGTGAGTGCTTTGACCGCGGGCACGGTGGCGTAGGCCCACCGGAGCTGCGGGACGAACCGGGCGTTCTTCGACCGGGCCGGATCGGCCGGGCCGGGGTCGGCGAGGGCGGGCGGCGCCGCCATGCCCCACACCATCTGCGCCACGTCGAGGCTGGTGTCGCCGGGGCGTTCCGTGGGTGCGAGCGCCACGGTCTGCCCGAGCAGGTCGGCGCCGGTGAGGGTGGGGACCTCGACGGCCGCGGCAGCGGTGGCGGCCGTCGGCGGGCTGTGGTCCAGGTCGTTGTACTCGCCCACGGCGCGGGCGAGTTCGGTGCCGGACGCCTTGGCCTCGTCGAGGAATCGCAGCGGGGTGCGGAATTCGACGATCCGGCCGCTGTGGTCCACCGCGGTGACCTTGAACCGGAACGGGTCTTCGGACGGTGTCCTGGGGAAGAACTTCTGCCGCTCGCCGGGCAGCGGCGGGATGAGGTCCGGCGTCACCACCGTGTCGATGCGCACGCTCCGGAACGGGAACAGCACATTGGTCAGATCGCCGGCCGGATCGGCACTGGCCGGCAGCGGAATCGTGGGGTCGTACGTGCGCAGGGGCTCGCGGACCACGACGAATTCCCGCTGGATCAGATAGGCGGCGCGCGGGTCGGCGAATTTGCGCTCGGTGACGGTGACGAGGACCGCCTTGTGCCCGAACGGGCACAGGAATCCCTCCCGCATCACCCGGACGTAGTGGTCGCGCCCCATCGTCGTGCGGTTGCGCCATTCCGAGAGCGAAATGCCCACGGGGCGTTCGGGCCAGGTCCCGAGGCTGTCCAGCCAGCCGCCGACGGCCGAGAGCATCAGGACGGCCACGTCGACGGGCTTGGGGACGTAGGGCTGTCCGCCGGGCCTGATGAGGGCCGCGTTGGCGGTGAGGTCGACGATGTCTTGCCGGTCCTCCGGCAGGAGCGCCTGCCGGAAGGGCGGAGGTTCGGCGGGGCCGGGCCCCCGGCCGCCCTCCCTGTCCCACACGGCGCGCACCTTGGTGCCGTCCAGGCGCGTGTGCCACAGCTCGACGCGCTCGCCCGGGCCGGGCTCGGCGACCGCCCCGCGGTGGATCCAGCGGCCGTTCTGGGAGGGCGAGAGGTAGAGGCGGTAGGGCAGTTCGATGCCGGTGGCGGGGTGGTCGGGGTCGGCGAGGGGATCCTGGGGGCCTGCGACTGCTGCCGTGTCGGCGGGGGTGGGAGTGCCGGGTCCGGGCTCGGACGTCTCGATCACCGCCCCCGCCGCGGCAGCGGCTTCGAGGGTGGGCCGGAGTCCGTAGCGCGCGGCGAGTTCCGCGGTCGTGCGCAGCAGGCGTACGAGGGCCAAGGCCCTGGCCGTGGAGTCGTGACCGCCGGCGCCTTCGTCCTCGCCGTCACCGTCGCCGGTCGGAGCCCCGGCGGGCCTGACGGTCACGGCCAGGGGACGGCCGGTTTCGCGGGCCGCGTCGACGACGCGCAGCGGCAGCCGGCCCATGGCACCGAGCAGCCCGTCCTCGGTGTAGTCGACGGAGTCCTGCGGTCCGACTTCGAAGACCAGCACGCTCCGGCCGCTGATGCGGGAGTCGACCGGCAGATCCCGGGGTTCACCCGGCGCTTGATCGCTGAAAGCGTGCTCCACCACGTGCTGCGGGCCGAGCGTGACGACGAGCAGACCGTCCCGCTGCGGATCCGCGCGGACCAGCCGCCGCCTCCCCGCCGTCTCGTCGAGCCGCAACCCGGGAAAGCCGAAGGAAAGATCCATCAGATCGGCGCTGCGCAGAATGCGGATCGCTGCGGGTGTGCTCATCTCGCCCCCTGGTGCGGTACGCCGGGCGGGCGCTCGCGAAGGCGGGCGTTTGCGGCTCCCGGGGAGCCGCGGTTACCGAGCGGGTACCACCAGTCACCTACCCCGGACAGCGCATTGCGCATTACGCCGAACGGGTTCCCTTTCCAACCTTCGGCGTGGCCGGCGCGGCTGTGGTGACCGGTCCGGGGCACCAGGCCTACGGCTCGGGCGCGCGGCTCCGCAATTCAGGAGACGTCGATGCTGTGCGCGAAAGCGGTGACGGACAGGTCGCCGTTCGTGACCGTCTTGTCGAACGGGATGGTCAGGTGACCGCGGGAGGCCGGGGGCGTGACCTGCAGGTAGCCGGCCTGCACCATGCGCGGGGCATCGGCGTGGGCCCAGGCGAGGGCGGCCTCCGCCGAGCCGCCGGGCCGCAGCAGGAGCGTGCTCTTGCCGGGGTCGGGGATGAAGTACGTGCTTCCCCACTTGGTGTTCGTCGCAACGGCCTTGTGGTGGGCGTCCTCGAGTTGCAGGCCGGGGTAGCCGCGCAGGGCGCAGGTGCGGGCGGACGTGTTCGTCAGCACCAGCACGGTTCCCTCGTGGGACATGCCGACCTGGTGGCCGCCCTTGTCGTTCAGCGTGGCCCGCAGGCCGGAGACGTCGCAGGTCGGCGTGGACTCGGCGGCCGACTGAGCGGCGGGGGCGGCGCCCGCGGTGCCGAGGACGGCCGCGGTCGCCATTGCTATCGCCGCGGCCGTGGTGGCCGTTGTTGCTTTCGTCAGGGGCAGGGCGTTCTGTGACATCGTGTCCCTCCGCGTTCTTCTTGCGTCATCTGTCCATCGCATGCCACATCCGGGGCCGTCCATTCCTATCGGGCCCCGGTGACCCCTGTACATATGCGCGAGGGCGGTGGCGCCCCTTGATCAGGGGTGCCACCGCCCTCGCGGTGTTTGATCTACTGGCCGCTGTGGATCAGTACGCGGAGTTCACGTTGTCCATGGAGCCGTACTTGTCGGCCGCGTAGTTGCAGGCGGCGGTGATGTTGGCGACCGGGTCGTAGATGTCCCAGGAGGTGCCCTCGACGTGGTACGCCTTGAACGTCGGGTCGATCATCTGCAGCAGACCCTTCGACGGCACACCGTTGACGGCGTTGACGTCCCAGTCATTGATCGCACGCGGGTTACCGGTCGACTCACGCATCACATTGCGCTTGATGCCGTCGTAGGAGGCCGGGATGCCCTTGGCCCGCAGAATGTCCATCGCCTCGCTGATCCAGCCATCGACGTTGTTGCCGTAGGCCTTCTTCGCGGGGGCAGCCGGGGCAGCGGGAGCGGCCGGGGCGGCCTTCTTCGCCGGAGCAGCCTTCTTCGCCGGGGCGGCGGGCTTGGCCGCAAGGGCCTTGCGCTCGGTGGAACGGTTGGCGGCCTGCTTCTCGGCCCGCTCCTTGTCCGCCTTCGCCTTACCCGCATCCGCCTTCGCCGCAGCCACAGCAGCAGTGGTCTGCTGGTCCAGCGCGTCCTGCTGCGTCTCACCGAACGCCTCAGCACTCCACGCCACCGGCTTCACCGACGCCGAGGAGGCAGCATCGGCAGCGAAAGCATGCGGGGCAACGGCGACCGCGACGACGGCGGCACCGGTCACGGCAATGCCGGCCACGGAGAACTTGTGAATCTTGGGCAGACGGGTATAAGCGGAGACGGTGGAGCGCATATCTGAGCTGAACCTTCCAATCGCGGATGCCGCCTGGCCCTGAATCGGCGCAATAACGAAGCGCCGTTTCTCGGTCGACGGCGCCCAGCGACCCCGTAATTGTTAGCGGCGCCCAAAACCCCTGACAAGCACTGTGACCTACTACCCCCTTTCATCGACCCCCACGAACACCCCGAACGGACCCCCTATTTCGGGCAGCACACATCACTAAAGGAATTCGTAAGTGACCCAGGCCTCATGAGCCGCCTCACACGCTGCGGCCCATTCCGTCACCAGGTGCGGATGTCCGCTCACGCCGCGCGGACCCTTATGCGGGGTCGGCGGCGCCCGTGTCCCGTCCGCCGGGGTGGCGGTGGCGCCAGATCCAGAACACGGTGCACGAGACGGCGGCCCAGCCGGCGAGGACGACGAACGGGAAGGCGTGCTGGTGGCCCCGGAAGTACACGGCCGTGTGCTGGGCGTTCACCGAGGCTCCGGGCGGCAGCCAGCGGCCGATCTCGCCGAGAAGGGAGGGCAACAGGGGCCAGGACACGGCCCCGCCGGAGGAGGGATTGCCGAGCAGGACCATCAGCCCCCACGTGGGCAGCATCGCCCAGCGCCCGAACAAGGCGTGGAACATCGTGTAGACCATGCCCGAGGTGAACATCGTCAGCGCGAGGATCAGCCACGATTCCCCGAACGGCAGTCTGACGGCGCCCAGTCCCCAGTCCACGACGGCAGCGATGGTGAAGCCGCCCAGTACGGAATACCCGGCGGTGAAGGCGATGCGCTCGGCCGGATTGAGTGCGGAGGCGTGCACGCCCAGCTGAATGGCGCCGACGAATCCGATGATGATCGCGGCGAGGCTGACGTAGAAAAGCGCGAGACCGCGCGGGTCACCCTTTTGCAGGGGAATGACGTCCTTGACGGTCACGGGCACGCCGATGGCCTTGCCGACCTGGGGCGCGGTTTCGGTCAGCAGTTGTGCGACGGTCGCGCCGGAGGCTCCGGAGACGTCCAGCGCGGCGGAGTGGGGACGGTCCTGGAGGATGGCGTAGACCTGCTGGTCGTCGACGGCGTTCCGGGCGTCCCGGTAGGTGGCGAAGTGGCGCAGCCGGAGCTCGGCACCGAGCGCCTGTTCCATGCCCTGGACGAATTCGGCCCGCTTGATCTCGGGGGCGGGGACGCCGGTGACGGCGGTGGGAATGTTGTGCGGTGTCGGGTTGGCCATGGCGTAGGTGTACGAGCCGGCGAAGAGGCCGGCGGCCGCGGCCAGGATGAGCAGGAGCACGGTGGCCGGGAAGAACGGCGAGTGGCGGAATTCCTGCAGGCGGCTACGGGCCCGGGGTGCGTGGGCAGGTCCGCTCTCTTCACCCATGGGCTCACGCATACGGTCACGATAAGCGGATCATCCGGGCGTTCCGGGTATGGCGCGGCCGGTCACCGCTCCCCGGCCTGTGTCGCGTCGAGGTTCTCGGTGAGCCGCTCCAGGAGCCCGCGCAGGGTGAGGGCGTCGTCCAGGGACAGACCGGTCGCGGTGACGATCCGGCGGGGCACGGGCAGCGCGCGCCCGCGCAGCTCCGCACCGGCCTCCGTGAGGCGGACCACGACCGAGCGCTCGTCCTCCGTGCTGCGCTCGCGCACCACCAGGCCGGCCGCTTCGAGCCGCTTGAGCAGCGGGGAGAGCGTGCCGGAGTCGAGCCGGAGCCGTTCGCCGATGGCCTTGACGGGGAGCGGGCCGGGCTCCTCCCAGAGGACGAGCATGGCCAGGTACTGCGGGTACGTGAGGCCGAGGTCCTTGAGGGCGTCGCGGTAGACGCCGCCGAAGGCGCGGGCCGCGGCGTGCAGCGAGAAGCAGATCTGGTGGTCGAGGCGGAGGAGCTCCGCGTCGTCCGGGAGGGGGAAGGGCGGGGCGGTCATGGCTCCAGGGTATCCCGCACCACATTTAATTGTGCACAACTCAGTTGTGTGCGATGCTCTTGCCGTGCGGAACGTTACCTCCGTGCAAGAACGCGCACACGCGTGCAGGAACCAACCGAAGGAGCTCCCATGGACGCGCTCTACACCGCCGTCGCCACCGCCAACGGCCGCGAAGGCCGGGCCGTGAGCTCGGACGGCCGGCTCGACCTCGCGCTGGCCATGCCTCCCGCGCTCGGCGGCAGCGGCCAAGGGACGAACCCGGAGCAGCTCTTCGCCGCGGGCTACGCCGCCTGCTTCGCGAGCGCCCTCGGCCTGGTCGGCCGCGAGGCGAAGGTCGACACGAAGGACGTCTCCGTCACCGCCGAGGTGGCCATCGGCAAGGACGACACCGGCTTCGGCCTGTCCGTCGTCCTCCGCGTCGAGCTCCCCGACAGCCTCGCCGGCGAGACGGGCACCCGCCTCGTGGAGCAGGCCCACCAGGTCTGCCCGTACTCCAAGGCCACCCGCGGCAACATCCCCGTCGAGCTCGTCGTCGAATAAGCCGCATAACCCGCCAAGCCGATCGGCCGCCCGCCTCGGCCCCGATACGCCCCCACCGCCGGCGGAGGGGGCGTACCGCCGTGCTGCCCGCCGGCGCCGACGACGAAGTGGCACGATGCCGGCATGCCTCCCCACCCGTTACTGGACACGGCCGCGACCACAACCGCATCCGCATCCGCATCCGCATCCGTGGAGTCTCATCTCCGCCGCGTCGGCAGGATCTTCACCGCCTTCCGGGACCAGGACTCCGGATGCGTGTCCTACGGAGTCCGCCTTCCCGACGGGGAGCGCTGGTTCGTCAAGGAGGCGGTCACCGACGGCGCGCGGCGGTCCCTCGAGCGGGCCTGGGCCTTTCACCGGGCCGTGCGGCATCCGGCGATCGTCCCGCAGGTCCACCGCATCTCCGTACACGGCAGCCGGGCCGTGGTCATGCCGTGGCGCGAGGGGGAGGTTCTCTACCATTCCACCGCGCACGGGACCACGGACCGCACCGCCCCCGGCAGCCCCATGGCACGCTTCCGGGCGTTGCCCCTCCCCCTCGTCATGCGAGCCTTCGACCGGATCCTGGACGCGCACCTCGCGGTGGAGGACGCGGGCCACGTCGCCGTGGACTTCTACGACGGCTCGCTGCTCTACGACTTCGCCGCCGGCACCGTGCACCTGATCGACCTCGACGAGTACCGCCCGGGGCCGTTCGTCCTGGAGGAGGAGCGGCTGCCGGGTTCACGGCGGTTCATGGCGCCCGAGGAGTTCGTCCGCGGTGCCACCATCGACATCCGCACCACGGTCTTCACCCTGGGACGCGCCGCGCGGCTGCTCCTCGACGCCGGTGATGCCGAGCGCGCCTGGCGCGGCAGCCGGGCTCAGCTCGCGGTCGTGGAGCGGGCCACCCGGGAGGATCCCGGGGAGCGGTTCGGGTCGGTCAGGCGGTTCGCCGGGGCCTGGGCGGCCGCCCGGCGGTCATGACTCCCGCAGGGGCCCCAGGTGCTGTCCCAGGTGTCCCAGCACGGATCGCATCGCGCGTTCCACGGCCCGGCGGGTCTGTTCGGTGTGGTCGATCGTCTCGAAGCCGTGGTGGCCGTCCGGGACGTCGATCACCTCGACCGCGGCCTCGCAGTCCTCGGCGGCGGTGAGGAATTCCTCGATCGTCGCCGTGATCTCCGCGAAGTCCAGCCCCGCCCGGGTCAGCACGACCGGCAGACGCCCCGCCGTGCGCACCGCGGCCGCCGGCCGGAACCGGGAGCGGGTGAGCCCCCAGTTCGGCAGCGGTGCGAGGACGGGGTAGTTCGCCGCCACGCACCGCAGCCACGGCGGGGGCGCCGCGAGCCAGTCCGCCGACAGCAGCCCGCCGCCGGAGAAGAACCACAGCGCGACGCGGTCACCGTCGACGCGCGGATCGGCTCGTACCAGCCGGACCGCGTCCGCGAGGTCCTCCGCGGCGCGCTCGTAGTCGGCGAGGTCGTGCAGCCGGTGGTCGAGCACCGCGCCGACCGCTCCCAGGCTCGCCGCGTACCGACCGTAGCCCGCGTAGAACGGCCAGTCGCGCGGGGTGGGCCGCTGATCGGCGGGCACCGGGCCGCCGTGCACGAAGACGACGGCGGGGTGCGGGCCACCGGACGCGGGCAGGTGGAGGTCGACCCGGCCCACCCGCTCGCGGCGCTGCTCCGGCACGTCCAGGGCGAAGGGCCGCAGGAAGTCCGGCTGCTCGTCCGCCTGCGCGGACAGCCGGTGCCCTTCGTCCGCGGCGGCGCGGAGCAGCACCGCGGCCAGCTCTCCGGGGGCGGAGAGCATCGGCCAGTGCCCGGTGCCGAGTTCGAAGAAGCCGATCCGCGGGTGGACGAGTGCCGTGAGGCGCGGGTCGCCCATTCTCACGAGCGACTCGATCAGGGCGATGCTCGACCCGTTGGCGGTGCAGAGAACTCCGGTGGTCGGCAGGCCGGCGACCGCTTCCCCCGGCACCCGGAGCGGCTGCGTGAGCGTTCCCAGCGGCTGCGGCGCGGCGAGGCCGGTCAGCCGGTCCAGCGCGTCCGCGGGAATGCCGGTGACGCTGCCCCACCGCTGCCACTCGCCGGGCGCCGGCGGGGAGAGCTGCCCGCCGCCCCCGGCCTCCCCGGCCCGGCGCCGCAGCCCGTCGCGGACCACCTGATCCGGTATCAGCTCCAGGGCCGGGGCACCGTCCTGGGGCACACCCGTGTCCACGTAGACGATCCGGGCGACCCGTTCCGGGCGCCGCGCGGCGGCGCCGAGCACCGGGTGGACGCCGTAGCAGTGCCCGACCAGCACCACCTCCGGGGCGTCCATCTCGTCGATCAGCCGCACGAGTTCCCGGATGTGGGTCTCCAGAGTCGCCGGAGACTCCAGGGCCTCCGCAGCCTCCTGGCCCTTCTGGTCCCTCTGGTTCTCCTGGGCCTCTTGTCCCTCCCGGCCGGCGACCACCCCGTCGTGGCGCCGCTCCCCCATGCCCGCCAGCGTTACGGGACGGGCCTCCGCCCCCGATTCCCGCAGCCGGTCCGCGACCTCTTCCCAGATCCAGCCACCGGTGTGGGCTCCCGGCACCAGGACGAATGCCGTCATGGTCTCCTCCTCGTACGGCTCGGTCCGCGGGCCCGCCCCGAGGGGCCGTCCGCGCTCGCCGGTACGGTAAAAGTTCCAGCTGGGGGAGGTTCAAGCCGTGATACCTGACGGCATGTGGAGCATCGGGGAGCTCGCCGAACGCGCGGGCGTCACCGTCAAGACCGTCCGCTTCTACTCGGACCGCGGCCTGCTGCCCGAGGCGGGCCGCAGCGCCGGCGGCCACCGGCGGTACGGTCCCGAAGCGCTCGACCGCCTGCGGCTGATCCGCTCCCTGCGCACACTCGACCTGCCGGTCCCGGACGTGGGCCGCGTCCTCGAGCGGGAGGACGTCCTGGAGGACGTCATCGCGGGACAGCTCAGGGAGCTCGGCTCGCAGCTCGCCGCCCTGCGCTGGCGGGAGGCGGCCCTGCACCTGCTGCGGGACTGCTCCGCCGGGGAGCGCGCCGACCGGCTGCGGCTGGTCGGCGCCGTGTCCGCCCCGCCCGGTACGGACGCCCTGACCCGTTTCTGGCGGGGCTGGCTGCCCCCGCGGCTCCCGGCCCGGCTGGTCTCCTCGATCCTCGAACAGGCGGTTCCGCAGCCGCCCGCGGACCCGACTCCGGCGCAGGTCCTGGCCTTCGCCCGGCTGCACGCCTTCGTCTCCCGCCCCTGCCCCCCGACGCCGGGCGCCGACGGTCAGCCCGCAGCGCACAAGTCCGGCAGCGGCTACCGCCCGGCGATGCTGTACGAGGGCCTCGGCGAGGCGTACGCCCTGGCGTCGCCCGAGCTGCGCGCCCAGCGGCCGCCGCACGACGGCGAGGCGCTCGACTGCTTCGTCGCGGCCTACGCCCGCTCGTGCGGCGCGCGCGACACTCCCGCCTTCCGCCGCGCGCTCGGAGGCATGCTGGCCGCGGATCCCCGCATCGACCGCTATTGGCAGCTCACCGCCGAGCTGACCGGCCCGTCGCAGCCCACGCCCGGTGCCGCCCACGACTGGCTCTGCGCCGCTCTGGACGCCGGTACAGCCCGCTCCGAGGGTTCGGACCACCCGCTCTGAACGCACGGATCTCCCGCTCTGAGCGCTCGGATCGCCCGTTCCGCCGCGTGACCGCGCGGACGGACGCGGCCCTCGGGGTGAACCAGCCGAAAAGGAGCGTTTCCCTCGGCATCCCGGCTCGTTGAGCGGTGCACGTGCTCCTGCACGAAACCGGTGCGAACCGGATGTGAGAAACGAGAAGAACAAGAAGGCGGAGGGTAATTGTGGGTCGGATGAAACTCGTGCTGGCCGCGGCCGTCATGGTCGGCATTCTGGCCGCACCCGCTGCGGCCGCGCCGTCTGCTCCCGCGGCCCCGTCCGCTGCGTACGCGCCCGCGCCGTCCGACAAACCGCCCTTCCCCTATGCGGACTGCATCAAGGCCACGAAGAAGCGCGGGGAGAGCCAGCACTACGGCAAGTGGCACTGCGACCAGCTGGTCAAGAAGGGATGGGTCAGGCCCCCGAAGCGCTGAGCGCGCGACGGAGGCCTGAAGGAAGGAGCCCGGGGTCCCCGGGCTCCGGGTCCCGGAGCCGGTGTCCCGAAATCCCGGCCCGGTGTCCCGGAGTCCCCGGTCAGACAGCGGCCGGAGTCTCGGCCAGGCGCTGGATGACCTCGGTCAGGGCGGTGGTGACCTCGGCGTCCTCGACCGGGTGCGTGGTGGCGAAGCGCGTCATGGAGCCCGGAATGGAGAGCTTGACGTCCTCCAGGACCGCACCACCGGCGATGCCGGCGGCCTTGCGGGTCTCGTCCTGCGCCCACACGCCGCCGTACTGGCCGAACGCGGTGCCGACCACGGCGACCCGCTTGCCGACGATCGCACCGGAGCCGTACGGGCGCGACAGCCAGTCGATGGCGTTCTTCAGCACGGCCGGGATGGTGCCGTTGTACTCGGGCGTGAAGAGCAGGAGGGCGTCGGCGGCCGCCGCGGCCTCGCGCAGCTCGGTGGCGGCCGCCGGGACGGCCCCCTCCACGTCGATGTCCTCGTTGTAGAACGGCACGTCGGCGAGGCCCTCGAAGAGCTGGACCTCGGTGCCCTCGGGGGCGATCTTGACGGC
Organism: Streptomyces sp. NPDC008001; assembly: GCF_042958085.1. Classification (NCBI taxonomy): domain Bacteria; kingdom Bacillati; phylum Actinomycetota; class Actinomycetes; order Kitasatosporales; family Streptomycetaceae; genus Streptomyces; species Streptomyces sp. NPDC008001. The sequence continues at coordinate 439,203 of NZ_JBIBIZ010000003.1, read as the reverse complement.
GGCCTCGGCGAGCTGGCGGTTGTGGGACCCGGCACGGAGGCTGCCGACGAGCGCGAGGATGCGGACAGACATGGGGAACTCCAGAAGAAATGATCGAAGAGGTGATCGACAAGAGCAGAACCGGACCGAGGTCCTGTTTAAAGTTTTAGCACTTATCCGGACCGCGGTCCAGTTTTTTCTTCCACGCGCTACGCTGGCCCCATGACCGGCTCCACTCCGCCTCCCCGCACCCCGGACGAGACTCCGGGCGAGATCCCGGGTGAGACCCCGGACGACCGTCCCGGCCTCGCGCTCCTCCCGGTCGGCGGGCCCCCGCAGCTACGGGCCGACGCGGCGCGCAACCGCACCCGGCTGCTGGAGGCCGCTTCGCGGCTGCTGGCCGAGTGCGGAGCGGCGCACCTGACCATGGAAGCGGTCGCGACGGCCGCCGGAGTCGGCAAAGGCACCGTCTTCCGGCGCTTCGGCGACCGCACCGGCCTGCTGCTGGCGCTCCTGGACCACCGCGAGCAGCAGTTCCAGGCGGCCTTCATCTCGGGCCCGCCGCCCCTGGGGCCCGGCGCTCCGGCGGCGGAGCGCCTCCACGCCTTCGGGCCCGCCGTCATCCGCCACGAGCACGATCACCACGACCTGATCCTGGCCACCCGGACCGACCCGCTCCGCACCTACAGCGTCCCGGCCCGCCACCTGCGCCTCACCCACCTCGCCATGCTCCTGCGGGAGGCGCGCGTGGACGGCGACGCCGAGCTTCTCGCGCACACGCTGCTCGGCTTCCTCGACACCACCCTCGTCCACCACCTGACCGCCGAGCGCGGCATGCCGGTCGACCGTCTGGAGGCGGCCTGGCACGACCTCGTCACGCGGCTGGGTGCGGCAGCATGAGCGGCACCCGCGCGCCCTCGGGCGTCAGGAGAGCGGCTCGCTGAGTTCAATCGCCCGCAGGACGGCGGCGTGCGCCCGTGCGGCCGCGTGCGGTGCGGCCACGTGCGCCTGTTCGCCGGTGACGTCCATCGCGGTGTCGGCGAGCTTGATGACGTGTTCGTCGCCGTGCGCCACCGCCCGCTCGACGACATCCCCGGCGGTGACGGCGCCGGGAGACGCACAGGGGACGGCTTCCGCCGGGGCGTACATCGCCGTCACGGCGGCCGACGCCACCCATGCCGCGTGCAGACTCGGCACCCACAGGGCTTGCGGGAGGGCGGGCAGGGTGCGCAGTACGGCGCTGGGAGCCGTGGCCGCGTGGACCAGCATGGTCGCGTCGCCGTGGCCGTGGGTGGCGTAGCGGTGGGTCGCGGCAGCCACCAGTTCGGCGAGCCGCCGCCGGGCCGCGGCGGGGTCGGTGACGTCGCCGGCCCAGGCCGGCAGCCGGTCGACCAGGGCCAGCCGCGCCGGAAAGCCGCCCTCGCGGACCCTGATCGGCGGTACGGCCCGCAGGCTTCCGGCGGCGTCCGGCGCACCGGGGAGCCGGGTGAGGCCGGCGAGCGGGTGGTGGCGGGCGGCCCAGTAGCCCAGGCCGTGGGTGAGTTCGGTCAGCCGGGGCTCGCTCTCGCCGTCGCGCAGGAGGGCGCGTACGGCGTGGCCGACGCGGATCACGGGGTGGGTGGATCCTCCGTACATGCCGGGCAGCAGACGGGGCCACCACGTCGCGAGCAGGCCCCTCCAGCCGTGTTCGGGAAGTGCGCGGCCGAAGTAGGCGATCCAGTCGGCGACCCGGCGCGGGTCGCCCAGCGCGGTGGCCCAGTCGTCGTCGGTGACGGGCGCCACGGCGGCCGGGAACTCCTCCAGCCGCTCTTCGTAGAGGTCGAGCCAGTGGTGCACGGCGCCCGCGTGTCCGTGGGCGACGAGCGCCTCGGCCACCATGGGGGCGTGGTTGGTGAGCCGCCCGAGCCTCTCCGGGCCGGAGGCGTGCAGCCGCTGGAGGGCTTCGCCGAGCACGCCGCTCGTGTCCGCGATGTTCCTGGTCTCCCTGGTGTCCCCGGTATCCATGCGGAGCACGCTAAGCGGACCCGGCATGACACCGCATCGGTCCAGGGACCCGAGTCCCCCGGCGCCCGTCCTGGTCCCCCGGGCGCCGGCCCTGGTCCCTACGGCCGAGGCGGCCGGCCCGCCGCGCCCGCGAGACTCGGATCATGAACCCGACGCCCCCTTCGGCCGGCTCCCTAACCCGTACTGCTCAGTGCCTCGTCGCTGCGGACGCTACGAACGGTGCGACGGCCGCGCTGCCCCTCGTACGCGACGTCCTGCGGCGGCTGCCGGAGGTGTCCGCAGTGCCGGGGAGTCTGCAGGGGACGAACAGCGACCGGCTCGCCGCCCTCGCCGAGCTGTGCGAAGTGATCGGCTGGATCCTCTTCGACGCGGGGCACTACCGGGCGGCGCACCGGATGAACCTGCGCGCCCTGGGCCTGGCGGAGCTCGCCGGCGACCGGTGGACGGCACGGCTGACACTGCTGAATCACAGCATGCTGCTGGCTCACACAGGGCATCCGGTGGCCGCCCTGGAGGCCGCGGCCCGCACGGCCGGGCCGCGGAGGCTCCCGGCCCGGGTGAACAGCCTCGTCCTGGTCCGCGAGGCGCACGCGGTCGCCCTGCTCGGGGGCCGGCGGAAGGCCGTGGAGCTGATCTCCCGCGCGGAGAGCAGCTTCCTGGACGGGGTTTCCCGCCGCGACCCGCACTGGGCCTGGTGGTTCGACCGTACGGAGCTGACCGGGCACCGGGGGTGGGTGCTTGCCAGGCTCGGGCTGTGGGACCGGGCCGTCCCGCTCCTGCACCACGCCGCCACCGCGCCCGGCCCGTCCTACCGCCGCCTCTTCTCCGCCGAGCTCCTCGCGGCGCTGGCCGGGGCCCGCGCCTGGCGCGACGCGGAGCAGCTCATCGCGGACCTCGCGCCGTACGCCGCCCGCATCGGCTCCGTGCGGACGACCGGGACGCTCGCCCGCACGGCGCTCCGTCTGCGCGGGTGCGCAGCCGCGCCGGCGTCTCTGCGGGATGCGGCCGTCTTCCTGCTGGAGTCACTGCCCGCGCGCGAGCGCGTGGGGCCGCGTCCGGTACCGGGGGGCGCGGCTCCCGGCCGTCACACGCGGTCCACGATCCCCACCTTCCCCTCGGAGCGCGCGCAGTGGGCTCCGCAGAACCAGTGACCCTCGGCCTCGACGCCCTGGCCGATGATCGGGACCTTGCAGTGTTCGCAGATGGGGGCCATCCGGTGGATGGCGCAGGAGAACGAATCGAAGACGTGACGTGAACCGTCCTGGGTCTCCACGAAGAACGCCAGGTCGTAGTCATTGCCGCAAACCTCGCAACGTGCCATGCGCCGCATGCTCCGCGCGAAGGGAAGCGGGGGCACGGCCATGCCGGGCGGGTCGGCGGGGCTGCACCCGCCCGGCGGGCACCTCTGGCCAGACCTGAGCGCAGCCTTGTCAAGTTTAGTGCGCGGCGGTATATAGGAAAGGTGTCGTCATGCGCATCCTGCCTACGGGAGAGGAGTGACCGATGATGCTCATGCGAACCGACCCCTTCCGCGAGCTCGATCGCCTCACGCAGCAGGTGATGGGCACTGCCGCCAGGCCCGCGGCCATGCCCATGGACGCCTACCGGGACGGGGAGACCTTCGTGGTCGAGATGGACCTCCCGGGCGTGGACCCCGGATCGATCGACCTGGACGTCGAGCGGAACGTGCTCACCGTGCGGGCCGAGCGCAAGCCGAGCGCGGGCGAGGACACCGAGGTCCTGATCAGCGAGCGCCCGGTGGGGAACTTCAGCCGCCAGCTCTTCCTCGGGGAGACCCTGGACACGGAGCGCATCGACGCGGCCTACGAAGCGGGCGTCCTGCGGATGCGGATCCCGGTCGCCGAGGAGGCCAAGCCGCGCAAGATCACCATCTCCGGCGGCAGCACGCCCAAGCAGATCCGAGGCTGACGCTCTCCCGCGGGCCTGCGGCGGACGTGCGCCCGGGGCCCGCGGGCTCGGTCAGAGCGAGGTACCGAGGACCGGCGCGGCGGGGGCGGCCGGCGCGGCGTGGCAGGTGAAGCCCAGCCGGGTCAGCGCCCGGGTGACCTCGTCGGCGGTGAAGTCGCGCCGGTCCTGCCGGGTGATCACCTGGCCGACCTGCTTGACGGGGTAGGAACGGCGGCCGATGGCCACGCACACACCCGTGGCGGGCTCGGGCGTGATGCCGCTCATCATGTGCTCGACCTCGCTCTTGACGAGGTCGAAGGGGAAACGGGCGATAACGCAGCGCATAGTGCCTCGACGAGGTGGGAGGGAGACCCGGGGGCGGATGCCCGGCCGGCGCGTATCGAAGAAATTCCCCGGCGGCCGGTGAGCCGCCTCCGGACGGAACAGAAAACTGAACGGATCGACGCGGATCGGAAATGCAACGAGCCGGGGCCCGCACCAAGGTGCGGGCCCCGGCTGCGTCAGCACGTCGGACGACTGGCGTCAGGCGGGGACGATGTTCTCCGCCTGGGGGCCCTTCTGGCCCTGGGTGACGTCGAAGGTCACCTTCTGGCCCTCCTGGAGCTCACGGAAGCCCTGGGTGGCAATGTTCGAGTAGTGGGCGAAGACGTCGGCGCCGCCGCCGTCCTGCTCGATGAAGCCGAAGCCCTTTTCCGCGTTGAACCACTTCACGGTGCCAGTAGCCATGTCAAATCTCCTTCGGGGCAGTACCCGGGATCCGCACTGTGCGAGTCCCGCATCGCCGCGATGATTGCCCTGTCCGGAAATCGAAAAGCCGGAAATACAATAAAGTGCTGCCGCCGACTGGAGGCCGGCCGGAAAACACTTGCAAGTCTTTGGGAACCACAACTGCAACTGAAAAGACAGTAGCACGGAACCCTCCCCCGCGGGTGAGGAAAATTTTTCCGCCCCCCGGTCGGGTGAAAAATCATCTCCGCGCCGGGATTTTCCGCGCGCGCCCCTCGTGCCCGCACGGGCGCCCGCCCGGGGCATCAACACCCCTGTGCCCGTAATGCGTTTCATGTGTTTTCGAGGGGTTGATGTCCTATGCGTGTCGGTTGGTCCTCACCGTCGTTCTGCAAGACATGAAGAACCGCATCGTGACGCGTATCGCTGTGGGATCGGCCCTCCTGGTGTGCGGCGCCGTATCGGCGTCCGGCACCGCCCAGGCGGCCGGAGGCGGCGGGCTCAGCCCGCGACCGCTGATGAACCGGCTCGCCCACCTCACCGACGTCGAGAACAGTCCCGTGGGCGACACCGTCTCCTTCGTCAACGACAAGCTGCCCAGGGAGGCCTCCAGCCGCATCGCCCTCCGATGACCACCGTCGAGCCCGCGGCGCGGTGCCGGGACCCCCGGCACCGCGCCGTTCCCTCACCCTTCGAGGTCCGCTGAACGCACCTTGCAGCTGACGCTCGCGCACCAGTAACATCCGCTGCCCGTCCGGTAGTTGGTCGCAGCATCCTGGTCTCTTCCCGGCATGGTTCCGGGATCCGGGTACCGGCATGCCTTTCTCGACCGAGCGCAAGGCAGGCGTGTGGAATTCACCGATATGCGTGGCCTGGAGGTCCGTCCGGGCCTGCTCACCGTGTGGCGGCCGGTGCCCGGCGGACGCGCCGCCCCCCGCTGGCAGGCGGACGAGCGCCCCGCCTCCTACGCCCAGGAGGCCCATCTTGCCGGCCGGCTGGCGAACCCCCGGGCGGAGCCGGCGGCCGTGTCGCCGTCCTGGCTCGCCACCGTCTTCGACCTCCCCGGGCCGCTGGACGCCGCGGCACTGGAGACGGCCCTGCTGGCGTGGATCGACCGGCACGAATCGCTGCGCAGCCGCCTGGTGCCCACGGAGCCGGCGAAGGAGAGAGCAGCGGAACCGGCCCCGGGAACGGCGATACGTCGCGTGACGCTCGCGCCGGGCACCGTGGGCATGCGGCGCAGCGTGGCCGGGTCGTACCGCGACGGGGGCGAACTCGCCGCTCGCATCGAGGAGTTGTTCGATCGCGAGACGGGCCCCCTGGGCTGGCCGTCGTATCTCTTCGCCACCGTCGCGCACACCGGGGACGGGCCCGGCCCCGGCTCCGTGACGCTGTACGTGGGCCTGGACCACTCGAACGTGGACGGCTATTCGATCCTGCTCGCGGCCTACGAGATCCGCGAGCTGTACGGGGCGGCGGTGCGCGGGGGCCGGGCGCGGCTGGGCGAGGTGGGCAGCTATCTGGACTTCGCCGGGTGCGAGCGGGCGGGTGCCGCGCTCGTCGGCCGGGACCACGAAGCGGTGGTCCGGTGGCGGGAGTTCATAGCCGCGGGCGGCGGCCGGCTGCCCGCCTTTCCCTCCCCGGTCGGCCGGGAGGGCGGCGAAGGACCGGCCGGGTGCGGGGCTCAGCCCGGGGGGCTGGTGTGGCTGCTGAACGCGGCGCAGGCGCGCGCCTTCGAGAGGGCGTGCCGGAAGGGCGGGGGGAATCTGTTCGCCGGGGTGCTGGCCTGTCTGGCGAGGGAGGCGCACCGGGGTGCGGGGGCCGGGGAGGGCGTGCCCGCCGCCGGAGCGGCCGGCGGGGGAAGCGGTGGGGAGTTCCGGGCGCTGATGCCGGTCCATACGCGGACCCACGCGCGGTGGTCGCAGTCGGTGGGGTGGTTCGTGGGGCTGGCGCCGCTGCGGTTCGCGGTGCGGGCCGGGGGCTCGTTCGCGGAGGCGATGGCCGGGGCCGCGGCGGCGCTGGAAGGTGCGCGGCCGATGGCGGAGGTGCCTCTGGCGCGGGTGGCGGAGTTGCTGGGCGTGCCGCTGGAGCCGCGGTTCATGGTGTCGTACATGGATTTCCGGCGGGTGCCGGGGGCCCGTGAGTGGGGTGAGTGGAGGGCGGCCGCCCTGCGCAGCCGCCGCGTGCACGCGCACGAGGTCTATCTGTGGGTCAACCGCTCGTTCGAAGGGGTCTACTTGAGCTTCCGGTATCCGGACACGGTGCGCGGCAGGGCCGAGGTCCCGCGTTATGTCGAGAACGTCCGCCGGGCCGTGGCCCGCGTCGCCGCCGCAGGAGCCGGTGACCGGACGGCTGCGCGGCGCCCTGCTGCGGTGCGGGAGGTGGCAGCGGTATGCGGATGACGCCCATCGCGGACTACGTGCTCGCGCCCGGTGAGCTGGTGGAGTTCCGCATCCCCTCCCCCGTTCTGCGGAAGGCGGCCGCCGCGCCCGTGCACCCCGCGCCGCCGTCGCACCTGCAGGAGAATCACATCCGGCGGCTGCTCGCCAACCGGGCGGCGGACCGGCCGCACTCGGCCTGGATCGCCCTCGCCTTCGACCTGCCGGGACGGCTGGACGCGCAGGCGATGGCCGCGGCGCTGGCGGCGTGGGTGCGGCGCCATCCGACGCTGCTGACGTGGTTCGCCCCGGACGGGGACCGTCTGCGGCGGCACGCCGTGCCCGCGGAGGTGGTCGCGGTGGAGAGCGTGCCCTGCGGGACGTACGCGTCGGGGGAGGCTCTCCGGGACCGTATGCACGCGTCCTTCGACGCCGGTACGGATCCGCTGGAGTGGCCGCCGTTCGTGGCCGGGGCGGTGCTCCGGGGCGGTGACGCCGACGCGCCGGGGCGGAAGGGGCAGAAGGGGCAGGAGGGCGGGTCGTCGACCGTATGGCTGGCCGTCGACCACAGTCACAGCGACGGCTATTCGATGCTCATGGTCTTCGGCGAGCTGCGCGCCCTCTACGAGGCCGAGCTCACCGGGACGCCCGCCGATCTGCCGGAGGCCGGCAGTTACGTGGACTACTGCGCCCTGGAGCGTGAGCGCGCGGCCCTGATCGGCCCGGACGCGCCGGCCGTGCGGCGCTGGGTGGAGTTCTTCTCCGAGGGGCCGCCTCCCGCCTTCCCGCTGGACCTGGGCACCGAGCCGGGCGGGGCCCACCCGGGCGTCTCCCTGGAGATGGACGTGCTGGACGCGGCCGGCTCGGACGCCTTCGCCCGGGCCTGCAAGGCGCAGGGGGCCGGCTTCCTGGCCGGGGTGCTCGCCGCGCTCGCCGTCACCGGCCGCGACCTGGGCGGGCCGGACCACTACCGGGGGCTGACGGTCCTGCACACCCGTGACGAGCATCGCTGGCAGCGCACGCACGGCTGGTTCATCAATCTGGCTCCGGTCCGGTTCGCGGCCGCGGGCCGGTTCGCCGGTGTCGTCGCCGGCGCCCAGCAGGCGCTCCGGGAGGCGCGGGAGCCGGCGGGCGTCTCCCCGGTCCGCGTGATGGAGCTGGTGGCGGGGGTGGCCGGTGCCGTACAGGCCGATGCGACGGCCGTCCTGCCCATGGTGTCCTACGTGGACTGCCGGCACGCGCCGGGCGCCCGCGACTGGGCCGGCGCCCGGTGCACCGGCCTGGCCGGTCCGGGGCTCAGTCCGGACGTGCCGGTGTGGGTCAACCGGCTGTGGGACTGCACTTACCTCAAGTCCCGTTACCCGGACACGCCCGTCGCGCGGGAGAACGTGCCCCGGTTCATGGCGCATTTCGCCGAGGTGATGCGGACGGTCGCGCGGACGGGCGACTGGCCGTGCGGCTGACCACGATCGACGCGTACGAGCCGCGTCCCGGGCGGGTGGTGGAGTTCGTACCGGCCGGCGGGGCGCGGGCGGCCGCGGCCGCGGCGCCGCCCTCGCCCGTGCCGCCGTCCTTCAACCAGCGCTTTCACCTGGCGGGTTCGGTGGGCAACTGGCTCGGGTGCGCCTTCGACCTGCCCGCCGGCGGGCCGGTGGGCACCGGGCGGCTCCGCGAGGTGTTCGAAGGGTGGGTGCGGCGGCACGGGACGTTGCGCAGCGGGTTCCGGGCGGGCGGCGAGCGGTTCCTGGTGCCGGTGGAGGCGGTCGGACTGCGGGTGGTTGCGGCCGGGGACTTCACCGATGCCGGGGAGCTGCGGAGGTGGCTGGCGGGGCGGCTGGAGGCGGGGTGCGGGCGGTGGGGGTGGCCGTCGTACGTGCTGTGCGCCGTGCTGCGTGACGACGGCGCCACGGTCGTGTGCGGCTTCGACCACGCCCACGTGGACGCCTGCTCGCTGGCCGTCGTGGTGCACGAGCTGCGGGAGGGGTACGCGGGGCGGGCACTGCGGGGCGGCGGAGGCCCGGCGGGCGGCCCCGGCCCCAGGGTTACCGGCAGCTTCGTCGACTATTGCGCGCTGGAACAGGCGAATGCGGCGGCCGCCCCGCCACCGGACCGCAGCGATCCGCGGCTGCGGGGCTGGGCGTCGTTCTTCGCGGCCTGCGGCGGCACGACCCCGTCCTTTCCCCTGGAGCTCGGGGGTGCTGCGCCGCAGGGCACCGACGTGCGGCAGCTGCTCGACGCGGAGGGCGCCGCCCGCTGGGAGGAGCGCTGCCGGTCCGGCGGCGGCAGTGCCTTCTCCGGTCTGCTCACCGCCTTCGGGCTGGCCGCCCGGCGCTCGGGGGCGGGCGAGGTGCTGCGCATGTGCGTACCGCTGCACACACGCGACGAGGAGCGGTGGGAGCGGGCGGTCGGCTGGTTCACCACGGTGGCTCCCGTGACGGTCGGCGTCCGGGGCGTGCGGTCGGCGGCCGAAGGGGCAGGGAGGACGCGGGAGGACTTCCGCCGGGCCGTCCGGGTGGCGGCGCTGCCCGCCGCGCGGGCGCTGGAGGCCCTGAGCGCGTCCGGGGAGTTCCGGCGCACGAAGGACGACGTGTTCATGGTCTCGTACGTCGACTACCGGCGGCTCCCCGGGTCGGCCGCCCATGCGGCGTGCCGGGCGCACCACATCAGCGGGGTGACGGTGGCCGACGACGCCCAGTTCTGGCTGTCCCGCACGCACGAGGGGCTGTTCCTGCGCTCGCGCTGGCCTGGGACGGCGGCCGGTGGTGCGGTGGTGACGGGGTTCGCGGACGCGGTGGAGGCAGAAGTGGCGGCGGGTGCAGGGGCCCCGGCGGCCCCTGCGAAGGGGCCGCCGCCGGAGATCACCGGCGCGGACGTCCGCATACACTCGCCGGGTGATGTCCGAGGATGACGAGCGGCTGACCGGCCGGTGGTGCAGTGCCCCGTTCGACGTGGGCGCGATGGAGACCAGTGAGCTCGTGCTCCTGGCCGGCGGCCGGGGCTGGAGCCGTTTCGAAAGCATCAGCGGTGAGCTGAGCATCGGCCGGTTCACCTGGTGCTGCCCCTCTCCCGGCCGGCTGGAACTGCGGTACACGTGGCGCGTCGACGGTCAGTGGGCGTCCGACGGCGACGGATTCGGCGCCGTGGACCACAGCGGCCCGGACGACGAGGTGATCCGCACCGGATACCGCATCGGCCCGGAGCAGCCGCCGCTCTCGCAAACGCCGGTGACCACGCTGCAGCTCGGCACCGCGGTGGAGTTCGCCCACGCCTTCGCCCGCAGCAGCAGCACCACCGTGACCACGGCAGACGACCCTTCGTCGGCCGTGGTCCCGTACGCGCCGCCCGCCCGTTCCTGATCGCGCGTTCCTGGCCGCCCGTTCGCCGTCCGTCGTCCCGGTCCCTCCCCCGGGCGGCCGCGGCGGCCCTACGGTAGGTCGCCACCGCCGGACGAGGGGAACGCCGTGGACAAGGAAGAACGCGCCCGCATCGTCGCCAGGATCACGGAGGAGCGCGAGCGCCTGCGCCCGCTGCAGCCCGAGATGACCCGCACCGTCATCGGGCTGCTGCGCCGCACGGTCGCGGAGAAGGACCCGGGCGTCGTGCCGTGGGTGAACCTGGCGACCATCAAGGCCGTCGAGGCGGAGCACGGCCCGGACGGCGTCCTGGCGCTGGCGCTTTCGCTGGGAAACTGGGCCGCGGCCGTGGCCCAGGACTTCGCCCGCACGACCGGGCGCACGGCGGAGCAGCTGATGGACTTCTACGAGACCCAGTTCTTCGAGGACGACGCGTCGTAGGGGCCGGGGATCCGCCTCGTACGAACGGCGGAATCTCGCCGCGCGAGCCCTCTTGCGTTGCCCGTGTCACACCCGTCAGGGTCACTTACCGAAGTCATCGAGGTTCACGTACGCGCCGCAGCTCACATCAGCCCCTTGTGTCCAGGAGGACCGATGCACGAGTCAGCTCCGCAGAACCCCCGTCAGCCCGAGACGACGCCCGGGGCCTCCGGCCGCGGCCACGACCCCGGCGTCAGCCGCCGCTTCCTCCTGAAGTCCGCGGGGGCCGCGGGGGCGGGCGTGGGCGTGGGCCTGGGCGCGGGTCCGGCCCAGGCGGCCGGCTCCCCCGCCGCGGCGGCGCCGCGGCGCCGGGGCGCGACCATGATCGGGGTGCCGTTCGAGCGGCGCAGCACCGTACGGGTGGCGATCGTCGGGCTGGGCAACCGCGGCGGCTCGATGGTGGAGCTGTTCCTGGCGGTGCCCGGCGTACGGGTGGTGGCGCTGTGCGACAAAGTGCGGGCGAAGGCGGAGAAGGCCGCGGCCAAGGTGAGAGCGGCCGGTCAGCCGGCGCCCGCGCTCTACACCAAGGGCGAGGGCGATTACGAGCACCTGTGCGCCCGCGGTGACGTGGACTTCGTGTACGTCGCCACGCCCTGGGAGTGGCACTTCCCGATGGCCGAGGCGGCCCTGACCGCCGGCAAGCACGTGGGTGTGGAGTGTCCGGCCGCCATGGAGCTGGATCAGCTGTGGCGGCTGGTGGACCTGTCCGAGCGCACCCGGCGGCACTGCATGCAGCTGGAGAACTGCTGCTACGGCAAGAACGAGATGCGCGTGCTGCGGATGGCGCACGCGGGCGTCTTCGGCGAGCTGCTGCACGGGGCGGGGGCCTACCTCCACGACCTGCGGGAGCTGATGTTCTCGCCGACGTACTACGAGGGCCCGTGGCGGCGGCAGTGGCACACCCGGCTGCGGGGCGACATCTACCCCACGCACGGTTTCGCGCCGGTGGCGAACTACATGGACGTCAACCGCGGGGATCGCGCCGTGCGGATCTCGACGGTCGGCTCGCCGGCCGCCGGGCTGGCCGCCTACCGCGCGCAGCACATGCCGCCCGGGGACCCGAGCTGGAAGGAGACGTACGTCGGGAGCGACATGTCCGTCAGCCTCGTCCAGACGGCCAAGGGGCGGGTGATCCGGCTGGAGCACGGGGTGTCCAACCCGCATCCGTACAGCCGCGTGAACACGCTCGGCGGGACCAAGGGCGTGTTCGAGGACTACCCGCCGCGGATCTACCTGGAGCCGGACGCGTCCGGGGACGAGTGGGGCGACTTCGGGGCGTACGCGCAGTGGGACCACTGGCTGTGGAAGGAGCACGCTAACCCGCCCGGCGGGCACGGCGGCATGGACTACATCATGGTCTTCCGGCTCATGCAGTGCATGCAGCAGGGCCTGGTGCCCGACTTCGACGTCTACGACGCGGCCACGTGGAGCGCGCCCGTGCCGCTCAGCCACGCCTCCATCAGGGCCAAGGGGGCGCCGCAGGAGATCCCCGACTTCACGCGCGGGCAGTGGCGCGAGGGGCGGGCCGGAGTGGACTCGGCCAAGCCGTAGCGGCGGCGGGCATGCGCGGAGGCGCCCGCCCCGGTCTTCCGGGACGGGCGCCTCCGGCGCGTTTTCAGCGGGTCAGGACTGACCGGCCCCGGCGCGGGCGAGCTCGTTCTCGCGCTGGGCCTTGGCGACCCGGCCGCGGACGAGGTACCAGCCGCCGATCAGCATCGCTGCGATGATCGGCAGGCAGAGCACGGTGGTGCGGCTCGCACCCGGCTCGGACGCCATCAGACCCAGCACACCGGCGAGGAACACCAGGGTGACGATCTGGGTGTACGGGGCCCAGGGCAGCTTGTAGCCGGGGCGGGTGACCCGGCCGTCCTTGGAGCGGCGGTAGAACAGCAGGGAGCAGACCATGATCATGCCCCAGGTGCCGATGATGCCGATCGCGGCGAAGTTCAGCACGATCTCGAAGGCGTCCGCCGGGACCACGAAGTTCAGGCCGACACCCAGCACGCAGAAGAACGCGGTGAGCAGGATGCCGCCGTAGGGCACCTGGCCCTTGTTCATCAGGCCGGTGAACTTCGGCGCGGAGCCGGACATCGCCATCGAGCGGAGGATGCGGCCGGTGGAGTACAGGCCGGAGTTCAGGCTGGACAGCGCCGCGGTGAGGACGACGAGGTTCATCACGCCGGCCGCGTACGGCACGCCGATCTTCGACAGGACGGTGACGAACGGGCTCTCGCCGGCGTGGTAGGCGGCGTAGGGCAGGAGGAAGGTCAGGAGGATGACCGAGCCGACGTAGAAGAGGCCGACGCGCCACATGATCGAGTTGATCGCCTTCGGCATGATCTTCTCGGGGTTCTTCGTCTCGCCCGCGGCGACACCGCACAGCTCGACGGAGGCGTAGGCGAAGACGACGCCCTGGATGACCATCAGCATCGGCATGATGCCGGTCGGGAAGACACCGCCGTGGTCGAGGATGTTCGACAGGCCCGGGGTGGTGTCACCGACCTTGTGCTGGCTGGCCAGCAGGAAGATGCCGACGACCATGAAGATGGTGATCGCGGCGACCTTGACGATCGCGAACCAGAACTCCATCTCGCCGAAGTACTTCACCGAGATCAGGTTCACGGTGAGGACGACCGCGAGGGCGATCAGCGCGAGCACCCACTGCGGAATGCTGCTGAACATGTGCCAGTAATGGGTGTACGTGGCGACGGCCGTGATGTCGGCGATGCCGGTGGTGGCCCAGTTGAGGAAGTAGAGCCAGCCGGCGGTGTAGGCGCCCTTCTCGCCCATGAACTCACGGGCGTAGGAGACGAAGGCTCCGGAGGAGGGGCGGTAGAGCACGAGCTCGCCGAGCGCACGCACGACGAAGAAGGCGAAGATCCCGCAGACCGCGTAGGCGATGAAGAGGGAGGGGCCGGCGCTGGCGAGGCGGCCGCCGGCGCCGAGGAAGAGTCCGGTGCCGATCGCTCCGCCGATCGCGATCATGTTGACGTGGCGGGACTTGAGGTCCTTGCTGTACCCGGCGTCGCCGGCGTCCACGTGCGTCGAGGCCGTCGGCGCGGCCGTGGCGGCGGGCTGGGGATCGGCCGCAGTGAGGGTGCGGTCACTCATGTGGTTCTTCGCCTTCTCTGTAGGGGCAGGACCGGGCCGTGGTGCTCTGGGGGGTGGCTCGGTTACCCGGAGGGCCGGCTGGCGACGCCGGACTCCGAGGGGTGAAGCGGTGCCCGCCGGCCGTGGGCCGGAGGGGTCCGCCGGCCGGAAGCGGGCAGCCCCGGGTAAGGGGTCGCCTGCGGTCAGGCCGGTGGGAACGGGCACGAGGGTGCGTGGCCCGGGAGCGGCGGCGCTGTCGCTGCCGTCCTGGGCGCTGCGGGGTGGCGCGGGGAAGTCAGCCCTCTAAGGGCCGCTGCCGGCCGGGGGTCGCACGACGGGCCGGCCTGCCGTGGGGCGCGTGCGCCCGGTGGCACGGCATGGCGCCGGGGCGCTGCTGCGCCTCGGTGCTCGGCCGGCTGTCGGTGGACTCCATGCCGTGAATGGTGTGAGGCGCGTAAGGGCGCCGTCAAGACTTCACAGGGAATTGATATTTCCGCCGGTAAGTGTTCGGTCTGCGCTGGTCAGAGCGGGCGGGGCGGGTATTTCCCGGACATACAAAGGGATCCGCCCGGCAGGAAAGGCGCGCTCGTACATGACCGTTTTCGCACCTCACTCCTGTCCGTGTGATCAAGGCCACACGCTTATGATCTTGCATTGTTTGCCCCAGGCAACACGTGGCGAATGCATTCAGATGGCCGGGCAGCCGGACGGGTGGACCTGGGCCGTCCCGGGCGCGCGGGACGCGGGTGCCGGAGAGGGGCGACCTACAGTGGCCGCCTCGGAAAGCTGCAGCATGCTGCAACACGGCGGAGGTGTTTTGCCCATGCAGGTCGCCGGCTGGCACGTAGAAATCGAATTCGACGAGGACGAATCCCACACCCGGGCCGCCGCCCTCCTCCGGCTGCGCGACGGCACCGAGCTGCGCGCCCGGACCACCTCCACCCGGGACTCCCGCGACCCCAACGAACCGCGCATCGGCGAGGAGATCGCCGGTGCCCGCGCCCTGCGCGACCTCGCCGAGCAGCTCGAACTCAAGGGCCGGGCCGAGGCGAGGAAGCTCTCCCAGCCCTAGCGCCCGGCCCCGGAGCGGTGCGGTCGCGAGCCGCCGGATCCGGCCGATCCTCCGGCCTGCGCGAGCAAGCGGGCCCGCGCGCCCCGGAGATGGCGGCAGGCCCGCTCAACTGCGCGGGAAGCACGGACGGTTACGTGGCGCACGGTGCGGCAGAGGGGCGGGTGGTCGGCGTGAATGCATCGCCGACCACCCGCTTTTACCTTGCCTATATTGCTGCATGACTATCTCTTGACTAATCTCCCGAAGGCACCGGCCGGGACCGCACAGCAAAGGTCCCCGGGAGTGCGTCACGCGAAGGCGCACACCCGGGGACCCTCAGGCCGGTCAACGTCTCGTGCGGGCTGCGGGCTTCCGACAGCGACAGCAGCCGGCACGGTTCAGCCGACGCTCCAACCAGTCTTCGGAGGGTACCGTGAACCACCCCGCCCGGCTACGCGACGCCATCGCCGCCGACGGCACGACCCCGCTCATCGGCATCTTCGACATGTTCTCCGCCTCCGTCGCGGCCCAGCACTACGACGGCATGTTCGTCTCGGGGTTCGGCTTCGCCGCCTCCCACTACGGCCTTCCCGACATAGGTTTCATCGCCTGGCCCGACATCGTCGCCTTCGTGCAGCGGCTGCGCCTCGCCTTCCCCGCCCAGCACCTGCTCGTCGACATCGACGACGGTTACGTGGACCCCGAGACCGCCTGCCACGCCGTCCAGCAGCTGGAGGCCATCGGCGCCTCCGGGGTGATCCTGGAGGACCAGCAGCGCCCCCGCCGCTGCGGACACGTCGACGGCAAGCGGATCCTTCCCCTGCAGGAGTACCTGGACAAGCTGAACATGGTCCTCGACTCCCGCCACGACCTCGTCGTCGTCGCCCGCACCGACGCCACGGAGGAGGACGAGATCCTGCGGCGCGCCAAGGCCCTCGCCGCCACCGACGCGGACGTCCTCCTCGTCGACGGCGTCCGCAGCACCGACTGGATCCGCAAGGTCCGCGACGTCATCGGCGACAAGCCCCTCCTCTTCAACCAGATCGCCGGCGGCAAGTCGCCCCGGCTCTCGCTGCCGGAGCTGGCCGAGCTCGGCGTGGACGTGGCGATCTACAGCACTCCCTGCCTCTTCGCCGCCCAGTCGGCCATGGACCGGGCGCTGGCCGGGCTGAAGGCCCGGGACGGGCGGCTGCCCGAGCACACCCCCGACAGCATCGGCGTCGCCGAGTGCCTGTCGCTGCTGGAGAAGAACATCAGCCGCCACCACGGCCGGCCCCTGGCCGCCGCGGCCGACGCCCGCTGACCCCTCCTCTCCCCCGGCCCTCCGGGGCCTCCCGTGGCCGCGCCGTCTTCCCCTCCGGTGCGGCCACGGGCCCGCCCGCGCCCCCGCCCGGTGAACCCGGGATGGCATCCGGTGAACCGGCAGGGTGTGCGACGGCGTCTGAAGGACTGCCCCTGCCCCCGGCCGGGGCCGCAGGCCGCGGGCCGTCCGTACGTCCCGGCCGCGGCAACGGCCACCGGTGGCAGCGGGCGGAGACAGCAGGCGCAGGGCAGTCGAAGGGCAGGGGAAACCAGACCGTGAGCCGGACCGGCACCACAGGCAGCAGCACACCGGCGGACGCACCGGGCCGCATACCGGCGGATCCCGGGAACCCGGGGGCGCTGCAGGCGTCCGCGGGTTCCGTCCCGCCCGGCGTCCCTCCGGCGGCGGCCGCGGGCGTCCTGCGCCCCGGCGGGCTCGTCGACCTGCGGGCCGCCGGCGGCCGGGCCCCGGCGGTGCTGTCGTACCCGGCGGGATCGGTCGTCGTCGTGTCCGGGCTGCCCGGCAGCGGCAAGAGCACCCTCCTGCGCCGCTGGTCCGCGGCGGCCCCGGCCGTCGACCCGCGGGCCGCCCACGAGCGGTGGCAGGCCCGTATGCCGGACCGGCTGCCGTACGCGTTCTACCGGCCCTGCGCGCGGCTGGACCACTTCCTGCGGATCCGGGCGGCCGTCCGCAGCGGGGAACCCGTGCTCGTGCACGACTGCGGCAGCCGCGCGTGGATGCGGCGCTGGCTGGCCCGCGAAGCCGGCCGCCGGGGGCACGAACTGCACCTGATACTGCTGGACGTGGGAACGGCACAGGCGCTGGAAGGGCAGCGGGCGCGGGGCCGGTGGGTCGGCCGGCGCACCTTCACCCGCCACGAGCACGGACTCGGCCGGTTGCTCCGCCTGCTCGACGGTGCCGTGCGGCACGGCGACGGGACGGGGGCCGTCCCGCCGGAGGTCGCCGAGGCCGCCTCGCTGGTGCTGCTGGGCACCACCACCCGCGAAGAGGTGTCCGGGCTGGAGTTCCGGCCCGGCCCCTGACCCCGGCCGCCTGCCCGCTCAGTAGCGCAGGATTGCCGCGAGGCGCTGTTCGTCGGCCAGGGTGTCATCGGGGACGAACTCGACGTCCGCACCGCTGTCGAGGGCGCTCTCGACGATCTCGTCCACGGCGTCCTCGTGGAGGGAGGGATCCGCGCTGAGCGGCTCGGTCGGCGTCTCCACCAGCTGCGGATGGCCGCCGTTGCCGTCGGTGCGGACGGTCGCCTGGTAGTGGTCCTCGACGGCCAGGAGAGCCACCCGGCCCTGCCGCACCGTCTGCCAGACCTCGTCCAGGCCGGCGGTGTAGCGGCGCGCGCCGCGCGCGTCGCTCAGCCGCTGCAGCACCTCGCCCCGGCGCGCCTCGCGGCGCTCCTCGAAGGCCGGGCGGAGCACCTCCAGGAGTTCGTGGCCGCTCTTCGCGGTGCCGCCGCCGTTCTCGACCAGGGCGGTGACCGCGCCCTGGTCGGGCAGGGCCTCCTTGAAGTGCACGGCCAGCTCGCGCCGCCCCACCACGTACAGGGGCCGGGGGTGCTTGTCGAGCACGCCCGTGAGAGCGGCGGCGACGGACCGCAGGTACTGCCGTTCGCGTTCGACGAGGCCCTCCTCGCGGATGGGCTTGCCGAAGTTCTTGCCCGGCAGCGCGTCCACGTGGTCGGGCACGGCCGGGTGGACGGGGAAGCCGTCACCGGTGACCTCGGTGAGGGTCTCGCCGGCGCCGTCCCACAGCCGGCACTCGCCCTTGGTGACGGCCAGGGCCCAGTAGGGCTCCTCCATCCGGGCGGCGGCCACGAGATTGCGGGTGAGGAAGGTCTTCCCGATCACCACGCGCTGGGGCACGGTGCGCGGCAGGTACCACACGTGGTGCTCGCCGGGAGCCGCGAGGATCAGCAGCCCGTCGCTGGAATGCGTCAGATCCACTTCGCCGGCGGCCGCGTCCAGCTGCGCTTCGACGTCCGCCCGGGCGGCCCGGGAGACCCCCGCGTCCTCGGCGAGCCGGCGCTTCGCCTCCGCGACGGTGTTCCGCAGCCGGACGGGATCCTCGGGGCTGTAGGGGGAGCGCCGGGTCGTCGGCACGAGCAGCGAAACCGCCGGGTAGGAGCGCGGTCCGCGCAGATCGCGGAGGATCTCGTCGGTCAGGTCGCCGATGTCCATGTGTTCTCCTACCGCCTCGGCCTCCGGGACCCTTACAGGTCACCAGAAACCCCACGTCCCAGCCACCCCAGCGCCACCAGACGGGGGCACCGGGCCCTCGCCGGCGGGCGTAAGACTTTCGTCATCGGTTTTCCGGACCCGGACCCCGCCGGAATCCGTTGGAAGGAGTGGGAGAACACGCCGGCTTTCGGAGGCAGAGATGGGACGTGTACGACGGGTGCTGCGCAAGCCGGCCGTCATCGGGGTGCTGATCGTGGGAGCGCTCGCGCTGGCCGCGGGGCTGGTCTGGTTCCAGCCGTGGAAGCTGTGGGTGAACGAGACCGTACGGGAGTCCGTGCCGGCCGTCACCGGCAGCGCGCGGCCGGGCGGCACGGAAGGCGTGCGGACGCTGGCGACGGGCCGGCTGATCAGCCATGAGCACCACACGAGCGGGTCGGTGCGCGTCCTCCGGCTGCCCGACGGCAGCCGGACGCTGCGCCTGGAGAACCTCGACACCAGCAACGGCCCCGAGCTCAAGGTGCTGCTCAGTGACGCCCCGGTGAAGCCGGGGCAGGACGGGTGGCACGTCTTCGACGACGGTGCGCACCGCAGCCTGGGCTCCCTGAAGGGGAACAAGGGCGACCAGAACTACAGCGTGCCGGCGGACGTGGACCTGTCCCGCTACACCAGCGTCAGCATCTGGTGCGACCGTTTCGACGTCTCTTTCGGGGCGGCGGCGCTCAAGCCCGCCTGACGGCCGGCCCGTTCGGGCTCTTGCCCGTCAGGTGACGTCGATCGTGGCCGCGACGGGAGCGGTGCCGGACACCGCGCAGGTGACGGTCACGCCGAAGACGTGCACGGTGGCCTCGCCGGGGGTGAGGGTCGTGGTCCCGGCCGCGTCGAGGCGGACCGAGGCGGCGCCGCCGGTGAGCGTGACGGTGGAGCCGCTGGGTATCGCGGCGGTGCTGGTGAAGCCGGTGGCCGTCACGGAACCGGATGCCGCACCGCCGAGGTCGAGGGCCAGCTCGCCGGTGGCGGCACCGGCCGGTACGTCGACGGGGACGGTCATGGCGGTGGTGACCTCGACGGACAGGTCGGCGGTCGAGCCCTTCGGAGCGTTCGCGGGGGCGGTCACGGTGACGAGGAGGGACTGGACGCCGTCGGGGGCGCCGGGGCCGGTGCAGGTGTAGCCGACGGTGACGGCGTCGGCGGCAGCGGCGGGCGGCGCGGCGAGCACGGTGCCCGCCCCCGCCAGTAAGGCGGCCAGTGCCACGCCCGTGATCGTCCGTCTGCGGTGCGGCTTCGCCGGGGTGCGGGGGGTGCTCATCGCCGTGCTCCTTCCGTCCGGCGCCGCCGATGGGCGGCCGGACCGGGACGAGGGCCGAAAAGCTGTTGTGAACACGTCATCTCTCGCACAGGGGGGTGGAGAAGTCAACACACGCGCGGGCCTACGCCCCCTCGGCGGTCTCCGTGCTCTCCGCGGTCCCGGGGGGCTCCGCCGCCTCCGCGGATTCCATGCTCGCCAGCGCCGTCAGGGCGGCCAGACCGCCCGCGTCGAGGGCCCGGCGCTGGCGGTCGGCCGGGGCGCCGCGGCGGAGGAAGAGGTGCAGCAGGCGGTTGACCTCGCGGGTGTCCCCGGCCTCGTCCAGGGCCGGTGCGATGTGGGCGAGCAGGCCCTCGACCGCCTCGCCGGGGCCGCGCCGGCGGCCGTGGGCGTCGATGAGGCCGCGGTGCAGTCCGTAGCGGGCGGCGTGCCAGTTCGCGGCGTGCAGCATCTCCGGCGGGCACGGGGCGAGCGGCACGCCCTCCCGTTCCTCGCGCAGGGCGGTGGTGACCAGGGCCCGGACGATGCCCGCGAAGAGGACCGCGTCCTCGACGGTGAGCTGGACGTCCAGCGCCCGCACTTCGAGGGTGGGGTAGCGCTCGGAGACGCGCGCCTGCCAGTAGAGCTGGCCGGTGTCCATGATGGCGCCGGCCCCGAGCAGGGCGCCGACGCGCCGGTCGTAGTCCTCCGGACCGTCGAACAGGGGCGGGGGGCCGCTGACCGGCCAGCGGCCGAAGACCACCGTGCGCCAGCTCGCGAACCCGGTGTCCCTCCCCCGCCACAGCGGGGAGTTCGCCCCCATCGCCACCAGCACCGGGAGCCAGGGCCGCAGCCGGTTCAGGGCGCCGACGGCCGCGGCGCGGTCGGGGACGCCCACGTGCACGTGCATGCCGTTGACGAGCTGCTCGTCCACGAGCCGCGCCCCCTGGGCCCGGAGCGCGAGGTACCGCTCCTCGCCCGTGACGGGGACCGGCGCCCCGCCGGCCAGCGGCGCCGTACCGCAGGCCACGGGACGGCACCCCGCCTTGCGTGCGGCAGCGCTGACCGCGCGACGCAACCGCAGCAGGTGCCCGCCGACCTCCGCGAGGCCGGTGCAGACCGGGGTGGCGGCCTCCAGCTGGGCCTGCAGCAGTTCGGCCTTGATCTCCCGCGCCTCGGCCATCGCCTGCAGGCCCGACGCCGCCCGCACCTCTTCCGCCAGCGGCACCGGCAGCGCCGTGACGGGGTCCAGGAGCAGGTACTCCTCCTCCACCCCCAACGTGATCATGTGACCGTCCGCCTTCTCGTCCGCCGTTCCGCGCCGGGCAGGCACCCTTCGGTGTCCCGGGGGTCTCGGGGCCCCGGTGTCCCCCGGCGTTCCCGGCCGGCGTCCCCGGCGTCCCCGGCATCCCCGGAAAGTGCTGCCGGCTGCAGATGTGCCCGGTGGCCGCGGGCGGTAACGGCCCGCTGCTCCAGATGCACCCGGAACGCCCCCGCGGCGCCCGGGCAGGCCGCCGGGACCGTTCCGGCCAATACTGGGACTCGGGCGAGAGGTGATCGAGGCTTGACCGGGGGCTTGCGGGTACGGCGGGCCGGCCGTGCACGCACGGCCGGTTCCGGAGGAATCGTGGTACGGGAAGCAGTGCGAGAAGAGGGGCACCGATGCGGGAAATAGCCACCGCGGTGGACATCGCCGCCACGCCGGGCCACGTCTGGCGGATCCTGACGGACCTGGATCGCTACGGAGAGTGGAACCCCTTCATCCGCGAGGCGTCGGGAACGGTCTCGCCCGGCGAGCGGCTGCGGCTGAAGGTGCAGCCGGCCGGCCGCCGGCCCATGACGTTCCGCCCGCGGGTCAAGGCCGCCGTCCCCGGGGAGGAGCTGCGGTGGCTCGGCCGGTCCCTCGTGCCCGGCCTGTTCAGCGGTGAGCACCGCTTCGTCCTCACGGACCTGGACGGGGGCGGCACACGCGTCGTCCAGAGCGAGCGGTTCACCGGCGTCCTGGTGCCGTTCCTCCGCAGGGGCATCACCGCCACGATCGCGGAGTT
Source organism: Streptomyces sp. NPDC008001 (assembly GCF_042958085.1). Lineage (NCBI taxonomy): Bacteria > Bacillati > Actinomycetota > Actinomycetes > Kitasatosporales > Streptomycetaceae > Streptomyces > Streptomyces sp. NPDC008001. Next base: position 417,388 of record NZ_JBIBIZ010000003.1, on the reverse strand, counting down.
CAAGGCACTGAATCAGGCGTTGAAGAAGCGCGCGGAAACGACCCGCAACACCTGAGCCCGTGGCGCCCCTCTCCGGTCCGGGGCCGCGGCCCTCCCGTCGCCGGACCGTGCCCGGCGGGAGCGTCAGGCCGCGCGGGCCGCCAGGCAGCCCTCGAAGAAGGCCAGCGCACGCAGGTGGTAGGAGCGCGCGGCCCAGCCGAGGCTGATGTTGTGCCCGGCGCCGGACTGGCGGTCGAAGACGACCTGCGGTGCGGCCGTGAAGGCCGTACGCATCGAGGCGATCGTCTCCTCGTCGTGGCGCCACCAGCCCTCGTGCTCCGCGAAGGTGAAGCGCACGGGCACGCGCACGCGGGCGGCGAGGGCGGGGAACGCGTCGCCCCAGCTCCGGACTTCGGCGACCTCGCGCACCGGCATCGGCGTCACCAGGGACTTGACCGCGAGGAAGGCGCCCGGCGGGTAGAGGTCGAGCCTGCCCCAGTGCAGGCGCCAGGTCCTGCGGCTGTGCAAGACCGTCATCTGCTCGATGCCGGGGACGTAGTGGTGGCCCGTCCCGGAGATGTCCGCTCCGAGGAAGGCCGCGCCGCGGTCGTCGGCCAGGGCGTGGAGGGCGAGCTTGCCGCCGTAGGAGTGCGCGAGCAGGAAGACCCCGGCGCCGGTGTCGTGGTGGCGTGCGTACCGGGCGAGGGCGGCGTGCAGGAGGCCGGACTGCTCGGCCAGGGTGGCCCCGGAGGGGAAACGGCCGGCGGACAGTCCGTAGCCCGGACGGTCGACGGCCACGACCGCGAAGCCGAGCCCCGCGGCCAGCGTGAGGAGGGACTGCCCGGGGTGGGTGCGGGCATCGAAGTAGCCGGCCCGCATCCCGCCGCCGTGGACGGCGACGACGGTGGCGCGCAGCGGAACCCCCGGCGGCGGGGTAGCGAGCAGGCCCGAGAGCGGGACCCCGTCGGCGTCCAGCACGATGTCGCGGACCCGTACGCCCGGCGCCGTGGGATCGGTGGCGGCCTCGGCGGCAAGGGCGGGGGCGGCTGTCTCGGTACTCATGCGGTCTCCAGAGGCGGTGGTCGGTGCAGCCCTCGCCACTGCAGGGGAAGGAGACCGGCGTGGTTGCGCAGCCCACGGGGCGCCGCCGCGGCAGCGAGCGGCGGGGGCGCCCCCGGAGGTCAGTCCTTGATTTCGCAGATGACGGCGCCGGAGGAGACGGACGCGCCGACCTCGGCGGTGATGCCCTTGATCGTGCCTGCCCGGTGGGCGTTGAGGGGCTGTTCCATCTTCATCGCTTCGAGGACGACGACCAGTTCGCCCGCGGCGACTTCCTGGCCCTCCTCGACCGCGACCTTCACGATCGTGCCCTGCATCGGCGAGGTCAGTGCGTCACCGGAGGCGGCCGAGCCGGCCTTCTTCGCCGCACGCCGCTTGGGCTTGGCCCCGCCCGCCGCCGCGGTGCGCGCCAGCGTCATCCCCAGCGACGAGGGCAGCGAGACCTCCAGGCGCTTGCCGCCGACCTCGACCACGACCGTCTCACGGCCCTCGGTCTCCGCCTCGTCCTCCGCGACCGCCGATCCCGCGAACGGCTCGATGGTGTTGTTGAACTCGGTTTCGATCCAGCGCGTGTGGACGTGGAAGGGGTCGGCAGTGAAGGCGGGGTCGGTGACCACGGCCTGGTGGAAGGGGATGGCCGTGGCCATGCCCTCCACCTTGAACTCCGCCAGCGCCCGCGCCGCCCGCTGCAACGCCTGCTCCCGCGTCGCACCGGTGACGATCAGCTTCGCCAGCAGCGAGTCCCACGCCGGACCGATCACACTGCCCGACTCCACCCCCGCATCCAGGCGCACACCCGGACCCGAGGGGGCGTCGAAGCGGGTGACGGTGCCGGGGGCGGGCAGGAAGTTACGGCCCGGGTCCTCACCGTTGATGCGGAACTCGAAGGAGTGCCCGCGCATCGGCGGGTCGTCGTAGCCGAGCTCTTCGCCGTCGGCGATGCGGAACATCTCCCGCACCAGGTCGATACCGGTGACCTCTTCGGTGACCGGGTGCTCGACCTGCAGACGCGTGTTGACCTCCAGGAAGGAGATCGTGCCGTCCTGGCCCACCAGGAACTCGCACGTGCCCGCACCCTCGTAGCCGGCCTCCCGCAGGATCGCCTTCGACGCCCGGTACAGCTCCGCATTCTGCTCCGGGGACAGGAACGGGGCGGGGGCTTCTTCGACCAGCTTCTGGTGGCGGCGCTGCAGCGAGCAGTCACGCGTGGAGACCACGACCACGTTGCCGTGCTTGTCGGCCAGGCACTGGGTTTCCACATGCCGGGGCCGGTCGAGGTAGCGCTCGACGAAGCACTCGCCGCGGCCGAACGCGGCCACCGCCTCACGCACCGCCGAGTCATACAGCTCGGGAACCTCTTCCAGGGTCCGGGCGACCTTCAGACCGCGCCCGCCGCCACCGAAGGCCGCCTTGATCGCGATCGGCAGCCCGTGCTCCTGCGCGAACGCCACCACCTCCTCCGCGCCCGCGACGGGGTCGGCGGTGCCCGCGACCAGCGGGGCACCGGCCCGCTGGGCGATGTGACGGGCCGCCACCTTGTCACCCAGGTCCCGGATCGCCTGCGGCGGCGGACCGATCCACGTCAGCCCCGCATCCAGGACCGCCTGCGCGAAATCGGCGTTCTCGGAGAGGAACCCGTACCCCGGGTGAACGGCATCCGCCCCCGACTCGGCCGCCGCGGCAAGCACCTTGGCCACATCGAGGTAACTCGTCGCCGGGGTGTCACCACCCAGCGCATACGCCTCATCAGCAACGCGGACATGCAGCGCGTCCCGGTCCGGATCCGCGTAGACCGCCACACTGGCAATCCCGGCGTCCCGGCACGCGCGAGCAACGCGGACAGCGATTTCGCCACGGTTGGCGATGAGCACCTTGCGCACGATCAGTTGTCCTCTTTCAAAGACGAGCGGAAGTCGTTAGCAGATAACCAGAGAGCAGCCGAGCGTTGATCGACAAGCCGTCGGGCGCGGGAAGCGTTCCCTTGACACTACAAACCGGATTGTCGGTTTGTCAACGGCTCAGAGTAGGGCGGTTGCGACCCGACGGAAGCGAGTGGATACACCAACTCGTCTCTTTATATGCCGATTTAACAGAGATGGCGAGGGAGGGTGCGGCAGGCACGCGAACCACCCCCGACACAGTGAAGCGGAAAGACGTCCTGCACATGGAGTAGAAATAAAACCAGTTAGTTGGTTTCATATGTGCCATGACGTTCTCCTCCCGCTCACGCCGGGCTTCCACGATCCGCAGCAGGAGGTGCCGGTGACGAAGCAAGAACGGGCCATGAACACCCGGCACGCACTGATCCGCTCCGCAGCACACGCCTTCGACCAGTTCGGCTACACGCGCGCCAAGCTCGCCGGCATCAGCGCCGGGGCCGGGGTGAGTTCGGGCGCCCTGCACTTCCACTTCGACACGAAAGCCGCCATGGCGGCGGCCGTGGAGTCCGAGGCCGCCAGGACCCTGCACGCCCTGACCCGGCACGCCCGGCTCAGGAGCCCCTCGCCGCTGCAGGGCCTCATCGACTCCTCGCACGTCATAGCCCAGCAGCTGCGCTGGGACGTCGTGGTGCGCGCCGGCTTCCACCTCAATTGCCGCACCGCCCACCACTCCGAGGTGAACCTGCGCCAGGAGTGGCTCGAATGCGTACGTCACACCCTGGCGCGTTCCGCGGTCTACGGGCAGATGCCGCAGCAGGCCGTGCAGGAGGAGCTGACAGCGACCGTCGTAGGGGCGACCGCCGGCTTCGAGGCCCTGGCCCGCCACGACCGCAACTGGCTCTCACGCCAGACCGTCACCGGCCTCTGGCACACGCTCCTGCCGCAACTGGCCACCCCCAAGGCACTGGTGCAACTGCAGCCCGCCGGAACGGAAGCCGTCCTCAACGCGACCGTGCCCGCCGCCGTACCACCTCCGGTGGCTCACCCGGCTCCGGCGCTCAGCGGCTGAAGATCCGCAACAAGCCCGCAAGAAAACCCTGAGGCCCGCAATCACTTGCGGGCCTTTGCCGTACGCCTGCGCCTTGCCGTATGCCTCGCCGCGTCCCTTGCCGTAGCTCTTGCCGTACGTCTTGACAGCGCGTCGTAGGGATCCTTGGTCAACTCTTGACAAACAGGATAGCCGGTTTGTTAGCGTCCCTGACGTCGGCTCAAACGTGTCGGCTCAAACACGAGGGGAAAGCGTGGACATCTCAAGGCAGCGGTCCTGCACAGCCCGCCGCCCGGACGTCCCCCGCGCGTCCGGCGTCACCGCCGGGACCGTCTGCGGCGCATCACGCGGAGGCGGCGGCCTCCGCCTCTGCCTCCGCCTCCGCCTCCGCACGCTGGGCCCGGTGCGCCTGCCACACCCGCGCCCCGCGGTCGGGGGCCGTGTCCAGCGTCCGCAGGGCGCCCGGCACCGCGATGCTCGGCAGGAACGTGTCGTAGAGCATGGCGACCCGCTCCTCCAGGCTGTCGCCTCCCGGATGCGCCGTGGCCAGGACCTCGACACCCGTCCAAGCGCTCACGAACAGCACGGCCGTCCGGTCCGCGTCCACGTGGGGCAGCAGCTCGCCCTGCTCCTTGGCCGCGGTGAGCTGATCGGCGATGAACTGGATCCACCCGGGCCAGGACGTGCCGAACAGGTCCCGCGCCTTGCGGTCGGCGGACAGCCGGATCGCGGCGCTCAGCAGGGGCTCCGCGGGCAGCCGGTGCGCCAGCACCATGCCGACGTCCACCCACTCCTGCAGGCGGGACCTCTGGGGCAGCACGCCCTCCGTCGTCAGCGCCTCGCTCAGCACGCCGCGCGCCAGCTCCTCCTTCGAAGCGAAGTGGAAGTACAGCGCCCCCTTGGTGACGCCCGCGCGCCCGAGGATCTCCGCGATCGTCGCCGACTCGTACCCGAACTCGTCGAAGACCTCACCCGCCGCCTCGAGGATCAGGCGACGCGTGTGAATCGCCCGCGCCTGCTTCGCCATTGACTACCTCCCGATCACCGGCAACACACCGGTACGAACTGCCCACCCGACCACGCTCGCCGGGCGCGTCCTGCCGGACGAAAACGGGCAGGGCCCGGAATCGGCGACCTGGGCGACTACAAGCGACAAACACTAAACCAAACCGGATAGTACGTATCTTATCACCGGGTCGATTGACCACCGGGACGCACGAAAGCACTCCGAGGAGAGACGTGTCTCAGATCCTGCTCCGCCCCGCGCACCAGGCCGCCGAGGGCGCCCCGCAGCAGACCGCCGCCCCTGCCCCCGCCCCCGCCATGGACTGCCGGCTCGTCCGGCTGCAGGCCGAGGGGACCGGTGCGTCCGGGCCGCAGGACTCAACCGCAGACCTTAGCGCCCGCGCCCCGCAATCCGCCCGCAACGGCGGAGCGGCGCCCGGCAGCGCCCGCATCGCCAAGGAACTCGTCCACCTGAGCTTCGACGACGCCGTGCACCTGACCGGTTGCGAGCAGCAGGACCCCACCCACTTCACCCTCACCGGCAGCTGGCCCGCTCACACGACCCACCACGTCCCGGGCCACGGCACCCACTACGAGACCCTCACGGTCGCGCAGACCATACGCCAGACCGGTCTGTTCCTCGCCCACACCGTGTTCGAGGCCCCCCTCGACCACGCGACGCTCCTCAACACCTTCTCCTACACCCTCAACCCGCACGCGGCCGCGGGCTCCGGCGGGGAGACCCCGTTCCGCATCGACGTCACCGCCACCCCCAGCGCTCCGCGCACCCCGCACATCACCGCCCTCCACCTCCACATGACCATCAGCTCCGTGGAGCCCGCCGCCGGGCCGGGGGCCGCTTCCGGCGAGGCGTCCGGCACGGTCCTCGTCACCGGTGAGACCACGTTCGAGTGGATTCCGCCCGCCGTCTTCCGGCGGATCCGCGGCGAGTACCACAAGCCCCCCACGACCCCGCCGCCCCTCACGCCGTACCTTCCGCCGGCCCAGGTCGGCCGCACTCGGCCCGACGAGGTCCTGCTCAGCCCCACGGACCGGCCCCGCGAGTGGCACCTGCGCCACCCGTGGGACAACAAGCTGCTCTACGACCACGCCGTCGACCACGTCCCCGGGCTCGTGCTCATCGAGGCCGCCGGCCAGGCCGCCTACACCACCACGGCGCCCCTGGCCGGGACCGGCGGGCCCGGCGCGGGATCCTGCGGCTGCGCCCCCACCGCCCCGGGCTCCGGCTACCGCCCCCAGCCCGTCACCACGCACACCACGTTCCACCGGTACACCGAGTTCGACACCCCCGTCACCCTTACCATCGACACCCGCACGACCGCCCACACCACGACCCGCACCACCACCGGGCACCAGAACGGCCGTCCCGTCTTCACCACGACGCACACCACGCCCGCCACCCCGGTCGACGACTGAACGGCTGAACGAAGCCGATCGACCGCACGGAGCTCAACGAAAACGACAAGGAGCCCGGCGGCCGGGATCCGGCCGCCGGGCTCCTCCCCCGCGTCGTCTCACAGCACGGCGAAGCCGTCTCACACCATGGTGAAACCGCCGTCCACCGGCAGCACCGCCCCCGTCACGAACGACGCCCGGCCGCTGCACAGCCAGGCCGCGGCCTCCGCGATCTCCGCCGGCTCGGCCGTCCGGGCCTGCGGCGTCAGGCGGTGCAGCTCCGGCTCGATGTGCGGGTTCCGCTCGAACCAGCCGGCGATGATCTCGCTGCGCGTGGTCCCCGGGGCGACCGTGTTCACCCGGATGCCGTGCGGGGCGTACTCGGCGGCCGCGGCCTTGGTCAGGCCGACCACCGCGTGCTTCGAGGCGATGTACGGGGCGGCCGCGGGTATCGCGAGCATCCCGGCGACGCTGCTGTTGTTGACGATGGAGCCGCCCTGCCCCGACTCCACCATGGCCGCGAGCTCGTGGCGCATGACGTTCCAGATGCCCCGCACGTTGGTGTCCATGATGGCGTCGTAGGCGTCGTCCTTCATCAGGTGCATCGGCTCCTGGTCCCAGCCGATCCCCGCGTTGTTGAACGCGGCGTCGAGACGCCCGTGCCGCTCGACGGCGAACTCCACCGCCCGTCGCGCGTCGTCCTCCCGGCGCACGTCCCCGGCGACGAACGCCGCGTCGCCGCCGCCCTCGCGAATCTCCTCGCACAGCGCTTCCAGGCGCTCGCCGCGGCGCGCCGTCAGCACCACCGCGGCGCCCTCGCGCGCGAACACCTTCGCTGCGGCAGCGCCGATGCCGCTGCTCGCCCCCGTAATCAGCACACTCTTACCGGCGAGAAAACCCTGATGATCAGTCATGGCCGGAATCCTGCCATCCCCCGCCGGCCGCCCTCCCCCGGCCCCGGTGCCCCAAGTGGCCCATCGGATGGCTGGCGGGGAGTCGGGAGGGGGAAGGAGGACCGACGTGCCCGGACTACGTGATCCCCTGACGATGCTGGTGAGGCGGGGCAGGGAACCGGCGGTCGTGCAGACGGTGCGGTCCACCGCAGCCGCCGTGATCGCCTATGTCGTGGCCCTGTCGCTGAGCAGGGAACCGGCCCCGCTGACCGCGCCGCTCACCGCGCTCCTGGTCGTCCAGGTCACGCTCTACTCCACGCTCACCACGGGGGTGCGCCGGGTCAATTCCGTCGTGGCCGGCGTCCTGATCGCGATCGGCTTCAGCGTGCTGGTCGGGCTGACCTGGTGGAGCCTCGGGCTGATCATTCTCGCCTCCCTCGTCATCGGGCGGTTCGTGAAGGCGGGCGAATTCGTCCCCGAGGTCGCGATCAGCGCCATGCTCGTCCTCGGCGTGACCCGGGTCGCGGAGACCGCCTGGGACCGGGTGCTGGAGACCCTGATCGGCGCCGTCGTCGGGCTCCTCTTCAACGTCCTGCTCGTGCCCCCGGTGTGGGTGCAGCCCGCGGGCGAGGCCATCGAGGACCTCGCCCGGCGGATGCGCCGCCTCCTGCAGGACATCGGCGAGGAGGTCAGCGGCCACACGCCGGTGGAGAGGGCGGCGGCGCGGTTGCACGCGGCGCGGCGGCTCGACCACGACATCGTCCAGGTGGACGCCTCGCTCCGGCAGGCCGAGGACAGCCTCCGGCTCAATCCGCGCGTCAAGGAGGGCCTGCTCTACCGGGTCGTGCTGCGGACGGGGCTCGACGCGCTCGAGATCACGGCGGTCGTGCTGCGCGTGATCTGCCGGTCCCTCACCGATCTCGCCACGCACCGCGCGGACGAGCCGCTCTTCCCCGGCGACACCGCCGCCGCCCTCGAAGAGGTCTTCGGGCACATGGCCCTGGCGGTGGAGAACTTCGCCATCGTCATCACCACCCACGTCACCACGAGCGCCGAGCACGCGGAGGAGAACCTGACCCGGGAGCTCGACGACGCCCGCCGCACCCGGGACCGGGCCGCCGGCCTGCTCCTCCGCCAGGTCCAGCAGCACCCTCGCCAGTGGCAGTTGCACGGGGCGCTGCTCGCGGAGATCGACCGCATCCTCGACGAGCTCGACGTGGAGAAGCGCACCGAGCGGCTCACCGAGGAGCTCGACCGGCGCTCGCGGGAACAGCGCGAGCGCTACCCCCGGCTCCACCGCGTCGTGCAGCGGATCCGCCGCAGCCGCTACGGCCGCCGCAGCACCCTCGGCTGACCGCCGGCCCCGTCCCGTACCCGATCCGGCCCTGTCCCGTACCCGCTCCGGCCCGGTGCCGTACCCGCCCGTCACGGCGACGTTCCGCAACCCTGGCGTGACAGCGCGCGGCGATCTACGATCACAAGCGGCTTGGGCACATGTGCGAGGGGGGCTCGTGGTACTGCCATTGACCGCCTTGGGACGCGCCGGGCGGGCCGGGGGACCGCAACCGCGATGACACGGCGCCGATACCGGGTCATGTGCCCGCCCGTCCCTACGACTGCGGGAGAAGCGACTGAAATGCACTGGAGGCATCTGCGCCGCCGATGCCAGAAGGTGATCGGCCGGATTCCTGTGCCCGACCCTTTCTCCGCACAGGATCTGTGCCAACGCCTTGCCGCCGAGCGCGACCGGCCCCTGCGCTTGCTGGCGCTGCCCACCCCGACCGTCCCCGGCACTCCGTCGGGAATGCTGCTGTCCGTCGAGACGGAGGACTTCATCCTCTACGACGGGCAGACAAGCCCGCTGCACCAGGAGCACATCATCGTCCACGAGATCGGGCACCTGGTGTGCAACCACCGCTCCGCCCTCGACGACACCCGGCTCTACCGCCACCTCGACATCACCGATCCGCAGTCGGTGCGCCGGGTGCTGCCACGGATCCGCTACGGCGACGAGCAGGAGCAGGAGGCGGAGATGATCGCCACGCTGATCCTGGAGGCCGCCGGGCGAGTGCCCGCCCCGACGCTGCTGTCGGGCATGCTCGGCGGGCTGGAATCGGCGATGGGGCTGCGGGTGGGCCGGCCGACGGGGGCGTCGTGCTCACCTGGATAGAGAACGCGGGCATCGCCGCCCTGTGGGCCGCGGCCGTCGTACGGGCCCCGCAGGCGGTCCGCCACCGCGAGCAGCGGCCGCTGTGGTTCGCCGTCGTCATGATCGCCCTGGCGATGTCCATGCACCTCGACCCCGTGACGGCGGTGCTGGCCCGCCTGGTGCCGGGGGCGCACTGGGTGGACCTGACGACCCACCTGTTCAGCATCGTCGACGCCGCGGCGGTCCTGTGGTTCATCCACGGCGCGGCCGGCCGCCACCGCCACACCCGCCTGCTCTTCGGCACCGCGGCCGCCGTCATGGTCTCGCTCGTCCTGCTGGACGTGCTCGGGCCCGCGCACGCGCGGAACCGGATCGCGCCGTCCCGGGACGCACCGAGCGTGCCGGACGCCTACTGGTGGGTCTTCTTCGCCTTCCACCTCACGGCCGACACGGTCTGCGGCATCGTGTGCTGGAGCCACGGCCGGCACGGCACGCCGCGCCTGCTGCGCTACGGGCTGCGCCTCTTCGGCACCGGAATCCTGCTGGCCTCGGTGCTGTGGTCGCTCAAGCTCGGCTACCTGTACACGCGGTCACCGGTATTCGCCCCGCTGTTCTCGCCGGTCACGGGCGCCGAGGCCGCGTTCATGGCGCTGGGGGTGGCGCTCCCGGTGTTCGCCCGGATCCGGACGCACCTGCAGTACCGCAGGTCGTACCACGGCCTGGAACGGCTGTGGCAGGACCTCACGACGCACACCCCGGACGTGGTCCTGCGCCCGGCCAACCGGATCGGCGCCGCGGCCGTCCCCCTCCAGCTGCGGCTCTACCGCCGGGTCATCGAGATCCGCGACGCGATGATCGTCCTGCGCAACTACATCCCGCCGGACACGCTCGAGTCCATCCGCGGGAGCGTGGACCGGCAGTCCCTGCCCGAGCACCTGGTGGACGCACACATCACCGCGTCCTGGCTGACGGCCGCACTGCGGAACAAGCACGCCGGCCGGAAGCCCCACGCCCAGACGGCGAACCTCACCGGGCCCACGGAGCAGGACGCGGACGAGCCGTCGGCCCGCAGCCTGACCCATGAGATCGAGCACCTCCTGCTCGTCGCGTCCGCCTACCACGCGACCACGACCGCCTCGCCGCGCGCAGGGACATGAGAAGCGCGCGGGACATGAGAAGCGCGCGGGACATGAGAAGAGAGAAAGGACGGCGGAGCACCGTGCTCATCGCCTTCACCCTGACCCCCGTCGGCGTCGGAGCGAGCTTCCGCGACGAGATCGCCGACGCCGTGGACATCATCCGGGAATCCGGACTGCCGTACCGCTCGGACTCCATGTACACCATGATCGAGGGCGAGTGGGAGGAAGTCATGGACGTCGTCCGGCGGGCCACGGAGGCCGTCGCCGCACGGGCGCCGCGAGTGCAGCTCGTCCTCAAGGCCGACCTCTGGCCGGAGATGCCGGGCCTCCTGGACGGCAAGATCAGCACGTTCGCGCAGCACGTGGCCGGCCGCGGGGCCGTCACGCCGGGCCCGGACGTCCCGGCCTGACCGGTGTGCGCATGGCGTCGGATGGCCATCCGTGTTGCGATGGAAGGAGCAGACCTGCCACGACGGGAGGAGCGATCATGGCACGGAACAAGCCGCTCAAGGCCCGCGACATCATGACGGCGGGCGCGAAGTGCGTCGGCGAGCACGAATCGCTGCTGGACGCGGCGAAGATGATGCGCGAGCTGCACGTGGGCGCGCTGCCCATCTGCGGTGACGACGACCGCCTGCAAGGCGTGGTCACCGACCGGGACATCGTCGTCCAGTGCGTGGCCGACGGCGTGGATCCGGCGAGCGTGGAGGCGGGTTCCCTCGGCGGGGAGCTGCACTGGATCGATGCGGACGCCCCCGCGACGGACGCCCTGGCCTCCATGGAGCAGCACCAGATCAAGCGGCTGCCGGTGATCGACGTGCAGAACGGCCACCGTCTCGTCGGCATGATCTCGGAGGCCAACCTCGCGCAGAACCTCTCCGACAAGCAGATCGCGGAGTTCGCGTCGCGGGTGTACGCGGGCGCGCACTGACGCTCCGCGCGATCCGCCGCACGAGGGCTCAGGGGCGGGCACCCGCCAGGACGGCGGGTGCCACCGCCGCCTTGAGATGGGTCATGGCTCTTCCGCACAGGTCCGCCGCGCCGGGATCGGTGGAGGTGACGCTGAAGAACATCCGGCCGCCGAAGCCGATCAGGATGACCAGCGGGGCGCCGGAGAGGCTGGTGTGGGCGACGCCGTGGAAGGAGGTCAGGCGCAGGTTGCCGTAGGTCTCCGGGACGGTCACGCGGAAGTTGCTCAGTGACACGTCGAAGCGTGCGCCCTTCTTCTCGCTGCGGTGCAGCAGGCCGGAGATCAGCCGGTGCGGCAGCGGCATCATGCGGAACCCCGCCACGAGCGGGCGCAGTTCGTCGGGCCGCAGACGCCGGTGGAGGCCTTCCCGGACGTCGCGGGCCCGGTCCCAGAACGCTTCGTGGGGCGTGTGGGCCACGGGCAGCAGGAAGCTGGCCGCGTAGAGGCCCACGGACTCCTGGGGGACGGGGACGAGGATGCGGCGCAGGTCCGCGGCGACGGCGACGCGGGCCGGGCCGGGCGCGGGGAGGGCGCGGGCGAAGGCCGTGCAGAGGGCTGCGTGCACGGTGGTCCGCTCGGCGCGGCAGCGGTCGAGCAGCGCGGTGGTGTCGGCCGTGTCCAGCGTCCACGTGCTGCAGGTCAGCGGTGCGGCGGGGCCGGTGGGCCGGGGGGCCGGGGGGCTCGCCTGGTGGGGCACGCGCAGGGAGCGGGAGAGTCCGACGAGGTCGGCGGGGCGCATCCGGGGGCCGGGGAGGAGGCCGTCGGCGGGCGGAGCGGCGACGGCGGGCCGCCCGTGGGCGGGTGCGGCGAGGTGCTGGAGGACGTCCCGGATCACGACGGCTGCCGAGTGGCCGTCCGCCACGAGGTGGTGGAAGACGGCGATCAGGTCGAAGGAGTCCCCGCCGTCGACGAGGACGAACCGTGCCAGGGGCCCCCGGGAGGCGGCGAAGGGGCGCTGGAGCTCCTCCTCCAGCACGCTGGTGACCGTCCGGCCTGCGGCGGGACGCACCACGCGCAGGGGTGTGCCGGGCACGCCCCGGGTGGTGAACCAGGCCCGCCAGGGGCCGGTGCGCTCCACCCGGGCGCCGAGGAGGGGGTGCCGGGCGCGGACGGCGGCGATGGCGCGGTTCAACTGGCCGGGGGTCGTGGGGCCTTCCACGTGGACCGTGGCGGCGACGGTGGCGGGCAGTGCCTCGCCCGCCGCCCAGACCACGCGTTCGTACGGGGAGAGGCGTCGGCGCACGCTCATGTGCTGCTCCGGGTGTCGGGGAGGGCGGGGTTGAGGGTGGTGCGGAGTCCCTCGGGCCAGGTGATGCCGGGGGTGAAGGCGGGGAGGGTGCCCGGCGCGGTGGTCCAGGAGGGGTGGCGGGCCTCGCTGACCTTGTCGGGGTTGAGCATGCCGGTGCGGCCCAGGGTGCGGGCGGCGGCCATGGCCAGCGGTGCGGGCAGGTGGACGACGCGGGGCGGGCGTCTGCCGAGGGCCGCCGCGACGGCTTCGCCGATGTCGCTCCACAGGTGTTCCGTGCCGTCGCCGAGGTGGTGGACGGCGCCGGGTCTGCCGTGTTCGGCGGCGGCGAGCAGGGCGCGGCAGAGGTCGTCGACGTGCAGGAGGGAGTAGCGGCGGGGGCCGCGCGGGCCGACGGCGGGGAGCAGGCCCGTCCTGGCGGCCGCGGCGAGGCGCGGCAGGAAGTGGCGGTCGCCCGGCCCGTAGACGATGGGCGGCCGGACGGTGAGGGCGGGGAGCCGGGCATCGGCCAGGCGCAGGGCTTCCTCGCCGCCGAGTTTGCTGCGGCCGTAGGCGGAGACGGGGGCCGGGGTGTCCTTCTCGTGGCGCAGCCGCCCGGGGCCGCTGGCGGCCAGGGAGGAGCAGTAGACGAGCCGGGGCGGGTGGGGCTGGGCGGCCAGTGCGGCGACCAGGCGGCTGGTGCCGCCGGTGTTGACGGTGGCCAGGGCCCGGGGGTCGGTGGCGTGGGTGAGGGCGGCGAGGTGGACGACGACGTCGGCGTCGGCGGTGGCCTCGCGGAGGCCGGTCCCGGTGACGAGGTCGGCGGTCACGGTGCGCGCGCCGGGCACGGGGCGGCGGGGGTCGCGCACGAGGGCGGTGACGTCGTGGCCGAGTGCGGTGAGGTGCGTGACGAGGCGGGTGCCGACGAATCCGGTGGCGCCGGTGACGGCGTACCTCATGCGGTGGCGGCCGGGGTCGCCGCGGGGGCCGCGCCGAGGGGGCGGTGGTAGAGGCGGTGGGTGCGGGTGTGGACGGCGCCCATGGCCTTGGCGTAGCGGGCGGCGTCGCGGTTGTCCTCCAGGATCCAGGAGTACTCGTTCTCGGTGTATCCGAGGCGGGCGGCGGCCTGCTGGGCCCGGCAGAAGAGGGCGGCCATCAGGCCGCGGCCCCGGTGTTCCTTGGTGATGCCGGAGGTGGAGGCGCGGGTGCGGGTAATGCGGCGGCGGTCGCGGGCGGCGCGGACGAGGCCGATGGGCAGGCCGTAGGTGGTGAGGCGGCCGCGGACCCGGGCCAGGGCCTGGTTGGCGTCGGGCAGCCAGAGGGTGAAGCCTGCGGGTTCGCCGCCGACTTCGGCGATCTGCAGCAGGTCGGGGACGAGGAGGGGCTTGAGGCGGCGGCCGAGGTGCCGGAACTCGGCGTCGGTGAAGGGCACGGAGGCGTAGTTCTCGGCCCAGGCGTCGTTGTAGATGCGCAGGACGGCGGCGAGGTCGGCGTCGTAGCGGCGGGGGTCGAGGGGGCGTACGCGGATGCCGGGAGCGGCCAGGGCGCGCTGTGCGGCGCGGCGGATGACCGCGGGGGCCTCGCCGTCGGCGGGTACGGGCCCGGTGAAGGTGTGGAGGTCCTTGGCCTTCGTGAAGCCGCAGGCGGTGAACAGCTCCGCGTAGTACGGGGGGTTGTGCGGCATCTGGACCGTGGGCGGGCGGTCGAATCCGTCGACGAGGAGGCCGCATTCGTCGTTGGTGGTGAAGCTCAGGGGCCCGAGCATGCGGTCGGCGCCCCGGTCGGCCAGCCACCGGTCGGCGGCGGTGAAGAGGGCGCCGGCGACGGCCGGGTCGTCGGCGCACTCGAAGAAGCCGATGTGGCCGGTGCGGTCCTGGTGACGCTCCTGGTAGCGGGGGTCGATGTGGGCGGCGATGCGGCCGAGGGGGGTGGTGCCGCGGTGGGCGAGGAAGAGCTGGACGGTGCCGGAGGTGTGGAAGGGGTTGCGGCGGGGGTCCAGGCAGGCGCGCAGCTCGCGTTCCAGCGGGGCCACCCAGTGGGGGTCGTCGCGGTAGAGCGTGTGGGGCAGCCGGACGAAGGCCGTGGTGGCGGCGCGTCCGCGCACCGGGGTGATGCTGACGTCGGTCATCGGACGGTCTCCGGGGCGGGGGCCTGGCGGGGGCGGGCGAGCACGGCGGGGGTCACGGGGACCGAGGAGGCGCGCCGGGCGGTGGCGAAGGCCTCGGCGATGCGGTCGGCGTGGGCGTCCGTGTGGGTGGCCTGGAGGGTGACGCGGATGATGGTGCTGCCTTCGGGGACGGCCGGCGGGCCGACGGGGTTGGTGAAAACGCCGGCGTCGAGCAGGCGCTGCCACAGCCGGACGCAGTCGGCCGCGTCCCCGGTCCGTACGGCGATGACCGGTCCGGACGGCAGGGCGGCGGCGGGCGCGGGGCCGGTGTCGTAGCCGAGGCCGGCGAGGTGCCCGCGGAGGCGGGCGGCGAGGGACAGGACGCGGTGGCGGCGCCAGGGTTCGTCGATGCTGATCTCCAGGGCGCTCATGGCGGCGGCGAGGGCCGCCGGCGGCATGGAGGCGGAGAAGAGGATGGCGCGGGCGGCGTAGCGCAGATAGGTGATGACGTGCGCCGGGCCGGCGAGGAACCCGCCGGTGGAGCCGAAGCACTTGGAGAACGTGCCGGTGAACAGGTCCACCTGCCCGTGGACTCCGAGGAGTTCGGCGGCGCCGCGCCCGGTGGGCCCCAGCAGGCCGATGTCGTGAGCGCCGTCGACGAGTGTGCGGGCGCCGTGGCGGCGGGCGGCGGCGGTCAGGGCCGGCAGCGGCGCGAGGGCGCCGTCCATGGAGAACATGCCGTCGGTGACGACGGCCTTGGCCGCGGCCGGGTCCGCCTCAGCGAGGAGCCGTTCGAGGTGGGCGGGGTCGGCGTGGCGGTAGCGCACGCGGTGCGCGGCGCCGAGCCGGATGGCGTCGATCAGCGAGGCGTGGTTGGCGGCGTCGCTGAAGACGGCGTCGCCGGTGCCGAAGAGCGCCGCGAGGGCGAGGTTGGCCTGGAAGCCGGTGGTGACGACGGCGGCGTCCTCGGTGCCGAGGAAGTCGGCGACGGCGGCCTCGAGTTCGCCGTGGAGGGGGAGGGTGCCGTTGAGGGTGCGGG
The DNA here is from genome assembly GCF_042958085.1 of Streptomyces sp. NPDC008001. Taxonomy (NCBI): domain Bacteria; kingdom Bacillati; phylum Actinomycetota; class Actinomycetes; order Kitasatosporales; family Streptomycetaceae; genus Streptomyces; species Streptomyces sp. NPDC008001. The sequence continues at coordinate 401,479 of NZ_JBIBIZ010000003.1, read as the reverse complement.
CGCCGGAGCAGGAGGTCCCGTACGTCCGGAGGGCGGTCGCGGCCGCGGCGGTGACCCGGGGGTCGGTGGCCAGGCCGAGGTAGTCGTTGCAGCCCGCCATCACGACCTTGCGCCCGTCGACGACCGCCTCGCCGTCGCGCGCCTGCAGGGGGCGGTAGTAGGGCCGTACGGGGGTGGCGTGGACGGCCCGGAGGAAGGGGGAGGCCAGGGGCTTGTCGAAGAGGTCGGCACACGGATTGCTGTCGGGCATGAGGGAGGGGGGCTCTTCCTTCGGCGTCGGGGAGCGGGAAGGTACACAGGGTGGAGCGGTGTGGAAGGAGCGCGGTGGTGCGCCCTGCAGCCTGCCGTGCGGGGACGCGCGGAGCCAGGACGTCGGGGCCGCTTTCACTCACCCGTGGTCCTCATTGGCTTTTCCGCTTGTGTCTCTATACGATCGCCCGCCCGGCGGGCCGGGACCGGTGGGCCGGTGCGGTCCGGCCCTCTGACGGCCTTTCGGCTGATCGGCTCACAGCCCGTCACCCTCCTGGTAGGCGACCGGTAACCCGGTCGGGCTCTGCGGCGGGGCGGGGGCGGGGGCGACGAATTGCGGGGTGCGCGGGCCGGGCGCAAGGTGAGCGTAATGATCGCCTGTCCTGCCCGAAGGAGTTCGTTCATGGGTGCTTCCCGCAGAACCGCTCTCATGGTCTCCGGCGCCCTGTGCGGCGCGCTGACCCTTGGTGCGGCCGGTTCCGCCGTCGCGTCGGCCGGTTTCCCGCCCCCTGTGCCGCCCACTTCGTCCGCGGCCTCCAAGGCGCCGGTGCCGTCGCCCGAGGCGCTGCGCGAGGCGGCCGGCGACGGGGCCCGGGCCATCGACCGCAACGTGGTCGGGCAGCGGGCCGCGGCGGCCCTCAAGGAGTGCCGGGCGGCCGGGCCGGGCGCGGCGCAGAGGGCCGGTGGCGCGCGGCGGGACGGTGCGTCGTGCGTGCAGGTCAAGGAGCACCTTGAGGGCCTGAACCGGGCCCGCGCCGCTCTGGCCAAGGAGGCCGCGACCGCGCACCCGGACCTGGAGCGGATGACCGCTGCCGCCACGGAGGCGGCGGCGGCCACGGCGCATCTGGCGAAGGACGGGGTCGAGGTGTCCGGGCGGGGGCGGGGCCCGGCTCACGGACACGGTCACGGGCACGGCCGCGACCACGAGCGCGAGCAGCTCGACGGCGGCCCGGGGCTGCTGGCGCTGGTGACGAACGTGCTGGGCGGTCTGGTGAATGCGCTCGGCGGCGTCGTCGGCGGGCTGACGGGGCTGGTCGGCGGGGTGCTGGGGGGCATCCTGGGCTGAGCGCGGATCAGCAGGGAAGGGCGGCGCGGGCCTTATCGGGGCCCGCGCCGCCCCCTGATTCGTGCGCCGGGGCCCGGCCCTCCGCTTGGTGCGCGGTGCGCCCTTGCGCGTCTCTTGACACCTCAGGGATTGTCATGGACATTCTCATCGCTTGGTCCGGTCCAATCACCCCCCACCGCGCACCCCGTGCCCGTCCGGAGGAGCCATGAAGAGAGCCCGTACGGCCCTGCTGTCCGCAACGGCCGCACTCGCCGCACTTGCCGCCCTCGGCACCGCAGCCCCCGCCGCCTCCCACCCCCGGGCGGCGGGGAGCACCGCAGCCGCCCGGGACCACACCCCCTCCCCCGGCGCCCCGCACCGCGGCACGGTCGCCGGCGCCCGCACCCCAGGCCACTCCCCCGCCCGCGAACGCGCCGCCCGCATCTTCGCCGAGGGCCGCCGCGCCGCCGCGTCGGGCGGCTCCCTCAGCCGCCACGAGCGCATACCCGGCGGCGGGACCGCGACCCCGGAGGCCGGCCTCACGCACAACTGGTGGGGCGTCTTCCCGCAGCCCGGCACGCACGACGGCATCATGGCGACCCACAGCGTCGACGCCTCCTACCGGGTCTCCGACAGCGAGAACTTCACCTACTCCCCCACCACCAAGGCGCAGAACTCGTGCATGGAGGTGGTCACCGCCTACTGGAACAGCGGGAACGAGATCTGGGCCTGGGACTGGTGCTCCGACCCCGGCGGGCCCGCGAAGACCGTCGCCGTCGACGCCGCCTTCCTCGCCACGTACACGGACGGCGCGACCGGGCGCCCCGCCTACGGCGTCCAGATGGTCCAGGACGACGCCGCGGCCAACCAGTGGTCCGCGTACCTCTACAACTACCGCACGGCCGCCTGGGACCTGCTCTTCCGGAAGTCCGGCAAGGACCGGAGCGGGCTGTCCCACGGCTGGGACATGTTCGAGATCTACGCGAGCGTCAACCCCGCGACCGGCACGGGCTACTACTGCTCCGAGGCCCGGAAAACCGTCTTCGACTCCGCCGCCGTCTCGCTGCGCCGCCACGGGGCGTGGCAGCCCGCCCGGCCCGCCGACTCGCCCTGGACCGAGGACGAGCCGCAGGGCCGGGACTTCCTCTGCCCGCCCCTGAAGTTCCTCCGGGCAGGCGCCAACGACCACTGGACCGTCCGCCAATGACCACGCACAGTGATCAACCCGCCTGAACTCCTGAGCGGACGAGGCGGAAACCCGAAGGTACGCCAGGGGAAGAGGACTACCCGGCCCCGGCGGCCGTCACACGCTGTGTCACCGAAGCGGGGGAGAGATCCGCCGATCCGGCCTCCCCCGCCCCGCGCGCCCCCCGAGAGTTACCCCCATGAGCCTCACCACCGCAGGCAAAACCCCCGGCCCTGTCCGCTTCTACCTCGCTTGCGACCACCACGGCTGCACCACGCACACGACCTTCGACCTCGTCATCCCCGACCCCGGCCCCTCGCGCGACGACGACCTGTGGGGCCACCTCCTGCACCACACGCACACCGCCACGCCCCACATCCGGGAACTCGGCTGGACCTACCTCCACGGCAACGGCTACACCTGCCCCACCCACCAGGTACCGGCCCTGCCCAGCGCCTTCTGACGTACCGTCGGAGCGCCCCCGGCTCCGGCCCCGCCCGGGGGCCGGGCCCGGGCCGGAGCCCGCGGCACCGTGCACGCCCCGCGTCCGGCGGCCCGCCGGGCGATGGCATGCTGGCGGCGTGAGCAGACCGGAAATCCATGTCACCCTCGCCCCTGAGCTGCAGCTCTTCGTCAACTCCGAGCTCCGCAGAAAGCGGGCACCCGTCACGATCGACGCCTCCTCGTCGCTGGGGCACGTCATCGAATCGCTGGGCGTTCCGCTCACCGAGGCCGGCACCCTGCTCGTCGGCGGGCGCCCGGTGCCGACGTCCCACGTCCCCGCGGCGGGGGAATCCGTCGAGGTGCGCGCGGTCGAGCGCCCGCAGCAGGTGCCCGGCGCGCCGCTGCGCTTCCTCCTCGACGTGCACCTGGGGACGCTCGCGCGCCGGCTGCGGCTGCTGGGCGTGGACGCGGCCTACGAGAGCGAGGACATCGGCGACCCCGCCCTCGCCGCGCTCTCCGCGGCCGAGCGCCGGGTGCTGCTCAGCCGCGACCGCGGGCTGCTGCGCCGGCGGGAGATATGGGCCGGCGCCTACGTCTACAGCGACCGTCCCGACGAACAACTGCGCGACGTCCTGGGCCGCTTCGCCCCGGCGCTGGCTCCCTGGACGCGCTGCACCGCCTGCAACGGGCGGCTCGCGGACGCCGACAAGGAGACGGTGGAAGAGCTGCTGGAGCACGGGACGCGGCGCACGTACGAGGTCTTCGCGCAGTGCACCGCTTGCGCACGCGTGTACTGGCGCGGGGCGCACCACGCGCGGCTGGAGGCGATCGTCGAGGACGCCGTGCGGGAATTCGGCGGCCCGGCCGCCTGACCGGGGCGCGCCGTACCGCTGAGGACCGCTTGACGGAATGTAGCGTGCTGTCCGGCTTCCGCGGCCGCTTCCGGCCCGGAGCCGGTCACGCACGGGAGCCGGTCGGGTCCGGAGGACGGTCATGCTCAGAGGGTTCAAGAACTTCGTCATGCGCGGCGACATCGTCACCGTCGCGGTCGGTCTGATCATCGCCTTGGCGCTCAGCACGCTCATCAAGGCGTTCACCGACTTCATCATCAACCCGATCATCGCCCGGGCCCAGGGCGGGCATTCGATGGGCCTGGGCTGGCAGCTCGGCCGGCCGGGCAACAAGAACACCTACCTGGACCTGGGTTCGTTCCTCTCGGCGGCCGTCTACTTCCTCATCTTCATGGCCGTGGTGTACTTCCTGATCGTCGTCCCGTACAAGCACGTGCAGGGGCGGCGGGGCGTGGTCGTCTTCGCGGAGCCGGCCGCGCTCAAGACCTGCCCCGCGTGCCTGTCGGAGGATCTGCCCGCGGCCGCGCACAAGTGCCGGTACTGCGCCACGGACCAGCCTCCGGCCGCCCCGGCCGCCGGAGGCCCGGTGCCCGGGGGCCCGGTGCCCGGGGGCCGCTGACGCCCGGTCAGGGCCAGGTGCGGTTGCGGGCCTCGGCGCGGGCGCGGCGCTCCTCCGTCCGGATGCGGCGCTCCTCCGCCGCCCGCCGCACCCCCTCGGCCCGGCGCTCCGCGTAGCCGTTGGGTTCCACGACGTGGAAGCACTGGCCGCAGACGTAGCCGCCCTCGGGGCCCTCGATAACCGGATTCAGACAGTCCTTACACAGCATCACGACAGCATTCGGCCGGGAAACAAAGACATCACCCATTATTCCGTCCGCCCTCGGGTCGGCCAGCACAATCCGTTGCCGTCAGCCACCCGGAGTAACGGAGTCCGCGCGCGATACCACTCCCTTATATACGTCCTGCAGGCCTCGTGGGGCGCGCGGGCGCACCGGGGGCCGCCGGGCGACGGAAAATACGACGATGGGGGCAGCCGCCGGGCCGCGTTCCGCCGCGGGAGGCGTAGGGGCGGGCGTAGAGGCGGCGCTCACTCGGCGGGCCCCCGGGTGCGCCGGACCGGCGCACCCGGGGGCCATGTGCCGCGGCCCTGCGGGGAGTTCCGCGGCACGGGGCTCCCGCGGGCGCGGGACGGGCCTCAGCCCATGGCGGACCGGGCGCCGGGGGCGTTGCCCTGCGGCGTGCGGTCGACGTCCTTGCACAGCGGGACGGTGCCGGCTCCGGCGCTGCCGATGTAGGCCGCCGAGACCCAGGTGTTGCGGTTGCCCAGGAGGTACCAGACGTTGGTGCCGCCGATGGTCTGGGCGCGGACCTTGCAGCGCAGGGTGATCTTGGCGCCGCGGGCCATGATGCCCCGTACCGCCGAGTCCGTGCTGGGGTACATGCGCTCGTTGACACCCGAGGCGCTCATGATCTTGCCGGCGGGCTGCTGGGGGACCGGCGGGGCGCCGGGGCCCGACGCCGCCTGGGCCGAGCCGGCGATCAGCAGCGAGCCGACCAAGGCGGCCGCAGCGATGGCATCGGTCGAGATCTTCTTGCTGCGGACTGCGAGTGTCCTGGGCATGGGGGCTCCCTGATCTGCGGGGTGGATGACGCAATGCCGACGTACCACGCCGCAATTCTTAATAAACCAGGGCAAATCCCCCTCACTCTTTTGTGTCAGCAGACCCCTCCGACGGCTCCTTCCGGGCCCGGCTCGGCTGGACGCGCTTGGGCTCGCCCTTCATCTTGGGGTGCTCCGGCGGGTACGGCAGATCGCCCAGGCCGTGCTCGCGCTCGTCCCGGTCGGCCAGGTCCAGGGCGGCCTCCAGGCCGCACGGCTCGTCCTCCATGCCGGCGTGCACGTCGCCGACGGCCTCGAAGCGGGCCGGCATGGTCGCCAGGTCGAAGTCCTCGGGCACGGCGCCGCCGGTCACCTCGTCCCACGTGAGCGGTGCGGAGACCGGGGCGTGCGGGCGGGGCCGCACCGAGTAGGCGCTGGCGATGGTGCGGTCGCGGGCCGTCTGGTTGTAGTCGACGAACACCTTGGACCCGCGCTCCTCCTTCCACCACGCCGTCGTGACCTCCCGCGGGGCCCGCCGCTCCAGCTCCCGGGCGACGGCGATGGCGGCCCTGCGCACCTGGACGAAGGTCCACCGCGGCGCGATCGGCACGAAGACGTGCAGCCCGCGGCCGCCGGACGTCTTGGGCCAGCCGGTGAGCCCCAGGCCGTCGAGGACGTCGCGGAGTTCGACGGCCGCCCGGACGGCTTCGGCGTACCCGGTGCCCGGCTGCGGGTCGAGGTCGATGCGCAGTTCGTCGGGGTGCTCGGTGTCCGTCCGGCGCACGGGCCAGGGGTGGAACGTCAGGCAGCCGAGGTTCGCCGCCCACAGCACGGCCGCGGCCTCGGTGGGGCAGATCTCGTCGGCGTAGCGGCCGCTGGGAAAGGCGATCCGCCCCGTCGGGATCCACGCGGGGAGGTTCTTCGGCGCCCTCTTCTGGAAGAAGGACTCCCCCTCCACGCCGTCCGGGTAGCGCTCCATCGTGGTCGGGCGGTCCCTGAGGGCCCGGACGATGCCGTCGCCGACGGTGAGGTAGTAGCGGGCCAGGTCCTCCTTGGTGAAGCCGCGCTCGGGAAAGTAGACCTTGTCCGGGTGCGACAGCCGTACCGTCCGCTCCCCGGCGGTGAGCTCCAGCGCCTCCTCTGCCATGCCTTCACGCTAGAGGGCCGTGCCGTGCGGCGCCTGCCGGCTGCCCGCACAATCGCGGTCATGGACCTCCCCGTGATGCCTCCGCTGCAGCCGATGCTCGCCAAGCCCGTGGCGGCGATCCCGCCCGGCATGCTGTACGAGGCGAAGTGGGACGGCTTCCGGGCGATCGTCTTCCGCGACGGCGCCGAGGTGGAGCTGGGCAGCCGCTCCGGCAAGCCCCTCACCCGCTACTTCCCCGAGCTCGTCGAGGCCCTCCGCGAGCGGATCCCGCCGCGCTGCGTGCTCGACGGGGAGATCGTCCTCACCCGCGGCGGGCGCCTGGACTTCGACGCCCTGCTGGAGCGCATCCACCCCGCCGCCTCCCGCGTCCGCCGTCTGGCGGAGGTCACCCCGGCGAGCTTCATCGCCTTCGACCTGCTCGCCCTCGGCGAGGAGTCGCTGCTCGGGACCCCGCAGCGGGACCGGCGGGACGCCCTGACCACGGCGCTGCGGGGCGTTGCCGCCCCCGTGTACGTCGCACCGGCCACGTACGACCTGGAGACGGCGCACGCGTGGTTCGAGCAGTTCGAAGGCGCGGGCCTCGACGGGGTCGTCGCCAAACCGCCCGCCTCCCCGTACCGGCCCGGCGAGCGGGCCATGGCCAAGGTCAAGCACGAGCGGACGGCCGACTGCGTCGTCGCCGGACTGCGCCTCCACAAGAGCGGGCCCGTCGTGGGCTCCCTGCTGCTGGGCCTCCACGATCCGGCCGGGCGTCTGCAGCACGTGGGCGTCTGCGCCTCGTTCCCCATGCGCCGCCGCCAGGAGCTGATGGCGGAGCTGGAACCGCTGCGGATGCCCACGGCGGAGGGCCACCCGTGGCAGGAGTGGGCCTCCGAGGAGGCGCAGGCGGCCGGCCGGATGCCGGGCGGTCCCAGCCGCTGGACCGGCACCAAGGACCTGTCGTGGGTGCCGCTGCGGCCCGAGCGGGTGTGCGAGGTCGCCTACGACCACCTCCAGGGCGACCGCTTCCGCCACACCACGCAGTTCCGCCGCTGGCGCCCCGACCGCGAACCGCACCAGTGCACGTACTCCCAGCTGGAGGAGCCGGCGGACTACAAGCTCGCCGACATCCTCGCCCTGTGAGGAGCGGGCGCCCGCCGAGGCCGGCGTCCGTCAGAGCGTGCGCAGGGCGGGGAGCAGTTCCCTCTTGGCCCAGTCCAGGTACGGCTCCTGGTGGCCGCCGCCGATCTGGACGAGGGCGACCTCCTCGAACCCGGCGTCGGTGTAGGCCCGTACGGCCTCCACGAAGCGGTCCACGTTGGAGCCGCAGGGGATCGCCTCGGCGACCTCCTCCTTGGTGACGGAACCGGACGCGGAGGCGAAGGCCTTGTCGTGCGGCAGCTCGGAGTTGACCTTCCAGCCCAGCCCGAACCAGCGGAACTGGTCGTGGGCCCGCTCAACCGCCGCGGCGTGGTCGGTGTCGTAGCAGACGGGGAGCTGCCCGATGCGGGGCTTTCCGGCACCCCCGTGCCGGTCGAAGGACTCCAGCAGTTCCTTCTTGGGCTCGGTCGCGATGACCAGGTCGGCCAGCTGCCCGGCCAGCCGGCAGGAGTGCTCGCCGGAGACCGCGATGCCGATGGGCGGGGGCGGCACGGGCACGTCCCACAGCCTGGTGTGCTCGACGTCGTAGTGGGTGCCGTGATGGGTGATGAGCTCCCCCTCGAAGAGGGCCCGGATGATGACGGTCGCCTCTTCGAGCATCTCGTGGCGGACGCTGACGCCGGGCCAGCCGTGGCCGACCACGTGCTCGTTCAGGTTCTCCCCGGAGCCGAGCCCGAGCCGGAACCGCCCCTGTGACAGCTGCTGGACAGTGGCCGCCTGCTGCGCGACGAGCACGGGGTGGTAGCGCGTGGTGGGGCAGGTGACGAACGTCATGAGCGGGATCCTGGAGGTCGCCTGCGCTGCCGCTCCCAGCACCGCCCACGCGTTGGGCGAGTGCCCCTGCGAGGCGAGCCAGGGGAAGTAGTGGTCCGAGGTGACGGAGAAGTCGAAGCCCGCGTCCTCCGCTCCCACCACGTGCGCGACGAGGTCCCGGGGGCCGGCTTGCTCGGTCATCATCGTGTATCCGATTTGCACCATGCATGACGCGTGCCCGGCAGCGGCCCGCGCATAACTGACGCTCTGCCGGCTGGGCCGTCCGGGTGGGTCCCGTTCGGCGCAATCCGACGTGTCTGACGCTCCGGCAGCCGGCACTGTGTCTGAAATGGACCGATCGGCCAATATGAAGTACGGGGGATCGATGCCATACGAGGTCCGGCGACACAGGAAGACGGCAGGAAGGGCGGCAGGAAAGAGGAGGAAGGCCGCAGGGAAGAGGAAGAAGAGGGCGCTGCGGTGCGGCGCGGTCCTCCTGGTGTGTGCGGGCGCGATGTTCCTGGCCCGGCCGGCGAGCGGGGCCCTGCCGGACGACGACGAGAACCTCGACGCCACCTCCCCGTTCTGGGTCGAGCCGAGGGGGCCCGCCGCCCGCCAGGCGGAGGTGTGGCGGGAGCGGGGGCGCGAGGAGGACGCGGCGGTCCTGCAGCGCATCGCGAGGGAGCCGGTGGCGGTCTGGCTGACCGGCGACGACCCCAAGGCCCAGGCGGAGAGCGTCACCCGCCAGGCCGAGCGCGCGGGGGTGATCCCCGTACTGGTCGCCTACAACATCCCGCAGCGCGACTGCGGCCAGTACTCCTCCGGAGGAGCCCCCGACGCCGCCCGCTACCGCACCTGGACCTCCCGGGCCGCGGCCGGGATCGGCGCGCGCCGCGCCTGGATCGTCCTCGAACCCGACGCCCTCGCGCAGTGGGCGTCGGGCTGCGTGCCCGCGGCCGCGGCCAAGCAGCGGCTGGCGCTCATCGCCGAGGCGGTGCGGACGTTCAAGTCCCGGCCCGGCGTCTCGGTCTACATCGACGCGGGCAACCCCGGCTGGATCAAGGACCAGAACCTCATGGTGACGGCCCTGACCGAGGCGGGGATCGCGGAGGCGGACGGCTTCGCGCTCAACGTCTCGAACTTCCACACCACGCCCGTCACGCGCGCCTACGGCGACCACCTCTCGGCGCTCCTCGGCGGCGCCCACTACGTCATCGACACGAGCCGCAACGGCAACGGGCCGCTGCCCGAACCGCACCCCGCGCCCTCGGCGCCCGCCAAGGCCCGGCGGGCAGCGGGCGCGGACGAGTCGGACGACCTCGACGTGTCCCGATACCTTGAGGAACTCGAAGACCTCGAGGAGCCCCGAAGCCTCGGCCAGGAGGAGGAGACGGGCGAGAAGGACGAGCCCGGGGAGGAAGGCGGCAAGGACGAGAAGGAGGGGGCGGGCCGGAAGGAGGCGGCGAACGGGAAGGAGGGCGGCAAGGAGGAGCAGCACGAGCCCGAGTCCTGGTGCAACCCGCCCGGACGGGCCCTGGGCACTCCCCCGACCACCGCCACCGGGGACCCGCGCATCGACGCCTTCCTGTGGATCAAACGGCCCGGGGAGTCGGACGGCGCCTGCCGCGGCGCGCCGCCGGCCGGCCGCTGGTGGGCGGAGTACGCGCTCGAACTCGCCCGCACCGCACCGGCACGGCTCTCGGAGCCGTCGCCGGAGCCGTCGCGGAGCCGCCCGTTCCGGGGACGGGCGCGGCAGGGCGCGGGCATCATGGGTGAGTGACTGAGCGGGCCAACCGGACGGTGGTGTTCATCACCGGCGCAGGGCACTCCGGTACGACGCTCCTCGGTCTGCTGCTGGGCGCGCACCCGTCGGTCTTCCACGCCGGGGAAGCGTGGAACAGCACGCGCCTGGGAGCCGTGAGGGACGACGGACGGGCCGTCGAGTGCACCTGCTGCGGTGCCGGCTGCCCGGTGTGGGGCGGTCTGCGCCCGGGCGAGGACGGCCTGGGGCTGCCGGGTTCACCGGATCTGTACGAGACGCTGTCCGTACGGTCCGGGCGCCCCGTTGTCGTCGACTCCAGCAAGGCGGTCCCCTGGATCGAGGCCCGGTCGGCAGCGGTCCGGGGCGTCGTCCCGGCGCATCTGCTCCTCCTGGGCCGGGACGGACGGGCCGTCGTGAATTCGCAGCTGCGCAAGTACCCGCACGTTCCGGCGCGCGAGCACGCCGCGAGGTGGGCGGCGCAGATCCGCGCCGCGGAAGAGCTCGCCGGCCGCTGGCCGGGTCCCGTGTCGCGCCTGCACTACGAGGATCTGGCCATGATGACCGAGGACGTGCTGCAGCAGCAGGCCCGCTCCCTCGGTCTCGCCTTCGAGCCCGCGATGCTCGATCCGTGGGAAAGCGAGCAGCATCCGCTCGGCGGCAACCGCGGGACGCATTCTCTCCTGGCCCGTTCGCGAGGTGCGCGCGGCTCGCGCGCTTCATGCGCTTCATGCGCGAGCGGTGCGGCGGAGGAGGAATTCCCCGGGGGTGCGGGCAGGCGTGCGTACTATGCCCGGCATCCGCCCGCCGTCGTGCTCGATCTGCGCTGGCATCAGGAGATGCCTGCGGATGCCCTGGCGGTATTCGACGAGGTCGCCGGCGAGGTCAACATTCCTTACGCGAGGTAACCCGACCTGCCGGGTGATCCGTGGCACCCGGCGGGCCGGACGGCGCAGGCGCTCAGTAATGCCAGCGCGGCTTGCCGCTGCCTCCGCAGGTGATGAGCCGGCCCTGGCCGTCGTGCGTGCTCGCCCCCACGTCGGCCGTGCGGCAGAACTGGCCCGCCTTGTAGCAGTTGCCCGCGCCGGAGCGGATCTCGCAGCTCGTACCGGCCTCGTGCGCGGCCGGTGTGCGCGCTGCGGTTCCGGTCGCGCTCGTGTGCCCGGCGGCCGGCGGGGTCGCGGACTTGCGGGGCGGTTTCTGCAGGGCCGGGGACGGCGTCGTGCTGCGAGAGGGCACGGCGGGGGACGCGGAAGGCGGCTGCGACGGCGAGGGAGACGCGGAGGCCGGGGCGGAGGCGGAGGGCGAGGACTTCCCGGCCGGTGACGCGTCCTCGTCGCCACCGGTGCAGCCGGCCAGGGTGAGGACGCCGGCGAGGGCGATGCCGCAGGCGCCGGCCCAGCGGCGGCGAAAGGCCGGGAGGGATATGCGGGCCGGGAAGGATGTGCGGGAAGACATGCTCTGGCAACTCCACGTTCGGAACGGTCGGGAATGAAGCCGCACTTCGAAATCCGTGACTCCGCTTTGCCGCGGACACGGAAAATCGCTGCCGACACGTGGGGGGAACCAACTTGGCGCCCTCACATTAGCGGCATCCCGCCGCACGGGTGAACCGGGATTGCAAGAAGATATGCCTTCGACCCGGATAACCCACAAAGAGGCCGTTTGTCGGCAAAGCGTAACAACCGGGCGGCACCGGGTCTGTAATGATGGCTCCGTGGACGAAGAAGTCATCCCGGTGCTTTATGTCGAGGACGCGAGGACGGCGGTCGCGTGGTACGCCCGCCTCGGATTCGCCGAACAGTGGGAACACCGCTTCGAACCGGGCCTTCCGGCCTTCGTCGAAGTGGCTCGCGGGCCGGTGCGGCTGTTCCTGTCGGAGCACGCGGGCGATGCCCGGCCCGGCACGCTGGTTTATGTGCGGGTCCGCGATATCGACGGCCTCGCCGCCGAGTTCGGCGTTCCCCCGGAAACCGCTCCGTGGGCACGGGAGATCGAGCTCCGGGACCCGGACGGAAACCGGCTGCGGGTGGGCACCCCGGCCTCCCGTTGACCGAATATCGACGTTTCGGCCCGGCGCGGCCCGGCCGGGCCTCCTCCCGACTTGGAGCTGTTGATCATTGGCATTACCATCAAACTGGTTGCCTAAGTCAACTGCTGGCATCGTCTTGCCGCATCAGGAGGAAACACGCATGACCCCCACGGCGCAGCAGTTCCGCACATACGTGGAGCGGAACCTCGACATCCTGGGAGCCGATCCCACCAGGACGGCCGTCGTCCACCACGAGCGTCGCGTCACCGCCGGTGAACTGCGCGACCTCGTCCACCGGATGGCGCACGCGCTGCGCGCCCGGGGCGTCGGACCCGGGCAGGTCGTCACCCTGCTCAGCGGCAACCTCCCGGAGACGATCGCCGCCCGCTACGCCGCCAACCTGATCGGCTGCGCGGTCAACCACCTGTACAACAAGCTCTCGGCCGACGTGCAGGCCATCATCATGCGCGACGTCGAGACGCGCGCACTGATAGCCGACCCCGCCTACGCGGCGCGCGCGGCCGAACTCGCGGAGCTCACCGGCGTCCAGGACGTCCTCCTGCTCGGCCCGGGCACCGCGGGCCCGGACCTGCTGGAGCTGGCCGCCGCACAGCCGGCCGAGCCGCTCACGGGTCTCGCCCGGCCCGAGGACATCTGCATGATCCGCCACACCGGCGGCACCACCGGTCACCCCAAGGCCATCTGCACCGCCTTCGAGCGGCTGCCGGGCTTCCAGGACGACGTCGACGAGATCCTGGAGCCGCAGGGCGAGTCCGGGGACGGAATGCGCCAGCTGGTGTGCACGACGCTCGCCCACGCCGCCGGGCTGCTGGCCGACGTCACCCTCCGCTCGGACGGCGGCACCGTCGTCCTGCTCGACGACTTCGACGCGGCGGAGGTGCTCGCGGCGATCGAGCGCGAGCGCATCACCCACATGTTCCTGCTGCCGCCCCTGCTGTACCAGCTGATGGACCACCCCGACGTGGACCGCACCGACACCTCCAGCCTCCGCAACGTCACCTACGGCGGCTGCCAGTCCTCGCCGGCCCGGCTCGCCTCGGCCGTACGCCGCTTCGGGTCCGTCCTGACGCAGTTCTACGGCCAGAACGAGGCGGGCGGCATCAGCGTGCTCAGCCCGGAGGACCACGACCCGGCCAACCCGGAGCGGCTGCGCACGGCGGGCAAGGCCATGAACGGCGTGGAGATCGCGATTCGCGACGAGTCCGGCCGCGACCTGCCCACGGGCGAGCACGGCGAGGTGTGCGTGCGCTCGGAGCACATCATGACCGGGTACTGGAAGCAGCCCGAGCTGACCGCCGAGGTCCTGCGCGACGGCTGGCTGCACACCGGCGACATCGGCTTCCTGGACGACGAGGGCTACCTGACCATCGTCGACCGGCTGAAGGACATGATCGTCGTGGTCGGCGGCCACGTGTACACCACGGAGCTCGAGGACCTGCTCAACACCCATCCGGAGGTGCTGCAGAGCGCCGTCTTCGGCGTCCCGGACGCCAACCGCATGGAGCACGTGTACGCGGCCGTCGTGCGGGCCCCCGGCAGCGAGCTCGACGGGAAGGAGCTCCGCGAGTTCGTCCGCGAGCGGCGCGGCGCCATGTACGAGCCCGCCCACGTCTCGTTCGTCGACGCGCTGCCGCTGACGGACGCGGGCAAGCCGGACAAGAAGCTGCTGCGGCGCGAGGCGGAGGCCGCGACCGGTCGCTGACCGGCGGGCGGACGAGCGGGGGGCCGGCCGGCGACGGCCGGCCCCTCGCAGCTACGGCGCGGGGTCCAGCGCGGGCGCGTCGGCGGCCTCTTCGGCGCGCAGCTGGGCCGCCACCGCATCCGTCCGGGCCCGCAGCGCGAGCACCCGGTCGGCGGTGCGCGTCCCGGTCTGCGGGGCCTCCGCGGGGAGGACGGGCACGCCGTTGGCCTGCGCCGTGAGGACGAGGCTGTGCATGACCTCGTCCTGCTGGGCCAGCAGGGCCGTGGTGAACATGTTGGCCCGCAGCGTCTTCTTGATGCCGAAGGCGCCCCGGTAGGTGATCTCGCAGGCGACGTCGACGGTCTCCAGGCGCCGCTCGGCCGCCTGCTCCAGCGCCGCGAGCATGACGGACGCGAGGCCTTCGACCACCTTCGTGACGAGCCACTTGCGCCCGGGGACCATGGGCAGCAGGTCTCTGATCCGGTCGATCTCGGTGTCGAGCGCCTCCGTGGACATGGCGCTGAACGCGTCGTGCAGCCGCAGGTGGACGACCTTGTCCCACGGAACGTCCTCGCCGTCGAAGCCGACCGACGCGGGCCCGAAGCGCAGCGCGCCGATGCCGTCCAGGGTGCGCAGGGCCTTCGCGGTGACGGCGGGCACGCGGGGGTGGCTGCAGACGAGGGCGCCGAGCGAGAACTCCCACTCCTCGGGAGCCGGTGCCGCGGGCGCGGGCAGGGAGCGGAGGACGGAGAGCACCCAGCCGCCGGTGGCGCTGGTGCCGGCGCGCCCGGCGTCGGCGCCGCGCTGGACGGCCTGTGCGACGTCCTTGCCGAAGACGGTGGCCGCCGTGCTCACCGTGTCCCCCAGGTTCTTGACCCGGTGGAGTATGCCCATGTTCTGACCCTGCCTCACCTGCGACGTTCTTTACGGCGGCGACACTCTACCCAGTGGCCGGGAGGGCGCCCGTGCACACGTGCACCAGGGGTCTCGACTAGCCTGAGGGCACGATGAACCGTTTCATGACGCCGTGGGGCGAGCTGGTCCTGACCCGTTTCCCCGAGGACCCCCGCGACCAGCTCCGTGCCTGGGACGCCTCCGACGAGTACCTGCTCCAGCACGTGGCGGGCAGCGCGGAGAGCGCCGGCGGCCCCGCGGACCTGTCCGGCACCGTGGCCGTGCTGGGCGACCGGTGGGGCGCGCTGACCACCGCACTCGCCCGGCAGGGCGCCCGCCCCGTCCAGATCACCGACTCCTTCCTGGCCCGGCAGGCCACCCTGCGCAACCTGGAGCGCAACGGCATCGACGCCGGAGCGGTGGAGCTCCTGTCGACCAGGGACACCCCGCCGGACCGCATCGACGTCCTGCTGATCCGCGTGCCCAAGAGCCTCGCCCTCCTGGAGGACCAGCTGCACCGGCTCGCGCCGCGGCTGCACGCGGGGAGCGTCGTCGTCGGCGCGGGCAAGGTGACCGAGATCCACACCTCGACGCTCAAGCTGTTCGAGCGGATCGCCGGCCCCACCCGGACCTCGCTGGCCGTGAAGAAGGCCCGGCTCATCTTCTGCTCGCCGGACCCGGCCATCCCGCAGGCCGGGAGCCCGTGGCCGCACCGCTACGCGCTCCCCCTGGGCATCGGCCCGGCCTCGGGGCTCATGGTCACCAACCACGCCGGCATCTTCTGCGCCGAGCGCCTCGACATCGGCACCCGGTTCTTCCTGCGCAACCTGCCGCAGCGGCGCGGCCCGGAGCGGATCGTGGACCTCGGCTGCGGCAACGGCATCGTCGGAACGGCCGCGGCGCTGGCCAACCCGCAGGCCGAGGTGCTGTTCGCCGACGAGTCCTACCAGGCGGTGGCGTCCGCGGAGGCCACGTTCCGGGAGAACGCGGGTGCGCGGGCGCGGGCGGAGTTCCGGGTGGGCGACGGTCTGGCGGGCGTGCCCGCCGAGTCGGTGGACCTGGTGCTGAACAACCCGCCCTTCCACTCGCACCAGTCGACGACCGACGCGACGGCCTGGCGCATGTTCACCGGGGCGCGGGCCGCGCTGCGCCGCGGCGGGGAGCTCTGGGTCATCGGCAACCGGCACCTGGGCTACCACGTGAAGCTGCGCCGGCTCTTCGGCAACTGCGAGACCGTGGCGAGCGACGCGAAGTTCGTCGTCCTCAAGGCCGTCAAAAACTGAACGACCGGGAGCTGGGCAACACCACCGGCAGGCAGTGATCCAGATCACTGCCTGCCGGTGGTTTAAGCCTTCTGGGGGCCGGTGCGCCCATGGCATGATCATGCCGTTACCGGCGGGTAGCCGTCCGGTTCACCCGCCCATGCCGTGTGATGCGGGCCGGGGTGTCGTCTCCTCCGGCCCGCCCCCACCTCACGCTCCCGAGGACCGAATTTGCGCAAGTCCGCACGCTTCATCGCTTTACCCGCCGCTGTCACCGCCGCCTCCCTGCTCGCCGCCGGCTGCTCCGCGGCCTCCGGGCCCTCCGGCAGCGACTCCGGCGCCGGCACGGAGAAGGCCGCGGCGGCCCGGCCGCCCGCCGCCGAACCCCAGCTCGCCGTCCGGGCCGCGCCCGAGGGCGCGGGCGCCCCGAGCGCCGTGGCCCGTCCGTCGGGCTCCGGCAGGACGGCGGAGAAGTCCGCGCTGAAGGTCGCCTCGTTCGACCGGAGCAGCGGACGCGCCGTCATCTCCGGTGCGGCGAAGCCCCCGAAGGGCCTGACCCCCGGCCGCACCCCCGCGCCGTCCGGCTCGGCCGGGGCCGGGAGCAGCGCCGCTCCCGGCAAGAACGACCAGGTGGCCGTCGGCGACATCATCGCCAGCGCGCCCGCCCCCGGTGCCCCCGACGGTGTCCTGGCCAAGGTCACCAAGGTGCTCGGCAAGACCGAGAAGGGCACCGAGGTCAACACGGCGCCGGCCACGCTGGGCGCCCTGCTGGGCGACTCGCAGGCCAAGGGCGCCGTCCCGGTCGACCCGTCCACGGTCGAGGTCGAACCGCTCGTCAAGGGCGTCAAGGCCTCGTGGGCGAAGACCGGTGACGTGCACTTCGGGCCCAAGGGCGCGAAGGTGCCGCTGGGCAACCTGCGGATCGACGTCGGCACGTCCATCGCCACGGCCAAGGACGCCCCGGTGTCCGCGGCCGCGTCGGCCTCGGGCTACGTCCAGCTGGCCCCGGAGGTCGACTTCGCCTACGACGGCGGCGGTTCGGGCTTCGGAGCGCCCGCGAGCGCCTCGGTCTCGCTGGCGGGCGACTGGTCCTCCCAGTGGGAGCTCAAGGGCCAGGCGGCCGCCTCGACGGACGGCAAGCCGCTGCGCCTGCCGTTCGCCAAGCTGCACGCCTCGCCGGTCATCCAGGTCGGCCCGGTGCCGGTCGTGGTGAACCTCGGCCTCACCTGCTACCTGCAGGTGGACGCCGACGGGCACGTCAACGTCGACGTCAAGGAAGAGCTCAAGGGCGGCTTCCGCGTCGGCGGCGCGTACAACCGCGGCAAGGGCTGGTCGCCGGTCAGCACCTCCGACTTCACGGCCACGTCGCCGCAGGCGTCCGTGACCGCGGCCGGCAAGGTGAAGGCCGCGCTCGGCGCCGAGGCGTCCGTCGGTCTGTACGGTGCGGTCGGCGTGAAGGCCGACGTCTCCCCGTACCTGCGGGCCGAGGCGGAGGGCAGCGCCACCGCTTCCGCCGACGGCAAGGCCTCCGCCTCCGGCAAGTGGGGCGCCTACGGCGGGCTGGACCTCGCGGGAGCCCTCCAGCTCCAGCTGCAGATCTTCGGCACGCCGGTCTTCGAGAAGCCGATCCCGCTGGGTTCGCTCCACAAGGAGTGGAAGCTCGCGGGCGGCGAGGGAACCGTCTCGACGGCGGGCGCCCGCCGCAAGTAGGTCCCGTACGCGGTGAGAGCACCGGTGCGCGCTTCCGCAGCGCGCACCGGTGCTCTTTCGCGTTCCCCGGCCCGCGCACGCCGGGGGCTCGCACCGCTGCCGGTGCGTGCGCCGGCCGCCTGCGCGCCGGGGGGTGCGTGCCGTGGCGCGGCGGACCGCGCGCGCTGCTGGGAGGGGGGTACGCACCGCCGGTTCGCGCGTTGTGCTGGGTAAGGAGGAGCAGGGTGTCACGGCCGGCACGGACGTGGCTGCAGGGAAAGGCCTGTGCGCCGGGGGCGCGGGCCGGCTCCGTATCGTCACCTCCGCCGGCGCACCGCCGAACGGCCGTCGAGGCTCTGGGAATGGAAGGAAGGCACGTTGATCCGTCTGGCGCGGGGCGCTACGGGTTTTCGGGGGCCGCACGAGGCCCCTCTGCCGCGGACCGAGGCGGCGCTGTTCCGGGCCGCGTGCTTCACCGCGGCCATGGAGGCCCGGGGGCGGGCCGGCGAGATGGTGCCGAGCGAGTGGCAGACGTTCCGCTCGGCGACGCTCAGCGACGGGTACGGCCGCGTCTTCACGGCTCTGGGCCACGCCCATCTGCCGGTGGTCGCCTTCACCACGGACGCGGTCCGCGCGGGCGAGCCGGTGCCCGGGTTCGCGGACCCGCCGCTGTGGGCGCAGGTCTTCGAGACGGCGGGGCTGCGGGTGATGGGGGTCAAGGAGCTGATGACGCCCTTGGAGGAGGTCGACGTCTCGGAGCTGTCGCCGGCCGAGCTCACGGAGATCCGCTACTGGAAGCCCTCGTGCCTGGGTGACGTCCTGTTCAACTGGTGGGACTGACTCCGCTGGTGGGGGCGGCCCCGGGCCCGGTGGGCTGCCTGCGGGCGGCGCGGTGTACGGTCGGGTGTCGTCCTGGGGGCGACGGCCCGGCCGGAGCGTGAGAAGAGCAGAGGTGGCGTCACGATGTCTCCCCGCCGGAGTGCCTCCTCCGGCGCGCCGACCTTCACCGAGCAGGCGCGCCGGCAGCAGATCATCGAGAGCACGATCGACCTGATCTCCACCCGGGGTTACCCGGCGGCGTCGCTGTCGGCGATCGCGGAGGAGGCGGGCATCTCCAAGGCCGCCGTCCTCTACCACTTCTCCTCCAAGGACAACCTGACGCGCGCGACGCTGGCGCAGGTGCTGGAGCGGTTCTCCGCGTACGTCGCCGAGCGCGTCGGGCGCGAGACGGACCCGGTGGACGCGCTCGTCGCCTACGTCCGGGCGATGGTGGGCTACCAGCAGGCCAACCGGCGCCATGTGCGGGTGATCACCGAGATGCTCCTGGACGACGAGGGCGGCACGCGGCTGAAGACGCCGGGCCGGCACGAGACCGGCGGCCGCCTGCAGGGCCTGGTGGACCTGCTGGCGGCGGGGCAGGCGGCGGGCCGGCTGCGCGCGTTCGACACGCGGGTCATGGCGCTCGCGGTCGGCGGTGCGATCGACGGGGTGGTCTCCCACTGGCTCGCCGACCCGGAGATGGACCTCGGTGCGGCGGCCGACGAGCTGGTGGCGTTCACGCTGAACGCGGTGCGGGCCCGGGACTGAGACCGTCCGCCCCGGGCCCGGCTCCTAGGCCCTCGCGAAGGCGGGCGCGTGCTCGGGCCGTATCCCGATGCCGCCGAGGAACGCGGTGGCGGTGCGCAGGGGACGCGCCCGGCGCAGCAGCCGCATCGGCAGGGGCAGGGTGCCGGGGCTGAGGGTGCCGTCGAGGGCGCTGCGGATCAGCCGGTGCTCGGCGTGCTGCGACTGCTGCACGAGGGCGGTGGGGAGCCGGCGGCGCTGCTGCACGCGTGCGAGGTCGTGGCCGCACACCGTGCCCTCGCGCAGCGGCCGGGCGAGGATGCGAGCGGCCGCGACGGCGTCCTGGACCGCGAGGTTGACGCCGGTCCCGCCGACGGGCGACATGGTGTGCGCCGCGTCGCCGATGCAGAGCACGCCGTTTCCGTACCAGCGCGGGAGCCGTCCCATGCTCACGTCGAGCAGTTTGACGTCGTCCCAGGAGCCGATCGCGTCGGTCACCCCGGCGTCCCAGCCGAAGAGGCCGCCGAGCCGGTCGCGGAACCACTGGATGTCGTGGGAGCGCAGTTCGGCGTCCCGGCCCTTAGGGATCAGGTAGGAGGTCTGGAAGTACGTTCCGCGGTCCATGGTGACGGCCGCCTGGCCGCCGCCGAAGCGGGCGAAGACGCGGCCGTCCTTGTCGCCGCCGCGGGGCGCGTCCACGCGGACCTGCCACACGTCCATGGGGACGTCGAACTCGTCGGGGACCAGCCCGGCCTCCCTGCGGACGACGGAGCGGCGGCCGTCGCAGCCGACGGTCAGGTCGGCCGCGATCTCGCCCGGTGTGCCGTCCTCGGCGGTGTAGTGCACGCCGGTCACCCGGCCGCCTTCCCTGCGCAGGCCGGTGACTTCGGTGCACATGCGCAGGGTGAAGGAGGGTTCGGCCGCAGCGGCGCTCGCGAGCAGGTCGAGGAAGTCCCACTGGGGGACCATGGCGATGTACTTGTGGCGGCCGGGGATGCGGCGGAAGTCGGCGGCGACGACGGTGGTGCCGGCGATCTCCATCCGCATCTCCTCCAGCTTGGGGAAGGGGATCTCCGCGAACCGCTCGCCGAGGCCGAGCTCGTCCAGCAGGCCCAGGGTGGAGGGGTGGACGGTGTCCCCGCGGAAGTCGCGCAGGAAGTCGCGGTGCTTCTCCAGGACGGTCACGGGGATCCCCGCCCTGGCCAGCAGCAGTCCCAGCATCATGCCTGCGGGGCCTCCGCCCACCACACAGCATGTCGTGCGTTCCATGCGTCCTGCCTCTCGTCGAGCATGACTCTGACCGATCGGTCAGCAATCTAACCGATCGGTCAGTCATCTCGTCGGCGGGGCCGGAGTTTTCGTCAGAGACAGTGCGCACCCGCCCCGTTCACGCCGTCAGCGCCGCACCTTCCTCCGCGTCGGCGCCCGCCGCGGCGGCGGCCGCCAGCTCTTCCATGGACAGGCCCAGCACGGTGGCCAGGGCCGCGATCGTGAAGAACGCGGGCGTCGGCGCACGGCCGGTCTCGATCTTGCGGAGCGTCTCCGCGGACAGCCCGGAAGCGGCGGCGATCTCCACCATGCTCCGCTCGCCGCGGGCCTCGCGGAGCAGGGCGCCGAGCATCTCGCCGCGCTGCCGCTCCCAGGGGGTCAAAGGGGTTCTCACCATGACCCCGATACTAGACCGTGATACAAATACCGGTATAAGAATTGGTGACGAGCGGGGGAGGTCCCGGAACCATGGTGGAGATCAAGACGAACGGCGAGCTGGAGGCCATGCGCGCGGCGGGCCGGGTCGTGGGCCGTGCGCTGGCCGCCGTCCGCCGGGCGGCGAAGCCGGGCGTCCGGCTGCGCGAGCTGGACGAGGCGGCCCGCTCGGTGCTGAGCGAGGCGGGGGCCGGCTCCCCCTTCCTGGGCTACCGGCCCTCCTTCGCCCCCACCCCCTTCCCGGCGGTGATCTGCGCCTCGGTCAACGACGCCGTCGTGCACGGCATCCCGGACGGCTACGCCCTGCGCGACGGCGACCTGGTCAGCATCGACTGCGGCGCCAAGCTCGACGGGTGGACGGGCGACGCCGCCGTGAGCTTCACCGTCGGCACGCCCCGCCCCGCCGACACCGCCCTGATAGCCGCCACCCAGCAGGCCCTTGACCGCGCCATCGCCGCGGCCGTCCCCGGCAACCGCATCGGGGACATCTCCCACGCCGTCGCCACCGTCGCCCGCGCCGGGGGCTACGGCATGCCCGAGGAGTACGGCGGCCACGGCATCGGCAGGGAGATGCACGAGGACCCGCACGTCCCCAACCGGGGCCGCCCCCGCCGGGGCCTGCCGCTGCGGCACGGCCTGGTCCTCGCCCTCGAGCCCATGTTCATGGCCGGCGGCCGCAACGACCTGCGCACCGACCCCGACGGGTGGACGCTGCGCACCACCGACGGCAGCCGCGCCGCGCACATCGAGCACACGGTCGCCGTCACGGACGACGGCCCGCGGGTGCTGACGCTGCCGTAGGGCTGTGCGCCGCCGCCCCTGCGCCGGACAGGGGCCCGTTCAGGCGGAGAACTGACGCATCAGCCGCACTCCCTGAGTGGCCGTCACATGGGGCAGGTACGCCTTGCCGATGGCGCGGGTGATGGCCGGCAGGGCGGCCGGGTCGGGGTAGGCCATGTACATCGGCCGGTACTGCGGCTGGAACTTCGCTTTGAACGCCAGCAGCGACCGGAAGCCGTAGACCGGTTCGAGGACCTTGCCCCCGTAGTCGAGGATCCGCTGCAGCGCCGCCGGCGGCTCCTCCGTGGCCTTGCGGGCGAGCGGGGCGCCCGAGAGGCTGAGGAAGCGGGCGCCCTCCTCCTGGAAGCCGAGCGCGGCCGAGGCGATGAGGAACTCCATCGAGCTGCGGAACCCGGCGGCCCGGCGGCGCATGAAGTCCAGCGTCCAGCCGACCGGCCGGCCCGCTTCGTACACCGGCATCCAGCTGGTGATGCCGTGCACGGTGCGGTCGCCGTCCACGGCGATGAGGCAGCGCACGGCCGGGTCGGCGAGCTCGTCCAGGCCGCCGAGGGTGAAGCCCATCTCCGGCAGCCCCTTGTCGGCGACCCACTCCTCGGAGATGGAACGGACCTGGTCGGTGAGGGCGACGGGGGCCTCCGGATAGGACCACCATTCCGCGGTGATGCCCTCCTTCTTGGCCTTGTTGAGGGCGGTGCGGACGTCCTGCCACTTCTTTCCCGTGAAGGCGAGGCCGGGCAGGGGGACGACGGTGTCCTCGGCGACCTGCACCGAGCGCCAGCCCAGCGCCTCCGCCGCGGCGCGGGTCTCCTCCCCCACGCTGTAGAAGCACGGCGTCCAGCCGCGCTCGTCGCAGTGGCGTGCGAATCCGCCGACGGCGGCCGCCCGCGCGTCCGGCGCGCCGAACGGCTCGCCGGTGGTCAGGGCCACGGTGGCGACCACCCGGTAGGCCACGGCGGAGCGGCCCGCCGCGTCGAACCAGTAGTAGTTGCCGTCCCAGGTCGTGAGGAACGACAGCGTGGAGCCGCCGTGTTCCACGAGGAGCGCGCGGGCGCGCACGGCGGCGTCGGCGTCGGTGTGCAGCCGCGGGCGGCGGAAGGTGACGAGCAGCGCGACCAGGGTGACGAGCCAGAAGGCGAGCCCGCAGTAGTGGAAGAGGGCCTGGGCCGTACCGCCGACGGGAACCGGCCAGTCGGTGAAGGTGGCGAGCAGGGTGGGCGGCAGGAACTCCGACGCCAGCCCGGAGAAGAGCACGGACGGCGTGGCCGGGGGGTCGTACTGGCCGCGCACGGCGTAGCCGATGCCGGTGTAGGCGGCGCAGGCCAGGACGAGGGCGCCGCCGGTGACGGCCGCGAGGCCGCGCGTCGCCGAGCGCGGCAGCCGCAGGTCGAAGCGGGCGCGGGTGACGAGGAGGAGAGCCACGATGAGGACGGGCAGCAGCATCTGTTCCGCGAAGGCCTGGGCGTACGTCGAGCGCTCGGCCGGTTCGGCCCATCCGGCGGGGTGGCCGAGGAAGTCGTGCAGCCACCAGGAGAACAGGGCGATCCAGGCGAGGTGGACCAGGACCGCCAGGGTCCAGGCGAGGCGCAGGCCGCGGCGCAGCCCTTCCGCGAGGACGAGCATGAGGGCGGGGACGAGGACGGCCATGACGGCGGCGGGCGAGGCGTAGAAGTTCCGCAGGGCGTGCACGAAGTGGCAGTCCTCGGCGGACGTGGCGCACGCTTCGGCGACCTCCTGCCCGGTGGGCCGGACGGAGACGTAGAGCTGGAAGGAGTCGAGGGGGCCGTAGGCGTCCCGGTAGAGGATCGCGACCATGGGGCCGATGGCGGCGGCGGCCACGACGAGCGCGACGAGGACGCGGGCCTCGGTGTGGGAGGAGTGCCGCAGCCGGAGGGGCCAGGTCCGGTGGTACAGGACCGCTCCGATGACGAGGCCGGCGACGGCGCCGCCGAACCGCAGGACGCCCTGGAGGTGGCCGACGTAGAGGGCCATGACGAGGGCGAAGGCAACGATGGCGAGGCGGGTGCGGCGCCGCCACAGGGCGGTGAGCCGGTAGCTGACGACGCCCCCGGCAGCGAGGGCGCCGACGGTCGGGGAGACGCTCAGGTCGCCGGCGAGCTCCTCCAGCCACCACTCCCCCGCCATGTTGCCGAGCTGGACGATGCCGAGGCCCAGGAGGGTGCCGAGGATCTGGCCGCCCGCGAGGACGGCGGCGGTGCGGGCGACGCCGAGACGCCGCTCGGTGGGGGTGACGAGGAGCAGCACGATGGCGGTGGCGCCGATGTAGCCGCCGGTGCCGGGGCACCACAGCAGTGAGCTCGCGGGCGTCCACCAGCGGCCTTCGGCGAGCGCGGGGACGCCGGCGCCGATGTGCTCCATGAGGTGCGGGTCCGGGCCGCTGCCGAGGCTGCCGGTGACCGCTCCGGTGATCCAGAGCACCGCGAGGAAGCCGAGGGTGAAGGGGGCGTGCCGGACGGGGACGAGCAGCCGGTCGAGGGTGACGCGCCAGGGGTGGGTGCTGTCGCCGGGGGTGGGCGCGGGGGGCGGTGCGGTGGTTCCGCTCATGGGATCAGTCCCGTCGCGCGGGAGATCCAGGGCAGTTGCCGCTCCAGGCCGGGCCGCCAGACCTGCCAGCTGTGGCCGCCGGGCAGCAGGACCCATTCGGCCTGCATCCCGGCCCGGACGGCCGCCTCGTACACCTTTCGCTGCTGGGGCCGGTAGGTGCTGTCGCTGCTGCCTGCGACGAAGGCGGCCTTGGTGCCGGGGAAACGCTGCCGTGCCATGACGTCGAGGGGGTTGACGGCGGTGAAGGCCGCGGTGTCGCCGCCGAAGGCCTTGTCCACGGTCTTCTGCCGGCTGCCGAGCGTGGGCGCCTCCTGGCCCGAGACGTCGTTGACGACGCCGTAGACCTGCGGGGCGTTGACGCCGAGCTGGATCGAGCAGGTGCCGCCGAAGGAGATGCCGGAGATCGCCCAGGAGGTGCGGGCGGGGGCGACCTGGAGGTGGGAGCGGATCCAGTCGGGGACGTCGGCGGCGAGGTAGGTCCGGACGTTGCCCAGCCGGGAGTCGAGGCAGAGGGTGTTGGCGAACTGGGAGCCGAGCGGGTCCACGACGACGACCACGGGTGCGAGGCCGCGGTGTTCGCGCGCGAAGGCGTCCATCATGCCCACGAGCCGCCCGGAGTTGATCCAGTCGCCGGGCGATCCCGGCTGGCCGGCCATGAGGACGACGACCGGCAGGAGGGGCCGCGGGCTGGCCCGGTAGGCGGGCGGCAGGTAGACGTACGCGCTGCGGGCGTGGAAGCCGGAGCGGGTGCCGGGGACGGCCGACGTGGAGAGGGTGCCGTGCGCGGGCAGGCCGGCGGGCGGGCGCCAGACGTCGGCGACGGACTTGCCGGCGGGGACGCGCAGGGCGGGTTCGGTGCGCCCGGTGGCCTCGGTAATGCTCGTGGTCTTCGTGAGCCAGGAGTTGAGGGCGCTGCGGGCGGTGGGGTACTGGTCGAAGTGCCGGTTGATCTCGGAGGCGCCGAGCAGGACGACGAGGAGGCCGGCGAGGAGGGCCCCGGCCCAGTACCGCGGGCGGAGCAGCGGGATGCGGAAGGCGGCGAGGCACACGCCGAGGACGGCGACCCCGGCCCAGATCACCACGCCGAGCGGCAGGGGGTCGGGGAAGGGCTGCCACCAGTCGTCGACGGCGGTGCGCAGGAGCCAGGTCAGGACGGCGGCGAGCAGGACGGCGGCGGGAGCCCACCGGGTCCACCAGGTGCGGCGGCGGGAGAAGAGCAGCACCGCCAGGGCGCACAGGCCCGCGGCGAGCAGGGCGAGCGGAATCCATCCGCTCACCAGGGACCAGTCCAGCGGGCCTGCCGCCACGCGCATCCGACACACCTCCCTGAAAATGCTACATATCTTGATAAATGCAGCAACTCAGGGAATGAGTGGTATCAACGTGTGCACGGGGAATGCGCGCTGCGGGACGCCGTCCGCAGAGAAGCGCGTTCCGGGCCCTTGCCAGTGGCGGGGCCCGGTGGGAGATTCTCCGGTGGTCCTGTCCGGCCGTTCAGCCGAATGCGTTCTCCCCCATAGGAGATGCCTCGTGCCCACAGCACCGACATCGACAGGGAGCGGCAGATCGAGCGCACATGATCTGCGCCAGGCCCCCGACGGATTCCGGAAAGTCCTGAAGGCGCTGCGCGCCCGGCCGCCCGTGCGGAGCGCGCGGCTACCCGCGGAGCCGCCGTGGCGGAGCCGGTTCGTCGCCTCCGGCACGGACGTGCCGCGGACGTCCCTGCAGGAGTTCGGGTACCGCACGGGCGAACTCCGCCGCCACGAGGGACGGGTCGACGACACGGCGATCGCCGGACCGTGGCGCGTCCTGACGGACGAGGGGCTGGAGTGCCTCACCGCGGTGTGCGGGCAGCTCGAAGGGGCGGCGCAGGACGCCGGGTTCACCGCGACGCGGCGGCTGCGCGCCGCCGATCTGCTCTCGCCGTTCATCGGCAACATGATCCGCGACCGCGGTTTCCTGCTCGCCTGCTCGCGGCTGGTCGGCATTCCGCTGATCCCCCATCCGCTCCGGCTGCCGACGGCCCAGGTCAATTACGGCGACGGGCGGGGACGGCAAGGGGGTGTCCACTGGCACCGCGACGGCATGGACTACGTCTTCACCATTCAGCTCAGCGGCTACGAGGACTACGACGGCGGCCGCTTCACCTACTTCCGGGGACGTACGGACGAATTCCCGGGGCCGGTGTCCGGGGATTCCCGGTTCCGCACGGCGGACTGCGGCGAGCGCGGTGCGACGCTGTTCCTCCACGGCAGCCGTATCTTCCATGCGGTCACGCCGGTGACGAAGGGCCGGCGGGTGACCCTGGTGATCTCGCTGTTCTGCCCGTATTTCGCACGGCAGGATTCGAATACGTTCTGGCATCTCGCCGCCGACGACGGCATTGCGGCCACCGTGCCCGGCTGGCTGCGCCTGAAGTGGCCCGTGCGGAATCCCGCCGTGGACTTCGGCCTGCGTTCCGCGGGCCCGGTCATCACGTGGGGCGACCTGCGCTGACCCACGGCCGGCCCGGCGGCGGGCCGCACCGGTCACGCCGCGGGGCGCGCGCGAGGGAGCACGGAGCGCGAGGGAGCGCACCGCCGGGCTCCGGCGCGCTCCTTCGCGTACGCGTACGGCCGCAATGCCGCGACCGGGGAAGAGCGCCGGGCGGCACTGGAAAAGAGCGGGCCACAGATCACCGGGCCCGGCGGACGCCTTACCCGCCCGGTCCGTAACCGCCGGTGAAGCGCTGGCAATTGATCCATGCCATGCACATGCATATCCGGTGAGGGATCCGGTGGCGGCGTTTTTCGCATGTCCGCTGGTAGGGCCGGAACCGCACCGTCGCCATGGCTCCCGGCACCCGCTTCCCGAACAGGAATCCATACCGTTCATGCGCTAATCCCAGCGGTCCCGATCAAGTAATACGCTCCGAAAAATGTGGCCGGAACGAATATCCCCCGGCCCAACCCGGCCATGATTCGCTGACCGCGTATGCACGCATACTGCCGGACCACGGCGAGGAGAGACTGATGGCCGAAGTCAAGAAAATGATCACGCCGACGCCCACCGCGTCGTCGCGCCCCTGCGGGTTCGTCTCACCCGACAAGGGCAACGCCCCGACGATCACGCCGGTGCCGAAGGCGGAGTCGGTCCGTACGGACGTCTCCGAGACGAAGGAACCGGTCACGCCCGCCTAGCCGTCACGGCGCACCGGTTCCGACGGGCCCGCCGCGAACCACGCCCGCGGCGGGCCCGTTCCGCGGCCGCGCTCCCCCGGCCGGCGTCCCGGCCCCGATCGATCCGCACCATATCCAGGAGGAAGTCCACCGATGTCGGCTCCGGTTTACCAGTCCTCCCGCTACGTCCGTACGATGCGCACCGCCCAGGACCGCGACTTCTCGCGGTTCGGCGGCCGGCTCGACGCCTACGACGGCACCGAGCGCACGGTGGCCTTCCACTCCCTCTTCGGCAACGCCCGCCTGGTGGACCGCGAAACGGTCGAGCTGCTGCGCGAGGCCGCAGGCGGCCTCCCCCTGGACGAGCTGCGCGCCCGGGCGGGCAGCGAGGCCGTCGACAGCCTGATCGAGGCGCAGTACCTGGTGGAGGCCGGCCACGACGAGGCGGCGCAGATCGACGAACTCCTCTCCGCCCGCGGCGAGGCGCTCAGCAGCGGCGTCTTCCACTCCTCCATCCAGCTGGTGCTGACCAACGCGTGCAACTTCTCCTGCCAGGGCTGTTTCGCCTACAACTTCGACGGCGGAGTGGAGGAGCGCAACACCTCCGGGGAGTCCGTCAAGCCGGGCCCGGTCCTCGTCCAGCTGCGCACGGCGCGCGGCGACAGCGGGCCCACGCTCGCCCGCGGCGACTGGAACGAGGGCACCGACGGCGCCCGCAACCCCTCGATGCACATGTCCCCGGAGGTGGCGGAGAAGACGCTGCGCGAGGCGGTGGCGCTGCGCAAGGCCAACGGCGGCGGCGAACTCACCGTCTCCTTCTTCGGCGGCGAGCCCACGCTCGCGCGCAACACGATCCTCCACATCCTGCGCACCTTCGGCCACTTCCACGACGGGGTCTCGCTGTCGTACGACATGACCAGCAACGGCTCGCGCATCGACGCCGAACTGCTGCGCGCGCTGGCCGACTACCGGGTCTCCACCACCGTCTCGATCGACTACCTCGTCCCCGAGACCGGCGAGTTCCGCGGCGGGCAGCAGCAGCGCACGCCGTGGCCCGTGGTGCGCAAGGCCATCCTCGACATGAAGGCCGCGGGCGTGCCCGTCAGCATCACCACGGTCCTCTCGCAGTACACGTGGGACAAGTGGGGCACGCCGCTGATCGACTTCGTCGCCGAGGCCGGGCTCGACTCCCTGGACGTGATCGTCTCCTTCCAGGCGCGCGAGTTCTTCGAGCAGCACAGCCCCCACGACGTGGCGCAGAAGCTGCTGGCCGCCGTCGACTACGGGCGCGAGCGCGGGGTGCAGCTCAGCGGCTACTGGTACCAGACGTTCCAGATGATCGCCGACGAGGCCAAGTGGGCGGCCCAGGCCGACTACAAGACGTGCCCGGCCGTGGGCCGGCAGCTGTCCATCGAGCCCAACGGCAGCGTGTTCGCCTGCAAGGCGACGGCGCGCAAGCTGGGCACCATCGACGACTGGCGGGGCGTGTTCAACTCGGCGGCCTACCGCGACTACGGCATGCGCGCCTACACCAACGGCCCCGGCTGCCAGGGCTGCGAGCTGCAGGGCACCTGCTCGGGCGGCTCGGCGGGCGCACTGGAGGAGGAGAACGGGTCGATCCAGGTGATGTCGCCGGGCTACTGCGCTTACATGCGCGAGGTCGTGCAAGGGCTGCTGGAACGCCACCACGCCCAGGTCGGCGCGGGCGTCTGAAGGGGACCCTCGGATGCCGACGATCGGTCTGAACTTCGGGCACGACGGGGGCGCGGCCCTGGCCCACCCCCCGGGCGTCCACGTCATCGAGGGCGAACGCCAGGTGGGGCTGCGCCACGTGTGCGGCGGGAACGCCCGGTTTGCGGCGTCGGTCGGCGACTGGGTGGGCCGGCTGCACGAGCTGGCGCGTGGCCCGGTCACGGCGGTCGCGGTCGCCGACTGGTACACCCCGGCCTGCCGGATCCTGCCCGCAGGACTGGTGGAGCTCGTCTCCGAGGACATCACGTGGAGCCGGCCGGGCGAGGCGCTGGCGTCGTCCGTCCTGCGCCCCGTGAAGTCCGCGGACTGGCCGCTCGCCGACGGCCCGGCGGGCCCCCTGCCGGTGATCGCCGTGCGCCACCACTACGCGCACGCGGCCCTGGCCTACTACACCTCCGGGGCGGACAAGGCGCTCGTCCTCGCCCTGGACGGGACGGGCAACTACGCCGAGTGCGGCATGGTGTGCCTGGGCGACGGCACGTCGCTGACCCCCGTGCTGTCGTTCAGCAACCGCACCGGCCCGCGCTTCGGGCTGGTCTACGAGGCGCTGGCCCGCCGGGTGCACGGCGGGCAGTTCGACACGGGCAAGCTGCTGGGCCTGGCCGCCACCGGCGCGGTCGACCGGGACCTCCTGCCCGTGCTGCGCACGATGCTGGCCGGGGAGCGCGCCCGGCGCGCGGCCCCCGACCTCCTCGCCCCCCTCGGCGGCGAGGCCCCCGCCGGCAGCGCCGTGCGCTACGAGGGCACCTGGTACCCGTACGACGAGGACGCGGGCGGCTATCTGGACGGGCTGCTGGCCGACGCCACCGACGACGACGTGGTGCACTCCTACGGCGGGGTGTTCCCCGACGAGATCCGCACGCCGCGCGGGCACCGGTTCCTGGTCGGGCACAGCCCGGGCGACCCGGTCTGCCGGAACCTGGCCGCGACGCTGCAGGCGGCCGTCGAGGAGGACCTCACCCACCTCGTCGCCGGGCTCAACGCCCGCTGGCCCGGCCATTCCGTGCTCTGCTACGCCGGGGGCTGCGCCCTGAACATCACGGCGAACACCCTGATCGCGGAGAGCGGGATGTTCACCCGGGTGCACATCCCCACCTGCTGCGACGACTCGGGGATCGCGCTGGGCGCGGCGCTGGCCGTGGCCGCCCCGGAGGACCGGCCGACGGCGGACGGCGAGCGCCCCGGGACCGGGCTCGCCTACGGCGGCCCGCGGCTCACCACGCGCGGCCCGGTCCGCACCGGGCACACCCGGACGACCCTCGCGAGCGAGACCGCCCTCGTCGAGCACGTGGCCGGCCTGCTCGCCGGGCGCAAGTGCGTGGCCTGGCTGGGCGGCGGGATGGAGACCGGGCCGCGGGCGCTCGGGCACCGGTCGCTGCTCGTCTCGCCGCACTGGGCCGGTGCCCGGCGCCACGTGTCGCAGACCATCAAACGACGCGAGTGGTTCCGGCCGGTGGCACCGCTGTGCCCCGCGGAGGTGGCCGGCACCTACTTCACCGGGCCGCTCGACCACACCGACACGATGCTGTTCGCCGTACGGGTCCGCGACGAGCACGCGGAGCTGCTCGCCGAGGTCCGGCACATCGACGGCACGGCGCGGCTGCAGACCCTGCACGCCGGCCGGCATCCGCTGCTGCACCGCGTGTGCCATGCGGTGGGAGCCCGCACCGGCTTGCCGATCCTCATCAACACCAGCGCCAACGGCGGTGGACGGCCCATCCTCAACGACCTCGGGGAGGCCCTGGAGCTGCTGGACACCACGGCTCTGGACGCGGTCGTCCTGGCCGACGAGCGGACCGTCATCACCTGACCGGGAGCCGACCATCACCGCACCTGACCAGGAGCAAGGAGCACCGATCATGGCGAGGACCCAGCTCAGGGACATCCGCAAGAAGCTGCCGCTGCGTGTGCTGTCCCCCGAGGACTGGGAGCACTGGACCACCCGCGGGCACGTGGTCGTCCGGCAGGCCGTGCCCGCGGACAACGTCGAGCGGCTGACGCGGGCGCTGTGGGAGTTCGAGGACATGACGCCCGGCGACCCCGCCACCTGGTACGCGGACCGCACGGACAACCAGCGGCTGCCGGGCCACAGCGGGCTGGTGGAGATCTACAACCACCAGGCCATGTGGGACAACCGGCAGACGCAGCGGGTGTACGACGCGTTCGTCGACATCTGGGACGATCCCGCCCTCTGGGTCGTGATCGACTTCGCCAACGTCAACCCGCCGAACCGCGGCACCCGCGCGTTCGAGGGGTTCGTGCACTGGGACGTCGACACGTCCCGGCGGCCGCTGCCCATCAGCTGCCAGGGGGTGCTCTCCCTCAGCGAGGGCAACGAGGAGATCGGCGGCTTCCAGTGCGTGCCGGGCATCTTCGAGAAGCTGGACGCCTGGCTGGAGGAACAGCCCCCGGACCGCGACCCGATGACGCCCGACATCACCGGCTACGAGATCGAGACGCTCCGCGTCGACCCGGGCGACCTGATCATCTTCAACAGCCTGCTGCCGCACGGGGTGCGCCCGAACCGCTCCGCGGACCGGGTGCGTATGGCACAGTACATCTCCATGGCGCCCGCCCTGGAGGACGACGCCGCGCTCCGGGACAGCCGCGTACGGTTCTGGCGGGACCGCATCCCGCCGCATGAGCACGAGCACCACGGAAGCCCTCGCAAGAAGGAGCGCGAGCTGTACGGGCGCGCCGAGCTCACCCCGCTGGGCGAGCGGCTTCTGGGGCTCACGAGTTGGTCGTGACCGTGCCGGGCGGCGGGGCGGCGGAACGCGGCCGGACGCGGAGTGAGGTCCTTTGACCGAGACCGGGGCACCGGCCCGTACGCCCGTGCTGGGCAGCCGCTTCCGCTGGCTGTGGTCGTCGTCCGTGGCGTCGAACGCCGGCGACGGCGTCACCCGTACCCTGCTCCCCCTGCTGGTGGTCGCGAGCCACCCGCAGCCGCTGGTGGTGGCCGGGCTCACGGCGGTCAACATGCTGCCGTGGCTGCTGTTCGCGCTGCCCGCGGGGGTGCTGGCGGACCGTCACGACCGGCGGCGGATCCTGCTGTTCAGCAACGTCACGCGGGCGGCCGCCCTGCTGGCGGCGGTGGGCGCGTTCGCGGCGGGCACCTCGCTGGCCGTGCTGTACGTCCTCTCGTTCGTCCTCGGGATCGCCGAGACGCTGGCGGAGACGGCGGCGCCGGCGATGCTGCCCGACATCGTGGCGTCCGAGCACCTGGAGCGCGCCAACGGCCGGCTGTTCGCGCCGCAGATCATCCTCAACGAGATGGCGGGCCCGCCGCTGGCCGGTCTCCTGGTCGGGGTGGGGGCGACCCTGGCCCTGGCGACGGGCGGCGCGCTCTACGGGCTGGCCGCGGTGCTGCTGCTGGGGCTGGCCGGCGTGAAGGCGGCCCCGCGCACGGCGCCCCCGCCCGGCACGTCCGCGGCCCGGGCGCTGTGGCAGGACCTGCGCACGGGCGTCACCTTCGTGCTCACGCGGGCGGCGCTCACCCGCACACTGGCCGCCAGCGCGCTCTACGGCCTGGTGTACTCGGCGACGTTCTCGATGCTGGTGCTGCTGGCCTACCGCACCCTGCACCTGCACGCCACCGGCTACGGCCTGCTGCTGACCGCCGGCTCCGTGGGCTCGATCGCCGGGACGTGGCTCGCGCCCCGGCTCGCCCGGCGGCTGCCCACGCTCGTCATGGCGCAGTGGTCGCTGGTCCTGTCGGGCGCGGCCTACGTGGGCCTGGGCCTGGCGGGCCATGTCGTGGCCGCCGGCGCCGCGATCTTCTGCAACGGCCTGTTCATGATGAGCTGGAACATCCCGGTGCTGTCCCTGCGCCAGCGGTTCGCGCCGCCGGAGCTGCAGGGCCGTGTGATGAGCGTGTCGCGCCTGTGCTCGTGGGGAACGATGCCGATCGGGGCGGCCCTCGGCGGCCTGCTCGCCCGCACCACCTCCGTCACCACCGTCTTCGTCTCGTCCGGCGCCGTCCTGATTCTGGGATCGGTCGCCCTGCTCGCACCGCTGCGCCAGGACGTGCTCGCCGGCGAACAGCCGGCGGCCTCCCCGGTGCCGCGGCAGCACACCGACACCGAAAGAGGAGAGCATGACCGCGGAACCGTATGACACCGTGATCGTCGGCGGCGGCCCGGCGGGCCTCAACGCGGCGCTGTACCTGGGCAGGTCGCGCAGGCGCGTCGCGCTCGTCGACTCGGGCGACGCCCGGAACATGGCGGCCGGCGTCATGCACAACATGCTCACCAACGACGGGGTGACCATCGCCGACTTCCGTGCCCGGGCCCGCGCCGAGATCTCCCGCTACGGCGTGGAGTTCGTGGACGACGAGGTGATCTCCGTGGCCCCCGAGGGCGACCGCCTGGTGACGACTGCCAAGGAAGCGGGGGCGTTCATCAGCCGGACGGTGGTGTACGCGGCGGGCGTGCGCTCCAAGCTGCCCGCCGTCCCGGGGATGGCCGCGCTGTGGGGCAAAGGCGTGTTCGAGTGCCCGTACTGCCACGCCTACGAGGTGCGCGACGGCCGCTTCGGCGTGTACGGCGGCGCGGTGCCCGGCGAGTGCCTCGCCGCGACCCTGACCGCGTGGACGTCCTCGCTCACCTACCTGCCGGACCGGCGGGAACTGCCCGAGGAGGAGCGGGGATTCCTGGCCGCCTCCGGGGTGACGACCGTGCCCGGCGAGGTCACGGGCGTGTCGGCGCACCCGGACGGCGTCGCCGTCGAGCTGGCGGACGGGCGCTCGCTCGCGTTCACGGCCCTGTTCCTGCACCTGGACACCGAGCCGCGCGTCGAGCCGCTGCGGCCCTGGCTCCAGGCCGCGGACCTCACGTCGG
Source organism: Streptomyces sp. NPDC008001 (assembly GCF_042958085.1). Taxonomy (NCBI): domain Bacteria; kingdom Bacillati; phylum Actinomycetota; class Actinomycetes; order Kitasatosporales; family Streptomycetaceae; genus Streptomyces; species Streptomyces sp. NPDC008001. Next base: position 367,348 of record NZ_JBIBIZ010000003.1, on the reverse strand, counting down.
TGCAGACCGACGAGCGCGGCCGCACCTCGCTCCCCCGCCTGTACGTGGCCGGTGACCTGGGCAAGAACATGCAGCAGGCGGCCATGGCCGCGGCCAGCGGCGGGCTGGCCGCCATGGCCGTCAACGCCGACCTGATCCGCGAGGACCGGCCCGGAGCGCTCTACGACCTGCCGCCCGCAGCCCACTGACCCGCCACCGCCGCCGGCCCGGACACCCGAGGAGAGCCCTGCCCCATGAAGTCCCCGCGCGCCGAACTCGTCCCCCACATGGAGCACTACACCTTCGTCTTGGAGGACCAGCCCTACATCGGGTTCTTCCAGTACGGCAACGAGCGGACCCCGGTGTACTCCACCGACTCCTGCGGCTTCCGCGTCACCCACACGGCCGGCGGGCCGGCGACGGTGGCCGACGGCCGCCCGCCGGGGCCCGTCAGGCTGCTGGCCGGCAGCTCCGCCGTCTTCGGCGTGGGGGCGAGCGGGGACCACGCGACCATCTCCTCACGGCTGGCCGGCCACCACGCGCCCGGCCTGCCGTGGCTCAACTTCGCCGGGCAGAGCCTCAATTCGGCTCAGGAGCTGATGCTGCTGACGCTCTTCCAGCACCTGCTGCCGGAGGTGGCGGAGATCGTCCTGTTCTCCGGCATCAACAACCTCGTGCTCAGCCGGCTGCCGGCGGCGCAGCACGGCCGGCACGGCGCCTTCTTCGAGTGCGGCCCCGCGCCGGACGCCGCCGCCGTGCCCGCCCCGGACGAGCGGATCGCCCACGCCACGGGGCTGACGGTACGTCACCTGAGCGGCTGGAAGCTGCTGGCCAAGGCGCTCGGGGCGCGGCTGACGTTCGTCCTGCAGCCGCTGGCGCCCTGGGTGCGGGAGGAGCCCGCGCCCCAGGAGAAGGCGCTGTTCGACGAGCTGGACGACGTGTCCAACTGGCGCCGGCTGCACAACGACATCGCCTCGATGGAGGTCGGGCGCGCCTACGCGGCCGCCCTGCGCGAGGGCTGCGCGGCGCTGGACGTGCCCTTCGTCGACATGAACGCGGAGCTCGGCGCGGCGGCCGGGCCCGGTGACTGGCTGTTCGTGGACCGGGTGCACTGCGTCGACGCCGGCTACGACGCGGTCGCCCGGGTGCTTGCCGACCGCCTCGGCCGGGGCTGAGCGGAGGGGAAGGAGGAGCCGCATGGCACTGCTCCGCAGGATCCTGGCGCGGTTGCTGCGCCGCAAGCGGGCGCTGAAGCCGCAGCCGGCGGACGACGCGTCCATCTATCCCATGTTCTGATCCGGGGGGGCGCCGCGTGACGCAGCTGGTTCTGGGTTTGTCGGCCTTCTACCACGACAGCGCGGCCGCCCTGGTCGCCGACGGCGTCCCGGTGGCGGCCGCGCAGGAGGAGCGGTTCAGCCGCAGGCGCCATGACCCGTCCTTCCCGCACGGGGCGGTCGGCTACTGCCTGCGGGAGGCGGGCGCGGAGCTCGGCGACGTCTCCGCGGTCGCCTACTACGAGGATCCCGCGCTGAAGTTCCGGCGGGTGCTCGCGACGTACGCCGGGGCCGCTCCGCACGGCCTCGGCTCGTTCCTGGACGGGCTGCCGGCCTGGCTCGGCTGGAAGCGGCACGCCACCCGGGCCGTGCGCGACCACCTCGCCGGGCCGCGGGGACGTGCGGTGCCGGAGGTCGTGGCGCGGCGCCACCACGAGTCGCACGCGGCGTCCGCGTTCTTCGCGAGCCCCTACCCGTCCGCCGCCGTGCTGTGCGTCGACGGCGTCGGCGAGTGGGCGACGACCACGCTGTGGCAGGGCGCGGGCACCCGGCTGCGGCACCTCGCCGAGCTGCGGTTCCCGCACTCGCTGGGGCTGCTGTACTCGGCGTTCACGTACTTCTGCGGCTTCAAGGTCGATTCCGGCGAGTACAAGCTGATGGGGCTGGCGCCGTACGGGAGGCCGCGTTTCGCTCCGCTGATCCGGGAGCGGCTGATCGACGTCAAGGCGGACGGCTCGTTCCGGCTCGACCTGCGCTGGTTCGAGTTCCTGCGGGGCCGGGTGATGACCGGCGCCGGCTTCGAGCAGCTCTTCGGCGGTCCGCGGCGGCAGCCGGAAGGCCCGCTCACCGAGCGGGAGTTCGACCTCGCGGCGTCGGTGCAGCAGGTGACCGAGGAGGTGATGGTCGGGCTGGCCCGGACCGCGCGGCGGCTGACCGGCGAGCCGCGGCTGTGCCTCGCCGGCGGCGTCGCCCTCAACTGCGTCGCCAACGGCCGGCTCCTGGAGGACGCGGGCCTGTCGGAGCTGTGGGTGCAGCCCGCGGCCGGGGACGCGGGGGGCGCGCTGGGGGCGGCGCTCGCCGAGTCCCACGAGCGGGGCGCGCCGCGGCCGCACTCCGCCGCCGGGCACGACGCGATGGCGGGGGCGCTGCTGGGCCCGGAGTACTCGGACGACGAGATCGGCGCGTACCTGGACGCGCACGGCATCCCGTACGAGCGCCTGGGGTTCGAGGGCGTGGCGCGGCGGGTGGCCGGCGCCCTGGCGGGCGGGGCGATCGTGGGCTGGTTCCAGGGCCGGATGGAGTTCGGGCCACGGGCGCTGGGGTCGCGGTCCATCCTCGCCGACCCGCGCGACCCGGGCATGCAGTCGGCGCTCAATCTGCGGACGAAGTTCCGCGAGTCGTTCCGGCCGTTCGCGCCCGCGGTGCTCGCCGAGGACGCGAAGGACTGGTTCGACCTGCGCCAGGAGAGCCCGTACATGCTGATCGTCGGCAAGGTGGCGGCGGCGCAGCGGCTGGCCGCCGAGGTGCCGGACGGGGTGAGCGGGCCGGACCTGCTGCACGTGCCGCGGTCGACGGTCCCCGCGGTGACCCACGTCGACGGCTCGGCACGGGTGCAGACCGTCGACGCGCGCCATCCGCGGCTGCGGCGTCTGCTGCTGGCGTTCAAGGAGCGCACCGGGTGCCCGGTGCTGGTGAACACGTCGTTCAACGTCCGCGGCGAGCCGATCGTGAACACGCCGCGGGAGGCGTACGCGTGCTTCATGCGGACCAACATCGATCTGCTGGCGCTGGGCGGTTTCCTGCTGCGCAAGGAGGAGCAGCCGCCGTGGCACGAGGAGCGGGACTGGCGTGGCGAGATCCCGATGGACTGACTGCCGGGGAAGGAGGTGTGACGCCGTGCGGACGGTGCTGCTGACGGCGGTGTACTACCTGGCCGTCACCCCGTGGGGGTGGTGCCGGCGGCGGGTGCGCGACCCGCTGGCGCGGCGGTGGCGGCCGCGGGCGGAGACGTACTGGCGCTTCGGGCCCGGCGGCGGGGCCGGGGAGCGCTGAGGCCGCGGTTGCGGTCGGGGTGGGTGTGGCTGATGGTGGAAACCAATCATGACGCACGTCACCGGCCCGGACGGTCAGCCCCGGGCGCAGCGCCTGCCGCCGCGCGCCCGGCGGCTCGTCGTGGCGGCGTACGTGCTGCTGTGCGCGGCCGTGGCGATGGACCTCCTGCAGGACCCGCAGTGGACGGTGTCCCCCGTCCTGGCCACCGCGCCGGTGCTCGCCAGCATCGGTTCGCGGCGGCCCTTCGTGCCGCTGTTCGTCGGCCTGGGCGCGCTGGCCCTCGTCGGGCCGCTGGTGCTCGCCGACGACGAGGTGCCGCTGACCGTCCACCTCACCTCCGGCTTCACGGTCCTGGCCATCACGAGCGTCAGCACCGCGAACGTGCTGCTCGTCGCCACGCGCGAGCGGGAGCTGCTGCAGTCGCGGTCGGTGGCGGAGGCCGCGCAGCACACGCTGCTGCGGCCGCCGCCCGAACGGCTGGACGGGCTGCGGGTCGCGGTGCGCTACCTGGCGGCCGCGGCCGAGGCGCGGGTGGGCGGCGACCTGTACGAGGTGCTGGTCACGCCGTACGGGACGCGGCTGCTGATGGGGGACGTGCGGGGCAAGGGGCTGGCCGCGATCGACACGGCGGCGGCCGTGCTGGGCACGTTCCGGGAGGCCGCACAGGTCGAGCCGTCGCTCGCGGCGGTGGCGGGGCGGCTCGACGCCGCGATGGGGCGCCGGCGGCCCGGTGAGGAGTTCGTGACGGCGGTCCTGGTGGAGGTGGCCGGACCGGGCCGGGCCGAAATGGTGAACTGCGGCCACCTGCCGCCCCTGCGGTGCAGGCCGGGGCGGTCCGGGCCGGAGGTGGACGAGGTGCCCACCCCCGAGCCGCAGCCGCCGCTGGCCCTGCTGGGCATGGCGGGCGGCGCGTACCGGGGGCGGGCCTTCGCCTTCGAGCGCGGCGATCTCCTGCTGCTGTACACCGACGGGGTGACGGAGGCCCGGGACGCGGCGGGCCGCTTCTACCCGCTGGCGGACCGCCTCGCCACCCTCCACGAGACGGCCCCGGCCGCCCTCCTGGACCGCGTCGTGGCCGACCTCCTGGCGTACGCGGGCGGCGAGCTCTCGGACGACGCGGCGCTCCTGGCGGTGCGGCGGGAGCACTGACGTACGGCCGGGGGCGGTTCCGGCACCGCCGGGCAGGTCGCGGCTGGCGGATCACCGCCGCGGCGGGAAGAAAACGGGCGGCCCGCCCAGGCCGAGGATGCCCGCATCCTCGAATCCGCCGCGACGTCGCCCGGCCGCCACGGCGGAATCCGGCGGTGCCGGACCCACCGCACGCCGGAGCAGCAATGCTCGCCGCGGCAGCAGAGGCACGTGGGCCGGCAGCGGGCGTCTCAACGTAACGGTGACATCTGCCTCTTGGCGGTTCCGCCTCGGATGCATAGCGTCGTTGGCATGCAGACGATCACCTTAGGCGGAGTGGACATCACCCGCGTCGTGGAGTGGCACGCGCCGGTCGCCCCCACCCCCGCCATCTTTCCCTCCAGCACTCCGCGGATGTGGAAGGAGAACGAGTCCTGGCTGGCACCGGACTTCTGGCGGCCCGCGACCGACCAGCTGGTGTGCAACGTGCAGACCTGGGTGCTGCGCAGCGAAGGCCGTACGGTCCTCGTGGACACCGGGCTGGGCAACGACAAGGACCGGCCGCACATGCCGGACTGGTCGCACCTGCGGACCGGCTACCTGGAGCGGCTGGCGGCCGCCGGGGTCCGTCCCGAGGACGTGGACGTCGTCGTCAACACCCACCTGCACTCGGACCACATCGGCTGGAACACCCGCCTGCAGGACGGAGCCTGGGTGCCGACCTTCCCGAACGCGACGTACCTGGTCGCGAGGGCCGACTTCGACTACTGGAACCCGGCCGGCCCGCACACGCCGCGCGGCGTCCTCGGCGACCTGAGCCTGGCCGAGGGCATCGGCACCGTCTTCGAGGACAGCGTGCTGCCGGTGCACCGGGCCGGGCAGATGGTGCTGTGGGAGGGCGCCACGCACCGCATCGACGCCGGCCTGACCCTGGAGGCCGCTCCCGGGCACACGCCGGGCTCGGCGGTGCTGCGGCTGGAGTCGGGCACGGACCGCGCCCTGTTCATCGGTGACCTGGTGCACAGCCCGCTGCAGATAGCCGAGCCGGACTGCGACACCTGCCTGAGCGAGGACCAGGCGCAGGCGACCCGTTCCCGGCGGCGGATCCTGGAGGAGGCCGCCGACACCCGCGCGCTGGTGTTCCCGGCGCACCTGCCGGGCCACGGCGCCGCCGAAGTGCGCCGGGAGGGCAGCAAGTTCGCCCTGACCCGCTGGGCGGCCTTCGACCGCACGGAGGACGGGGACCCGGGCCCGTCCTGACGGGTGCCGGTACGCCGACGGGCCGGCCCCGGGAAAGGGCCGGCCCGCGGATTCCGGGCGTGCGCTAGCGGACGGCGAAGGGCAGGTCCTGGTGGAAGAAGGACAGGTCGCCGTTGCCCACCGTCGCCCCGGCCTCCACGTGCGACACGTCACGCGGGGCCGACCCGGCGACGGCGATCCGCAGCCGGTAGGAGGCGGTGGCACCGGGCGCGAGCGGTCCCCGGGCGACCGGCAGCAGCGCGGCGCTCATGCCGGGGTCGCAGCCGCCGGCGACGAGCGGGACGCGCTCCCAGCCGTGGCCGGGCCGGTACTGCTGCAGGACGAGGTCCTTGGGCGCGAGGGCGTGGCCGGTGCCCGCGCCGTAGGCGGAGTAGGAGGCGTACAGGGCGGGGTAGGGCCGGTCGGTGGTGTTCTTCACAGTGACCGTGAAGGGGCCGCTGGGCGCGCCGCCGCGGTGGAGCCCGCCGCCGCTCCGCCAGCCGGTGACCGAGACGTCCGGCCGGGTGGCGGTGGAGGTGCGGGCCGGGGCGCGGTAGGTGTGGCCCTTGCCGTCGTCGACGGAGGCGGTGACGGTGAGCGTGCCCGGCTTGTCGAGGTCCTGGATCCGCAGCGCCACGTTCTCCGGGTGGGCCGCGGTCGCGCCGGCGGTGACCGGGAAGGTGAAGACGCCGTGGGTGTCCGAGCCGGTGGAGCGGCTCTTCAGGTCCGTCCACTTGTGGGTCTTGGGCACGTAGCGCTGGATGCTGAGGGAGTCGGTGCCGAAGCCCCGGCTGCGGACGTCGAGCCGGACGGTGCCCTTGGTGACGGGCGTGCGGAGCGTGACGCCCGAGGACGACCACATGCCGATGGGCAGCTGGGAGGGCAGGCGGTAGGAGATCTTCTCCGCGGCCGTGCCGACCGCGGCGGCCGGCGGCTCGGCCGTGGCGGCGCGGGCCGCGGCGGCCCCGGCGGCGGAGGGCTGTTTCGCTTCCCCGTCACTGCCGCAGCCCGCGGTGACCGCCGCGGCTCCGCCGGCCGGTACGGCCGCGGCCGTGCCGGCCGTACCCGCGACGAGGAACAGCCCGGCCGCGAGCGCGGCCACCGGTCCCATGGCGCCCCGCACCGCCGGCCACCGCCGCTGCGCGACTCTTCGTGACATGTACCGCCCCCTGCTCCCGGGTTCCGTTACGCACACTCGTGCGTCTCCGACGTACGAGATTGTCTTCCGTAGCTGATGGTTCCCTGCGGCACCGGAAATACCGCGGAATCTCGTAGTTGTGCCGCGCACGGGTCCGGCAGGACGCCCCGGATGCCGCAAGGACGCCCGGCCGGTCGTACGAATCAGGCGGCGGCCTGCGTCTGAAGCCGCGTCAGGGAAGCGGCCAGCCGGTCCACCTCTTCCGCCGTGTTGTACAGGGCCAGCGAGGCCCGGGTCGCGGCCTCCACGCCGTAGTGCCGCAGCGAGGGCTGGGCGCAGTGGTGACCGGCGCGGACGGCGATGCCCTCCTGGTCCAGCCACCGGGCCACGGTCACGGGGTCCTGCCCCGCGAGCGTGAAGGTCAGGACCGCGATCTTCTCGGGCGCCTCGCCCAGGACGGTGAGGCCGGGGACCGCGGCGAGAGCCTGCCGGGCGTGGCCGAGCAGGGCGGTCTCGTACGCGGCGACCGCCTCGCGGCCGAAGGAGGTGAGCCAGTCGATGGCGGCCTTGAGTCCGACGACGCCGGAGATGTGCCCGGTGCCGGCCTCGAAGCAGTGCGGTACGGGCGCGTAGGTGACGCGGCCGAACTCCACCTGGTCGATCATGTTGCCGCCGCCCTGCCACGGCGGCATGGCGGCCAGCGCCTCCGGCTTGCCGTACAGCGCTCCGATGCCCGTGGGGGCGTACAGCTTGTGCCCGGAGAAGACGTAGAAGTCGCTGTCCAGGTCCTGGACGTCCACGGGGAAGTGGGCGACCGCCTGGGCGCCGTCCACGAGCACCTTGGCGTTGTAGCGGTGCGCCAGCGCCGTCATCTCCTTCACCGGCGGCACGGTGCCCAGCACGTTGGAGGCGTGGCTGATCGCGACGAGCCGGGTGCGGAAGGAGAGGAGATCTGCGTAGGCGGCCTGGTCGATGCTGCCGTCGGGCAGCAGGGGGATGGGGACGACCCGGGCCCGCCGCTCCTTGGCGATCATCTGCCAGGGGACGATGTTGGAGTGGTGCTCCAGGGTGGAGACCAGGATCTCGTCGCCGGGGCCGAGGTTGGCGCGTCCCCAGCTCTGCGCGACGAGGTTGACGGCCTCGGTGGTGCCCCGGGTGAAGACGATCGTTCCGGGTGACGGGGCGCCGAGGAATCCGGCGACCGCGGCCCGTCCGCCCTCGTACATCTCGGTGGCCTCGCGGGCCATGGTGTGGGCACCGCGGTGGATGTTGGAGTTGGCGGTGGCGTAGTAGCCGGCCAGGGCCTCGATGACCTGGCGGGGCTTCTGGGTGGTGGCGCCGTTGTCCAGCCAGGCGACGGGGCGGCCGTTGACGGGGCGCTGCAGGACGGGGACGTCCCGCCGGGCCGCCTCGGGGGTGAACTGCCCGCTGCGGGTGGCCACGCCGCCCGCGGTGGGCTGCTGCGCCATGCCGGGGGCGTACGCGCCCCACGGCATGTCAGGAGTAGTCATGGTACTTGGACACCTCGACGTTCTGGAGCACGGCGAGGGCGTCCTCGACCAGCACCGCGGCGTTGAAGTACGCGGTCATCAGGTACTGGGTGATGCCCTTCTGGTCCATGCCCATGTTGCGCATGGACAGGCCCGGCTCGACCTCGTCGGGCACCTTCGCGGGCCGCAGGCCCACGACGCCCTGCTCGGCCTCGCCGACGCGCATGAGCAGGATCTCGGTGGTGGCGGCGCCGTTCGGGCCGGTCATGCGCACCTTGTCGGAGGGCAGCAGCGGGACGCCGCGCCAGGTGAGCAGGGGGCTGCCGAAGCGGTGCTCGATGACGGGGGGCACGCCGCGGCGGGTGCACTCGCGGCCGAAGGCGGCGATGGCCCGCGGGTGGGCGACGAAGTAGGAGGGCTGCTTCCAGACCTTGCTGAGCAGCTCGTCCAGGTCGTCGGGGGTCGGGGCGCCGGTCCGGCTCTGGACGCGCTGGCCGGGGGCGACGTTGTTGAACAGCCCGAAGTCGGGGTGGTGGAGCATCGAGCGCTCCTGGCGCTCGCGCAGCGCCTGGACGGTGAGGCCGGCCTGGGCCCGGGTCTGGTCGATGGGCTCGTTGTAGAGGTCGGCGACGCGGGAGTGGACGCGCAGCACGGTCTGGGCGAGCGTCATGTGGTACTCGCGCGGCGTGTCCTCGTAGTCGACGAAGGTGCCGGGCAGGTCCGGTTCGCCGACGTGCCCGGCGCTCAGGTCCACCGGCACCTCGGCGCCGGGGGCGGTGCGCTCACCGGAGGTGAAGGCTTCGAGGGCGGTGCACAGCGCCTCGTCGCGGCCGGCCAGCCGGGTCAGGTGGTCGCGGTCGGCGCACAGGGCGGTGCCGGGGGTCAGGGCCTTGACGCGGTAGGCCGGGGGCGTGCCGCGGGACCAGGCGTCGAGGTCGAAGAACTGGCCGTCGCCGATGACCTCCAGGAGGGCGTCCTCGCCGTAGCGGCCGGTCGTCCGCTTCTCGGCGCGGCCCTGGACGAGGACCCAGAGCTTGTCCGCGGCCTCGCCCTCCTGGAGGAGCGTCTGGCCGGCGTCGAAAGCGACCTCGGTGAAGGCGCCCGCCAGCTCGCGCAGCAGCTCCTCGTCCGCCTCGCGGAGGAAGGGTATTTCGCGGAGGTCCTCGGCGACGACGTGGTGGGCGTCGCCGTTCTTGTACGTGGTGATCCGGTCGTCGCCGAGTATGAAGGTCCGCCGGCGGTTGACGCGGTAGACGCCGGACTCGACGTCCACCCACGGCAGGGCCCGCAGCAGGTAGCGGGGCGTGATGCCGCGCATCTGCGGGGTGGTCTTGGTGGTGGTCGCGAGTTGCCGTGCCGCGTCCGGGCTGAGACTCAGCCGATCGTTCATGAGGACCTCCTCGGTGTGGGTAGCGAGGGTGATCGTCATGTCGGAAACATTGCGTTCACAAGACTGCAGCAATGCGTCATGGCCTTAAATCACTCACTGTTGACGCAGCGACAAATTCGTGCAGAAGTGAACTCACCTTGCGCTGCTGGTTACTGAGCAGCGCGATCTTCCCCGGCGGTGCCAAGGGCTTCCCTTGACCGGTGGCGTGCAGAGCCGGTCCCGGTCAGGCGCAATCGACCAGATCCGATCGCCGGGCGCGCCGCAGGGACACCGCGAGCAGAGCCAGCCACGCCCCGACGAGCAGCAGGTGCGCCCGCTGCGGGACGCCGTGCCAGCCCGGCCGGCCGATCAGCGGGCCGATCGTGGACACCGCCGCCACGAGCGCGGCGGCCAGGAGCCACGGCCCCCACCGGCGGATCAGCGGCCACCGGTCGCCGCCCGCCGCGCCCTTCACCATGAGCGCCATGGAGACGAACAGCGCGGCGTGGACCAGGGCGCTGGTGGCCGTGTGCCAGGGGTTGACCGCCTCGCAGGCCCGGTTCACCGAGGGCGCGCACCGCATGGGGACGACCACGTCCGCGACGGAGAAGGCGGCGAAGGCGACCAGCACCCACCGCCCGGCCGTGAACCGGCGGTTGCCGCCCGGCTCCCGGCGCAGCGGGGCCGCGCCCGCGGCGACGAGCACGGCGGTGAGGATCTCGACGGCGCCGAAGAGCACGTGGAAGGGCTGGTCGGCGGCGTAGAGCTCGCTCACGTAGGAGTGGCGGGCGTCCAGGCCCGTCGGCAGGAGGAACTCCAGCACCCAGGCGTTGTACGCCACCGCCGCGGCGCCCAGCAGCCATGCCGCCGGGCACCGTGCGCGCGCGGCCCGCGGGCGGGCGGGGGCGGCGGCGGCCGCCGGCCCGGGGCTCGCTTCCCCGGACCGGGAGGCCGTGGGCACGTCGCGCACCGGAGCCGTCTCAGGACCGTCGCCCGGCGGCGCTTCTCACGGCGTTCCTCCGGAACCGGCGGCCCCCCGGTTCTGCGGGCCGTAGGCCGGGCCGGGCGCGGTCGGCGGCGGCTTCTGCGGGGACGGCGGCGCCGAGGACTCAGCGGGCGGGGCGGACGAGGAGGCCGGGGCGGACGAGGACGGTTCGCCGCTGCCCGGCTGTTCCGAGGACGGCGAGGCCGGTCCGGAGGGCATGGCGCCGCTGGGCGGCGGGACCGGGCGGTCGCGGCTCCCGTCGGTGCCGACCGGCCGCTCGTACCACTGGCCGGTGCGCGGGTCGTAGAACACGATGACGTAGATGACGGTGGGGGCCTGGGTGACGACGACCGCCTGCGACGGCTTGTACCCGCCCCAGCTCTGGCCCTTGGTCTTCGGGTTGCTCTTGACGGCGACGGGCGGGCCGAGCGGGTTGCCGCAGGCGCAGCGCACGCGCGGCGTCCCCCGGTTGTCGACCATGACGGCCGTGCCGGCCTGCAGCACGGACTGGAAGGTGGTGGCCGAGCCGCTCCTGTAGCCGTGGTTGGTGACGCGGGTGTCGGAGCGCAGCTGCAGGGGCGTCAGGCCGCGCAGGTAGCCGGGGATCTCGTCCTGCTGGATGCCCGCGGCGCTCGCGAAGGCACGGCCCTTCGTCTGGTCGTCGGTCAGGTACTTGACCTGGCGTTCGACGTCGCAGCTCGCCGCGTTGCCGGAGCCTCCGTAGAGGCCCGGGGTGGATCCCTGGACCGTGCGGTTGCCTCCCTCGGCCGGGGTGGCGGGGGCCGCGGTCGTCTCCTTGGTGCCCGTGTCCTTGGCCGTGGAGGGGGTGAACGGGTCCTGGCCCTTCGCCGACGCGGCCTGCAGGAAGACCTCTCCGCCGCTTTCCGGGCGGAGGAAGAAGACCAGGAGCGCCGCCGCGGCGACCAGGACGCCCGCGAGCAGGGCGACTTTGGGGGCGGACCGCCACCAGGGCCTGCCGGGTCCTCCGGAGGGCTGCGGGCCGGGCGCGGGTGACGGCGGCGCGGGCGGCCCCGGCGGGCCGGGCGGTTCCGAGCCGCCCGGCCCGCCGGGGCCCGCCCGGGTGACGTCCTCGCCCGAGGGGGCCGAGGGCCAGTCCTGGCGGGTGCGTTCCGGCCCGCTGGACGAGCCTGACGAGCCCGGGCCGCTCTGCCCTCCGGACATGGGGCCGGGGGGCGGTCCGGCGGGGCGGTCTTCTGACGGTGGTTCGGACGACACAGGCCCTGCTCCTCCGCTTCGGTCTTCCTTATTTCACCAAGCAGCCGCTTTTAGGGAGATAAGCTGCTTTTCGCCGCCCCTGCGCCCATTGTGTGCCGCAAACCGGCACGGGCCGCAAGCGGGGTCCCCCTCCGGGAGGGACGGCCGGGCGGGGGTGCGTCGTCGACAGGTGGGGCGGGCCGCGCGGGCGTAGGTTGGGCTTCCGGGCCTCCCCGCCGGAAGGCCCGGCACCCGACCGCCGACGACGCACGGGGAGGCAGAGTGAGCCAGCCGCCCGGGGGCGCGCCCTCCTTCGTCCGCGCCTGGTGGGACGCCCTCGCCGCCGTGGCCGCCGGGGTGATCGCGATGTTCGCCGTCGCCGCGCTCGGGCTGTGGGCCGCCGGGGCGGGCGGGCTGCCGGGCGGGGCGTTCCCCTCCGTGACGGCGGCCACCGTGGTGGCGGCCGTGGGCGGCACGGTGGAACTCTCCGGTGACGCGGGCGTCCTGGGCCGTACGGGCGCGGGCATCGCGGTCGTCCCGCTGTCGGTGACCCTGGCCGGTGCGGTCGCCCTCGCCGTGGTCTTCCTGCGCCCGCTGCGGCACCACGCCGTGACGAGCGGCCGCGACCTCCTCGCCCGGGTCGCCCGGACGGCCGTACTGTGGCTGCTCGCCCTGCTGCTCGTCACCCTCGGCGCGCGCCACGACTTCCGGATCGACCTCGGCGACTCGCTCCTCGGCGACATCGGCGAGGCCCTGGACCTCTCGCCCCGGGTCGGCTTCCGCGTGGCCCTGGGGCCCACCCTCGGCTACGGCCTGCTGTGGCTGCTCGTGCTGCTCGCCGTGGCCGTGGCGGCCTCCCGCAGGACGCCGCTGCCGCCGCGGCTGCTGCGCTTCCAGGACCCCGTGCGGCCGGCGGCGTTCGCGCTGCTCGCGCTGCTGCTGGGGTACGTGCTGCTCGGTCTCGTCGCCGGGCTCGTGTCCGCCGCCGTGCGGGGGCACCCCGCGGAGACCATGGCCGTGCTCCTGCTCGGTCTGCCCAACCTCGCCTGGCTCTCGCTCGGCCTCGGTCTCGGCGGCTCCTGGGACGGCCGCGTGCCGGGCACGTCCCTGGGCCTGCCCATGCCCAAGGCGCTCACGGCGGTGCTCCGGGAGAACGGTGACGAGCCGTCCACGGTGAACGTCTCCTCCCTCGCGGAGCACGACGGACGGGCGTGGCTGCTGGTGGCCCTCGCCGCGGTCGCGCTGCTCGCGGCGGCCTTCCTGCTGGCCGTGCGGTCGCCTGCCGGGACGCGGCCGTGGGAGCACGCGGCGCAGCTGGGCGTGGGTCTGGCGGTCGCCCTCTTCGTCACCGGCACCCTCACCCGCATCTCGGCGCGCTTCGGCCTGTCGCTCCTGGGCATCACCGACCTGTCCGCCTTCGGCGGCGAAGTCGTCCTGCGCCCGCACCTGCTGCTGCTGACGGGGCTGGGGCTGCTGTGGGGCGCGGTGGCGGGCTTGGCGGGCAGCGTCCTGGCGCGTGGCGTGCGGCGGCGGGGGCTGACCGCCGAGGGTGGGGGCCGGGGCCCCGGCCCGGGGTGAGTCCGCACCGCCGAAACGCCGGCGCTGGTCGCGCAGCCGCCGTCACTCCTGCCGTTCCGGGAACGCCACCGCCGCCCAGCGCGGCGGCGCTGGGACCTCGGTCCCGCCCGTCCCCGTCGTCACTCGCCGGACCCCCGTGGCCGACCTCAGCTCGCTCACGAACTGCTGACAGCTGTCGAAGCGTTCGTCCGGCGTCTTCGCCAGGGCCTTGCCCATGACGGCGTCGGCCGCGGCCGGCAGTCCCGGCACCCGCTCCGACAGCCGGGGCGGCGCGTCGTACTGATGGGCCCACAGCAGGGCCATGTCGTCCTCGCGCCGGAACGGCGGCGCTCCCGTGAGCATCTCGAAGACGACGCACCCGAGGCTGTACACGTCGCACCGCCCGTCCACCGGCTTCCCCGCGATCTGCTCCGGCGCGACGTAGTCGAGCGTGCCGACGAACTGGCCCACCCGGGTGTACCCGGTCAGGGACAGCGACTTCTTCGTCAGCCCGAAGTCGGTCAGGTACACGTGCTCGGGGTGGTCGCTGTCGGTGCCCTCGGCGACGAGGACGTTCCCCGGCTTGACGTCCCGGTGGACGAGGTCGTGCGCGTGGGCCGCGTCGAGGGCGGAGGCGAGCTGGCCCGCGATGCGGCACACCGTGTCCGGCGGCAGCGGCCCGTCGCGGTCGAGCAGGGCGCGCAGGTCGAGGCCCGCCACGTACCGCATGGCGATGAAGAGCAGCCCGTCGGCCTCGCCGGCCTCGAACACCGGGACGATGTGCGGGTGGTCGATGGCCGCGGCGACCCGCGACTCGTGGCCGAAGCGCTGCCGGAAGGTGTCGTTGCGGGCCAGTTCGGGGGCGAGCAGCTTGAGTGCCACGGTCCGGCCGAGCCGCAGGTCGCGGGCGCGGTAGACGACGGCCATGCCGCCGCGCCCCACCTCGCTCTCCACCTCGTACCCGGCGATGCGGCGGCCGATCAGCTCCGACGGGCGGTCTCCGGCCGCGGCGGCCGCGGCCATCAGCGGTCACCGCCCGCGCCGCTCGGCCCGCTCGTGCCTGCCTGCCCGCCCGGCCCGCTCGTGCCTGCCTGCCCGCCCGGCCCGCTCGTGCCTGCCTGTTCGTCCGGCCGGGCCGGGGACGCGAGCGCCGCCGTGGCCGTCCCGTCGCAGTAGCACCACAGGTCCCGTTCCGCGTCGTAGAGCCAGAGGGCGTCGCCGTCGACGACGGCGCCGATCCGCAGGCCGTGGGTCGCCCGGGCGAAGGTCTCGGTGTCCGCGTGCCCGGCGGCGAGGTCCTCCAGCGCGTGCCGGTAGCGGGCGAGGGTCTCCTGGACCCGGGTGAGGAGCCGGCGCGCGTCGTCCGTCCGGACGGGCGGGCCGCCGGCCGCGGGCGGTCCCTGCGGGAGGGGGACGAGGAGCCGGGAGTCGGTCCACGCGGCCCAGCCGTTGGTGCAGCGCACGTACCCCCAGTCGCCGCGCCGCTCCACGAGCCGCACGGGCAGGAGCGGGTCGAGCGGGGCCGTGGGGACGGCCCCGTCGGGTGCCGTCCAGGTCGCGAGCCCGCCCGGGGGCACCACGTGGGTGGGCAGGAAGACACCCGTGTCCGGGCCGGGAGTGGAGGCGTACGGTACGGCGTTCATCGGGGCTCCCGTCCGGCTACTTCCGCATGACCGCGGGCTCGTGGCGGCGCAGCAGCCGGGCGACGAGGAGGCCGAAGACGAGCGCGAGCACGACGAGCATGCCCATGTTCATCAGCCACGTGCCGGCGGAGTGCGCGAAGAGCGGGTCGGTCTCGCCGCCGGGCGGCGGGGGCCGCCCGCCCTGCAGCGGGATCCGCCCGATCTCGACCGTTCCGCTCATGGCCGCGAGCGCCCAGCGCGAGGGCACCAGCCAGGCCAGCTGTTCCAGGACGAGCTTGTTGTGGAGCTCGATCATGCCGCCGCAGAAGACGACTTGGACGAGGGTGAGGAGGACCAGCAGCGGCATGGTCACCTCTTCGCGGCGGACCAGCGCCGACACCACCAGGCCCAGCATCATGGACGTGAAGGCCAGCACCGCCTCCGCCAGCGTCATCTCCAGCAGCGGCGGCATGAGGACGCCTTTGCCGCCCGGCGCGCGGGTGTCCACCCCGCCCAGTGCGACCACGGACAGGACGATGGCCTGCGCCACGGTGATCACGCCCAGGACGAGGACCTTCGACATCACGTACGCGGATCTGGACAGGCCGACGGCGCGCTCGCGCCGGTAGATCACCCGTTCCTTGACGAGTTCGCGCACGGCGTTGGCCGAGCCGGTCAGCACGCCGCCCACGCACAGGATGAGCAGCGTCTGGTTCGCCTTGTCCGCGTCGGTGAAGCGGGTGCCCGCGGACAGCCGGGCCATCGCGCCGGTGACGAACGGCAGCGCGATCATGATGGCCAGGAAGGTCCGGTCGGCGCTGAGCGCCCGCACGTACCGGCGCATCAGCGTCCACAGCTGGGCGGTCCAGCTCTGGGCCTTCACCGGCTCGGGGGCGGGGGCCGGGGCGGGGGGCGCGCCGGCCCGCGGCTGCTCGGTGGCCGCCGCGATGTACTGCCGGTACAGCGGGGAGGTGCGGTACTCCCCCGCCCAGTCCCGGCCCTTGTCGTTCTCGAACGCCTCGAAGGCCTCGGGCCACTGGCCGTAGCCGAAGAAGGCGAGCGTCTCGCCGGGCGGCCCGTAGAAGGCGGTGCGCCCGCCGGGGGCGAGGACCAGCAGCCGGTCGCAGACGTCCAGGCTCAGGACGCTGTGGGTGACAACGATGACGGTGCGGCCGTCGTCGGCGAGGTCGCGCAGCATGGTCATCACCGAGCGGTCCATGCCGGGGTCGAGGCCGGAGGTCGGCTCGTCGAGGAAGAGCAGGGACGGCTTGGTCAGCAGTTCCAGGGCGACGCTGACGCGTTTGCGCTGGCCGCCGGAGAGGCTGTGGATGTGCTGGTCGGCGCGCTGCTCCAGGCCGAGCTCGCCGATGACCTCGTCGACGCGGGCCTCGCGTTCGGCCTTGGCGGTGTCCCCGGGGAAGCGGAGCTCGGCGGCGTAGCGCAGGGCGCGGCGCACGGTGAGCTGGGCGTGCAGGATGTCGTCCTGGGGGACGAGCCCGATGCGGGCGCGCAGCTCGGCGTAGTCGCGGTAGAGGTCGCGGCCGTCGTAGAGCACGGTGCCGCGGTCGGCCGGGCGCAGTCCGGTCAGGGCGTTCAGGAGGGTCGACTTGCCGGCGCCGCTGGGGCCGATGACGGCCAGCAGGGACTTGGCGCCGACCGGGAAGGAGACGTCGTCCAGGAGGGTCTTGCGGCCCTCGTCGACCTGGACCGAGAGGTCCTGCACGTCGAGGGAGACCTCACCGGTGTCGACGTACTCCTGGAGCTGGTCGCCGACGAGGCAGAAGGCGGAGTGGCCGATGCCGACGATGTCGCCGGGGAGCACGGGGGCGCGCTGCACGGGATGGCCGTTGAGGTAGGTGCCGTTGTGGCTGCCGAGGTCGACGATCTCGTAGCCGCCGTCCGGCACGGTGCGCAGTTCGGCGTGGCGCCGGGAGACGACCAGGTCGTCGACGGTGAGGTCGTTGTCCGGGCTCCGGCCGATGCGGACGGTGCGGGAGGGCAGGCGGCGTACGGTCGTGGGCCGGCGGAAGGTGCCGGTGGCGGCGGGCAGGGAGACGGCGGAGGGGCGCTGCGCGGGCGGCGGAGGGGGCGGGGGAGGCGGCGGTGGCGCCGGGGGCGGGGCGTTCTTGAGGACGGCGGCGGGGCCGTCCTCGGGGTTGCCGAAGCGCAGGACGGTGCCGGGGCCCACGTCCAGTTCCCGTACGCGCCGTCCCCCGGCCCAGGTGCCGTTGGTGCTGCCGGTGTCCTCGACGGTCCAGTGGTCCTCGACCGGGCGCAGCACCGCGTGGTGCCAGGAGACGCGGGTGTCATGGAGGACGATGTCGCACTGCGGATCGCGTCCCACGTGGTAGACGCGGCCCGGGGTCATCGTCCGTACGCCCCCGTCGGCCTCGACTACGAGTTCGGGGGCGGAGGGCGTGAGCGGCCGCTCTCCCATACCGGTAATTTTACGGCGGGCCGCCGGACCCCGCCTTCCGGCGGCGGGGCGGCGGGTGCCCGCGGGGACGGCGGAGGGAGCCGGGGATGGCGGCGGAGCAGGAGCGGCTGCCGGTGTTCGTCTACGGGACGCTGCGTCCCGGGCAGGCCAACCACGGCCGCTACCTGCGGGGCCGCACGGTGGCCGAGGAGCCGGCGCGGCTGCGGGGCGCGGTGCTGTACGAGGGCCCCGGGTATCCGTACGCCGTGGCGGATCCGGGCGGTGAGGTCCGGGGCGAGCTGATCGTGGTGTCCCCCGGGGAGTACGCGGCGGTGCTCGCGTCCCTGGACGAGCTGGAGGGCTGCGGTCCGGACGGCGCCGGCGAGATGTACGTACGGGCCGTGCGTCCGGTGCTGCCCGGCAGCAGTGGCGGTGAGGTGCGCGCGTGGGTGTACCTCGCGGCGGAGCGGACGGCCCGGCGGCTGCGGGCGGTGGGGACACGGGTGGCCGGGGGCAGCTGGCCGCAGCCGTGAACGAGCCGCCGTACCAACCGGCGTCTCACATAACGGGACGCCGCTGACCACGGGCAACCCGCGCCCGCGGCCCTCCGTCTTCACCCGCGGTTCGACGCCACGTCACGGCGCGGGCACCTTCCGTTGACTCATTGTTAACAGTTGATCAACTGTCCGGACATCACGCCTATCTGCTCTTTTCATGCCCATGCCAGCACAGGCAGAGTCCTCCGCGGGACCACAGGTTCCCGCGGTGCGCGAGTGACGGCACCGCGTGCATGCAGGCGGCCGGGCTCCCCCCCGAACCGCCCTTGACGCAAAGGGCGCTGAACTTGCGTACAACCCCCACAACGCACAGACGAATACTCACGGCCGCCGTGGCCGTCGTGGCCGCGGTCACCATGGCGGGCACCGCCTCCGCCACCCCGTCCCGGCCCGTGGACAAGACCGGCGACTCCGTCCGGGACCGCGCCCGCGAGGCGGCCGCCGGATCCTCCGTCAGCGCAGCGACCCTCGCCGCCAACGCCGAGACCGTGAAGGCGGCCACCGCCGCCGCACTGGCCCACGCCGACGCCACGGGCGTCGGCAAGAACGAGACCCTCCGGGTCAAGGACACCCTCGTCGACCCCGAGGGCAAGCGCCACGTCCGCTTCGTCCGGGCCTACCAGGGCGTCCCCGTCGTCGGCGGCGACCTCGTCGTCCACCTCGACGCCAAGAAGAACTACCTCGGCGTCACCCGGGCCATCAAGCACAACGTCGCCGTGGCCTCCGTCGCCCCGAAGCTGACGGCGCCGCAGGCCGCGGCCAGGGCCGCGAAGTCGGTGGACGGCAAGGCCGCCAAGGCCGAGCTCGTGGTCGACGCGCGCGGCACCGAGCCGGTCCTCGCCTACCGCGTGACCGTCACCGCCGCCGGCACGACCGGGAGCGGCGTCGGCCACAGCGTCGTCGTGGACGCCGGCAACGGCAAGGTCATCAGCAGCACGCCGCTCAGCGACGGCTTCATCTCCCCCGGCCTGAAGGCGAAGCTCCGCGACCGGGGCGAGCGGGCCGAGCCGCGCAAGAACGCGAAGTCCGCGCCGCCGGCCAAGGTGCAGCCCGGCACCGGGTTCCCGGCCCAGGCGGGCGGCACCGGCGCCTCGTTCTTCGCCGGCGACGTCCCGCTGACGACGACGCAGACCGCCAAGGACTCCTTCACCCTCAAGGACCCGAGCCGCGGCGGCGGCGAGACCCGCGACGCCGGGGGCAAGGAGCTCGACACCTTCGCGTCCGGCAAGGTGTTCACCGACTCCGACAACCGCTGGGGCAACGGCACCGCCACGGACGGCACGACCGCCGCCGTCGACGCGCAGTACGGCATCACCAGCACGTACGACTACTACAAGGCGACGTTCGGCCGGAACGGCATCAAGAACGACGGCGTCGGCCCGCACGCGCTGGTGCACTTCGGCGACAAGGTCGGCAATGCCTTCTGGTCCCCCGAGTGCGGCTGCATGCTCTACGGCGACGGCGATGGAGAAACGTTCAAGCAGCCGCTGGTGGCCCTGGACGTCACCGGTCACGAGCTCAGCCACGGCGTGATCGAGGCGACCGCCGACTTCCAGCCCACCCGGGTGGACGCGCGCCAGAACCAGTTCGGCGAGGCGGGCTCGCTCAACGAGTCGCTCGCGGACATCTTCGGCGCGGGCGTGGAGTTCCGCACGAACAACGCCGGCAACCCGCCGAACTACCTGCTCGGTGAGAAGCTCGGCCTGGAGCAGAAGTTCCTGCGCCGCATGGACAAGCCGTCGCTGGACGTCCTCGAGGGCACCGTCGACTACTGGGACGAGGGCTCCTACGACCGCGAGGTGCACGCCGGGTCCGGCGTCTCCTCGCACGCCTTCTACCTGCTGGCCGAGGGCAGCGGCAAGAAGACCATCGGCGGCGTGGAGTACGACTCCCCCACGCACGACGGCTCGGCGGTCACCGGGATCGGCCGGGAGAAGGCCCAGCAGATCTTCTACCGCGCGCTGACCCGCTACATGGTCTCCTCCACCGACTTCCACGAGGCCCGCACGGCGACGCTGCAGGCCGCCGCGGACATGTACGGCGAGCAGAGCACCGAGTACAAGACGGTGGACGCCGCGTGGGCCGCGGTGAACGTCACCGCCGCGAACACGCCCAAGGAGGGCCCGGCCGTCAAGCGCTGACGGCCCGGCACCCCGGCCCGGCCCGCTCCCGGCACCCCGCCGCGGAGCGGGCCGGGCTCCATGTGATCCACAACCTCTGGTCCGGCGAAGTGGATGTTGTTATGGTCGTCGCCACCAGAGGGTTTGGGGATCAAACCCTCTCATGGAGCCACTGGCCGACAACTAGGGGGAGCACGTGCCGGCAAACACCGAGACGGTCACGGACGCCGAAGAGCTCAAGGTTCTCAACGCGGAGCTCGCGGCGTCCCTCGAAGGCGGTTTCACCAGCGAGTACGCCGACGTCAACGGCGTCCGGCTGCACTACGTGACCGGCGGTCAGGGCGACCCGCTGGTGCTGCTGCCCGGCTGGCCCGAGACGTGGTGGGAGTACCGCAAGGTCATGCCCGCCCTCGCGGCCCGCTACCGCGTGATCACCGTCGACATCCGCGGCATGGGCGGCTCCAGCAAGCCGCAGTCCGGCTTCGAGAAGAAGTCCATGGCCCGGGACATCCTCGAACTGGTCCGCCACCTCGGCCACGAGAAGGTCCGCATCGCCGGGCACGGCATCGGCGCCATGGTCGCCTTCGCCTACGCCGCGAACCACCCGGAGGCCACCGAGAAGGTGGCGATCCTCAACACCACGCACGCGGACCGGAGCTACTACGAGTTCCCCATGCTGCCCAAGGCGGGCGACAAGGGCCCGCACCGCTGGTGGCTCGCCTTCAACCAGGTGGCCGGTTTCCCGGAGCAGATCCTCACCGGCCGCTACCGCCACATCATCGACTACATGTTCGGCCTGAGCCTGGTGAACCCGGACGCCATCACCGACCGGGACCGGGACATCTACGCCAAGGCGTATTCGTCGGCGGAGGCGATCCGGGCGTGCAAGGGCTGGTTCCAGTCCTACCAGCAGGACATCGCGGACTTCGAGTCGTACGACAAGGTCTCCGTGCCGATGCTCGGCCTCGCCTACGGGACGTTCTTCGAGTACATGCGGGAGGTGTTCCCCCAGCAGGGCACCGACGTCCGCATGGCCGAGATCGAGGGCAGCCGCAACTACCTGGTGGAGGAGCAGCCGGAGGCCGTCACGCGCGCCCTCCTGGACTTCTTCGGGTGAACGACCCGGCCGGCGGGTGACGTCCCGCGCCGGGTCCCCGCGGCCCGGCGCAGGGCCCGGCGCTCGTCCTCGCTCGTCCCGCCCCAGACCCCGCTCTCCTGCCCGGACTCCAGCGCCCAGCGCAGGCAGTGTTCCCGCACCGGGCAGCGGCGGCAGACGGACTTGGCGTCCTCGGCCTGGGCGAGGGCGGGCCCCCTGTTCCCGACGGGGAAGAAGAGTTCGGGGTCCTCGTGGAGGCACTCGGCGTACTGTCGCCAGTCCATGTGGCGATCCATGTGACAGTCCCTTCGATCGGGTCGGGCGGTCCCCCCTCTCTCCCTACTCCGCGTTGCCCGGGATGCGTAAGGTACGCCTCCGGCCTCCGGTTGCGTGTGTCCGGGTTTCCCGGATGTCCGTGTATGCGGGCGTTCGTGCGCCCTGCGGGCGTCACTCCATGTGGACGTCGATGCCCATCTCGTCGTCTCCGGGCGTCCCTTGCACCTCGATGGTGACGCCGGAGAACTTCCCGCCGGGGAGGTTGAGCGCCGGCTTCGTCGCCTCGCCGAGGGAGGCGTTGCCGAGGGACGGGTAGAGGTCGTCGGAGTCACCGCGGTTGCCGCGGCCGAAGATCGCGGCGAGGTCGCGCTTGCCGTCGGCCTGCATCAGTTCGATGGCCAGCCGGTCCTCCCGGTTCTCGTCCTTGATCTTCTCGTCGACGACGTAGACGGCCGCGCCCTCGTCGGGAAGGGCCGCGTCCTGCCCCCGGCGGCGCCGGTACTCGACGAGGATGTACTGCAGGTCCGTCATGGTGTCGGGGTTCTGGACGAAGAGCAGGTCGCCGCTCTCCGCCGCGGGCCGGAGCACCACGTCCTTGGTGGTGCCGGTGATGCTCTGCGGAGTGACCCAGCCGTGGAACATGCGGAGCATGCCGTTGGGCAGCGCCGGCGTGAGACCGTGGTTGCCCCAGTTGCCCGACGCCATCAGGCAGTAGTTGCCGAGTCCGTTGGAGGTGGTGGCCTCCAGCTGGCCGGTGTCGTAGAAGTCCGCCCAGCGCGCGGCCAGGTGGCCCCATTCGTGGGCGCACACGCCCATGGCGCAGTCCTCGGGGACGGTGAGGAAGGTCTTGGCCCGCAGCCCGGGGGCGACCTTCAGCCCCTCCGCGCCGTCCGTACCATCGCCGGGGATGCCCCACTTGAGGCTCCAGATGTCGTCGCGCGAGGCCGTCTCCTCGGCGCCGGGGCCCGCGTGCACGACGATGAGCACGGTGACCATGTCCTCGCCGAGCACGTCGAACGGCTTGAAGTCGACGCCTTCGGCCAGGGCCGCCTGGACCGCGTCGCGGGCCATGCCCTGCGAGTTGCGGGGGAAGCCGTCGCCCAGGCCGGAGTTGCCGTCGGCGTAGAACGAGAGCGGCTGGGGCAGCCGGAACCAGCCGTGGACCTCGCCCTGCACGTCGATGCCGTTCTCGCTGAACGACTCGAAGCCGCTCACCTTGCGGTAGTAGTCGCGCATGCTGCCGGTCGGCAGGGCGTTCGTGCTGAACAGCAGCTGGTCGAAGTGGCCCGTGCGGTGGTTCGCGTCGTGCGGGTGGTCGGGGAAGTCGACCAGGAGCACGAGGGAGCGGATCACTCCCTTGAGCCGCTTGGAGGGCCGCTCGATCCGCTCGCGGCCGGCGGCCGGCCCGACGCCGACGGCGCCGTCGTCGAGACCCGTCAGGCGTTCGCTGCGCCGGCCGGAGCGCCAGACGTAGTAGTAGTCCTCGAAGGAGGTGCCGGCGGGCAGCCGGCCGGATGCCAGCAGATCGAGGTAGGTCGCGTAGAGGCCGGCCAGTGCGTCCGGTGACAGCGGCACCGGGCAGGGCCGGGTGGCACAGGTGTTTCTCATGGTGATCACACACCGGGAATCGGTTCGATCACGGGTGGGAGGATAGGGGCTATATCTACCTTGTAGATATAGCCCCTCCGTTTATGCTGTATACGTACAGGCTCATCCTGCTTTCCCGCCCTTGTCAAGGGCGGGACCGGCCCCCGCCCGGGGCCCCGCCGAGGAGGCGGTCGCCATGCCTGCCCGCACCCGCCTCACCAGGGACCGCGTCATCGGCGCGGCGCTGCGCATCGCGGACGCCGAGGGGCTCGACGGGCTGAGCATGCGCCGGGTGGCCGAGGACCTCGGCGTCGAGACGATGGCCCTCTACCGCTACACGGCGAGCAAGGACGAGCTGCTCGACGGCCTCGTCGAGCGGATGTTCATCGAGCTGGAGCAGAGTCTGAGCGCCACCCCGTTCGGGCCTGCGGCCCTCGCCGCGGGGGACGCCGAGGCCGCTCCCCCGTGGCGCGAGGCGCTCGTCGGCGTCGCGCGGGCCATGTACCGCGTCGCGCTCGCCCACCCGCACGTCGTGCCCCTGATGGCCCTCCGGCCGTTCACCGTCCCGCTGACCCGGCGGCCGCCCGCGGTGCTCCGCGCCCACGAGCGCCTGCTGACCCGGCTGGAGCGGGCCGAGCTGGACGAGCGCGCCACGCTGGAGCTGTACCGGGCGTTCATCTCCTGGGTGCTGGGCTACATCGTCACGGAGCTGCGGGAGGTCGTGGACAACCCGGACGAGGACGAGCCCGCCTTCCGGCTCGGGCTGTACCGGCTGCCGGTGCGGGAGTTCCCGCGGCTCAGGGCCCTCGGCCCCGGCCTGGCCGCCCGCGGCGGCGAGGAGCAGCTCGCCGCCGGCGTCACCGCGCTCATCGACCGCTTCGCCCCGCCGGACCGCGGCTGAGCCACCGGCCGGGGACGGGGCACGAGGGACGGGCGTCCAGGTGGGCGAGCGGGCCGTCACTCGTTCCGGGCGGCGGGCCGACACCGCGGCGCCCGGCCGCCGGCCGGGGCCCGTGCCCGCGGTAGAAGGCAGTGGTGACAACGGATCCCGGCGGTGCGGCGGACGCCCCGCCGCCCCTCGACAGCGTGGCCGGCCGCATCTCCCTGCGGCGCGGGCAGCTCGGGCTGTCGCAGGAGGACGTGGCGGCGCGCGCCGGGATGTCCCTCCCCTACCTGCACCGGCTGGAAGGGCTCGGCACCGACTTCGACCCGGGCGCGCTCATGAGGCTCGCGGCCGCACTGGAGATGCCCTACGAGGAGCTCTTGGAGGGCCGCTCCGACGCCCCGCCGGGCCGGCGCGCGGCGGGCGCCCACCCCGTCCTCATGGAGCTGCCGGAAGACGAGTGCTGGTCGAGGCTCGGTTCGCACGGCATCGGGCGCCTCGCGCTGTCCGCCGAGAGCGGTCCGCTGGTGCTCCCGGTCAACTTCCTGGTGGACGCGCGCACCATCGTCTACCGGACCGGTACGGACGGTCCGGCGGCCGCGGCCGCCGGCACCCGGCTCGCCTTCGAGGCCGATCACATCGACGAACGGCACAGCCAAGGGTGGAGCGTCCTCGTCCGCGGGACCGCCGACCGCGTCACCGACCCCGCGGCGGTGCGCGGCCTCAGCGAGCGGCCGGGGGCGCAGCCGTGGGCCGGCGGCCGGCGGGACCTGTGGATCCGCATCGTGCCGGGCCTGGTGAGCGGCCGCACGGTCCGGGCGGCGTGAGCCGGAGGATGGAGACCCCGCAGCCGGAGGACGCCGGCAACGGCCCGGCCGTCACACGGGCGGAGTTCGACGACCTGTTCGAGTCGGTCCGTGCGTGGGAGCGCTGGACTCCGGCCGACCGCGGGGCCTGGAACCGGGTCGGCGAGGAGCACGTCCGGCGGGCCGCCGCCCTGGTCCGGACCGGGACCGTCGTCCCCCTGGGGCGGCCCTGGGACACCGCGGCCGGGCCGGACAACGGCAGGCCCGCCCTGCACTACATGTCCGACCTGGGCGACGTCGAGGCCCCCGAGCCCGCCACCCACAAGGACTTCATCGGCGCCGACTACCACGGCAAGGCCGTCAGCCACCTGGACGCGCTGTCCCACGTCGCCTACCGCGGGCGGCTCTACGGCGGAGGTGCGGCGCGGGAGCTCGTCGGCGCCGGAGGCGCCCGCTTCGGCAGCGTCGCGGCGCTCGGCCCGCTGGTGACCCGGTGCGTGTTCCTCGACCTGCCGGCCGTCCTGGGGGTCCCCTGGCTGGAACCCGGGCGGGCCGTGCGCGCCGCGGACGTCACGGCCGCGGAGGAGGCGCTCGGGACGGAGATCGGCGAGGGCGACGCCGTACTGCTGCGGACCGGCCGCTTCCGGCGCCGCCGCGAGCTGGGCGCCTGGGACGCCTCCGCGGCCTGCGCGGGCTTCCACGTGGACGCCGTGCCGCTGCTGGCCGGGCGCGGGATCGCCCTGCTCGGCGGCGACGGCGACAGCGACGTGCGGCCCTCGCCCGTCGAGGGCGTGCACTCGCCCGTGCACGCGCTCGCCGTCGCCGCGATGGGCGTGCCGCTGCTGGACAACCTCGACCTCGAAGAGCTCTCGGCCGCCGCCTCCGCGACGGAGCGTTACGCCTTCATGCTCGTGGTGGCCCCCTTGAACATCCCGGGCGGTACGGGGTCGCCCGTCAACCCGGTCGCGGTTCTCTGACAGCGGCGGCTTCGACGGCGGCTTCTTGAACCGCGATCTCTTGAACAGTGGCATCTGTCCGTAAAGCTCTAGAATGGAACGTCAGTGCAGGCGCTCCCACCCGTACGGGGAAGTGATCCGGATGGGGCTCGTGGCGGACGACGTCGGCCCCGCACTCGCCCGTGAGAAGTTCCTCGCCGGCGGGCCGGTCGAGGGTGCCGTGCGCGCCCCGATCCTCGATTCGTGGCGGCGCAGCCGCTCGCTGGGGCTCTCCCCGGACGGCTGCGAGCTCCCCCACCTGCAGGATCTCGAGCTGGACGGCCGTCTCGTCCGCGCGGCCGCGCCCGTGCTGGACCGGCTGCAGTCCCGGTTCGCGGGGCGGAACGTGAACGTGGCCCTGGCCGACGGGCGCGGGGCGGTGCTGCAACGCCGGTTCGGCGACACGACCGTGGTCCGGCGGCTGGCCGCGATCCAGAGCGTGCCCGGCTTCGTGTTCGCCGAGAAGTACGCCGGGACCAACGGCATCGGGCTGGCGCTCGCGGAGCGGCGGCTGGTGAACGTCTACGGCGCCGAGCACTTCGCCGAGCGCTCCCAGTCCAACGCCTGTTCGGCGATTCCCGTCCGGGACCCGCTCAACGGCCGCATCGAAGGCATCCTCTGCTTCGGCTTCCCGCGCACCGACGCCGACGCGGCGCTGGACGTCGTGATCCGCAAGGCGGCCGGTGCCATCGAACGGCGGCTGCTGGAACAGAGTTCGGCGCGGGAGCGCTCCCTGCTGGAGGCGTACCTGGACGCGAGGCTGCGCGCGCGGGCCGGGGCCGGGGCCCTCGACGGCCGGCCGGGCGGGCTCGCCGCGAGCGGGCTGGACTGGCGGGACCGGATGATCCTGGAGGAGAAGGCCACCGAGCTGATCGCCTCGGCCCAGCGGGCCGCCGTGGAGGTGTCCCTGCCCGGCGGCCGGCACGTCACCCTGCTGAGCCGTCCGGTGACCACGGCCTCCGGTGTGGAGGGTGTCGTCGTCGAAGCGGTGTTCGCCGCCCGGCATCAGCGCCTGACCGTCGCCACCGAAGCCGTGCCCCCTGAAACCGGCACCGCGGAAGCCGCCCTCGCCGGGACCGCCCCTGCGCAGGCCGCCGCCACCGGAGCCGGAAGGGCGGACCCGCCCGGGGCTGCGGCCGGGGCCTCACCCGGCCTGCGGGCCCGGGAGCCCTTCGCCCGCTTCGCTCCGCCGCCCGGGCCCCCTCCCGGCGCCGCACCCGTGCGGGCCCCCGTGACGGCCCGCACGCCCGGCCCGGCCCCCGGTGCCGGCGGACCCGCCGCGGACGCCGCGCCCGGCAGCGTGCTGCTGGTCGGCGAGCCGGGCGTGGGCAAGTACGCCGTGGCGGCGCGGCGGCGTCTGGAGCTGCTCTCCGAGGCCAGCACCCGCATCGGCACCACGCTGGACGTGACCCGCACCGCCCGGGAGCTCGCCGAGATGGCGGTCCCGCGCCTGGCCGACTTCGTCACCATCGACCTTCCCGAGGCGGTGCTGCGCGGCGACGAGCCGGCCGACCCCGCCAGGAACCTCCACCGCGCGGTCGTCCACGGCATTCGCGGGGACTGCTGCTTCTACCCCGCCGGCGAGCGCGTCGAGCTGCAGCCGACCACGCCCCAGCTCCGCTGCCTGGCCGGCCGGCAGACCGTCCTGGAGCCCGATCTACGGGACGCCGCGGGCTGGATCGCCCAGGACCCCGGGAACGCGCAGCGCCTGCTGGCCCACAACGTCCACTCCCTCATCGCCGTCCCGCTGCTCGCCCGCGGCATCGTCCTGGGCATCGCGAGCTTCTACCGGGCGCGCGATCCCGCCCCCTTCGGGGACGACGACCGCTCGCTGGCCCAGGAGCTGGCGACGCGCG
Source organism: Streptomyces sp. NPDC008001 (assembly GCF_042958085.1). NCBI lineage: Bacteria > Bacillati > Actinomycetota > Actinomycetes > Kitasatosporales > Streptomycetaceae > Streptomyces > Streptomyces sp. NPDC008001. Next base: position 339,708 of record NZ_JBIBIZ010000003.1, on the reverse strand, counting down.
CCGCCATCTGCATCGACAACGCCCGCCGCTACACGCGCGAGCACGCCATGGTGCTCGCCCTGCAGCACAGCCTGCTGCCGCACGGCTTCCCCGAGCAGAACGCCGTGGAGGTCGCCCACCGCTACATGCCGGCCGAGTCCGGGGTCGGCGGCGACTGGTTCGACGTCATCCCCCTGTCCGGCGCCCGCGTCGCCCTCGTCGTCGGCGACGTCGTGGGGCACGGGCTGCACGCCGCCGCCACGATGGGCCGCCTGCGCACCGCCGCGCGCAACTTCGCCGAGCTGGACCTGCCCCCGGACGAGGTCCTCACCCATCTCGACAACCTCGTCGGACGCCTCGACCGCGAGGAGGGCGGCGGCGACTCCTGCGCCGGAAACCCCGGCATCCCGGGCATCATCGGCGCCACCTGTCTCTACGTCATCTACGACCCCACCACGCAGGAGTGCACCATGGCCCGGGCCGGTCACCCCCCGCCCGCGCTGGTCCGCCCCGACGGGATTGTCACCTTCCCCGACCTGCCCGCCGGCCCGCCGCTCGGGCTGGGCGGCCTCCCCTTCGAGACCGCCGGGTTCCTCCTCCCCGAGGGCAGCCGGCTGGTCCTCTACACCGACGGGCTGATCGAGCACCGCGGGCGCGACTTCGACGCGGTCATGGAGGACCTGCGCCGCGCCCTCGCGCACCCGGACCAGCCGCCCGAGGACACCTGCCGGGCCGTCGTCGACGCCGTGGTCCCCGGCCACCCCGACGACGACATCGCCCTGCTCGTCGCCCGCACCCACGCCCTGGACCCGCACCGCATCGCCGTCTGGGACCTGCCCGCCGATCCGGCGCTCGTCTCCTCCGTCCGCGCCGCCGTCACCCGCCGGCTGGCGGAATGGGGTCTGGAGGAGATCGCCGACGCCGCCGAGCTGGTCCTCAGCGAGCTGGTCACCAACGCCGTCCGGTACGGCACCGGCCCCGTCCGGGTGCGCCTGCTCTACGACCGCGCGCTGACCTGCGAGGTCGCCGACACCAGCAGCACCTCCCCGCACCTGCGCCACGCGGCGGCCACCGACGAGGGCGGCCGCGGCCTGTTCCTCGTCGCGCAGCTCACCCAGGCCTGGGGCACCCGCTACACCCCGGAGGGCAAGGTCATCTGGGCCGAGTGCCCGCTGGAGCTACCGGGTGGCAAGGCAGGCCCCGCCGCGATGCCGGTCGACTTCGACGCGATCCCCGCCCTCTGACGACCCGTCCACAGTCCACCTGACGACCCGTAGCGCAATCCGTCCGACGGCCCGTCCGGCGTCACGTCCGGGCGCCGGGCCCGCCGGCCCGTAGCATGACGGAATTGCGGCACCCCGTCCCGATAGGTTCCGGAGAAGTCCGTGCACCACACCCCCGAGAGCGCCCCTCCCCCGGGCCGTGACCCCCGGGAGCCGCTCGTCCGCATCCGCGGCCTCGGCAAGCGGTTCGGCGGCACGCTCGCGCTGGACGCGGTCGACCTCGACATCGGCCACGGCAGCATCCTGGCCCTGCTCGGTCCCAACGGCGCCGGGAAGTCCACCCTGATCAAGGTGCTCGCGGGCGTCCACCACGCCGGCGAGGGCGAGGTGACCGTCGCCGGGCACCCGCTCGGCACGGAGGCGGCCTCCCGCGCCATGTCGTTCATCCACCAGGACCTGGGCCTGGTCGGCTGGATGACGGTCGCCGAGAACATCGCGCTGGGAACCGGATACGCGCGCCGCGCAGGGCTGGTGTCCTGGCGGCGCACCCGCCGGCAGTGCGAGGAGGCCCTCGGCATCGTCGCCGCCCACCTCGACCCCTCCGCCGGCGTCGCCGGTCTCGGCCGCGCCGAACGCTCCCTGGTGGCCATCGCCCGCGCCCTGTGCACCCGGGCCGAGCTCATCGTCCTGGACGAGCCGACCGCCAGCCTCCCGGCGGCCGACTGCGCCCGGCTCTTCGACGTGCTGCACACCCTGCGCGACCGCGGCCACGCCGTCGTCTTCGTCACCCACCGGATCGACGAGGTGTTCCGGGTCGCCGACTCCTTCGCCGTCCTGCGCGACGGCCGCGTCGTCAGCCACGGCCCGCTCGCCGGATACGGCCCCGCCCGGCTCGTGCACGACATCGTGGGCCACGAACCGGGCGGCTACGCGCCCGCCGCCCCCGCCGGCGGACCCGTCGCCCTGAGCTTGGACGGCGTACGGACCGAGGGCACCGGGCCGGTCAGCCTCCGGCTGCGCGCCGGCGAGGTCCTCGGCATGGTGGGCCTCACCGGCGCCGGGCACATGGAACTGGGCCGCGCCCTCGCCGGCTCCCGGCCGCTCCTCGGCGGGCGGGCCCTGCTCGCCGGCCGCCCGTACCGGCCGGACTCGGTCACGGCCGCCGTCGGAGCCGGCACCGGGTTCGTGACGAGCAACCGCCAGGAGGAGGGCTGCGCCGCGGAGCTGACGGTGCGGGAGAACTTCCTGGCCAACCCGCGGGCCGGCGGCCCGCACGGCGCGCACTGGATCAGCCCCGGGCGCGAGCGCGCCGAGGCCCGCGCCCTGATCGAGCGGTTCGCGGTGCACCCGCGCGACAGCGAGGCGCCGATCGCCACCCTGTCCGGGGGGAACCAGCAGAAGGTCATGATCGGCCGGTGGCTCAGGCTGAGCCGCAGCCTGCTGATCATGGAGGAGCCGACCGCCGGAGTGGACGTCGGCGCCAAAGCCGCGATCCACCGCCTGCTGCGGGACGCCCTGGCCGGCGGGCTCGCCGTCCTGCTCATCTCCACCGACTTCGAGGAGGTCGCCGGCGTGTGCCACCGCGCCCTGGTGTTCGTCCGCGGGAACGTCACCGCGGAGCTGAGCGGCGACGGCCTCACCGTCACCGCGCTCGCCCGCGCCGCCTCGGCCATGGCACCCCTCACCGGGACGCCGTGACGGTGCCCCCCTCCTCCCGCCCCGCGCCGCGCCACCGCATCGGTCACCTCGTCGGCGCCTACGGCCTGCTCGCCCTCACCGTCCTGCTGTTCCTGGCCTTCTCCCTCGCCCTGCCCGGCACCTTCCCCACCCTGGACAACGTCTCCGCCGTCCTGTCCAACCACTCGATCCCCGCCCTGCTCGCGCTCGGCGCCACGATCCCCATCGCCACCGGCAAGTTCGACCTGTCCATCGGCTACGGCCTCGGTCTCGCGCACGTCATGACGATGGAGCTCGTCGTCGCCGGGGCGTGGCCCTGGCCCGTCGTCTGCCTCGTGGTGATCGCCGGCGGGGCGGCCGTGGGCGCCGTCAACGGCGTCGTCGTCGAATTCGCGCGGATCGACTCCTTCATCGCCACGCTCGGCACCGGCAGCATCATGTACGCCTTCACCGGCTGGATCACCGGCGGCGCGCGGGTCGTCCCCGGCCCGCACGGCCTGCCGGCCGCCTTCACCGCGCTCTACGACTCCCGGTTCCTCGGCCTGCCGGTGTCCGCCTTCTACGTCCTCGCCCTCACCGCCGTCCTGTGGCTGGTGCTGGAGCGGCTGCCGCTGGGCCGGTATCTGTACGTCATCGGCTCCAACGCCCGCGCCGCCGACCTGGTGGGCATCCCCACCCGGCGCTACGTCGTCTGCGCCTTCGCCGGATCCGGCCTGGTCATCGGCATCGCGGGAGTCCTGCTGGCCGCCCAGCAGCAGACCGGCAACCCCAGCGTCGGCATGGACTACCTGCTGCCCGCCTTCGTCGGCGCGCTGCTCGGCTCCACCGCGATCCGGCCCGGCCGCGCCAACGCCCTCGGCACGCTCGTCGCGGTCACGGTCCTCGCCGTCGGCCTCGCCGGCATCGGCCAGCTCGGCGCCCGGTTCTGGGTCACGCCGCTGTTCAACGGCAGCACCCTGCTCATCGCCGTCGGCCTGGCCGGTTACGCCGCGCGCCGCCGGCTGCGCCGCCGTCCCCGCTGACCCCTCCGCAAGGAGCGCCCGTGCACCCGTACCGCAAGACCGCCCTGCGGGGCGCGGCCGCCGTCCTGGCGACGGCGGTCACCGTCCTCGCCGGCTGCGAGCGCGGGGCGTCGACCGGTGCCGCCTCCCCTCCGCCCCGTCCGGCGACCGGCGGCTGTCCCGCCGTCCTGGCCGGGGCCGAGGCGGCCGTCCGGCAGGCGGAGAAGACCGACGGCGGGTGGCACGGCCCCGCCACCGGGCCACGGGCGGTCACCGGCAGGACGCTCGTCCTCGTCGCGCAGACCATGACCAACCCCGGTGTGGCGGGCGTCGCCGAGGGCGTGCGGGAGGCCGCGCGGGCCATCGGCTGGCAGGTCCGGGTGATCGACGGCCAGGGCACTCCCGCCGGGATCCAGGAGGCGTTCGGCCAGGCCGTCGCCCTGCGGCCCGACGGCATCGTCATCGGGGGCTTCGATCCGCACCTGACGTCGCAGCAGGTCGCGGCGGCCGGGGCGGACCGCATCCCGCTCGTCGGCTGGCACGCCGTCGACGCGCCGGGCCCGAGCAAGGACCCGGCGCTCTTCACGAACGTCACCACCAGGGTCGGCGACGTCGCGCGGATCAGCGCGGACTGGGTCATCGCGCACGCGCACGGCGCCGCGGGCGTCGTCGTGTTCACCGACGCCTCGATCCCGTTCGCCAGGAACAAGTCCGACCTGATCATCAGGGAGCTCGCCACCTGTGCGGGCGTGCGGCTGCTGGCGGAGGAGAACATCCCCCTGGCGGACACCAGCAGCCGGACGCCGCAGGAGGTCTCCTCGCTGCTGTCCCGCTTCCCGGACCGGTGGACGCACTCCGTCGCCATCAACGACGTGTACTTCGCCGACGCCGCCCCCGCCCTGCGCGCGACCCGCAGGAAGGGCGCGGGTGCGCCGTTCGGCATCGGGGCGGGCGACGGCGATCCCTCCGCCTTCCAGCGCATCAACAGCGGGCAGTTCCAGGCGGCCACCGTGCCCGAGGCGCTCTCCGAGCAGGGCTGGCAGATCGTCGACGAGTTCAACCGGGCCTTCGCCGGCGAGCCCGCCAGCGGATACGTCGCCCCCGTGCACGTCACCACGGCCGCCAACAGCGGCGGGGCCGCCTCCTGGGACCCGCCCGGCTACCGCGCGGCGTACCGGAGGATCTGGGGCGGGGCGGCGCCCTCCGCGCCCGCCGCGGCCGGTCAGATGCGGTCGGCGGCGATGAGGAGGTAGTGGAAGCTGCCCTCCTTGTAGGCGGTCAGGAACGGCTCCTCGACACCCGTGGCCAGCGACGACCGGGCACGCAGCTCCCAGTACGGGATCGCGTCGGCCGTGAGGTCGACGACGTTGATGGGCACGAGGCCGTTGGCGGCCATGGCCTTGAAGTAGGCGCTGCGGGGGTGGATGTTGCACGTGTAGTGCTCGTCGATGCGGCTGACGGCCTTGGAGCGGCCGCCCGTGACGTCGTTGGAGCAGCCGGTGATGACGACGTAGCGGCCGCCGAAGGCCAGCTGGCGGGCGTGCTCCGCGAAGAGCTCGAAGAGGTCCACGTACATGGTGGACTCGTTGTTCCAGATGCCCTGGAAGGCGCCGGTGGGCAGGCCGGTGTCCAGCATGTTGGCGAAGTGGTAGCGGACCTTGTCGTCCACGCCGCGCTCGCGGGCCCGCTCGTTGGCGAAGTCGACCTGGGTGCGGGAGATGGAGACGCCGTCGGCCCGGCAGCCGAAGCGGGCGTTGGCCATGATGCTGGTGCCGCCCCGGCCGCAGCCGGCGTCCAGGAGCCGGTGCCCGGGGGCGATGGGGCCCAGGTGGTCGAGGAGGACGTCGGCCTGTGCCGACTCCAGGCGGTGGAGCTCCCCGATGATGCGCTCGTCGCGGGTCTCCTGCGGGCCCTCCAGGACGGAGGGGTCGTAGTCGCCGAGCCCGTAGTGGTGGTGGTAGAGGCCGTCGACGTCGCCGAGGCGCAGGTTGACGGGGTCCTTCTCGTTGTTCCAGTAGTCGGCGACGGCCTTCTGGTAGGCGGTGCGCAGGACGCCGGCGGGGGCGGGCGTGGTCGTCATGGGGTGCTCCTCGGACGTGCGTGAAACGTGAAAGGGGTGACGAGGGAAGACGGTGAGCGAAGGAGGAAGGAGAGGGAGGCGCGCTGGTCAGGCGGCGTTGTAGCGGGGGCTGCCGCTGTGCCATTCGCGGTTGCCGCCGAGCCAGGCCCACACTCCGGCGAGGAACCGGCGCAGCTGGGGCGAGCCGGTGACGGCGAGGGCCGCGGCCTCCGCCTCGAAGGCGCGCACCAGCTCGTCGTGGATCTCCGCGCTCCGCTCGATCGCCTCGCGCGGCGAGCAGCGCTCCTCCGCGGCGATCACGAGGGGGAGGTTGAACTCCACGCCCGGGGAGTCGTTCTCCTTCGTCATCGAGTAGAGGTCGTTGACCAGCGTGCTCGCCGTGGCGGCCATGGTCACGGCGCGGCGCACGCGCGGGTCGGCGTACTCGCCGGCGCTCAGGACGTAACCGCCCACCGCGTCGGTCAGCGCGATGCAGGGGAGGAAGCTGTTGATCTGGCGGTGCGCCAGGTACTCGGGGACGCCCGGCATGTGGCCGCGGGTGCGCCAGGAGCCCTCCTGCTCGTATCCGACGAAGAGGACGGCGACCTCGTGCCGCAGCCGGGCGATCTGGGACGGCTCGGCGTAGCGGGCGAGGTGTCCGGCGGCGGCGCGGAGGGCGACCCGTACGGGGTCGCTGCGCATCTCCTTCTCCCACGCGGGCGCGTAGCGGGCCGGGAGGTGGGCGGGGTCGAGGGCCGCGTAGGCGAGCCCGAGGTGCGAGCCGAGGAGTTCGGGCCGGGAGCCCGTGGTCTCGTCGTCGCAGTAGTAGTCGTCGGTGGCCCACTCCGCCAGCGCGCACTTCCCGGCGGCCAGCAGCCGGTCGGAGTCGTCGGTGTCGGGGTGGGCCAGCATCATCAGGCGCCCGAAGTCGGCCGCGCGGACGCGGTCGAGCCGCCCGGCGTAGATGCCGGTGCCGGCCGCCCACTCCACCAGCCGGTCGTTGACCTCGCGGCCGAGGGCCGGGTCGTCCCGGAGCGCGGGCGGGCAGTACAGCTCCGGGACGCCGGAGGCGGACGCGGGCGCGGCCGGTTTCCGGGGCGCGACGCGCGCCGCGGAGGTGCCCAGGCCGGCCGGCCCGGTGGGCGGCCGGAGGGCCCTGGGGGCGGCGGGGAGGCCCGGGTGGGTGAGCAGCGCCGCCGCGAGCCGCGCCGCGTCGTGCCGGGCCGCGGGCGCGGTCATCCGCGACAGCAGAGACATCGTTTCTCCTCTTCGGTCCGTCAGGCCGGGGCGTGGAAGACCTCGACGTTCTCGAGGACGCCGAGCGCGTCCGGCACGAGGACGGCCGCCGAGTAGTAGGTGCTGACGAGATAGGAGATGAGGGCCTGGTCGTTGATGCCCATGAACCGCACGTTCAGGCCGGGCTCGTACTCGTCGGGGATCCCGGTCTGCCGCAGGCCGACGACGCCTTCCTCGGCCTCGCCCAGGCGCATGGCGAGGATGGCGGAGGTGCCCTCCTCCGAGACGGGGATCTTGCCGCAGGGGAGGATCGGCACGCCGCGCCAGGCGGGGACCGCGTGGCCGCCGACGTCGGCGGTGCCGAAGGAGAGGCCCCGCTTGTTGCACTCGCGGGCGAAGGCGGCGACGGCCCGCGGGTGGGCGAAGAAGGCCTTGGTCCCGCGCCGCATGCTCAGCAGCTCGTCCATGTCGTCGGGGGTGGGCGGGCCGGAGTGGGTGGAGATGCGCTGGCTGTAGTCGGCGTTGTGCAGCAGGCCGAACTCGGGGTTGTTGACCAGCTCGGACTCCTGGCGCTCGCGCAGGGCCTCGATGGTCAGCCGCAGCTGCTGCTCGACCTGGTCCATCGGGTCGTTGTAGAGGTCGGCGACGCGGCTGTGCACCCGGAGGACCGTCTGGGCGACGCTCAGCTCGTACTCGCGCGGGTTCAGCTCGTAGTCGACGAAGGTGCCCGGGAGGACGGGGGCGCCGGTGTGGCCGGAGGCGAGGGCGATGTCGGCCTCGCCGCGCTTGTTCTGCGGGCGGGCCTTCTCCTCCTGGCGCCGGCGGACGTGGGCGCGCAGCCGCTCGTTGCGGCCGGCCACCTCCTGGTACGCGGCCCGGGACAGGGACAGCACGGTGCACGCCGTCATCGCGCGCGCCGTGTACTCCCAGGTGCCCGGCTCCTCGGCCAGCGCCTGACCGCCGAAGAACCCGCCGTCGGCGAGCACGCCGCGCCGGATCTCCTCGCCGTACTTGCCGGTGCCCGCCTTCTCGACCTTGCCGTGGGCGATCAGGTGGACGTGGTCGGCGGTCCGGCCGCGCTCGGCGATCACCTGGCCGGGGGCGTACTCCTCCTGCCGGCACCGCTCGGCCAGCGCCCGCAGCACCTCGGCGTCGTCGAAGCCGCGCAGCAGCGGCAGTTCGCCCAGCTCCGCGGGGACGACCTTGACGGTGGAGCCCTCCTGGACGAAGGTGACCCGGCCGTCGCCGACCTCGTACACCAGGCGCCGGTTGACCCGGTACGCGCCGCCCTTCACCTCCACCCAGGGCAGCATGCGCAGCAGCCACCGCGAGCTGATGCCCTGCATCTGCGGGGCGGTCTTGGTGGTGGTCGCCAGGTTCCGCGCAGCGGCGATCCCCAGGCTGAGCTGTTCCCGGCCGGCCTGCTGCTCGGGCTGCTCCGGCTGCTGCCGGTGCGCTGCGGTCGACATCCCGGTCCTTCCTTCTGGGCGCATGCGTCAAGAAGGAGCCCCTGATATAGCCCGATCGGGCTACGGGGCTCCCGCCGCGCAAGTGAAGCAGCGCCCGATGATGTTGGTCGAGACGGCCGGGACCGTACCGCCGCTTTTGCGCCATCGCCCGGACAGCGCGGCCGCGCGGACCGATCCGGGCCCGGCGCAGGAAGGGGCGGTGACCGTGTCCGCTATGCCGCGGTGTGGGGCAGGGGCCGAGGTGGCCGATAACATACCGTCAGATGGCTCTGTTCCGGCCGATTCGCGCAGGCGAGCTCGCTCAGGCGGCGGCGCGGGCCTCGCGGCGGTAGCTGCCGGGAGCCCGGCCGTATTCGCGTTTGAAGGCCTTGGCGAAGGCGTACTCGGACCCGTACCCGGTCCGGGCCGCGACGGTGGTGAGCGGGGCGTCGGACTCGCGCAGCAGCTTGGCGGCCGTGGTCATGCGCCAGCGGGTCAGATAGGCCATGGGCGGCTCGCCCACGAGGGCGGTGAAGCGGCGGGCGAAGGCCGCGCGGGACAGGCCCGCCCGGCCGGCCAGCGACTCGACGGTCCACTGGGCGGCCGGGTCCCCGTGGACGGCGGCCAGGGCCGGGGCCACGGCGGAGTCGCCGAGCGCGGCGGCCCAGCCCTTGGCCGCCGTCGCCGGCTGGTCCTCGATCCAGGCGCGCAGGATGTAGAGGAGCAGCGAGTCGATCAGGGCGGGGACGATGCCGGCCGATCCGATGCGGGGGTTCTCCAGCTCCGTGCCCAGGAGCTGGACGGCGGCGCTCAGTTCGGGGTGGCGGCCGTGCCGGGTGGGGAGGTGGATGATCTCGGGGAGCTGGCGCACCAGGGGGTGGGGGCGCCCCTGGTCCAGGTGGTAGTGCCCGCACAGGAGGCTGGTACTGGCGCCGTCGGCGCCGATCGTGACCGTGCCGAGGGGCGCGCCCGGCCGGAACTCCGCGGGCTGCGCCTCCTGCGGCGGCGTGGAGGGGGCGTCGGCGAGGACGTGCCCCCGGCCGTCGCGCAGGAAGATCACGTCGCCCGGGCTGAGGGCGATCGGCCGCGGGTCCGGCGCGTCCCCCTCGGGGACGAGCCAGCAGGTGCCGTAGAGCACCACGTGGAAGCCGGCGCCGGCGACCGGGGAGAGGCGCAGGCCCCAGGGCGCGCGTCCGTGTGTGCGCACGGATCTGGGCTGCCCCGTCCTCATCGAGCTCAGCGCCTCGGTCAGGATGTCCAACGCCGTCCCCTCTTCCCGGTGGTTCGTGTCCCCGTATTCTCCGTGCTCTCCGTGTTCTCTGTGTTCTCCGTGTTCTCCGTGTTCTCCGGTCCGTTCCCGTCAGCCGACGGTCAGGACGATCTTGCCCTGCGTCCGGCCCGAGGCGACCAGCTCGTGGGCCTTGGCGGCGTCGGCCAGCGGGAACGTGCCGGAGACGTGGGGGCGGACGCGGCCGGCGTCCACGAGGGCGGCGATCGCTTCCAGCGAGGCGTAGTCGGGCTCGACGGAGACGCCGGCGAAACGGCGGCCGGCGGCCTCGACCCGCTCGGCGAGCTCCTTGTTCCAGTGCTCCATGATGCTGACGAGCGTGCCGCCGGGGCGCAGCACGGAGAGGGAGCGCACGCCTTCGGACGAGGAGTCGAAGACGACGTCGGCGTCCTTGACCGCCTCCGTGAAGTCGGTGGTGCGGTAGTCGATGACCTCGTCGGCGCCGAGGCTGCGTACGAAGTCGTGCTTGGGGGCGCTCGCCAGGGCGGTCACGTGGGCGCCCCGGGCCTTGGCGATCTGGACGGCGAGGTGGCCCACGCCGCCGGCCGCGCGGTGGATCAGGACCCGCTGCCCTTCGGTGAGCCGGGCCGCGTCGACCAGGCCCTGCCAGGCCGTGAGCGCGGCGAGGGGCAGGGCGGCGGCGTGCACGTGGTCGAGGCCGGCGGGCTTGCGGGCCACCTGGCGGGAGGGAGCGGCGACGTACTCGGCGTAGCCGGTGGCGGCGCGCGGGAAGAACGGCATGCCGAACACCTCGTCGCCGGGCTTGAAGCGGGCACCGGGGCCGGCCTCCTCGACGACGCCGGAGACGTCCCAGCCGACGCCGAAGGGCGGCTCGCCGAGGAGCGGGTAGGCGCCGGACCTGACGGCCACGTCCACCGGGTTCACACCGCTGGCGTGGACGCGGATGAGGACCTCCCCGGCGAGGGGGACGGGGCGCTCGGTCTCGACGGTCTCCAGGACCTCGGGGCCGCCGAAGGACTTCTGGATGACAGCGCGCATGGTGATCTCTCCCTGTGATCGTCCGGGACGGTGGCCCCGGCGGTTGGCAGTCCTCACGTTAGGGAGATCGAACGAGCCGATGAATATCCCTGAGTCTTCGGAAGATGTCCCATCGTCTTCCCGTCCGGGACGTTGGGCCATCAGCCCTTCGCGAGGACGGCGTCGATCGTCTCTTCCAGGCTCATCCCGGAGGTGTCGAACCACGTCCCCCTGCCGCCGAGCTCGGTGCGCAGCGCCTCGTCCAGGAACGACCAGTCGTCCGCCAGCACCTTGTCGCGCTCGGCGACCCGGCGGGCGACGACGTCCGCGGAGGGGGCGAGGACGATCAGGCGCAGCGGCAGGTCCTTCAGGTGCTCCAGGTAGAAGTCGAGGTGTGCGCGCCGGACGACCACGTCGTCGATGACGGGGACGACGCCGGCGGCGTGGAAACTGCGCGCGAGGACCGCCGCGTTGCGGGCCCGCAGCAGCAGCTGGCGGTCCGCCTCCAGGTCCTCCTCCGGGGAGGGCAGACGGCCTCCGGCCACGATCAGCTCCTGCAGGTGATCGCCCTCGATGTGCGCGCCGAGCGGGAACCGGCGGGCCAGCCCCGCCGACACCGAGCTCTTCCCGGAGCCCGGGATGCCGATGACGAGATAGGCGGCGGGGGCGGGGGCGGTGTCGACGGCCTGGCCCTGAAATGACGTCTCCGGCATGGTGTTCGTCGCTCCTTGTCGCGGTGCGGGCGTGGGGAGTTGCCCTCGCCGGCAACGATATGACGCCCCTCCCCCGCCCCGGCGCGCGGAGGTGGCGCGGCCGTCACTCCGGATGCGTTCCGCCCGGCCGGGACCGACGATGGCCTCATGACACGGTCACCGGGAGTGCGGGTGCGCAGGGTCTACGACCCGGCCGAGGAGGCGGACGGCAGCCGGGTGCTCGTCGACCGCATCTGGCCGCGCGGGCTGAGCAAGGACGCGGCGGCGCTGGACGAGTGGTGCAAGGACGTCGCGCCGTCGACGGAGCTGCGCACCTGGTACGGGCACGACCCGGCCCGCTTCGAGGAGTTCGGCCGCCGCTACCGGGCCGAACTGCGCGACGAGGCCCACGCCGCGGCCGCCGGCCACCTCGGCGAGCTGGCCCGCAAGGGAGCCCTCACCCTGCTGACCGCGACGAAGGACCCCGGTATCAGCGCGGCGGCCGTGCTCCGGGACGTACTGACGCACGGCTGAGACCGGCGGCGAGGCCGGCGACCGCGGCAGGACCGGCAAGCCCTGCGAGACCGGCAAGGCTTACGGAGTGGTGACGTGACGGCCGCGGCCGGTCCGGGCGGCCGCCCGCGGCCCTACCGTCGGACGCATGCGCGTACTCGTCACCGGAGGAGCGGGCTTCATCGGCTCGCACATCGTCTCGGCCCTGCTCGCCCGGGGGCACGACCCCGTCGTCCTCGACTCCCTGCTGCCCGCCGCCCATCCGGTGCGGCCGCCCGTGCCCGAGGGCGTCACGTGGTACGAGGCCGATGTCCGCGACCCGGCCGGGGTCGCGCGGGCGCTGCGCGGGGCGGACGCGGTCTGCCACCAGGCGGCTATGGTCGGCCTGGGCAAGGACTTCGCCGACGCGCCCGCCTACGTGAGCTGCAACGACCACGGCACGGCGGTGCTGCTGGCGGCGATGGCGGAGGCGGGCGTGCGCGGCCTGGTGCTGGCCGGGTCCATGGTGGTCTACGGCGAAGGGCGCTACGACTGCCCGGAGCACGGCCCCGTCCGGCCCGGTCCCCGGCGGGCCGAGGACCTGGAGGCGGGCCGCTTCGAGCCCCCGTGCCCGCGCTGCGGCAGGCCGCTCGCGCCGGGGCTCGTCGACGAGGAGGCCGTGGCCGACCCGCGCAACGTGTATGCGACGACGAAGCTCGCCCAGGAGCACCTGGTGTCCTCCTGGGCGCGGATGACGGGCGGCCGCGCCGTGTCGCTGCGCTACCACAACGTCTACGGGCCGGGGATGCCGCGCGACACCCCGTACGCCGGTGTGGCCTCGTTCTTCCGCTCCGCGCTCGCGCGGGGCGAGGCGCCGCGCGTCTTCGAGGACGGCCGCCAGCGCAGGGACTTCGTCCACGTCCGCGACGTGGCCGCGGCGAACGTCCTCGCGCTGGAGGGGCTCGGCTCCCGTGCCCCGGGCAGCGCGCGGGCGTACAACTGCGGCAGCGGCACGCCGCGCACGATCGGCGAGGCGGCCCGCGTCCTGAGCACGGCCCACGGCGGGCCGCAGCCGGTGGTCACCGGCGAGTGGCGGCTCGGCGACGTCCGGCACATCACGGCGACCTCGCGCCGGCTCCGGGAGGACTTCGGCTGGCGGCCGCAGGTGGATTTCGCGGCGGGCATGGCGGAGTTCGCGCACGCCCCGCAGCGGCAGCCGGCGAACGGGTGACGCCCGTCAGGTGCGGGGAGCGGGCGCCGCTGTGAGGGCGGCCCGCAGGCACGGGCCTCAGGGCGCGCCCGGCCGGTCCGCTACGGTGCCGCCGGCAGGACGACCTCGAACCGGCAGCCGCCGCGGACGTTGCACACCGTCGCACGTCCGGCGTGGGCTTCGACGATGCCGCGCACGATCGCCAGGCCGAGGCCCGCGCCCGCGGGCGGCGTCCGGGCCTCGGCGCCCCGCCAGCCCGTGTCGAAGACGCGGGGCAGGTCCTCGTCGGGGATGCCGCCGCAGGCGTCGGTGACGGACAGCACGACCGTGGCCGTCTCCTCCTCGTGCCGCGCGGCGATCGCGACGGTGCCGTCGGCGGGCGTGTGGCGGATGGCGTTGACGAGGAGGTTGCCCAGGACGCGGGTCATCTCCCGGCCGTCGACCTCGACGGGCACCCCGTCCACCCCCTCCCCCACCAGCCGGACGCCGTGCTCGCGGGCCAGGGGCTCGGCACCGGCGAGCGCGTCGCCCACCAGGTCGTAGAGGGACATGCGGCTCGGGTGGAGGGAGAGCGCGCCCGCGTGGATGCGGGACAGCTCGAAGAGGTCGCCGACCATCGCGTTGAGCCGGTCGGTCTCCGTGCGGATCTGCCGGTGGTACCGCCGGGGGTCCTCGGCGACGCCGTCCTCCAGGGCCTCCGCCATGGCGCGCAGCCCGGCCAGCGGGGTGCGCAGGTCGTGCGAGATCCAGGCGACGAGCTCCCGGCGCGACGCGTCGAGGGCGCGCTCCCGCTCCCGGGACTCCTCCAGCTTCGCGCTGGTCGCGGCCAGCTCCCGCCCGAGCGCCGCCAGTTCGGCCGTGGCGTTGCCGCCGGGGGCCGCGAAGCTGCCGCTGCGTCCGAAGTCGCGGGCGGCCAGGGTCAGGGCGTTGCTGCGGGCCACGACCCAGCGGCCGAGGAGCAGCGCGCAGAGCAGGGAGACCACGGCAGCCATGGCGCACACCGTCGTCACGACGGTCAGGTCGTGCGAGGAGAGGAACATCGCCCGGGCTACGCTCAGCGTCCCGGCCAGCATGGCCGTCACCGACACGGCGGCCACCACCGTCAGGGAGACCGCCACGGAACGGTGGCGCAGCAGCCGCAGGGCGAGCGCGCCGAGCACTCCGGCCGCCGCCGCTCCCGCGAGGGCGTACAGGGCGATCAGCACGATGTCACGCATCGGTCCCGGCCTCCTCGCTCAGCCCGGCCCCGCCGCCCGGCGCGGTTCCGCCGGGACCGGGTGGGTCCCCCGCCTCGAAGCGGTAGCCGACGCCCCACACGGTCCGGATGAAGCGCGGCCGCGCCGGGTCGTCCTCGATCTTGGCGCGCAGCCGGCGGACGTGCACGGTCACGGTGGACAGGTCGCCGAACTCCCAGCCCCACACCCTCTGCATCAGCTCCTCGCGGCCGCAGGCGCGCCCCGGGTTCCGCAACAGGAAGGCCAGCAGGTCGAATTCGCGCAGGGTGAGGGCGAGCGGCACCCCGTCCTTGGTGGCCTGCCGCGCCACGGGGTCCAGGACGATCCCGGCGGCGCGCAGGGCCGGGGCGGGCGGCGGCACGGCCGCCAGGGACCGGGCGCGGCGCAGGACGGCTTCGGCGCGCAGCACCAGTTCGCGGGGGCTGAAGGGCTTGGTGACGTAGTCGTCGGCCCCGATCTCCAGCCCGAGGATGCGGTCCTCCTCGTCGCCCCGCGCCGTCAGCATGATCACCGGTACGGGCCCGCCGGCCCGCAGCCTGCGGCAGACCTCCAGGCCGTCCATGCCCGGCAGCATCAGGTCGAGCAGGACGAGGTCGGGGCGTACGGCGGCGGCGAGCTCCAGCGCCGCCGGGCCGTCGGCGGCCCGGTCGACCGTGAAACCGGCCCTGCCGAGGTAGCCGGCGACGACCTCGGCGACGGTCGGGTCGTCGTCGACGACGAGGACGCGGGCGGGGGGTTCGGTGTGCATGCCCCCAGCCTCGCACCGGCCGGGGCACGGCGGCGCGGGGTGTCCCCGCCCCGCGGGCCGGCGTCCTCGTTTCGTAAGAACCCGGCGTCCGAAATGCCGGATTCTGCTCCGTAGGGTGAGCGGCGTGACTCACTCCACCACTCCCACCGCGGACGTCGTGCTCCCCTGTCTCGACGAAGCGGCCGCCCTGCCCTGGGTCCTGGGCCGGGTGCCCGCCGGCTGGCGGGCGATCGTCGTCGACAACGGCTCCCGCGACGGCTCCGCGGACCTCGCCCGTTCCCTCGGCGCGACCGTCGTCCACGAGGCGCGCCGGGGCTTCGGCGCGGCCTGCCACGCCGGGCTCGCCGCCGCCGAGGCCGACCTCGTGTGCTTCTGCGACTGCGACGCCTCGCTCGACCCTGGCCTGCTGCCCGGCCTCGCGGCGGCGGTCCGCGACGGCGGCGCCGACCTGGTGCTCGGCCGCCGCCGCCCGCAGGGGCGCGGGACCTGGCCGGTCCATGCGCGCCTCGGCAACGCGGCCCTGGCCCGCATGGTCCGCCGCCGCACCGGGCTGCGCCTGCACGACCTGGGACCCCTGCGCGTCGCGCGCCGGGAGGCCCTGCTGGGCCTCGGCCTGACCGACCGCCGCAGCGGCTACCCCCTGGAGATGGTGGTGCGCGCCGCCGACGCCGGCTGGCGGGTGACGGAAACCGACGTCCCCTACCTCCCCCGCACCGGTCGCTCGAAGGTGACCGGCACCTGGCGCGGCACGTGGCGCGCGGTGCGGGACATGCGGGCGGTGCTGCGAGCGCCGGCCGCGGGGCCTGCCGGGCCGTCGGTGGCGCCGGAAGGGACGGCCCGGTGACGCCGGTCACCGGCGGGACCGCCCGCCCCGGCGACGCCGCCCCGGACGGGGTGGCGACCCTGCTCGTCATCGCGAAGGAACCCCTGCCCGGGCGCGTCAAAACGCGCCTCACCCCGGCCTACACGCCCGCCGAGGCGGCCCTGCTGGCCGAGGCGGCGCTGACGGACACGCTGCGGGCCGTACGGGCCATGCCCGCCCGGCGCCGGGTCCTCGTCCTGGACGGCCGTCCCGGTCCGTGGCTCCCGCCCGGTTTCGAGGTTCTGCCGCAGTGCGCGGGCGGGCTGGACGAGAGGCTGGCCGCCGCCTTCGCCGCCTGCACGGGTCCTGCCCTGCTCGTCGGCATGGACACCCCGCAGCTCACGCCGGGCCTGCTGGCCCCGGCCCTGGGCCCGGCGGCCTGGCAGGGCTGCGACGCCTGGTTCGGGCCCGCCGCCGACGGCGGCTTCTGGGCCCTGGGGCTGGCCGGACCCCGGCCCGGCCTCCTGCGCGGCGTGCCCATGTCCACGGCGGAGACCGGCGCCGTGCAGCGCCGCCGGCTCGTGGCGGCCGGCCTGCGGGTCCGGGACCTTCCGGAACTGCTCGACGTCGACACGGCGGCGGACGCCCTCCGCGTCGCCGCGGCAGCACCCGGCAGCCGCTTCGCGGCCGCGGTGCAACGCCTGGGCCCCCGCCCGTCACGACCGGCCGAAGGCCCCGCAGCGGCCCCGGCCGACTCCCCGGGGCAGGTGCCGCCGCCGCGGGAGCGCACGACCGGACAGCGGCCCCCTCACGAGCCGGCGGCCGGTGCGCGGCCCGCCCCTTCCCCCGGGCGAGGTGGCCGGCCGTGCCGACCCGCGAACTGACCGCGCCCGCCCGGATACCGGCCCCCTGGCACAGCGACCCGTACGCCGACGCGGTGAGCGCCGGGCGCGGGCCGTTGTTCCTGCGCCGCACGGACGGCTGGATGCTGCCGCTCGAAGTCGAGCGGTGGTGCGCCGAGGCCGACCCGTCCGACCTCACCGTGCTCGACCGGTGCCGGGGACCCGTCATCGACATCGGCTGCGGCCCCGGCAGACTCGTCACCGCGCTGGCCGCCCGCGGCCACCCGGTGCTCGGCGTCGACCTCAGCCCGGCCGCCGTCGACCGCACCCGGCGCGGCGGCGGCACCGCCCTGTGCCGGTCCGTGTTCGACCCCCTCCCCGCCGAGGGTCGCTGGGGCACGGCGTTGCTGATCGACGGCAACATCGGCATCGGCGGCGACCCTGCCGCCCTCCTCGCCCGGGTCGCCCGGGTCACGGCGGCCGGCGGCCTCCTCCTCGCCGAGGCCGCCGCCGCGGACGTCGACGAGCGCGTGGAGGTGCGCGTCGACGACGGGCGCGGCCGGACCGGCCCGCCCTTCTCGTGGGCCCGTGTCGGAGCGGCCGCCCTGACGCGCCACGCGGGCCGGGCCGGGTGGCGCGTGGCGGAACGGTGGACCGTGTCCGGGCGCGCGTTCGTGGCGCTGCACCGCTGAGGGCGGCCCGGGTGGGGCGGCGCTCCCGAGGGCGGACCGCCCCACCCCGCGCTACGGGCGCCGCGGCGCCCCGCGCCCACCGCCCCGGCCCCGCCGCCGCGAGCGGCCGGTCCACGGTGCTGCAAGGGCGGTCACGGCCGTCACCACAGCCGTAAGCCCCAGAAGCAGAAGCCAGTTGCGGCCGTAATCCAGCGGCAGCACGGACGGGTTCGCGGGAGTTCCCGGCCGGAACACCACCGGGAAGGCCACGGCCGTCAGGCTCGCCGCGACGAGCAGACCACCGCGCACCGCACGCCGTGCCCGGAGCCGCGCCACGACGAGACCCGCGAGCAGCGTCAGCGGGACGACGATCCCGTCGTGCACGAGCACGGAGCCGGCGAGCCACCGCGCGACCTGCCACGGGTCCTGCGGGTCGTCGCCCCGCCACGCGGTCCACAGCCCCATCCCCATCAGCGCCGCCCCGCACGCACCGGTGACCGCGCGGGCCACCCGTGACGCCCGGCTGCCCGGCCTCCCCGGCCTCCCCCGCCTCACAGCGCCTCCATCCGGGACACCCACTTGGTCTGCAGGACGCCGGGCCGGTTCGGGGCGATGATCCGGGCCGGATAGCCGTGATCGGGCGGGAGTTCCCGGCCGTCGAGGCGCAGGGCCAGCAGCGTGAGCGGGTCGCGGGCGTAGGTGTGCGGCATGACCATCACCCGGTACGCGCCGTGCCGTTCCAGCGACGTGACCCGGATCAGGGCGCCTTCCGGGGCGCCCGCCCGGTCCAGCAGGTCGCGCACCCGCACCCCGGTCCAGCGGGCCGCCTTGCTCCACCCCTCCACGCAGGCGATGGGCAGGGTGACCTCGGTCTGCGGCATGGCGCGCAGGTCGTCCAGGGTCATCTCGTACGGGCGCGGACCCCCGACGTACAGCTTCCAGTCCCGTACGGACTCCGCGGTCACCCCGGCGCGGGCGGCGGTGCGGTTGACGGGCAGGCCTTCTTCGCCGTGGTCCGGATGGCGTGGTGCCAGGAGGTCGAGGCCCTTCAAGGGGGTCAGGGACTGGCCGGCGGTGGTGAGCGTCACCGCGCCGGCGGCGGCGCCCGTGGCCAGCAGCAGGGAGCGCCGGTCGGTCGCGTCACCGGCGGGGAGGGACAGCGTCCCGGGCGAGCGGCGCCGCCAATGCGCGGCGATCTCCGGTGCCTTGACGGCCACGTGCAGGAGCAGCGAACCGGCGAGCAGCCACCCGGCCGCGTAGTGCACGGGCACGAAGGAGAACGGCCACGGGTACCACTGGGCGGTGTTGAACAGCCCCGAGAAGAGCTCGAAGAGCGCCGACGCGACCAGCACCGCGACGGACAGCCGTTCCAGGGCGTGCCGCACCGAGCGCAGGAGCGGCCGGGCGAAGAGCCGCGGATAGACCGTCCACAGCTTCACCAGCAGCAGGGGGACCGCCGCGGTCCCGCTCGCGACGTGCAGCCCCTGGCTCAGCCGGTAGCCCCAGGCGGGGCGGCTGGGAAGGCCGTCGGCGAGCGCGGCCGGGGGGTGCTGCAGGACGTGGCTCACCAGCCCGGTCACGAAGCACACGGCGACCGCCGCCCCGAGCACGCGACCGACGGCGGTGGCCGTGCGGGCGTCGTGCAGCCTGCCGGAGAAGGCAGGGAAGGGAGGCGGGGGAAGGCGGAGGGGGAGGCGGAGTTTCATGCCTTCATCAGAACGCGGACGGAGGCCGGAAAGGGGTGGCGAACTCCTTACGGAACAGGGACGTTCGCGCCGGGCGGCCCGCCGTGGGCCCGTCCCGGTGCCAGGCTGGCCGCGTGATCGCCCTCCCCCGCCGCCCCGCCGCCATGACCGCCGTCGCCACGGCCGCACTCGCCGCACTCACCGCCGTCCTCGTGCAGGCCGTCCGCAGCGACGCCTACGTGACCGATCCCGCCGCGCTCACCGGCTGGTACGCGGCGGCCTGGGCGCTGTTCGGCGCGGCGGTGCTGGCTCTCCGGCACGTACCGGCGCGCCACGTGGCACCGCTGGTGCTGGCGGGGTCCGTGGCCGTGGCCGTCAGCGGGCTGGCCGCCGAGCCGCGCACCAGCTCCGACGTCTACCGCTACGTGTGGGACGGGCGGGTCCAGGCCGCGGGCGTCTCGCCGTACGACCACGTGCCCGGCGACCTCGCCCTGGCCCGGCTGCGCGACGGCTGGCTGTTCCCGCGGGGCGCGGAGTGCGAGCGGCCCGAGCGGTTCCGGGTGGCTCCGGCGGAAGACGGTCCGGCCGGCGCCGCCTGCACGCGCATCAACCGCCCCTCCGTGCACACGATCTACCCGCCCGTCGCCGAAGGGTACTTCCTCCTCGTCCACGGGCTCTCGCCCGGCGGCGCCCGCCACAAGCCGTTCCAGGTGGGCGGCGCGGTGCTGTCCGTGGCGACCACCGCCCTGCTCCTGGCCGTCCTGCGCCGCCGCGGCCGCAGCCCCGGTCCGGATCCCGGCGCCGGCTCCGATCACGGCACCGGTCCCGATCGCGGCACCGGTCCCGATCGCGGTCGCGTCCACTGGGCCGCGTACTGGGCATGGTGCCCGGCCGTCGCCGTCGAGGCCGTCAACAACGCTCACGCCGACGTGCTCGGCGTGCTGTTCGCCGTCGCGGGACTGGCCGTGGCCGGTGCGCGGCCGGTCCGGGGCGGCGCCCTGATCGGGGCGGGGATCGCGACCAAGCTGCTGCCCGCGGTCGTCCTCCCCGGGGCGCTCGGCGGCGTGCTCGCCGGCGCCCGCGGCGGACCGGCCGCCCGCACGCCCGGCCCGCCGGGCGGCGCCGTCCGCAGGACGCTCGCGGTGCTGCTGCCGGCGGCAGCGGTCGTCGGCCTCGGCTATCTGCCGTACCTCCTGGTCTCCCACGGCTCGGTCCTCGGCTACCTCGGCGGATATGCCGAGGAGGAGGGCTACGACGACCCCGCCGTGAAGAACCGCTACGCCCTCCTCCGGCTCGTCCTGCCCGCCTCCTGGTCCCAGCCGGCGGCGCTGCTCCTCTGCGCCGCGGCGGTGGCGTACGTCCTGCGGCGCGGCGATCCGGAGCGACCGTGGCGGGGCGCGCTCCTGGTGACGGGCACGGCGTTCCTCCTCGCCACCCCCGGGTACTCCTGGTACGCGCTGCTCCTGGTCGCCCTCGTGGCCCTCGACGGGCGCTGGGAGTGGCTGGGCGTCGCCGTGGCCGGGGCCGCGAAGTACGTGGGGGGCCGGGCGGTCGGCGACCCCGGTCTCCTGGGCACGGTCGCCTACGCCCTCGCGGCCGCCGCGGTGATCACGGGATGGTGGTTCCGGCGCCGGGCGGCCGCCCGGACGGCGGCCGGAGGCGCTCGGAGGACACCGCTTGAACGATCAAAATCGCATGGGGTTAGCATGTGAGCGCTGCCTAGCTCGAAAGAGAAAAGCCTGTGACTGTCAACGACGACTCGTTCACTGACTGGAAGAACCGCGAGGAGATCGCGGAGTCGATGATCCCGATCATCGGGAAGCTGCACCGCGAGCGGGACGTCACCGTCCTGCTGCACAGCCGCTCCCTGGTGAACAAGTCGGTGGTCAGCATCCTCAAGACCCACCGATTCGCCCGGCAGATAGCCGGCGAGGAGCTCTCGGTCACCGAGACGCTGCCCTTCCTGCAGGCTCTCACCACGCTCGACCTCGGCCCGTCCCAGATCGACATCGGCATGCTCGCCGCGACGTACAAGAGCGACGACCGCGGTCTCACGGTGGAGGCGTTCACCGCCGAGGCCGTCGCCGGCGCCACGGGCGAGAACAAGATCCAGTGCCGCGCGGGGCGCGACGTCGTCCTCTACGGCTTCGGCCGCATCGGCCGCCTCGTCGCCCGCCTGCTGATCGAGAAGTCCGGCTCCGGCAACGGTCTGCGGCTGCGCGCCATCGTCGTCCGCCAGGGCGGCGACCAGGACCTCGTCAAGCGCGCCTCGCTGCTGCGGCGCGACTCCATCCACGGCCAGTTCCAGGGCACGATCACCGTCGACGAGGCGAACAGCACCATCGTCGCCAACGGCAACGCGATCAAGGTGATCTACGCCAGCGACCCGTCCGAGGTCGACTACACGGCGTACGGCATCAAGGACGCCATCCTCATCGACAACACCGGCAAGTGGCGCGACCGCGAGGGCCTCTCCAAGCACCTGCGCCCCGGCATCGACAAGGTCGTCCTGACCGCGCCGGGCAAGGGTGACGTCCCCAACATCGTCCACGGCGTCAACCACGACACGATCAAGCCCGACGAGCAGATCCTGTCCTGCGCCTCCTGCACCACCAACGCGATCGTCCCGCCGCTGAAGGCGATGGACGACGAGTACGGCGTGCTGCGCGGCCACGTGGAGACCGTCCACTCGTTCACCAACGACCAGAACCTGCTGGACAACTACCACAAGGCCGACCGCCGCGGCCGCTCCGCGCCGCTCAACATGGTCATCACGGAGACCGGCGCCGCCTCGGCCGTCGCCAAGGCCCTGCCCGACCTGAAGGCGCCGATCACGGGCAGCTCGATCCGCGTCCCCGTCCCGGACGTCTCGATCGCCATCCTGAGCCTGCGCCTGGGCCGCGAGACCACCCGCGAGGAGGTCCTCGAGTACCTCCGCGACGTCTCGCTGCACTCGCCGCTCAAGCGCCAGATCGACTTCACGACCGCCCCCGACGCGGTCTCCATGGACTTCGTCGGCTCGCGCCACGCCTCGATCGTCGACGCCGGCGCCACCAAGGTCGACGGCGACAACGCGATCCTCTACCTCTGGTACGACAACGAGTTCGGCTACTCCTGCCAGGTCATCCGCGTCGTCCAGCACGTCTCCGGGGTGGAGTACCCGACCTACCCGGCACCGGTGGTCTGATCCGCGCGCTCTGCCCGGCCCGGTGCCCGTGAGAACGGTCCGGTGACCGCCGTCGGCCGCCGCCTCCTACGAGGCGGCGGCCGACGCGCGTCCGGGGCCACGCGCTCCGCTGTTGATCAGCCCTTACCCTTGTGCCCGCCGGTAGTCGAGTGATCAAGAGTGACGGAACGGAGCATGCGGTGCCGACGGGGGATGCGAATGACGGAGAGCTGATAGGCAAACTCCTGGGCGGCCGTTACCGCGTGACATCGGTGATCGGGCGTGGCGGGATGGGTGTGGTCGCGCGGGCGGTGGACGAGCTTCTCCATCGTGAGGTCGCGGTGAAGGTGTTGCGGGCCTTTACTGATGCTTCTGCGGCCGAGCTGGCGGAGTTGCGGGTGCGGATGCAGCGTGAGGCGCAGGCTGCTGCCCGGATCCGGCACGGTGGTGTGGTCACGGTGCACGATGTGACTGAGGAGCAGGGGCTTCCGGTCATTGTGATGGAGTTGGTGGACGGTCCGTCGCTGGATGACGTGCTGGGTGAGCGGGGTGCGCTGGAGCCGCGTGAGGTGGCGGCGATCGGTGCGCGGTTGATGGATGCGCTGGATGCGGCGCACCGGGCCGGGGTGCTGCACCGGGACGTGAAGCCGGGCAATGTGCTGCTGGAGCAGGGTGGGCGGGTGGTGCTGACGGATTTCGGTATCGCCAGCATGGAGGCCGCGGGCGATGATGCGATGGCCAAGCTGACGCAGAGCGGTCAGATCATCGGTTCGCTGGACTACCTGCCGCCGGAGCGGGCGCAGGGCAAGGACCCGGGCCCGGCCTCCGACATCTGGTCGCTGGGCATGACGCTGTACGCGGCGGTCGAAGGCACCTCGCCGTTCCGCCGGACGTCCGTGTGGTCCACGCTGTCGGCGATCGTCAGCGAGCCCCTGCCCGAGCCCCGGCAGGCCGGACCCCTCACACCGGTCCTGCAAGCACTGATGGCCAAGGAACCGGAACACCGCCCCACCGCCGACCAAGCACGCGCCATGCTGGAACACATAGCCAGCTCAAGCAGGACGGCGCACATCGCGCCGCCGGCCTCCCCCCTCGTGGCCCCGCTCCCGGCCGCGCCCGCAGGCATCCGGCCGACGCCCACCGCGCCGTCCGTCGTCGCACCGCCCTCCGGCGCTCACGGCTTCGGCCCGCCGCAGCCGGCGCACGGACAGGACGGCGGAGCGGGGGCAGGGGCCGGCCGCCCCGCACGCCGCAGTCGCGGCCGTAGCCGTACCGTCGTCGCGGCCGCCGCCGCGGTCGTCGTGCTCGCCGGAGGCGGCGTCACGTACGCCCTCACGAGCGGGCCCGGCGGCGACGGGAAGCAGGCATCGGCACCCGCGGCGGGCGCCCCGTCCGCGGGCGGCGCGCCGGGGAAGGGCCATGCGTCCGGCGTCGCGTCCGCTCCGGGCGCCTCCGCGGCCGCCGGCTCCCGCGGGAAGCCGTCCGGCGCTCCCTCGCAGAAGCCCGGCGCGGGCGCCGGCAAGTCACCGCAGGCATTCTCGACGGCCAAGGCCAGTCCGGTGCCGACGGGCTGCAACGGCTGGAGCCACCGCGACCCGGCCCCGGGCTCCTACGGCTACATGGCCGGCGACTACCACCTCCAGACCGGGCCCTACCAGACCTGCCCCGCCGTGTCCCTCGCCAAGAGCGGCACGAAGCTCTGGTACCAGTGCTCCGTCGTCAACGCGCACGGCAACAAATGGATTTACGCCCGCGTGGACGGCAAGAGCACGGCGGGCTGGATGTCCGCCGACAACCTCACGCGCCAGCACGGGGCGCCGGCCCCCTGCTGACGGCCGCGATGCCGGTCCGGGCCGGCTGCTAGAATGCGGGAGTTGGCCTTCGGCGCCCCAGCGGTGCGTCCGGAGGCTTTTTTCATGCCTTCTGACACCTCTTCCCCTACGTACCGCTCCCTCTTCCGCAACCGCGAGTTCGCCGGCCTGTACGCCGGCTTCACCCTCACGGCCGCCTCCGGCACCTTGTCGGGGTTCGCCCTCGGCACGCTGGTCAACGACCGTACGCATTCCCCGTTCCTGACGGCCGTGAGCATGTACGGGGCCACGTTCGCGACGGTGCTCGGCGCGCTGACGCTGATGTCGGTCGCGGACGGGAGCCGTCCCCGCCGGACCCTCGTCACGCTGCAGTGCGTGTCGCTGGCGGGCGTCGCCGCGCAGGCGATACCGGGTCTGCCGCTGACCGCCCGGTTCCTCCTGCTCCTGGTCCTGGGGTTCTTCCAGTCCCTGGCGACCGGCACGCGGCTGGGGCTGCTCGCCGGCGCCGTGCCGGCCTCCGCGTACGCGCCGGCCCGGTCGCTGATGAACATCACTTCGGGCGGCATGTCGGTCCTCGGCTATGCCGCCGGAGCCGCCCTGCTCCGGTACCTCAGCCCGCAGGGCGTCTTCCTCACCGCAGCCGCCCTCACCGGGCTGGGGCTGGCCGCCGTGGCGACGGCCGTCCGGGAACGCCCGGTCCGCCTGCCCCGCCGCCCCGGCCTGCGCCGGACCCTGGCGACGAACGCCGCCCTCTTCTCCGACGCCCGGCAGCGGGCGCTGCTGCTGAACCTGTGGGTCCCCAACGGCCTGATCGTGGGCTGCGAGGCCCTGTTCATCTCCTGCGCCCCGGATGCCGCCGCCGCACTTCTGGCCGCCGGTTCGGCGGGCATGCTCCTCGGGGACCTGACGGTCGGGCGGCTGCTCACGGCCGGTCAGCGGCGCCGCTGCGCGTTCGCGCTGCGGCTGCTGCTCGCCGCCCCCTACCTGCTGTTCGCCGCCCACCCGCCGATACCGGTCGTGGCGGTGTCGGTGTTCCTGGCGAGCGCGGGATTCGCCGCCACCCTTCCCCTGCAGGAGCAACTCCTCGCCCTGACCCCCGGCCCGGCCCGCGGCCAGGTCCAGGGCGTGGAGTCCGCCGGCCGCATGGCCTGGCAGGGCATGGGCGCCGCACTGGCCGGCGGCGCGGCCCAGTACCTGACCCCCGCCACCACGGTCACCGCCCTGGCCGCAGCCTCCCTCACCATCACCCTCCTCTCCCGCCCGGCCGTGTCCCGCGCCCGCACCGCCCCTGACGACATGGCCGACGCGTAACCGGCACGCACTCACAGCGCGCCCGGGTGCCCCTCCAAGCGCCGGAGGATCTCCTCGCTCAGCCGCCACCGGTCACTGTCGAGGCGGAAGCGGAAGCCCCGCTGGGAATTGACGGCTTCGGCGAGCCGTCGTCGCTGCGCGGCATCGAGGTCCTCGGTCATCAGCGCAGCGAGCTGCATCGCGTGGTACTGCTCGAACGGGCTGCGCGGGTCCCTGATGACCACCAACGCGGCCTCGAAGTCCCGCAATTCGCGGCGCGCCTGCATCATGGCCAGGGCGGTGACGCGTTCCTCGTCGTTTCCCTCCCGCAGCCAGCGCAGGACTTCGCCCGCCTCGAACGGCTGCTCCGCCGAGAGACGACGAGCCCGGGAAACGACCTCTTCCATCGCCCGGGTCCGGTCACGACCGGGGCGCATCGAGCCGCGCACCGCCCTGTAGTCGGCGGCAATGGGCCCGGCCGCGTCCAGCAGAGCCTGTGCCTCCCCGCGCAGCCGCCCGGCCGTGTCGCTGTCGCCGCGGCGCTCCGACTCCTCGGCCAACGCGAATCTCTCCGCGGCGGCCGCGCGGAGTCTGAGGCTGGCTCCACCGAGCTCGAAGCTCTCGACCCGGCTGCCGAGCAGGGCGAGCACCAGCAGGACGCCGCCGAAGGCGAGCAGCACTCCCGCACCGGTCCCGTTCTCGGTCGTGAACACCGCGAGCGTTCCCGCCCCGAAGGACCCCGCTCCCAGAAGGCCGGTGAGCACCCGCAGGGCGGGGGTGAAAAGGGGCGGGGACGGGCGAGGTTCCACCGGCTGCTCTCCTTCGTCTTCCTTCGTCTTCATTGCGGATGGCAGGAAACTACCGTGCCGTCCGTGGTGGGCCCGGGCCGTTCGGCCGTGGCGGACGTCACGACAGCCCTTACACCGGCCCCGCCCCGAAGTCCTCCGCGACCCGGCGACGGAGCGGATGACCGGCCCCCGTGGTCGGTGACGCATGCGGTCAGCTTGCGGTGTGCTCCGGGGGGAAGTCGGCGCTGAGCGTCACCTCCCGCCAGCCGTAGAAGGTGGCCCTGAGGGAGTCGAGCTTGGCGGTGGCGATGTCGTATGCGGCCTTGCCCAGCAGCAGGCGCAGCGGGGGTTCTTCGGCGGTGACCGCGTCGATGACGGCTCGGGCTGCGCGGGCCGGGTCGCCGGGCTGGTGGCCGTAGGTGGCCAGGGTGCTCGCGCGTCGTGCGCCCGCGGTGGAGGCGTAGTCGGCGATGGTGGTGGCGGACTGGCGCATGGAGGGCCCGGACCAGTTGGTGCGGAACGCGGCGGGTTCGACGATCGTGACTTTGATGCCGAGCGGGGCGACCTCGGCGGCGAGGGACTCGGAGAGACCCTCCACGGCGAATTTGGTGGCGTGGTAGTAACCGGTGGCGCCGAAGCCGGCCAGGCCGCCGAGGGAGGACATGTTCACGATGCGGCCGGTGCGCCGGGCCCGCATGCCGGGCAGGACGGCCCTGGTGGTGTTGACCAGGCCGAAGACGTTGGTGTCGAACAAGGCGCGGACCTCGTCGTCCTCGCCCTCCTCGACGGCGGCGAGGTAGCCGTAGCCCGCGTTGTTGACCAGTACGTCGATCTGTCCGAAAGCGGCCTGTGCCCGGGCGACCGCGTCGGCGATCTGTCCGGCGTCGGTGACGTCCAGCGTCAGGAGGACGGCGCGTTCCCCGTGCCCGGCTGTCACGTCGGCGGCCTTGGCGGGATCCCGGGCCGTGACCACCGCCCGCCATCCGTGTTCCAGCACGGCGCGGGCCAGCTCCCGGCCCAAGCCGGAGGAGCAGCCGGTGATGAACCAGACGGGGGAATCAGCGGAGGTCATGCGGGATGTGCCCTTCGTCTTGAGTGTTGGGGAGTTCGGTGAGGGCGAGGCTGCCCAGCAGGGCCAGCGACTGTTCGGCAGTGCTGCCGGGTTCGGCTCGGTAGACCACCAGGTGCTGGCCGGGGGCACTGTTCACGGAGAAGGTCTCGAAGTCCAGCGTCAGGTCGCCGGCCGAGGGGTGCCGGAAGCGTTTGGCCGAGGCCGTTTTGGCCCGCACCTCGTGGCGCGCCCACATGCGTGCGAAGTCGGGGTTACGCACCGAGAGTTCACCCACCAGGTCCTGCAGCCGCCGGTCGTCCGGGTCGGGATTGGCGGCCCGCAGTGCGGCCACGCACCCCTGCGCCACCACGGCCCAATCGCGGTAGAAATCCTGTGCGGCGGGGTTGAGGAACATCGCCGTGATCAGGCTCGTCTCGTTGCCGAGCCAGGAGAACAGCGCCTCGCCGAGGGAGTTGACGGCCAGCAGGTCGAGGTAGCGGCCGTAGACCAGAGCCGGCCGGCGAGGACGGCGACCTCCTCCCGGCGCAGACCAGGGGTGCGGCGTGTCCCCGCGGGCATCCCGTGGTCCTCGGGGCGCACCAGCGCGCGCCGGGCCCGCAGGAACTCGCTCAGCCGGTGGTTCTTGTCCATGCCTGTCACCGTAGGGGCCGGCACCGCGGGCAGGGTGGCCCTGTCCCACCCACCCGGACGAGACGGCCACGGCCCGCCCGCACGCCGGGATGTGAAGGGGATCACACTGACGACCTGTCACGGTTCGCCGGTGCGGCGTGTCTCGATGGGCATCCGAACGTCCGCAGGTCCGGCGTTGCGGAGAGGTCCGACGAGAGGAGCCGGGTGTGATGCCGAGGTGCCGACGACGACGCGTGCTCGCGCGGGAGGAACGCCATGGCTGAGGACGCCTTCACCGAGCACCGTCCGCTGCTGTTCACCATCGCCTACGAGATGCTGGGCAGCGCCACCGACGCCGAGGACGTGCTGCAGGAGAGCTATCTGCGGTGGAGCGCGGTCGATCCGGCCACGGTCGAGCACCCGCGCGCCTATCTCGTCCGCGTGGTGACCCGGCAGGCCCTCAACCACCTGCGCGCGGTCCGTGCGCGGCGCGAGGAGTACGTCGGCTCGTGGCTGCCCGAGCCGATCCGCACCGCACCGGGGGTGAGCGAGGACGCGATCCTGGCCGAGTCGGTGTCGATGGCCATGATGCTCGTCCTGGAGACGCTGAGCCCCGCCGAGCGGGCGGTGTTCGTGCTGCACGACGTGTTCGGCTACACCCACGGGGAGATCGCCGCCTCGATCGGCAGGACCGAGGTCTCCGTCCGGCAGACCGCCCACCGCGCGCGCCGGCACGTCCACGCGCGGCGCCGCCGCTTCGAGCCCGACTCCGGTGCCGCCCGGGAGATCGTCCAGCGGTTCCTGCGCGCGGCGGAGACCGGTGAGGTCCAGGCGCTGATGGACCTCCTGGCGCCCGACGTCGTGGTGATCTCCGACGGCGGCGGGAAGGCGGCCGCCGTCCGCCGGCCGGTCACCGGCCGCGACGACGTCGCCCGGTTCGTCCTCGGCCTGTCCCGTACCGGCACCATGGCGGCCCGCATCGAGCAGGCGGCCTACAACGGCATGCCCGCGGCGCGCTTCCTCACCGGCGGCGCGCTCGACTGGCTGATCGCGTTCGAGATCCGCGACGGACGGATCACGGGCCTCTACGGCATGCGCAACCCCGACAAGCTGCACCGTGCCGATGCGGTGCACCCACTCGACAGAGGAGACCACCAGCCGTGGAAACGATGACCGTCGAACGCACCATCGACGCCCCGGTCGAAGAAGTCTTCGCCTGGCTCACCACGACCACCAACTACACCCGCTCGCCCCTGGTGCTGCGCTGCCGCCTGGCCCGGAGCGGCGAGGGCGCGCCCTACGGCGCCGGCGCGGTGCGCGAGCACCTCTGGCTGATCGGCTGGTTCCGGGAACGCATCACCCACTACGACCCGCCGTACGCCACCGAGTACGTCGTCGAGCGCAGCCTGCCGCCCGCCCGGCACGAACTCGGCCGCATGACGTTCACCGAGACCGCCGGCGGCACGCATGTCACCTGGACCACCCGCGCCGAGATCCCCGTCCCGCTGATCGGCCCCTTCCTCACCCGGCGCCTCGCGCGTCCGGTCATCACCCACGCCTTCCGCACCATCCTGGACGCCGCCGGCACCGCCCTGGCCAAGCAGCGGACATGAAGCGAGCACAGGGCAGGAAAGCGACCCGGCGAGCACACGCACGCCGGACGGGCGGGACGTGGCCGGGCGCGGGGCGTCGCCCGGCCGGCGCTCCGTCGGGCTGACAAACGGAGGTGCGCTGGTGTGGCGGCGCCCGTGCCGCGCGTCGCGTGTGAAGATTCAGGGGAGTGACTGCGGGTAACGCTCCCGCCGCCGGCGGCCGGCACGTGTGGAGCGTGACCGGCCGGGCAGGAGCGGCCCTGTGCCGGGAGCGTCCCCCGGCCCGCCGCAGTCCCGTCCCCGACCCCGCAGGTGGAGCATTGAGCGCCGACCGCAGAAGATTCCCGAAGAAGACGCCCGCACCCGGCCGCGGCACCCCGCAGCGCGGCGGCACTTCGGCCACCGACCGGATGCTCAGGACCCTGCTGCGGCGCCGCAAGAAGATGCTGACCATCGAGGACGTCACCGTCACGGACCGCCCCGAGGTCCACCGCGCCGTCTCCGCAGCGGCGCTGGGGAACATGATGGAGTGGTTCGACTTCGGGGTGTACGCCTATATGGCGGCCACGCTCGGCAAGGTCTTCTTCCCCTCCGGCTCCTCCGGCGCCCAGGTGATCGCCGCCTTCGCCACCTTCGCCGCGGCCTTCGTCGTACGCCCGCTCGGCGGCCTGGTGTTCGGCCCGCTGGGCGACCGCATCGGCCGGCAGAAGGTCCTCGCCGCCACGATGATCATGATGGCGGTCAGCACGTTCGCGGTCGGTCTGCTGCCCGCGTACGCCACGGTCGGCGTCGCCGCGCCCGTACTGCTGCTCGTCTGCCGGCTGGTGCAGGGCTTCTCCACCGGCGGCGAGTACGCGGGGGCCACCACGTACATCGCCGAGTACGCCCCGGACAAGCGCCGCGGGTTCCTCGGCAGCTGGCTCGACTTCGGCACCTTCGTCGGCTACGCGCTCGGCTCGGGCCTGGTGACCGTGCTCACCGCGGCCCTGGGCACCGACGGGATGACCGACTGGGGCTGGCGGCTGCCGTTTCTGGTGGCCGGGCCGCTCGGGCTGATCGGCCTCTACATGCGCCTGCGCCTGGAGGAGACGCCCGCCTTCCGAGAGAGCGAGGCGGAGCTGGCCGGCGCCGAGGAGGCCCGCCAGTCGGGGCACGGGCGGCTGAAGGAGATCTTCACGGGACACTGGCACGCCGTGCTGATCTGCATGGGCCTGGTGGTGGTCTACAACGTCACCAACTACGTCGTGACGTCCTATCTGCCGACGTTCATGACCGAGACGCTGGGGCAGAACCCCACCACCGCCCAGCTGCTCGTCCTGGCCACGATGCTCCTGGTCGCCCTGACCATCACCACCGTGGGCCGGCGCTCGGACACCTGGGGGCGCCGCCCCCTGTTCATGGCCGGCAGCGCCGCCCTGATCGTCCTGGCCGTGCCGGCGGTGCTGCTGATCCGGGCCGGCGGCGTGCTGCTGCCGGCGCTCGGCTGCTTCGTGCTCGGGCTGCTGCTGGTGGTCTTCGCCGGCACCTCCGCGGCCACACTGCCGGCGCTCTTCCCCACCCGGATGCGCTACGGCGCGCTGTCGGTGTCGTACAACATCTCCGTCTCACTCTTCGGCGGCACCACTCCGCTGGTCGTCTCCGCGCTGCTGGAGAGCACCGGCAACGAGATGATCCCGGCCTACTACCTGATGGGCGCGGGGGTCATCGGCTTCCTCTCGGCGTTCTTCCTGCACGAGACGGCGGGCAAGCCGCTGCGCGGCTCGGGCCCGATGGTGGAGACGCCGGAGCAGGCGCGGCGGCTGGTCGCCCGCAGCCGTACGGAGGCGGGCCGCCGGGCCCGGAACGTGTGGACGCACCTGCGGCACCCCGGCCACCGGCACCACGAGAAGCACTGACGGCGGGCGGGCTGTTCCTCTCCCGCCATCACCCGACTCGTCGCCGCCGAAGCCCGAAACGCCGGGTCCACAACCCCTCTTCCCTCTTTCAGGTGATTGCCACCGATTGTCGTGATGGGGTGATTTTCCGCCGCTACGGTGATCGGACCAATGGGGGCTGGGGCCGGGGGTGGGCATGGAGCTGGAGTACTGGCTCGGGCGGGGAGTCGAAGCTTTCCGGGAGTGGGCGCGTACGTACGGCGAGTTCGCGGCGCATCCCGCGACGGCGGTCGACGAAGCCGCCTGCAAGGCGGTGTTCGAGGAGCTGACCGCCCGGTTGCGCGGCAGTTACCCCTTCTTCCACCCTTGCTACGCAGGTCAGATGCTCAAGCCGCCGCACCCGGCGGCGGTCGCCGGCTATGTGGCCGCCATGCTGGTCAACTCCAACAACCACGCGCTGGACGGCGGTCCGGCGACCTCCGCCATGGAGGAGGAGGTGGTGGAGCAGCTCGCGGAGATGGCCGGCTTCGCGGACCACCTGGGGCACCTGACCAGCAGCGGCACCCAGGCGAACCTCGAAGCCCTGTTCGTCGCCCGGGAGAGCCGCCCCGGTACGGGCATCGCCGTCAGCGCCGAGGCGCACTACACACACGCCCGGATGTGCCATCTGCTGGGCGTCCCGGTGTTCACGGTGCCGGTGGACGCCCGCGGGCGCATGGACGTGGGTGAGCTGGACCGGCTGCTGTCCACCGGGGTCGCGGGGACGGTGGTCGTCACCACGGGCACGACGGCGCTGGGTGCCGTCGATCCGCTGCACCGCATCGTTCCGCTGGCGCGCCGGTACGGCGTGCGCGTCCACGCCGACGCCGCCTACGGCGGCTTCTTCCGGCTGCTGGCCGACGGGGAGCGGGCGCCCGTCGCACCGGAGACCGGCGACGCTCTGCGGGCGATCGCGCAGTGCGATTCGGTGGTGATCGATCCGCACAAGCACGGTCTGCAGCCGTACGGTTGCGGAGCTGTGCTGTTCGGGGATCCGGACGTCGCCCGGTTCTTCCGGCACGACTCGCCCTACACCTACTTCACGTCCCGCAGGCCTCATCTGGGGGAGATCAGCCTCGAATGCTCCCGCTCCGGCGCAGCCGCCGCCGCTCTGTGGCTGACGCTGAAGCTGCTGCCGCTCACCCCCGACGGGCTCGGGGCGGTGCTCGCCGCCGGGCGGCGGGCGGCCGTCCGCTGGGCCGAGCTGATCAGCGCCTCTCCGTACCTGGAGCCGTACCAGCCTCCCGAGCTCGACATCGTGACGTACTACCCGGCGTGTCCGGGGAGTTCACCGGTAACTCCGGGGAGTTCACCACCGCGCCTGTCCCGTGTCGGCGTGGCAAGCCAGGAGGTGATGCACCGGGGGATGAACGCCGAGGAGGACCCCGTCTTTCTCAGTGTCGCCCGTGTCACCGCCGACGCGTTCACCGCCCGCCACGCCGATGCCGTCGCGGACAGCGACGACACCCACGTGCTGCGCAGCGTGCTGATGAAACCGGAGAGCGAGCCGTATCTGGACCGCCTGCACCGGCGGGTGGAGCAGCTGGCCAAGGCATCGTGGCCCGCTTCTCGGAGGTGCGGCCGGTGAACAGCGAGACGCCGCTGCCGCCCCTGACCTTGGCCACCGACTCGCGCATCCCCGTGCGGGCGGCGGCCGTTGCCACGACCGCCGATTACGACCACTACTTCCACATCGCACGTCACGCGCCGGACCTGACGTCCTGGACACGCGACGTGCTCCGGCTCCAGGCAGCCGTCCTCGCCGACCTTCCGCACACCGGTCTGGACGACTCCCAGCGTGCCGCCGTCCTGACCGGTCTGTTGCACGCCTCCCACGCCACGCTGGCCGCGTGGCTGCGGCCCGCGCAGGGACTCGCGCCGGGATCCGTACCGGACGGGCCCGCCGACGGCCCGGCCGACGCACTGCGCCGCTGGAAACTCGGCCACCAGCTCTTCCATCTCCTGCTCACCACCATGAACAGCACCCTCGACGACACCTCCGCCGCAGTAGACGCAGCACGATGGGCGTCCGTCCGCCACGGCCTGGAGCGGTTGCGGACGCTGTACGACGCAGCCACCGCCGCCATGGCCTACGCCTCGGACTTCCCCGCCTCCGCCTACGCGGACGACGTACGGCCCACGATGGAACCGCCGTTCGCCCCGCCGGGCTTCTCCGGAACGCTCAATCAGGAGCACCGCGTCATGACCGAGCGGGCGCGCGCCCTCACGGCCGCGCTCGCAGACCTGTCCCCGCTGACGCCTTCCCTCGCCGCGGTCCACCTCGACGTGGCTCTGCTGCGGGCGGCGCAGCGACGGAACCGGAAGGCACACGCGGCGATCTGCGAGCGGTGTGTGCCGGACGGCGCCTCGCTCCTGCGTCAGCACACCACCCGGCAGAGGAGCGGCCGTGCAACCTGCGAGTGAGTGGACGAGCCCTGCGCCGCGGACCGCGGCGGACATCGAGGGCGTGGACGCGGGGACCGGTCTGCGACTGCTGGCCGGCCTGGTGGACGAGGTCGTGTGGCTCGACCACTGCCCCGCCGTGAGCGCGTCCTTCCAGCCCGCGCCCGCCTGGCTCCGGCACGAGCCGGTCTCCGCCTGGCAGCCGTTGCCGGAGCCCCCGCCCGGCCGGCGGCCGTGCCCGCCCGACCCGCGCCGCGTCTGTGTGTCCTTCGCTCCCGAGCACGGGGACAACGCCCGTACCTGGGCCCGCAGACACGGCTACCGGCTGCTGGCCCCGGACGCCGGCGTCACGGCACGGGCCGCCGACAAGATCAGCGCCACCCGGCTGTTCGCCGAGGCCGGGGTCCCCGTCCCGCCCTTCGTGGTGATCCCCGCGACGGGCCGCGCGCCGGCGGAGACGTACTGGAACGGCCGGTGGCCGCGGGCCGTCGCCCAGCGGGCCGACAACAACCTCGTCGGCCGCGGGACCGTCCTCGTCGGCGGGCCGTCGGACCTGCGGGCCTGTCTGGACGCCTGGCCGGACGAACCAGTCAAGCTCAGCCGCTTCTCCCCCGGGATCTCCCTGACCGTCACCGCGTGCGCCGGGCCGGACCGGACCGTCGTCTCGGCGGTCTCCCACCAACTCGTCGGGCTGCCCGAGCTGGCCGCTTCCTGGGGCGCGCACTGCGGCAACCAGCTCGTCGGCCCGGACGACCTGCCCGAGGGGCTGTACGGGCAGGCCCGGGCGGCCGCGCACCACGTGGGCGAAGTCCTGCGGGGGCGTGGTTATCGCGGTGTCTTCGGCCTGGACCTCGTGGAGGAGGACGGCCGGCTGCTGGCCGTCGAGGTCAATCCGCGCTTCCAGACCGTGGTGTCCCTGGTTCAGACCGCGGAGGGCGCGGCAGGACTCCTCCCGGCCCTGGGCCTGCACGTCCTGTCCTTCCTCCTCCCCGCCCTGCCTCCTCCGGCAGCCGGACGGTTGCCGGCAGGCATGCGCCACAGTCAGCTCGTGGTGCACGCCCGGACGGACGCCGTGGCGCGCCGCCTGCCCCCGACGGGGCGCTACCGCAGAGACGGCCGCACCGTGACCGGGCCGCTGCACGGGCCACCCGTGGTGTCCCGGCTGACCGACGACGAGGCCCTGTGGTGGGTCGTGGCCCGCTCGGGGCCGGTCACCACCGGCCAGGAGCTGGCGCTCGTCCAGCTCCCGCAGCCGGTGGCGGAGCTGCTGCCCCGTCCACGGCTGCGGCCCGGCGCCTCGGCCTGGATCACCGCCCTCGCCCCGGACACCGAGCAGGAGGGGCGGCACGCCGGGAAGGGCGACCGGAACGCCGAACAGGACGACGCCCGGCGCGCCGAGGGCGTGCTGCCGCCACTGCGCGCGGACGCCCGGCACCCCGAGGGCGAACTGGCACCACCGCGCGAAGACGCCCGGCGTGCCGAGGACGAACTGCCGCCGCTGCGCATGGACGAGCGGCGGATGCGCGAGGCCGGACGCCACGCGGTCGAGCTCGTCATCGACCGGATGACCTCACCCGGCTCCCGGCCGCCCTGCCACGTCCCCTCCCCCGGCGCCCTCCGGGCCGCCCTCGACGAGCCCCTCCCCGAGCACGGCACCCGCGACCTGCCCGGCCTCCTCGACCACGTCACCGAGCGGGCACTCGCCGAGGCGACCCGGCTGGACCACCCGCGCTGCTTCGCCTTCGTGCCCTCGACCGGCAACTTCCCGGCCGTGCTCGCCGACGCGCTGGCCTCCGCGTACCTCTCCGTCCCCGGCGCCTGGCTCGTCGGAGCGGGCCCCACTCAGATCGAACTGACCACCCTGCGCTGGCTCAAGACGTTCCTGGGCCTCCCGGACGGCCATGGAGGCCTGTTCGTCAGCGGCGGGTCCATGGCCAACCTGACCTGTCTGGCCGTCGCCCGCGACCACCGGCTCGACGGCAGGCCGCAGCCGCACGCCCGTCTGTACTGTTCCTCCCAGGCCCACCCGTCCGTCGCCCAGGCGGCGCACCTCCTGGGCCTCGCCCGCGAACAGCTCACCGTCCTGCCCCCGGACGACGACCTGCGCCTGGACGCCGGCGCGTTGGCGGAGCGCATCGGCCGTGACCGCCGCGCGGGACTGCGTCCCTTCGCCGTCGTCGCCACGCTCGGCACGACCGGCACCGGGGCCGTCGACCCGCTCGACCGCGTGGCCGACGTGTGCCGGGAGGAAGACCTGTGGCTGCACGTCGACGGCGCCCACGGCGCGGCCGTCGCCGGCACGTCACGCGGCCGCCGTCTGCGGAACGCCCTCGGCCGGGCCGACTCCCTCACCGTCGACCCGCACAAATGGCTGTTCCAGCCCTACGAGATCGGCTGTGTCCTGCTACGGCGCCCCGAACTGCTCCCGGAGACCTTCGGCGTGCGGCGCCATGCCCTGGACCAGGGGTATCTCCAGTCGGCCCACCCCGCCGCCCCGGAAGGCGAGGAGGTCAGCCTCTCCGACTACGGCCCGCAGCAGAGCCGCGGTCTGCGCGCCCTGAAGCTGTGGCTCTCCCTGAAGACGTTCGGCGCCGGAGCCTTCCGGCAGGCCGTCGAGCAGGGCGCGGCCCTCGCCGAGTACGCCGCCGGGCTCGTCGAGGCCCACCCCGAGCTGGAGTTGGTCACGCCGCCCAGTCTCGCCATCCTGACCTTCCGCTACCGGCCCCGGGACGCACCGGCGGCATGGGACGCCGACGCGGCGCAGGCACACATCAGCCGGAGGGTGTGTGCCGACGGCGGGGCCGTCCTCCTCACCACCACGGTGCGAGGAGCCACCGTGCTGCGCATGTGCACCATCAACCCCACCAGCACCCGTGCCGACGCCGCGGCCGTACTGGACCTGGTGATCCGCTACGGCCACGGCATCTGACCTCGGAGGCCGCCCGGTCAGACGATCACCAGCGTCGACGGCCCGGTGATCTGCTCCACCCCGCCCTTCGACGCGCACTTCAGCGGATCGAGCGTGGCCTGGAGCCCCGGCGAAGCCACCGTGCGGCCCTTGAACTTGCCCTTCACCACCCGGCCCACGACCAGGACGACCGCCTGCCCGGCCACCTGCTGTACGTTCCCCAGGTGGTAGACGACCTTCGTCTGCTCCCCGGTGTTCCAGGTGATCCACTCGGCAGTGGTCGCATCGGAGAAGAAGCAGCCGTTCCACCCGCCCCCGCCGATCGAGGACGTCCCCGACCGCAGCGCCGGGTCCGTGGAAAGACAGCTGTACGCACCGCTGCCGCCGATCCGGGTCCGCCGCGCCGCCAGCGACAGACCGGGCGAGAACGAGATGGCGTTGCTCCCCGCGCAGCTCACGGCGGCGGCAGCGCGCGGAGGGTGTGCCGACGCATCAGGCGCCATGTGCACCAGCGCGGCCAGCGACGCCGCCGCCACGCATCCGAGCCTCCTGCCCCACGAGAGCCGTCCGCCCATGTCTGCCCGCCCCTCCCGCAATGCCATCGCGTACCGAGGGCAGCATCCTTTCGTCCCGGCCCGGAGTACGTCAGGCGCACGACGCGAAAGCCTGTGACGAGCAGCAGCACGGCGCCCCCGGGCGGCGCGGGATCCGCCCGGCACGCCCTCAGACGGCTGCGGTGACGCGTGCCCGGGTGATGAGCCGGTCCAGCAGCGAGAGCAGGCAGCCGCGGACGTCCTCCCGGGAACGGGCGTCGAGCAGGAGGACGGGGGTGTCCGGGTCTCTCAGGTGCAGGGCGGCTTTGATCTCCTCGGCGGTGTACGGCTGCTCTCCGTGGAAGCAGTTCGCACCGACGATGAAGGGCAGTCCGCGGTTCTCGAAGAAGTCGACGGCGGCGAAGCTGCGGTCCAGCCTCCGGGTGTCGACCAGGACGATCGCCCCGAGCGCCCCGTTCAGCAGGTCGTCCCACATGAACCAGAAGCGTTCCTGGCCCGGTGTGCCGAAGAGGTACAGGACCACTCCGGCGTCGGTGAGGGTGATGCGGCCGAAGTCCATCGCGACCGTGGTCGCCGTCTTGCTCTCGATGCCGTCGAGGTCGTCGACCCCGACGCCCGCGGACGTCAGCCGTTCCTCGGTGCGCAGCGGATCGATCTCGGAGACCGCTTCGACCAGAGTCGTCTTGCCGACGCCGAAGCCCCCGGCGATGAGGATCTTGACGGGGGACGCTTCCGGTGCGGCGGTGTCATAGTCGGGCAAGGTTGTCCCTGATTTTCATGAGCAGGTGGACGTTGGAGGTCTCGGTGGCGTCCAGCGGCGGCCGGTGGCGGATCAGGCCGCGCTCCAGCAGCTCGCCGAGCAGGACCACCATGGGAGTCAGACGCATCCGCATCCGGGCGGCGATCTCGGCGACCGCCCGTCCGTTCGGCGACGGGCACATGGTGAGGATCTCCTGCCACTCCGTGGGCAGGCCGCCGTGACCGGCGCCGGTTCCGGCTGCCGCTGTGATCACCGTGTCCATCGTCAGACCATGCCGGGACGCGGCTGTACGGCCGTCGGTGAGGGCGTACAGCCGAGTCCGGCGGCGCCGTCCGGGCTGGGGGTCGGCCGCCATTACGAGGTGGGCGCCTGCGAGCGTTCGGGGGTGCCCAGCCACTCGCCGAGCGCCTGCGCGGCGCGGACCGTCTCGCCGCCCAGCTCTCCGAGCCGTGCCTTGCGGGAGGTCACCACGATCAGCGTGCTGCCCGATCCGCACCCGACGATGCACAGGTACCGGTCGTCCATCTCGACGAGCTGGCGGATCACTCCGCCCCCGTCGATCTCCCGCGAGATGGCCTTCATGGTGGACGCTATGCCGGAGGCCGCCGCGGCGACCCGTTCGGCCTGGTCCCGTTCCAGCATGTAGGCGCTGAGCTTGATCCCGTCGTTGGCGAGGAGCACGGCTCCCTGGATCCCCGCGATCCTGCTCAGGTTGTTGTCCAGGATGCTGTAGATCGCATCGTTCTGTGTCGTCGTCATGGCTGGTCCTGTCGGAGCTCGAGTTCCACTTGCCTGGTGCTGTCTTCGTAGTCCGCCCAGGCGTCGGCCACCTCTTCGGGCGTGGCGGCGTCCCGGCCGGCCGGTTCGGCCGCACGGGGTGCGCGGAGCCGCTGGGCGATGTGGGTCTGGGGGACGCGCTCGGGGAGGGCCGGCCGGCCGGGGACGTCTCCGGAGCCGGGCCGGGGCGGTGCTTCCGGCGCCGCGTTCCCGGCCTGCCGCACCGGATCCTTCCGCAGGCGGCGCGGCAGTTCCGACGGGCGGGGAGCGGGATCGTCCGCCGGCTCACCGGTCCGCTGCTGCACGACGAGCTTCGGCCGCCCCTCCTCGGCGGGCCGTGCGGGCCGCGGTACGGGCGCTGACTCGTGCGCCGGCCCGGGCACCGCGGTGCCCTCCCGGGTCGGCACGAGGTGCTCGCTCGGGACGATCACGACGGCGGACGTGCCGCCGAACGCCGACCGGCGCAGCGTGACCGTCGCCCCGAGCTGGTCGGCGAGGTGGCCGACCACGAAGAGGCCGAGCCGGTGCGCGTTCCGCGCCAGCACGGAGTACGGCGGGGCGGAGTGCAGCCGGCCGTTCATCTCCTCGTACCGCTCGGCGGTCACCCGCGGGCCGCGGTCCTCGATCTCGATGCAGAGGCCGTCACCGACCAGTTCGGCCCGGATGGCGACCCTCGCCGTCGGCGGGGAGAAGCGCGTGGCGTTGTCCAGCAGCTCCGCCAGGAGGTGGCTGAGCTGGCTGATCACGCCGGCCTCGACACTGGTCTCGTCCATGGCGTGCCGGTCGATGCGCCGGAAGTCCTCGACCTCGGCGGCCGCCTCCCGCAGCAGGTCGGCGATGCGCATGGGTTCCATGTGCGGGTCGGGGATCTCGCCACCGGCCAGGATGAGCAGGTTCTCGATCTGCCTGCGCATGCCCACCGTGAGCTGATCGGACCTCATGAGCTCGGCGAGGAGCGCCTCGTCCTGGCCGAAGGTGTCCTGGATGTGCTCCGTGAGGGCGAGCTGGCGGCTGACCAGGTTCCCGGTCCGTGCGGCGATGCCGGAGGCGAACACGCTGAAGCCCTCCCGCTCGTCGGCGAGCTTCTGGTGTCCCTCGACGGATACGGCGACGACTTGGGCGAAGGCGTCGCTGATCCGTCCGACCTCGTCCTGTTCGCCCTCCGGCCGCGGCAGCGCGTCGGTGCCGACGGCCTCGCCGCGCTGGAGGCGGTCCACGACGTCCGGCAGGGTCTTCTCGGCGACCGTCACCGTGCGGTCGTGGAGAGAGCGCAGGCGGCGCAGGACCGAACGCGTGGTGAAGATCACGACGGCGACGACCAGGAGGAGGGCGGCGCTGCTGGCGGCGACCAGCAGGACGACCTGGTTCTCCAGTTGCTCGGCCCGGTCGTCGGCGTGGGTGAGCAGTTCCTGCAGCTCGCTCTCGTCGAGGGTGTTCAACTGGGCGGAGAAGGTGGTGTGGGCCGCCCGCCAGTCGCTGACGTCCGGCGGCAGCACGACGCCGGAGGAGACGTCCCGGTGCTCGGAGGCGATCGCGGTCTCGATGCGGGACTTGGTCTGCCAGGCGTTCGAGGTGAGGATCCGCTGAAGGGCGTCCTGGTCGTCGAGCGGCAGGTCGAGGGCGACCGTGTCGTACAGGTAGTCGCTCGCGCCCACGGCTTCGACGAATTCACGGAACCGGGCGGACGTCAGCTTTCCGGAGGGGCCCGACAACGCGAGGATGGCATCCTCGCGGGCCACCACTTCCGCTGCCGAGAGGAGCGTCACGAGCGACGTCGCCTCCTGCGTGAGCGCGCCGTCGTCGACGTGGTTGAAGTCTCCGTAGCAGCGGATCGTTCCGCTGATCATGTCGGTGTAGTAGTCGACGGTGTCGTCCGGGCTGCCGTGGCGTGCGTCGGTGCGTTCGCGCCGGGCGCCCAGTTCGGCCAGTTGCCGCGCGACCTCGCGGAGGCGGTCCTTCGCCCGGTCGGAATGGACCTGATCGAGGTCCGAGGACTTCAGGAACGCGGCCACGGCCCGGTCGGTGGCGGCCCGGCGGCCGCGCAGATCGGCGTCGGCCACGGGCATGCCCGACCACCAGGCGGCGGTGATCGCGCGCTCGGACTGCAGCGCCGTCAGCAACTGGTACAGGGGCACGCCGGTCTGCCTGCCCGCCAGCACGTCCTTGCGCAGGTGCTGGGACTCCTGCACCGACCGATCGGAGCTGATGAGCACCTGGACGCCCATCGCCACGGTGGGAACCACGGCGAGCCAGACGAGCAACGTACGCAGCCGCACGGGCCGTCGTCGGCTTCTTCGTACCGGCTCGCCCGGGCCTTCGGATCCTGTGGGAGTCATCAGTCCTCGTACTGCACAGCCGGCCATTTTCGGAGTGGATGCCGATCATAACCAGCCAATTCCAGGAACATCAGTTGAGGTTGGCGCACAGGATTGGTAACGGCACTCAAGAGAGGTTCATCGCCGGTTGCGGTGATTGTCGGCTGTGCCCGGAGACCTGCTACGAGGCCGGCGGGCACGCCCGGCGGAAACCCTCCGCCCACTCCGCGGTGGCCCGCAGGCCGCCGAAGGTGTAGAAGTGCAGCTTGACGGCGCCGTGCCGCTGCGGGTCGTAGCCCTCGGAGAAGGCATGGAGGAACCGGTCGGGGCCGGCCGTCCCCATGAGGTGGGTGAGGGAGAGGCCGTACTTCCGGGCGATGCCCGCGCTGGTCCCGACACCGAACCGGGCCGCGTACCCCAGCAGCCTGCGCACCCCCGCGGGCCCGGGCACACCGACCCTGACGGGCAGGTGAATGCCGCGGTCACGCACCTCCTCGATCCACCGGAGGACCGGGTCGGGGTCGAAGCCGAACTGCGTGACGATGTGGCCGGATATGCCACGCTCGGAGAGCGCGGCGGCCTTCTGCTCCAGCGCCGACCACAGGCGCGGGCCGGTGATGGCCGGGTGCCCCTCCGGATATCCGCAGACACCGACCTGCCGGACCCCGTACCGCTCCAGCAGCCCCGACCGGATCAGTGCCAGGGAGTCCTCGTACGGCCCCTCCGGCACGGCCGGGTCGCCGCCCACCGCGAACACCTGTCCCGACGTCCCGTCCGCCCGGAGCCGGCGGAGGAACTCCTCGAACGCCGCCCGTGACGGCATCCGACGGGCCGACAGGTGCGGAACGGGCTCGAAACCGAGGGCCTTCACCGCACGGGCGGCGGCGAGCCGCATCGGCATGTCCTCGTTGCCCAGGAAGGTCACGTTGACATGCGTACCCGCGGGAAGGAGGTGCCCGGCCTCTTCGAGGGCCGGACCGTCCTTCCCGGTCATTTCGAGGGAGAAACCCTCGAGCAACAGGCCGGCGGCCCCACCGGGCGCGGCGGTACGAGAATCCATGGTGCTCCGTAAGGCGTGGGACGAGGAGGGAGCGCCCATGGTAGAAGGCCGTCTCTTCCAGGGCGCGCCCGTACCGAAACGACGCCCTTGACGCACATGCCGGGCCAAGGTGTCCCTACGCCGCCCGGCACTTTCGCGCCCCGGGCACCGGCGGAGTCGCGTCATTCGCCAGGTTCGACGCCCAGCTCCGCAGACGGGTTCACCCGGCGGTGGGCATCGCGCGGCCGGAGCGCTCGGCTTTCGCGTACTGGTCCAGCAGCTTGTTGTACGTGGTGGACGGGAGTGCCGGGCCACTCCGGCGCAGGGCGTCCCGGAAGGCTCGGGTGGCTTCGGTGACGTGGTGGACGGGGCCCAGAACGCGTAGGCAGTCGTCGGAGAGCGCGGCGAAGGCAATGCGGCCGTCAGCCGGGTCGCCGTCGCGCCGGGCCCGCACCTCGGCCAGGCAACCGCGGATCATCAACGAGCCGAAGTGGTCGGGGCCCCAGATCCGCAGGGCCACCGGCAGCAGGTCCTCGTACGCAGTGACCGACCCTGCGAAGTTCTCGCTGTCCGCGAGCAGCTTGGCGTAGGTGGCGCGGACGGGAAGGGTCTCGACATGGTCGGGCGGCACGACCCGCTGGTAGTCGCGGATCAGCTCGCGGCACTCCTCGGCCGCCCCTGCCGGGTCGCCCGCCTCCGCGCGGCAGTCGAGCAGGCGGCCGCGTATGTCGAGCGTACTCGGATGGTCGGGGCCCAGGACGCGCGTGTAGTCCGCGCACAGCTCTTGGTAGACCGGGATCATCGCGTCCGCCTCCGCGTCGTGGGAGCGGCAGTCGGCAAGGGCGCCGCGCAGCTGGAGAGTGTCCGGGTGGTCCGGGCCCAGCACTTGGCTGTGCACGGTGATCAGGTCCTCGTATGTCGTGAGGGCCGCGGCCGTGTCGCCCGCTGCGTGCAGCTTCTTGGCAAGCAGCCTGCGGGTGTCCAGGGTCTCCGGGTGGTGCGGGCCCAGCACCCGGGCCATGTCTCCCTGCAGTTCGCGGAGGTCGGCGACTGCCTTGGAGTGATCGCCCGCCTCGCCGCGCCAGTCGGCCAGTGCCCCGCGGGTTTCCAGGGTGAGCGGGTGCTCCGGGCCCAGGACCCGTCGGCAGTCGGCGAGCAGCGTGGCGAACTCCTCGGCCGTCCGTCCCGGGTCACCGATCGCGCCCTCGATGCTGAG
This sequence comes from Streptomyces sp. NPDC008001, assembly GCF_042958085.1. NCBI lineage: Bacteria > Bacillati > Actinomycetota > Actinomycetes > Kitasatosporales > Streptomycetaceae > Streptomyces > Streptomyces sp. NPDC008001. The sequence goes on along the minus strand of NZ_JBIBIZ010000003.1, from coordinate 296,229 downwards.
GAGGATGCTGCGCCAGAACAGCATCTCGGGGTGGTCGGGGCCCCGGAAGGGGCGCAGGTTGGCAATCATCTCCTTCAGGGCCTCGGCGGCGGCGACCGGATCACTCTCCGCAAGGCCGTGCTGCCACGCCTGGAGCAAGCCGCGGTGGCCGATGACCATGGGGTGGTCAGGCCCGAACGTCTGCTCCAGCAAGCGGGCCGACTCGTCTATGCCGGCCGGTGCCGCGTTGGCGTCTCCGGTCTTGTCGCGCAGCAGGCCCAGGGAGTAGCGGGCAAGGGAGACGTCGATGTGGTGGGCGCCCAGGATCCGCACGGCGTCGTCGATCATGTCCGCCAGCTCGGCGGCAGCTCCGGCCGCATCTCCGGCGGCGGCGCGCCACTCGGCCAGCTCGCGCCGCACCACCAGGGTGCGGTGGTCGTCGCGGCCGAACGCCGCCAGGTGCTCGTCCAGCAGTTCCCCGAGCCGCTCGCGGGCCCCGGCAGGGTCGCCCGCCTCGCCCTGCAGGCGCGCGAGCTGCATGCGTACGTCCAGGGTCATGTCGTCGAGGGGCCCGAGGTACGTCCGGCAGTCGCCGAGCAGTTCCCTGTACAGGGCTGCGGCGCGCGGCGCGTCTCCCTTTTCCCTGTGCAGGGAGGCGATCTGGGAGCGGACCGAGAGGGTGTTGCGGTGGTGCGGGCCATGGACACGCCGGTGGTCGGCGAGCAATTCCTCGTAGCCGGTCAGTGCACCGGCCAGGTCGCCCCCGCTGACCCGGGCGGCGGCAAGCTGGCCGCGGGCGTCGAGTGTGGCGAAGTCATCCGGTCCGGCCAGACGGGTGCAGTCCGCGGCCAGCTGCGTGTACGCCGCCACGGCCTCTGTGGGGTGCGCGGTGAATCTCAAGTGACGGAGGGAGTTGGTGCGGCAGGCGAGGGTGCGCGGGTGGCCTGCGCCGTACCTATGCTCGGAGGTGGCCGCGAGCTGCCGGTAGTGGTCCATCGACGCCCGGTAGAACCCCGCACGGCCGAGGCTCTGGCCCAACCGGAGCAGGACTTCGTGCACATCGTGGTCCGACCACAGCAACTGCTCGTCATGGGACCGCAGCGCCTCGGTGTTGGAGCGGAACCGCTGGCCGGTGGCGAAGTCACGGTCCGTCTGCGGCCACGCCTGGAGCAGGGCGTCGGCCGCCGCCCGGACGGTCCGGGCCAGCAGTTCCGGCGGGACCTGCTCGCGCACACTACGCTGCACCAGCCCGTGGACCTGAACAGGCCGGCCCGGCTCGCAGGTGACCAGGCTGAGCCGGTGCAGGGCGTGCAGCGCGCCTGCAGCGTCCTCGCTCGTCGCGGGGACGGGTCGCCGGCCGTCGGGGGTGCGGTGGCGGGTGAGGTGGGTGAGGGCGGGTCGGCCGGTCAGGACATCGGCGGGGATGCCGTTGGGGTCGAGCATCGCGGCGAGCTGGAGCATGGGGCGGGCCAGGCCGGCGGGGCGGAGCCGGTCGGCGTGTTCGATGGAGAGGGACCAGGTGGCCGCCACCGTGACGGCCTGGTCGTCGGGCAGGGCGCTGGGTTCGGGGAGCAGGTCGGCCAGTTTCCTGAGCCGGTCGGCCAGCAGACTGCGGTAGCGGGCGCAGGTGACGCCGGTGTCGATGATGTAGGCGGCGGCCTGGGCCAGGGCGAGAGGCAGGTGCCCCAGGTCGGCGGCGAGGCCGTCGATCTGGTCGGTGGGCTCGCGGCGGTCGTGTGCGGCGAGTACGGCGGTGAAATAGGCGGCGGCATCCTGGGGGGTGAACAAGCCCACGGTCACCAGGCGCCGGCCGGCGCCGGTCAGGGCGGCCTCACGGCGGCGCGTGGTGACCAGGACACGGCCGTACGGGCTGGCGGGCGGCCACCAGCCACGCATATCGGCCGGATCCGCGACGTCGTCCAGGACGACCAGCCACCGGCACGGCTTCTGGCCGGCCTTCGGCTCCAGCCAGGCCAGGAACGCCCGCGCGGACTGCTCCGGGTCGGCGGGGTCGGCGGCAAGGACCTCTGCACCGGCCTGCGCGTAGCCGGCCGTGATCGCCGAGCGGCTGCTCGCGCTGATCCACACCAGTACGTCGACCCCGCCGCTGTCCCAGGCGGTACGGGCGTAATCGGCTGCCAGCTGTGTCTTGCCCACCCCGCCGGTCCCGGTCAGTACCTGGCTGAGCACCGCAGTACCCCCGCTGTCGACCGCCGCCCGCAACTGGTCGGCCTCGGCCCGGTGCTGGAACGACAGGGCGCGGGGCGGGATCACGCCGACCTGATGCGGCCAGGCCGCCGGTGTGCGGGGCGCAGCGTGGTGGTGGACTTGCCCGGCGTAGCCGACGGCGATACTGCCGTGGTCGGCGAAGACGCTGCCGAAGTGGTGAGCCGGCGTGGCCGAAGCGGTACCGGGTGCGCTCAGTCCTGGTGCGGACCCGGCTGGGAAGGGTTTCCCAGTGTCACGTTCCCCATGGTCACAGCGGCAGCGGACCCGTGGTCGGACTGGACGCGCACGTTCCCGCCCACGGCCAGCCCGCTTTGGCCGGCCGACACGCTGCGGTGGGAGGTCTGTTGGGTCAGCAAGGTGCGCAGCTCATCCACGACCCGGGCCCGCGCGGTGTCCTCCAGGCTTTCCAGCAGCGCCTCGATCCGGCCCTGCCACGCCGCCTCCTGCCGGATACGCACCCGCTCCAACTCGGCCGGCCGCGCCGCCTCCAACTCGCCCGCGGTCTGATCGAGGCGTTCCAGCTCGGCGTGCTCGCGCTGCGGATTCCCCCGGCCGAACCAACGGGCCACCTGCCGGCGTACGCCTGTCCATGCCTCTGTGCCTGCGGCCTGCACCACTGCAGTGCCTCCCGCCGCAGCCAGCGCAGTCATTGCCTCCGACAGCATCCTCGCTCTTCCCCCTGAGAGATCGGCCTGAACTGGAGCACGCACCTGCGCCTGCACCTACACCTGCGCCGGTGCCTTCACCGCGCCACTCCACCAGACACGCAACGCCGTCGCTCCTGGTTCCGTCAAGAGAGCGACCGCGGCACTGTGGCCGGGCACCGTACCTGGGGTGGGATTCAGCCAGGCGTTCATGTCGAGGGTCACCTCCCGTACGGGCGGACCCGGGACCGGAGCAGCGAGGTCAGGCCGCGCCGGTCGGCGGGCGTGAGGAGGCCGGCCCGCTCTGGTTCGCCCAGGATGGCCCATGGAGGCAACGACGGCCAGGCCGTCTTCTGGGACGTCGCCACGCCCGGGCAGCACTACGAGCCGACCCGGCGGGGCGACAACGACACGTTCGACGACGTCGCCGACCGGGTGGTCCTGCCCGGCAGCGGCACCCTCGTCATCGGCACCGCCCGCCGCCCCACTCGCCTGTGGGACCTCACCAATCCGCATGCCCCACAGCTCGACGCCGATGGATCCACGGAACCCTGTCAGTGATCCTCAGGCGCCGGATCACCGGGGCCGTAGGCGAAGGCGAAGGCGTCGGAGTACGGATTCTGAGCGTGTCCGGCCGTAAAGCGCTACGGCGGGGCCCCCGCGCCCGGCAAGCGGATCTTGACGCTTTCCTGACGCCCCTCCCCGGCGGGGCCGCGAGTCCATTGCTTACGCTGGCTCGGCCGTCCGCAGGATGGCCGAATTCCGACCCCGGCAGAGCACCAGGAGCACCCCCATGGCCACCCCGACCGACACGCACACGAGTCGTCTGCGGGGGTGGATGCTGGAGGGGCTCTCCGACATGGGCAAAGGCCGTCCTTCGCAGGCCGCCCCGGCACCCGAGCACAAGGGTCAGCCCTGGTACCGGGTGATGTGCCTGACCGGTGTCGACTATTTCTCGACGCTCGGCTACCAGCCGGGCATCGCGGCCCTGGCCGCCGGTCTGCTCTCCCCCGTCGCGACGATCGTGCTGGTGATCGTGACCCTGGCCGGCGCGCTGCCCGTCTACCGGCGCGTGGCCGAGGAGAGCCCGCACGGCGAGGGTTCGATCGCGATGCTGTCGCGGCTGCTGTCCTTCTGGAAGGGCAAGCTGTTCGTCCTCACGCTGCTGGGCTTCGCCGCGACCGACTTCCTGATCACGATCACGCTGTCGGCCGCGGACGCCTCCACCCACCTGGTGGAGAACCCCAATCTGGAAGGGGCCCTGCACGACAAGCAGCTGCTGATCACCATGATCCTCATCGCGCTGCTCGGCGCGGTGTTCCTCAAGGGCTTCCTGGAGGCGATCGGCGTCGCCGTCGTCCTGGTCACGGTCTACCTCGCGCTCAACGCGGTGGTCGTGGTCACCGGCCTGTGGCACGTGCTCACCGAAGGCCACGTCGTCACCGACTGGACCGCCGCCCTCACCACCGAGCACGGCAACGTCTTCGTCATGATCGGCGTCGCACTGATCGTCTTCCCGAAGCTGGCGCTCGGCCTGTCCGGCTTCGAGACCGGCGTGGCCGTGATGCCGCTCGTCAAGGGCGCCCCGGACGACACCGCGGACAAGCCCGCCGGGCGGATCCGCGGCACCAAGAAGCTGCTCACGGTCGCCGCGCTCATCATGAGCGTCTTCCTGATCATGACCAGCTTCATCACCACCGTGCTCATCCCGCACAAGGAGTTCGAGTCCGGTGGCGCTGCGAGCGGCCGCGCGCTCGCCTACCTGGCGCACCAGTACCTGGGCAACGCCTTCGGCACGGTCTACGACGTCTCGACCATCCTCATCCTGTGGTTCGCGGGTGCCTCCGCCATGGCCGGTCTGCTCAACCTGATGCCGCGCTACCTGCCCAAGTACGGCATGGCCCCGCACTGGGCCCGTGCCGTGCGCCCCATGGTGATCGTCTTCACCCTCGTCGCCTTCCTCGTCACCTGGATCTTCGACGCCGACGTCGACGCCCAGGGCGGCGCGTACGCCACCGGTGTCCTGGTCCTCATCTGCTCCGCCGCCATCGCCGTCACCATTGCTGCCCGCAAGGCCCGCCAGCGCGTCTGGACCGTCGCCTTCGGCGTCATCTCGGCCGTCTTCCTCTACACCACCGTCGTCAACGTGATCGAGCGCCCGGACGGCGTGAAGATCGGCGCCTGCTTCATCGCCGGCATCCTCCTCATCTCGCTCGTCTCCCGCCTCGGCCGCGCCTTCGAACTCCGCGTCACGCACGTGGAGCTCGACGAGAAGGCCGAGCGGTTCATCCGCGACATCTCCCAGCGCACGCCGCGTTTCATAGCCAACGAACCCGGCGCGCGCGACGTCGCCGAATACCGCGAGAAGATCGAACAGATCCGCGCCGACAACGACATCCCCACCGCCGAGGACTTCGTCTTCGTCGAGGTCACGGTCACCGACCCCTCCGAGTTCGAGGCCGGCCTGACCGTACGCGGCGAGATCCTGCACGGCCGCTACCGCGTCCTCACGGTGGAGAGCTCCTCCGTCCCCAACGCCCTCGCGGCCTTCCTCCTCCACGCCCGTGACCTCACCGGCACCCGCCCACACGTCTTCTTCGAGTGGACCGAGGGCAACCCCTTCACCAACTTCGTCCGCTTCTTCCTCTTCGGCCAGGGCGAGGTCGCTCCGGTCACCCGCGAGATCCTGCGCGAGGCCGAACCGGACCGCGACCGCCGCCCCCGCGTCCACGTCGGCTGAGCAACCGTCCACCGCACCGGCCCGGCCGGCGCGCCACGTAGGTATGCGGGTCCCGGCTTCGGCAACGAAGGCGGGGCCCACTTCGGTGTCACCGGTTCTACGTCACCGGTTCTATGTCACCGGCTTGACCTTGACGCTACGTCAGGGTTGGAGCCTTGCCGCATGACGAACAACAGCACTTCCCCGGCACAGCTCACTCCTCCGGTCGGAGGGTTCCGGGAGATCAACGGCCGCCGCGTCTTCGTGCACCGGTCGGGCAGCGGCGGCCCGGCCGTCGTGTTCCTGCCCGGCGCGAGCGCGGTCGGCCTGGACTACTTCGGCCTCCAGCAGGAGGTCGCGCGGTTCACCACCGCCGTGGTGTACGACCGCGCCGGCACCGGCTACAGCGACGACGTCCCGCTGCCGCGCACCGGCGCCGCGGTCGCCACGGAGCTGTACGAGGTGCTGCACGCCCAGGGCATCACCGGCCCGTACGTCCTGGTGGCGCACTCCCTCGGCGGTGCCTACGCGCACCGGTTCGCGCAGCTGTACCCGCAGGAGGTGGCCGGGCTGGTCTGGCTGGACGCCTTCCACCGCGACTGGGACGACTACATGCCCCCGGAGGCTCGGCTGGCCGCGAGCGTGGAGATGTCGCCCACCGAGGAGCAGCTCCGGCAGGGGCTCCCGGTCATCCGTCAGATGTGCACCGAGCTGCTCGTGGACTACCCGGAGCACGTCCGGGAACCGCTGATCGAGTACCACGTGAGTGAGAAGTGGATCCACGCCGGCATCGCCGAGCGCGCCTCGATGACCGACCTCGCCGACGAGCTGCTGCCCGGGCCGGGCCTTCCCGACGTCCCGTTGATCGCGCTCACTCCGCTGGGCATCGATCCCGGCCAGCAGGCGCTGATGCCGGAGGAGACGCTGCAGGCGATGCACGACGGCAAGACGCGACTGGACGCGGCCATGGTGAGCGCGGTGACGCGCGGGGAACAACGGCTCCTCCGCGACACCGGTCACAGCCAGCTCGTCTTCGAGCGCCGCGATGCCGTCGTCCAGGCCATCCGCGATGTCGTCGACCGGGCGGCCCACGCCTAGACTCACCACGACCACGCTCAGGACCGGAAGGTGCACGGTGCTCACGATCAGCCAGCTCGCGAAGGCCGCCGGCGTGACCGTGCGCACCGTCCGCCACTACCACCAAGTCGGCCTGCTGCCCGAGCCCGAACGCGACGCGTCCGGCTACCGCCGCTACAGCGCGCAGGCGGCGGTGGACCTCATCCGGATCAGGACCCTCGCCGACGCCGGGGTACCGCTGGCCCGCATCGACGCGCTGCTGCACGCCCAACCGGCCGAATTCGAGGCGGCCGTGGCCGGCATCGACGCGGAGTTGCAGTCCAAGATCGACCAGCTGACGGAGCACCGCCGCCGGGTCGCCGCACTGGCCGACGGCGACGGGCTCGTCCTGCCGCCGGAGGTGGTCGCCATCCTGAACCGGATGCGCGGTCTCGGGGTCAGCGAACGGATGGTGCGACTCGAGCGGGACGTGTGGATCCTGATGCAGGCACTGGATCCGGAGTCCATGGAGCAAGGGGTACGGGAGAAGCTCGCCAGCTTCGACGACCCCGAGACGAAGCGCCTGTACCTGGTCTGCGACCAGTCACTCGGCTGGGACCCGCACGACCCGCGCGTGGACCGGCTCATCGACGAACTCGACGCGTGGGAAACGGACCACGGACGCGACAGCAGCACGCAGGGGCACCTGGACCTGATCTTCTCCCGGATCGCCGAGGCCTCGCCGACGTGGCAACGGATCCTCGGGGTGCTCGCCCACCGCACCAAGCAACGCCGCACGGCCGGGCAGGCCAGCTGAAGCGTGGCCCGCACCGGGGCGGGGACGGGGCCGGGCCGCGCCTACGGTCGGGGAACGGCCAGGCCGCGCCTACGGTCGGGTGGCCTTCACGGGAGGCCGGCAGTCGGCGACGGGAGCTCCGAGCACGTAGTGCACGTAGGTGTGGACCAGCTGGAATCCGGTCTTCGCGGCGAGGTGGCGGCTGGGGTGGTTGTCCCGGGAGCAGCTCCAGGACGGGCTGCGGCCGCGGGCGGTGATGTCGGTGCACAGCGCGCGGACGCAGGCGGTGGCCAGGCCCCGGCCGCGCTCGGCGGGCAGGGTCGACACGGCGATGTCCTCGTAGCGGCTTCCGGCGAAGAAGGTGCAGGCGAGGGAGAGCAGGCGCCGGTCGCGGAAGGCGCCCCACGCCCGGCCGGACGCGGTGAGCCCGTCCGCGCCGCCCCAGCTTTCGGCAACCCAGGCCAGATCCGGGCCAAGGGCCCGTACAGCCGGCGCATCGGCGGGCCTGAGGGGACGGAGGACGACGCCGGGGGCCGGCCGGAAGGCAGGCACGGGGTCGTCGTGGACCCAGATCATGCGCTCCCAGGGCACGATCCGTACGAACGCGCTGCCGAGTGCGGGCAGGAAGCGGTCCGGGGCGACGACGTAGCAGTGGGCCAGATGCGCGAGGTCCGCGGAGACCGTCGCGCGCGGGTCGCCGGCCAGGACGGCGTAGCCGGCACAGGAGACGGCGGCGGCCCGCGGGCGCAGCGGGTGGTCGGTCCACCAGTTGCCCAGTCCGGTGCGGGCGGCGTGCTCGGGAAGGGCTCCCACCCCCGGGCGGCCGGCGGGGAACCATGGATGCCGCGCCCGGATGGCCGGCGCCGTGCGGAGGGCGTTGTCGTTCGGCATGACAGCTCCGGAGAACCGAGGGGCGGGCGGTGCCGCACCGCCCGCCCCGGTGGTGATTACCTGATCAGGCACAGGCCTTGCTGCCGTGGTTGGCCTTCTTCTTACGGCGGTCTCGCTTCTTACGGGCACGCTTGGACATCGGAGGTCGTTCCTTCTTTCGGTAGCGGGATTCGGGGTTCGGGATTCCGGGTGTGACGACGTTCAGGCCGCCGGTGCGACCAGCTGCAGCTGGATCCGCCCCGTGGCGGACTGCCGTGCGAACGGAAGGCGACGTCAGCGGTGGGGCACGGGAATGTGCGTGCTGCCGACGGGCCGGGGTGCGGTGCGAAGACGACACGACGGTGCGCCGGGCACGGTCGCGTGTCGCAGAACCGCGGTGGGAAAAGTGCGCTCAGCGCGCGGAACGTGAGCAGCGCGCCGTGCCGGGCAGCGCCGTATGAGGCGGCCGGTCATCGTGGCGCAGGTGGCTGTTCACACCCACCATCCAAGGCATCCGGGTTGCCCGGCACAAGCTGCGCGCTGCTTCCCTAACGCGCTTCCGACGCGCCTCTGACGCGCTTCTGACACGCCACCACAGACGCCGCACCGCGGAACGAGTTGCACTGGATATCCTGTATGTGCAATTTACGCTCGTGCCGTGATCGATGTGACAGGGCTTCTCAAGCGGCTGGCGATCGGCCGGGCGATGCGCAGCGAAGAGCTGCACGAGACGCTGCTGCCCAAGCGGCTGGCCCTGCCGATCTTCGCCTCCGACCCGCTCTCCTCGGTCGCCTACGCCACGCAGGAGATCCTGCTCGTCCTGACCCTGGGCGGAATGGCGTACCTGCACTTCACGCCGTGGATCGCGGCTGCGGTCGTCGCGCTGATGACCGTGGTCGTCCTCTCGTACCGCCAAGTGGTGCACGCCTATCCGAGTGGCGGCGGCTCCTACGAGGTCGCCTCGACGAACCTGGGTGCGTCGGCCGGCCTGGTGGTCGCGGCCTCCCTGCTGGTCGACTACGTGATGACGGTGGCGGTGTCCGTCGCCTCGGGCGTGGACAACATCATCTCGGCGGTGCCGGAGCTGTCCGGTTACCGGGTGGTGATGGCCATCGGCTTCGTCGTGCTGCTCACCGGTGCGAACCTGCGCGGGGTGCGCGAGTCCGGCCAGGCCTTCGCCGCCCCGACGTACCTCTTCATCGCCGGTGTACTGATCATGGTCGCCACCGGGCTGGTGCGTTATCTGCTCGGCCACCCGCCCGTCTCGGAGAGCGCCGGGTTCGGCATCGCGGCCGACCCCGCGGACACGGACCTGGCGGGTCTCGCCCTGGTCATGCTCGGCCTGCGCGCCTTCTCCAGCGGCTGTACGGCCCTGACGGGCGTGGAGGCGATCTCCAACGGCGTGCCGGCCTTCCGCAAGCCCAAGTCGAAGAACGCCGCTGCCACCATGAGCGTCATGGGCATCATCGCGGTGACCATGTTCGTCGGAGTGACGACTCTCGCGCTGGTGGCCAAGGTGCACATCGCCGGGGATTCCTGCCGGCTCACCGGCCTGCCGGGCGACTGCGCCACGTACACGCAGCGGACCGTCATCGCCCAGCTCTCGTCCGCGGTCTTCGGCGGGGAGCACAGCTTCGGCTTCTACTTCGTGCAGGCGGCCACCGCCCTGGTGCTGGTCCTGGCGGCGAACACCGCCTTCAACGGCTTCCCCCTGCTGGCCTCGATCCTCGCCCAGCACCGCTACCTGCCCCGGCAGCTGCACAACCGCGGCGACCGGCTGGCCTTCTCCAACGGCATCATCGCCCTGGCCCTGGCCGCAGGCCTGCTGCTGTGGTTCTACAAGGCGGACGTCACCAGCCTCATCCACCTCTACATCCTCGGCGTCTTCACCTCCTTCACCCTCTCCCAGACCGGCATGGTCCGGCACTGGAACCGCGCGCTGCGCGGCGAGAGCGACCCGGCGGTGCGGCGGCGAGGGCTGACCGCCCGGGTCATCAACGCCACCGGTGCCGTCATCACCGGGCTCGTCCTGGTGATCGTGCTGGCCACGAAGTTCCTCGAGGGCGCGTGGCTGGCCGTCGTGGCCGCGGTCGTGCTGTGGACGACGATGCGCGGCATCCGCCGGCACTACGACTCCGTCTCGGCCGAACTGGCCGTCACCGATCCGCGCGCCGAATTGGTCCGCCCCTCGCGCGTGGTGGCCATCCTCCTGGTCTCCACCATCCACAAACCCACCCTGCGCGCCCTCGCCTACGCCCGCGCCCTCCGGCCCGACCACCTGGAAGCGCTGACCGTCGCCGTGGACCGGGAGGAGACCAAGGCACTTGAGCGGCAGTGGGACGAGCTCGACGTGGACGTGCCGCTCCGTGTGGTCGCCTCGCCGTACCGCGAAATCACGCGCCCCGTGGTCGAGTACGTGCGCTCCGTCCGGCGTGCCGGCCCGCGGGACGTGGTGAGCGTCTTCATCCCCGAGTACGTGGTCGGCCGCTGGTGGGAGCACCTGCTGCACAACCAGTCCGCGCTGTGGCTCAAGAGCCGGCTGCTGTTCACCCCCGGCGTCATGGTCACCAGCGTCCCCTGGCAACTCACCTCCTCCTCCCGCGCCGACCACCCCGCCCGCCGCGCCCCCGGCGCCATCCGCCGCGGCGAACCCGCCCCCGCCCACCCCCACCATCACCGCCCGCCCTCAGGCGACGGTGCGGGTCACTAGAGAGCCGCACGCCCCGGCCGCCGTCTCCTGCCGATGACGCGTCGGCAGGCACGGTTCATTCGCCTGCGGTGTCCTCGGCTTCCCAGCGCAGCAGGTCGCCCGGCTGGCACTGGAGGACCTCGCAGAGCGCGGCGAGCGTCGCGAAGCGCACTGCCTTGGCGCGGCCGTTCTTGAGTACGGCCAGGTTGGCGGGCGTGATCCCTATGCGCTCCGCGAGCTCGCCCACGGACATCTTCCGCTTGGCCAGCATCACGTCGATGTCGACGGCGATCGGCATCAGATCACCTCGTCCAGCTCGGCCTGCATCCGCGTCGCTTCGAGGTCGCGCGCGACGGCCTGGGCGAGCAGCATCCGCAGCACGAGCACGATCAGCGCGACTCCCAGGATGGCCACGCCGACCCCGCCCATGATCAGGGTGACACCCGGGTCGTCCCGCTGGCCCGGCGCGTTGAGAGCCGTGACCGCGAACCACAGGAGAGCAGCGGCCACGATCGCGCCGATCACGGCGTCCACGTACCGGAAGGCGGCGTGGGAGAACACGGTTCCGCGTCGCACCATCGTGACCAGCCGCCATATGCAGACCACGACGACCTGGGCCGACGCCATGCCCAGGATCGTGATCACGCGCAGCGGGGTGAGCGGGAGCGACCCGTCCTCCGGATCGCTCCCGCTCACCAGCACCCACACCATCCCCGCCTGCACGAACACGGTGCCGGCGAGCACCACTGCGAGCACGGCGCGCAGCGCGCCCACGGTCAGCTTTCCCATGACCCAACCTTCCATCGAGTTGCGATGGGAATCTATCGATTTTCGATAGATGAAGCAAGGGCCGTGCAGTCCCCGTCCCTGCTGCCCCCGCAGGAGGTTATGCGGATCCGCCCCGGCGGATCCAGCACGCTGCTCACCGGCCTCCAACTGCCGGTCAGCCGCGTACTGGACCGCTCCGCCCCTGCCCCCTGCCCGTCGCGGCGATGGCGGTGCGCACCCTCGGCGAGATGGCGCTCTCCCAGGCCACGGCCGGCCTGATCGCGGCGGCACCGGCCCACCGGGCGACGTCCCGGTGACATGCACGAGCCCTGAGGTATAGGGTTCCGGCCACTGTTACCCATGGTGTTGCTGTGGCCAATGATTGGTCGCAGCAGTGCCGTTGGGCCAGTACCCAACCCCCCTCACAGCTCTGCCGGCGTGCACCGAATCGGCCGTGCACGCCGCAGGAAGGCATACCCATGTCCCGAATACGGTCACGAATGCGGTCACGAATACGGCTCCCGAGACCCGCCGCTCTGACCGCGATGGCAGGCGCAGTCGCCTGCCTGGCAACCGTCGCCGTCCCGTCCGCATCCGCATCCGCGTCCGCGGGCTCCCCCGCGCGGGCCGACGCCTGTACGATCCGCCCGGCGCAGAAGAACTCGGAGGCGCCGCTCAGTTGTCTCGGCGTCACGGCCTCCCTCGACCACCTGCCCGCCGTCGGTGAACAGGCCACCCTCACCCTGGGCGTCACGGCACAGACCGGCGTCAAGCGTGCCGGCCTGTCCGTCCAGCTGCCGCCGGCGCTTCAGGTGACGGGCCGGAGCTCCGGGTTCGCCACGCCCACGCCGGACACCTTCGGGCAGCGCACCAGCCGGACGCTGGCCCTCACCCCCGGCACCCGGACCCTGACGCTGCACGTGAAGGCCCTCGCAGCCGGGCCCGCCCAGATCCAGGCGGACATCAGCGACATCGACCGTCCCGACCCGCACCGCGCCGCGCACGACTCGGTCGAGCTCACCATCGGCAAAACCAAGGGTTCTTCCGCCAAGGGCATGTCCGTCACCAAAGCCGGCGCGACCTCGGTCCACGGCCCCGTGGCCGGCGGTCGCACGGCACGCCCGGTCGCTCCCAAGTCCCCTGCCCCCGCTCCCTCGCCCGGCTCCCGCCCGGCGTCTCCCCGCGCCGGCGCCACGGCCGCGGGCAACGCCCAGATCTGCGTCAGCGGCACCTTCCGCAACCGCTTCCAGTCCGCCGAGGGAGGCAGCTGGAACGGCAAGGCCGACCGGGACGAGCCGGTCAGCAACGCCAACATCACCCTGTGGGGCAAGCCCGCCGCGAACAGCGGCACGCAGAAGCTCGCCACCGGGATGACCGGCAACGGCAACGGCGCGTTCAGCCTCTGCTACGCCCCCACCACCTCCGTCACCTCGAAGCTCTGGGTGGAGTTCCAGACGCAGGCGGGCGCGATGTGGTCCGTGGTCGACGGCAACGGCAGTCTCTACGCCACCGCCACGTACTCGCAGGACAACGTCGCGCGCAGCATCAGCCTCGGCGACGTGTACGCCAACGCCGGGCAGAGCCGGGCCTGGCACGCTCTCGACACCCTCAACAAGCTCTGGTGGAACAGGGGGTCCACCACCACCTGCTGGGCCGGCAGCCGGCCGGACGACCGCTGCACCCCCATCACCGTCCAGTGGTACCCCGGGTCCACCGACGGCACGTACTGGACCGCCGGCGAGGACAAGATCCACCTCGCGGACAACGACCCCGACTCCGAGCACACCACCGTCCACGAGGCGGGCCACGCCCTCATGGGGAAGCTCTACAACGGCTGGTGGCCCGACGTCACCAACTGCTCGCCCCACTACGTCAACCGCGCCTCCTCCACCAGCTGCGGCTGGACCGAAGGATTCGCCAACGCGGTGGCGTTCCACACCTTCAACGACACCACCTACTACTGGGGCAACGGCAACTCCCTGAACCTCGCCAACGACCGCACCACGACCGGCATCGACCAGGGCGACGCCTGCGAGGCCCGCGTCGCCACCGCGCTGGTCGACCTGTGGTCCCAGATCGACGGCGGCTGGACGAAGAGCAACACCATGATGTCCAAGACCTGGCAGTCCGGCTTCCGCGAGTACTTCCTCACCGACCGGCCCGACTACGGCCTGGACACCGGCACGAAGGCCCGGAACATCCTCTACCAGCACACGATCCAGTACTGATCGATCAACACCTGCACGGTCCGGGCCGGCTGACGGCCCGGACCACGCGCGTACGCCGCCGTTCGCGTCAGAGACGTGGAGGTGATCGCACTGCTGCTGCCGGCCACTGCGCTGCGGTGCTCAAGGTCAGCGGTTGAGCGCGGCGACCAGATCGTCCCGGCCGGACGTCCCGGTCTTGCGGTACACGTTCCGCACGTGGGTGTTGAGCGTGTGTACCGAGATGCCCATGATGCGTGCGATCTGCCGGGGCGCCTCCCTTGAGCAGAGCCGCTCGATGACCTCGCTCTCCCGTGCGGTCAGGCCGTGCCAGGCGGCGTACGTGGGCAACAGCAACGCACCGCTCCCTTCCTGGAGGACCACGGCGACCTCACCCTTTCCGGAGGCGTCCATGCACTGTGCGTGGACCGCGACCCGGCGTCCCAGGAATGCCGCGGGGCTGCAGGCCAGCGCGGGCGGTGCCCCGGGGACCACGGCGTGGCGGCGGGCGGCCAGCACGATCTCGCGCATCGACGCGGTGGGCATCCAAGGCGGTGCGAGCCCGCGTTCGGGCGCTATTTCCGCCAGCCACGCGCGTGCCTGCGGGCTGACGGAGCGCACCTGATCGTCGGGCCCCACCATCACGACGCCTGGTGGCAGGAACGGTGTCCCCGGAGGCGCGGCGGTGGCGGTGCGGGCCGTGGCGTACCCCTTCAGGAGGGCGATGAGCGGTTCGTCGAGCTGGGTGAGCTGCCACGCGTCCTCCTGGTCGAACGGCCTGCCACCCGCCGTCCGCAGCAGGGCGAGCAGTCCCCACGGCCGGCGCGTGCTCTCGCGCAGCAGCAGCCGCAGTTCACTTCCGGCGCCGTACTCCGCCAGCGTGCGGGCCGCCTGCCGGTGGCCAGGAAGAGAATGCTCACCGCCGCCGAGCAGTCCGGTATCGGCAGCGAGGCGGCCGATGTCGGCAGGGCTGAACGGATCGTCACCGGCGTAGGAGTCGATCAGTTGCGCGTGCAGCAGGGCGGTCGGGAAGCCGTGCAGGAATCCGTAGGACACGGTGCCCGTGGCCGGGTTCATGCCGAACAGCCGCAGAGCGTCGTGCGCCACCAGAGGACCGATCGCCTGCGACACCAACTCGGCCATCTCGTCCTGCACGAACCGCTCCCCGACTGCCGCGCGCAGGCGGTGAATCGGGCGGGTCATGTCCCTCATACCCGGAGTATCCCCGCTGCGCTGTCACCTTGGCCGCGACCTATCGCGCCAAGGTGTGCCCGGCCCGGGGCTGGTGGGGATACTCCCGGATTACGGAGGCGGTGCCGGGGTGGGGTTCACACTGCGGTGTGTGACTGCGGCCACCTTCGCACGCGGTAGGGCATCCACCACACGTGGGCGCCCAGCGTGTCCACCAGGCCCGCGGCCGTGTAGTCGGCGAGGACCTCCTGGTCGACTTCCCGGGCACGGGCACCTTCGAGTAATTGAGGGATGGCTGCCTTGTGACGTGGTTCGTCGATGGTGATCCTGCGTAACTCGCCAGTGCGCCAATCACGGACCTGGACGAAGCCGGGGCCGTTGCGGAAGAAGCACTTCCCGATGCAGTGGCTCTCCCGCCACCCGCTCAAGGCTCCCTCCCCGTCCGGGGCGAGCAGCTCACGGGGAGGGTGGAGGTGAGCCAGCCGCCGCCACGTCGCTGCGGCCCCGGTGTGGGCGAGCGTCCAGTCCACGACCATGCCGTAGCTGGTCAGGTCACGGACGAGGACGAGGGCGGCGACGGTGTCCGCATGACCGGGTCCGTCGAGGTCGACAGGTTCCGGCAGCAGGGCGTGCCGGGCTCCGCTCTCATATGCCTCGTGTGCGGCGCCGGCCGAGTCGGTGGCGCCTACGGTGAACGTTCCCAGGTCCATCCCGGGCATCCGGGCCGTGCCGGGCGCGTAGTGCCGCCGGAGGGTGCACTGCGCCATGTCATCGGTTCCTTCCGTTGATCGCGGGCACGGGCCAGGGGCCGCCGCTCTGCAGACGTTCGGGTTGCAGTCGCAGGAGTTCCTGGTTTGCGGCGGCGGGCACGACGTGCACGACGTGGCCGCCCTCGGTGAAGAGCAGCCCCAGCTTGCGCCACTGGTCGAGCAGTGCCGAGATCTCCTGAGAGCCGGCTCCGGTGCGGCGTTCGAGGGAGGCGGTGGTGCGCGGCTGGTCGAGGAGACGGAAGGCCTTGATCTCCAGTGGGGTCCTGAGCTGGTGCGTGCTCCAGTCGAAATGGGAGCGATGGTTGGTCAGGACGATGCGATCCCCCAGGTCGACGTGGTCGAGGTGGCTGGAGGCCCAGGCGTCGTCCCATTCCTGCATGGAAGCGCGCAGGACATCGGCCGTGTGCTCGCTGATGCCCTGTGGTGGGGCTTCGAAGAGGTAGGCGAAGTCCATGAGTTGTGCGGGAGGCAGGTCGTAGATGAGCTCGTACTGGCTGTCCGGACGGAGGTCGTCGAAGCCGAGCTCGGGGCGGTCGAAGTAGGGGCTGAACCGCTCGATGGCGATCCGGCCGACGGATTCGGCCGGGGTGAGGTGGTGCAAGGCGGGCAGTTGGGTGATGACGGGCGTGTAGTGCGCCTTGGTCTCGCCGGGGAAGCCGTAGAGGTAGTTCCACTCGGGGACGAGCCCGACGGTGGCGGCGTCGCGGAGCATGCGAACGTTCTGGCAGGCGGTGACGCCTTTGTCCATCAGCTTCAGGACATGGCTGGAGAGACTTTCGATGCCGGGCTGGACGCGGAGGAGTCCGGCGTCGGCCAGGACGCGTAGCTGCTCGCGCCGCAGGTTGGACTTGATCTCGTAGTGCAGGCGCAGGTCGTAGCCACTGGCGCTGATGCGGGGCAGGAGTGAAGTGAGGTAGCCCATGTCCAGGATGTTGTCCACGACGACGACGTCCAGGACGCGGTGGCGGGCGACGAGGTCGGTGATCTCGTCGAAGAAGACCTCGGGGCGTTTGCTGCGGAACTGCATGAAGGATCCGTTCAGTCCGCAGAACGTGCAGTGGTGCTTCTCTCCCCACCAGCATCCTCGGGAGGCTTCGAGGACCAGTTGGGGGTCTGACCAGCGCCCTGCCCGGGAGGTCGCGACGCGTTCGAAGTAGCCGTCGTAGTCGGGTCCCGGCACCGCGGCGGGGGGCAGTGGTTCGGCGGCCATGGGAGTCGACTTCGGTGAGCCGTCGGCCAGGCGATGGCACAGCCCCGGGATGCCGTCGGTCGCCCTGTCGTGCTGTACGGCGTCGAGCAGCTGGGGGAAGGAGACTTCGCTCTCGCCGCGCAGGACGTAGTCGATGAAGGGGAAGTTGCGGTGGAGTGCCTCGCCTTGTGCTCCGTCGCAGTTGGCGCCGCCGAAAACGATGAGTGTTCGCGGGGAGAGCTGCTTGACGCGCCGGGCGGCAGCCAGGGCAGCGGTGTTTTGCTGGAAGGTCGTGGTGAAGCCCACCACGTCCGGGACCGGCCCGGTGCAGATGCGGGCGGCGAGGTCGTCGATGAAGTCCGGCACGATCTGGTGCAGGTCGCGGCAGAGGTCTATGCGGTCGCCGGGCAGGCGATCCTTCTTGGCTGCGGTGAATTCCTCTGTACGCCATTGGGGGTCGTCGTAGAGGGCGGAGGAGAAGACCCAGTCACCGGCGCCCTCGAAGTAGGAGCCGTGGGAGAAGAACTGATAGTCGTCGGCGGTGAAGGACCGGCGGTCGCAGATCCAGTCGACGAAGTCGAGGTTGGCATACAGCACCTCGACGCCGGCATTCGGCAGGGCGGAGGTGACGGCCCGTTTGAGGACGCCCAGCGCCAGGGAGGGCACCTCGGCCGAGGCCCAGGGCATGTTGACGAGAACAACGCGCATGGCGCTACCTCGGGGGTGTGGGTGACAAGGCGGTGTGCTGTGTCCCGGACTCGCAGAGCGGTGCCCGGACGTCTTTCATGAGCAGGACGGGCAGGGGCAGGAGCAATCCCGCGGCAGCGGCCGTACCCAGGACCGGGGCGGTGCCGACAGCGCCGGCGGCCATGCCGGCCATGGCGTGACCGGCGGGACGCAGGGCGAAGGAGCCCAGTTGGTCCCACGCGCTGATCCGCCCCTGTACCTCCTGGGGAACGGCCTGGCTCATGGCCGTGTACCACAAGGTGGTGAACAGGCCCTGGCACACGCCTGTCAGGGCGTACGCCATGACAGCGCCGGCCACCGGCGCTTCCTGGGCCAGGGCGAGTGGAGCGAGCGCCATCGGAAGAACCAGCGTGTTGGCGGCCAGGACAGGGCGGCGCGGACGTAGCCGGACTGCCGTCAGGCCGCCTGCGACGGTGCCCAGGCCGCAGGCTGCGATGAGCCACGAGTATCCCTGGGCGCCGCCGTAGAGCCGGTCCGCGACGACGGGCGCGAGGGTGGCCAGTGGTGCGGACAGGAGCAGTTCCACTCCGGCCGCTGCCGTGATCGATCCCCACAGCCATGGCCGTGCCCGCAGCTCCCGCCATCCTTCGGCGACTTCCCGTGCCATGCGCGGGCGACCGGTGCTCGGCGGCTGCGCAGGTACGCGCAGGGATATCCGTGCGATCAGCAGTGCGCTGCCCAGGAAGGTTGCGGCGTCCAGGGCGATGACCCCGGCGGGCCCCAGGCTCGGGATGAGCCCGCCGGCGGCCAGCGGGGCGAGCACGACCGCCGCCGCGCCTGTCGCGCCCAGGCGGGAGTGGGCGGCCTGGAGCGCCTCTCGCTGAACGATCCGGGGCACCAGGGCCCGGGTGGCCGGCTGGTGGAAGGCAGAGGCGGCTCCGGTGGCGAACATCAGCGCGGCCAGCAGGGGCATGCTCATCCGGTCCGTGGCGAGCAGTACCGCGGCGGCTGTCTGGAGGAGCGCGGACACGGAGTCGGAGACGATCATCATGCGGTGGGGTGCAAAACGGTCGCTGTACACCCCTCCGACGGTGAGGAAGACGAGCACCCCTGCGAACTGTGCTCCTAGGGCAAGACCGACCTCCGTGGGGCCTCCGCCCAGCATGTCCAGGACAGCGAACGGGACGGCGATGGGGACGGCCAGGTCCCCGCACAGCGAACACGTTCTGGCGACGACCAGCAGCCGCAGATTCCGCGTGGCGGGCGGCACGTCAAGCCGTCTTCATCCCGGTCGCCCGGTGGACGGTCGCCGCGCCGAGCCGGCCCTTGCGGTAGAGGCTGTCCAGGACGAGGGCGTCGAGGGTGTCACGGTAGTCCTGCTCGGCCTGCGGGTCGGTCCTCCGGCGGGCGTTGTACTCGCAGGCCACCCAGCGGGAGACGACGAGTTCCTCTGACAGGTACCCCTCGGCCACCGTGCCCACCTCCATTCCGGCGCGCCCCGCCGACTCCCAGCAGCTGTAGAGCGTTCCGTCCGCGTTGACGACCGCACCGCTGCGTCCGCCCACCTCACCGCAGGCCACACACGGTGCCGTGCTCGGCACCGGCACCACGAACCCCGCCGCCACAGCGTGCTCGTACAGGGTGCCGACGCGCCGGGCCAGGGCCGGTGAGTGCGCCATCGCACCGGCGTAGCCGAGGCCGGGGTCATTGACGAGCGCGAAGGAGAAGGCGCATTTCGCGGGGTCCAGCCGGGCGGCGATGCGGTCGATCAGTGTGTCCGCACCGGCGATCGTCTCCGCCGTCAGGTTGACCCGCAGTTGCCAGGCGATCTCCGTGTGCCGGGAGGCGGCTTGCAGATTGTGCATGATCTTTTCGAAGGTGCCGTGCCCTCCTACCGTGATCCGTGACCGGTCGTGCGTGGCCGCGTCACCGTCAAGTGTGACCTGCACGGACCGTAGTCCGGCCGCTTCGAGACGGCGCATGTCCGCCACGGTGAAGAGCGTGCCGTTGGAAATCATCGAGGCCGTGACGGGGCCGAGGCTCCGCGCTCCTGTGAGCAGCCGCAGGCACATGTCCATGTGCAGGGTCGGCTCGCCCCCGAAAAGCATCACATCCAGTTCCCGTGCCCCGTACCGATGCATCTGCCGGTCGACGAATCCGAGGATGTCGTCGATACGGGCGGCGTCGAGGGTCGCGCCAGGAATCCGGACAGGCACACCTTTTCTTCCTGCCGGCGGGATTTCCATGTTCTGGAAGCAGTAAGAACAGGCGAGATTACACTTGGTGGTGATCAGAGCGGTCACGTGGTAAATACTCGTGCCGCGGTCCTGGTCGATTCCGGAACGTCGCAGCAGTTCCTGGGCTTCCTCGACGGGAGTGCCATCTGCGTCTACCGCCGGGCTGGGGAGCCTGGCGACGCTGTGGCTGCCCACGGCCCAGTAACAGCCCTCCCCCTTGATGATGCGCATGGATCCTTCCTCCCCACACGGGAATCGCGCTTTGCCGCGCTGATGGGCTCGATACCCTGACGTCGGCAGCGGGTGGGCTGGCGGCAGCGTTCTCCGCCAGCCCGGTACGACGGTTGCGCACCCCGGGTACGGGTGGGCTCTAACGGCCCCCGTAACCCAGCCCGCACACCACTGCGCCCGCTTCGGAGGCGCGGTCAAAAACCTCGATCTGCATGCTCTTCCCTCCCTCCGGTACAGACATCCGGCAGTTACTCCCGCAGCCGCATCAGTGGCTCTCTACCGGCCCGGGAAACGTTGCACACCTTGGACGCAGGTGATCGCTAACGGCCTCCGTAGCCCGCCCCGCACACCACCGCACCTGCTTCGGAGGCGCGGTCAAAAACCTCGATCTGCATGCTCTTCCCTCCCTCCCGCAATCGACGGTTATCGACGCACACAACCTCGGAAAACCCGGCCTGAGTCGTCACTCGAAGACGCGTGAGCGGGACCCTTCTTGCTCCGGCGGCGAAGCGCATACGCATGGTCGTGTGAACGCCCGTGATGAGGATGGCGCGCACGCTGCGAGCGGCTCCATCCCCAACTTTGGGGATGGACGTGCGGAGGTGGCAGAGGTACTGGCCGTGCGCCTCCCGCCACCCGAGCCCGGAGGTGCCCCGCCCGGACAGATGCATCAGTTCGCCTGCGACGCAAAGGCTTCGTACGCCCCTTCGTCGAAGAGGACGAAGCGGACCTCCTCCACCGACGTTTCTGTCTCTCGCACCGTCTCGACCGCGATGCGGGCCGCGTCCTCCATCGGCCAGCGGTAGACGCCCGTCGAGATGGCCGGGAAGGCGACCGTCTTCGCGCCCAGTTCGTCCGCGACGCGGAGGGACTCCCGGTAGCAGGAAGCCAGCAGCGACTCGTCGGCGCCGGAAGGCTGGTAGACCGGGCCGACCGTGTGGATCACCCAGCGGGCCGGGAGGTTGCCCGCGGGGGTGGCGACGGCTTGGCCTGTGGGGAGGCCCTTGCCGTAGTGGGAGGCGCGCAGGGCGCGGCAGGCGGAGAGGATCGCGGGGCCGCCCGCGCGGTGGATGGCGCCGTCGACGCCGCCGCCCCCGAGGAGTGAGGAGTTCGCGGCGTTGACGACGGCGTCGACGTGCTGCCGGGTGATGTCGCCCCGGACGAAGGTGATCGTGGTCATGCGGCCATCGTCCCCCGTCCGGGCCGACGGGGGGATCCGATCAGAGGGGGTAGCGCACGCTGCGGATCGCAGGGTTCGTCAGGGAGCGGCCGGGGGCGAGGGTGCGGGCGCCCCTCGTGCAGTGGCGGTCGGTGTAGTGGACGAGGGTCCGGTTCGTCCGGTTGGTGAGCTTGCGGATCTTCGCGCGGTTCTCGGTGAGGAGGCTGAAGCACTTGCCGTCCTGCGGGTCCTTCTCGCTCCTGCTCACGTTCTCGCGGAGGCAGGCCACCCCGGTGATGCCGGTGCCCGCTTTGCAGCGGGCGTAGTCCACGCTCAGGGTGCCGTTCGCGGCGTGCGCCCCGGGAGTGGCGGCGAAGGTGGTGAGCAGGAGTACGGACACAGCGGTGCCAAGGGCGCGGCGGATACGCACGGGATTCCTTTCGTGGTGGCGTGACAGACCTGACAGAGCCTCCAGATAGTCACGAACGGTGCTCCATCCGGCGGAATCACCCTTCGGTGGGCGCGGCACCGCGCCGCGTCCGCGACACCGGAACGGGTGAGCCGGAAGCAGCCGTCGTAGGATGCGCCAACGCCCGGTACTCACACAGGCGTTCAGGAGGCCACCTTGCCCACCGCGCAGCAGCCCGCACCCGCCCGCCGCCTCTGGGAGGCCGTCGAACCCCTGCACGCCATCGTCTACTTCGCGCCGGAACCGGCCGCGGAGGCCCGTGCGCTGGGCCTGCCGGGCTGGTGGATGGGGTACTTCGCGGGCCGGGTGGCGCCGCTGGGGCCGCTCGGGCCGGCGCCGGTGGCCGCGATGTTCCACGGGTTCGCTCCGGCCATGGTGGCCCGTTCGCTGCCGGACGCCTGGGCGTACGCCTCGCCCGGGGCCGTGCTGGAGTCCCGCATGGAGGCCGTGCGCGCCGCCCTGGCCCGTACGCTGCCGGCGGGATCCGGCGGGCAGCTCGCCCGTCTCGCCGAGTTGCTCGAAGGGGCCGTCGCGGGCTGCGGTTTCGAGGGGAGGCCGCTGGCTGCCGGCTGGGCCCGGGTGCCCCGGCCCGCGGACCCCGCGGCGCGGGTCTGGCTGGCGGCGACCGTCCTGCGCGAGCACCGCGGGGACGGGCACGTCCTCGCCGCCGTCCACGCCGGCCTGGGCGGGCTGGACACGACGCTCACGCACGTGGCCACCGGGTCCGTGCCCCTGCGGGCCGTCCAGGACAACCGCGGGTGGACGGAGGCGGAGTGGGAGGACAGCCGCCGCAGGCTGACGGAGCGCGGTCTGCTCGGCGAGGACGGGCGGCTGACCGAGGCGGGCGGTGCGCTGCGCAGGCGGCTGGAGGAGGACACCGACCGGCTGGCCGCCTCACCCCTCGCCGCGCTGGGCGCGGCGGGCACCGAGGAGGCGATCCGGCTCGCCACCCCCTTGAGCCGTCACCTCGTCGACACCGGCGCGCTGCCCGTGCCCAACCCCATGGGAGCCCCGCGCCCGTAGCCACCACCCTGGCCACCGTCCGTAGCGACGGCTCCGCCCACTCGCCTACCGCGACCGCTCGGTTCGCCCCGCCCGCGCCCCGTCCGCCTCCCTGCCGCCGTCCCCGGAGCTCTCCATCGCCCAGCTGGCCAGGATCCGCAGCGACTCCGCGGACGGCGAGCCGGGCTCGGCGTGGTACGTGATGAGCTGCTGGTTCTGATCGGCGGGGAGGACGAGCGTCTCGTACGAGAGGGTGAGCGGGCCCACCACGGGGTGGTGCAGCTTCTTGACCCCGAAGCCCTTGTCCTCGACGTTGTGGGCGGCCCACAGCGAGCGGAACTCCGGGCTCTTGACGGACAGCTCGCCGACGAGGGCCGCCAGGTGCGGGTCGTCGGGGCAGCGGCCGGCGTCGAGCCGCAGGAAGGCGACGACGTCGGCGGCCTTCTTCTCCCACTCGGTGTACAGCTCGCGCGTGGCCGGCTCCAGGAAGAGCTGCCAGGCCAGGTTGCGCTGCCCGGCGGGCATGGCGGCGAAGTCGCCCAGGAGGGCGCAGGCCAGCCGGTTCCAGGCGATGATGTCCAGCCGGCGGCCGACCACGTAGGCCGGGGTGTTGTCCATGGTGTCCATGAGGTGCTGCACCGAGGGGCGCACGCGCTGCGGGCGGGCGGGCCGGCACGGCCGCGTCTTCTTCGCGCTCGGCCGGACGAGGTGGGTGAGGTGGTCCCGCTCGGCGCGGCTGAGCTGCAGGGCGTCGGCTATCGCCTCCAGCACGCCGGTGGAGACGTTCCGGCCGTGCCCCTGTTCGAGGCGCGTGTAGTACGCGACGCTGACGCCGGCGAGCTGCGCCAGCTCCTCGCGCCGCAGGCCGGGCACCCGGCGCCGGCCGCCGTACGGCGTGAGGCCCGCTTCCTCGGGCTGGAGCCGGGCCCGCCGGCTGCGGAGGAACTCGCTCAATTCGGTGCGCTGGTCCATGCCCACCAGTATGCGGGGGGCTCCGCGGCCGAAGGTGATACTGCTGGTGGTAGGAACCGCAAGCGTACTTTCAGCCGGGTTCTGGCTGCGGATCCCGGGCGGGCGCATGATTCGGGACATGAACCACACCACTGTTCCCGCATACGCCGCCCCGGCGGCCAAGGCTCCCCTGGAGCGGATCACCGTCCAGCGCCGGGAGCCGGGTGAGCACGACGTCCTCATCGAGATCAAGTACGCCGGCATCTGCCACTCCGACATCCACACCGTCCGCGGCGAGTGGGGTGACGACGGCCACTTCCCGCTCGTCCCGGGCCACGAGATAGCCGGTGTCGTGACCGCGGTCGGCTCCGGCGTGACCCGGCACCGGGTCGGCGACCGCGTCGGCGTCGGCTGCTTCGTGGACTCGTGCCGCGAGTGCGACAACTGCAAGGCCGGCCTGCAGCAGTACTGCACCGGCGAGCTCGGCATGGTCGGCACCTACGGGCGCCCCGGCCGCGACGGGGAGGTCACCCAGGGCGGCTACTCCACGCACGTCGTCGTCGACGAGAACTACGCCCTGCGCATCCCCGTCTCCCTCCCGCTCGACGAGGCGGCCCCGCTGCTGTGCGCCGGCATCACCCTCTACTCCCCCCTCGCCCGCTGGCAGGCCGGCCCGGGCAGGAAGGTCGCGATCGTCGGCATGGGCGGCCTCGGCCACATGGGCGTGAAGATCGCGCACGCGATGGGCGCCGAGGTGACCGTGCTCAGCCAGTCGCTGCGCAAGCAGGAGGACGGCCTGCGGCTGGGCGCGGACCACTTCCACGCCACGTCCGACCCGGCCACCTTCGAGAAGCTGGCGGGCAGCTTCGACCTGATCGTCAACACCGTCTCCGCCGACATCGACCTGGACGCCTACCTCGGCCTGCTGGCCACGGACGGCACGCTCGTGCAGGTGGGCGCCCCCGAGCGGCCGCTGGCCGTGTCGCCCTTCGCGCTGATCGCGCAGCGCAAGTCGCTGGCGGGCTCGATGATCGGCGGCATCCCGGAGACCCAGGAGATGCTCGACTTCTGCGGTGAGCACGGCATCGGCGCCGACATCGAGGTGATCCGGGCCGAGCAGGTCAACGAGGCGTACGAGCGGGTGCTGGC
This sequence comes from Streptomyces sp. NPDC008001, assembly GCF_042958085.1. Classification (NCBI taxonomy): domain Bacteria; kingdom Bacillati; phylum Actinomycetota; class Actinomycetes; order Kitasatosporales; family Streptomycetaceae; genus Streptomyces; species Streptomyces sp. NPDC008001. The sequence continues at coordinate 271,240 of NZ_JBIBIZ010000003.1, read as the reverse complement.
CGGCGACGTCCGCTACCGCTTCGTCATCGACGCCGCGACGATCTGAGCCGACCGGGTCCGCCTCACGCGTCGCCTGGAGCGGCGCCGGGGGTCCGTTCGCCCGGGGCGGCGCCGGAGGTCCGTTCCCTCCGCCCGCCCTCGCACCGCGCCGGGCACGCCTCCGCGCGCCGGGGGTCGTTGGCCACGGCATCGCGCGCCGCCCGGGGTGCGGTGCAAGACTGAGACGCGTCGGGGAACGCCCCGCGCCGCGCCCGCGGTGACGGGGCCCTCGCGCGCATCCGTCGAAGGAGCACCCACCATGCCCAGCACAGAATTCGTGACCGGCTCCCCCAACTGGCTCGACCTCGGCAGCCCGGACACCGCGGCCTCGGCCGGGTTCTACGGCCGGGTCTTCGGCTGGGACGTGCAGGCCGCCGGACCCGACACGGGCGGTTACGCCTTCTTTCAGAAGGACGGCAAGGACGTCGCGGCGCTCGGCCCGCTGACCGAGGAGGGCGCGAGCCCCGCGTGGACGGTGTACTTCCAGACGCCCGACGCCGACGCCACCGTCAAGGCGGCCGAGCAGGCGGGCGGCGCCGTGCGGGTCCCGCCCACCGACGTCATGGACGCGGGCCGGCTGGCCTGCCTCACCGACCCCGGCGGTGCGGAGTTCGCCCTCTGGCAGCCGGGCGCCGTCAAGGGCCTGGAGAGGGTCCGCGAGCCCGACACCCTGCTGTGGGTCGAGCTGCACACCGCCGACCCGGCGGCGGCCGGGGCCTTCTACCGCGCCCTGTTCGGCTGGGGCACGGAGGCGAGGGAGTTCAGCGGCGTCGGCACGTACACCCTGCTCTCCACGGCCGGCGGCACCGGGGCCGAGTCCGCGTTCGGCGGCATCGCCCCCGCCCTCGGCGAGCGCGGAGCCGGGGACGGGGACGGGGACGGGAACGGGGCGGACAGGACGTCCCGCTGGATCCCGTACTTCCTGGTCGTGGACACCGATGCCACCGTGGCCACGGCGCAGGAGAGCGGCGGCACGGTGGTCGCGCCCGCCAACGACGTCGCGGACGTCGGCCGCATCGCCTGGCTGGCCGACCCGTTCGGCGCGGTCTTCGGCGTCCTCAAGCCGCAGCCGCGCGCGGCCTGACGCCGGAGGCTTGACGGCCGAGGACTGACGTCGGAGGCCTGACGCCCGAGGACCTGCGCCCGTCCGCCACGCCTGCACCGCGCCCCGGGGCACCGCCCGCCCCGGGGCGCTGCCGCACCAGCCGCCGCCCCGGCCGCCGCCTCAGCCGCCGCCCTCGCCCTCCGCGCCGGCCTCCGCCGGCGCCGCCTCCCCTTCCCCGGCCGCTTCCGCCGCCGCGCCCTCGGCCTCGGCTTCCTCCTCCTCGACGGGCTCGGTCTGGGCGGCGACGATCTGCAGGACGGCGTCCTCGCCGTCGACGGCGAGGGTGGTGCCGCGCGGCAGCGGGATGTCCTTGGCGTGGATGGTGTGGCCGGCCTCCAGGCCCTCGACGGAGATCGTGACGCCCTCCGGGATGTGCGTGGCCTCGGCCTCCACCGGGAGGGCGTTGAGGATGTACTCCAGCAGGTTGCCGCCGGGGGCGAGCTCGCCCTCGGTGTGGATCGGGATCTCCACGGTGACCTTCTCGCCCTTCTTGACGATCAGCAGGTCCACGTGGACCAGGAAGCCGCGCAGGGCCTCGCGCTGGACCTCCTTGGGGATGACGAGCTGCTTCTTGCCGTCGATGTCCAGGTTGATCAGTACGTTCGGAGTCCTCAGGGCCATCAGCAGGGCATGCCCGTCCACCGCCACGTGGCGCGGGTCGGTGCCGTGGCCGTAGATGACGCAGGGGACCTTGTCGTCCCTGCGGATGCGGCGGGCGGCACCCTTGCCGAAGTCGGTGCGCGTCTCGGCGGTCAGCTTCACTTCAGCCATGCCTGCACTCCTCGCGGTTCAGTCGTCTGGAGACTGTGTTAACCGCAGGCCGGAGGGGTGCCTCCCCGGCTACTCCGTACGGGAGGGATATCGGCCCGTTTTCCTCCTGATGGCAGACGCACGCCGCCCGATGGCAGATGCGCGCCGCACAGCAGCCGTGCACCGGCCCCGCTCCGGCCGTACGCCCCTGTATCCGGAATCCGCCCGCTCGTGCGAAGGCCATCGGGCAGACTTTGCGGGCACCGTGCAGACCCCGTCACACCGTTGTGAAATCGAGGGGACACCCATGAGCGGTATACGAAGATTCAGCCGGAGAGCCCTGTTACGCACCGGCCTGGGAGCGGGCGGCGGCGTGCTCGCCGCACAGCTCCTCCCCCGCACCCCCGGCCTCCCCGGTGCCCAGGCCGGCCCCGGCGCCGGCGCCGAGCCCGCCTGGGCGCCGGCCGCGGCCCGGCAGGGGCTCTTCCCCGAGTGGAGCCGCTTCGCACGCCTGGCCGACGGCACGTTCGACGAGGACGCCGACCCGCTCCGCGACATGAAGCCCGTGATCACGGCGCTCAAGGCGCAGAACGTCAGCGTCATCGAGCTCGACACGGTCCTGTCGAACTGGCTGACGCCCGCGGAGTTCACTGAGCACATGGGCAAGGTCAAGAGCTTCGTGGAGCTGGCGCACGCCGCCGGGATCCGCGTGGTGATGTACTACCCGTCGCTGGAGCTCATCAGCGTCGGCGGCGAGAAGGGCCGGTCGTTCTACAAGGACGGCGAGGGCAAGTCCTGGGTGCAGCGCTCCCTCGACGGCAAGCCCAACGTCTTCTACGGCAGCCTGGTCGTCTGGGTCGACCCGGGCGACGAGAGCTGCTGGCTCAGCCCCAACTCCCCCTGGCGCGACTACTACCTCGGCCGCATCAAGGCCCTCGCCGCCACGGGCGTGGACGCCATCTGGCCGGACGTGCCGATCTACTTCGACGGCGCGCTGAGCTGGTGCGACGGCTCGACGTGGGCGGCGGACGCCTTCAAGGCCGACACCGGTCTCGCGCTGCCCCCGAAGGCCGACTTCACGAGCCTGCCCTTCCGCCGCTACGTGGAATGGCGGCACCGCAACCTCAACCAGTGGCAGCTGGACATCGCCGCCGCCGGCCGGTCGGTCAACCCGGACCTGGTCACCTTCGTCGAGACGGTGAGCATGGACTACCAGTACGCCACGCTGGTCGGCCTCGACGGGGCGTACCTGCGCAAGGCGGAGGGCGTGAGCCACGTCTGGGAGGTGGACATCCTCGGCAACTACGACGGGATGCGCCACGCCACGGCCACGGACTGGACCTGCCTGATCTCGATGTACAAGTACGCGCGCGCGGCGAGCGGGACGAAGCCCGCGTGGGCCTTCTCGTACGGCTGGAAGGCCGACGACGCGTCGCTGGTGATGGCGGAGCTGCTGGCGGCCGGCTGCAACCCGTACGAGGTCAAGAGCCCGTTCAAGAACGAGACCACCGACAAGGCGATGCGCACCCGGATGTACGCCTTCGTCGCGGCCAACCAGGAGAAGCTCTACAACGCGGTGCCGGCGGCCGAGGTCGGCGTCTACCACTCGTCGGCGTCCCGCGACTACGTCAGCCCCTCCGCCGGGACGGGCATGTACGCCAACGCGAAGGCGCCGTCGGGCGTCAAGGACTGGTGGGCCTCGGGCAGCGGGGAGGAGAGCTGCACGACCCAGGCGTGGCTGGGCGAGTTCCGCGGCACGGTCAAGGCGATGGTGTACGCCCACGTGCCCTTCGCCACCGTCCCGAGCCCGCACCTGGCCGCCGCCGACCTCGCCCCGTACCGCGTGCTGATGCTGCCGAACCTGCAGGCCGTCTCGGACGCCGAGGCTGCTGTCCTGCGGGAGTACGTGGCGGGCGGCGGGACGGTCGTCGTCACGGGGCCCGCGCCCACCGCGCTCGACGAGCTGGGCACGGCCCGCAGCGAGTACGCGCTGGCCGACGTGCTCGGCTTCCGCAAGGGCGATCCGCTGCCGGCGACCAAGCAGAACCGGTTCGGCTCGGGTACGTGCTGGTACGTCAAGGAGCTGGCCGGCCGCAGCTACCTGGCGAAGACGGACCAGGCGAGCGCCGACCTGCTCCTCGCGCCCGTCCGGGCGGCGGCGCCACCGCCGGTGGAGCTCACGGGCGACCGGCGCATCCACCTGGAGCTGAGCCGGCTCGGCAACGACACGGTCGTCCAGCTGGTGAACTTCACGGGCTTCGGTGACACCCCGGCGGCCTTCAAGACGACGCCGGCCGCCTGCTCGGTCTCGCTGAAGCTGCCCGCGGGCCGGAAGGTGCTGGCCGCCACGGTGAGCTCGCCGGACGGGGCCTCGCCGGCCCCGCAGCCGGTCGCCTGGCAGGCGGGGGACGGCACGGCCACCGTGCCCCTGACGGTGTCCCAGTACGCGCTGCTGACCGTCACCACCGGCTGACCGGCCGCTCAGGGGCCGTCCGTCCCGGGGGCGGGGATCCGCCACAACGAGGTCGGCCGGTCCTCGTCCCCCGGGTGGGACTCGAAGGCGATCCAGTGCCCGTCGGGTGACCAGCTCGGCGCTCCGTCGTAGTCGCCGTCGCGCGTGGTCACCCGGACGGGGCGGCCGCCGTCGGCCGGGATCACGAAGATCTGCGGCACGTCCAGGCCGCCGGCGGTCGAGGAGAAGACCACCGACCTGCCGTCGGGCGACCAGCTCGGGTCGGTGTGCTCTCCCGGCCCGTCGGTCAGCCGCCGCAGGCCGCTGCCGTCGGCGTTCATCACGTACAGCGCCCATTCGTGCGCGCCGCGCTCGCGCCGCTGGAAGACCAGCCGGTCGCCCTTGGGCGACCAGTTGGGCTGGCGGTTGTCCGTGCCGGTGGCGGGGCCGTCCAGGAGCCGGGTGCGGCCCGTGCCGTCCTTCCGGACCTTCCAGAGGGAGCCGAGCGCGCTGCCGCCGTCCCCCGCGTCCTTCTCCCGGAGCTCCTGGAAGACGATCCACGATCCGTCCGGCGAGAAGCTGGGCTCCAGGTAGCCGGAGTCGCCGCCGTGTTCGGTGACGCGGGAGGGCCGCCCGCCCGGCGGCATCACCCACACCTCGTCGCGGCCGCCCGCCCGGTCCGAGGCGAAGGCCACCCCGGCCGAGGGGTGCCAGCTGGAGCCGGGGAGGTTGACGGCGGCCTTGTCGGCCTCGTCGAGCAGGGTGCCGGGGCGGCCCGGCGTGCCGCTGCCGCCCCCGCGCAGGGGGAGCACGCGCAGGGCCGCCGCGCCCTCGTTGTAGCCGTCCGCGAAGAGCGTGAAGAGCACGGACTTGCCGTCGGGCGAGAAGGCGGGGTTCTGCGCGCTCGCGTGGCCCTTGCCCCGGTAGAGCAGCTCCGCACCGTCGGGCCGGGCGGTCCCCCGGCCGTCGGACGGGCCCGGCGGCCGCGGGGACTCCGAACTGCTGCAGGCCGTCAGGGCGAGGGCGGCGGCCAGAAACGCTGTGACGTACAGGCGACTGCGCACCCGGCCGACCCTAGCCGCTCCGGCGCGCGCCGGAGGGCGGAACGCGGCAGTCACGGCATGCGGCAGCCACCGGCATGCGGGAGCCACAAGAACGTGGGAGCCACGGGAACGCGGCAGCGCGGACGACAACGGCCGGACACCGAAAGAAGCTGCCCGCGGCAAGAACCCGGCGGCGTACCCGGCCACCACGACCGGCACGGGAGGCCTGTCGCCGGCAGGCTCAGGTGTCGTGGACCAGGTCCGACGGGTCCGTGTTCGCTCCGCAGAGGATGACAGCGACGGTTTCGCCGGGCTCCGGGACGTACGGGCCGCCCGGCATGAGTGCGGCCAGGGCCGTGGAGCCGGCGGGTTCGACGACGATGCGGTGTTCGTCCCACAGGGCCGTCCGCGCGCCGGTGATCGCCTCGTCCGGCACGAGGACGGAGGTCACGCCGGGCCGGCGGGCCGCGGTCAGGGCCGTCTCCGAGACGCGGCGGGCGCCCAGGGCGTCCGCCGCGACCGAGTCGACGGTGACGTCGACGACGCGCCCCGCCTCCAGGGCGGCGTGGAGGGCCCGGCTGCCGGCGGGCTCGACGGCGACCGTCCGTATGCCGTGCTGCCGGGCGGCGGTCGCGACGCCGGCGAAGAGACCGCCGCCGCCGACCGCGACGACCACGGTGTCCAGGCCGGGGACGCGGGCGCGGATCTCGTCGAGGAGCGTGCCCGCGCCCGCGGCGATCAGCGGATGGTCGTAGGCGTGGCTCGCCAGGGCGCCGGTGGTGCGGGTGAACTCCTCGCAGGCGGCGAGCGCTTCGGCGTACTCCGTGCCGGCGAGGCGGACGTCGGCGCCGTAGCCGCGCAGCCGGGCGACCTTCACCTGCGGGGCGCTCGCGGGGAGGAAGACGGTCGCGGGCAGGCCCTGCTGCTGGGCGGCCCAGGCGCAGGCCAGTCCGGCGTTGCCGCCGGAGGCGATGGTGACCCCGGCCCCGGGCAGGGTGCCGGCCTCGCGGTGGGCGGCGAGGAAGTTCCACGCGCCGCGCGCCTTGAAGGACCCCGTGTGCTGCAGGAACTCCAGGGCGAGCCACACCCGGCCGCGGGAACCGCCGGCGCCGGAGCCGGCCGGGGCGACGGTGACGGGGCGGGTGCGGCCGTCGATGCGGGCGGCGGCCCGTTCGACGTCGCCGTAGGTGAGGTCGTGCACGGGTTCTCTCCTCGGAGCCGGAGGCCCGCGGCGGCGGGACACGCAGGTGATACGGCGTACGATACGCTGTATCACATGCCGCGGCAATCTCCCTCCCTCGCCCGGGCGACCCCGGAGCTCATCGCCCGCACCGCCCTCGCGGTCATCGACGAAGAAGGGCCCTCCGCCCTGAGTTTCCGCTCCCTCGCCGAGCGGCTGGGCGTGTCCCACGCGACGATCCACCGGCGCTGCACGGACCTGGGCGGCCTGATCGACCTGTGCACCGACCACCTCGCCGCCGGGCTGCCGGAGATCCCGCCCGGCACCGGCTGGGCCGAGGCCACGGAGCGGCGCTTCCGGGGGCTGTACGAGCAGCTCACCGCCCACCCCGGGCTGGTCGCCCTGCGCGGCTCGCGCCCCTGGCTGGGCCCCCAGCTGCTGGCCCGCCTGACCGAGCCCGCGCTGGCCGACAGCATCGCCGCGGGGATGACGCCGGAGCAGGCCTTCCGCGCCTACCGGCGGATGTACCTGCTCACGCTCGGCAGCGCCACGTTCGTCGACCACCGCAACCCCGCGCTCACGGTCAGGAACACCCGTACCGCGCTGGCCTCGCTCGACCCCACGGAGTTCCCCGTCCTGACGGGGAGCATGGACGTGATCCTGCCCGGCATGACGGACCACGAGGTGTACTACAGCGCCCTGCGGCAGCTGATCGCGGCGGCACACCCGTGAGCCCCGTGTGCCGGTTGGGAAAATGGATGCACGTTACCGCGAGGGTTGGGGAAGCAAATCCGGCTGTTCTACGATGGGGCGCATGACGAAGCCGCGCCCCTGTTCGATCGCCGACGCGCTCGGCGTGGTCGGCGAGAAGTACTCCCTGCTGGTGCTGCGTGAGGTCTTCTTCGGAGTCCGGCGCTTCGACGCGATCGCCCGCAACACCGGGGCCCCGCGCGACATCCTGGCCTCCCGGCTGCGCCGCCTGGTCGAGGCGGGAGTGCTGGAAAAGGTTCCCTACAGCGAACGGCCGGCGCGCTTCGAGTACTGCCCCACCGCGGCCGGGCACGATCTGCGGCCCGTCCTCCTCATGCTGATGCGCTGGGGCGACCGGCATCTGGCGGACGTGCCGCCGACGGTCTTCGAGCACTCCTGCGGCGCCGACCTCGATCCGGCCGTCGTCTGCCGCTGCTGCGGCGAGGAGGTCGACAGCTCGGCCATCACCGCGCGCTTCCAGGTGCCGGGGTGGAGCGTGGAGGGCGCGGCCTGACGGGCCGGCCCTCAGGGCCCGCTCACCACTCCGCGACCCGGTAGTCCTTGAGGTGGACGCCGGCGAGCGGCTCGCCCGCCTCGCCGCGCACGATGGGGTCGTAGACCCGCGCCGCGCCGTCCACGACGTCGAGCGGGGTGCGGAAGCCGTGCGCGGCCATCCACTCCTTCTTCGGCGCCGGGTTCTCGTCGGTGATCCAGCCGGTGTCGACGCTGCACATGTGCACGCCGCGGGCGGCGAGTTCACGGCCGCTGGTGCGGGTGAGCATGTTCAGCGCGGCCTTGGCCATGTTGGTGTGCGGATGGCCCGCGGACTTGTTGCGCACGGCGAAGCGCCCCTCGACGGCCGTCACGTTGACCACGTAGCGCCGCGGGTAGGGCGAGGCCAGCAGGAGCGGCAGCAGGCGGTCGCACAGCAGCGTGGGCGCGAGCGCGTTGACCAGTTGCGTCTCCAGCAGCTCGGCCGGATCCAGCTCCCCGAGGCGCACGGACCAGGAGTTGGCCGCGGACCGGTCCGGCAGCAGCCCCGCCTCGTCGACCTCGGCGCCAAAGGCCGGACGGGCTACCGGGCCGGTGGGCAGCACGAACCCGAGCGCCGCCGACGTACCATCCGCGTCCCCGGCCCCAGCCCCAGCCCCAGCCCCCTGCAGTGCGTACGGCGTCCGGAAACCCGGCGCCTCCCACACGGCCGTCCCCGCCGGGCCGGCGGGCAGGGCGCGCGACTCCCCCGCGATCAGCGGCGCATAGGCCCCGGGCGGCCGGCGGATGGTCTGCGCGGCGTTGTTGACGAGGATGTCCAGCGGCCGGCCCTCGGCCCTCAGCCGCTCGCACAGGCCGAGCACCTGCCGGGGGTCGCGCAGGTCGATCCCGATCACGGTGAGCCGATCCAGCCACGCCTCGCTGCCTTCGGCCGCCCGGAAGCGGCGGACGGTGTCGCGCGGGAAGCGGCTGGTCACCAGCAGCTCGGCGCCATCGCGCAGCATCATCAGGGCCAGCTGGAAGCCGATCTTGACGCGGCCGCCGGTGAGCAGCGCCCGGCGCCCCGTCAGATCGGTGCGCAGGTCCCGCCGCGAGGCGTTGCCGGCGGCGCACTCCGGGCAGAGGAGGTGGTAGAAGGCGTCGGCCCGGGTGTACGGGGTCTTGCAGACGTAACAGCGGCGCGGGCGGACGTACGTGCCGGCCGAGCCCGCGGAGTCCGGTGCGTCCAGGGGGGCGTCCTCGCGGCGGGTGGGCGCGCCGGTCGCCGTGGCGGCCACCACCTGGGCGTCCGCGGCGGCCTGTTCCTGCCGGCGGGTCTTGCGGCGGCGGTGCCGGCCCTCGCGCGCGAACGACGAGACGACGCGCTCGGCGCGAAGGCGCACCGGATCGTCCTCGTGCAGCTGCCGCAGCTTGCCGATCGTCCGGTCGAGGGCGGCCAGCTCTTCCTCGGTGACACCCGCGCCTTCCCCGGCGACGCGCGCGTCTTCCCCGGCGACACCCGAAGTGCCGTTGCTGCCGTTGCCGTCACCGCTGCCGTTACGGCCAGTGGTGCCGCCGGTGCTGCCGCCCACGTCCGCGCCGTCCCCGCCCCGTCGCGGGATCCGGCCCCGCCTCGCTCACGTTCCGAACCTGCCCGTCCGGCCGGATTCGAACCGGCGTCCTCCGTCGTTGCAACGACGGCGCGCCTGCCTCTGCGCTACGGACGGGCATTGGCCAGCACCTTACCCACGGCATAGGCGATGGCCAAACGCATTGCCGGCGGTGGCGCTGCCGGGGGAACCCGGCACCGGCCCACGGGGCGCCTCCAGGGCGAATCGGCTCTAGAATTCAGGGAATCTCCTGTTCATGCCCATTGCGCTGGGGGCGCCGTGAGCGAATTCACCGAGGCCATGCAACGGCGCGTGCGGCAGGCCCGGGAGGCCCTCGCGGCGGCGGAGTCGGCCGGGGACGCCTACGAGTGCGCCGTCGCGGAGGACGAGCTCGAGGACGCGCTGCGCCTCGCGCGGGCGCACGGTGTCGACCCCGACGCGGGGGCGGCTTAGCTCCTGCCCGGCGGATCCGCGGATGCGGCCCGGGTCCGCGAGTCCCAGACCTCGCCGGCTAAAGGTCGTTGCCCGCGTACGACAGGTTGAAGCTCTTGTTGGCCAGGGGGAAGTCCGGGACGATCGTGTCCGCCAGCGCCACGGACAGGGCGGGCCAGTTGAAGAAGGACGGGTCGACGGTCTTGACCCGCGTGAGCGCCTCCCCCGCCCCGAGCTCGACGCGCGTGGTGATGGTGCCGCGCCAGCCCTCCACGATGCCGACTCCGGCGCGGCGGGTGCTGCGGGCGAACAGCGGCGGCCAGGCGAGCGAGGTTCCCGTCGTCCGGCCCGGCTCCAGCCCGGCCGAGAGCCGCTCGGCCATCGCCAGCGAGGCTTCGGCCTCCTCGGCCCGTACGAGGAAGCGGGCCAGGACGTCACCCGTGGTGTGGACGGGGATGGTGAGCGCTCCCCCGGGGTCGTGGAAGGGGTGGCTCGCGCGGGCGTCGGCGGACAGGCCGCTGGCCCGGGCGACGTAGCCGAGGCAGCCCAGGTCGCGGGCGGCGGTCACGTCGAGGCGGGCGGTGCCGGTGAACCGGTCGCGCACGGTGGTGTGGCCGAGGGCGAGGGTGACGATCCGGCGGATCTCCCGGCCCAGTTCGCGGAGCCGGGGCGCCCCGGGCACGGAGCGCAGCACGGAGCCGCCGGGCACGACGCCGCCGCGCAGCAGCCGGTGCCCGGTGACCTCCTGGTTGAGGCGCAGCAGGCGTTCGCGGACGTGCTGGGCGCGGGCGTGCAGGATGCCGTGGCCGACGTCGTTGCAGAGGGCGCCGAGGTCGGCGACGTGGTTGTGGAGGCGTTCGAGTTCGAGGAGGAGGGCGCGGGCGCGGCGGGCGTCGACGGGGACGTGGGCGCCGGTGGCCTCCTCGACGGCGAGGCAGTAGGCGAGGGCGTGGCCGACGGCGGTGTCGCCGCTGATGCGTTCGGCGAGCGGCAGCCCCTGCTCGGGGGTGCGGCCTTCGAAGAGCTTCTCGATGCCCTTGTGGACGAACCACAGCCGGGCCTTGAGCTTGATGATCGTCTCGCCGACGACGGAGAAGCGGAAGTGGCCGGGCTCGATGATGCCGGCGTGGACGGGGCCGACGGGGATCTCGTAGACGCCCTCCCCCTCGACCTCCGGGAAGGGGTAGGGGCCCTCGGGTTCGGCGAAGGGCGGGGGCGGGCCGGCGTCGGGGTGCATCGGGTACCAGCCGCGGGGCCAGTGGAAGTGGCGGACGAGGCGGTGCGGGAGGGGGTGGCCGAGGGGGACGATGCCGTGCAGGTCGCGCATCTCGCGCTCGAAGCGGCCGGCGGGGAAGGAGAGGTGGGCGAGGGTGGGGAGTTCGGGGGCCTTGGGGTCGAGGCGGACGTGGAGCTCGGTGCGGGTGTCGGGCGGGCCGGCGACGAAGAGGTAGACGACGCGGACGGCCCGGCCGCCGGGTTCGTCGGCGCTGTCGTGGTGGGCGGCGACGAGGGCGAGGCGGTGGCCGCCGCCGAGGAGGTCGGCGGCTCTGCCGGGCAGTTCGGCGGGGCCGATGTCGGTGACGGTGCGGTGTGCGGTGCCCGGTTGCATGGTCAGTGGCCTCCGATGATCTCGCCGGCCTCGGACAGCAGCGCGGTGAGGGGTCCGGTGGTGACGCCGAGGGCCGCGCAGGCGGCCAGGCCGGCGACCAGGGGGGCCGCGGCGTCGGCGCCGAGCGGTACGGGCTCTTCTTCGTCGTCGCCCGGCGGCGGCCCCAGGAGCATGCGGGCGGTGCGGGCGGCCAGCGCGGCGAAGGCCGTGAGCATCAGGGCGAGGGCGGCGGCGAGGGCCCAGCGGGGGCCGGAGAGGAAACCGGCCCGTACGACGCCCAGTTCGGAGGCGAAGAGACCGAACGGCGGGAGCCCGAGCAGGGCGACGGCGGCCGCGCCGAAGGCCGTGCCGAGGCAGGGCGAGTGCGCGAGGAGGCCACGGATCCTGCCGATGCGGGTGGTGCCGTAGAGCCGTGCGATGTGGCCGGAGGCGCAGAACGCCACGGTCTTGGCGAGTCCGTGGCCCGCCATGTGCAGCAGGACGGCGGACAGGGCGAGCGGGGTGCCCACGGCGGTGCCGAGGGCGATGAGGCTCATGTGCTCCATGCTGGAGTAGGCGAGCATGCGCTTGCAGTCGCGCTGGGCCAGCAGGAGGGCGGCGGCCAGGGCGAGGGTGGTCAGGGCGACGCCGGCGAGCAGGGTGCGGGTGAAGCCGGTGCCGAGGGCCGCGTCGGCGATGACCTTGTAGCGCAGGAGCCCGGCGAAGGCGACGGAGAGCAGCACCCCGGACATCAGGGCGGAGACGGGGGCGGGGGCCTGGCTGTGGGCGTCGGGCAGCCAGGCGTGCAGGGGTGCGAGGCCCGCCTTGGCGCCGAAGCCGAGGACGACGAGGCCGGTGGCCAGCCGGGTGACGGAGGGGTCGAGCCGGTCGGCGCGGGCGGCGAGGGTCTGCCAGTCCAGGGCGTACGCCTCGGGGATGCCGGCCTGGCGGGCCGCGTAGTAGAGGAGGACGGTGCCGAGGAAGGCCAGGGCGATGCCCGCCGAGCAGATCACCACGTACTTCCAGGCGGCTTCGACGGAGGCGCGGGTGCGCCGGTGGCCGACGAGGAAGGCCGTGACGATGGTGGTGGCCTCGATGGCGACCCACAGGACGCCGAGGTTGGCGGCGAGGACCGCGGCACTCATGGCGGCGAGGAAGGCGTGGACGAGCAAGTGATAGCGGCGGGCCGCGGGTTCGTCGGTGCGCTCGTGGGCGAGGTGGGCGGGGTTGGCGGCGCAGGCGAGGCAGGCGACCGCGCCGACGGTGAGGAGCATCCACACGGTCAGCGCGTCAGCGCGCAGCAGCCGCCCGTACGCGGTGACGGGCCCGCTGTCGGGGACGGTGCAGGCGAGGGCGGCTCCGCAGGTGAGGATCGCGGCCGGCGAGACGAGCCCGAGCCGGCCGGTGAGGGGGCGGGGGCCGGTGCCGGCCGCCCCGGGGTGCGCGGCACGGGGGGCGTCCCGGGGGCGCGGGGGTACGGAGGACCAGGCGCGTCCGGGTCCCGGCGGCGCGGCGGATCCCGTACCGCGGCGGGCGGGCCCACCGGACCCGTCGGATCCCGCACCGGGCCCGGGAGGCACGGCAGGTCCCGTACCGGGCCAGGCGGACGCCGCGGATCCCGTCCCGGAGCGGGCGGGCTGGTCCGGTCCCGCGCCGGGGGCCGGATGTGCGGCCGGGCGGGGGCCGGGCCCGGCGGGCGTGACGGAGGCCGTGCCGGGGTGCGCGGCGCCGTCCGGGACGCTCCGGGTGTCCGGGGCTCCGCCGTGGCGCACGGGCCCGGCCGGGTGGCCGCCCGGCCGGAGGACGAGGGTGGCCACGGGTGCCGTGGCGCCGCGCTGACGGGGTGTCCGGTGCGCGAGGGCGGCGGCCGTGGCGCGTGCCTTCGCGTCGCGCAGGCCGGAGGCGGCGTACGCGGCGGAAGTGACGAGCGGTACCGCGATGGGGGCGGTCAGCAGCAGTGCGGTGGTGGCGTGCGTCATCAGTCGCGTAGCTCCCGCAGGTCGTCGATGCCGGTGCCGCCGAAGGCGGCCCGCATCCGGGTGGTGAGGATCTGCAGGACGAGGACGGCGAGGAGGACGTCGAAGGACACGCCGAGTTCGACGATCAGGGGGACTCCGGAGGCGGCGAGGAAGGCGGTGACGGTGATGCCGTTGTCCAGCAGCAGGAAGCCGACCACCTGGGCCAGCGCGCGGCGCCGGGTGACCAGGGTGAAGAAGCCGATGAGGACGACGGCGAGCCCGACGGGCAGGGCGCGCGTCGCCGGTGTGGAGTGCAGTTCGACCAGCGGCCGGGACACGGCGTAGGCGAGGAGGGTGAGGAGGGCCGCGCTCAGCAGGGACGCGGCGACGTTGACGAGGGGCCGCGTCTCGCGGGCCTCGCTGACGTCCTCCTGGTAGTGGGGGTAGGGGCGGTGCGGGGTGCCGGCGGTCAGGGCGCGCAGCATCAGGCGGGGCAGGACGCCGGCCCGCAGCAGGCCGATGCCGGCGGCGACGGCGAGCAGCCCGGGCCTGCCCTCGTGCAGGCCGAGCAGGGCGGCGACGGCGGCCAGGGCGACGCCCTGGAGGGCGAAGACCTCGACGATCGAGGACAGTTGCCGCAGCCACAGGACGACGACGGCCGCGAGCAGGAACGCGCCGCACGCCAGGTCCAGCAGCTGGGTGTAGACGCTGTCGGTCATGTGTCCCTCACTCACTCTCCCGTGAGGAAGTACGAGGCGGTCACCGCGAGGAGTGCCAGCAGGAACGAGCCGGCCAGCAGCTCGGGCACGCGGAACAGCCGCAGTTTGGCCCAGAACACCTCGGCCGCGGCGAGGGCCGCGCCGAGCAGGGCGACCTTCAGCACGAGCAGGACGAGGGCGAGGACGAGAGCCGCCGGGGAGGCGGTCGTCGCGATGCCCCAGGGGGCGGACAGCGAGGCGAGCAGCCCGAGCAGGACGGCCAGCCGCATCTGGGAGCCGAGTTCGACCAGGGCCAGGTCGGGGCCCGCGTACTCCAGCACCATCGCCTCGTGGACCATCGTCAGTTCCAGGTGGGTGGCCGGGTTGTCCACGGGCAGCCGGCCGGTCTCGGCGAGGACGGCGACGGCCAGGGCGGCGGTGGCGAGCAGCCCCGCCGGGGAGGCGAGGCGGACCGGGTCGTGGATGCCGCCGGAGACGATGGCCGACAGGTTCGTCGACCCCGCCGGTATCGACAGGGCGAACACCGCGAGGAGGATGGTCGGTTCGACGAGGGCCGCCACGGTCATCTCGCGGGAGGCGCCCATGCCGCCGAAGGCGGTGCCGGTGTCCAGCCCGGCGAGGGCCAGGGCGACGGTGCCGAGCGCCAGCAGCGCCACGACGAGAATCAGGTCGGCGCCGCCGCTGACGGGGGTGGCGGTCGACGCCAGCGGGACGAGCGCCGCCACGACGGCCGTGGTCGTGACCAGCACCAGGGGTGCGAGGCGGAAGGCCGGGCCGGTGCCTGACGGGGTGATGGCCTCCTTGCGCAGCAGCTTGCGCAGGTCGCGGAAGGGCTGGGTGACGCCGGGCCCGGCCCGTCCCTCCATCAGCGCCCGTACCTGCCGCATCAGTCCGGCGAGCAGGGGTGCACCGGCGGCGACCAGGGCGACCTGGGCGGTCACCGCGGCCGTACCGGTGGCGGTCATGGTGCCGTTCACGGCGTCTCCTCGTGCGAGGTGGCGCTCACCAGCCGACCGCCAGGGCCAGCAGGAGAGCGACGAGACCGAAGAACCCGTAGCCGAGGTAGCGGTGCACGCTGCCGGGGGCCAGCCCGCGCGCGGCCCGGCCCAGGGCCTCGGCGGCGGCCAGGACGGGACGGTAGAGGCGGTGCTCGATCCGGTCGGGGACGCTGCGCCGGAAGCGCACGCGTTCCACGAGGTAGGCGGATTCGCGCACCGGGGTGACGTCGACGTCCTGTTCGGGGTCCAGGACGTCGCCGAAGACGCGTTGCAGGGGCTCGGCGAAGGAGGTCGCGGTGTACGACATGCGGGGCGTGGGGGCGCCTCCCCCGCAGTCCCACAGCCGGGCGTTCGTGCGGCGGCCGCGGTGGGTGGTGAGGCGGATGAGGCCCGCCGCGGCGACGACGCCCCCGAGCAGGGCCGCCGTCACCCACAGCGGGGACAGCGAGGCGGCGACCTGGTCGAGGCGCAGTTCCAGGCCGCCGCCGGTCAGGGGGCGGCCGCCGTGGAGGCCGGCGGCCGAGACGGCTCGTGACAGTCCGTTGCCGAGGGTGCCGGGCACCAGGGCGAGGCCGGTGCAGCCGATGGCGAGCAGGCCCATGCCGAGGTGCATGAGGGGCGGGCTCTCGCGGGCCGCCGCGGCCCGCCCGCTGCGGGGCCGGGCGAAGAAGCCGACGCCGAGGGCCTTGACGAACACGGCGGCGGCGAGACCGGCCGACAGGGCGATGACCGCGACGGCGAGCGGCAGCACGATGGCGGTGGACACCCCGGGCACGGTCATGCCGTGGATCAGCGACTGCAGCAGCAGCCACTCGCTGAGGAAGCCGTTGCCCGGCGGGAGGGCGACCGCGGCCAGGGACGACACCGCGAAGAAGCCGGCGGTGGCCGGCATCCTCGCGCGCAGCCCGCCCATCCGGTCGAGGTCGCGCAGCCCCGTGGCGCGCACCACGGAACCCGCCGCGCAGAACAGCAGGGCCTTGAAGATGGCGTGGTTGGTGACGTGCAGCAGGGCGGCGACCAGGGCGAGGGCCGCGGGGACGGGGTAGCCGGAGGAGGCGAACAGGCCCGCCGCGCCCACGCCGATGAGGACCAGGCCGAGGTTCTCCGACGTCGAGTACGCGAGCAGGCGCTTGATGTCGGAGGCCATGGCCGCCTGCAGGATGCCGTAGACGGCGGACAGGGCACCCGTCGCGAGGACGAGCAGCCAGCCCCAGCGGGGGCCGCCGCCCAGCAGTTCGAAGTCCACGCGGATGATGCCGTACGCGCCGAGGTTCACCATCGCGGCGCTCATCAGCGCGGAGACGTTGCTGGGCGCCTCGGGGTGGGCCCTCGGCAGCCAGGGGTGCAGCGGCACCATCCCGGCCTTCGACGCGAACGCGGCGGCGACGAGCACGAAGACCGCGCCGCGGGCGCCCGGCGACATGCCGCTCGCCCCGGCGCGCAGCTGGGCGAAGGTCTCGCCGCCCGCCCCGGCGGCGAACAGGGCGAGGCCCGCCAGCAGGAGGACGAGCCCGAAGTGCGTCATCACCGCGTACCACACGCCGGCTTCGCGGACGGTGGAACGCTCGCGCTGGTCCGCCAGGACGAGGACCAGCGACGTGACCGCCATCGCCTCCCACAGCAGCAGGAACGACGACACGGACGCGGCCGCCGGGACCAGGACCAGCGTCAGAGCGAACACCGGCAGCGACGACTGGACGCCGCGCGAGGCGGGGCCGCGCGGGCCGCGGCCGCCGGCGTAGCCGATGCCGTAGACCGCGACCGCGAGGACCACGGCGCCGGCGACGGCCATGAACAGCCCCGACAGGGCGTCGACCGCCAGGTGCAGGCCCGCCAGCGGCAGCAGGCCGGGCAGATACGCGGACCAGCGGGTGCCGCCCAGGGCCGCGATGCCGCCCGCCAGCCCGGCGCCGCCCAGCCCCGCGGTGCACAGGCCCACGGTGACGACCCGGGCCCGGCCGGGCAGGAGCATGCCCGCCAGCACTCCGGCTCCGGCGAGGGCCGTGGCCACGACGGTCGCGGATTCGGCTGAGCTCATGCGGGGGTTCCCGCGGGGGTGCGGGGGTGCGGGCAGGTGCGGGTCCGGCTTCCGGGGCCTATCGACCGGCTGTCCGGCGCCGGCCGCCGCCCGGGGCCGGGGGCCGGTTGCGGGAGCGGCCCGTGCGCGCTCACCGGCCGGTCACGGCGCGCAGTGCCGCCACGATCCGGTCCGGCTCCGGCGGGCAGCCCGGCACGCTCAGGTCGACCGGGACGACGTCGCCGACCGCGCCCTCCACGCCGTGGCCGCCGGCGAACTCCCCGCAGTCGATCGCGCAATCGCCGACGGCGACCACCAGGCGGGGGCGGGGCATGGCGGCCACGGTCCGGCGCAGCGGCTCGGCCATGTTGCGCGTGACGGGGCCGGTGACCAGGGCCACGTCGGCGTGGCGGGGCGAGGCCACCAGGCGGGCGCCGTAGCGCTCGGCGTCGTACACCGGTCCGAAGGCCGCCGCGATCTCGATCTCGCAGCCGTTGCACGAGCCGGCGTCGATGCACCGCACGTGGGCCGATCCGGCCAGCTCCGCGGCCCCGGGCGGCAGGTCCCCGGCCGGGCGGGGCGGGGCGTCCTCGGCCACCCGGCCGGTCTCACGGATCGTGCGGAGCAGGCTCATGCGGGTTTTTCCTCACCTCGGCGTCGGTGTCCCTCACGAAGGTGTGGCGGCCGTCTCCCGCCGTCACAGCGCGGTATCGCGCCGAGAGACGGCCGCCGGTCGGAAGGGCCGTGACGGCCCGTACGGACGGCGGTCGGTAGCCCGGTCCGGCGCCGCGCGGATTCCGCCGGCGCGTGGCCCGGGCCCGCCGGCGCTCCGGGTGGGATCGTCGTACGGCCTTCGGCAGCCCCGTTTGCATGAGGACTGGTCTGACCGGGTCAACGGCCCCGGCCCCCCGCGGTCACGGCCCGCCCCGGGGCCGCGCCCCGGAGGGTGACGCGGCGGGCGACTGAGACGGATGAGTCGAATCCGCTTATCACGTACGAGGGCCTGTCCGGCGGATCGCGAGCACGTACGGGTCCCGGTGCGGGGGCATTCCGCCGGACTCGCGCCGTTGTGGCTGCGCGCCGTCGCGGCGGGGTTGGTTCCCGGCGCCGCGGGCCGGGCCGGTGGGCCAAGGACACGTACGGGTCCCGGTGCCGGGACGTTCCGCCGGACTCTCGCCGTTGTGGATACGCGCCGTCGCGGCGGGCTGGAATTCCCCGGGGCATTCCACCGGGCTCTCGGCGTCGTGGCTACGTGCCGTCGCGGCGGGCTGGGTTCTCGCGCCGCGGGCCGGGCCCGCGTATCGCGGACGTGCGGGTGCAACCCACCGAGATGGCCGCCGCGACGGTGAGGAACCACCACGGCGTAGACCGGCGGTGCCGGACAACGTGTGCTGGTCCGGCGGACGGGGAGTCCGCCGGGGGCCCGCCGTACACCGTTGGCTCCGCAGGAGTCGGCGCGTCAGCAGGTTGCCGGTTGCAGGAGGGTGCGGGGGGTGTGGTGGCCCTCCGCGGTGCGGAGGGCCAGGGCTGCCAGGGCCTCCGGGGCGCCTGCCTGGCCGCGGATGCCGGGGAAGGCGTTGACGTCCACGATCAGGGGGGATCCGCCGGCGTCGAGCAGGTCCACGCCGTACACATCCAGGGCGAAGACCTCGCCGACGCGCCGGACGACGTCCAGCCAGCCCGCGGGCAGCCGGTCGAGGGGCAGGGATTCGGTGCCCGTGCCGGCGGGGGGTGCGAGTTCGGAGCGGCGCAGGCCGGCGAAGACGTGGTCGCCGACGACCCACAGCTTGTGGTCCCAGCCGTCGTTGGGGGTGAACCGCTGGACGACGACGGGCTCGTCGGGCCAGTCGGCCGCGAGCGCGGCGAGCCGCGCGGGGTCGTCGACGCGGGCGACCAGGTCGTGGCGGCGGCTGTGGCGGCTCTTGACCACGGCGGGGTAGGCCGGGCCGCCGCGGGCGGCGAGGACGGCGAGGGAGGGTTCGGTGGCGGTGGCCACGAAGGGCAGGCCGGCGCGCAGGGCGACCTCGGCCATGGCGGTCCGGTCCTGGCACTGCCCGGTCGAGCCGGCGGAGTTCAGCACGGGCGCGCCGCGCTCTTCGAGGCGGCGGGCGAAGGCGAGGGCGCGCGGCGTGCGGGTCTTGAGCAGGTAGACGTCGGCGAGGTCGCCGGGGGCCGGGTCCGGGGACACGGCGGGGTCCAGAGCGGTGACCCGGTGGCGGGGCGTCAGCAGCGCGGTGGTGGCGGCGAGCAGCGGGTGGCCGGGCGACGGGGTGAGCAGGCAGACCCTCATGCGGCGCCACCCGCCGCGGCGGCACCGCCGGGCGCGGCCGGCTGCTGGGCGGGAGCGGGGGCGGCGGCGGGAGCGGCGATCAGGGCCGTGGGGGCGGCGGCCGTGGCGAGAGGGCGGTTGCCGCCCGCGTCGGCGAGCCGCAGGATGGCCCAGGCCACGCGGGCCACCGCGTCCGGGACCTGACGGAAGCTGGGGAAGTCGTTGACGTCGACGACGACCGGGCCGTCGGGCCCGAGGACGACGTCCACACCGTACAGGTCGAGGCCGAAGACCTCGCCGACGCGGGCGGCGATGGCGGCGACCTCGGCGCTGAGCGGCACCTGCCGCTCGCGGGCGGGCTGGTCGGGGTGGAGCGGGGAGCAGCGCTCGGTGGCGTAGAGCCGGCCGTCGACGCAGTACACCTTGAGGTCGGTGCCGGAGTTGGGGACGTAGGGCTGGGCGATCAGCATGCCGCCGTCGGGCCGGTCGTCCGGGGACGCCGGTCCGGTCAGCCGGTCCGGGGAGGGGACGAGGCGCACGGCCCGGCCGGAGCTGCCGTCGGCGGGCTTGACGACGAGCGGGTAGGCGGCCGCGGGGACCTCCGCGAACTCCTCGATGCGCAGGGCGGCGTAGGTGACGGGCACGGGCAGGCCGTGGCGCTCGGCGGTCACGGCGGCCAGCACCTTGTCGCGCACGCCGCGGATGGCGCGGGCGTCGTTGACGGTGGTCAGCCCGGCGCCGGCCGCGGCCTCCAGCAGGGTGAGGCCGGGTCCGCCGGAGACGGTCTTGAGCACCCAGGCGTCGTGGCGGCCGGCGGCCACCGTCTCGGAGAGCTTGAGGAGCGACCCGCCGGGCCGGAGCACGTCGACCCGGTGACCCCAGGACTTCAGTTGGCGGATGACGTCCACCGGCATGCCGTCGTGCCGGTACTGCTCCTCCACCAGGAAGCAGAGTCTCATTGGTGCATCCTCGTAATCCCCGGACATCCGCCGATCCCGTCCGGCAGAACTCATGACGGCCCAGGATGCCATGCGCGAGGGGCCGGGCATGACCGGGCCTGTCTCAATTCCGTAGC
This sequence comes from Streptomyces sp. NPDC008001, assembly GCF_042958085.1. NCBI lineage: Bacteria > Bacillati > Actinomycetota > Actinomycetes > Kitasatosporales > Streptomycetaceae > Streptomyces > Streptomyces sp. NPDC008001. The sequence continues at coordinate 250,784 of NZ_JBIBIZ010000003.1, read as the reverse complement.
GACTGGATCAAGCGACGCCTGGATATCTCCGGATACGACCGACTGATTCCCTGTCCGATACTGGCCGGTCCCCGCAGGATGACGGACGGGGACGGCTGCAGCAGGGCTACGCGCTCCGACGTTTCATTGGCCGATACATCGTCTTTGTCGCGGGCGGACCGGCCGCTTCGTCACGGGCGGACCGGCCGCCGCCGGCTGGCGCCGGGGGCGGCCGGGGCCCCGGGGCCCCGGGGCCCGTCAGCGTTCCTTCTGACAGACCTGCACCTTCTTCAGGTGGTCGGCGATGACGGGTCTCGCCATCCGTGCCGCCTCGCGCACCTGGGTGTTCTTCCCGTTGGCGATCTCGTCGTCGAGGAACGCGAGGGCCTGGACGTGCCCCGTTTCGGCGGCCTTGAGCCAGAGGGTGTCGTACTGCCGCCGGTGTGCCTTCCTCCGCAGGTCCCGCAGGGACTTGCGCTGCTCGGACGTGGTCTTGTCCGGCAGGGACACCTTCAGGCGCCGGGCCAGGTCCCTGAGGTCCTTGTCCATCCGGGTGTGGTCCTTGAGGAGGGTCTCTGCCGTCTTCCTGACGCACGGCATGACGGCGTTCTTCCTGGCGTCCCGGCTCATGGCGATCTCCGCCAGGCCCGCCTGGTGGACCGTCTTCAGGAAGTTGCCGTCGTTCTCCTTCTCCTTCTTCGGCTCAGTCCTCTTCGCCGTCACAATCTCCGTCGTCTTCTCCGTCGCCTTCTCCGCCTGCTGCCCGGCCTGCTTCTCCGTCTTCTTCTCCGTGTCCTTGCACTTCTCGCAGGCGAATGCGGCGCCTGCCGGTGCCACGGTCAGGACGAGGGCTGCCGCTGCGGCCATGAGCCGGTGTCCCATACGCATCCTGCACACTCCATTCGTTCGGTGCCGCCCCCACGGGGCTGATGCCTGCCCGGGGGCGGGCAGGCCGCATCAGCCGGGCCGTCACTCCCCTCCAATGGAGCACCGGAGAACTGCCGGGGCGTCAGGTGCAGCGGGTCCGGTCGGCCGGCAGCCTCCCGTCCAGGAGGAACGCGTCGATCTTCTCGTTCACGCAGTCGGCGTCGGACGAGCCGTAGACGCTGTGCCCGCCGCCGGTGTCGGTCATGGTCACGGCGGACGGGCCGAGCGCCCGGGCCATGCGGCGCAGCCACTGCACGGGCGTCGCGGGGTCGAACTCGGGGGTGTGCAGGAGGATCTTCGGGGCGCGGGGGGCCGCGACGTCGCGCGCGCCGTCGTCCCCGGCCTGCGGCCAGCCCGTGCACGCGGCCATGCCGGCGGCCAGGGAGGGGCCGAAGACGGGGGACGTCTTGACGAAGTCGTCGTAGGCGGCCATGACCTGGTCGGTGGTGTAACGGCTCGTGGTGTCGGCGCAGTTGACGGCCGTCATGGCCGCCGGGGCGCCGTCGTGGCCGGCGGCGGGCCTGCCTCCGGCGCGGGCGACCGCTTCCTGTGCCATGTGCGCGGCCTCACCGGGCCGCAGCCGGTGGACGATGGCCGCGAGGAGGTTGGGGGCCTCGGGCAGGCCCTCGCGGGAGCGCAGCAGGCCCATGGTCTGGGCCACGGCGGCCTCCCGGTCGAGGGTGCCGCCGTTCACCCAGGGCAGCGGGTGCTCGTCGAGGCGGTTGAAGGCCGCGGTGACGCTGTCCATGGCGCGGTCGGTGTCGGAGCCGAGGATGCAGTCCTCGGCCCCGCGCCGGGTGCAGATCTCCACCGCGTGGCGCAGGGCCTTCTGGTAGGAGGCGGTGCGGGCGAGGGCGGCCTTGCGCAGGTCGGGGGCCGGGTCCTCGACGCTGTCCATGACCATGCGGCCGACGTTCTGGGGGAAGCGGTGGGCGTAGGCGGCGCCGACCCGCGTGCCGTACGCGTACCCGAGGTAGTTCAGCTTGTCCTCGCCGAGGGCGGTCCGCAGCACGTCCAGGTCGCGGGCGGTGTTGGCGGTGCCGAGGTGCGGCAGGACGGGCCCGGTGTGCTTGCCGCACTCCCGCAGGGCCGCGGCCCGGGCGTCGATGCGGTCGGCGAACCCGGCGGCGCCGTCGCGGCCGCCGGAGCCGTCCGTGTCGTCGTCCTGATCGCGGGCGGTGTCCGGCGGGCCGCCGCGGGTGCTGCAGCGGACCGGGGAGCTGGCGCCGGCGCCGCGCACGTCGAAGGCGACGAGGTCGTAGCGGGCGGCGGCCTTGCCGAAGCCGTCCGGGCCGCGGGCGCCGAGCTGTTCCAGCCCGGAGGCGCCCGGGCCGCCGGAGCCGACGACGAGGGCGCCGAGGCGGTGCTCCTGGTCCTTGGCGCGGTAGCGCATGAGGGCGAGCCGCAGCTCGCCCTTGGCGGGATCCGCGTAGGTGTAGGGGACGGTGAGGCGGGCGCATTCGGCGGCACGGTCGGCGTGCCGCGTCTCGTCCCTGATCGTCCTGTCCTGTTCGCGGGAGCAGGGTTCCCAGGAGATCTCCTGGTCGTAATAGGCGGTCAGATCCGGCCGGCCTGCCGCCTCGTCACGGCTCGCGCAGCCGGTGAGACCGCATGCCAGCAGGGTGGCGGCGAGGGGGAGGGAGAGGGAGGGTGCGAGTACGGACCTCATGCCGCGGACGGTACTTGGCCCGCCGGCGTCCGGCGCCTCGTGCGGATCATCCGGGTGACGTGCGGCGTCCCGTACGGCGTGTCGGCGGGCCGAGCGCCGCGGCGAGGACCACGAGGAGCGCGGCGCCCAGCAGGACGGCGGCGGCCCGGTGGGGGCCCGCCGCGCCGGAGAGGTGGAGGGCGAGGGTGACCAGGGCGATGCCGAGGGCGGTCCCGAGGCCGCGGGCCATGTTGACCAGCCCGCCTCCGGTGCCGGACGCGGAGGCCGGGACCGCGCCCATGACCAGGGCGTTGTTGGCGGGTGTGAAGGTGCCGAGCCCCAGGCCGAGGAGGGCCAGGAGCGGCACCAGCGGTGCGGCGGTGAGCGGCAGGACGAGCATCGCGGCCAGGGCGGCGGCCGCGCCGGCCGCGCCCAGCAGGCAGCGGGCCCGGTCGCTCAGGGCCGCGGGCAGGACGCGGTCCGCGCAGGTGGCGGCCAGGGCGAAGCCGGCCGGAAGGGCCGTCAGGACCAGCCCGGCGTGCAGTGCGGAGGAGCCGGCCTCGGTCAGCACGACGGGCACGAGGACGAGCGGGCCGAAGAGGACGAGGTAGGCGCCGAGCGCCCCGGCGAGCCCCGTGGCGACGGGCCGTTGCCGCAGCAGGGCCGGGTCGACCAGCGGGCGCGCGGCCCGCCGCTCGCGCAGAGCGAAGCCCGTCGCCGCGGCTGCCGCGAGGGCGAACAGGGCACCGACGGCCCAGGCGGGCACGGACAGGCCGGAGAGCATGGACAGGCCCAGCAGCAGCGCGGTGGTGGCGACCGCGAGGAGCACCGGGCCGAGCCGGTCGGCGCCGGTCACGGGGCTTCGCGTACGGGTGCGGGGCAGCAGGTACTGGCCGGCGACGAGGGCGGCGGCGCCGACGGGGACGTTGACCGCGAAGACCCAGCGCCAGCCGAGCCCGGCCACCAAGGCGCCGCCGGCGGTCGGCCCGAGGGCGAGCCCCAGGGCCTGTGCCGCGGCCTGCATGCCGAGGGCGGTGCGCAGTTTCCCGCGCGGGGCGCTGGTGGTCACCAGGGCGACGCTGTTGGCCTGCATCAGCGCGGCCCCCGCGGCCTGCAGCACCCGGAACGCGACGAGGACGGCGAGGGACGGGGCGAGCGCGCAGGCGGCCGACGCGAGCGTGAAGACGAGGAACCCGTAGAGGTAGAACAGCTTGCGGCCGTGGGCGTCAGCGAGCCGCCCCGCCGGCACCAGCAGGGCGACGAGCGTGAGGAGGTAGGCGAGCGAGACCCATTCGACGGCGGCGAGCGAGGCGTGGAACTCGCTCCGCAGACCGCCGTAGGCAAGGGTGACGATGCTCGCGTCGAGCTGGCCCATGAAGGCGCCGAAGCACACCGTGGCCACCGCGAGGCGCCAGCCCGCGGCGTGCGTGCGTATGCGCTCGGGGCGGGCCCGTTCCTCGACGAGGGCCGCGGGCCACGCCCGGTGCCGGCGGGGGTGCGGTGGCATGCGGCCGAGGCTACACGGGCGCCTCAGGGCCTCCCGGCCGCACCTTCCTCCGGGTCGCCGAGCGCCCGCAGCGCTTCCTCCAGGGCGCCGAAGGTGCGCTCGATGAGCGCGCGGTGGCCGGGGGCGACGTCGTCGGCGCGTTCGCCCGCGAGCAGCCGGGCCATGGTGGTGGCGCAGACGGTGCGGTAGGCGGTGACCGTGAGGGCCGCGGTCAGCCGGGGCACCGGGTCGCCGGGGCGGGCTCCGGTCGTCTCCGCGAAGGCCTGCGCGACGGCGTTCTCCAGCTCCTCGACGGCCTCGCGGACGCGGGCGCGGAGAGCGGGCGAGTCCAGGACGACGCGCCAGAACGCCGGGAAGGTGTCGCCCACGCCGCCGAGGGGGTGGCGGGCCTCGGCGAGGCCGAGGAAGAGGCGGCGGACGGGTGCGGCGGCGGTCTCGCCGGGGCGGAGCTCGCGGACGGCACCGGCGAAGAGGCCGAGCGCCTCCGGGATCCGGTCGAGGAACAGGTCCTCTTTGCGCGCGAAGTGGTTGAAGACCGTCATGGTGGACACGTCGGCGGCCGCGGCGACTTCCGCGACGGTCACCTTGTCGAACCCCCGGGCGGCGAAGAGCCGGGTGGCCACGTCGGAGATCCGCTGCCGGGTCTGCCGCTTCTTCCGCTCGCGCAGGGAGAGGCCGTCGTCGTCCCCGGCTGCCGTGGTGTGGTGAGGAGCCATGGAAGAAATTATATCCGCCACAAAGTTTTAGTCGCTATAGTCAGTGCCATGGACATGGACAGGGACTACGACGTCGTCGTGGCAGGGGCGGGCCCGGTCGGGCTGACGCTCGCGTGCGAGCTGCGCCTCGCCGGAGTGGACGTGCTCGTCGTGGAGCGGCTGAGCGAAATCGACACCACCGTCAAGGCGGGGGCCATCAACACGCCCTCCGCGGAAGCCTTCTACCGGCGTGGCCTGCTGCCCGCCCTGACCGCGATCCAGGAGGAGAACCTCCGGCGCATCAGCGGCTTCATGGCACAGCAGCGGGGCGACGGCTCCCGGGGCGAACCGCCGAAGATGCCGCCCAAGTTCGCCGGGCACTTCGCCGGGATCCCGCTGAGCGGCCACCTCCTGGACACCGCCGACCCCGATTTCGCGGGCGCCGGGCCCGCCGGCGACGTCGGCTTCATCCCCCAGGAGCCCCTGGAGCGCCTCCTCGGCGCGCGGGCCGCGGAGCTGGGCACCGAGGTGCGGCGCGGCGTGGAGCTGACGGGCTTCGAGGCGGGCGACGAGGGCGTCACCGTGCACGTGGCCGGCTCCGTGGTCCGGGCGGGCTGGCTGGTGGGGTGCGACGGCGGGCGCAGCACGGTCCGCAAGCTCGGCGGCTTCGCCTTCCCCGGCACCGACCCGTCCATCACGGGCCATCAGGCGATGGTCGAGATGGAGGGCGCCGAGCGCCTCGGCAGGGGCTGGGTCCGCACGGCCACGGGCACGTACGCGCACGGGCCCTTCCCCGGCCGCATCCTCACCGTCGAGTTCGACGGGCCGCCCGCCGACCGCGACGCGCCCATCACCGCCGAGGAGCTGCAGGCCGCCCTGCGCCACGTCTCCGGCACCGACGTCACCATCACCGCCGTCCGCACCGCCACCCGCTTCACCGACAACGCCCGCCAGGCGGCCTGCTACCGCTCCGGGCGGGTCCTGCTGGCCGGCGACGCCGCCCACGTGCACTCGCCGTTCGGCGGCCAGGGGCTGAACCTCGGCATCGGCGACGCGATGAACCTCGGCTGGAAGCTCGCCGCCACCGTGCGCGGCTGGGCGCCCGAGGGACTGCTCGACACCTACACCGCCGAGCGGCACCCCATCGGGGCGTGGGTGCTGGACTGGACCCGGGCCCAAGTGGCGCTGATGCGGCCCGAGTCCCACGCGATGGCGCTGCGCGAGGTGGTGGCGGAGTTCGCGGACACCGTCGCCGGCACCACCTTCTTCGCCAAGAAGATCTCGGGCGTGTGGCAGCGTTACGATGCCATGGCCCGCCCCGGCGACCACCCGCTCGTCGGCGGCAGCGCCCCCGACCTGGAACTCACCGGCGGCAGCAGGCTCGCCGACCACCTCCACGACGGTCGCGCCCTGCTCCTGGACCTCACGGACGCGCCCGCGATACGGGCCGCCGCCGAGGGGTACGGCGACCGGGTGTCGGTGGTGACCGCGGAGGCGCCGGAGCACCCCGGGCTGGCCGCGCTGCTGGTGCGGCCGGACGGCTTCACGGCGTGGGCCGCGGACACGGCCTCGCTGCCCGCCGCGACCGGGGCGCTCGACGAGGCCCTGGCCCGGTGGTTCGGGGCGCGGGCCGCGCTCGGAGCCGCGCGCTAGACGGAGGCGGGCACCCTTCTCCCGCCGCCCTCTCCGTCGCTATCTTCCGCCGCTCGCCGGCAAGCCCTGGTCCGGCGGCTCCGGGCCCACCGCGGTCTCGTCGTACTCGGGCAGCCGCAGCGTGGTCAGCGCCCCGCCGTCGGGGGCGTTGGCGAACGTGAGCTCCGCGTGGATGGTGCGGGCCTGGCCGATGGCGATGGTCAGGCCCAGCCCGTGGCCCTTGGTGCCGCTGCGCGTCGGCTCGGTGCGGAAGCGCTGCGGGCCGTGTTCGAGGAGGTAGTCGGGGTAGCCCTCGCCGTGGTCGCGGATGGAGACCACCGGCCCGTCGACGGTCACGACGACGGGCGGGCGGCCGTGCCGTTGCGCGTTGGCGAGCAGGTTGCTGAGCACCCGCTCCAGGCGCCGCCGGTCGGTCTCCACGCACGCGTCCCGTACGACGCGCACCTCGGCCTCCGTGCCGGAGGCGCGGACGGCCCGCTCGGCCAGCCGTCCGAGCAGGTGCGCGTCCAGGTCGGCCTGCTCCGTCAGCGTGTCCAGCCGGGAGATCTCCAGCAGGTCCTCCGTGAGGCGCCGCAGCGTCTGCACGCGGTCGCGCACGAGCTCGGTGGGGCGGCCCGGCGGCAGCAGGTCCGCGGCGGCCTGCAGGCCGGCGAGCGGGGTGCGCAGCTCGTGGGCAACGTCGGCGGTGAACCGCTGCTCGCTCTGCAGCCGGGCCTGCAGCGTGCCCGCCATGGCGTCGAGCGCCGCGGCGACGGCGGCGACCTCGTCCTGCTCCCCCGCGGGGCGGGTGGTGCGGGGGTCGGCGACGCGGGCGTCGAGATCGCCCGCGCTGATGCGGCGGGCCACGTCGGCGGTGCGGTGCAGCCGGCGGGTGACCCGGGAGACGGCGAAGACGCCGATGAGCAGGGTGCCGCCGATGGCCAGCGTGGCGGAGCCGGCGATGGCCCGGTCGAGGCCCTCGATGGTGTCCGCGCTGTGCCGGTAGTCGAAGCGGGCGGTGATGACGCCGGCGTCGGCGGGCCCGGCGGCCCACATCGTGGGGGTGCCGTCGTGGTCGCCGAGGGCGGTGCCGCGCTCGCCGCGCAGCGCCATCTCGCGGAGCTGCCGCGGCAGATCGGGCGGGTTCAGGGACGCGGGGTGGTGCACGGGGTCGCCCGCCGCGTAGGCCTTGCCGGCGGCGTCGAGCCGGGCCAGCGCCTCCGAGCGGGCCTGGTGGACGGTCTGCCGGGTGACGATGACGTGCACGAGGACGCCGAGCACCGCCGCGACGACGCAGCACACGACGGCCAGGAAGAGCGTGAACTTCCCGTAGAGCGAACCGAGGCGGGAGAGCCTGCGGAGCCGGGCCCGCAGGCCCCGCGGCCCGGCGGTCACCGGTGCCCCTCCCGCTCGTGCTGCGTCCCGGAGGAGGCGGGGGCCTCGGCGCGGCGGATCTCGTAGCGCCGGAAGTCCATGTAGTGGCTCTGCGCGTTCCAGGTGTAGACCGAGCGCAGGGCGTAGTGCGGGGTCGTCCAGGGCTCCCAGACGATCAGGTCGCGGCCGGCCACCTCGATGGACGACGGCTGGGCCACGGTCGACAGGACGCGCGTGGGCTCGCCGTTGACGAGGGTGTAGGCGCGCAGCGAGAGGAAGTGGTCCTCCATCTCGATGCCGACGATCAGGTCGTCGTGGCCGTCGCCGGTGAGGTCGCTGTACACGGGCTCGCGCATGGGGCAGTTCGTCCGGCGCGCGGCGGAGCACGAGGAGGCCACCTTCGCGGCGGTGGTGTCGTCGAGGGCGTCCGCGCCGGTGACGCTCTTGCGGTTGGCCGCGACCTCGGCCTTGACCAGGGCGTACGCATCCACCTTGCGGATGTCGCCGGAGGGGACGGGCGGGACGCCGGGGACCTTCGTGGCCGTCTCGCCGTCGTGCTGCGGCCCGCTCGGCGAGGGTGCGGGCGCCGCCTGCGGCCACAGCCTGGACGGTGCCGAGGCGGGAGCCGTCCGGCCGGCGCCGACCGGCTCGCCCGCGCTCGCACATCCCGCCACCCCGGTCACCGCCGCCGCCAGGACGGCCAGCGCCACGAGCGCCCGCGGCGGACGCCCGCGGCGGGCGGCACGCGGTCGCAGCACGGCGCTCCCTGCGTCGGGACGGGCGGATCGGGGCACTCGGAGGTTCCATCGTCGGCCGGCGGGCGGCCCCTGGCGGGGCCGGATGACAGCACGATGTTATGCGAGCCCGCTCCTTTCCCCCTTCTCCCTCATCTCGCCCTTCTCGCCCTTCTCCCTCTTTCCTTCCCTCTCCCCTACCTCTTCCTGCCCCGGCGCTTGGCGATGGTGGTCATGACGACCGGCAGGAGCAGTTCCAGCGCCCGGGTGACCTGGGCGACCGGCAGGCCCGTGCGTTTGGCGACGGTCTCCGCGACGGGTTTGGTGATCCTGCCGAGCACGCCGGACATCAGCCCGCCGCCCAGTCCTTGCCCGAGGCCGCCGAAACCGCCGAGGCCGGCCGCTCCGGCCGGGGCCGCCCCGTTCTCGCGGGTGAGCTCGTCCGGAAGGGCGGCGACGGTCTCCCGCACCATCCGGGTCGCCCCGTCGGTGCCGGTGCCGAGCTCCCCCGCGAGCTCCTGGACCCGGTCCTCGCCCAGTTCGTCCAGTACGTCCTTCTGCAGCGCTTCATCGCCCATGGGCCCGACATTACGCGGGCCGAACAGATCTCGGTACGCAAGGTAGTGCGGCGGTGACCGTGCGAGACGGCGCGCGCCCGCACGCCGGGCCCGCGGAAGCGGCGGCACCGGCGCGAAGATCCTTAAGCGGCGCGGCTCCCGCTTTCACCTCATTGAGGGGAAATATGACCTTCCGATCTCCCTGCGGGGGTGCGCGAACTAGCGTGGGCGGCCATGTCACACCCTTTCGAACTCCCCTCCTTCTACCTGCCGTATCCCGCGCGCCTGAATCCCCACCTGGAGGGTGCCCGGGAGCATTCCACGGCCTGGGCCCGCGAGATGAACATGCTGGAGGGCTCCGGCATCTGGGACGAGGCCGACCTCGTCGCGCACGACTACGCCTTGCTGTGCTCCTACACCCACCCGGAGGCATCCGCCCCGGTGCTGGATCTCGTCACCGACTGGTACGTCTGGGTGTTCTTCTTCGACGACCACTTCCTCGACGTCTTCAAGCGCACCGGTGACATGGCCGGCGCGAAGGCGTACCTGGACCGGCTCCCGGCCTTCATGCCCCTCCACGGCGGTGAAACCCCGGAGCCCGCCAATCAGGTGGAGGCGGGCCTCGCGGACCTGTGGGCGCGCACGGTCCCGGCGATGTCGGAGGGCTGGCGCCGGCGCTTCATCGAGAGCACCCGGAACCTGCTCAACGAATCGATCTGGGAGCTGTCCAACATCAACGAGGGCCGGGTCTCCAATCCGGTCGAGTACATCGAGGTGCGCCGCAAGGTGGGCGGCGCTCCCTGGTCGGCCAACCTCGTCGAGTTCGCCGCGGGGGCCGAGGTCCCCGAGGCGATCGCCGCGAGCCGGCCGATGCGGGTGCTGAAGGACACCTTCTCGGACGGCGTGCACCTGCGCAACGACCTCTTCTCGTACGAGCGGGAGACCGGCTCCGAGGGCGAACTGGCCAATGCGGTCCTCGTCCTGGAGCGGTTCCTGGGCTGCGGCACCCAGCAGGCGGCCGACACCGTCAACGACTGGCTCACCGCCCGCCTCCAGCAGTTCGAGCACACCGCCCTCACCGAGGTGGCGCCGCTCTTCGAGGAGCACGGCCTGGACCCGGCGTCCCGGCACGACGTCTTCGCCTACGTCAAGGGCCTCCAGGACTGGCAGGCCGGCGGCCACGAGTGGCACATGCGCTCCAGCCGCTACATGAACGACGCCCCGCGGGACGCGGTCAACGCCCCTGCGGCGCTGCTCGGCGGACCGCTCGGGCTGGGCACGTCCGCGGCCCGGCAGTTCGCCTCGGTCGTGGCCACCGCGCCCGCCCGGCTGCGCAGTCACACCCACGTGCCCTTCCAGAATGTGGGCCACCTGCCGCTGCCGGACTTCCCCATGCCCTACGCACTGCGGCTCAACCCCCACCTGGAGGGCTCCCGCCGGCACGGCACCGAGTGGGGGCGCCGCATGGGGATGCTCGCGCCCGATCCGGCCCTGCCGGGGTCGGGGCTGTGGAGCGAGGAGAAGATCGCGGACTACGACCTCGCGCTGTGCGCCGCCGGGCTCCACCCCACAGGCACGGCGGAGGAGCTCGACCTGGCGACGGACTGGCTGGCCTGGGGCACCTACGGCGACGACTACTACCCCGTGGCCTTCGGCGGAGCGACCGGGGAGGCCGGCATGGCGGCGGCGAAGGCCTGCACGGAACGGCTGCTGCTGTTCATGCCGGTGGAGACGTCCGCCACCCCGCCCCCGGAGCACGTCCTCGAGTACGGGCTCGCCGATCTGTGGGCGCGCACCACCGGGGCCATGACCGCGGAGGAACGGGCCGGCCTCCACCGGGCCGTCCGGGCCATGCTGGACGCCTGGCTGTGGGAGCTGGGGAACCAGAAGCAGCACCGCATCCCCGAGCCGGTCGACTATCTGGAGATGCGCCGCCAGACCTTCGGCTCCGACCTCACGCTGACGCTTTGCCGCAACGGCCACGGCACGGCCGTCCCTCCGGAGATCTACCGCACGCAGCCGGTCCAAGCCATGGAGAACGCCGCCATGGACTACGCCGTCCTGATGAACGACATCTTCTCGTACCAGAAGGAGGTGCAGTTCGAGGGCGAGATCCACAACGCCGTCCTGGTCGTGGAGAACTTCTTCGGCTGCGGGCGCACGGAGGCGCTGGGCATCGTCAGCGATCTGCTCTCGTCCCGGATGCGGGAGTTCCAGCACGTGGTGTCCCACCAGTTGCCGGTCCTCTTCGAGGACTTCGGGCTCGACGCGGAGGCCCGTTCGGCGCTGGAGCGGTACGCCCTGGAGCTGCAGGACTGGATGGCCGGGATCCTCAACTGGCACCGGAAGTGCCGCCGCTACGGCGAAGAGGACCTGCTGCGCCACAAGGGCGTCGCTCCGGCGGTCTCCGCGCCGCCCGCGGGCACCCTCACCGGCCTCGGCACCTCGGCCGCGCGGCTGGCGTCGCTGCTCCGCTCCCCCGCGCGGGCGCCGGGCGGGGTCCCGGTGGGCTGAGGGCCCGGCAGGCCGTACGGGGGGTCCGCGGTCACTCCCCCGTACGGCGCCGCTCGCGGAGGGCGCGGACCCGGCCGCGGCTCGCGCAGGCCGGCGAGGGGCACCAGCGGCGGCGGCCGTTGGGGTTGGCGAAGACGCCCCGGCAGTCGTGCTCGGGGCAGACGGCCAGGGTGCGGCGTTCGGGGCCGGTGAGGTGGTCGGCGGCCTGCCGGGCGATGCGCGCGAGGGCCGCCCGCGCGGTGGCCGGCGGCTCCCGCAGCAGCCGGTCCGCGACGACGAGCCGTACGGGGTCACCCGCCCCCGCGAGGAAACGGGTGAGCTCCTCGACGGCTCCGGCCGGCGGCGGCTGCTCCTCGGCGACGGCCAGGGCCAGGGGGCGCAGGGTCTCGCGCAGGGCGTGGGCCTGCCGGAGGTCTGCGGGCCCGGGCGGGCGTACAGGCGCCAGCTCGCTGCGGTCGAGCCACTCCGCCAGCCGTCCGGGCGTGGCCATGCGCTCGACCGGGTGGGCGCTGAAGTGCCGGCCGCTGGTGGCGAGCAGGTTGAGCCAGGTGGCGCCGCAGTCGAAGCGGAAGGCCAGGCGGTCCTCGTCGGTCATACCGGCATCGTAACGGCTCACCCGTTACAGTGATCACGTCGATCACGTAACGGGTGAGCCGTTACGCATGGAAAGGGAGACACGATGGGGCCTGTCATACGGACCGTCCTGGGGGACGTCCCCGCGTCGGAGCTGGGCGTGTGCGACGCTCACGACCACCTCTTCCTGCGCAGCCCCCGGCTGCCCGGCCAGGAGCTGGACGACGTGGAGGCAGCGCGCGAGGAGCTGCGGGCCTTCCGCCGGCTCGGCGGGCGGGCGGTGATCCAGTGGACGCCCCGCGGAATGGGGCGGCGGCGGGCCGAACTCCCCGCGCTGGCCGCGGAAACCGGGGTGCACGTGGTCGCCGCGACGGGGCTGCACCAGGCGGTGCACTACGAGCGGGAGCGCCTGGAGCGCGACCGGGACCGGCTCGCGGAGCTCTTCGTCCGGGACCTGACGCAGGGGCCGGTCCGCGCCGGGCTGGTGAAGGTCGCCGGAGGCTTCCACGGTCTCGACGCCCACGCCCGGCACGTCATGACCGCCGCCGCGGAGGCGCATCACGCGACGGGCGCGGCCATCGCCGTCCACCTCGAACTGGGCACGGGCGCCCCGGACGTGCTGGACCTGCTGTGCGGGGAACTGGAGGTCCCGCCCGGCCGGGTCGTGCTCGGCCACCTCGGCCGCTTCCCGGACGTGCGCATGCACCTGCGGGCGGCGCGGGCGGGCGCGTTCCTCGCCTTCGACGGCCCGTCGCGCGCCCATCACACCACGGACTGGCGGCTGTTCGACGCGCTGACGGCCCTGGCGGAGGCGGGCCACGCCGGGCAGGTCCTGCTGGGCGGCGACACCACGACGGCCGCGGCCCGCGCTTCGGCGGGCGGCCCCGGCATGTCGTATCTGCTGCGTCGGCTTTGGCCGGCGTTGACGGACGAACTCGGCGAGGACTTCACCCAGCGGGTGTTCGTTGCGAACCCCGCCCGGGCGTTTGCGGCCGACTGGCCGGTGGATGCTTCCGCGGCCTGTGCAGTCGAGTAACTGCGGGTCGTCCGTGGCTGGTCGCGCAGTTCCCCGCGCCCCTGACGGGGCGCGGATCGCTCCTCGCCGACGCCGCCACGGCCGAGGACGGCCGCAGCGTGCGTGCAGACGAGGCCGGGCAGGGGCGCGGGGGCCTCCTGCTACCGGTTGTCCACCACCGTGCGCAGCTTGCCGCTGGTGGGGGTGCGGTGCAGGGACGCGCCGTCGACCGCTTCGACGGTGAGGCCGAGGAGCTTCTCCTCGACGGCCGTGCGCAGTTCGGGGTAGCCGGCGAGGAAGGCTTCCCGGGCCGCGGCGGCGTCCGTCGCGGCCGTGCGCTCCATGCGGACGGTCAGGCTCTCCCGGGAGCCGTCGTTGCCGAGCACGACCTGCAGTTCGCCCACGAAGCGCAGGCTCTCCTCCGCGATCGCCACGAAGCGGCGGTAGTTGAGGAAGTACGTGGCGACGCGCATCACGTCGCCGAGCCTGCCGAGGAGCTCGAACCGGGGGGCGTGGCTGCCGCAGGGGCAGCGGCCGGGCAGGGCGCGGCCGAGGTCGCCGATGACGTAGCGGTCGAGGTGCTGGCCGCGGCGGGCGCGGGTGGTGAAGACCAGGCGCCCGGTCTCCCCCGGCTCGACGGGCCGGTCGGCGGCGACGTCGAGGATCTCCAGGGTGTGCAGGTCGGCGTGGAGGTGGTGCACGCTGCCGGTGCTCTCGGTGCACTGGTAGCCGAGGGGGCCGAGGTCGGTGCTGCCGTAGGTGATGGAGCGGATGACCTCGATGCCGAAGGTCTCGGCGAGGGTGCGCCGCTGTTCCTCGGTGAAGTGCTCGCCGCCGTAGAAGATCTTGCGGAGGCCGCCGTAGGAGCGCAGCACCTCCTCCTGCTCGTGCAGCAGCTGCCAGAGGTAGGAGGGCATGCCGAAGAGGGTGTCGACCCCGTAGGCGACGATCGCCTCGGCGGTGGCGCGGTGGTCCGGGCCCGCGGCCATGGGGATCTGGACGCCGCCCAGCCGCTCCAGGATGGAGAAGAAGCTGATGAAGCTTCCGTACATGCCGCCGCAGTAGAAGAGGTTGGCGGTGCGGTCGCGGGCCGGGTCGTAGCCGGCGGCGAGCAGGCCGCGGGCGGCGGCGTGCATCTGGGTGTCGTAGTCGTCGTAGCTGAAGAGGGAGAGGGCGGGGGCGCCGGTGCTGCCGCCGCTGCGGAAGTACAGCTCGGCGTCGCCGCGGGCGACGTCGTGGTTGCGGTCCTGGACGGCCGCCTTGTCCAGCAGCGGGCCTGCGGGCGCCGGGAAGTCGGCGGCGCGGGCCAGGTCGTCGAGGCAGGCCGTGGTGGCGAAGCGCTCGTCGGCCTGGACGGCGACACGGCGGCTGTAGCGCTGGAGGGCGTAGACGCCGTCGTGGGGTTCGCCGGAGTAGCCGGCGGTCATGGCGCCGACGGGGGTGACGCGGGTGGCGCCGGCGGCGAGGACCGTGGCGGACAGCTCCGCGACGTCGGTGCGGCTGCCGGCGATGCCGGCGGTCTGCAGGTAGCGGCGCATGGGGCGCAGTGCGCCGATCAGGCCCTTGCGGGGCAGGGGCTTGACCCACACGCTGCGGTGCAGCGGGGAGGCGGTCAGCGCCGGGCGGGTGTCGGCCATGACGCGCCAGGAGCCGTCGGGGGCGGCGTGCACGCGGGTCAGGCCGAGGTGCTCCTCCAGGCGGGCGATGAGCTCGGTGGTGGTGAGCTCGGCCTCCTCGGCCGGGTCCAGCGGCTCCCCTTCGGCCGGGGGCAGGCCGGCGAGCACGGCGGCGAAGCGCTCCGCGAACGCGAAGACCTCGTCGGCGTCCTCGGTGTCGAGGTAGACGACCTGGGGGCTGGAGCAGGCCTGCTGCTCGAAGAGGCACACGTCGGCGGCGAGGGCGGCGAGGGTCGCCTCGTCGGCCCACGCGTCGCGCGTGAGGTAGGCGAAGGAGATCTTGTGGCCCCACTCGACGAGGCGGGCGCCCGGCGGGACGTGGGCGGCGACGCCCTCGACGGCGGCCTCGCCGCCCCAGACGGCGACGGCGTCGGCGGGGGCGCACATGAGCTTCAGCCAGTCCTGGCGGGAGGAGGAGAAGCGCAGCACGATGACGCGCTCGGCGATGGCGCCGGACGGGTCGAGGGCGGCGAGCTCGGCGAGGAGGTGCTGGGCGAGGAGGGTGTCGGCGCTGCTGGTCTTGAGGACGTTGACGTTGCCGGCGAGCAGTCCCTCGATCAGGCTGAGCGGGGCGACGGTGGCGGCGTTGCCGGGGGCGATGTGGGCGACGAGGCCGACGGGGGCCCACGCCTCGTAGACGGTCTCCTTGGCGTCGGGGCGGGTCAGCCGCTGGGGTGCGGTGCCGCCCAGTTCGCGGCGGAGCTTGCGGCTGAGCGCGCTGCGGTCGAGGAAGGCGGCGAGTTCGCCCAGCAGGGCGCCGGCGTCCTCGCCGGCGGGCACGTGGGGCGCCAGGCGGGCGCGGACCGGGTGGGCCGCGTCGCGCAGGGCCCGCGCCAGGGCGTCGCAGGCGGCGAGCACGGTCTCGGTGTCGAGCGGGGCGGCGAGCGCCTGCTCGACGGCGGCGGGCAGCGTCTCCAGGCGGCGGGCGGCCTCGTCGTCGCCGATGAAGGCGCCCTGCCAGTAGTGGTGGTTCACCGGGTCCATCGAAAGCTCCGCGTTGGTCATGACATTCCCTTCATCAGCTCGGCGGCGGCCACCGCGCAGCTCTTGTTGCGGCTCACTCCGGCGCGGCCGTGGATGGTGAACCACGGCGTGTCCAGCTCGCAGCCGCACTCCTCGCCGGGGTGGAGGGAGGCGAGGTCGCCCATGACGACGCTCTGGGCCGGTACGGAGGTGATGTACGGGGAGACGAGGTGCAGGTAGCCCTTCTCGCCGTACGGCAGCGGTTCGAGGGTGCGGGTGGAGCGGATGAACACCCGGGACCACACCGGCGCGTGCAGGTTGTGGTGGGAGCACTCGATGTACGGGATGCAGTGCTCGACGGAGCCGAAGGTGTCGCGGATCCGCTCGGAGGGGATGCCGAGCTGTTCGGTGACGCGCGCGTAGAGCTCGTGCTTGCCGATCTGCCGGTCGGTGTGTCCCTTCCAGCCGCCGCCGAGGATGATCAGCGAGTCCGCGGGCAGCCTCAGGGGCGGCAGGCCCATGGCGCGCATGCGCTCCAGGGTGAACCAGAGGAAGGCGGGGAAGCCGAGGATGCGGACGGGGGCGTCGTCCTCGGCGAAGCGGCGCAGGGCCGCGATGCAGCCGAAGGGGTCGAACTCGTGGCCGCCGCCGGTGTTGCGCAGGGCGTACTCGACCTGGCGGGCCGGGGCGAAGTCGCAGAGGTAGTTGTCCGTGAACGACGTGCCGAGCTTGAGGTCGCGGGCGGGCTCGTAGCTGTAGAGCAGGTAGTTGACCGGCTGGTCGGGGGTGATCCAGCCGTTGCGCTCGAAGATGCGGGCGACCATGCGCTGGGCGGAGCGGATGGTCCACTCGTCGAAGAACATCTGCGACTTCTGCCCGGTGGTCCCGGAGGACGTCAGGTGCAGGTGGACGTCCTCGCGGGGGATGGACAGCACTTCGTGCCGCTTGAAGAAGTTCGCGTGGACGAGGGGCGCGCGGTAGGGCGTGTCCTCGCCGGTCGCCTCGTGGAGGTCGCGGAAGAACGGGGAGCGCTCGCGGTGCCAGGCGTGGCTCTCGGCCATGGCGGCGGCGAACAGCTCCTCCTCGGCCGGGCCGGAGGTGTAGGGGTCGGTCAGGTCGCACAGGCGCTGGACGTGTGCGAGCGCGTCCGGGTCGGGGACGGTGACCGGGGCGAGATGGGGATTGAGGGGTGTCTTGAGTGTCATGAGGCAACCTCGCGTGAGGGCAGATACGTCGACGCCCAGGCCGATACGTAGGAATCCAGGAAGGGCTGCAGGGCCGCGTCGGCGACCAGGCCGCGGAAGTCGATCTGCTCGGTGGTCCGGGACATCACGACGTAGTCGTGGAAGCCGTCGCCCTCCCGGCGCATGGCCGGGTAGAGGGCGCTGGGGATGAAGCCCTGGGCGAGGCCGGCGGAGAGCAGGTCGTGCCGGTCCAGCGGGAGCAGGGCCTCGACGTAGCCGGCGCCGGCGCGGGTCAGGGTGCGGGTGATCGGTTCGAGGTGCGCGGCCGCGGCCGCCGGGCCGGGGTGGCCGGCGACGAGGGCGCAGTAGCCGCCGGCCCGGTTGAGGCAGGCGTAGACCTCGAAGCTGCCGTCGTCGGGGACGAGCAGCACGTTGGGGGTGTGCAGGGGGTAGAACCAGCGGCCGGCGTCGGGGAAGCGTTCCTGGAAGCGGCGGCGGACGAAGGCCGGCGCCTCGATCATCTCCAGTTCCGCGGCCGGGGATGCGGCGGGGGCCGGAGCGGGCTCGGTGGCGCGGGTGTCCGCGTAGCTGATGCCCAGGGTCCGCTCCGCCGTGCGCAGCAGGGGGAGCAGCGGTCCGGGCACTTCGGCGACCGGGGCGCGGCGCTCCAGCACGCCGGGCGAGTAACGCGCGTAGAGCGCGAGGCTCTCGCGGCTGACGAGGTCCACGGCGTTGGGCAGGACGCCCATGGGGCGGAAGCCGTGGCGGCTCACGACGCGCTGGGGGCCCGCGCTGACGGTGCGGACGGTGGCGTAGACCGAGTCGAGGCGGCCGGCGTCGAGGGTGCGCCGGCACAGGGTGTCGGTGAGCAGGCCGGCGATGCCCGAGCCCCGCTGGGCGGGGTGGACGGCGAGCCCTTCGAGGCGGCCGAGGCGGCTGCCGGGCTCGGAGTGCACCGCGGCGGAGCCGGTGAGGGCGCCGGTGTCCGGGCAGCGGGTGACGAGCCAGACGGTGTGCGGGTCCTCGATGAGACGGGCCATCACGGCGGGGTCGGTGCCGAGGGCCGTGGGGTAGTGCGGGCCGTAGACGGCGTAGTAGAGCTGGCGGAGGTCGGCGATGTCGCCGGGGGTGGCCTGCGAGACGGCTGGGGCGGGGTTCACCGGTCGCCTCCCGCGGTGGCGGCCACCGCTGGGGGGCGGGGGGCGCTGCCGGCGGACTCCGTCACGGACGTCGTCGCGGGCTCTTCCGCGTGCTCCTCCGCGGTCCCGGCCGGGGTGCCGTCCGCGGGGCCCTCGCGCAGCAGCGCCAGGACGCAGGCCGCGGGGACCAGGCCGGCGGCCTGGATCAGGCACAGGGTCTGGGCGGACAGGTGGTCGCCCAGCAGGCCGAACAGCAGCGAGGCCAGGGGGAAGGTGGCGCCGAGCACGGCCTGCATGACGGCGAAGAAGGCGGGCTTGTCGCCGGCGGGCACGAGGCGCTGGAAGAGGGCCACGAAGCGGACGCCGATGACGCCGACGCACCAGCCGGTGACGGCGAGGGCGCCCGCGATGACGGGCCGTTCGCCGATGATGCCGGGGACGGCGAGGGCGAGGGCCATCGCGCCGAGGCAGGCGGAGCCGACGGTGGTGGGCCGGCCCGGGATGCGGGCGCCGGTGAAGGAGCCGATGAGGGTGCCGGTGCCCAGCGAGGCCTCCAGCAGGGCGACCGTCGAACCGTCGCCGTGCAGCACGGACTTGGTGTAGAGCGGCATGACGATGAACACGGCGGTGGTGAAGAGGTTGGCCGCGGTGAAGCAGACGAGGATGGCGCGGACGAAGGGCAGCCCGGCCAGGACCTGGCGCAGCGTCCGCGGCCCGGCCGCGTCGCCGGTCTCCGTGCCGTCGCCGGTCGCGTCCGGCGTGCGGAAGCGGACGGCCGCGATCAGCACGGCGGCGCACGCGTAGGCGGCGGCGCATCCGGCGGCGAGGCCGGGGATGCCGGCGCGGTCGACGATCAGGGCGCCGAGGAGGGCGCCGCCGAGGCTCGCGAGGGACTGGGTGGACAGCTCGAAGCCGGTCGCGGCCTCGATGTCCTCGTCGTCGACGAGCTCGGGCACGGAGGTGGTCAGGCAGGGGTCGAAGAAGGCCTGGCAGGTGGCGAGCACGAGGGTCGCGGCGTAGGCGGCCGCGATCGGCAGGTCGCTCGCGTAGGCCCAGACGGCGAGCGCGGTCGCGGCGACCGCGGCGCCGGCGGCCGCGCCGCGCAGCACCGAGCGGTGGGCGAAGCGGCCGATCGCCCGCGCGACGACCGGAGCGAGGGCCACGGCGGGCAGGGTGCTGACGGCCATGAAGAGGCCGGAGGCGAGCCCGTTGCCGCCGGAGACCGCGTAGGCGACGAGCCACCAGGAGACGCCGACCTGGAACATGCGGACCGCGGCCTGGGTGAGGACCTGGCCGAGCCAGACGGCGCCGAAGGCGCGGTTGCGCAGGACGAGCGGCAGCCGGCTGCCGGCCGCGGGGGCGGCGGTCATGCCGTGGGCCTTTCGTCGATGACGCGGACCAGCTTGCCGGAGCGCGGGTTGACGGCGAGGTCCCGGTGGCGCACCCACTCGACGGAGAGGGGGTGGACGAAGCCCGTGGCGACGGCGTCGGGGTAGAAGGGGCGGGCTTCCTCGAGCTCCGTCACGACGGATTTGGCGAGGGCGTCCAGCCCGGCCGGGTCCCCGGAGCCGGGGTCGTCGGGGGACACGGCGAGGCGCAGGACGAGGCCGTCGCGGCCCTCCCAGCGGCGGACGACGAGCTGCATGCCCACCACGCGGCCGTCGTGGTCGGCGGCGGCGACGGCGGCCTGGGCGTCCTGCGAGTAGAGCGAGACGGGGCCGACGCGCACGCCTTCCTCGGCGCGGCCGAGGATGCGGAAGACGCCCGCCCCGGGATCGGTCCACTCGGCGCGGTCACCCGCGGGGTAGCGGATGACGGGCATGAGGCGGCGGAAGAGCTGGGTGACGACGACGCGGCCGGGCCGGCCCGCCTCGCGGATGGGCTCGCCCGTGGCGTCGTCGAGGATCTCGACGACGGTGTGCGGGGTGAAGGCGCGGTGCGTGCGCGCGTCCGGGCCGGGCACGGGGCGGCCGAGGAGGCCGGCGTCGACGCTGGCGTAGCCGAGGGAGCGGGCCTCGGCGTTGGGGAAGGCGCCGGCCAGCAGGCGGCGCTGGTCGTCGAAGAGGGCTTCGCCGCCGAAGAACAGCAGTTCGACGGAGGGGAGCTGCTCGCCCGCGGCGATCAGGTGCTCGGCGAGGCGGCACAGGGTGGTCGGGGTGCCGGCCACCACCTCGGCGGAGAAGTCGCGCAGCGTGGGGACGGTCGACTCGAGCGGGGCGGCGCCGCCGATGGGCAGGCGGACGCTGCTCACGGGGGCGTGGGAGAGGGAGTCGAGGACGAACAGGAAGCTGGCGTAGAGCTCACCGGCGTAGAAGAGGTCCGCGACGCGGTGGCCGGGGCGCAGTCCGGCGTCGACGAGGCCGTGGCCGAAGGCGGTCACGAACTCCCGCCATTCCTCGCGGGTGTAGCAGGAGAATTTGGGGGCGCCGGTCGTGCCGCCGGTCTTGAAGACCGAGGCCTCTTCGAGGGGGGCGGTCAGGACCCGGTTGGCGTGCAGGGTGTTGGCGGCCCAGAAATCGCTCTGCTCGACCACCGGAAGGTCGGTGAGGCAGTCCACATCCGGCGGGAGGTCCGCGTAGAGATCCGCGTAGAACGGGGAGTTGTGACGGACATAACGTATGAGGTCCGATAGCTGATGGACGGGCATGCTGCCTTTGCCTAGCTCAAGAATGAGGATGGGTTTCCGGCCGGGCGGAGCCGGTGCTCACCGCTCGCCGGTTGACTGTTCAACGAGAACGCATGCACCACGCACTCGTGAAGCGCCGGCATCCGCCTGACGCGCGGTCACAATCATGGGACACGGTCGAACGTACTGCAAAATCGGTCGCCTACCGGCCGCTTCTCCTGGCCTGAAATCGAGGGTAACCGCAAGTAACCCCCTTCCGTCGGCAGCTGTCTGACGTTCCCGCAGCACACCCTGTGGTTCTCGATTTGACAATGTCGCCCGTCCTGCATGGACCGCCCGGAGACAACGTGTGAACGTTGCACGAGCGCTTCGGCGCTGATCAAGAAGCCATCAAGAATTCATCAATGCGTAAGCCCTGTCATCCATCACGCTCGCTGAGACGAACGGAATTGACACGCATGCCCGCACAAGAATCTGTGGCCCTCGTCGGCATCGGCTGCCGCTTCCCCGGCGGTATCGACTCGCCCGAATCCTTCTGGGACTTCCTGACCGGCGGCAAGGTTTCCGTCGAGTCCACTCCGGAGGACCGCTGGCGCGCCTATACCAGGATCAGCCCCGAGTTCACCGAAGCGCTGCGCAGGGCCGAACGGCCGGGGAACTTCATCGGCGCCGTCGACGGATTCGACGCCGAGTTCTTCGGCATCGCACCGCGCGAGGTCGAGCTGATGGACCCCCAGCAGCGGCTGGTGCTGGAGGTCGCCTGGGAGGCGCTGGAGCACGCGGGCATGGCGCCCCGCTCGGTGGCCGGATCCGACGCCGGGGTCTACATCGGCACCTGCTCGGACGACTACGGGCGCCGGCTGCTGGAGGACCTGCCCCGGATCGAGCCGTGGACGGGCATCGGCGCCCAGCTGACCGGGATCGCCAACCGCGTCTCGCACGTGCTGGACCTGCACGGGCCGAGCTTCGTGCTGGACTCGGCCTGCTCCGCCTCCCTGGTCGCCGTCCACCTGGCCTGCCAGTCCCTGCTCGCGGGCGAGACCTCGCTCGCGCTCGCCGGCGGCGTGAACATCATCCTCTCCCCCGCCTACACCCTCACCCTCGAAGCGGCCGGCGCGCTCTCCCCCGACGGGCGCAGCAAGCCCTTCGACGCCGAGGGCGACGGCTACGGCCGGGCCGAGGGCTGCGGCGTGCTCGTCCTCAAGCGGCTGTCCGACGCGACGCGCGACGGCGACCGCGTCCTCGCCGTGATCAAGGGCACGGCCGTCGCGCAGGACGGCCGGACCAGCGGCATCATGGCCCCCAACCCCGACGCGCAGCGCGACCTGCTGCGGCTGGCCTGGCAGCGGGCGGGTCTGGACCCGGCGACCGCGGGCTACATAGAGGCGCACGGCACGGGCACCCGGCTCGGCGACCCGGTCGAGGCGTCCGGGCTGCATGCGGTCTTCGGCGCGGGCCGGCCCGCCGGCAAGCCCTGCTGGATCGGCTCGGTGAAGTCCAACATCGGGCACGCCGAGCCGGCTTCGGGCGTCGCGGGCATCATCAAGTCGACGCTGATGCTGCAGCACGCCGAGATGGCGGCGACGGTCCTCACGAGCGAGCCCAGCCCGGACATCCCGTGGGAGGAGTGGGGGCTGCGGCTGGTCACCGAGCACCAGGTCTGGCCCAAGGGCGACGCCCCGCGGCGCGCGGGCGTCTCGGGGTACGGCTACGGCGGCACGATCGGCCACGTCGTCCTGGAGGAGGCGCCCGAGCCCGCCGGGCCCGCCGGGGCGGAGCCGCCGGCGGGCGGGCCGCGGCTCTTCCCGCTGTCCTACCGGAACCGGGCGGGAGCCGCCGAGTACGCGTGCCGGCTCGCCGACTGGCTGGAGCGCCACCCCGACACCCCGCTCTCCTCGGTCGGCCACACGCTGGCCACCCGGCGCTCCCACCTGGACCACAGGGTCACCGTCGTGGCGGACGGCCGGGCGGAGCTCGTGGCCGCCCTGAGGGCAGTCGCTGAGGGGGCCGAAGGGGAGGAGCAGGACAACGTCGCCGAGGGCACCGTCCGGCCGGGCACCGGCGACGGGACGGTGTGGGTGTTCTCCGGGCACGGCTCGCACTGGCCCGGGATGGCCCGCGAACTGCTCGCGGACAACGCCGTGTTCGCCGGCGTCATCGACCGCCTGGAGCCGGTGTTCCGCACCGAGCTGGGCTTCTCGCCGCGGCAGGCGATCGTCTCCGGGGACTTCGAGGCCGTCGACCGCGCCCAGTCGATGATCTTCGCGGTGCAGGTCGGGCTCGCCGAGGTGTGGCGCTCGTACGGACACCGGCCCGCCGCCGTCATCGGCCACTCGGTGGGCGAGATCGCCGCGGCGGTCGCCGCGGGCGCACTGACCCTGGAGGACGGTGCGCGGCTCAGCGGGCGCAGGTCCGCGCTGCTGCGCCGGGTCGCGGGCAAGGGCGCGATGGCCATGGCCGCGCTGCCCTTCGAGGACGCGGCCGCCCGGCTGGCCGGCCACCCCGCGGTCTGCGCCGCGATCGCCTCCTCCCCCGGCTCCACCGTGGTCTCGGGCGACACGGAGGCGGTCGCCGCCCTCGTCCGGGACTGGGGAGCCGAGGGCATAGCCGTCCGGCCCGTCAACTCCGACGTCGCCTTCCACAGCGCGCACATGGACCCGCTGACGGAAGCGCTGCGCGAGGCCCTCGCGGACCTGCGGCCGCGCATGCCCGAGGTGCCCCTGTACAGCACCGCGCTCGACGACCCGCGCGCCCGGGCCCGCCACGACGCCGGCTACTGGGTGGCCAACCTGCGCAACCCCGTGCGCCTCGCCCAGGCCGTCACCGCCGCCGCCGAGGACGGGCACCGCCGCTTCCTGGAGGTCTCGCCCCACCCCGTCGTCTCCCACTCCGTCGGCGAGACGCTGGACCACCTGGAGGTGGCGGGCGGCCACGTAGCCCACAGCCTGCGCCGCAACCGGCCCGAACTGCGCACGCTGCTGCTGAACCTGGCCGCGCTGCACAGCCACGGCGCCGCGGTCGACTGGACCGCCCACTACCCGGCGGACCGGATGGCGGAGCTGCCCCCGATCGCCTGGCAGCACCGCCGCTACTGGACCGACGCGGTGCTGCCGGCGGGTGCCGTCGTCGCCCACGGGCACGACGTCACCGGGCACACCTTGCTCGGCCCGCCGGTCGACGTGGCCGGCACGACGCCCCTGCGCGTCTGGAACACCTACCTGGACGACTCCGTGCGGCCGTTCCCCGGCGGCCACGCCCTGCACGGCACGTCGATCGTCCCCGCCTCCTCGATCATCCACACGTTCCTGGAGGCCGCCCCGGGTCAGGGCGGCAGCAAGGCGCTCTTCGGCGTCTCGCTGAAGTTCCCGGTGGCCCTGGCGACGCCGCGCGAGGTGCAGGTCGTCCAGGAGGGGCTGACGCTGCGGCTGAGCACCCGGCCGACGGGCCCCTCCGGTGCGACCGGGCCGGGCAACTGGCTGACGCACACCACCTCGTCGACGATGGCCGCGGACGCGCCGCCCTTCCCGGCGGGCATGGTGTCCGTGACCGCACCCGAGGGCCTGACGGCCGCCGACCCGTCGGTCGTCATCGGGCGCCTGGACGCCATCGGCGTGGAGGGCATCGCCTGGCCGTGGACGGTCGAGGAGCTGCTCACCGGCGAGGGCGTCCTCCGTGCCCGCGTGCACGCGCCGGCGGTGCCCGGCGACCAGGTCACGTGGGCGCCGCTGCTGGACGCCGCGCTGGGCATCGTCCCCGTCATCTACGGCGGGCCGCCCGCGGTCCGGATGCCCGCGCACATCCGCGAGGTCCGGGTGGTGGGCGAGGCCCCCGAGACCGGCTGGGTCGACATCCGCCTCGTGGACCCGGCGACGGACACCGTGGACATCGTCATCAGCGACGAAGAGGGACGGCTGCGGGCCTGGCTGCCGGGGACGCGCTTCGGGGCGCTCCACGAGCACGGCGCCGCGGCGGACGACGGCGCGGCCGCCGCCGGCCCGGAGCCGCAGGCCGCGGACGGCGCACAGGCCGGCGCCGGGGACGACCCGGCGCGGTGGCGGGAGCTGCCGCCGGACGTGCTCGCCGCCCGCGTCCAGGAGGAGATCACGGGGCGGCTGGCGCGCGAGATGAAGATGCCCGCCG
This sequence comes from Streptomyces sp. NPDC008001, assembly GCF_042958085.1. NCBI lineage: Bacteria > Bacillati > Actinomycetota > Actinomycetes > Kitasatosporales > Streptomycetaceae > Streptomyces > Streptomyces sp. NPDC008001. The sequence goes on along the minus strand of NZ_JBIBIZ010000003.1, from coordinate 225,901 downwards.
GCGAACTCGACCCGGAGCGGCCGCTGACCGACCTCGGGCTCGACTCGGTGATGTCAATGCGGGTCTGCGCCCGGCTGGAGAAGCTGCTAGGCGTGCGGCTGCCGGTGACCGTGCTGTGGAACTACCCCACCGCGAAGGGGCTGGCCGGCCACGTCACCTCCCTCCTCGCCCCGGAGAGCGAGCCGGTGACGGCCTCCGCGTAACAGCCGGCGCCGTCCGCGCAGCAGCGGGGACGGCGCACGGGCGGCCCGTGCACGCACCCCGGCCCGGGAGCCGTACACGGGCCGCCGCACGCTCGGCAGCACTTGCGGCGGACGGCTAGACCAGCGGGGTAAGGAACCGTTCCGGCTGGCACGCCTCGCAGGGAAGGGCGTTGCGCGCGAGGAGCTCCTCGCGGGCCTGCGCCGTGGACATGGTCACCTCGCCTCCCTTCGGTACCCAGCATCCGGCGTGGTGCAGTTCGTGCATGTTCCGCCCGGAGCCGCGGTGCGTGGTGACCGGCCAGACCGCGTGCTCCATGTCGGCCCGGTACGGCGGGCGGCCGTCCCCCTGGCGGTGGCCGCCGGATGCCGGCGGATCGTCCTCCAAGTAGGCGTCGTCGGTGAGGACTTGCAGGACCACGGCGCGGACCCAGTCGCGCGGGTCCATCCCCGACTCCTGCGCGGCCGCCGTGATGAGGGCGAGTTCGTCGTCGCTGAAGAGCTGCTCCATGCCGCGCGACGGTAGCAGCGCGGGGCCTCCCGCGGAGGGCGGTTGCGCAGGTCGCGGTACCCCTGCGCGAGGTGCCCGAGCGGGGCCCCGATGCGGTTCCCGCTCGGCGTGGAGTTAGCCCGAAAGAGTAAGCCGGAGCCGGCCCGTCCGCACGGGTGATCGCAAACGCCGGATCTTCGCCTCCGGCTCCCCTAGGCTCCAGGACGTCACCGGCCCCTGAAACCTTCGGCCTTCCAAACCAAACAGACCGGATGGTTCGGTACCGCTGTCAAATGATCTCGGTACCCGTACCGGTACGGACCGTGCTGTCCGCGCTGCCCTCCGCATTCATGCTGTGACTGCGCCCTGGGGTTCGGGGCGTGCTCGCTCTACGGGAGGAAGCAGTGCCCAAAACACTCAATGGGGAGGACACCCCGTTGCACGGGGCGTCGGTGGAACCGTCTGAGGGGTCCGTGGGCATCAGAGCCCGCGTCGAGATACCCGTGCAGCGCGCCGACGGGGCCTGGACGCCCGGCCAGATGGTGACGTTCACCGGGCTCGGCGACGGGCTCGAGCACGTGGCGGTGCAGTTCGGACCGATCGCGGACGTCCCGCTGGTCCGGCTGCACTCCGAGTGCCTGACCGGAGACGTCTTCGGCTCCGCGCGGTGCGACTGCGGTCCGCAGCTGACCGAGTCGATGCAGCTGCTCGCCGCGTCCGGCGGCGTCCTGCTCTACCTGCGCCAGGAGGGCCGCGGCATCGGCCTGTACAACAAGCTCGACGCCTACCGCCTGCAGGACCAGGGCCTGGACACGTTCGCCGCCAACCGCGAGCTGAACTTCTCGGACGACCTGCGGGACTACCGCTCGGCCGCCCAGATGCTGCAGGCCCTCGGCGTGACCCGGATCAGGCTGCACACCAACAACCCCGACAAGGCCGCGCAGCTCGCCGCGTACGGCATCGAGGTCGTGGAGCAGGTTCGTACCGGAATCTTCCGTAACGAGAACAACGACCACTACCTGCGGGCCAAGGCCGAGTACGGCGGCCACTCGATCGAACTCGTGGAAGGAACAGCGTGATCCAGCACCGGGGACCCATCAGCGGCATCGCGGCGTGGCAGAGCGCCTACGTCGCCACCGCCGGCTACGACAACCAGGTCATCTGCTGGGACCAGCAGACCGGAACGGCCCTCGCCCGCTCCTTCCACGACCACCTGGCCAACCAGTGCGCGTTCTCCCCGGACGGGCGCCACCTGGTCACCTCCTCCAGCGACTACACCGCCCGCCTGTGGACGGTGCCGGACCTGCGCCTGGTCGCGGTCCTCGCCGACCAGGAGGACGACGTGGAGATGTCGGTCTTCCACCCGTCCAAGGAGCTCATAGCCACCGCCTCCCGGGACCACCGGGTGCGGGTCTACGACTTCTCGGGCACCCTCGTCGCCCGCTTCGCCGGGCACACCGCCGACGTCATCTCGGTGGAGTGGGCCCGCGACGCCGACGAGCTGATCTCCTCCAGCGACGACGGCACCATCAAGCGCTGGTCGCTGGAGACCGGCGGGCTCGTCGCCGACCTCGACATGGACGGCATCGAAACCGACACCATCGCCATCTCCTCCGGCGGCACCATCTTCGCGGGCAACGACGAGGGACAGATCATCGTCGTCGGCCCCACCGAGCGCACCGTGCTGCCGGCCCACGAGGCGGGCATCAAGCGCCTGGTCCTCGACGACGCCCGCAACCTGCTGGTCAGCCTCAGCTACGACCGCACCATGCAGCTGTGGGACGTCGCCTCGGGCGTCCCCGAGCGCCGCGACACCACCGCCCTGCCCGACGACGTCTGGCCCCGCTCCTGCGCCTTCGCGGGCGGCTCCCGGCTGGTCTTCGCGACCTTCGGCGCCGGCTACCGCGGCTACGACTACGAGGGCCGCACCTGGGACGCCGCCGAGGTGGCCCCCACCCAGGGCGTCAACGCCGTGCTGCCCACCCCCTCCGGCACGCTGACCATCGGCGACGCGGGCATCGTGCACCGCGGCGACACCGGTGTCGTGCACCACGAGGGCGAGGTCGTGGCCCGCACCGGCAGCCTGTGCAACTTCCTCACGCCGCTGGGCGGCCTGGTCCTCTCGGGCGGCCAGCTCGGCAAGGTCTTCGACGCCCTGACGGGCCGTGAGCTCCACCAGCACCGCTCCCCGCTCAACTGCGGTGCGGCCTTCGAGCGCGACGGCGTCTCCTACGCCGTGGTCGGCGCCTACACCGGCGAGGGCCTGCTGCTGCGCCTGACCGGCGCCGGCGAGGCCGAGCACGTCGAGGACCTGCCGCTGCACACCAACGCCGTCAAGGGCGTCGCGGTCTCCGGCGACCTCATCTTCTCCGTGGCCGCCGACGCCTCCGCGACCTGGTACCGCATCTCCGACCTCACCAAGGTCGCCACCATCGAGGACGCGCACGACCGGATCGCCAACGGCTGCGCCGGCCTGGGCGACGGCTGGTTCGCCAGCGTCAGCCGCGACCTGAAGCTGCGCGTCTGGGACCCGGAGCAGCGCGCCGAGGTCCTCGACACCCCGCACACCCACTCGATCAAGTGCGTCGCCGCCTCCGCGGACGGCCGGGTGATCGCCTCCGGCAGCTACAACGGCCGCATCGCGCTCTACGACCGCACCGCCGGCGCGTGGACCACCGTCGTCCGCCCGACCACCGCGGGCATCTCGTCCCTCACCTGGGACGCCGAGCGCAAGGCGTTCGCCGCGTCGTCCTACGACGGCCAGGTGTACTACACGCCCGCCGTCTGAGGACGGGCCGGCGACCGGTCGCGGGGGGGGGGGGGGGGGGGGGCGCCCCCCCCCCCCCCCGCGACCCATGCCCGCACCCGGAACCACCTCAGCACCAGCACCACCACGAGCACACGACAGGACCGTGCACCGATGGGCGCAAGCCACTCCATAGCCGACCGGTACACGGTCGAACGCACCGACGCCGTACCGCCCGACCAGCGCGCCTACGCCGCCCTCCTGCACAGCGACTTCCGCGAGCACTACGCCCGCGGCCGCGACGTGTGGACCGGCGAGGAGGCGATGCGCCAGGCGCCGCGCGCCCTCATGAGCGCCCTCCGGGCACGGACCGCGAGCACCCGGGCCGGCGCCCCCGGCCCCGGCGGCTCCGGCGGCTCCGTTCACGTTCTCGACATCGGCACCGGTCACGGCCGCGACGCCCGGCTGCTCCTGGCCGCCGGGCACCGCGTGACCGGCATCGACCTCGTCGCCTCCCCCGAGTGGGAGGCCCTCGCCGCCCGCCACCCCGGCCGCGCCCGGTTCCTCGCCACCGCCGCCCTCGACCTGCCCGGCACCGCGCAGTACGACGCCGCGCTGGACAACGGGTGCTTCCACCACCAGCACCCGGGGACGTACGGGCCGTACCTGCGCCGCATCCACGAACTGCTGCGCCCCGGCGGCCTCCTCACGCTCTCCGTCTTCCACGCGGCGGACGGCAAGGGCGGCCTCTACGCGAACGCGGGGAACCGCCTGTACCGCGAGTTCACCGAGCCCCAGCTCACCGCGCTGGCCGCCGCCCACGGGTTCGCCCTCGTGGCGGCCTGCCGGGTGCCGCGCGCCGTCGGGGACCTCGCCTACCTCGTGAGCACCTTCCGCCGCGCCGAGGCCGGCGGGCCGCAGACCGGAAACCCCCTCCGACCGTCCACGGGAGACCCGTCATGACCAGCAGCACGCCACCGGTCATCCTCGCCAACCCCCACACGCTCACCGACCGGGCCGCGATGGGCCTGCCCGACGCCTTCGTGGCGCGCGGCCCGCAGCACGTCCTGGCCGGCCACCGCGACCTGCTCGCCGCGGAACCGGACGCCCTCGTCGCCGTGGCGCAGGACCCCGCGGAGCCGTTCGCCCGCCGGTACGCCGCCGGCACCGTCCTCGGTCTGACGGGCGACCCCCGGCTGCGCCCCGAGGACCCGCCGATGGCCGACGTCCCAGCCGCGCGGGTCCGGCTCGGCCTGGAGCCCGGGAAGGTGGCCGAGGTCACCGGCCGCTGGCGCCACGCCGGCGTCCAGGAGGAGTGGATCGCCAAGGAGTGCCCCGCCTACGAGGCGGACCTCGCGGCGTACCGCATCGCCCTGTACCCCGTCACCAACGCCGAGTACCGGCTGTTCCTGGAGGACACCGGCCGCACCGAGCTGCCCACCGGCTGGCGCTTCGGCGTCTACCCGGAGCAGTGCGCCAACCACCCCGTGTGGACGGTGAGTCCCGAGGCCGCCGACGCGTACGCGGACTGGCTCTCGGCCCGGACGGGGCGCCGCTTCCGGCTGCCCACCGAGGCCGAGTGGGAGTACGCCGCCTCCGGCGGGGACGGGCGCGCCTTCCCGTGGGGCGACGACTTCCGGCCCGGGGCCGCGAACACCGTCGAGGAGGGCCCGCTGACGACGACGCCGATCGGCATCTTCCCGGCCGGCCGCTCGCCGTTCGGCGTGTACGACCTGGCGGGCAACGTCGAGGAGTACGTGGCCGGCGACTACGCCCCCTACCCGGGCGGCGAGGAGGTCGCCGACGACCTCGCCGTCGCCGAGGGCGCCTACCGGGTGGCCCGCGGCGGCAGCTTCACCCGCTTCGGCGACCTCGCCCGCTGCCGCCGCCGGCACGGCTGGTACAAGCGCGAGATCTACGCCATGGGCTTCCGGCTCGCGGAGACGCCGTGACGGCCGCGCCCGCCGCCACTCCGGCGGAACGCGAGGCGATGCGCCGGGCCCTGGAGCTCGCGGTGACCGCGCTGGGCCGCACCAGCCCCAACCCCGTCGTGGGCTGCGTCCTCCTGGACGCGTCCGGCGCCACCGTGGCCGAGGGCTACCACCGGGGCGCGGGCCACATGCACGCCGAGGTCGAGGCGCTGGCCGCCGCGGGGCACCGGGCCCGGGGCGCGACCGCCGTGGTCACCCTGGAACCGTGCGCCCACCGGGGCCGTACGGGCCCCTGCGCGGACGCGCTGCTCGCGGCCGGGGTGAAGCGGGTGGTGTACGCGGTGCCGGACCCCGTCCCCGGCCACGCGGGCGGCGCCGAGCGGCTGCGGGCCGCCGGGACCGAGGTCGTGGGCGGCGTGCTGCGCGAGGAGGCGGAGCGGGCCAACGAGCTGTGGCTGACCGCGACCCGGCTCGGCCGGCCGTGCGTGACCTGGAAGTTCGGCGGGTCCCTCGACGGCCGCTCGGCGGCGCCCGACGGCACCTCGCGCTGGATCACCGGCCCCGAGGCCCGTGCCGACGCGCACGCGCTGCGCGCCACGCACGACGCGGTGCTCGTCGGCTCGGGGACGCTCCGCGCGGACGACCCCCACCTGGGGCTGCGGCACGGCGTGACGGGCCGGCCGCCGCTGCGCGTCGTGCTGGACCGCACCGGCGCGATCAGGCCCGGCGCACGCGTCCTGGACGACGCGGCCCCGACCCTGGTGGTCGTCGGCGAGTCCGCAACCCCGCCCGCCCTTCCCCACGGACACACGGTGCTGGCCCTCCCCGAGGCCGGCGGGCGGCTGGACCTGACGGCACTGATGGACGCGCTGTACGAGCGGGGACTGCGCTCCGTGCTGCTGGAGGGCGGGGCGCGGCTGGCCGCGGAGTTCGCCGCGCGCGGCATGCTCGACCGCGTGGTCGCCTACGTCGCCCCGCTGCTGCTCGGCGGCGACGGGCGCGCGGTGCTCGACGGGTTCGGGGCCGGCACCCTGAGCGAGGCGCTGCGCCTGCAGCTGGACGAGGCCGGCCGGCTCGGCGACGACGTGCGGCTGGTGCTGCGCGCCCGTCCGCTGCCCGGCGGGCCGGAGCCGGAGGAGGCGCCGTGACCCCTCGGGTCGCGGTCGTCTACCACAGCCGCCGGGGCACCATGCGGGCCCTGGCCGGGGCGGCGGCGGCCGGGGCGCGGGCCCGGGGCGCGCAGGTGCGGCTGCTGCGGGTCGCCGGCGACGAGCCGGGCCCCGGACTGCCGGACGGCGTGGCGGCGCCGGAGGACGTGCTGTGGGCGGACGGCCTCGTCCTGGCCTCGCCCACGTACTTCGGCAACGTCTCCGCCGCGTTCAAGCGGTTCCTGGACAGCACGTCGAAGCTGTGGTGCGAGGGGCTGCTGGCCGACCGGGTGGTGACGGGCATGACGGCCGCGACGTGTCTGCACGGCGGCCGCGAGGCCACCTTGCTGACGCTGTATCAGTCGGTCTACCACTGGGGGTCCTGGGTGCTGGGCACCGAGCCCGGCGACCCGGCCTTCCACGGCGCGGGCGGCAATCCGTACGGGCTGGCCGTCACCGCCCTGCGCGACGGCTCCGTCGCGGAGGACGACCTGGCCGCGGCCTGGGCGCTGGGCCACCGGCTGGCCGCCGCGGCCGGCCGGGCGCGGCCGCGCCGCCCCGCGGAGGACCGCCCGCGGGCCGGGGGCCGCGGGGAGCGCGGCCGCGTGACGGTCGTGCACTGCGCCGAGGACGAGACGGTCCGGCTGCTGGCGCAGGAGTGCGCGGCCGGGGCCCGGGAGCTCGGCGCCGAGGTGCGGCTGCGCCGGCTCGTGGGGCCCGGCGTCCGGCGCGAGTCGGGGCTGCCCGCCCGGGCGGGCGGGGCCCCGCCCGCCGCCGCCGTCGGCCCGGACGACGTCGCGTGGGCGGACTCGGTGGTCTTCGGCGCCCCGGCGCGGGCGGGCGCCGTGGCCGCGCCGCTGCTGGGCTTCCTGCAGTCGCTGGAGCCCCCGGCCGGGCCGGGGCCGCTCGCCGGCAAGCCCGCCAGCGGCTTCGTCTCCACCGCGCGGCCGCACGCGGGCAGCGAGTCGGCCCTGCTCTCCCTCCACCACGTGCTGCACCACTCCGGTGCGGTGGTGGTGCCGCCCGGCTACACCGACCCCGCGGTCTTCGAGGCGGGCGGCAACCCGTACGGCACGTCGCACACCCGGTCGGCGGGGGCCCTGCCGACCGTGCAGGCGCTCGCGGCCGCGCGGCACCAGGGCAGGCGCATGGCCCTGGCCGGCGACCGGCTGCGCCGACGCCCGTCCGCGCCCCGCGCGGACACCCCCCTCGGGAAGGAAGTCACATGACCGTCAAGCAGTACGACGACATCGGCGAGGCCTACGAGGGCTTCAAGTCGCTGCCCATGGCCCGCTATCCGGAGTCGGCCAGCTTTCTGCGGATGCTCGGGGACCTGACCGGCCGGTCGGTCCTCGATCTGGCGTGCGGCACCGGCTTCTACACCCGGCAGGCCAAGCGGCTCGGCGCGGCGGACGTCCTCGGCGTCGACGTCTCCGAAGGGATGGTGGCCGCGGCGCGGGCCATCGAGGAGCGCAGCCCCCTCGGCGTGCGCTACCGGGTGGCCGACGGGTCGGACCTGCCCGTCTTCGACCGCCGCTTCGACGTGGCGACGGCCGTCTACCTGCTCAACTACGCGGACGACGCGGCCACGATGGAGTGGATGTGCCGGGGCGTGCACCGCAGCCTGCGGCCGGGCGGCGCGTTCTACGTGCTCACCCAGGCGCCGGACTACCGCTTCGACGGGCCGCCGACCGAGAAGTACGGCTTCCGTTACGAGCGGGTGGCCGAGGGCGAGGTGGGGCCGCGGGTGCGGATCACGGCGCTCCTGGAGTCGCCCGTCGAGTTCGTGACCAACTACCCGCGGCGCGAGGTCTGCGAGGGGGCGCTCTGGGCGGCCGGGTTCCGGGACGTCACGTGGGTGCCGCTGGAGGTGCCCGAGGAGGGCGTCAGGCTGTACGGCGCGGAGTTCTGGGAGGACTTCCTGGCCAACCCGCCGCTGGTGATGCTGCGCTGCATCGCCGGCTGACGGCTGACGGCCGCCGGTCCGGCGGATCGCGGTGCACGCCCGGGGCGCGGCCTCCGTGATCCGCCGGAGGCCCCCGTCACAGGAGCCAGGGCTTGAAGTCGTCCGCGGGCGGCAGGCCCGAGTGCTCGCGGGCGGCGGCGGCCGTGCGGTGGATGTGGAACAGCAGCCGTACGGCCGCGCCGGGGTCGCTGAAGGTCGCCTGCCCGTCGGGCTCCTCGCGCAGGGCACGGTCGACGCGCGGCACGACGGTGCGCGGGCCGATGATGGTGGCGCCGGCGGTGAACAGCATCCGCTCGGCCTCGCAGTAGGCGTCGGGCTCGGCCGCGGGGGCGGTGGAGGTGGTGATGACCGCCACGGGCTTGCCGGCGAGCGGGGAGCCCTCGGCGGGCCAGGTCAGCCAGTTGATGAGCGTACGCAGTGAGTCGGGCGGCGCGGCGTCCGACTCGGGGGCGGTGAGGACGATGCCGTCGGCGAGCGAGGCCATCTGGCGCAGCGCGTCGGCCACGGGGTGCGAGGGGGCGACGATTCCGCTGCCCGCGCGGGCCAGGACGGACGGCGCCGTGCTGACGACGAGCCGGGTGCCCGAGGCGCCGGGGGCCGAGAGGGCGCGCAGCAGCGGGTCGCCGTAGGGGTCGTCGTCGGTGGGGGCGCTCAGCCCCAGCAGCAGTACGTTCTCCACGGTGGGACTCCTTCCTTCGTTTTTTGACGGGTGGGCCTTGACGGATGGGCCTTGAGGGGACGTGCGTTCAGGGGTCGCAAGAGGCTTGCGGGGGGGCAGTCGGCGGGTCAGCCGGCCGGGGCGGGGCGCAGCCGCCGGGAGACGAGCACGCCCGCCAGGGCGAGCACCGCGGTGAGCGCGAAGGTGAACAGCAGCCCGGCCCGGGTCGTCGCGCCGTGGTGGTGGGCCATGGCGACGGCGGCGCCGCCGATGCCCGAGACCAGGGCGGTGGCGAGGGTCTGGGCGAGTTGCAGGGAGCCGCTGACCAGGCCCTGCTGGGCGGCGGGGGCCTGTTCGAGGGTGTCGGTGGTGGCGGCGTTGAAGCCGATGCCCATGCCGATGCCGCCGAGGGCCCAGCCGGCGATGGCGAGGAGCGGGGGCACGGCGGGGACGAGGACGGCCGCGGCCATGACGGCGAGCCCGGCGAGCAGCACGGTGAAGCCGAGGGTGACGCTGCCGGTGCGACCGCCCGGCCGGCCGTCGCGCCGGGCCTGCCAGGCGGAGCCGGCGACCCAGGTGATGGCACCGGCGGACAGGCCGAGTCCGGCCAGGGAGGCGTTGACGCCGCGCAGTTCCTGCAGGCCGAGCGGGAGGAAGGCCTCGCTGCCGAAGTACACGCCGCACAGCAGGAAGCGGATGCCGATGCCGGCGCCGGTGCCGGGGCGCAGGCTCAGCGTTCCGGGCGGGGTCACCCGGCGCAGGGCCGGTACGGCGACGGCCGCGCCGGCGAGGGCGAGCACGACGAGCAGCACGGGGTTCTTGAGCAGCAGGGCCTGCAGAAGAAGGGCGGTGCCGGCGGTGAGGAGGACGGCGGCGGCGAGCGGGCTCTTCCACCAGGGGCCTGCGGGGGCGTCGCTGCCGGTGGTGCCGGAGGGGCCTCCGAGGCGGCGCAGGCCCGGCAGGGTGAGGGCGGCGGCACCGGCGATCAGGGGCAGCATCAGCAGGAACACGCCGCGCCACCCGGCGAGTTCGGCGAGGGTGCCGGCGATCACGGGGCCGATCAGCGAGGGGACGGTCCATGCGGAGGAGAGCAGGGCGAACATCCGCGCCCGGAGGCGTTCGGGGTAGGCGAGTCCGATCACCGTGTAGGCCATGCTCATGACGGCCCCGACCCCTAGGCCCTGCAGCGCCCTTCCGAGGAGGAACAGCGGCCAGCCGGAGGCCGCGCCCGCCACCGCGCAGCCGGCGGCGAAGACCAGCATCCCGGCCGCCATGGAGCCCGCGGGCCCGCGCCGGTCGGCGGTACGGCCGGCGACCACCGTGCCGACGACGTTGGCGAGCATGAGCGCCGACAGACCCCAGCCGTAGGCGCCGAGTCCGCCGAGGTCGGCGGCGATGCCGGGCAACACCGTTGCCACGCCCAGGGATTCGAAGGCGACCATGCTCACGGAGAGGACGACGCCCAGGGTCAGCGCCCGGTAGGCCCCGGCGAACACGCTCTCCGCCGGCGGGGCGGCGCGGTCCGCCCCGGAAGGCGCCGCCGGGGCTCCGGCCCCCTCCGCCAGCTGGTTCACCTCTTGTGACACCACGACCTCCAGCACCAAGTTTCGTTACGTTCCGGGACGGAATCAATTGCAGCTTACCTATACTGGCCGCATGGTGAACACCCCTAACGGCGCGGTGGCCGAAGCGCGGGATCCGCGCCCCGGCACGCAGCAGCGCACAGGAAGGCCACGGGACGGGCGCATCGACGCGGCCGTGCCCGCCGCGGTGATGGAGCTCCTCAACGAGTCGGGCTACGGGAACCTGACCCTCGAAGCGGTGGCCGCCCGGGCGGGGACGAGCAAGCCGGCCCTGCGCCGGCGCTGGCAGTCCCGCCAGCACCTGGTCGTGGACGCGCTGGTCACCACGGTGGGCACCACCCCCACGCCGGACACCGGCTGCACCCACTGCGACCTGATCGCCGGGATCGGCACGCTCAGCCAGGCGTTCGGCACCACGCTCGGGCGGCGCGTCCTGCCCGCCCTCGTGGCCGACCTCGCCGACCACCCGGAGCTGGAGAGCCTGTTCCTGGAGCGCTTCTTCCACACGCGCCGGGCCTCGACCGCCGAGGCGCTGCGGCGCGGGATCCGGCGCGGTGACCTGCGGCCCGACGCCGACATCGACCTGCTGCTGGACATGCTCGCCTCCACCACGTACTACCGGGTGCTCTTCGGGCACCTGCCGGTGACCCCGACGCTCGCGGAGGACGTGGTCCAGGTCGTCCTCAAGGGCGTGGCGACCGACTCCTGGCGGGGGCGCCACGAACACGGGGTCTTCGACGGGTTCTGACGCGCGGGGCACCGGAGACCGGGCGCAGTGACGGCCCGGCAGGTACGAGGGGAGGGAAAGACTGTTGCTCAGTCGCGACAACGAAACAGCGGCCCTGGACGGGGCCTTGTCCGCCGCGGAAGCCGGAATGGGGGCCAGCCTGCTGCTGGAGGGCGGCATCGGCGCCGGCAAGTCGCACCTGGTGCGCGCCGCACTGAAGACCGCCCGGAGCAGGGGCTTCACGACGGTCTCCGCGCGCGCCAGACCCGGCGAGCGGAGCCGGGACCACGGCGTCCTGCACCAGATACGCGACCGGTTGCCGGGCGCGGAGGCGGTCCGGGAGGACCCGGCAGCCGGGGACGCCGACGGCACCGCCGGGGCCGAGCAGGCCGCCGCGGTGCACCGGCTGATCACGGCCGCCACGGCGGACGCTCCCCTGCTGGTCGCCATCGACGACCTGCAGTGGACGGACGCCCTGTCGCTGCGCTGGCTCGGCTATCTGACGGCCCGTCTGGAGGGCCTGCCCGTCGTCCTGCTGGCCACCCTCGGCGTGGACCGGCCCGGTCCCGCGGGCGGGGGCGGGGACCGGCAGGGGGCCGAGACGCCGGCCGGGGTCGCCTCGTTCTTCCACCGCCGCGTGGTGCTGCGGGGCCTCACCACGGACAGCGTCGGCTACCTCCTCACCGCATTCACCGGCGAGCAGCCGGACCCCGGTCTCGCCGACGCCTGCCGCCGGGCCACCGGCGGCAACCCGCTGCTTCTCCAGGCGCTGCTGCGCGAGCTGCTGCGCACCGGCCTCGCGCCGGGCGACGTCTCCGCGGACCGCGTGGCCGCCCTGGGCCCGGTGGAGATCGCCGAGACGCTCCTGGCCCGGCTCGGCGGCTGCTCCCCCGAGACCGGTGCGGTGCTCGACGCCGTGTCGGTCGTCGCGCCCGGGGCGACCGCCCCGCTCGTCTCCCGGCTCGCCGGCATCGGCACCGGAGAGGCCGCCGACGCGCTCTACCGGCTCGTGCGCTGGGGCATCCTGACGGAGGGCCGGGACGGCATCGGCTTCGCCCAGCCCGTCGTCATGGCCTCCTTCCGGGCCCGGATGGCGCCCAGCGAGCGGGCCCGGCTGCACGCGGAGGCCGCCAGGGCCCTCTACGCGGGCAGCGCCCCGCGCGAGCGCATCACCGCGCACCTGCTCCCCGCCGCGCCCCTGGGCGAGCGCTGGGCCCTGCGGCTGCTCGTCGACGCGGCCGACACGGCGCTGGCGGGCGGCGCCCTCGCGGAGGCCCGCGTCTGCCTGGAGCGCGGCCTCGCCGAGTGCGGGCCGGAGGAGGAGCCGGGGCTGCTGCGCCGGCTCGGCCACATCGAACTCGCCGACGGCCCCGAGGCCGCGGCCGCCCGGCTGCGCCGCACCGTCGACCTCATCCGGGGCGACACCGAGCAGCGCGCCATGGCCCTGCTGGACCTGGCGCAGGCCGCCGCGATGACGGGCGACCTCCCCGAGGCCCTGCGGATCGTCGAGCTGGAGGCCGGGGAGCTGGAGCGCTCCGGCGCCCCCAAGGAGCTGCGGGCGGGCTTCCGTGCCGTACGCGGCCTGCTGGAGCTCGTCGAGGGCCGCGGCGTGCGCCCGGCCGTGCCCTCGTCGTCCTCCCCCGCGCAGCTGAGCGAGGTCGCCCGGAGCCCGTGGGTGCGGCGCGCCGAGGCCGCGGTCCAGGCCATGGGCGCGCAGTGGGCCGGCGTGCAGCGGGCCGAGGCCGTCCAGCAGGCCCGCCTCGGGCTCGGCGAACCGGCCGCCACCGTCAACGACCACGCGCTGATGCGGCTGGGCCTCGTCCTCGTCCTGGCCCGCTCGGGCGCCGAGGAGGAGGCCCTGGAGTACGGCACGTCCCTGCTCGCCGCGGCGACCGCGGAGGGCTCGCGCACCGTGGCCGCGCTGGCCCGCGCCGTGCTCGCCGAATGCGCCTACCGCGCGGGCCGCCTGACGCAGTGTCTGGAGGCGGCGCACGCCGTTCTGGAGCAGGGCCCCGAGCCCGCCGAGCGCGAGTGGCTGGGCTCCGCCATGGCCCGGGGCTGGCTGGGCAGCGCCCTCTACGAGTCCGGGGACGCGGACCAGGCGCAGCGCGTGCTGCTGGAGCCCGGCCTGGAGAGCGCGGTGCCCGCCGCCACGCTGCCCGGGCTGCTCTTCCACCGCGGGCGGCTGCAGGTCTCCTTGGGGCGGGTCGGGCCGGGGCTGGCGGACCTGGAGGAGTGCGGGCGGCTGATGCTGCACCGCTGCTGGACCGGCCCGGTGCCGTACCCGTGGCGTTCCGAGGCGGCCCTGGCGCACGCCCGGCTCGGCGCCGAGGAGACCGCCCGGGAGCTCGTCCGGGAGGAGCTGGCCCTCGCCCGGGACTTCGGCGCGCCCCACGCCGTGGGGATCGCCCTGCGCGCCGCGGGCCTGCTCGCGCCCGGCGAGGAGCGGGCGGCGCTCCTCACGGAGTCGGCCGGGCTGCTGCGGGAGGCGGGTGCCGCGCTCGACGAGGCGCGGGCGCTGCGCGACCTGGGCCGCGAGCTGATGCGGACCCGCAGGGCGCGGCAGGCCCGGGAGCACCTGCGGGCCGCCGCCGCGCTGGCCGAGAAGTGCGGGGCCCACGTCCTGGTGCAGGAGCTGCGCCAGGACATGGTCGAGGCCGGTGCCCGGCCGCGCCGCGACACCGAGATCGGTCCCGCCTCCCTCACGCCCGCCGAGCGGCGCACGGCGCTGCTCGCGGCGGAGGGCCTCACCAACCGGGAGATCGCGGGGCGGCTGTACGTGACGCGGCGCACGGTGGAGATGCACCTGAGCCGGGTCTACCGCAAGCTGTCGATCCCGGACCGCCGTGCGCTCCGCCTGGTGACGGGTGATCAGCGCCCGGCGTCCCCTTCGTGCCCGCACGAGCACGAGGCGGCGGAGTCCTGTGCGTAGGGCGCCGTCCCGGCGGCGCCGGGCCGGGCCTCTCCCCTAGCTCCCGGCGCGCTCGACCGAGGCCGTGAACCTCTCGTCGTACGCCCCGGCCAGGTCCAGCAGGGCCTGCGCGCAGTCGCCGTTGTACGAGGGGCCGTGCATCAGGCCCATCGTCGCCGGCTCCAGCGCGGCGAGCCGGCGCATGGCGGGGGCGGTGGCGGCCGTCAGGCAGGTCGCGCCGAAGACGTCCTCGGCGGCCACCGCCGGCCCGACGATCTCCTGCTCCGTCAGGGCCGGCGCGTCGCCGACCCGGGTGAAGAGGTCCCCGCAGAACAGGGTGCGCGTGGTCTCCTCGTAGAGCAGCCCGGCGTCCCAGCCGTGCGGCATGTGCGGGGTCTCCAGCCTGCGGACCCGCTTCCCGCCGAGGTCGATCACCTGGCCGTCCGCCAGCGGCACCGGCGGGCGGTCGGCCAGGTCGTTCACGGACACCAGGCATCCCATGGCGCCGTGCGCCGCCCGGGCCTGCGGGGCGGCGGCGAGCCAGGAGTTGAGGGAGCCGCACTCGTCGGCCTCGACGTGCCCGAAGGTGATCCAGCGCAGGCCGGCCACCGGCATCACCCGGGCCACGGCCTGCGACACCAGGGGGAAGAGCGCCCGGAGGCCGCAGTGGAACAGCAGCGGCTCCTCGGCGACGACGAGGAACTGGTTGAACAGGAAGTCCGCCTCCTCGACGTAGGTCGACAGCCGGTAGATGTCCGGCGCGATCTCCGTGACCCGGGTCTCCATGGCCCTGCTCCCTCTCTCCGGACCCGCGGTCCGCCGGTCCTCCTGCTCTCCTTCTACCGCCGGGGCGCCGGTCCGGCGGCGCCCCCCGGCTGTTGTCTCGGTACCGGCACCCAAATGCTCCGGGGAGTGTTACGGGCCGCTCCGTGATCCACGTGCCGCGCGGCGGGCGGAATCGTGAGGTCCCGAACGTCCGGACGAAGGAGACGCGCCCCATGACCGACACCGCCGCCGTCCGCGCAGCCCATGACGATCTGCAGTACGACCGGATCGGCGGGGACTACGAGCTGTCCAAGCTGCTTCCGCTGACCCGGTTCGTGGAACGGCCCGGCGTGCTGGGCCTGCTGGCCGACGTGCGCGGCCGGAGCGTCCTCGACCTCGCCTGCGGCACGGGCGTCTACAGCCGGCACGCCCGGCGGCTGGGCGCGCGGCGCGTGCTGGGCGTGGACATCTCGCCGAAGATGGTCGAGGTCGGCCGGGCCGCGGAGGAGCACGAGCCGCTGGGCGTCGAGTACGCGGTGGGCGACGGCGCCGACCTGCCGCGGCTGGGGGACTTCGACGTCGTCCTGGCCGCGTACCTGTTCAACTACGCGGGCTCGCCGGACGTGATGGCCCGCATGGCCCGCTCCTGCGCGCGCAACCTGCGCGAGGGCGGCGAGCTGCGGGCCTTCGTCGCGCACCCGGACTTCGACTTCGGCCGGCCGCTGCCGGAGACGTACGGCTTCTCCTTCGGCCGCGAGCCTGACCCGGCGCACGAGGGCCGGATCCGGGTCACCGCGCACACGCGGCCCCCGGTGAGCTTCAGCGCGTACCTGCCGCCGCGGCGGGTGTACGAGGAGGCCTTCGCGGCGGCGGGCTTCCACGGCTGCGCCTGGAGCCCGGTCCCGCTGTCCGTCGAGGGGGTGCTGGAGTACGGGCCGGAGTACTGGGACGACTTCAGGGCCAATCCGCCGTGGGTGGTCTTCCGCTGCGTCAAGGGCGCCGCGGACCGGCGCGGATGAGCGCGGGACCACGCCTGCCATGGAATTCCTGCTGCCCGAGCGCCTGGACGACGCGCTGGAGGCCCTGGCCGCCCGCGCCGGCACCGTTCCCGTGGCCGGCGGCACCGACGTGATGGTGCGGCTGACCCGGGACCGGGAGCGCCCGCCCGCCGCCGTCGACCTCACCCGGATCCCCGGCCTGGCCCGCTGGGAGCGGCCGGCCGGCGGGGTCCGGCTGGGCGCGGCGGTGCCCTACACGCGGCTCGCCGAGGAGCTGGCCGGCCCGCTGCCCGGGCTCGCGGCGGCGGCCCGCACGGTGGGCTCCCGCCAGATCCGCAACCGGGGCACCGTGGGCGGCGCCCTCGGCACCGCCTCCCCCACCGGGGACGTCCATCCCGTGCTGCTGGCGTGCGACGCCGAGGTCGAGCTGGTGTCCGTGCGCGGCACCCGGCGGGTGCCGGTGCGGGAGTTCTACACCGGCCCGGGCCGCACGGTCCGCGCGCCGGACGAGCTGATCCGCGCGGTGCGGGTGCCTGCGGCCGAGGGGCCGCAGAGCTACGCCAAGGCGGGACGGCGCGCCGCCGTGACCATGGCGACCTGCTCGTTCGCCGTGGCGCTCTGGCCCTCGCGCGCCTGGGTGGGCACCGGCATCGGCTCGGCGGCGGAGACGCCCCGGCCCGCGCGCGAGGCCGAGCGGTTCCTGGCCGGGGAGCTCGCCGGGCGGCGGCTGTGGCGGTCGCGGGGGCCGCTCCCGGACGCCGTGGTCACCCGCTTCGGCGAACTGGCGGCCGCCGCGGCCTCACCCGTGGACGACGTGCGCGGCTCGGCCGCCTACCGCCGGCACGCGGTGGCGGTGCTGGCGCGCCGGGGCCTGTGCTGGGTGTGGGACGACTACCGGGCGGGCCGCGGGCCGGGCCGTCCGGCGGAGGGAGCGTCATGCGTCTGACCCTGACGGTGAACGGCGAGCGGCACGACGTGGACGGCGTCGCCGGGACGGAGAGCCTGCTGTCCGTCCTGCGGCAGCGCCTCGGCCTGTCCGGCACGAAGAACGCCTGCGAGCAGGGCCAGTGCGGCTCGTGCTCGGTCCACCTGGACGGGGTGCTGGTGTGCGCGTGCCTGGTGCCCGCGCCGCAGGCCCACGGCCGGAGCGTCGGGACGGTCGAGGGCCTGGCCGGCGAGGACGGCCCGCACCCGGTGCAGGAGGCGTTCCTGGCCTGCGGCGCCGTGCAGTGCGGCTTCTGCACGCCCGGCATGCTCAAGGCCGCGGAGGACCTGCTGCGCCGCTGCCCCGACCCCGGCGAGGCCGAGATCAAGGACGCCCTCGCGGGGAACCTGTGCCGCTGCACCGGCTACCGGCACGTCCTGGACGCCGTCCGCCTCGCCGCCGCCCGCACCCGCACCCTCACCCCGGAGCCCCGCCCGTGACCCCGCACGCCCCGGACGCCCGCCGCCTTCCCGGGACGGTCGGTGACAGCGCGCCCCGCCCGGACGGCCCGCTGAAGGTCCGCGGCGCCTTCGCGTACTCCTCCGACCTGTGCGCGGAGGACATGCTGTGGGGCACCACCCTGCGCAGCCCCCACCCGCGCGCCCGGATCCGCGCCGTCGACACCTCCGCCGCGCTCGCCCTGCCCGGCGTCCGTGCGGTGCTGACCCACCGTGACGTGCCCGGCCGCAACCTGCACGGCTCGATGGTCGCCGACCAGCCGGTGCTCGCCGTGGATACCGTCCGCTACGAGGGCGAGCCGGTCGCCGTCGTGGCCGCCGAGGACCCGGAGACGGCCCGCCGGGCCGCGGAGCTGGTCCGCGTCGCCTACGAGGTGCTGCCGCCGGTCACCGACGCCGAGGCGGCCCTCGCCCCGGACTCCCCCGCCGTGCACCCGGGCGGCAACCTCCTGCGCCACGTGCCCCTCCGGCGCGGCCGGGCCGCCCGCGGCGAGCCGCTCACCGCCGACGTGGTCGTGCGCGGCGTCTACGAGGTCGGCATGCAGGACCAGGCGTTCCTGGGGCCGGAGTCCGGCCTGGCCGTGCCCGACCCGGACGGCGGGGTGACCCTGCACGTCGCCACCCAGTGGCTGCACGTCGACCACGACCAGGTGGTGGCGGCCCTGGCCATGCCGCGGGACAAGGTGCGGCTGCGCCTGGCGGGCGTCGGCGGGGCGTTCGGCGCGCGCGAGGACCTGTCGATGCACGCGCACGCCTGCCTGCTCGCGCTGCGCACCGGCCGCCCGGTGAAGATGTGCTACACCCGCGACGAGTCGTTCGTCGGCCACGTGCACCGCCACCCGGCGAAGATGGCCTACGAGCACGGGGCCACGCGCGACGGGCGGCTCGTCTACGTCAAGGCCTCGATCGTCCTCGACGGCGGCGCCTACTCCTCCAGCTCCCCCGCCGTGGCCGGCACCGTCGCCACCTGCTCCGCCGGCCCGTACGAGGTGCCGGACGTGCACGTGGACGTGCGCGTCGTCTACACCAACAACCCGCCGTGCGGGGCGATGCGCGGCTTCGGCGCCGTGCAGGCCTGCTTCGGCTACGAGTCGCAGATGGACCGCCTCGCCCGCGAACTCGGCATGGACCCGGTCGAGCTGCGCGTCCGCAACGCGGTGGCCGAGGGGTCGGCGGTGGCCAACGGGCAGGTCCTGGACCACCCGGCGCCGGTCGCCGAGCTGCTGCGCCGGGTGCGGGACCGGCCGGTGCCCGGGCCGTCGCTGCCCGAGGGCGGCCACCTGGGCCGGACGACCTCGCGCGGGGAGTCCGTCGTGCGCGGCGTGGGCTACGCCGTCGGCTTCAAGAACGTCGGTTTCGTGGAGGGCTTCGACGACTACTCCACCGCCCGGGTCCGGCTGGAGGCCGGCGACGGGCAGGCGCGGGCCGTGGTGACCAGCGCGGCGGCCGAGGTCGGCCAGGGCGTGGTGACGGTCCAGGCCCAGATCGCCCGGACCGAACTGGGCGTCGAGCAGGTGACGGTGGAGTTCGGGAACAGCTCCTTCGGCTCGGCCGGGCCGTCGTCGTCCTCCCGGCAGACGTACGTCACCGGCGGCGCGGTGAAGGCGGCCGCGGAAGCCGTCAGGGCCCGCGTCCTGGAGCGTGCGGACCGGCTGCTGGGGCGGCCCGGCGCCGCCACGGGCCTGTCCGGCGGCGCGGTGACCGGCGCCGGCGGGGAGGTCCTGTGCAAGCTGGCCGAGGTGCTGGGCGACGAGGCGATCGAGGAGACCGCCGAGTGGCACCACCGGCCCACCTTCCCCCTGGACCCGCACACGGGGCAGGGCGACTCGGTCTTCCAGTTCGCCTTCGCCGCGCACCGGGCGGTGGTCGACGTCGACGTCGAGCTCGGCCTCGTCCGCACGGTCGAGATCGCCACCGCACAGGACGTCGGCAAGGCCGTCAACCCGCAGGCCCTGCTGGGCCAGATCCACGGCGGCACCGTGCAGGGCCTGGGGCTGGCACTGATGGAGGAGATCCGGGTCGAGGGCGGCCTGATGCAGAACCCGTCCTTCACCGACTACCTCGTCCCGACCGTCCACGACGTGCCGCCGATGCACGTGGACGTGCTCGAACTGGCCGACCCCCACGCCCCCTACGGCGTGCGCGGCGTCGGCGAGCCCCCGAACATCTCCAGCCCGGCCGCCGTCGCGGCGGCCGTCCGGGACGCCACCGGCCTCGCCCTGCCGCGCATCCCGCTGCGCCCCGAGGACGTGGCGGGACTGACCGGCACGGACACCGCGGGCCCGGCACCGTCCGTCCCCGGGCCGGCCACGGCCGGGGCCCCGCCCACCGGAGGAGACCCTTCATGACCCAGGAGCGCACGACCCAGGAGCGCGCAGCCGCGCAGTACGACGTGATCGGAGCGCGCTGGGAGGACGCGCGGTCGCTGCCCACGGTCCACCCGGAGCGCGCGAGCTTCCTCGCCCTGCTCGGCGACGTGACCGGGCTGGACGTCCTCGACCTGGCGTGCGGCGACGGCTTCTACACCCGGCAGGCCAAGCTGCTGGGCGCGGACCGGGTGGTGGGGGCGGACGTCTCGGAGGAGATGGTCGCGGCGGCCCGGGCGGCCGAGGAACGGGCGCCGCTGGGCACCCGCTACGTCACCGCGGACGCGGCGGACCTGCCGGACCTCGGCCGCTTCGACGTCGTCACCGCCGCCTACCTGCTCAACTACGCGCGGGACGAGGAGACGCTGACGGCCATGTGCCGCGGCGCCTTCGAACGGCTGCCGCAGGGCGGGCGGTTCCTCGGCGTGACGCAGAACCCGAGCTTCTCCTTCGACGGGCCGCCGCCCGCCCCGTACGGCTTCGCCTTCGACCCGCTGGAGACCTCGGCGTTCGGCACCCGCATCCGGGTCACGGCGGCGCTGGAGCCGCCGATCACCTTCGAGACCTGCCTGATCCGGCCGGAGGTGTACGAGGCGGCGTTCGCGGCGGCGGGCTTCGCGCGGCTGTCCTGGGTGCCGCTGCACGTGCCGGACGCGGCCCGGGAGCGGTTCGGCGCGGCCTACTGGGACGGCTTCCTCGCCAATCCCCCGATCGTCATGTTCGAGGCGCGCCGCTGAGGGCGCGCCGGCGCCCCGGTGCACCGGCCGGCACCGGGGCCGGGCGGCCGGTCAGCCGGCGGCCGCCAGCCGGGGCGGGTGGATGGCCGCCAGGAGTTCGTGGAGCCGGTCGAGGCCTTCGGGACGGACCGAGTAGCAGATCTGGGTGCCGCGGCGGCGGGTGACCACGAGGCCGGCTTCGCGCAGCACCTTCAGGTGCTGGCTGATGGTCGGCTGGGTGACCTCGAAGAGCTCCGTGAAGTCACAGGCGCACGTCTCGGGTTCGGCCGCCAGCGCACGCATGATGCCGAGCCGCACGGGGTGTCCGAGCGCCCGGAGCATGGCGACGTCCGTCTTGTCCTCCGCAGGTTCTCTCACGTTTGACAGGCTATCAAATAGCGTCTATATAGTGGATCTCCTAAATAGGAAATTGCCTATGGACACTGGTTCGGAGGTCCGATGACCGACAAGACCGAGGCGCCCGGCGCCGACGCCGCCGGGGGCGGCGTCCTCTCCCCCCGCTACCGCGCACTGTCGTTAGGGCTCATCACGTCGGTCACGCTGGTGGCCTTCCTCTGGCTGGGCGTCGCCACGGTCCTGCCGGAGGCCGCCGAGGACCTCGGCGGGGTCCACCTCTTCGGCTGGGCGTTCACCGCCTTCATGCTCGCCAACCTCTTCGGCACCATCGCCGCCGGCCAGGGCGCCGACAAGGCCGGCCCCACCCGCCCCTACGTGCAGGCCTTCGTCGTCTTCGTGATCGGCTGCGTGGTCGCCGCGATCGCCTCCGACTGGTGGATCCTGCTGCTGGGCCGCGTCCTGCAGGGCCTCGGCGTCGGCGGCGTCCTCGCCCTGGCCTACCTGATCGTCGGCCTCGCCTACCCCGACGAGCTGCGGGCCCGGATGCTGGCGCTGGTGGCCTCGGCGTGGACGCTGCCCGCCCTGCTCGGCCCGGCCATCGCCGGTGCGATCGCGGGCGCCACCAACTGGCGCGTGGTCTTCCTGATCCTCGTCCCCCTGGTGCCCGCCGCCGCCCTGCTCACCCTGCCCGCGATGCGCAAGCTGAAGCCCACCGGCGACGGCACGCCGGGCGAGAACCGGCTGCCGCTGACCGTACTGCTGGTGCTCGGCGTCGGCGCGCTGCTCGCCGGCCTGGAGAACCGCAACCTCGCCGTGCTCGTGCCGCTGGTCGTCGTCGGCGTCGCGATCACCCTGCCCGTGCTCGGCAGGCTGCTGCCCGCCGGCACGCTCACCGTCCGCCGCGGCATGCCCGCCGGCATGATCGTGCGCGGCCTGGTCAGCGCCGCCTACTACGGCGGCGAGTCCTTCTTCCCGCTCAGCATGACCCGCGTGCTCGGCCTCAACACCCTCGGCTCCGGCCTCGCGCTGTCCGCGGGTGCCCTCACCTGGGTCAGCGGCGCCTGGCTGCAGGCGAAGCTGGACACCCGCAGCGGTGGCAAGGGCCGGCACGCCCGCGTCGTCCTGGGCTTCGTCCTGCTCGTCGCCGGTGACGCGCTGATCGCCCTGGCGGTGGGCACGGACCTCAAGAGCGTCCCGCTCGCCATCGCCGGCTGGGCCGTCGCCGGTCTCGGCATGGGCTTCGTCTACCCCGCCGTCACCACGATCGTCCTGTCCCTGGCCGACAAGGGCAAGGAGGGCGCGGCGAGTTCGAGCCTGCAGCTGTGCGAGACCCTGTCGGTCGCCGTGATGACCGGCCTCGGCACCGCCATCACCGCCTACGGCTCCTCGCACGACTGGTCCGACAGCCGCGGGCTCGGCATCATCTACGTCATCGCCGCCGCGTGCGCCTTCCTCGGCATCGCCGCGGGCCTGCGGACCGCCGTCCGCAAGGTCACCGGCGGCGGCACCGCGGACGGCGGCCCGGAGAGCGGTGCCGCGGCCGCGGCGACCCTGCAGGAACCGGAACGCACCGCCTGATCTCCCGGCCCCGTTCCGGTGTGCGCGGGCCCGGTTCGGTGCGCGGCGCGGAAAAGCTTCGGTCGCTGTACCGGGCCGGTCCGTGCTGTTCGCGGCCGCACTTTTCGTGATGCTTGAGGAGCCCGGTGCGAACGACGCGCCGGGTGTGCGGCCCCGGTGCCCGACCGCCCCGCAAGGGGCGGGCCCGGGCCGGGCCGCAGCCGGGAAGCTCCCCCTCCGTCAGGCGGGAGCGGAGTCACGGGAGGGAACCATGCCCGAAGCAGTGCTCGGCGGCGGCGTGCCGGCCGGCGGAACGGGGCCCCTGCTCACGGCGGAGCGCCACCGCGGCGGGGCCCGCGTCCGGTCCCGGGTGGAGATCCCGCTCCACCTGGCCGACGGCTCCTGGCAGACCGCGCACGTCATCACCTTCGACGGGCTGTCCGACGGCCGGGAGCACATCGCGGTCTCCTACACCCGCCACCCGGACGTCCCGCTGGTCCGCGTCCACTCGGAGTGCCTGACCGGCGACGTCCTCGGCTCGGGGCGGTGCGACTGCGGGCCGCAGCTGGACGAGTCGCTGCAGCGGGTGGCGGCGGAGGGCGGCATCCTGCTCTACCTGCGCCAGGAGGGCAGGGGCAGCCGCGACATCAGCCTCTACGACAAGCTCGACGCGTACGGCGCCCAGGACCCCGGTCCCGGCGTCCCCGCCGCGGGACACGGCCTGCGCCTCGCCGACGACTCCCGTGACTACCACGCGGCCGCCCAGATGCTCCGGGCCCTGGGCGTCTGCCGGGTCAGGCTGCTGACCAGCAACCCGGACAAGGTGCAGCAGCTGAGCTGGTACGGCATCGCCGTCGAGGAGCGGATCGGCTTCGCAGGCGCCTGCCGGGCGTGAGGCGCTCCCTCACGCGCCGCCCCCGGGCCGGGTCCTCACCCGGCCCGGGCGCCGGACCAGGCCGCGGGCTCCGGGCGCACCCCGGAGCCCGCGGAGCCGCTCTCCGGCAGCTCCGCGAAGTACCCGGCGAGGCCGGACCGGCCCTGCACGGCCAGCTTGCGGTAGACGCGGCTCAGGTGCAGCTCCACGGTGCGCTGGGTGACGAACAGCTTCGCCGCGATCTCCCGGTTGGTGAACTTGGCCACCGCCATGAGCGCGACCCGGCGCTCGGTCGGGGTGAGGGCGTCGATGCCGGCCTCGGTGGACCGCCGCGGCCGGGCCCCGGCCACCAGCAGCTCCTGACGGGCCGTCTGGGCCAGCACGGCCGCCCCGCACTGCTCGGCCAGGGACTGCGCGCGCCGCAGGTGCTCGCGGGCCTCGCCGAGCCGGCTCGACTTGCGCATCAGGATGCCCAGGTCGGTCAGCGCCCGGGCCAGGTCCAGCCTGGCCGAGGAGTCCTCCAGCACCTCGACGGCCTCCTGCAGCGCCTCTTCCCCGCCGAGGCCCTTGGCCAGCAGCCCGGCCACGCGCAGGGCCCGGCCGGTCGCCCGGCGGCCGCCCCAGCGGCGGGCCCGGGCGAGCTCCTCGTCGACGAGGGCGAGCGCGGTCTCGCGCTCGCCGAGCGCGGCGTGGACGAGGGCCGCTTCCGAACGCCAGGACAGCACCGACGGGTTGAGCTGGCCGGCGGCGCCGAGCCGGCGGCCGCACTCCATCAGGTCGGCCAGGCCGGCCTGCGGATGGCCGCAGGCCACGCGGAGCCGGCCGCGGTGGAAGAGCAGGGCCGCGAACGCGGCGCCCTCGGGCACCTCGGCGTCCAGGCCGAATTCGTTCAGCGCCCGGTTGGCCTCGCGCAGTTCACCGGCCTCCAGCAGCGCCGCGACGACCGCGGCCATCGCCTGCCCGGTGCGGCTCCAGTGGCCGGAGGGCGAGGTGCCGGCGGGCTCCAGGGCCGCGCGCGCGTCCTCCAGGCAGCCGGGGATGTCACCGGTGCGGTAGCGGACTTCGGCGCGCATGCTGTGGGCGATCGTGAGCAGGGTGCGCGAGCCCTCGGCCCGCGCCCGCTCCAGCAGCGCGTGGCACTCGGTCAGGGCGAGGTCGAGCTCGTCCGCGCGGGCGAGCACCTGCAGGGGCACGGTGCGGGTCGCGATGCGCCAGTCGAGGCTGACGTGTTCCTCCTGCAGCGCCTGCCGGGCCTGGTGGACGGCCCGGTCGCGCTCCTCGCCGCGGCGCGAGGAGCGCAGGGCCGCCAGGCTGAGCCGGGTGTGGCGCTCGCCCGGCGTCGCGTGGGCCGCGGTGGGGAGCGGGTCGGCGACCGCGGCGCAGTCCGCTTCGACGGCCGCGTCGACGGCGTGGTTCAGCTCGCGCAGCAGGCAGCGCTCGGCCCGCAGGGCGTCCGCGGCGGCCTCCTCCGCGCTGCGGGCCTCCGCCACCCCTTCCAGGAGGACGCGTTCGGCCTCCTCGGGCCGGCCCAGGAGTTGCAGGGCGTGGGCGATGCACAGCCGGATGTCGGCGCGTCCGGCGGGGTCGGGCTGCAGGGCGAGGGCGCGCCGCAGGTGTTCGACCGCGGCGGCCGGGTCGGCGGCGAGCTCGATCCGTCCGAGGGTGCGCAGGAGCTTGCCCCGGCAGGGGCCCTCGCACTCCTCCAGGCCGCGGTGCAGGTAGGCACGCGCGCGGCCGGTGTCGCCGCGCTGGATGACCTCGCCGGCCGCCGTGCACAGCACGGTGCAGGTCCAGTGCAGGCCCAGGGTGCTGCGGACGCGCAGGAGCTGGGCCGCGACGCGCTCGGCGGGGGCGCCGGACTCGTGGAGGAGCTGGGCGGCGCGGGCGTGCAGGGCGTCGCGGCGGCTGGGCGGGATGCGGGCGAGGACGGCGGTGCGCAGGACGGGCCGGGCGAAGCGGACGACGCTGTCCTGGCCGGTGAGGGCGCCTGCCCGGACGAGGGCGTCGACGACGTCGGCCGCGCCGAGCGCGTCCAGCCCGAGCAGCCGGGCGATCATGGTGGTGGTGGCGGAGCCGTCCAGGACGGCGGTGGCCTGGAGCACCGCCGCGGCGCCGGGGTAGGCGCGGTCGTAGCGCGGCAGGAGCGTGTCGGCGACCTCCACCGGGGCGAGTTCCCCGAGGCGGCCGGCGGCTTCGGCGTCGGGCCGCAGGCCGTGCAGGCGCATCAGGCGGAAGAGGGCTTCGAGGAGGTACGGGCTGCCGCCGGTGGCGGTGCGGCACGCTGCCACGAAGCGGGGGTCGGGGGTCTCGGGGGCGGCCGCGCCGGAGTCGGTGGCGGCGAAGGCGTCGGCGGCGACGCGGGCGGTCTCCTCGGCGGACAGGCCTCTTAACAGCACCCGGTGGCGGAAGGAGGAGAGCACCTCGGCGAGGACCGGATCGCCGGGGGTCTCGCCGAGGGCGACGGTGGCGACGACGACGACCGGCGTGTTCTCCAGACGGGCCATCAGGTAGCCGAGGCAGCGCAGGGACGCGGTGTCGGCCCACTGGAGGTCGTCGACGGCCAGCATCAGCGGGGTGCCGGTGGCCAGCAGCCGGGCCAGCGGGTGGACCGCCCCGGAGCCGGGCGCGGGGTGCGCGGCGTACGGGGCGGGGCAGTTGAGGTGGGCTTCCCACAGGCCCGGGGCGGCGGGGCCGGCGGGGCCCTCCGCGGCGCCGTCCAGGATGCTCCGGGCGCCGGCCATGAGCTGCTGCGCGACGCTGTACTCGGCGTCCTGCTCGGAGGCGCGGGCGCGGGCGGACAGCAGGTGAAGGCCGTGTTCTCCGGCCTGGTCCATGGCCTCGCGCAGGAGTCTGGTGCGCCCCATGCCGGCCGTGCCTTCGATGAGGATGCTCTGACCCCGGCCGTCGCCGGCGGCTTTCAGGATGTCGTGCACGCGCGTGCCCTCCCCGTAAGGCGGCGGGGCCGTCCCGGAGCTGCATGCCACTCCCCCGGGTCCCCCGTTTCCGGCCTGGTCTTTGCTGCCGTGTTGCCGTGGGTAGTGATGTGTCTCAGGAGGCCGGACCGTGAAGTCGAAGACGTTAACTCATATGAACAAGCTGACCAATAGTTGGCTCACCGTAGCTTATGGCATGACAAGAAGTGACCCTAACTTGAGAGTTGGGGCATTTCAACAGGTGTGCCGGAGCCACGGGCGCCGCCTGCTGCGCGGCGCCCGTGGCTCGGGGGATCCGGGTCCGGGGATACGGAGCGGGGCTCCGGCCGGGGTCGGGGGAGGGCGGGAGTCCGGCGGGCGTCAGGAGCGCTGCGTGCCCTGTTCCAGCTCCCGGAGCTTGCGGATCATGTCGGCGGCCATCCGCTTCCCCTCCGGGGAGAGCGCCGCGAGGTCGCCGCGCAGATAGACCGCGCTCACCCCGGCCTCCGCCATCGCCTGGTCCAGTTCGCGGCCGGCCAGGACCTCTTCGTCGATCATCCGCCGGGCCACGTCGTCCTCGGTGAAGTAGGAGACGGGCACGTCGAAGTACGCGGCGAGCGCGCACAGGTGCCGCAGCGTCGGATTCGTCCGCTCGCCGCGGTGCAGCTGCCACAGATACACACTGGAGAAGGTCTCGCCGGACTGCGCGGCGATCTCCGCGGCCAGCTTCTTGTAGGACGGCTTGCCGTTCTCGCTCGGCCCGGCACGCATCTTGAGCAGGTGGTCGAGCTTCTCCGCCACCGTGAGGCGGCGCCGGTCCGGACCGTCCCTCTCTTCACTCATCCTCTGCCAACCCCCCTCTGCACGGGACCAGTTTAGGCACGCGGGGCCGGGCCCCGCGCCCCCGGGCGCCCCGGAACTCGCTCGCTGTGATCGGACATGCACTCAGCATGTCCCGCGACCCCGCCCCCGCGCAGGAAAACGCCCGTGCTCACCGGCCGCCGCGAGGCGGCGGGTCAGTCGCCCGCCGCCTTGCGGAACTCGGCGAGGGCGGCGGTGCAGAACGCCTTCAGGTCGGCCGGTTTGCGGCTGGTGACCAGCGTGCCGGGCCCGTCGTTGCAGACCACGACCTCCTCGTCCACCCACGTGCCGCCCGCGTTGCGGATGTCCGTGCGCAGGCTGGGCCAGGAGGTGAGCGTGCGGCCGCGCATGACGTCCGCCTCGACGAGGGTCCAGGGGGCGTGGCAGATGGCGGCGACGGGCTTGCCGGCGTCGAAGAACGCCTTGACGAAGGCGACGGCCCGCTCGTCCATGCGCAGGAAGTCGGGGTTGGCGACGCCGCCGGGCAGGACCAGGCCGTCGAAGTCGCCGGCCCGCGCCGTGGCCACGTCCTCGTCGACGGCGAAGGTGTCCGCCTTGTCGAGGTGGTGGAAGGCCTGGATGCGGCCCGTCTTCGTGGACACCAGCCGCGGTGCCCCGGCGCTGTCCATGACGGCCTGCCAGGGGTCCGTCAGCTCGGCCTGCTCGACACCCTCCGGTGCCGCGAGAAATGCGATCCGCATGGTCATGGGGGTCCTCGTTCGGTGGGATCCGGGTGGGAACGGTGTGTACGGAAACGGTGTGCGGCAAGGCTCAGTCCGGCAGCTGCGGCAGCACCTTGCTGCGGTAGAAGTCGAAGAAGCCGCGCTGGTCGGGACCGATCTGGTTGATGTAGACGGTGTCGAAGCCGGCGTCGGCGTAGGCGCCGATCGCGGCCAGGTGGGCCTCCACGTCGTCCCCGCACGTCACCGCGGCGGCGACCCGCTCCTCCGGGACCAGCTCGCTCGCCTGCTCGAAGTGGCGTGGGGTGGGGAGGATCTGGGCCAGCTCGCCGGGGAGCTGCTCGGTGGCCCACAGCCGGTGCGCCGTGCGGAGGGCCTCGTCGCGGTCGGTGCCCCAGCACACCTTCAGCCCGCCGTGCGCGGGCTTGGTGCCGCCGCCGCTGCGCCGGAAGCGGTCGACCGCCTCGGCGTCGGGGGCCATGGTGAGGAAGCCGTCGCCGATGCGCCCGGCGAGCTCGGTCGCGGTCGGCCCGAACGCCGAGATGTCGATGGGCACGGGCTCGTCGGGGACGGTGTACAGCCGGGCGTTCTCGACGGTGTAGTGCTTGCCGTGGTGGCTGACCTCGCCGCCCTCGAAGAGGAGCCGCATCACCTGGACGGCCTCCTGCAGCATCTCCAGCCGCACCGCCGCCTGTGGCCAGGGGTCGCCGAGGATGTGTTCGTTGAGCGCCTCGCCGCTGCCCACGCCGAGCCGGAAGCGGCCCTCCAGCTGGACGGCGGCGGTGGCGGCCGCCTGGGCGACGACGGCCGGGTGCATCCGCATGATCGGGCAGGTGACGGCCGTCCGCACGGGCAGCGAGGTGGCCTGCGAGAGCGCGCCGATCACCGACCAGACGAAGGGGCTCTGGCCCTGTTCGGCGTTCCACGGATGGTAGTGGTCGGAGATCCACAGGGAGGTGAAGCCGGCCTGTTCGGCCATGCGCGCCTGTTCGACCAGGTCGGCGGGGCCGTGTTCCTCGCTGGACAGGAAGTAGCCGTATTCCGTCATCGGGGGTGACCTCCTGGAGGGCCGGGGCTTCGGCCACCGGGTATCCCCTCGGGCGCCGCGGAAACACCCGGGCGGAAATCCGTGCCCCGGCCCGTCACTCCCCGCAACCGCGCCCTCCGCGCCGGCACCGGCGCAGGGCCGTGCGGGCCGCTGCGGCCGCGGCGAGCAGGCCGGCGGCCGCGAACAGCTCCGGGTGCCGGGCGAGGGCCGCCTGCGGGGAGCGCCCGTGGGACCGCTCGTCGAAGACGCCGTGGGCGCCGAAGTCGCCGCCGGCGGCGTCGTCCACCGGCTGCCACAGGTTGTGCGGCCGGTCCGGGCGCACCTGCTCGTCGGTCTGCTGGGAGGAGATGCCGGTACGGGCCAGGTAGCGGTCCAGCAGGGCCGGGGCCGCCTTGTCCGCCAGGATCGTCGCGAGGGTCGAGCCGCCGACGTAGTACTGCTTGCGCCGGGGCCGGCAGGCCGCGTGGAAGACGGCGCGGGCGGCGACCTCCGGCTGGTAGATCGGCGGGACGGGCTGGGGGTGGTTGGGCAGCTTGGACAGCACCCAGGAGAACTGCGGGGTGTTGACCGCGGGCATCTGCACGACCGTGATGCGGACGCGGCTGTGCCGGGCGAGCAGCTCGGTCCGTACGGCGGAGGTGAAGCCGTTGACGGCGTGCTTGGCGCCGCAGTAGGCGGACTGCAGGGGCACGGAGCGGTAGCCGAGCGCCGAGCCGACCTGGACGACGGTGCCCGCGTCGCGCGGGAGCATCCGGCTCAGTGCGGCCCTGGTGCCGTGGACGCAGCCGAGGTAGGTGACGGCGGTGACGCGCTCGTACTCCTCCGGCGTGATGCGGCTGAAGGGCGCGAAGACGGAGGTGAAGGCGGCGTTGACCCAGACGTCGATGGGCCCGAACGCGTCCTCCGCGGCGCTCGCCGCGGCCTCCACCTGGGCGTGGTCGGCCACGTCGGTGGGCAGGACGAGGGCCCTGCCGCCCAGCCGGGTGACATCGGCGGCGGCGGCCGCGAGCCCGGCCCCGCCCCGGGCCAGCAGGGCCACCCGGTCGCCCTTGCGGGCGAACATGCGGGCCGTGGCGCGGCCGATCCCCGCGCTGGCGCCGGTGATGACGACGGTCCGGGTCATGGGGCTCCTTTCCCTGGGGCGGCGGGTGCTGACCTGGTCGGGCGGTCAGCGCACCCGGTACGGTTCGGCGCGGCCGGCGAGCAGGACCAGGCCGTGGCCCGGCGTGCCCTCCTCGCCCGGGCGGACGGATCCGCCGCCCGGGTCGAGGGCGCCGGCGAAGAACAGCGACTCGATCCTGGTGTGGTCGTGGAACCACTCCAGGTGGCGCAGGTTGGGCACGGCGGCCGCCGCGTGGGCGTGGACGTGGGGGGCGCAGTGCCCGGAGATCTGCACTCCGGCCGCCTCGGCCAGGGCGGCGGCCCGCAGCCAGACGGTGATGCCGCCGCAGCGGGTGGCGTCGGCCTGCAGGCAGTCCACGGCGCCGGCCTCCAGCATGCGGCCGAAGTAGGAGAGGGTGTAGCCGTATTCGCCCGCGGCGACGTCGGGCAGGGTCGCGGCGCGGATCTGCGCGAGGCCGGTGAGGTCGTCGGAGGAGACAGGCTCCTCGAACCAGAGGACGCCGTGGGCGTCCAGGTGCCGGGCCAGCCGGACGGCCTGCTTGCGGGTGTAGGCGCCGTTGGCGTCGACGTAGAGCTCCGCGCGGTCGCCGATGCTGCGGCGGGCGCGGGCGACGCGGTCGCGGTCCCGGTCCTCCGCGCCGCCCCACGACTCCCCGATCTTGATCTTGACCCGGGGGATGCCGAGCTCCTCGGTCCAGCTGCGCAGCTGGCGGTCCTGGTGGGCGTCGTCGTAGGTGGTGAAGCCGCCGCTGCCGTAGACGGGCACGTCCGTGCGGCACGCGCCGAGCAGCCGCACGAGCGGCAGGCCGAGCAGCCGGGCCTTGAGGTCCCACAGGGCGATGTCGACGGCCGAGAGGGCGCCGGCGACGAGGCCGGGGCGGCCGGCGTTGCGCACGGCGCGGCTCATCGCCTCGTTGGCCGCCGGCACGTCGAGAGCGGGGCGGCCGGTGACGACGCCCGCGAGCTGACCGGTGATCACTTCGGCGGTGGCCGGGGCGCCGTAGGTCCAGCCGGTGCCGGTGGTGCCGCCGGAGTGCACCGACGCCAGCACCAGCGTGGTGGAGTCCCACGCCAGGGTGCCGTCCGCCTCGGGGGCGTCCGTGGGGACGGTGTAGACGGCGGTCTCCACGCTCTCGACGAGGGGGTCGCCGGCGGCGGGGCGGCTCACCGGGGGGCTCCCGCGGGCGAGCGGAGGCCGCTGCGGGCCCCGGCGGCCAGCCGCCCGGCGGCGCGGTCGACGAGGGCCATGATGGTCAGGGCCGGGTTGGCGCTGCCCTGGGTGGGCAGCACGCTGCCGTCGGTGATGAGCAGGTTGGGCACGGCGAAGGTGCGCAGGTCGGCGTCGACGACGCCGCTTCGGGGCCCCGCGGCCATCCGGCAGCCGCCGACGAGGTGGGCGTACCGGTTGATGGTGATCACCTCGGTGGCGCCGGCCGCGCGCAGGATGTCCTCCATCACGGTGCGCGCGGCGCGGATGAGCATGCGGTCGTTGTCGCACTGGCTGTAGGAGAAGTGGGCGACGGGCAGGCCGTAGCGGTCCTTCTCGGACGAGAGGGTCACGCGGTTGTCCGGTTGGGGCAGCAGTTCGCACAGGGCTCCGAGGGTCGCCCAGTGGATGTAGTCGCCCATGTAGGTGCGCAGGTCCTCGCCCCAGTGGCCCTGGGCCGCGACGTGCTCGGCCCAGACGATCGGCAGCGGGGCGACGGTCTGCACGGAGAAGCCGCGCCGGTACGGCTTGGACCGGTCGGTCTCGTAGAAGTCCTCGGTGCTGACTTCGGGGGGCGGCGCCTTGTAGGCGCGCACCTCTTCGGTGAACCGGCCGGAGGTCTGCGGTGCGCCCTGCACCATGATGTAGCGGCCGACGAGGTCGAAGTCGTTGCACAGTCCCTCGGGGAAGCGGCGGCAGGCGGAGTTCAGCAGCAGCCGGGGCGTCTCGATGGAGTAGCCGGCGACGGCGACCATGCGGGCGCGCTGCAGCCGTTCCCTGCCTTGGTGCACGTAGCGGACGCCGGTGGCCAGGCGGCCCTGCGCGTCGAGTTCGATGCCCGTCACCATGGAGTCGGCGCGGATCTCGGCCCCGTGGGCCAGCGCGTCGGGGACGTGCGTGATGAGGGTGGAAGCCTTGGCGTTGACCTTGCAGCCCTGCAGGCAGAAGCCGCGGTAGATGCAGTGCGGGCGGTTGCCGAAGCGGCCGTTGGTGATGGCGACCGGGCCCACGCGCGCCTCGATGCCCAGGGCGGCGGCGCCGCGCAGGAACACCTCGCCGTTGCCGCCGACGGGGTGCGGGGCGTGCGGGTAGGGGTGCGGGTCGCCCCACGGCCAGTACTGGCCGGCGACGGGCAGCTCCTGCTCGATCCGCTCGTACGAAGCGCGCAGGTCCTCGTAGCGCAGCGGCCAGTCGGCGCCCACCCCGTCGTCGGTGAGCG
The DNA here is from genome assembly GCF_042958085.1 of Streptomyces sp. NPDC008001. Classification (NCBI taxonomy): domain Bacteria; kingdom Bacillati; phylum Actinomycetota; class Actinomycetes; order Kitasatosporales; family Streptomycetaceae; genus Streptomyces; species Streptomyces sp. NPDC008001. The sequence continues at coordinate 193,416 of NZ_JBIBIZ010000003.1, read as the reverse complement.
TGGAGAAGTCGGAGGGGTGGAAGCGGGGCGTGTAGCCGGCGAAGTGCGTGGTGGAGCCGCCGACGCCGCGCCCGGAGTTGTTGGAGCCCAGCGGGACCGGGTCGTCGCCGGAGATGACGCGCGGTTCCGTCCAGTACAGGTGGTGCGAGCCGGCCTCGTCGCTGACCCAGTCGTGGTCGGGGTTCCAGAACGGGCCGGCCTCCAGGCAGACCACCGACCAGCCGTGCCGGGCCATGCGCTGGGTGAGCGTCGCGCCGCCGGCGCCGCAGCCGATGACGACGAGGTCGACCTCGTCGGTGTCGGCGAAGCGGCGCATGCCGCCGATGAGGGCGGGGTCGAAGCGGGTGTCGTCGCGGGGCAGGAGCCAGGCGGAGGCGTTGCGTTCGCGGACCGGGCGGTGGGAGGCGGTGGTCTGCCGCAGGGTGGCGGCGGCCGAGGAGAGGACGGTCCGGGCGGTGGGGCGGGGCAGGGAGGGGGAACGCGGCGGTTCGCGGAGCGTCTCGTAGGGCGGCGGTTCTTCCTCGGGGTCCTCGGCGACGGGGTCGACCGGGTGCTGCTCGGCCACTTCCCACCGCTCGCGCAGGCCCTCGCCGAGCCGGAGGTAGCCGCGCGGGTAGGCCGGGCCGCCGAAGCCGATCTCGTTCCAGGCCCAGGGGTGGGAGTAGAACGCGGTGGCGGTGTAGCGGGTCCACAGCCCCCACACGTGGCCGGCGGGCATGCCGTGCCAGCGTGCGCTGCCGGTGTCGCGCACGGCCTGGATCAGCGCGGCCTGCCGTTCGCGCGCGAGGCCGGGGAAGGGGGTGCCGTGCGCGGCGCGGGCGTCGTCGTCGAGGGCGGCGAGCGAGCGCCGCCACGCCTCGTCGTCCTCGGGCATGTCGGCGTACCGCCAGCCGTCGGTCTGCATTTCGGCGAGCCGGGCGTCGACCATCTGCAGGACGGGCACCCTGGGGTCGTCCCACTGCGCGAGCAGGTGGTCGAAGAGCGGCCGGGCCACGGCCTCCTCGGCGAGGGTGAAGAACCGCAGGTCCGGGAGCCTGGCGGTGCGGGAGAGGACGACGCCGGAGGTGGTGGCGTCCCACGTCCCGGCCTGGGCGAGCACGTCGTAGCCGGGGAACCGGTGGTGCTTCCGCCCCGGGACCGGCGCGTCCCGCCCGCCGGGTTCGTCGTGGCCCCGCACGGTCACCGTTCCCTGCGCAGCAGGGCGGCCAGCAGGCCCATGCCGCCGACCATCGTGACCAGCAGCGGCGCGAACAGCGGCGGCCCCAGCTCGATGTTGTAGCGGGCCATGGACCAGCCGCCGGGCTTCTGGGCGATGCCGCGGACGTGCAGGTAGGTGCCCTGCAGGCCGTTGGCGGCGATCGCCGCCGACGCCAGGGGCAGGGCGGTCTTGGCCATCCGCTCGCTGGCGAACCCGGCCACGCCCGCAGCGGCCCCGACGGGCCCGAGCAGCACGGGCCACCACATCACGCGGTTGCCGAAGCTGGCCCGGTCGTGCTCCAGGTAGATCTCCGCGGCCGTGACCACGGAACCGACCGCCGTCAGCAGGGACAGCGTGCGCTCGAAGCGGCCGTGCCGGACGTTCCGCACCATGCGGTCGAGGAGGTACGGCGCCTTGGCCGCCGGCCGGCGCCGTGCCCTCCGCGGCAGCGGGCTCATCCGCCGTCACCCGCCGCGTGCCCGCGGTGCTTGTGGCCGCCGGGCAGGATGTCCTGGATCTTCGCCTTGAGCCCCTGCCGGACCACGGCGGCGCGGTCGCTGTCGCCCTTGAGGACCGCCGCGGCCGCGGCCTCGATCTGGTCGAGGGTCGCGTGCGGCGGGATGGGCGGCACGGCCGGGTCGGTGCGGAAGTCGATGACGAAGGGCCGGTCGGCGGCGAGGGCCTGCTGCCAGGCGGCGACGACCGCGCCGGGCTCCTCCACGCGCACGCCGTCGAGGCCGATCGAGCGGGCGAAGTCCGCGTAGGGCACGTCGGGGATGGCCTGCGAGGGCAGGAACTGCGGGGCGCCCTCCATGGCGCGCATCTCCCACGTGACCTGGTTGAGGTCCTGGTTGTTGAGCACGGCCACGATCAGCCGCGGGTCCTGCCACTCCTTGTAGTACTTACCGGCGGTGATCAGCTCGGCCATCCCGTTCATCTGCATCGCCCCGTCGCCGACGAGGGCGATGGCCGGCCGGTCGGGGTGCGCGAACTTGGCGCCGATGGCGTACGGCACGCCGGGGCCCATCGTGGCCAGCGTGCCCGACAGCGAGCCGCGCATGGCGCCGCGGATCCGCAGGTGGCGGGCGTACCAGTTGGCGGCCGAGCCCGAGTCGGCCGACAGCATCGCGTTGTCGGGCAGCAGCGGGTCCAGGGCGTGGAAGACGTACTCCGGGTTGACCGGGTCGGCGGAGACCGCGGCGCGCCGCTCCATCACCTCCCACCAGCGGGCGGTGTTCTTCTCGATGCCGGCCCGCCACGCGCCGTGCTCCTTCGGCTTCAGCTGCGGCAGCAGCCGCGCGAGGGTCTCCCGCGCGTCGCCGACGAGGTTGATCTCGAAGGGGTAGCGCAGGCCGACCATGAAGGGGTCGATGTCGATCTGCACCGCGCGCGCCTGCCCGAACTCCGGCAGGAACTGCGTGTACGGGAAGCTCGACCCGATGACGACCAGCGTGTCGCAGTCGCGCATCAGCTCGTACGAGGGCCGGGTGCCCAGCAGCCCGATGGAGCCGGTCACGTACGGCAGGTCGTCGGGCAGCGCGTCCTTGCCCAGCAGCGCCTTGGCCACCCCGGCGCCGAGGACGCCGGCGAGCTGCTCGACCTCGGCGCGCGCGCCGCGGGCGCCCTGGCCGACGAGGATCGCCACCCGCTCACCGGCGTTGATCAGCTCCGCCGCCCGGGAGATCTCGGTGTCCGCGGGCACGGGCGCGTAGGGCGCCACGCCGAGGCTGGAGGGGACCATCTTGAACGCGTGCTGCGGCGGCGAGTAGTCGAGCTCCTGCACGTCGGCCGGGATGATCAGCGCCGTCACCGTGCGCTTCGTGTAGGCCGTGCGCATCGCCCGGTCCAGGACGTTCGGCAGCTGCTCGGGGACGGTCACCATCTCGCAGAACTCGGAGGCGACGTCCTTGTACAGGCTCAGCAGGTCCACCTCCTGCTGGTAGGAGCCGCCCATCGCGCTGCGGTTGGTCTGCCCGACGATCGCCACCACCGGCACGTGGTCGAGCTTGGCGTCGTAGAGGCCGTTGAGCAGGTGGATCGCGCCGGGCCCGGAGGTCGCGGCGCACACGCCCACCTTGCCGGAGAACTTCGCGTAGCCCACGGCCTCGAAGGCGGACATCTCCTCGTGGCGGGACTGGATGAACCGCGGGTTGTCGTCCGCCCGGCCCCACGCGGCCAGCAGGCCGTTGATGCCGTCACCCGCATAGGCGAACACGCGGTCGACGTCCCATTCGCGCAGCCGCTGGAGGAGGTGGTCGGACACCTTGGTGGACATGGGTCTCCCTTTCACGGGGGCGTTGCGGTCGTCTCGCGGCGGGGCGGCGCGCACCCCGCCACAGTGCTACGGGTGACCGCTCTCGGGCGGGGGAAACCCGGCGTCCGGCGAATCCCTCGGACGGACCCGCACGGACGTGCGGTGTCAGTCCTTCGGCCGGTAGCGGTGCAGCGCCCAGCAGGGCAGGCCGAACCAGCACACGATCAGCCAGAGCACGATGCCCGCCACCAGCCAGGGGACCGCGGAGTTGTGCAGGGCGACGCGCAGGATGAGCAGCAGCGACGAGGCGACGGTGCACAGCAGCAGGACGACCCCGGCCATCGTCAGCCGGGCGGCCCACACGACCGTCTCCGGCTTGATGCGGCGTCCGGTGACGAGCCGGTGGAAGGAGACCGGGCCGATCAGGGCGCCGGTGGTGGCGGCGCCCAGCATGACGGTGACCACGTAGACGGTGTGGTCGGTGGCGTCGAGCGTGGCGAAGCGCGGGGTGAAGACCACGGTCAGCAGGAAGCCGAAGAGGATCTGCACGCCCGTCTGGGTGACGCGCACCTCCTGCAGCAGTTCGCCCCAGCGCCGGTCGGCGCGCTCCTCGGGCGTCTCCCGGCGGCCGCCCGGGGACCCGTCGGGGGGCACGCGCCTGCCGGGGCCGCCGTCCTGCGCTCCGCTCACCGCCATGCCGTCCCTCCGCGTCGACGCGGACCGGAGTACCCCCGGCCGGCCCCGGACATGCATGCGTGCTGCCGCCGTGCGCCGCCATACCCCGCGGCGGCCCGGGTACACGCCCTGCGACACGCGCCGTGCGGGATCCGCCGGATCGCCGGGCCCGCAGGCCGATACTGGGGCATTCCCGCGAGTTGCGGAGGTGGAGCGGATGGCGCGCGGCATCGCACGGGCCGCGGCGGAGGTCCTCGCGTGGTGGGCGGGGCTCACCGCGGTGTGGACCGTCCTCATCAGTCAGGCCGACGCGCTGGAGCTCGCCGCCGGAGCGGGCGCGGCCCTGCTCGCGGCGTGGGCGGCCCGCGGCGCCCGCCGGGCCGCGGCCCGGTGAACTGGTGGCTGGCGGCCGCCTGCGCGCTCATCGCCGGCGGTCTCGGGCCCTGCCTGTGGGCCGCGGCCCGCGGGGCGGCCGGGCAGCGCGTCGTCGCCCAGAACATGGCGACGCTCCTGCTGTGCCTGGTCTTCCTGCTGCTGGCCCAGGGCTACGGGCGCCCCTCCTACGTCGACCTCGCGCTGGTCATCGCGGTGCTGGGCCCGGCGGGCACGCTCGTCTTCACCCGGCTGCTCGGTGACGAGATCGGCGAGCGGCCGCCCGGGCGGCGCTGGCTCACCCCCGCCGTGCTCGCCGGCACCCCGGCGGTCGTCGTCCCGATGTGCGTCGTGACGGGACCGGGCCGGGCGATGCTCAAGCTGGTCCTCATCGGCGTGCTCCTGATCGCCGGCGGGGCCGTCACGTCCGCGGCGGTGCGCCATGGCTGACGCGCTCGCCACCGTCGCCCTGCTGCTCGTCGCGGCCGCGGCCACCGTGGCGGTGCTGCAGCGCGACCCGGCCCGGCAGGCGATCGTGCTGTCCCTGCTGGGCCTCGCGCTCGCCGTCCTCTTCACCGTCCTGCAGGCGCCGGACGTGGGTCTCGCGCAGCTCGCCGTGGGCTCGGCCGTCACTCCGCTGATGATCCTGCTGACGGTCCGCAAGGTGCGGCGCAAGGGGCGTCGGGAGTGACGCGCCGCGTACGGCTGTGGATCCTGGCCGTCGGGCTGCTCACCGTCGCCGCGCTGTACGCGGCGGCCTGTACGGACCTGCCGGGCTTCGGCAACTCCTGGCACCCGTACGGCGACCGGGCGGTGCGCGCCTCCCTGCAGCAGCACACCGCGAACGCCGTCTCCTCCGTCAACTTCGACCAGCGCGCCTTCGACACCCTCGGCGAGGAGAGCGTCCTGTTCGCCAGCGTGCTGGGCACGCTGGTGCTGCTGCGGCAGACCCGCGGCGAGAAGCGCGTCGCCCCGGAAACCGCCCGCGTGCCGGGCGTCCTGCGGCGCTACGGCCGCCTGATGCTGCCGGTCGCCCTGCTCATCGGCCTCTACGTGATCGCGCACGGCCAGCTCAGCCCGGGCGGCGGCTTCCAGGGCGGCGTGGTCGTCGCCACCTCCGTGCACCTGCTGTACATCGCCGTCGACTACCCGGCGCTGGAGCGCTTCCGGCGGCTCGGCGTGTATGAACTGGCCGACGGGGCGGGGGAAGCCGCGTACGTGCTGCTCGGCGCCGCCGGGCTGATCGCGGGCTCGGCCTACCTGGCCAACACGCTGCCGCTCGGCACGTTCAACACGCTCTCCTCCGGCGGCACGGTGCCGCTGCTCAACGCCGCCGTCGGGGTGGAGGTCACGTCGGCCGTCGTGGTGCTGCTGGCGCACTTCCTCGGCCAGGCCCTGGAGCTGGAGGAGGACGGCGGGAGCGCCGAGAAGGGAGAGAGGGAAGAGAGGGGTGAGAAGGGTGCGTGACACATGAGCCTGTTTCCGTATCTGGTCGCCGGGTGGGTCTTCCTCGTCGGCGTCCACGGCATCGCCACCAGCCGCAATCTCGTCCACGCCGTGGGGTGCCTCGCCGTCACCCAGTCCTCCACCTATGTGCTCCTGCTGTCCGTCGGCTACCGGAAGGGCGCCACCGCACCCGTCTTCTCCGACGTGCCGGTGGACTCGCGCGTCGTCGACCCCGTGGTGCAGGCCCTCGCCCTCACGGACGTGGTCGTGGGCGCGACCATCACCGCCCTGCTGCTCGCCCTCGTCGTCCAGACCGCCAAGCGGCACGGGACCGTCGATCCCGACGAGCTGTCCGCGCTGAAGGGCTGAGCGGGGTGGGCCGGCTGCTCCCGCTGATCGTCGTGGTGCCGCTGCTGGGCGCGGCGCTGCTGGTGGCGGGCGGCCGCCACGTGCCCCGGCCGGTCGCGGAGGCCGTGGCGGGGCTGGCCGCGGCGTCCTCCGCCGGGCTCGCGGCCTTCGGCCTGAGCCGTCCGCCGGACGTCTCCTGGCTCGGCGCCTGGCGTCCGCTGGGCGGTCACAGCGTGGGGATCGTCCTGGTCGGCGACCGCATCGGACTGGGCCTGGCCGCGCTGACGTCGCTGCTCGTCGTGGCCGTGCTCGCCTATTCCTGGCACTACTTCGAGGAGCCGCCGGAAGGGCACGGCGGCGCCTTCCCCGCCCTGGTCCTGCTCTTCCAGGCGGGCATGTGCGGCTTCGCACTGACCGGCGACCTCTTCGACGCGTTCGTGTTCTTCGAGCTGATGGGCGTCGTCGGCTACGCCCTGACCGGCTACCGCGTCGAGGAGCCCCGCCCGGTGCAGGGCGCGCTGGCCTTCGGTTTCGTCAACTCCCTCGGCGGCTACGCCAGTCTGCTCGGCATCGGCCTGCTGTACGCCCGCACGGGCGAGCTCGGCATGGCGCAGGCCGGCCGGGCCCTGGACGAAGCGGCCGCCTCCGCGGGCCACGGCGGCCCGGACGCCCTGGTCGTCGCCGCGTTCGTGCTGGTCCTGACCGGGCTGCTGGTCAAGGCCGCGGCCGTGCCCTTCCACTTCTGGCTGCCGGATGCGCACGCCGTGGCGCCGACGCCGGTGTGCATCCTGCTGTCCGGCGTCATGGTGGAGATGGGCGGCTACGGCGCCGCGCGGGTGTACATGACCGTCTTCGCCGGACCGGGCGGCGTCCCGGCCGCGGGGGCGCGGCGCACGCTCCTGGTGCTGGGCGTGGCGAGTGCGCTGGTGGGCGCGCTGATGTGCTGGCAGCAGCGGCACGTCAAGCGGCTGCTGGCCTTCTCCACGGTGGCGCACACCGGCCTGTTCCTCACCGGGATCGCCCTCCTGACGCCGCACGGCATCGCCGGCACGGCCCTGTACGTGCTCGGGCACGCCGGGGCGAAGGCCGCCCTCTTCGCGTGCACCGGCATCCTCCTGGACCGGCACGGCACCGTCGACGAGTGCGAGCTGCACGGGAAGGGCCGCGACACCGCGGGCGTGGGTCTGCTCTTCGCCGCCGGCGGGCTGGCGCTCGCCGGGCTGCCGCCGTTCGGCACGAGCCTGGGCAAGGCGCTCGTGGAGGAGCAGTCCCCCTGGCTGCCCGCCCTGTTCGTGCTCGTCTCGGCGGTGACCGGCGGCGCGGCGCTGCGGGTCGCCGCGCATGTCTTCCTCGGCGCGGGGCAGGCGGGAGGGGACGGAGAGGAAGGGGCCGAGGGGCCGGAGACCACCGGCGGGGGCGAGGAGCCCGAGACCGGCCGCCGCGTGCGCCGCCCGCCCGTCCCCATGGTGACGGTGGCGGCGCTCCTGCTGGCCGGGTCGCTCGCCGTGGGCACGGTGCCCGCGCTCACCGGCGCCGTCACGGCCGCCGCGGAGGCCTTCACGGACCACGGCGGCTATGCGGCGGCGGTGCTCGACGGCCGTCCCGCCGGGCGTGCGGGAGGGGCGTACGACTGGTGGACGTGGTCCGGGGCGGGCTTCGGCCTGCTGTCGGCGGCGCTCGCCGTCGCGCTCGCCGCCCTGGCCGTGCGCCGGTCCTGGCGGGCCGTGCCGGGGAGCGCGCCCCTGCGGCGGCTGCAGTCCGGGCACATCGGCGACTACGTGACCTGGACGGTGGCCGGCGTCGGGCTGGTGTCCCTGCTGGCCCTGTGGTGACCGGTGGCGGCACTGCCACGACCCGGTTGCGGGCCCCAGGCGCCGCGGGCAAGGTGAGGAAACGTAAGCATTCACGACAAGGATGGACATCATGCCCCGAGGTTCGAGCCCCAAGCGTGAACGGCAGTACGAGCACATCAAGGAGAGCGCCGAGCAGCGCGGCGAGAGCACCAAGCGCGCGAAGGAGATCGCCTCGCGCACCGTCAACAAGGAGCGGGCCCGGGCCGGGGAGTCGAAGACGGCGAGCAAGTCCTCGACCCAGGACATGTCCTCCTCCCGGCGGGGCGGGCAGCGCTCGCACAGCGGCGCCAAGGGACCCACCTACGACCAGCTGTACGCCGAGGCCCAGCGCCGCAACATCCACGGCCGGTCGAACATGAACAAGGCCGAGCTCCAGCGGAAGCTGGGGCGCTGACCCCGCCGAGATCCGCTACGGCGTCTTGTACAGCGGTCCGGGCCCGGCGGAGCCGCCGGGGGCCTGGATGACGGGCACCGGCTTGTTGTGCGGCCAGCCGTCGGAGGCGTCGTCGAAGCTGAGGTCCCCGCTGGCGGCGGGGACCACGGCGGCGTCGTGCAGGTTGGTCAGCTGGTTGAAGACGTCCTGCACGCCCGGCGTCTCCCGGCCGGTCTGCCCGGTGACCATGCGCAGCGCCCACACGGCCGTGAGCACGGAGTCGTGGTGCATGACGGCGTAGCCGTCGTTCAGCTCCTTGTCGGGGAACTTGAGGTCGCGGAAGCTCTGCAGGAACGGCTTGAAGCCGCTCGGCGCGCCGTCCCCCTTGATCCAGTCCTCGGTGCTGGTCGCCGACGCCTCCAGGATCGTGATCCTGCTGTCCTGGAGCAGCTCCCGGACGTCGTTGGCCTGCTGCACGGCGCCCTGGGAGCCCGCCAGGATGGTGATGGGCCTGTCGTGCCCGCACTGGTTGCGCGAGGACAGCGACCGCACGAGGTCGGAGAGGTCGCGGCCGCGGCCCGCGTAGAAGACGAGCTCCGACTTGGTCAGGCAGATGTTGTTGAAGGCGTTGAAGAACAGGCCGGGCATGCCCTCGGTGCGGGGGCCGGTGGTGCCCACGAAGGAGACACGGCGCTTGTCGATGTAGTCGGGGAAGACCTCGTCGTAGGCCTGGCGCATGGTCCGGACGTAGTTGTCGTCCCGGCTGTCGAAGACGAGGTAGCCGCGGCGCTGCCCGGGGGGCAGCCGGTCCAGTCGCTGCCGCAGCGACTTGGCGTAGTCGGTGTTGGACGGCGAGACCTTGAACAGGCGCTCGGAGTTGAGGTTGGTCGCCGTCAGGACGGCGCCTATCGCGGGGATCTTCCGCTTGGCGAGTGCGTCGGCGGCGCGCTGGGTCTCGGGCACGCTGACGCCCATGCCGGCCACGGCGACCACCGGGTGCTCGCCGCCGGTCATGCCCGCCAGCTGCTCGACGACCGGCTGCCAGTGCAGCTGGTTCCTGCCCTCGCTGGCGAGGACGAGCTGGATCTGCGGCGTCCGCCCGTGGATGCCGGTGGCGTTCACCGCGGAGAGCCCGGGGCAGGCGTTGGCGCGGCACTGCGCGGTGTAGGCCCCTTCGAGGCTGCTCCTGATCTCCTCGATCGGCAGCACGCTGCTGTCGCTCTCGGTCATGGGGGTCAGGAGGGCGACCTTCACGTACGGGACGGGGGTCTTGCCGGCGCCGGGCTTCTCCCACTGGTCGCGCACCCGCCGGTTCTCGGCCGCGATCTTCTCGGTGACGTCCTTGAGCCGGGGGTCGAAGGCGTACGCGGTCTCGTTCATGACGCCGATGCACTCGCGGTCGCCGCCGGAGCCGGCCCATACGAGGCCGGGCACGCCGGCGGAGCAGCGCTCCTCGCCGTCGTCCTCGCCGCCCAGCAGCCAGAAGCCCCCGCCGGCGAGGAGGGCCAGGACGAGGACGAGCGCGGTGATCCCGAGCGGGCCCTTCCACCAGGGTGGCAGTTCGTCGAGCGGACGGGGTCGGTTCACGGGCATGGTGCGGACTCCTTGCCGGACGGCGGTCGCGCTGCGGCGCGGTCAGACGTACTTCGCGGCCTCGTGCCTGAGCCCCACCCTGCGGGGGTCGGAGTGCATGGCCAGGTTCTGGAACATCGAGCTGATCGTGTCGTTGAGCTCGGGCCGGGCGGCGGGCATCCGGTTGCGGGGGTCCCCGGCCAGCCACAGGGCGGCCACCAGCATGGTGAGGGCCCGGCGTCCGGGGTCGGCGAAGGAGCGGGGGGCCAGCTCCTCCGCGAGCCGGTCCACGCGCAGGGTGGGTGTCTGCCCGGGCACGACCGGGGCGCGCAGGGGCGCGGCCGTGACGGCGTAGAGCTCGTACAGCCAGGCCTCGGTGCCGGGCAGTTCGGTCAGGTCGAGGGCGAGGTGGCCGACGACGTCGTCGAGCCGGCCGAGGGCGAGCGCGTGGTAGAGCACGTCGAGGCGGTGGCCGTGGCGGGCGTGCCAGTCCTGCATGAGTTCGTGCACCACTTCCCAGCGCGACCTGCGGCGGGCCAGCTCCTCCAGGAGCAGCAGGCGCAGCCAGGGGTGCAGGACGGGCCCGCCGGACAGGGGCCGCGGGTGGGCGTCGCGCAGGTAGCCGGAGCCGCGGCCGCCGCGCGCTCCGGCGTCCTGGGGGACGGGGTCGACGAGCCACAGCCGGGTGCCCGTCGCGCGGGCCAGGGTGTTGCGGGTGCGCAGGGAGAAGGCGTCGAGCAGGTCGGTGTCGCAGGCCGCGTCGAACTCGCGGGCGGCGGAGCACTCGACGAGGGCGGCGCGCTGCTCGTCGTTCAGGCCTTCCAGGAGGTCGTGCAGGAGGGCGCGGCCGAGCGGCGGGGCGGTTTCCGGCTCGTCGCCGTCGGTGGGGGCGGGCAGGGCGAGGAGGCCGCGCAGCAGTTCCTCGCCGTCGCCGCGGCCGGGGACGCGCGCCGCCGCCTCCAGCAGCCGGTGGGCGCTCCAGGCGTGGCCGCGGGTCAGCCGGTGGACCAGCGGGGGCGCCTCGGGCAGGCGGTCGGCGAGGCCCGCGCCGAGCTGGGAGACCTCGCCGGCGGTGAGGTCGCGCAGCTGGACGCAGTACCAGCGCCAGGAGGAGTCGGGCGGCGGGTCGGGCACGGACCGTTCCCAGTCGGCGTACGAGGCCTGCTCCGGCGTGCGGATCCGCACGCCGGCCGGTCCGGGCGCGAAGGGGCCGGGGATCCGGCCGGCGTCGGAGGCGGTGGCGACGGCGAGCAGCGGGTCGGGGGCGCCGCTCGCCTCGCGCAGCTGCACGAGGAGGTCGAGGAAGTCCCGGCCGCCCGGGGCGTCGATGTTGTCGAGGAGGACCACGCAGTTGCGGTCGCGGCGGCGGCGTGCGAACTCGCCGCGCAGGTCGGCGAGGAAGGCCTCGCACAGCCGCCGGTCGACGGCGGCCCGGTCGGCGTCGGTGCGGCTCTTGCTGAGCTGGTTGAGGGCGACGAGTTCGTGGAGGGGGGTGTGCGGGCCCGCGTACCAGGAGAAGCCGGTGCGCCGGGCGATGCCCAGCGGCATCCGGGGCGGGTGGCGGATCAGCCCGGCCAGCAGGCCGATGCCGGGGATCTGCAGGAGGTTGAGGTCCTGGAGGAGGCCCGCGACGTCGGCGGCGCGGTCGGCGGCCACGGTGTGCTCGTGGGCGTCGTGCAGGGCGTGGCGCAGCTGGTGGCCGGCGCGGCGGGAGTCGTGGGCGTCGAGCGAGAGGCCGGGGTCGACGACGAGCAGGCCCAGCGTGAGGCGGGGGAAGAGCAGGGCCGGCTGGCGGGCGAAGCGGTGGGAGAGCCCGTAGGCGAGGCGGCCGGCGACCTCGTGCGGCCGGCGGGGCCCGGCGGAGGCGAAGTCGTAGAGCGCGTGGGGCCGGTGGGAGCCGAGGTAGCCGAGCCATTCGAGGGCCGCGGTCCGGCCGCTGCCGCGGGTGCCGACGAGCACCACCACGGGCAGGCCGCGCCCGCCGGCTTCCGCGCGCCCGTCCTGGACCCGTGTGCGGCATTCCTGGTACAGCGCCTCGATGCCCTCGGTGCCCAAGGGCCGTCTCGCAGGCTCCGGCATGTCACTCAGCCCCCCCTCGGGCCGGCGCTGCCACCGCCGACCGGTCAGAAAATGCTGCCACGCGGGTGACGCCGGCGGGAGCCGTTCGACGGCAACTGACAGGGGGGCATGCGGAACCGGCGCCCCCAGGCCGGGGGGCGCCGGCTCGTGTCAGCTCCGTGCCGTGGTCTGCTCGGGGTCGTCCACGGGGGCCGCGGCCAGGGGCGTGCGGGCCGCGCGCCGGCGTGCGAGGGGGTATCCCGCACCCAGGAGGGCGAACCAGACGGCGATGACGTAGAGGGCCACGCGGGTCTCGGACTCCCAGCCGATCAGCACGGTCACGAAGGCGAAGGCCACGAGCGCGAGCCAGTTGGTGTACGGGGCTCCCGGCATCCGGTACGCGGACTTCCGCGCCAGCCCGGCGGCCACGGCCTGACGGTACTTCAGGTGGGTGACGAGGATGATGCTCCAGACCGCGATCGCCCCGCCGGTGGAGACCGCCGTGATGTAGGCGAAGGCGTGCTCCGGGTCGATGGCGTTGATCAGCACGCCGAGGGCCATGACCAGCGCCGAGACGACGACGGCCGTGGCGGGCACGCCCCGCTTGCTGAGCCGGCCGAGGGCCGCGGGGCCGTGGCCGTTGAGCCCGGCGGTGCGCAGCATGCGGGCCGTGGCGTACAGGCCGCCGGCGTTGCACGAGGAGAGCGCCGAGGTCAGGACGACGAAGTTGACGATCCCGGCCGCGGCCGGGATGCCGATCCTGGTGAAGGCGGCGACGAACGGGCTCGTGCCGGGGTGGAACTCCTTCCAGCTCACGACGGACAGGATGATGAACAGGGCGCCGAGGTAGAACAGGCCGAAGCGCAGCGGCAGGCTGTTGATGGCCCGCGGGATGTTCTTCTCCGGGTCCTTGGTCTCACCCGCGGTGACGCCGACGAGCTCGACGCCGAGGTAGGCGAAGAGCACGATCTGCAGGGTCATCAGGGAGTTCCACACGCCCTTGGGGGCGACGCCGCCGTCGGCCCACAGGTGGCTGACGGAGGCGGTGTCACCGGCGTCGCCGAAGCCGATGATGAGCACGCCCAGGCCGATGAGGATCATGCCGATGATGGCCGTGACCTTGATGATCGCGAACCAGAACTCCAGCTCGCCGAAGATCTTCACCGAGATGAGGTTGGCGCAGGCGAGCACCACGAGGGAGATCAGCGCGGTCTTCCACTGGTCGAAGCCGGGGTACCAGTAGTTGACGTACTGCCCGGCCGCGGTGATCTCGGCCATGCCGGTGGTGACCCACATGATCCAGTACGTCCAGGCGGTGGCGTACCCCCAGAACGGCCCGAGGAAGCGGTGCGCGTAGTCGGCGAAGCTGCCCGAGACCGGGTGGTGGGTGAGCAGCTCGCCCAGGGCCCGCATGACGAGGAAGAGCACGGCGCCGGCGGCGGCGTACCAGATGATGAGGCTGGGGCCGGCCTGGGATATCGCCGTGCCGGCGCCGAGGAAGAGGCCGGTGCCGATGGTGCCGCCGATGGCGATCATCTGCATCTGCCGGGAGCCCAGGGTCCGTTTGTACCCCTCGGTGCCGGTGCCCGGGTCCCCCGTGGTTGGCGAGCTCACAGTTCTGACGTCCTCTCTTGCCGTTCCTGGCGTGACGTGTGCGTGGTGACGGAAACGATCCGTCGGTACAAGATCCCTCAGGAGGGGCGCCCGTGACCAGAAGATTGCACCACGAGGACCCGTGGTTTCCCGGGCGGTCCGCCGCCCGGCGGGCGCGGGCGGGCGGTTCCGGTGGCGGCGTTGCTTGACCCTGCGCGGTGGTACTGATAGACCGCCAGTCACCTGAACGCACCGCCGTTTCCGGGGGGTTCACCCATGGAGATCACCGACGACTTCGGCCTTCCGGTCGCGATGATCGGCCCGGACGAGCTCTCCTCCGCCCCCTGGCGGCGGTCCGGTGCCGCGCGCGCCGCCGTCGTCCGGATGCCCGCTCCCCCGCCGGAGCTGTACGGCGCGCTGGCCCGCCGCGGCTTCGTCCGCAAGCCGTCGACCGTGACCTGGCGGGCGGCCCTGGGCGCGAGCGAGGAGGAGTTCCTGGCGCGGCTGCCCCGCAAGACCCGGCAGCACGTGCACCGGGCGCGCCGGCTGATCGCGCGGGAGGGCCTGCGCGAAGCGGTCGAGGACCGGATAACGCCGGAGAGCCTCGACCGCTTCCTCGCCCTCTACGAGGACCGGGTGTCGCGGATGCCCTACGGCGTGGCCTTCGCGCGCAGGCACCGGGAGAACATCCTGTACGGCCCGGAGAAGTACGCGGGGGTCTTCCTCTACCGCGGGGACGCACTGGAGGGCGGCGCGCTCGTGCTGGAGTGCCCGGAGGAGGGTGCGGTGCGGGTGCGCTGGTCCGCCGTCACCGAGGCGGCGCGGCGGGCGAGTCTCCCGCGTCAGCTCTACTGCACGACGATGCGGGTGGCCCGCGAGAAGGGGTACGCGTGGGCCACGCTGGGCGACGATCCCAACCTCTACGGCCACATCGCCCGGCCGGGGCTGTTCACGTTCAAGGCGCGCATGGGGTTCGAGGCGGTTCCCTCGCAGGACTTCGCGGACCCGGCGGGCTTCGACGAGGCCGATCTGGTGCTGTCGCTGGAGGCGCTGACGGACCCGGTGCTGATGCTCGGTTACGCGGACGACGGCCCGGGGCGCGCCCTGCGCTCCCACGTGGTCAGCGCTTCGGGCACCGGTCTCGACGCCGGGCCGTACACGGCCGCCTTCCTGTCCGGCGCGCCCGCCGTCCGGCCGCCCGGGGAGCCGGGCGGGGCCGCGGGTCCCGCGGCCGGGGGCACCGGCTGACCGTTCACGGGGGCATGGTGCCCGGCGCGCACCAGGCCGGCCCGCCGCCCCCGCAGGGCGGCTGCGGCTCCGCGGGCACGCCCTGTGCGCGCAGCCGGGCGCCCTCGTCCAGGTGGAAGTCGGGGCGGGGCCGGTCCTCGTCGTAGTAGCGGTGGTAGACGGGGGTGAGGGCGCCGGACATGGGCGGCACGATCCACGACCAGTCCGCGGGGCAGCCCCGGCCCGCGTCCTCCTCCCTGGCGACGTGCCGCAGGAAGCGCTCCGACTCGGTGTGGTGGTCGGCGATGGTGACCCCGGCGGCGTCGAAGGAGTGCAGGACCGCCCGGTTGACCTCGACGAGGGCCCGGTCGCGCCACAGGGTGCGCGCGCTGGAGGTGTCCAGGCCGAGCCGGCGGCCGACCTCCGGCAGGATGTCGTAGCGGTCGCCGTCGCACAGGTTGCGGACGCCTATCTCGGTGCCCATGTACCAGCCGTTGAAGGGCGCCGCGGAGTAGGAGACGCCGCCGATGCGCAGCTGCATGTGGGAGATGGCGGGGACGGCGTGCCAGCGCAGGCCGAGCTCGGCGAACCAGGGCAGGGAAGGGTGGCTGAGCGGCACTTCGAGGACGTCGCCGGGGGGAACGGCGAACCACTGCGGGGCGTCCCCCCGGGACTGGATGATCAGCGGCAGGACGTCGAACCTCCCGCCCGCGCCTTCCCAGCCCAGTTTGGTCGCGAGCTCCGTCAGCCCGAACCCCCTGGGGTCGCCGGTGTAGCCGCCTTCGAAGCGCAGGTAGCCGGCGTAGCGGATGAGCTGTTCGTTCCAGATGAGGACGGGCGGGCCTTCGGCGTCGTCCTGCGGGAAGACGGTGATGACGGGCCTGACCCGGCCGCCGTTGGTGGCGGCGCGCAGATGGGCGAGGCACTCGGCCGCGACGCCGGCGGGGTCGGTGACATGTCTGCGGTCGCGGACGCACAGGCTCCGCCAGTAGAGGCGGCCGATGCAGCGCGCGGAGTTGCGCCAGGCGACCTTGGCGCCGAAGGCGAGCTCCTCGGAGGTGTGGCGGTACGTGCCCGTCTCGGCTATCTCCCGGCGTATCCCCAGCAGCCGCGCGTGGAGCGCGTCGTCCTCCAGGCCGCATTCGCCGGCGAACTGCCGGAGGAAACGTTCCGCTTCCTCCCGGTCGGCCACGGTCCCCGGGCGCCGCCCGTCTCGCTGATCGGTCGTCATCGAGCCCCCACCTTGCGCCGGCCGTCGCCGCCTCGGGCCCGGACGGCCGGAAAAGACCTTCGGAATGCGCGCCGGGACATCGTATGCGGCGGCACACCGGCGGCCAAGGCGTTCTGCGAGAAGGCCGCCGGCCCCTCCCCCATCACCGTGTCCGATGACCGCCAGACACGGGGCCCCGGCCTGGCAACAATGACCACGTGCTCGACTTCGACAGCTACTACCGGGCCATGGCGAGCCGTGACGCGCGCTTCGACGGGTCCTTCTACGTCGCGGTGACCACCACCGGCGTCTACTGCCGCCCGGTGTGCGGCTCGCGGACGCCGAAGCCGGAGAACGTGCGCTTCTTCCGGATCGCCGCGGCGGCCGAGGCGGCGGGCTTCCGGGCGTGCCGGCGGTGCCGGCCCGAGGCCGCGCCGTCCTCCCCCGAGTGGAACGTGCGCGGGGACCTGGTGGCGCGGGCGCTGCGGCTCATCGCGAGCGGCGCGGTCGACGAGATCGGGGTGGCGGGCGTGGCCCGGCAGCTGGCGGTGAGCGAACGGCACCTGCACCGGCAGCTGGTCGCGGAGGTCGGCGTCGGCCCGCTCGCCCTGGCGCTGAACCGCCGCACCCAGGTGGCCCGGCTGCTCATCGAGTCGAGCGCGCTGCTGCTGTCGGAAGTGGCCCTGGCCTCGGGCTACTCCAGCGTCCGGCAGTTCAACGACGGGATGCGCGCGGCGTTCGGCTGCTCGCCGACGGAGCTGCGCCGGGCGTGCGGCGGCGGCGCCGGTCCCGGGCCGCAGGCGCCGGGCCGCTCCGGGCCGCTGGTGCTGCGCCTGCGCTACCGGCCGCCGTTCGACGGCGCGGCCCTGCTGGCGTGGCTGGGCGAGCGGGCCGTGCCGGGCGTCGAGGAGACCGACGGCAACCGCTACCGCCGCACGCTGCGCCTGCCCCGGGGCACCGGGACCGCCGAGCTCGACCTGACCGTCACGGCCGGAGGCGGCGGCTGCCGGACGCGGCAGCAGCACGTGACGCTGCGGCTGACGCTCGCCGACCTGCGCGACGTGACGGCCGCGGTACGGCGCTGCCGCGACCTCCTCGACCTCGACGCCGACCCGGCGGCGATCGGCGAGGCCCTCTCCCCCGACCCGTGGCTGGGGCCGCTGGTGCGCGCCGCGCCGGGGCTGCGGATGCCGGGGTGCGCGCACGGCTTCGAACCGGCCCTGCAGGTGGTCCTCGGGCAGTTCGCCCCTCTCGCGGAGGTGCGTACGGTCTGCGCGCGGCTGGCCGCCCGCTGCGGCGAGCCGGTCGCCGGGGCCGCGGAGGGCCGGCCGGGCCGGCTGTTCCCCTCCGCCGGGGCGCTGGCGGACGCCGATCTCGGGGCGTTCGGCCTGAGGGGCGGGCCGGCCACCGCCGTACGGGCCCTGGCCTGCGCGGTGGCCGACGGGAAGCTGTCGCTCGAACGGGACGCCGACCGGGAGGAGACGACGGCGCGGCTGCGCGAACTGCCCGGGGTGAGCGGCTGGGCCGTGCAGCGCATCGCGATGCACTCCCTGGGCGACCCCGACGCGTTCGCCCCGCAGGACCCCCGGGTGCGGGCCGCCGCCAGGGCGCTCGGCCTCGCCGGGGCCCGCGGCGGCGGCCGGCTGGCCGAACACGCGCGGGGCTGGCAGCCCTGGCGCTCGTACGCCGCACTGCACTTGCAGGAAGCCGCGCCTGCAGAGCCCGAACCGCTTGCCCGGCGGCCTTGCTGAAGGAACGCCGCGGCCTTGCTTCCGCGGCTCCGCCGCGTGGGCGCGACCAGCCGCACACGGCCTGCAGCCGACCGACCGCCCGTCAGGCGGACCGCCGAGGAGACCGATGACAGCACACCGTACGCACGGCTCGACGCTGCCCACCCCGCTGGGCGCGTTCAGCCTGCTGACCGTCGAGGACGGAATCCTCGCCACGGGATTCACCGCCGACCCGGCGGACCTCGTGGGCGAGCTGCCCGCCCCGTGGCGCGACCACGACCCCGTGCCCGTCCCGGCACCCGCCCCGTACGCGTCCGCGCTCACCGCCTACTTCGAGGGCCGGGTCGAGGCGATCGACGCGCTGCCCGTCGTGCAGAGCGGCAGCGGCTTCCGGATGGCGGCGTGGCGGGAGATGCGCCGGGTCCGGCCCGGCACGACGATCAGCTACCGGGAGCTGGCGGCCGCCGCGGGCAGGCCGGGCGCGGCACGGGCCGCGGGCGCCGCCTGCGCGGGCAACCTGGTTCCCCTGATCGTTCCCTGCCACCGCATCCGCCGCTCGGACGGCACGCTCGGCGGCTACTACTACGGTCTCGCGGCCAAGCGCTGGCTGCTCGGCCACGAGAGGAGCGCGGGCGGCCGGTGAGCGCGTACGGGCGGGTGCTGAGGTCGGGCGGTTTCGGGCGGCTGTGGCTGGGCGCGTCCGTGTCGCTGCTGGGCGACGGGATGACGTTCCTCGCCCTGGCCTGGCTGGTGCTGGACGAGGGCGGCACGGGCCGGCTGGGCCTGCTGGGGGTCTGCTTCACCGCGCCGGTCGTCGTGGGCGGCCTGCTCGTGGGGCCGTTGCTGGACCGTTTCGACAAGCGGGTGCTGCTGATCGCGGACAGTGTCTTCCGGGCGGGGTGCGTGGCGTCGGTGCCGCTGGCAGCCGCCCTCGGCGGGGTGCCGGCGTGGCTGCCGTTCCTCGTGGCGGTGGTGTACGGGCTGCTCAAGATGGTGCCGCTGGCCGGGTTCCCCGCCGCGATCCCGCAGCTCGTCGCGGACCGCGACCTGGACGCCGCGAACGCCCTCGAATCGCTGAGCTTCAGCGTGGCGTCCGTGGTGGGCCCGGCGGCCGCCGGTGTGCTCGTGGGGACGATCGGCGCACCCCGTGTGCTGCTCGTCGACGCGGCGTCCTACCTGGTCTTCGCGGCGCTCGTGGCGACGGTGCGCCGGCCGCTGTCCCCTCCCCCGCGCCCGGCACGGCAGGAGCGGGCACCGAGGGTGTCGTTGAGGGCGGTCGCGCGCGACCGGGTGATCGTCTCCACGACCGCCGCGTTCATGCTCTTCAACATCGCCGACGGGATGCTGCTCCTGGTCACCGGCCCCTGGCTCGCGAAGAACGAACTGCACGGCGGGGCCTCGGTCCTGGGCGCCCTGACGGCGGCCTTGGCGGCCGGGGAGTTCGCCGGGGCGGCCCTGGCCGGAGGCCGCCCGGGGCCCGCGTCCGTACGGCGGATCGGGCTCTTCCAGACGGGGGCCGCACTGGCCTTCCTGGCGGTGCTGGGCGCGCCGGAAGCCCTGGTCGTCGGGGCCGGGTTCTTCACCGTGGGCCTGCTGAGCGCGCCGATGACCGTGTGGGCGCAGTCGCTGCGGATGCGGCGCATCCCGCCGGAGCTGCACGGCCGGGCCTTCGCCGCGCTGCGCACGCTGATGACGGGCACGGCGCCGCTCGGTGCCGCCGTCGCCGCGCCCCTGCTGGCCGGCGGCAGGCTCGGCGCGGCGGCCGTGACGATGGCCTGCTGCGCCGGGCTGCCGGGCCTCTATCTGCTGCTGTCCTCCGCGGGCCGCCGCCCGTCGGTGGACGGTGCCCCGGGGGCGGAGGCGGTTCCGGCGCGGGCGGACACGGTCTGAGGACCGCCGGCCACCGTGTGCACGGGCGGTCTGCGGCCGAGGAACCCGTGCAGGGCGAACTCCGCGCCGTAGGCGCCGGCCAGCGGGAAGACCACCAGATCGCCCGCGCGCAGCCGGCCGACCCCGATGCCCCGGGCGAGGATGTCCTCGGGCGTGCACAGGGGTCCGGCGAGGGAGACGACGGCGTCATGCACCTCGGGCCGGGCACAGGCGTACGGCCAGCGTGCGACGTCCACGACGGCCGCGTCGAGGGCGACTTCCAGCAGGGCGGGCAGCATGAAGTGGTTGATGCCGCCGGCGAGGACGGCGAACCGGCTGCCGGCGACCTCTTTGACGTCCGTCACCTGGGCGGCGTAGTGGGCGCTGTCCGCGACGAGCCAGCGCCCCGGTTCGAGGACGAGCCGGATGCCCGGCGGTGGCGGTGCGGCGCGCAGCCGCGCGGCGAAGTGCGCGAGGTCGAACGGCGCCTCGCCGCGGGGGGCGACGCCGAGGCCGCCGCCCGCGTCGACCACGCGCAGGGCGAAGCCGTGCTCGCGGGCCGCGCGGACGGACCAGCGCAGCCGGCCGAGCACGTGGGCGGCGTGGCCCTCGGCGTCGAGGTTGTTCGACACCACGTGGAAGTGGTAGCCGGCGAGGTCGAGGCCGGGCAGGGCGCGGGCGACGGCGGCCGCCCGCGCCAGGCCGTCCTCGCCGATGCCGAACTGGGTGGCGCGGCCGTCCATGCGCAGCGCCCCCTGCAGCGGCACGGTGGCCGCGTTGACGCGCAGCACGACGGGGACGCGGCGGCCGGCCCTGCGTGCGGCGGCGGCGATCCGGTGCAGGTCGAGCTCGCTCTCGGCGCTGACGAAGTCCGCGCCCGCGGCGGCGACGGCGGCCAGCATGGCGTCGGTCTTGCCGGGGCCGGTGGCGATCAGCGCGCGGGCGCCCGCGGCGCGGGCCGCTTCGGCCTCGCCCTCGGAGGAGACGTCGAAGCCGTCGGTCTCCGGGGCGAGCGCGCGGAGCGTGGCCGGGAAGGAGTTGGCCTTCACGGCGTAGAAGACCTCCGCCCAGGCCGGCAGCCGTGTGCGCAGGAGCGCCGCCCTGCGGGCCGCCGCGGACGGGTCGTGGACGTAGGCGCACAGCGGCTCCGCCCCGGCCGCTTCGGCGAGCGCGCGCAGCCGTGCGACGACCGGGCCGGGCAGGGCCGAGACCGGCAGCGCCGGGCGGACGGCGGTGCCGGGCGACCACTGCTGCGCGGGCCACGGCACCGCCCCGCCCTGCCGTACGGGCTTCGCGGCCATCAGAAGTACGACTCCAGGGAGCCAGTGCGCCGGATGTCCAGGGTGGCGCAGTGGAAGGCGCCGCCGAAGGCCGTGTAGTGCTCGAAGGAGCAGGGGACGGGCTCGAACCCCCACTGTTCGAAGGCCTTCAGGAGCGGTGTCTGGGACCGCTCGGCGACGACGTGCACGGGGTCGAGCATGAGCACGTTCAGGCTGCTCCACGCGCTCATCAGCCCCCGCTGCATGACCGGGGTGACGACCGGCTCCGGGGGGATGAGCACGTCCCAGGAGCGGAAGGCGGAGGGGAGCCCGTCCGGGTCGATGAACTCGGGGTTGACCAGGACCTTGCCCGGCGCCAGCGGCAGCAGCGAGGTGTCGATGTGCATGGCCCGCGGGTAGCGGGAGACGACCTCGTGGACGCGGTACTCCGGTCCGAGGTGGCGGCGGAGCCACTCCAGGCCGAGGGCGTTGGTGACGTGGCTGCGCTCCATGAACAGGTCGCGTCCGCAGCGCATGACGTCGGCGGCGTCGAAGACCGGTTCGGCCTCGGTGACGAGGTAGGTCATCTCCTCGCCCGGCGGCGGGATCTCGTACCCGGGGCGGTACTGCGCGTCGAGGAGGCGCGGCTTGGGGGCGGCGGTCCAGCGGGCGCCGCGCTCGAAGTACTCGGTGAGCAGGCCGCGGTAGGGCCAGACCTCGTGGTACCGGTTCCGGTCGGCCATGGGCACTTCGATGATCTCGTCGCCGACGACGAGCAGCAGGTCGCGGGGGTTGGCGGCGGACAGGCCGTTGGCGACGGCCCAGGCGGGGGTCGCGAACGGCCGCGAGGGGTCGGGCGGGTCGGGGCGGCGCACGGTGACGTGCGCGTCGCGGAGGATGCCGATGAGCTCCTCCAGGCCGCGCTGCGCCTCCTCCACCACGTCCTGCGGCACGCGGGTGCCGGAGGAGGCGCTGAGGCGTGCGCGGGCGGCGGGCGGCACGGAGACGCGGTCGATCGTCTCCCACGACGCCGTCATCGCGCCGTCGACCCGGCCGACGACGACTTCCTCCAGCGGGTCCCATTCGTTGTGCGAGGAGACCACGGGCATGGGCGGGCTTCCTTCCGTGAGGTCCGGCGGCGGGCGAAGGGGAGCGGGCTAGCGGGTCATGCACGTCTCGTCGCGCGCCCGGCCGCCCTGGTAGGCGATCTCGCCCTTGAGGACCTTGCGGTAGAAGCTCCAGTAGGAGGGTTCGGTGACGAGGATCCGGTCCTTCATCGCCTCGTGCAGCTCCGGCACGTTCACCATGGGGACGCCCTGGTGGTAGTGGTGCGCGGTGTGCAGGTTGTTGTAGTTGGTGAGCCAGCGGCCGAAGCGTGAGGCGTGGATGGTCCTGGTGTTGCTGAGGACGTCGGGGTCGGTCTGGGTGTTCAGGCCGAAGTGCTCGGGCATCTCGATCAGGAAGTGCGCCGCCTCGCTCACGAGGAGGACGGGCGCGAACCAGGCCAGGACGACGAACCAGTCCCGGGTCAGCACCCCGGCCGCGACCGCGGCGGCCAGCAGGACGAGCAGCAGGGCGTATTCGTTCTGCACGGCGCGCGCCGCCCGCGGCCGCTCGACGCCGGGGACGGGCCGCCGCGCCGCGCCGCGGGCGAGGTTGCGCAGGACGTCGGCGTAGCGGCCGGGGTGGAAGGCGGCGAGGGCGAAGCCGTGCACGCTGTCCAGGCCGTGGAAGCGGTAGTTGAAGAACTCCTGGTTGCGGGGCGTGCCGAGGAAGGCGTGGTGCCGCAGGTGCTCGTACTTGTAGTGGGAGTACGAGCTGAACATGAACACGCCGCAGACGAACCCCCAGGACCGGTTCGCCCAGCGGGCGTGGAAGGCGTGTTCGTGGAGGCACTCGTGCTGGAGCTCGACCAGGTACGCGTACATCACGCCGAGGACGAGGACGGCGGCGGCGCAGGTGACGGGGTTGCGGTATTCCAGCAGCGCGGTCCAGCAGACCACGATCACGGCGAAGGCGACGGCGACTTTGGCCAGGAAGCGGCGCGGGTGCCGGGCGAAGTAGGCCGCGGGCAGGCCGCGCCGGGTGTCGGTGCCGCGGACCGGGGCGAGGGCCACGTCGCGGGAGCCGTCGAAGTCGAGCTGTTCCTCTTCGTGGGGAGCGGTACGGGACATGGCTCGTTCCTCCTTCTGCCGGGGGTACGGGCGCTCCGCGGGCTTACGGAAGCGCGGGGGCGATCAGCCGGCCGGCCGTCAGCGTCGTGGTCACGCAGGGCGCGTGGGCGTAGGACTCCCGGCCGATCGGGTCTCGGGCGAGGGCCGGGCGGGACGGGGCGCAGCCGGCTCCGGTCTCCTCCAGGAGCGCGGCGGGCGCGCCCGTGGCCCGCAGGAGCTCCCTTCCGCGGGACTGCTGCGCGCCGTCCACCAGGCAGTAGGCCGCGAACCAGGCGGGGCTGCCGTCGGCGGAGCGGCCGCACGGGGTGAGGGAGTCGAGGAGCAGGGCGCGCCGGGGGAACGCCGCACGGGGCCGGCGGCGGGGTGCGGCCGGGTGCCGGGTGCCGGTGCCGAACGTGCCGTGCGGGACCAGCCAGCGCTCCGGGCGGGCCAGCAGCTCGCACGCCTGGCAGAGGTCGGCGGGCGGGCGGCCGGTCGCGGTGACGAGGTTGCGGAGGGGAAAGTCGTGCGGCGGGTAGGGAGAGGAGCACCCGCTGCCGGACCCGGCCGGTGCGCCGCCCTCCTCCTGTGCGGCGGCGGTCAGCGCCAGCAGGGCGGCGGGGCCGAGGACGACGGGGTCGCCCGGGCGGATGTCCGACGGGTGCGCGGCCGCTGTCCAGGGCAGCCCGGGAGGCGGGCCCGGCCCGTCCTCCAGGTGCAGGACGCGGTCGCGGTCGCGGACGAGGAGGTACGTGCGCCGGGACACCGTCGCCTCGCGGCCGCCGCAGGTGACGCGGGTGGTGACGCGGCCGGACTCCACGAGCAGCCCGTCCCCGCGCAGCGCGCACGCCGCCCCGTCCTGCAGCACCCGGTGGACGGCGCGGGCGTGGTCGCGCAGGCCGGGTGCCGTGGCGCAGTCGGCGGGCAGGGTGGCCAGCCACCAGCTGCCGGGCCGGTCGGAGCCCGCCGTGATCGTCAGCCGGGTGTGGGTCTCCCCGCCGCCTGCTTCCAGGCGCACGGCGGCGTGGCTGCGGGTGAGGGTGACCGCAGCGGCGGTCACGGTGTGCACCGCAGCCGGGAGAGGCGCAGGGCCGGGGCGCACATGCCGACGTCGAAGAGCAGCTGGCCGGCCTTGCCGCACAGGGCGTTGTCGCCGAACTCGGCGTGCGCGCCCGTCTCCACGACGCGGGTGAGGACGTCGGCCCGTTCGCGGATCCGGCCGCGGACGTACTGGCCGGTGCGGCGCCCGGAGCGGATCCGCTCGCCGAGCACCAGGCGGGCTTCCAGGGTGGCGCCGGTGCGGATCCCGTCCGCGAGGCGGTGGACGAGGATCCCGTGGCCGGCGTTCTCGACGAGCTCGCCGGTCCCGGCGTCGCCGGGCCGGCAGACGACGTTGGACATGCGGGGCACCGGACGGTGCAGGACGGAGGCGGCGCGGCTGCTGGCGGTGGGCATCGCCGCTGCGGCGGCGGCACTGGCCAGGCTGTGCAGCTGCCGAACGAGCCTGCCCTCGTGCACG
Source organism: Streptomyces sp. NPDC008001 (assembly GCF_042958085.1). NCBI lineage: Bacteria > Bacillati > Actinomycetota > Actinomycetes > Kitasatosporales > Streptomycetaceae > Streptomyces > Streptomyces sp. NPDC008001. The sequence continues at coordinate 168,707 of NZ_JBIBIZ010000003.1, read as the reverse complement.
ATGCGCTGCGGGCCGAGGCTGACGATGCCTTCGTCGTCGGTGTCGTAGCGGGCGGGTCCGCCCTCGGCGAGCGGGTCGTCGTCCAGGGTGATCAGTTCGCCCGCGACGCGGCAGCCGAGGCGGTGCCCGAGGGCGGGCGTGCCGCCGGGGGGTGCTTCGGCGAAGTGGCCCGCGGCCTCGTGCAGCAGCAGGCCGGCGGCCTGGGGCAGCAGCACCGCCGCATACTCGCCCGGGGCCGGCTCCCGGGCCGCGTCGACGGCGGCCAGCAGCCGGGCGGCCGACTCGCACCAGGCGGGGTCGGTGAGCCGGGGCAGGGCGGGGCCGCGGCCGCTGCGGCCCACGGGGACCTCGTGGCCGCCGGGCGTGAGCAGGTCGCCGGTCAGGGACCAGACGCGGCGCGCCTGGGGGGCGGCGGTGCCGTGCGCCGTGCCCGCGACGACGCGGACCGCGGAGACCTGCGAGTACTGCAGGACGGCCCGGCCGCCGAAGCGGCGGCGGAGGGCGGTGAGCGCGGCCACGACCTCGTCCGGGTCGTCCGGCGGCTCCGGTTCGGGGACGTCGAAGCGCCAGGGGCCGGGCGCGGCGCCGGAGAAGATCCGGGTGCCGCGGTCGCCTCCCCGGTCGTGGCGGCCCATGTGGGTGACCATGCGGCGGGCCGACGTGCCGCGGGGGCCCGCCGTCAGCAGCCCGCCGACGGCGCGTTCGCAGGCGACCGTCTCCCCCGGCCCGGTGTCAGCGGGCATCGCCGTCGCCGCCGGCCGGCGCCTGCGCGCCGTTCACCTGCGCCTGCCCGCCGTTCGCCGGTGCCTGCCCGCCGTTCGCCGGCGTCTCCCGGCCCGCGGCCGGTGAGGCCTCCAGCAGCAGGCCCATCCCGGCCAGCGAGCGGATCAGTTCCAGTCCGCGGTGCAGCGCGGCGTCCGGGTCGCCGGAGTCCTCGGGGAAGACCTCGGCGATGAGCTCGCGGGCGGTGCGCCGGCCGTCGGCGCGCTCCAGCAGGTCGCGGGCGCCGGGGCCCAGCTGGATGGTCTCGATCCGGTCGTGGGCGCTCTTGCGGGTGACGACGTAGCTGCTGCCGCCGGAGGCGGGGGCGCCGTCCCCGGCGGGGGTGCCCTCGGCCGGCCGGCGCAGCATGTGGTGCAGGTCGTGCGGGAATTCGGCGCTGAGGAAGTCGCCGGCGCGGAGCGCGGAGTCGGGGCCGACGGTGGAGGCGGCCGGGCGCGGGGGCGGCTCGGGCAGGCCGGCGGCGGCGAGCCGCATCATCTCGTAGCGGACGAGGGAGGCGGCCGGGGAGTCCTCGATGCCGAGCCGTACGGTCTCCTCCTGGGCGAAGGCCAGCAGGTCGCGGGCCTCGCTCTGGTGGCGGAAGCGGGTGCCGGGCGCGTGCTCGGCGTTGTGCCGCGCGATCCAGGCCACCCACCGCTCGTACCAGTCCATGGGCGAGTCGTAGTGCGGCAGGAGCCGCGGCCACAGGGACGCGAGGACGACGACGTGTCCCGAGAGCTCCTCGGCGGCGTCGACCAGCGCGTCGCCGAGCTCGGGGCAGGCGAAGCGGTAATCGGTGCAGAACAGGTCCTTGTGCTCGCGGCGGTACTGCTGGATCTGCGCCATGAGCCGGTCGGTGACGGGGACGTCGTAGTACTCGGCCGGGCGGTTGAGGGTCGGCGCGTACTGCTTGTACATGGGCGACTGGTGCAGCGGGACGAGCGTGAAGAGCTGGCTGCGGCCCTGCCCCTCCTCCAGGAACTGGAAGAAGCGGGTGAGCGTCTCGCCCATGGTCTCGCGGGTCTCGGTGGGGTAGCCGACGATGAAGCCGGTGACGGGGCGGATGCCGGCCGCCTTCGTCGCCCGGACGATCTCCAGGGACCGGTCGAGGTCGAGGTTCTTCCTGATCCAGCGCTGCATGCGGGGCGAGCCGCTCTCGATGCCGTAGTAGATCTCCTCGCAGCCCGCGGCGCCCATCTTCTCCAGGAGCGGGGCGTCGATGAGGTCGGTCCTGGTGCTGCAGCCCCAGGTGACGCCGAGGTCGCGGTCGATCAGCGCGTCGCAGAACGCGTGGGCCCAGGGGCGGTCGCAGGTGAAGATGTCGTGCGAGAAGTTGACGCTGGTGCGGCCGAACTCGTCGCGCACGTACGCGAGCTGCCGGATGATGTCGTCGATGGGCCGCATGCGGAACCTGCGCTCCCAGAAGGGTGCGGTGGCGCAGAAGGAGCAGCGGAAGGGGCAGCCGCGGCCGACGTCGAGGTAGAGCCGGGCGCCCCGGGACATGTCGTAGGCGTAGTAGGCGGGCCAGGGAAGGTCCGCGAGGTCCTTGACGAGCGGCCGTCCGGCGTTGACGACGGCCTCGTCGCCCTTGCGGTGGGTGAGGCCGCGGACGCCCGCGAGGTCCTGCCCGGCGTGCAAGGTCTCCAGGAGCTCGTTGAAGGTCTCCTCGCCCTCGCCCCGGACGATGAGGTCGGCCCAGGGGAAACGGCCGAGGAACTCGGCGCTGACGGGGGTGACGGCCGGCCCGCCGAGGCAGATCAGGGTGTCCGGGGACCGGCGGCGCAGGGCCTGCCCGAGCAGGACGGTGTGGACCAGCGAGTCGGCGTCGGTCATCAGGCCGACCAGGGAGTCGCCCGCGGCCAGGACGGACTGCGCGAGACTGTCGTAGAGGGCGTCGTCGTTGGGGACGGTGCCGTCGAGCAGCAGCTGATTGGTCTCGACGACCTCGACGGCGGCGGGCGCCCCGGCCGCGTCGGCGGCGGCCTTGAGCGAGAGCAGGCCGACGGGGACGAAGGTCTGCATGGGCGGCGGGTCGCCGGGCCGGGTGCGCGGGGACATCCCGCCGTGGTTGAGGTGGGGGCTGGTGGCGAGGGCGACCTTCATCATGAGGGCTCGATCCGTTCGCCGCGGCGGAGTTCGACGCGCGGCTCGGCCATGATGCGTTCGCGGAAGAGCTCTTCCCTGCGCAGGATGCTCCGCAGCTGGAAGTCGCTGGTGCCGCAGCCGTCGAAGGTGCCGTTGAGGATGCTGGACTGGCTCGGGCAGCGCCCGGTGCAGAAGTACTTGTCGTCGTTGATGGGGCAGCCTTCGCAGGTGTCGCGGTAGTTGTCCCAGGTGATCCGCCGGATCAGCCAGTCCTCGCTCCCCCAGATGCCGGCGAACGGGGTCAGCTGGACGTTCCCGCCGCACAGCACCTTGTTCCCGGCGCAGGTGCTGCACGGGAAGACGTCCCCGGCGGAGTTCACGTAACAGACGCCGCGGCCGCTCATGCAGCGACGCGTCGCGAAGACCATGGTGTAGAGGAAGTCGAGCACCTTGCCGGCGCACAGGCCGAGCGTGCGGTCCTTCTCACGGCCCCACTCCTCCTCGTCGATCCAGAACCGGGCGGTGCGCTCGACGTCGTGCATCGAGCTCGCGAGGTCGTGGTGGAGGGCGCCGCGGCCCATCGGGATGAAGGGGACGCTGCGCAGGCTGATGTCGTTCTCGCGGGCCCAGCCGATGATGACGGGGAGGTCGTCGACGTTCTCGTGGGTCGTGGTGGTCATGATGCTCGTGTTGAAACCGCGGTCCCGGAGCTCGGTGAGCCGGCGGGTGACGTAGGCGAACTCGCCCTCGTTGCGGTACTTCCCCTGCCCGTGCAGGCCGTCGATGCTCATGCTGATGATCACGTCGTCCTGCGGGATGCGGGAGAGGACGCGTTCGGTGAGCGTGGTGCCGTTCGTGGCGATGCCGATGACGAATCCGAGGTCGTACGCGCGCTGCACGATGTCGCAGAAGTCCGGGTGCAGGGTGGGCTCACCGCCGGTGACGATCAGCGAGAAGACGCCCATCTCCGCCCATTCGCCGAGCAGCCGCATGATGAGCGCGGTCGGCAATTCGGAGCTGCGCGCCCTTCCGCCTTCGACGAAGCAGTGCGGGCAGCGGAGATTGCAGGAGCGGGTGATCTCCAGCCACACCATGGCGGGCGCCCGGAAGTGGAAATCGGTGTCCACGGAGAGTCTTTCGACGAGATGGCCCGCGCACCGTTCGGGTGGCTCGCCCGCGCGCAGCAAAGGCTCGGCGCCCTCGTCGTACATGGCCACCGTTCCCTCGGGAAAGGCGGCCAGCCAGCCGAAATCCTCCCGGCGGTAACGGACGAGCGGCCGGACCCGGGGCGGGAGCCGCCGGGCGTATGCGGGCGTGCAGGACGAAAGGTGCTGCAGCAACGTACCCCTCCATGCTCTCCGTCGCCGTCTGCGCGGCGGACGTGCGCCGCCGGGGCCCTCGCTCGTGAGCACGAGAGCCCCGGCGGCCGCCGGGTGCTCCGGTTCCCGCCGCTACTTGGGGGTGCCGACGGTGCAGGCCGTGGTGGCCGTGCGCTCCTCGATGACGGAGATCTCCTCGACGGGCCGCTCCGGCGCCGCGGGTGCGGCCGGGGCGTCCTGGGGCGAGATGTGCAGGTGGGCGATGCGCAGATCACCGCGCGCCCCGCGGGTCACGACGAGGGTCTCGCGCAGGTACTGCTGTTCCTCGCCGAGGGCCACCCGGCAGTGCAGGCTGACGAGGGCCGTGTCGCCGAGGATCCGGATCTCGGGCGAGAGCAGCTGGCTGCGCCGGGCCGTGCCGGCGGCGAGGGTGAACACCCGCTGGAATTCCTCGCGGCTGTCGATGCGGGTGGGCGACGACAGAATGAAGAACGTGGCGTCGGTGGCGAACAGGTCGAAGTACGCCTGGTCGCAGCGGTCATATGCCGAGCGGTACTCCTCGAGGAGCTGCTGGACTGCTTCCCTGGTGATGGCGCCCGCGGTCACCGTGGGCATGAAATCTATGGTCATTGAGCGATTCCCTTGTTTCTTCGGCTGCTCCGGCTGCTTGTCCTGCATGAGGGAGCGGAAAGGGACGTCGTGTGGGAGCTCCCCCGGCGACGGCCGGGGAGAGGTCACTGCGGAGTGATTCCGCATCTCGCCCTTGCATCAGATCGCAAGGCTCACCCGGTCGCTCGCTTGTTCGCTGGTAACCGACTATCACCGAGCCCCAGTTCACTGTCAATAGCGGGAACCCGATTGAATTCTCATCCGCCCACCGGCGCCGTGCACGGTCCGGATCAGCGGTTTTCGGCGCGGAATGCGATATTCAAGATATTCAATGGGCCGCGCACCGGCCGCCAGAATTCGGGACTCCCATTCCGGTGACCTACCGCCCCCCGGGCCGGGCCCGGGAGGCCGTGTGACGTTTCGCGTGCTGTTTACGGCAGGCTCCCGGGGGCACCCGGGGTGGATGTGGTTGCTGTCGCCCCCGGGTGTCTACGCTCCGCAGGAGGACACCCGGCTGCTCGAAGCCGCGCTCCGCCGGGAGCCCCTGCCTCCCGCCGCCCGGGTCCTGGACGTCTGCACGGGCAGTGGAGCCCTGGCCATCGCCGCGTCCCGGCACGGGGCCGCCCACGTGACGGCCGTCGACGTCTCCGCCCGCGCGGTGCTCACCGCCCGCCTCAACGGCCTCCTGGCCCGCCGCCGCATCCGTACGGTGCGCGGCGACCTGCTGGCACCGGTGGCTGGAGAGCGTTTCGACCTCGTGCTCGCCAACCCGCCCTACGTCCCCGGGCCCTCCGCCGGGCACCCGCCGCGCGGACCGGCGCGCGCCCACGATGCCGGGGAGGACGGCCGGGTGGTGCTGGACCGGCTGTGCACCGGCGTGCCCTCGGTGCTCAGACCCTCAGGGGTGCTCCTGCTGGTGCAGTCCGCGCTGTCGGAGGCGGACCGGACCCTCGCGCTCCTGGCCGCCGCCGGTCTCGACGCACGGATCAGCGACCGCGCCCTGGTGCCCCTGGGACCGGTGATCCGTGCGCGCGCCGGCTGGCTGCGGGACCGGGGGCTCCTCGCACCCGGCCAGGACAAGGAGGAGCTGGTGGTGATCCGTGCCCGCCGCACCTGAACCCGCCGCCGAACCCGCCTCTGAGGCCGCCGCACCGGACCCGCAGCGCCCGGCGCGCCGCGTCCGGCTGGTGCCCGGGGGGCCGATGCTCGTCGAGGGCCCCGTCGAGGCCGCTGCCGAGGACGGCACGCTCGTGCGCTCGGACCGGCCCGTGGTCGCCCTGTGCACCTGCCGCCGCAGCGGCGTCTTCCCCTGGTGCGACACCAGCCACCGCCGCCGCAGCGTGCCCCCGGAGGGCGGCCGGGGCGCACGCCCGGACGTGCCCCGGCCGGGACCCGAATACGACGAAGAACAGCTGATCAGCCCCCAGTCGGGCCGAAATCCCGGAATTGGCGGGTCCGCCCGTACAAGTGACGGCAAGTGACAGTTAGTCAGTTCATACGCATCACAGCCGGTACGCCACTGTTGCCCACGCGGTTGCACATGTCCTCCTCCGTCCGATCGGGTACCGGCATCCCCACGCGGGGTCCCGGTGGCTGCTGCCTATGACATGCTCAGTGACGTGACGAGCGAGCCTGTCAAGGACGAGGAGTCCGGCGTCGCACCCGACGTCGTCGCGCTGGCCAAGGTGGTGGCCGCCCTGCGCGCCGAGAACGAGCGCCTGCACCACCAGGTGTCCACCGCGGCCGTGCTGGAGCGCGCCACGGGCGTGCTGATGGCACAGTCGGGGTGCTCGGCCGCGGAAGCGCACGAGGAGCTGACGCGGCGGGCGCGGGCCGGCGGGCGCACGCTGACCGAGGAGTGCTGGATCGCCCTCGGCGACACCCCCGAGGCGGACCACCCGCCCTTCCCGGGCCCGGTCCCGGCCCCCCGCCGCCCCGGGCAGGCCCCGGAAGCCGGCACGGAGCCGCGCGCGGCCTCCCACCCCGCGCTCCTCGGCAGCCTCGGCGCGGCGCTCGCCGGTGCCGCCGGCCCGCAGGACCTCGCGGGACGGCTGCTGGACCACCTGGCCGGGCCCCCGGTCCGGGCCGACGCCGTCCTCCTCTTCTCGCGCACCGTGCACGACACCCTGGAGCTCGCCGGGCACGCCGGCGCCGGGGCCGCCGTCGCCGCCCAGTGGCGGTCCGTACCGCCCGTCCGCGGCATCGCCGCCATGGACGCCGTCCGCCGCGGCGAAGCCATATGGCTGGAGGACCCGGCGCAGGACGCACAGCACTACCACCTGATCGGGCAGCCGCCGGAGAAGTGGCGCAGCCGCGCCTGGCTCCCGGTCACCACGGGCAGCAAGGTCACCGCGGTCCTGGGCGTCCTGCGCACGGTGGACGCCCCCTTCAGTGAGGACGTGCGCGAGCTGCTGAAGTCGGTCGCCCAGTTGTGCGCCGGGAGCCTTCGCACCGGGTCCGCGCGCCCGGGGCCGCCCCGGCTGAACGGACGCCCCGGGCCGTCCAGGCGCCCCGCCGGGACGCACGGCGCCCCGGGGGCGTCCGAGGCCCGGGGGACGTCCGGTCGGTCCGTACCGGCCGGACAGCCCGCCCTGCCCGGCTGCCCGGGAGGTCCCGACGCCGGCACGGCCGCCCTCGTCCAGGCCGTGTTCGACGCCCTGCCGAGCCCGGCCGTCCTCCTCACCCCCCTGCGGTCCCCGGCGGGTGACGTGGAGGACTTCCGCATCGACGCCGCCGCGCCGCGGTCCGTCGACGTCGCCGGCCGGCGCGGCCGCCGGCTGGTCGGGCTGCGGATCCTGGAGTGCTACCCCACCGTGGCCGGCACCGACGCCTGGCAGGGCTACCTGCGGACGCTCGCCACGGGCACGCCGTACGAGGGGGAGCCCTTCATCTACGAGGAGGTCGTCGCCGAACTGCGGCAGCGCTCCACCTATTCCGTCCGCGCCGCGAAGCTCGGTGACGCCCTCGTGGTCACCTGGACGAGCCACGACGAGGCCGCCCGGCAGCAGGCCCTCCTGGCCGACCTGCAGCGGCTCGGCAACCTCGGGTGGACGGACTGGAACCTCGTCACGGGCGCCATCACCTGGTCGCCCCAGGTCCACACCGTCCTCGACCGCGACCCGGAGCTGGGCCCGCTGCCCCTCGACGCCTTCCCCGGGGACGTCCTGCCCGAGGACGCCCCGGACTTCACCCGCGCGCTCCGGGAGCTCCTCGGCGCCGGCATCCCCGTCGACCGCCCGGTCCGGATCACGACGCGGGGCGGCGTCCGGCACCTGCGGGTCGTCGCCGAGGCGGTGCCGGACGCCCAGGGCAACCCCGTCGAAGTGCACGGCTTCGTCCAGGACGTCACGGCGCAGCGCACCGCCGAACTGGCCCTGAACGAGAGCCGGGAGGCGATCCTGGCCCAGCGCAACGTCCTGCGGGCGGAGCGGACGGTCGCCGCCCGCCTCCAGCACGCCCTGCTGCCGCTGCCCGGGCAGTCGCTGGACCTGGCCGGTCTGCGCGTCGACGTCACCTACCTCCCCTCCCACGACGACCTCAACGTCGGCGGTGACTGGTACAGCGCACTCGAAATGCCCGGCGGCGGGGTGCTCTTCGCGGTCGGCGACGTGGCCGGGCACGGCATCGACGCGGTGGCCACGATGGCCCAGCTGCGCTTCACGGCCAAGGGCATGGTCGTCACCGGTTCGTCGCTCACCGGTGCGCTCCACCGGCTCAACACCCTGCTCCTGCACACCCGCGACCACCACGCCACCGCCACGATGGTGCTCGGCCGCTACGACCCCGCCGACCGCTGCCTGACGTGGGTGCAGGCGGGCCATCCGCCGCCCCTGCTCGTGCGCGACGGGAAGGCGGAATTCCTCGCCCAGCCCGAGGGCATACTGCTCGGCGCCACGCTGCGGCCCTCCTTCGCCGAGGCCGAGTGCCGGCTCGCGCCCGGCGACCATCTGCTGCTGTACACCGACGGCCTGGTCGAACGCCCCGGGGAGCACCTGGACAAGGGGCTCGACCGGCTCGCCCGCGCCGCCGAGACCGAACTGTCCGCGGACAGCCCCGGCTCGATCGAGACCCTGCTGTCCCGTCTCCTCCCGGACGAACAGCGCGACGACGTGTGCCTCCTGGACATCCACCTGCCCGCATCCGCTTGACGGCGATCCCCACGACGCCGGAGAGGAGAACCGCAGCCGTCCCCTCGTCCGGTACGGGAGGCTGTTTCGTCGACGGCCGGGCAGGCTACTCGTTCGGTATGACACGGACACCGAGGTGGCGGCCCGGCCGGCCGGGCGGGAGCTCCACCGGCGGCACCGGCCGCGGGGACGGCGGCGGCCGAGGCGACGGGAGCAGCCGCGGCGACGGGGGCAGCGAAGGTCGCCAGGATGATGGGGGCCGGACGCGGCCGGGCCCCGCACCGGAGGTCGAGCGGCAGGCGCCCGACGAGCCGACGAGCCTGCCGAAGCGGTCGTGGTGGGCGGTGCTGCGACGCACGCTGAAGGAGTTCAAGGACGACGAACTGGCCGACCGGGCGGCAGCGCTGACGTACTACGGCGTGCTCTCCCTCTTCCCCGCCCTGCTGGTCCTCGTCTCGCTGCTGGGCATCGCGGGAAGGTCCACCACCGACAAGGTCCTGAGCAATCTGCAGCACCTGACGCCCGGGGCGGCACGGCAAGTGATCACGACCGCGGTCCGGCAGCTCCAGGGCGGTGCCGGCACCGGCTCGGTCCTGGCCGTGGTGGGTCTGCTGGCCGCCGTGTGGTCGGCGTCCGGGTACATCGCGGCGTTCATCCGCTCGTCCAACGCCGTCTACGACCTGCCCGAGGGCCGTCCGGTGTGGAAGCTGACGCCGCTCCGGCTGGCGCTGACGGTGGTGATGGTGGTGATGGCGTGTGCCAGTGCGCTGATCGTGGTCTTCACCGGCGGTCTCGCCCGCCAGGCCGGCAAGGCCCTGGGGCTGGGCGACACGGCCGTGACCGTCTGGTCGATCGCGAAATGGCCCGTGCTGGTCCTCCTCGTCACCATCATGATCGCGGTCCTGTACTGGGCGGCCCCCAACGTCCGGGGCCGCGGCTTCCGGTGGGTGACCCCCGGCAGCTTCGTGGCCCTGGCCATCTGGATGATCGCCTCCGGCGGTTTCGCGCTGTACGTCGCGAACTTCGGCGCGTACAACAAGACGTACGGCAGCCTGGCCGCGGTGATCATGTTTCTGGTCTGGCTGTGGATCAGTAACCTGGCGATCCTCCTGGGGCTGGAGTTCGACGCCGAACTCGCCCGGGAGCGTGCCATCGCCGGCGGCCACCCCCGGGAGGAGGAGCCCTACGTCGAACCGCGCGACACCCGCACGTGGAAGCACGACGAGCGCCATCCCCCGGAGTGATCGTGTGCCGGCGGAGGTGACGCTTGATCGCCGGCGGGCGAGGGCGCATCGGGCCGGGCGAGCGGGGCAGCAGTGAAGCCATGAAAAGCGTGGACGACCCGCACGAGGCCGAGCGGCGCCTGACCCGCCTGATGGCCTCCTGCCGCCATCCCCTCGTCCGGCGGGCCCGGCCGGTGGTCGGGGAGGCCGCCGAACACACCAAGGTGTGGTGGGCCATCGCCCTTGCGCTGGCCGCCGCGGGCGGATCGCGGGGCCGGAGGGCCGCGACGGCGGGGCTGGCGGCCATGGGGGCGGCGGAGCTGCTCTCCAACGGCGTGATCAAGCCGCTCCTGCGGCGACGCCGGCCGCCCGAGGAGCTGATCCCGCACGACGGCCCCGACGACCGCCCCGACAGCTCCTCCTTCCCCTCCGGGCACACCGCGGCCGCTGCCGCCTTCACCACCGCCGTCGCCCGTATCTGGCCCGGCGCGGGCGCGCTGTGCGCCGTACCGGCCGTGCTGATCGCGGCCGAGCGAGTGCACAGCGGGGCCCACTACCCCAGCGACGTCGCCGCCGGAGCCGTCGTCGGAGCCGCCGGAGCCTGCCTCACCCGCCGCCTGCCCGGCGCCCGGCTCGCCTGAGCCTGATCCGGATCCGTGAACTGTGAACCGTGCCGCCTCGAACTGGTTATTCCGGTTCGCCGTCCGGTTTACGGCATTCATTCGCTTGGTTGGGATTGATTAAACAGCTTTGTTTCATTGGTCTTGACCAATGCCCGAGATGCTTGGCATGCTGGCAATGGCCGTAAACGATCATGCGCTCTCGCCGTACGAGACGTGCCATCGGATACGCGTCACATTCCAAGACGGGGGGGCCGTAAGGAAAGTGCGCCGCGATCGGCGCAGCAGTGCGGGTGCGGGCGGATGCCGGAAGGCGCAGCACCCGCCTCACGATCAGAGAACGCATCAGCCCTGGTCAAGGGCAGTCATCAATTTCTGCAAGGGGATCGCCGCCATCGCGCGGCATTCCCTTCACATTCCTCCATGGTGCATTGGGTCCGCAAAGTCAGTGCGGAGGGCACCGCCTGCCTCATGCATATTCCGTGAACTGTCAGAGAACAGGAGGTTTGCGTCAGACGTGCAAGGAAATCCGATCACACACCAGGCCGTATCCGTCGCATATGCGCCCGAGCGCGCATCCTCGGCCCGGGTCCGCGCCGTTGACCTGTGGGCCCGGGTGGCCCTGCCGGCGGCGCCGCCCGAGCCACCCGCCGGGCCCGTGGTCGCGCCCGGCCTTCGCCTTGCCCTGTCCCTGCTCGAAGAGGGCGTGCTGACCAGCCGCGCCAACCGTTCCTGCGGCTCGTACGTGGCGCGGGCGGTGCCGTCGGCCGGAGCCGTGTACCCGTACGAGTTCGCCGTCCTCGCCATGGAGAACGGTGTGCCGGCGGCGTTCCGGATCGACGCCGATCGCCGTACGTGTGCCCGGCTGGCCGCCGGCGCCCGTGTCACCGCCGCGCTGGACGCGTCCACGCTGGCCATTCCGGAAGACGGCGGAGCGCTGGTGGTCACGCTCACCCGCCCGTGGCTTTCGATGCGCAAGTACGGTGACCGCGGATACCTGTACACCCAACTCGATGCGGGGCACGCGGCCGGGAACCTCATACTGGCCGCAGCCGGCCGTGGCGGCGCGGGGGCGCTACGGCTGCGCTTCCCCAGGGAATCCCTCTCGCACTTGCTGGGGGCGGGCGAGAACTGCCGGGAGGTCCACTCCGCGGTCCTGATGCCGGGCGGCCCGGACGGACCGGCCGGCGAGTCGTGGACCCGCTGGACCGTGCATGACGACGCCGACCGGGAGCTGCGCGGGTCCGCCTGGCGGTCGTGGCTGGAGAGCACCTGCTGGGACTCCCTCGCCGCGTGGCCCGAGCACTCGGGCTCTGCGGCCCTCCCGACCGCACCCGCAGCGCTCGCGCGCGTCCGCACCGACCACCAACTGTCCGGTGAGCAGCACGGATTGGGTGACCCGTCCGCATGGCCGGAGCTGATCGGGACGCGGGCCTCCAGCAAGGCGTTCACGGGCGAGCCCGTCTCCGCCGCCGCCGTCTGGCAGGCGGTCTCGGCCCTGACGACGCCCTTCGAGACCGACCTTCCCGGCGCCTCGCCGCTGTCCGCGACCCTGGTCCTGCGGTCGACGACGGAACCCGGGCAGGACGGGGTGTACCGGCTGGACACCGGTGAGCGGCGACCGGGACGGCTGCCGTCCACCGACGAGGTGGCCCGCGCCTGCATGCAGCAGCGCGCCCTCGCGGGGGCCGCCGCCATCCTGCTGCTGCACGTGCCGCGCACCTCGCTCGCCGGGGCCGGCTCGGCCGCCGGCGCCGAGAACCTGCGCGAACTCGCCTTCCGCTGCGGCGCCTTGGGGCAGCTGCTCTACCTGGGTGCGCACCGTGCGGAGGTCGGAGTGACCGCCATCGGGGGGTTCGACACGCAGCTGTGGCGCACGCTGGCGGGGCTGCCGGAGGACGACGAGATCCTGTACGCCCTGCTGCTCGGCTCCGCGGACGATTCGGGCATCAAATTCGACCGGCTTGCCACGGCGCACGCCCAGAACGAGCGGTGAGGCCGATGCGCGCCGTCCTTCCCGATGTCTTCACCGAAGTCCTCGCCCACCACGGTGACCGCGTCGCGATCACCGGCGCCGGCGGTTCGATCGGATACGCCGAACTCGCCGACCGGGCCCGTACGGCGGCTGCCGGGCTCGCCCGGCACGACGTGCGGGGCGAGCGGCTGAGGGTGGGCCTGTATGCCACCAACTCCGCCGACTACGTCGTCGGTTACCTTGCCACGCTGTTCGCCGGCGGGGTGCCCTTCCTGGCCGACTCGGCCTTCGGTTCGTTCGAACTCTCCCGGATCGCCGAGGACTGCGGGCTGGATCTGCTGATCCACGCCCCGGGCGCCGACATCGAATCCGTCGTGGACGACACCCTCACGGCTGACGGAGAGTTCGGCGCCCTTGCGATCAGCCGGGTGCGTCGATACGACGGCACGCGTCCGCCGTTGCTGGACGACACCGAGGTCTGCCGTTTCACGTCCGGCTCCACCGGCCGGCCCAACTGCATCGAGTTCTCCGGTGCAGCCGTGAACGCGGCGGCTGTCAACTGGGCGAAGGGCACCGGCCTTTCGGCCGAGGACCGGATCGCCTGCTTTGCCGCGCTCTCCAACGGCCTGGCCTTCAACACCTCCCTGCTGGCGGCCTTCCTGCCGGGTGCCTCACTGCACCTGTCGCACGGCCTGCCCACGGCCTCCCGGGTCGTACGGCTCCTGGAGAGCACGGCCGCTACCAGGCTGGTGGCATTCCCGGCGTTGTACGAGTCGATCGTGCGGCGCTCCCCCGGGGAAGGCTTCGCCGCCGTCCGGACCGCGATCTCTTCCGGCGCCCCGCTGCGCGAAACCGTGCGCGAGGAGTTCACCCGGCTCACCGGCGTGCCGATCCACAACTACTACGGGGTCGCCGAGACCGGGCCCCTGACGTACGCCGCCGACGGGGCGGGATACGGGCTCGGGGCTCCGCTGCCCGGTGTGCACCTGCTCGCGGAGGAGGACGGCATCCGGGTCAGGAGCGAGTCGATGGGCTCTCGTTACCTCAACGCTCCCGGCGTGTTCGAGGAGCGCGTCGACGACGAGGGCTACTACCGCACCGGCGACCAAGGCCACCTGCTCGACGGCGTGCTCCACCTGACCGGGCGTACGAGCCGGCTCGTCAACGTGGGCGGGCGCAAGATCGACCCGATCGAGATCGCCGAAGTGCTGCGCGCGGCCCCGGGAGTGCTGGACGCGGTGGCCTTCGAGGCCGAGAACCAGCACGGTGAGCCGGCCCTGGCCGCCGTCGTCGCGGCCGGCCCCGGAGTGACCGCGCAGTCCCTGCGCGCGCACTGCGCGGCGACGCTCCCTTCGTTCAAAGTGCCCGGAATCCTCCGTCTGGTGGACCGCATCCCGGCGAACTCGATCGGCAAGCCGTCCGTCGAACGCCTGCGACGCCTGCTCGGCGAACCCCGGAACAACTGACTCCCCCCCTTTCGAGACACGAGACACAGGAATTCCTCATGGACAGCAGCGCGCTCCGTACCAAGATCCTCGACCTGGTCATCGCGGCGGGGGACGGCAGCGTCACCGCCGGCGAACTCGCCGCAGCCAACTACTCGCTGCGTGACGTCGGCTACTCCTCGCTCTCCTACATGCGCCTGATCGACAGCATCGAGAACGAAGTCGGCGTCTACCTCGACCCGGAGGCCGCCATCGAGCACTACGAGACCATCGATTCCGTCACGGCCCTGGTGGTCGCCAGCGGAACAGGCGCCGATGCCTGAGACACCGATGTCTGGGGCGCTGATGCCTGAAGCACCGATGTCCGAGGCAACCATGAGCGCCGGCCCCGCGATCGGGATCGTCGGCCTCGGGCGGCTCGGCTCGGCGTTGCGGGCCGTCTGCCGGGCCGGCGGCAGGCGGGTCACCCTCACCGCCTCCCGCCGTGGCGGCTGGTCCGCCGAGGCGGTGCCCGAGGTGCTCGTCGACGCCAGCGCACCCGAGGCGCACACCGAAGTGCTCGCCTACTGCGCCGCTCACCGGGTACCGCTCGTCGCCTGCGTCTCCAACCTGACGGACATTCAGTGGAAGGCGCTGGAAGAGCTGGCCGAAGCGGTGCCGGTGGTCCGGGCCACCAACCTCTCCTTCGCCCACTACCTCCAGGTGCGCATCGCCGAGTTCACCGCCGCCTTCACCACGGGCCGGTTCGCCGCGACCACCACCGTGCGGGAGCGGCACCCGCTCGGCAAGGCGCACCGGCCGAGCGCCACCGCGCTGGCGCTGGCGGACACCTGGGCGGGGGCGAGCGGCCGGGCGGTGGCCGACATCGCCGACGAGCGGGCCGGGCTACCGGTCAGCGAACACGAGCTGACCCACACCTGGGACGGCGAGTCGTTGCACGTGCGCCATCACGTCGGCAGCTGGACGGTACCGGCCCTGGGCGCGCTGGCCGCCGCGGACTGGGCCCGGACCGCGTCCCCCGGCCTGGTCACCATGCGGACCGTTTACGACGACCTGACAGCGAGGAGCACGGCATGACCACCGACGAACCGCAGCCGCTGAGCCCGGTCGAACGCCGGCTCGTCCTCCAGGTGGCGATCGGCGCCCGGATGCTGTCGCTCGACGGGCACGACGACTTCAACCAGGGCCAGATCTCCGCCCGGATACCGGGCCGGGACGAGTTCTTCATCAAGGGGGCGCTGGTCGGCTTCGACGAGGCCGCCCCGGGGGACGTGGTCCGCTGCCCGGTGGACCACACCCTGCCCGCGCCGCCCCTGGCACCGCCGGAGCTGCCGCTGCACCAGGCCGTCTACCGGGCCCGCCCGGACGTCAACGGCATCGTCCACAGCCACGCGCCGTACACCCTGCTGTTCGGCGCCACCGACCTGCCGATGCACCCGGTCTCGCACGACGGCGCCTACTTCCGCGACCGGATCGGACTGTTCACGGAGACCAGCAACACCGTCCTGGACATCGAGACCGGCGAGCACATCGCCAAGGACCTCGGCGAGCACCCGGCCGTCCTGCTGCGCAACCACGGCGGAGTGATCGTCGGCAAGAGCGTGCGGCACGCCGCCGTCTTCGCCCAGGTGCTGGAACGGGCCTGCCGCCTTCAGCTGACCGCCGAGAGCACCGGCGTTCCGTACACCTGGTCCACCGAGCAGGACGTGGCCGCCAAGCAGGACTTCATCTACGCCGACCTGTCCGTCCGCTCGTACTGGGACTACGCCGTCCGCCGGGTCGGCCGGCACTGGCCGGAGACCACCGAATGGGACCGCAACCGACACACGGAGGTCGTCCGATGAAGGTCCAGCGCATCCTGCCCACGGAGGAGGCGGCCGATCTGCTCGGCCTGGTCCGGGAGATAGCGGCCGGTGAACTCGCCCCCCGCGTCGCGGCGTTCGAAGCCGCCCACGAGTTCCCCCGGGAGGTCGTGCGCACGCTGGGCAAGGCCGGGCTGCTGAGCCTGCCGTACCCCGAGGAGTACGGCGGAGGCGGACAGCCGTACGAGGTCTACCTCCAGGCGCTCGAGGAGATCGCCTACCACTGGTTCGCGGTGGCCGAGGCGGTCAACGTGCACAACCTCGCCTGCTTCGGCACCGCCGCGTACGGCACCCGGGCCCAGCGCGAGGAGCTGCTGCCCGGCATGCTGGGCGGCGAACTCCTGGGCGCGTACTGCCTGTCCGAGGCGGAGGCCGGTTCGGACGCGGCCTCGCTCACCACCCGGGCCGTGCGGGAGGACGACGGCTACCGCATCACGGGCACCAAGTCCTGGGTCACCCACGCCGGTCACGCGGACTTCTACAACGTGTTCGGCCGCACCGGCGGGCCGGGCGCCCGGGGGCTGTCCTGCCTGGTGGTTCCCGGCGGCACGCCCGGCATGGTGGTGCACGAACAGGAGCGGAAGCTCGGCGTCTGGTCGAACCCCACCGCCCAGGTCGGTTTCGAGGACGTCCGGGTGCCGGCCGGGCGGCTGATCGGCCGCGAGGGCAAGGGCTTCCTGATCGCGATGGGTGCACTGGACTGCGGCCGGCTGGGCATCGCGGCCTGCGCGGTCGGCATCGCCCAGGCCGCCGCCGACTACGCCGTGCGGTACGCGAAGGAGCGCCGTCAGTTCGGGCAGCGGATCATCTCCTTCCAGGGCGTGGGCTTCATGCTGGCCGACATGGCCACGCAGATCGCCGCGGCACGGGCGCTCACCCTGGCGGCCGCCCGCCTGAAGGACGCCGGCCGGCCCTACTCGCTGGAGGCGGCGAAGGCGAAGCTGTTCGCCACCGACATGGCGATGAAGGTGACCACCGACGCGGTGCAGGTGCTCGGCGGCGCCGGTTACGTCTCCGACCACCCGGTGGAGCGCTGGATGCGCGAGGCCAAGCTGCTGCAGATCGTCGAGGGCACCAACCAGATCCAGCGCATGGTCATCTCGCAGGGCCTGGACTGAAGAAGCCGAAGAAGCGGCCGGGAAGCCGATGAAATCGCAGAGCTCAAAAGGCTCGAAGAGATCGAAGAGAAGGTTTGGCACACGATGACCACGGTCGAGGAGCGGACCATCAGACTGGATTCCGCGAGAGCCGGGACGGGTCCGGCCACCTGGGGGCAGCGGGCGATCTGGGGCGTCGTCACCCGGCTCGGTGACGACGCCCCCCGGTACAACCTGCGCCTCGATCTCCCCCTCGCCCCGCCCCGCCCGGCCTCCCGCGTCCTCGCGGACCTGGCGGAGCTGCTCCGGATGCACGACAGCCTGCACACCAGGCTGCTGCCGGACGGCGAGGACGGTCTGGAGCAGGTGGTGGACGGGGCGGGTGAGCTTCCGGTGGAGGTCCGTACGTGCTCCGCGGCGCAGGCTCCGGCGGCCGGTGCGGCCCTGGTGGAGGAGTTGGCGGGGCGCCCCTTCGACCACGCGCGGGAGTGGCCGTTCCGGGCCGGCCTCGTGGAGTGCGAGGGCCTGGTCCACCGGCTGGTGCTGGCGGCGTCGCACACCGCGATGGACCTCTGGGGGGAGGGCCGGATGCGCCGCGACCTGCAGCTGATCGCAGCCGGGGAGTGCGCCGAGTCACTGCTCCTGGCGCGCCCCGCCCTCCAGCCCCTGGAGGCCGCCGCGCTCCAGGCATCGCCGCTCGGCCGTCGCAAGGACGAGGCGGCCCGGCGCTACTGGTGCGAGCGGCTGGCCGCCGGGCCCCGGCGGATCTTCCCGGAACCCGCGGCGCCGGAGCTCGCGGCGGCCGATCCGGGCCGGCTGTTCCCCAACGCCCTGCTGCGCTCGCCCGCGCTGGCGGTCGCCGTCGAGCGGGTGGCGGAGAAGCTGGGGGTGAGCGATGCCGCGGTGCTGCTGGGGGCGGCCTCCCACCAGCTGGCCAGGATGTCCGGGAGCAGTGACGTGCTGTTCCAGGTGGTGGTGAGCAACCGCTTCCAGCCGGCCGCCGCCGAGTCGGTCAGCACGATGGCGCAGGAGGCCGTGTTCCTCCTCCCCGACGCGGACAAGGACTTCGAGGACGCGGTACGGCGGACGCGGTCCGTCTCGTTCAGCGCGTTCCGCCACGCGGGGTACGACAAGTGGGCGCTGGACCGGGAGGTGGCGCGGCTGGTCGAGCGAGGTGAGGCGGCCGACCATTCGTGCTGGTGGAACGACACGCGGGACCCGGGCAGCGGGCCGTTCGACACGGTCGAGCGGCCGCGGGCCGCGCTGGGCGAGCTGGCCGGACGGACCGAACTGAGCTGGCCGGCGGAGTTCCTGCCCCGGGCGAACGTCTCGGTCGCGGTGGACGTGCTGACGGCCCCGGGCGCCCTGGAGCTCTGCATGACCGCTGACCCGGCGGTCCTCACCCGCGAGGGGATGGAGCGCTTCCTGCGCGGGGTCGAGGAATCGGTGATCGCCGAGGCGATCGCCCGGAGGGACGGATGAGCGTACGGATGGCCAAGTGGTACGCGGGAATCGCCTGGACGGGCGCGGGGTACCAGGTCGAGGTCCTCGACGGGGCGGGGCAGCGGGTGGCGGAGCCGAGCAGCTGGGGTGCCGGCCAGGTCGCCGGTCTCATCGGCCGGCTGCGGGAGCTGGGTGAGCAGCATCCGCTGGCCGCGGTGTTCGAGAGCACCAACGGCCTGCTCGACGGGCCGATGACGGCGGCCGGTCTGGAGGTCTACCGCGCCGATCCCTGGCTGCTGCCGCCCCGGCCGCTGTTCGGCTCCGTCCCGGCCCGCCTGCTGGCGGAGCGGGCGCGGAGCGAGCCCGGCAGGCTGGCCCGGGTGACCGCCGAAGGGGGCAGTCTGACGGGCCGCGCCGACGAGTACTTCGAAGGCGTGCGGCGCAGCGAGCCGGTGCAGGCGGCGCTGACGGCGGCCGGACGGTGCTTCGAGCACGGCAGCCGGGACACGCCGCGGGCCGCGCTCACCTTCGACGACGGCCCCGATCCGGTGCACACGCGCCGGATCCTGGAGATCCTGGACCGCTACGGCGTCCGGGCGACGTTCTTCTGCGTCGGTCACCACGTCGCGGCGCTGCCCGACGAGGTGCGCCGGGTCGCCGCGGCCGGCCACGAGCTGGGCAACCACTCCTGGTCGCACCCCTTCCTGCCCGACCTGACACCTGATCAGCTGCGGGAGCAGATCGACCGGACGGCGGAGGCGGTGTCCCGGGTGACCGGCGAGGCTCCGGTCCGGTTCCGGCCGCCGTACGGAGCCCTGAGCCCGGAGGTGCTGACCACCCTGGCGGAGCATCCGACCACTCTGACGATGTGGGACGTGGACTCCCGCGACTGGGCCGGGCCGGGGCCGGAGCGGATCGCCTCGACCGTCCTGGAGGCCGCCGGGCCGGGCTCGGTGGTGCTGCTGCACGAGGGTGCCGGCGATCGCGGCCAGACCGTTCAAGCCCTTCCCTCGATCATCGAGGGCCTGCTCGAACGCGGCCTGGAACTGGTCACCGTGGGAGAACTGCCCGCGCCGCCACTCGACCATGAAGATCACGAACTACGGCTGGAGCACTGAACACTCATGAAAGACCGCTCGGCAGACCACGGCGCGGCGGCGTCTTCGCAGACCCGGGAGCGGCCCGCCGAGGCGCCGCCGGCCGGGGAACCGGCGATCTGGTCCCGTAACTTCCGGTACTACTTCACGGCCCGCAGCGCGGGCCTGCTCGGCTGGGCCATGCTGCCGGTCGCGGTCTCGGCCGGACTGCTCAGCGCCGGGTACGGCCTGAGCACCGCGGGGTACTCGATGGCCTTCCTGGTGGGCCCGTTCGCCGGTCTGGTGCTGTTCGGCGGGGTGCTCGCCGACCGTTTCACCGCCCGCCGGATGATGATCGCCGCCGACCTCGCCAACCTCACCGCCCACGTGCTGCTCGCCTTCCTCTTCATCCACGGCATCGACCACCTCTGGCACCTGTACGCGCTGCTGGTGGTGGCCGGTACCGCCAATGCGATGTTCCAGCCGGGCGCCTCCTCGACCGTCCCGCTCGTGGCCCGCGACGTGCAGGGCGCGAACGGCGTGCTGCGCATCTCCGAGGCGCTCACCGCGCTGGGCGGCCCGGCGCTGGCCGGTGTGCTGGTCGGAACCGCCGCCACCGGCTGGGTGATGGTGATCTCCGCCGTCGCCTACGGAACCAGCGCCGTCTGCCTGTTCTCGCTCCGGCTCGGCGCGGTGCCCGCTCCGCCGGCCGGTGAGAGCCTGGGCCGCAACCTGGTGGCCGGCTGGCACGAGTTCCGCGCCCGCAACTGGCTCTGGGGCGTGATCGTGATCTGGATGTTCTTCGCCGTGCTCTCCTGGGGGCCGCAGCTGTCGGTCGCCGCCGGGGTGATCGTGCCCGAGCACGGTGCCACCGCCTTCGGCCTCCTCAACTGTGCCTTCGGCGCGGGCACCGTGGCCGGCGGCCTGCTGGCGATCCGCTACAAGCCCGCACGGCCGCTCGCCGCCGGGGCCGTGGCGATGCTGGCCTACCCGCTCTACCCGCTCGGCATCGTGCTCGGCTGGCCGGTCTGGCTGCTCGCCGCGGCCCAGGTCGCGGTCGGGGCCGGCATCAGCTTCTGGGGCGTCATGTGGGCCACGAGCGTGCAGACCCAGGTGCCGGGCGAGGTCCTCAACCGCGTCCACGCCTACGAGGTCGCGGGGTCGGTCGGCATGTTCCCGGTCGGCAGCGCGCTGGCCGGCCCGGCCGCCGGTGCCTTCGGCACCGACCGGGTGCTCCAGGTGGGCATCGCGGTCTCCCTCCTCACCGCCGCCGCCCTGCTGGCCGTCCGCCCCATCCGCACCTTGGGCCGGGCGCCGGAACGCGCTTGAGCGGGGCGGGCCGGCTCGTGGGTCATGAAATGGGCCCGGAGGCCGGCCGCCCGTCGTCGGCCGGTCTCCGGGCGTTCGGCTCCTACGCCGGTGTGAGGCGCTTGAACCAGGTCGCCGGGCTGGTGGTGCCGGACGACTGGACGTAAACCCGGGCGGGTATGGCGGCGATGTGTTCCTGGTTGTTGCCGTCGATGTCGCGGAGCACGATGTACCCGGTGTAGAAGGCGCCGTTCGCCCGGCCCTCCAGGTACCCCTTCTCGTCCTTGGGCACGCTGATCTCGACGGCCGTCTCCAGCGTGTTCTGCACCCTCTTCACCGAGGTCGAGGAGTAGCTGTAGGTGAAGCTGGCTTCGGCACCGGCCTCCGCGCCGTCGCCGCTGACCTTGGGGCTGATCTTGCCGCCGGCCTGCCAGCCCTCCGTCTCGCTCTTCTCGTCGGTGACGGACGCTGAGACCTTGCAGGTGAGCTTTCCCTCGCCCGCGATGCCGTCACTCGCCCCGCGCACCGGGTACTTCTCGTCGAGCTTGCCGACGAAGACGCACGGCGCGGTCTGACCGTAGGCCGGGTGCTTCGGGTCCTTGCTGACCATGCCGCAGTACTGCTCGGCGTTCATGCCTCCCGAGGGGATCGCGTCGTCCTTGGTGTTCCCGCGTATGTCGTGGCCCTCGGCCGGTGACGAACCCGGCCAGCCCTTGACCAGGTGGTCGGCGCTCGCCCGGAGGGGTGCGGGGTTCTTGGCGTCGGCCGCGTACTGCGCCGCCGCCTGCTAAAGATGACACACGGTCTCCTGGTCGGTCGGGCGTCGGCTCCCGCATCACCCGCCGGCTGCACCGCACCGCGAAGGCCGCCCGGCGCATCAGCACCGGCGACCTCGACGCCCGGGTGAGGGACCCTAGCGCCGAACGACCCGGCCGGGCCCGGGACGAGGCCGCCGCGGTGGCGGCGGCGCTCGACGCCATGGCCGCCGGCCTGCAGGCCGGATTGCACAGCGAACAGCGCTTCACCGCCGACGTCGCCCACGAACTGCGCACGCCTCTCGCCGGTCTGCACGGCGCGGCGGGACTGCTGCCGCCCGGCCGCCCGGCCGACATGGTGCGCGACCGTGCCGGCGCCCTGATCCGGCTGACCGAGGGCCTGCTGGAGATCTCCCGGCTCGACGCACGGGTGGAACAGGCCGACCTGGACGTCCACCGGCTGGGCCCCCTGGCCGAACGCGCGGTGCGGGCCACCGGAAGGTCGGGCGGCGCGGAGGGCGGCAGGAGGACCGGCCACGGTCTGGGCCTGACGATCGCCACCGGCCAGGCCCACGTCCTGGGCGCCACCCTCCGCTTCACGAACGCCCCCGACGGCGGAGCCCTCGCCGAACTCCGCCTACCGTCCCACCCGGCCCCGCCCCCGGCTGAGCCGCTCCGCCGCCTTGCCCGTAGTCCTGCCGCCGCTGCTGCGGGTCCACGGCGGTGACCTCGCGCGGGCGGGATCACCCTGACCCGCGCACTGTCTCGGTCGCCTTCTAGGGTCGTCCGTATGATGATCGACTCCGGGGCGGCCGGCTCGCCCTTCGAATCTCTCCGGGCGGACGCCCTCACCAGCCCGGACCAGTTGCGCGAGCTCTACCCGCAGCCGAACCCGCACGCGCTCCGCAAGGAGATCACCCACCTGACCGAGGAGACCCGGGCGCTGATCGGCTGTTCCTCGCTGGTGTTCATCGGCAGTGCGGACGCCGAGGGCCGGGCGGACGTGACGCCGCGTGGTGGCCCGGCCGGGTTCGTCTCGGTGCTGGACGAGCGGACCTTGGCCATCCCCGACGCGACCGGCAACAAGCGGCTCGACACCATGCACAACGTGCTGCAGACCGGACGCGTCGGCCTGCTCTTCCTCATTCCCGGCCGCCCGACCACGCTGCGCGTCAATGGCCGCGCCTGCGTCTCGGCGCGCCCGGAGCTGCTCGCCCAGCTCACTCCCGTGGGAAAACCGCCGGTCACGGCGATAGTGGTGGAGGTCGAGCAGGTCTACCCGCACTGTCCGAAGTCGCTGATGCGCGCCAACGCCTGGCAACCGGAGCGATGGGTACCCGCTGACGCCCAGCCGACCAGCGCCGAGGTGACGCTGTCCCAGCTGAACCTGCCGGGCCTGACCATCGACCAGATCGAGGAGGCCGAACGGGAGTCGCTACAGCTGCGTTACGAGTGAAGGCGGATGAGCACTGAGCAGGCCGTCGATGATCCGCCCGTACATCAGGCGGGCAGCCCTTCCCGTCAGGCCGTCGAGGGGCCGGGGCACTCCGCGCACGCGCACCTCGGCGGACCACACGACGCGGGACCGCCGTGCGTGCGCCTCGCCGGCGGCAGGCCGGAGCGTGATCTCGGCCCAGCCCTGGACGACACGTCCGCGCTTCTCCACCCGGCAGTAGCCGGGAGCGGCGCGGGACGGGGGTGGCTCCCACCGTACGACCTCCATGGGGTCGTCGAAGGCGACGGGGCCGAGACCGGTCCGGGCGACGAAGCGCGTTCCCGTGCGGGTGGGCGGCGGAGTGATCACCTCGATGGTGGTGAACGGCACGTGGGCGGCGTGTCCCTCCCAGTGCGTCAGCCGCTCCCAGACGGTCCCGGCCGGCAGCGGGACCTCGCGTTCGATCCGGAAGAAGGCCATGCCCGTACGCAACCGCCGGCCTTCAGCGGAGCCCGCGCGCGAGCGGGTGCCGCGGCTCGTACAGGCGCAGCTCGCCTCCGCCCGGCAGGCGGAGGGTGGTGAGCAGTCCCCATCGTTCGTCGCTGACCGGCTGGGTGAACTCCACGCCCTGCGCGGTCAGCTCTTCCACCGTCCGCCGGACGTCGTCGCACATCAGGAACAGCTCGTGGCCGCCGGGCCCCTGGGACGGGTGCACCGCGGCCTCGGCGGGCGGCAGCTCGAAGATCAGCCACCCGCCGCCGGCGTCGACGTACGGGAAGCCGAGCACGTCCCGGAGGAAGGCCCGGTCCGCCTCGGCGTCCTGGCTGAACACGACGACGTGCGCGCCACTGATCATGTCTCCGCTCTCCCTGCCGGCTCGGGAAGCCTCTCTCCTGCACCCTAAGGACTTCACCGTAAGGAGGGGGGCGGGGCGGCGCCACCGGGCCGTCCACGTGCCTGAACGAGGGCCTCGGCCCCCGCATGGCGGTCGAGGCCGAGGCCGAGGCCCTCACTCCTGCTGCGCAGTGCCCGTCACACGGGCCCGAGCAGCCGCACTCGTGCACGTGTCACGCCGCGGGCTTCTGCAGCCAGTCCGCTTCGGTGGTCCAGAACAGCTGGCGCGCACCGAGGTAGTCGTGGGCGAAGTCCGTGAACCGTTCACGGGTGAACGGCTTACCGGTCTTGGGGTCCTTGGCGGCGATGTCGGGTTCCTGGACGGCCATCGCGACGAGGGGAAGGGCACCCTTGTACTCGTGGAGGAACTTGTAGGAGTTCTCCATCTGGTACTTGCGGTCCGGCAGGGTGTCCGGTCCTCCGATGCCGATCTTCTTGTCCCGGGCGAGGTCGAACATCTCCTTCATGCGCTTGTGGTCGTCGTCGTCCGGCAGGAAGTTGACGTACTGGATGAACTGCGTCTTGGTGAAGACCTTCTTGCCGTAGCGCATGTTGTCGATCTCGGCGTCGATGTAGGACTTCGAGGTGTACTTGGTCCGGTCCGTCTTGGTGTCCACGTCGACCGCGGTCTCCGGAAGGTTCACCCCGGCGAGCTTGCCGTCGAACTTCTTCGCCATCGCCTTCAGCATGGCCTGGAAGTCGGCTCGCACCTTGTTGTTCCACTGCGCGGCCATGGCCCCGTGGGTGGTGGGGTTGTCGGGGTTCTCATCGATCGTCGGTGCGACCCCGCCCTCGTCCTTCACGTACTGGGGAAGGTTGGCGTCCTTCATGGCCACGTCGAAGAACCGGTCCTGAACCTGGACGAACAGTTTCTTGTGCCGTTCCTGGAGGTACTTCAGGGCACTGTCCAGCCGCGACCACTTGTACTCCCCCTTCTTCCCCTCAAGGGCCTTCCAGGGCGCCACCACCTGTACGCCGCCGATGTCCGCGCGGTCAATCATGGCCTTGACCTTCGGGTCCTCGCCGGACACGGCATCCTCGAAGGCGCCGAGCGACATGTACAGGTTGTCCGTCACCTTGCCCTGGGACACCGAGGCGGCACCCTTGCCGGGGGGCACCGAGGTGGAGGCCTTGCCGGGGGCGGGAACCGCGGCGGCCGCCCCTACGGCGGCCGTCAAGGCCGCGGCCGTGAGGACGACAGATCCGACTGCACGACGTTGCATCTTCATGAACGGGACGCTAGGGGAACGTTATTAGCGAAAGATAAGAGCGTCCGTCGCCGGCGATCGTGGGCCTGTTTTGAGCCAAGATCATCAAGCCGCGTTGTGCAGGTGGTGCCCGCGTGCAAGATATGTCGGGGCTCCGCCTCGGGGGCGGGGAGCAGGAGAAACAGGTGAATCAGTGACGTTACGCATGGACGACGTGCGGAAGCTCTTGGGGGACGGCGGCCGTCGAGGGCAGGTGGAGATCCCCGCGTCCGTACTCGGCGCGGCGCCGTCCTCGGACCTCGACTTCCCGGACCCCGTCTTCCCGGACCTCGTCTTCCCGGACCTCACGGACCCGGACGGCGTGCTGCGGATCGACGACGCGGCGGCCGAGTCGCGCGCATTCGGCGAGTTGCGGGTGACCGGACGGGCCGTGACGACCGCCGGGCCCGGACCGGTGCCCGTACGGGTGGCCTTCACCGGCGACGGTGAGCAGGTGACCGGCGTGCTGGCGGTCGCGGAGCTCGGGGCGGGCCGCGAGCTGCGGCTGGTCGGCGGCGCCCCTGCCGCCACCGAACTCCCGCCCGGCGCGTGGGCGGTGGTGAACGGCCGGGCGTACCGGCTGACCCGCGCCGCCCCCGTACCGCAGACCGACCCCGGACGGCGGGACGGCCTGGGCCGGGCCCTGCCCGCGGTCCGCGCGAAATCCGCCGCCGGCCGGGAACGGGGGCCGCGGGCGCTGGTGACCGGCCACGGCGTCCTGCTGCCCCGGCCCTCCGCCGTGCGCCGCAGGGGCATGCGCGTGCTGGAGTCGCCGGCCGTGCGCGGCTGGTCGCCGATCGGGCCGGTCGACGGCGCGAACGGGATCGCCATCGAGCTCGTCGAACCGCCGCTGCGCATCGCCGGCGCGGTGACCGCGCTGCCGGCCGCCCCGCCGTACACGTCTTCGGGGGCGTACTACTCGTGGACACCGGGACGTTCAACGGCTCCGCGATGGGCGCGTACGTCGTCCCCGACGACAGCGGCGAGGCGGGACCGTCGTTCTTCGGCTACGGGTCGCTCGGCAGCGAGACCGGCTTCGGCCCGCCCGGGTTCCAGGTCCGGGGCGTCTCGGCCGGTTTCGGGTGGAACAGCCGGGTCCGGGTCCCGTCCGCCGACGCCCTGGGAGAGTTCCCCTTCCTGGTGGCGCTGGACAATCCCGGTGAGATCGGTGCCGACGGCGAGCAGGTCGATCCGCTGTCGGTGCTGAGCACCCTCATCGGTGGCCCGAATCCGTGGGTGCAGCCGCAGGAGGGCGATCTGTGGATCGCCCTCGGCATGGCCTTCGACGTTTTCGAAAGCTCCCGCGGGCGCGCGATGCTCCTGGTGCAGCCCGGGCCGGAACTGGCCTTCAGCCTGCTCGGCGTCGGCGGCGTCCTGCTGCCGACCAAGAGCGACCAGAAGATCGCCCGGGTGGACATCGGCATCGAGGCGACCCTCCGGCCCCGGGCCGGGGAGCTGAGCCTGAGCGCCGCGATGACCGAGAAGACGTTCATCCTCGACCCGAACTGCAAGATGCGCGGCGGCGTCGGGGTGAAGGTCTGGTTCGGCGACCATCCGCACGCCGGCGACTTCGCAGTGGTCCTCGGCGCCCTCCCGGCCGGTCACGAGGTCCCCGTCCGCCACCCCCGGCAGCAGCCCGCCAGTATCACCTGGGGCATCGGGTCCACCGTCAGCATCAGCGGCAACGCCTACGCCGCGCTCAACCCCAAGTGGCTCATGGCGGGCGGAAGTCTCGACATCGCCTTCGAGTCCGGTGCACTGCGCGCCTGGCTGACCGCCCGCTTCGACGCCGCGCTGGAGTGGAACCCGTTCCACTTCGACATGGGCGTGGGGGTACGGGTCGGGGTGTCCGCGACCGTCAAGGTGTGGAAGTTCAAGGTCAGGGTCTCGGTCGAGGTCGGCATCAGCGGCCGGGTGTGGGGCCCGCCGGTGGGCGGCGAGTTCACCGTTCACCTGTGGTTCGTCTCCTTCACCGTCGGCTTCGGTTCGCCGCGCCGCAACACTCCCCCCGCACTGGACTGGGGCGGCTTCCAGGGCATGCTCCCGCCGCCGCAGAACATGGTCCGCACCGTCGCGAACGCCGGATACGCCGGCGACGGCGCCCCGGCCGAGCCCGGCGCGGTCAAGCCGTGGCTGGCCGGCAACGGCGGTCTCACCTTCACCGCCGACACGCAGGCGCCGGTCGGCAAGCTGTTCCTGGACCGGACGGGCACCGAGCCGGTGGCCGCCGGCGACACGCTGGACATCCTGCCCATGCGCCTACGCGACCGCGACAGCGAACTACGGGTGTGGCTGACCCGCGACGGCCAGGACGTGTCCCTGGCGGACTGGGGCCGCTCGGTGGTGCGCGGCAACGTGGCCAACGGCCTGTGGGGCGAACGGCCGGACGCGCCCGGCGACGGGCTGCTCCGCAACCGCATCCTCGGCGTACGGCTGACGTCGCCGCCGGTGGACCACGGCACCTCCACCGGTTTCATCGACGAGCGCGCGATCGCCTTCGACCCGATCGCCCCGGACGGCAACCAGCCGCTGTCCGCAGCCGAGAGCCCCGCGGGACCGGCGCCGCAGCGGCCGGGCACCGTCATCGGGACGATCCAGGACGGCATCGACACAGCCGCCACCCGCGGCAACCGCGCCGCTCTGGTGGACGCGCTGAAGCGCCTCGGCACCGACCCGGGTCCACTCGACGACGACCTGAGCGCGTACGCCCGTGCCGCCGGCACCGCCTTCACCGCCGAGCCGATGCTGGTCCCGGCCGCCGGCTGAAACGGCCCCATGGCGGGCCCGCGCCCACGCGCGCGGGCCCGCCCCCACGTCTCCTTGCCATCCGTCCCGCTGACGCGCCCTGCCCGCGAAAGGCACCCCCCGTGACCACCACGCCCGACTCCACCCCACGGCCACGCACCAGCGCTGCCACGGCCCGGCACCGCACCCGCTTCTTCGACCACCGCGTCCCCTCGCTGTACCCGGGCCGGTACGAGATCGCCAACCGGCAGATTCTCCGGGACGTGGACGGCGCCGACCGCATCATCGACGCCGCCCCGCAGCCCTTCGAGGTGGTCCAGCCGCGCTTCTCGCTCCCGGCGGCCGCGGTCAACGCCCGCTTCCCCGTACCCGACGCCGTCGGCACGTACAGCCGGACGCTCCCCCACATCAACCTCGACGTCCCCGGGCTGCCGTGGAGCCGGCCGCTCGGCCCCGGGCACGACGCGGGTGTGCCGTGGACGGCGCTGCTGCTGTTCCGGGAGGGCGAACTCCCCGAGGACCGCGAGGCCCTGGGTCTCGTCACGGCCGGAACCGTACGGCAGCTGCTGGCCGGCGAGCTCGGGCCGGGCACCCCGCCCGCCCTGGCCCCGGACAGCCTGCCCGAGGGCGACCAGAAGCAGCACTGCGCAACCGTCCTCGTCCCCGCGGCGCTCTTCGACGCCGTCAAGCCGCTCCCGGAGGAGATGGGATACCTCGCCCACGTGCGCGAGGGCGGCCCGCCGGACGCCACCCTGTCCGGCAATGCCCCCGACAACGACCCCGAGCCGGACGAGCAGGAGCTCAACGCGGTCGTGGTCGCCAACCGCTTCCCCGCCGCGGCCGGCGGGCGGCACGTCGTCCACCTCGTCTCCCTCGAAGGCTTCGACGCGTACCTCGGCGCCCCCGCCCCCGGCGACGGCGTACGGCTGGTCTCGCTGACCTCCTGGACGTTCACCAGCGAGGCGGACTCCGGCACCGGCTTCGGCGACCTCGCGCAGCACCTGGCCACCGGCGACGGCAGCACGCCGCGCCCGGCCGCCGAACTGCGCCTGGCCGTCCCGGTCTCCGCACCGGTGAACCCGTCGGCGCACGAGCGCGAGGTCGTCGACCGGTTGGCGGGTGGCGGGGTGGCGCTGCCGCAGCGCCTGGAGACCGGCGAGCGGACTGTTGCCTTCCACCGTGGTCCGCTCACCGCCAGGCCCGCCCAGCAGCTCCCGGCGCCGGCCGCCACCCGCCTGGAGTCCCCCGGCGAGGCGCTCGTCTACCTGGAGTCGTACGGCGTCTTCGACACCGCGTACGCCGCCGCCTTCACCGCCGGGCGCACCCTGGCCCTGGCCGACGAAACCTTCCGCAGCACGCTGCTGGAGTTCCGCTCGTCCGCCCGCCGTGCGCTGCGCCGCCTCGCCGCGCGTCCTCAGGCAGCCATAGGCACATCGGCGGCCCGTCTGCTGACGGCGTCACCGGCCTTCGACGCGTTCGACCGGATGCTTCAGGACGGCGAGGGGGAACGTTTCGTCGCCGCCGTCGAGCAGTCGGGCCCACGGCTGCGCGCCGGGCAGCGGCGCGCGGACGGCCCCGCCCGGATCTCCACCGTCACCCCCCGCGCAACGCTGTCCGCGCCCGGGGTGGCCGATGTGTTGACGCAGGCCGCCGGGGAGCAGCTGGAGCCCGTACGCGCCTGGCTGGACCGGTTGCGGCTGCTGGAGATGCTCGCCTTCGAGCACCTGGTGCCGGACGCCCGGATGCTGCCACCGGAGAGCATCCGCTTCTCCTACGTCGACGCGGGGTGGGTGCGGGCGGCGGTGGACGGCGCGCTCAGCCTCGGCGTGGGTCACGCGCTCGACGCCGACCTCAACGCCCTGGCCACCGAGGGCGGCCCGGTGCCGGCCTGCGCGGTGCTGATCCGCTCCGACCTCGTACCGCACTGGCCGAACACCATCGTCACGGCGTACGCGGGCGGCTCCGTGGTCGAGCCGTTGCGTACGGCCGTCTACGGCACGGACGTCCAGCTCCTGCTCTACTCGGCCGTGATCGACCGCTTCGAGCTGGCGGAGCCGCCGCGCGGCCTGTGCTTCGGTGTCGGGGACGTCGGCACGATCGAGCTGCGCGAGATCAGCGGCGACCGCATCGGCCGGCCGAAGGGCGAGTTCCCGGACCCGGCCGGGTTCGGCCGTTTCCTGCGCCCCGGTGGGCGCGACGTCCTCAACGTCCACGGCCCGGGGGACGCGCTGGTACCGGCGCTGGCCGAGCCCCACGGCGTGCCGCACCTGTCGTCCGCCCAGTTCGCGCTCCAGATGATCAACGCGCCGCAGGTGCAGAACTTCACCCGGCCCTGACCAGCCCACGAACCGCTCCACCAACCGCTTCACCGAAAGGACCACCGGACCGTGTCCGTGGACAACACCCTGGTCGTGCCGGTCGAGGTCGCAGCCCTCGCCGTGAACCGGCAGACGCGCGACACCGGCAGCAGCCATGTCATCCACCGCTGGATCGCCAACTTCCGGAACGTCGGCCGGGGCGTCGCGCCCGAGCCGGCGCCCTTCAGCTCGCTGGAGGACTGGGCCGGCAGGGAGAGCCGCCTGGGCGTCTACCTCCAGTGGGAGCTGCCGGCCGCCCTCACCCGCGGCAGCCACGACGACGAAGAGGGCATCGGCGGCTTCCCGCTCGTCCCCAACCGCTGGCTCGTCGTCCGCCACCAGGACAGCGACCGCCGGCTGAAGGCGTGGGTCGTGGAGAGCGACTACCTCGACCCGACGGACGGCACCGTCTCCTTCCAGGACCCGCACAGCGACGAGCCGCGGGCCACCCTGATCGGCAAGTGCCACGAACTCACCGGTGCCTGGCAGGAACCGGAGGGGACGCGGGAGCCGTTCCTCACCGCGATCGGTCCGGGCCTGCTGACGTTCTCCGCCTTCCAGCCGTACAACACCAACGTCTTCTCCCTGCACGACCGCCTGGAGGGCGTGGCGGAGCGGGAGCGGCTGAGCTACTTCGTCGCCGGCTGGTACGCGCAGCCCGGCAGCGACATCCTCGCCGGCACCGAGGACCTCACCGGCCTGCTGGACCGCCTGGGCTGGACGAAGCCCGCCGGCTCCGGCAGCGGCATCCGCAGCTCCGTGTACTCCGGGACCGTGCTGGGGCTGGAGTGGGACCTGACCGGGCCCGTGCCCGAGTCCGGCTGCCCGCGCCGTGACGACGTCACCACCATCGTCTCCAACACCGTCAGCGAGGCGATGGCCGAGCTGGGCACGCGGGCGGGTGGTGCCGGTGCCTTCTCCGCCGAGGAGGCGGAGCTCTTCCGCGCCTTCCTCCTCGGGGGCGTCGACGGCCTGGAGGAACAGGACCGCCCAGAGGCTGCCCTCCTCACCGACCGGCGGGCCCACGACGCCGCCTTCGGACCCGTGGGCGGAGGCTACCGCTGGTTCGTCGGCGAACGCGGCGAGGAGCCCGGTGACCTGCCGACCGCGGCCCGGTTGTCCGCCCAGCGGCAGGCACGCGCGGCAGAGAAGACGACCGTCGCCGAGCTCAACCGCAGGCAGGTCGCCTTCGACGCCAAGGAAGCCGAGCTGGACGCCGCGCGCGAGCGGCTCTACCACTTGTGGTGGCTGTCCCGGCTGCGGAACCAGTCCGACGAGTTCCGGAACCGCATCGCCGACGAGCTCGACATGACCAACCCGGACGGTGCCGCAGGGCACGTCGTACGGCTGGCGCGCGAGCTGACCGAGCTGCGCGAGAACCTCCCCTGGGGGCGTACGCAGGAGGAGCTGGCCGCCGACATCGACGCGAAGTGCCCGGCCTACGGGGCCCGTGCCGCCCGCCGTCTGATCCGCGTACCGGCCCAGGAGTTCGAGTACGCCGCCGACCCGGTGCTCTCCCTGCAGGGGACCAACCTCCACGCCCCGCTCACCCGCGACACCCCGCTGCCGTGCCGCACGCCCGACCGACTGGTCACCCAAGCGTCAGGGGTCTCGACGGGCGACGTGGCCGAGGTCGCCCGGCAGGTGGACCTGACCGACCTGCCGCCTTGCTTCCCTGCCCTGCTCACCGAGTTCCTCATCCTGGACCGGGGGCTGAAGAGCGGTGCGATCCGGGACGTCACCGGCACCCTGCCCGAGTACGGCACCGAGCCCTGGCGCATGCCGTGGCAGCCGCTGTACCTGGTGTGGAAGGCGGAGTACGTTCCGCTGCCGTTCCACGAAGGGGGCACCACGCACTGGGACTTCATCGAGGGCGCCCGCTACCAGTGGCAGGGGGAGGGGCCCGTCGGCACGCCCCTGGTCGTCTCCGGCCGGCAGACCCTCGCCCCCACTGCCGGCCACCTCGTCGACGGCGCCCTCGCCGCGTACGCCCGCCTGCGCGGCCTGCCCGCCGACGCCCTGGGACACGTCCGCGCCCGTACGCGCGGCACCGACCTGCTCTCGCAGACCCTGGACGGCTTCGGCGCGGCCATCGCCCAGCGCCGGCCCGACGCCGGCCTCCAGCCCACCGGGGACATCGCCGAACTGATCGGCAACGGCGACTACTCGCCGCCCGACCCCGGCATCCTGCCCGGCGAGGGGGACGACGAGCCGGACTCCGTCTTCCAGCACCTGCGCGCCGGGCAGCTCGCGTTCCTCAACCTCGCCGTGGTCGACCGGTTCGGGCGCGCGGTCAACCTCATCGACAACCCGAACCACTTCCGCCCCGAGATGCCCCGCAGCATGCGCCCCGCGCACGCCGTCAGCGAGCACGACAGCGACCGCTTCGTCGAACTGGGCCCGCGCCTGCTCCAGCCGGCGCGGCTGCAGTTCGACTTCCTCTCGGCCCTTGCCGATGAAGACACGGACCTGACGCCGGGCACCAACCCGGTGTGCGCCTGGCTCCTCCACAACCGCCTCGACAGGTCCCTCGTCGTCCACGACCCCGACGGCTCGGCACTCGGTGAGCTGCGCGTCACGCTGGGGACCGACGGGCAGCGGGAAGTGTCCTGGTCGGCGCTGCCGGGCTCGGACCTATCCGACTTCGGACAGCTGCAGGACCGCTCGCCGCACGCGTACCGCCTGCTGAATGCGATCAAGACCCGCGGGCCGCGGGTGTTCGACGCGTTCCGCGCCACGCTCGACCGGACGCTGGAGACGATCGACCCGGAGGGCCCCGCCGACCCCGGCCCCGGTTTCCTCCTCGGCCGGCCGCTCGCCCTCGTCCGTACCCGGCTGACCATGGAACTGCGCGGACCGCTGCGTACGGACGTCAGCTGGCAGCACCTCTTCGCGGACGCCCCCGCGGAGGTGACCGGCTACCCCTGGGCGATCCGCCTGGGCGAGGCGGAGCAGACCGACGACGGCCTGGTCGGCTACGTCCTCGGGGACGACCACGACCACTTCGAGACGGTGACCGAACCGGCCGGCGACAGCGACGGCTACCTGCGCCCCATCGGCGACCGCCCGAGCCTGGCGCTGGACTTCGGTGACCACAACACCGCCGAGGCCACCCTCCTCCTGGACCCGCGTGCCGCCGTGCACGCGACCACCGACATCCTCGCCACCAAGCGGGTGTTCGTCCCCCAGGAGTTCACGGACCGGGCCGTCGCCCGCATGACGGTGAACTTCCGCACGGGCCCGCTGCTGGCCGCGACCACCGCACTGCGCGGTGCCGAGGGCGAGGAGGAGGAGACGGTGGTCATGCCGATGCCGGCCACCGCCACCGGCAGGTGGACGTGGACGGAGAAACGCGGGGAGGTCTGGAGCGAGTTGCCGATTCTCGCCCAGGACCCGTACGACCTGCCGCCGGCCGCCCCGGAGATCCGCTCGGGCTTCCTGACCCTGGGCAACTGACGCCCTCCCTACCGTCCCGAAGAAGCAAGGAACACACCATGGCCCTGGTCACCCACATCGGCTACGCGGACATGACGTCCGCCCAGCTGCCGCTGCTCTCGTTCGACATCACCACCAGCCCGGACCCGCTCAAGGCCTCGCCGGAGAACCCCGACGCGCCGCTGGAGACGGGGGAACTGCTCATCGTCGGATCGAGGCGCGGCGAGCCGGTGGACGTCGAATCGATCAGGGTGAAGGTGCCGGCAGGAACGGGGGCGTCGGACCTGGCGACCAACCTCGCTCAGGTCAACGCCCGGATCACCCTCGACGGCTGGAGCATGGTGGAGCGGGACGGGAACGAGTTCGTGTTCGAACCCACCGCCCCCCATACGAGGATCGACAGGAACACCGGATTCACCATTCAGCTGTCGCGGATCCCCATCAGCCGGAAGGTCGGCACCTCACTGATCGAAGTAACGGAGAGCTCCCGCGAGAACGGTGGCGCCTTCCGGGACCGGACGACGCAATTCAGCGTGGGCAAGTTCCCGCCGGACTTCTCCATGCGCAACTTCATCTGCGACCCGCTGATCATCGACAACGGCGGCGATGTGACTCTGACCTGGGAACGCTCGGCAAACGCCACGTACACGCTGCTGTACGGCGAATGCACCGACTGCGACGTCACCGACGTGACCAGGAAGGAAATCAACAACATCCGCTCCGACACGACGTTCTACCTGATCGGCACGGTGGGCACGGGCACGGAATCCGTCAAGCGGATCTTGTCCACCAGCGTCACGGTCCGCAAGCCGGACCTGGAGATCGGCAACCTCATTGTGCACGGGACGGTCACCGCCAAGGGCGACGTGACCGTGGAGGCCGGCAAGACGCTCAAGACCGCGAGCATCCAGCACCCGGCCACCGGAAACATCGCGATCGGCAGCACGCTCGCCCTCCAGGGCCAGGCGGGCGTCACCATTCCGCAGAGCGGCGGCCAGATCGTCGTGCACGGCGCCCTCACGGCCAAGGCCGCGCCTCAGGGCGGCCAGGGGGAACTGACGTCCCACACCACGCTCAGGGCGGACTCCCTGGCCGCCAGGAGTGACTCCGGGACGCTCAACGTGGAGACGAACCTCACGCTGGGAGGCGGAAAGGTCCTGCGGACGGACACCCTCGCCCCCAAAAGCACGGGGACGGTCACCGTGGAAGCGCACGTCACCCTGGGAGACGGACGAGTCCTGCGCGTCAACGAAGTGCGGGGCCGCACGGACGCGACCAGCATCGCCGCCAGATCACCCGTGGAGTTCAAGCAGCCGGTCACCGTCGAGCAGAACTTCAAACTGACCGGCACCTCGGAGATCGTCGGCAAGATCGACGCCTACTCCGTCGCGCGCGGGCGGTGTGCCACGCGCACGGCGAACACCTCCGGCCTGCTCGTCGCGCACGTGGATGCGAACTCCTCCGACGCCTCCGCCCGGATCGAGATCGACACCATGGGCTACCAGATCCGCACCAACGGCAACCACGCGGCCGGGCGCCCCGGCCGGGGCTGCGCGGCCTTCGCCATCCGCAAGGGCCAGAGTTTCACCGTCACCCATGTCAGCGACGGCGGGAAGAACACCAACACTGCCGTCTGGTACTACTGGATCCCCTTCGGCAGCGCGCACCTGCCCCAGTCCGGCATGAGCACCGGCGATGCCGACTCCCTCACCGCGCCCCTCGTGGCCATGGGCGACGCCACTCCGGAAGGTTCGGAAGAGACGGAAGAGAGGGCGGAACTGCCGGCACCGGCGCACGAGGCCTGACCGCTGCCACCGGCAGGGAGAGGGCGGCGATGCCGCCCTCTCCCGTGAGCGTGTCCATCAGCGCGCTCGCGGACGGCGGGGTGTTCGAACCACGTTAGGAAGTGGGCAAGCCATCTTCCCCGGCTCCACCTCCACTTGTTCTACTAACACGCGAACAAGTGGAGGTAGTCTCATGCCGCAATCACAGCCCTCGCCCGTCAGCGCTCGCCGCATCCTCGTCGCACTCATACCACCCGCGCTCGCCGCTGCCGCGGTCCTGGCGACATATCTGTCCTTCCGGGACCGGCTCCCCGACCGGATGGCCGTCCACATCGGAGGGGGAGGAAACGCCGACGGCTTCTCCGGGCAAGGATCCTTCCTCGCCACCGCATTGGGCGTCCTGGCCGGCGACGGCGTGCTCTTCGGCGCACTCGCCTACTGGATGCGCACGACTCCCGGCGTCCAGCGCGTCCTCGCCGTCGTCGGCGGCGCAATCGCGGTACTGACCGGATGGCTGATCACCGCCGTGCTGCTGGCCAACACCGACGTCACCGACGCCTCGTCCGTGACCATGCCCGGCACACAGGCCGTCCTCGCCTTCGCGGCAACGGCGGTCTACGCGGCCGTGGGCTGGCTGATCTGCGGCAGGGCCGAAGAGGCCGAGACCGTCTCAGGACCGGCCGCCGATGCAGCGCGCCTCACGCTCGGAGACTCCGAGACCGCCGGCTGGACCCGCGTCGCGGGATCCCGCGTGCTGCCCGTCACCGGTGTCCTGGTGGCGGCCGCCGGCGTCGTCGTCGGGTTCACGACCGGGTGGGTGCCCGCCCTGCCCCTCCTCGTCACCGGCCTCCCCATGGCCCTGCTGACGGGCGCCCGCGTCACCGCCGACCGGCGGGGCATCACCGTCACACCCTCCCTCACCCCCTGGCCCCGCCTCAACGTGCCGCTCGAGCGGATCGCCGAAGCGGGCCACCGCACCGTCAACCCCGTACGTGACTTCGGCGGCTGGGGCTACCGGGCCCGTCCCGGAGCCAGCGGCATCGTGCTGCGATCCGGCGACGCCATCTCCGCACGCCTGACGACCGGCAGCGAGTTCGTCGTCACCGTCGACGACGCCGCCACCGCCGCGGCCCTCCTCAACACCCTCGCCGAACGCGAACGCCGCACCGCCGCCGGAGGGTGACCGTGCTCTTCCGTATCGACCCCTCCTCGCCACTCCCACTCGGCGACCAGATTGCCGCCTGCGTCCGCGGCGCCATCGCCGACAGCACCGTACGTACCGGTGAGCGCCTGCCGTCCGCCCGCGACGTCGCCGCATCCCTCGGTGTCAACATGCACACGGTCCTCCGGGGTTACCAACGGCTGCGCGAGGAAGGGCTGCTCGAACTGCGCCGCAGCCGGGGCGCCGTCGTCGCCGCCGGCCGGAGCGCCGAGCGGGCCCGGCTCGCGGCCCAGGCCCGCCAGCTGGTCACCGGCGCCCGTGCGCTCGGGCTGAGCGACGAGGACGTGCTCGCCCTCATCAGGACCTTCCTGGCCGACGGAACCTGAACCTCCGCCGTTAGGAGGGGAGTTCCTCAACATCAAGATCACATAAGGAACCCTCGCCGGACGGTGACCTGACCCACCGGTAATGGAAACGTTCCGGTCCGAAGATCGCGAATCCCGCGGCAGGCGCCCTCCGCATCTGCCGCGGGATCGCCATGTCCCACATCCGAGGGGGAACCTCCATGAAGATCACCCGACGTGCCGCCGGCATCATCGCCGGTCTGACCGCCACCGCCGTCTGCGTCACCGGTGCCACGGCCGCCGCCGCACAGAGCGCGCCCGGCCACGCCTCCACCGTCAAGACCGCGGCCGCCAAGCCGGCCCCGACCGCCGCCGAGGACGGCAAGGCCGTCTTCAAGGGCCTGTTCTTCGGCCAGGGCAAGGTCGGCGCCGAGCTCGCCAAGAACCCGCTCTTCAGCGACATGCGCAAGGAACTTGCCAAGGGCGACGCCCAGGAATCCGCGCGCGTGGCCCTGATCGTCACCGACGCCGTCGACGTCAAGTACCCCGGCTTCTTCGCGTCCTTCGGCAAGAAGGCCCGCAGCGGCGACCCGCGCAAGGTCGAGGCGGCCATCAACGACGCGCAGAGCAAGCTGCTGTCGACGGTGAAGACGACGGACACCAAGGGTGCCGCCCAGGTCCCGCAGAACGGCCAGATGTGCGGCACGTTCGTCGCCGTCGCCGGCGCGGTCGTCCACATCGCCGCCGCCGTGACGGCCGCTGCCGCCGCGGTGACCGTGACCGTCGCGGTCGGCGCCAACTTCGTCAAGGCCAAGAACTGGTTCTGGAGCGTGGCGCCCAAGGACGACACCACGGCCCTGGGCCACGACGAGGCCGTCGCCACCGTGACGAAGATCCTCGAGACCGCCTGACCCGGGCGCGTCCCCGAAAGAACACACCCCTGACCGTGGGCCGGGCCACGCCGGCCGCCCGGCCCACGCACCAGCACCAGCACCAGCACCAGCACCAACACCAACACAGCCGAAACAACCGGGAAGACGACGTGATACCCGCCCACAGCACCGCAGGAGAACGCCCCGAACGGACATCAGGGATCCGCCGCCTCCGCCGGTCCCTCCGCTCAGCCGCACAAGGCCCCGCGCCTCGCCGCGTCCCCGTTTCCCGCCGCTCGGTGCTGGCCGTCGTCGTCGCCTGGAGCGTGGCCGTCCTCTACGTGGCGCAGGTGCACGTGCCCAAGAACGTGCTCTCCCTGCCCGGCCAGAAGCAGGTCCGCTCGACCGTCGCCGACGTCGCACCGCAGGGCTGGGCCTTCTTCACCAAGTCCCCCCGGGACGTGGAGGTCCTCCCCTACCGGCAGGGCGCCGACGACCGCTGGACCTCCGTGGCGCTGACACCGCACTCCAGCCCGCGCAACGCCTTCGGTCTCGACCGCGCCTCGCGCTCGCAGGGCATCGAGATCTCCCTTCTGCTCGACCTGGCGCAGAAGAAGGAGTGGAAGGAGTGCGAGGAGGCCGGCCTCGCCGATTGCGTGGCAAACGCCCGGCCGTCCCGGAAGGTGAAGAACCCCTCGCCCGAACCGACCGTCTGCGGGCGCGTCGCACTTGTCCAGGAAAAGCCCGTCCCTTGGGCCTGGCGCGATCTCGTCGACGAGCGCGTCACTCCCGAGCGCTACCTCGCCATGGATGTCACATGCTGAGCACCCCCGCGGGCCGCCGCACTCGCAGCATCCCCCTGCCCTGGGGCAACGCCTACGGTATCGCCCGGAGCCTGCTCGCCCTCGGCACCGCCGGCACTCTCGCCTTCAGCAGCTCGGCGACCCTCTTCCGGCCCGTCGTCACCATCGGCGAGTACCCGCTGTGCCAGGGCATGACGGCCGGCGGCGCCTTCTGCCTCGTGCCGCGCGGGCAGTTCGACGCGCTGCGCTGGCTGTGCGTCGCCGTCCTCCTGGTCGTGGCCTCCGGCTGGCGGCCGCGGTTCACCGCCCTCCCCCACGCCTACATCAGCTTCAGCGTCTTCTCGGGCATCGCCATCGGCGACGGCGGCGACCAGATCACCTGGATCCTCTCCCTGCTCCTGGCCCTCGTCGCACTCGGCGACGGACGGCACTGGCACTGGCGGACGCCTCGGGGCAGTGCGGGCGACGACGAGCCGGTGTCCCGCGCCACCCGCGGCTGGGCACTCCTCGGCACCAGCGCGTGGACCATCACCCGGCTCCAGATGGCCCTCCTGTACTTCCAGGCGAGCGTGGCCAAGCTTCCGCACACCGAGTGGGCCGACGGCAGCGCCATGTACTACTGGGCCAACAACTCCTCCTTCGGCTTCCCCGAGTGGATCCGGCCCCTCACCGACCTCGTCGTCTACTCCCCCGTCGGCATCGCCGCCCTCACCTGGCTGCCCATCGCCCTCGAACTCGCCCTCGCGGCCTCTCCACTGATGTCACAGCGCGCCCGCTGGGTGCTCCTGCCGCTCGGCATCGCCTTCCACCTCGGCATCGCCGTCCTGATGGGCCTGTGGAGCTTCGCCCTCGCCATGTGGGCCGGCCTCTTCCTCCTGCTCGGCCCCATCGGCCACCGCTTCCCGGCCCTGTCCACCAACCGTTCACGAAAGAAGCAGACCCCGTCATGCGCATCCGCATCACCCGGCGACGACTCACCCGCAACCCCGGAGCCGGTCCCGGCCTCGCTGTCCTCGCCTCGGCCGCTGGTCTCGTAGCCCTCGCCCAGCCGCCCGCCGCCGCGGCTGGTTCTCCGGCGGGCAAGGGCGTGCCCTGGTCCACCCACCACGGCACGGCCACCGCCTCCGGGACCCGGCGGACGGAGCGCGACGGCAGTGCCCTCTTCCCCGCCCTTGTCGTCCGCGGAGAGCTCAAGAACACCGGCACCGGGTGCTACTCCGTCTGGGTCCAGTGGACCTACGACTTCGCCGGCATGCCGCCGCGCAAGCACGTCACGCAGTGCGGCCCGGCCACGAAACCGGTCGACTACCGGCTGCCCTCCTACAGCCTCACCACCACTGGCTCGATCTTCGTCTGCAAGGGCGACAAGGACACCTCCGACTGCGGCCCCCGCGAGTCCCTGACGTCCTGGCCAGTCGGCACCCCGCGCACGGGCAGGCAGTGACATCACACTGAGTAGCCCCTCAGTCAGGCCGACGTATCGTCAGCAATGTCAGCATGGAGTCGGCATCAGTACCGCCGCACTCCCCTGCCGACCGCAAGAGACAGCCGAGATCAATTACGTCCCCCGGTGCCGCCGGCCTGTGCAAAGGCAGACCAGCAGCCTGACCACCCGTTACTGAAGGAGCCCCTCGTGAAAATGCTCATCAACGTTCCCGAGTCCGTCGTTCCCGATGCTCTTCGGGGGATGGCCGTTGCGCATCCGGAGCTGAACGTGGATGTCGAGGGGCGGGTCGTCGTGCGGCGGGATGCGCCTGTGGGTGGGAAGGTGGGGCTGGTGTCGGGGGGTGGGTCCGGGCATGAGCCGTTGCACGGGGGGTTCGTGGGGTACGGGATGCTTGATGCCGCGTGTCCCGGGGAGGTGTTCACCTCCCCCGTGCCCGATCAGATGGTGCGGGCCGCCGCTGCCGTGGACAGTGGCAATGGTGTGTTGTTCATCGTGAAGAACTACACGGGCGACGTCCTCAACTTCAACATGGCCGCCGAGCTGGCCGAGGACGAGGGCATCCAGGTGGCGAGCGTGCTCGTCAATGACGATGTCGCCGTCACCGACAGCCTGTACACCGCCGGCCGGCGCGGCACCGGGGCCACGCTCTTCGTGGAGAAGATCGCGGGGGCGGCGGCCGAGGAGGGGGCGCCGCTGGAGCGGGTGGAGGCGCTCGCGCGGCGGGTGAACGAGGCGTCGCGGAGCTTCGGTGTGGCGCTCGGCGCGTGCACGACGCCCGCCAAGGGCAGCCCGACGTTCGATCTGCCCGCCGGGGAGCTGGAGCTGGGCGTGGGGATCCACGGGGAGCCGGGGCGGGAGCGGCGCGCGATGATGACGGCCGGTGAGATCGCGGACTTCGCCGTGGACGCGGTCCTGGCCGAGCTTCCTCCGGGCGGGCCGGTGCTGGCGCTGGTGAACGGCGCGGGCGGGACGCCGCTGCTGGAGCTGTACGGGTTCACGGGCGAGGTGCACCGGGTGCTGCGCGAGCGGGGCGTGCCGGTCGCGCGGACGCTCGTGGGCAACTACGTCACCTCCCTCGACATGGCCGGTGCCTCGGTCACGCTGTGCCGGGCGGACGAGGAGTTCCTGCGGCTGTGGGACGCGCCCGTGCAGACCGCGGCGCTGCGCTGGGGGCGGTGACCCGCCCTTCACCGTCAGCAAAGGGTCCCTCAGGAGCCGCACCGCGACCGGCTCACCGTCGCGGCACCGATCCCAGCCACAGCGTGTCCCTCGCCCGCGTCATCGCGACGAAGAGCTGGCTGCGGTGGAGTTCGCGGCGCTCGCGGACGACGCCGTCGTCGGTGCCGTTGCCCGCCCGGGCCACGGCCGGGGCGTCGTGGCCGGGCAGGTACACGTGTTTGAACTCCAGCCCCTTTGCGCGGTGGTAGCTACCGAGCTTCACGCCGGGCACGGGGTGACCGTCGTACTGCTCCAGGGTGATCGCGGGAATGCCGGCCCGGGTGAGCAGTTGCCGGTAGCGTTCGCACTCGGCCCGGGTGCGGCAGAGCACCGCCGAGTCGGGCCACGCCGCGGGGCCCAGGTCGTGCAGGGCGGCGAGGAGGGCATCGTCGTGTTCGGCCCGGGTCGGCGCGGTGCACCTGGTGACCCGGCCGTCACCGTAGACGAGGTCGACGTCGCGGCGCCCGGCCGTGGGGGTGCCGTCGATGTCGTCGAAGGAGTCGTCTGCGACGACGGCGAGGGCGGCGTCGAGGATCTCCTTGGCGTTGCGGTAGTTCTTGCGCAGCACCTGTCCGCGGCCGCGGACGTCGATGCCCGCGTCGGAGAGGCGGAATCCGCCCGGGTACACGGCCTGCTGGCCGTCCCCGACGAGCAGCAGGCCGTTGCGCGCGTCGCCGACGAGCGCGTGGAGCAGGCGCACGCCGACGAAGGTGAGGTCCTGCACCTCGTCGACGACGACCGAGGTGTACGGGGTGGCGCCGGGGTGCGCGAGGGCCTCGTCGAGGGCGAGGGAGAGGATGTCGTTGAAGTCGTGCACGCCCGCGCCGGTGCGCTTGCGCTCGTACTCCTCGTACAGCGCCCACACGGCTTCGCGGTGGGGGCGGCGCAGGTTGGTGCGGCGGCGCCAGCGCCGCAGGAGGGCGTACTCCTCGAAGGTCGTGATCCCCCGGCCTTTGATGACGCAGTCGATCTCCTCGTTCCAGTATCCGGGGACCGGGTCGAGGGTTTCGAGGATCGTGCCCCGGCCGTGGCTCTTCCAGGCCATGCTGAAGGCGTTCCCGGCCTTGCTGGAGTCCAGCCTGCTCTCGATGCCGCGGTAGCGGAGGAACTGGCCCGCCCAGGCGTGCAGGCTGTTGAAGTCGACCCGGTCGGCGACCGCCGGGGCCATCGTCCTGAGGAACGTGCTCTGCACGCGGGGCAGGTTGTTCGCGAAGGTGACGTAGAGGATCCGGCCGGACGTGCGTGAGGCGAGGTAGGCGGCGCGGTGCAGGGCGACGACGGTCTTGCCGGTGCCCGCCGGGCCGCTGACGCGCGCCGGGCCGGACCAGGTGCGGCGCACGAGGGCGAGCTGATCGGGGTGGAGGAACGTCATCCACTGTTCGATCGGGGCGCTGCGGGCGGCTTCCACGGCCGCGTTCCGTATGCCTTCGACGTCGAACAGCGCGTCGTCGGGCCCGGGCGCGGGCGGAGCCGGCGGCGCGGCCGGTCCGGTGCGGGCCGAAGTGTCCTCGTAGTCGCGGAACACCTGTTCCAAGTGGTCGGCGACGGCCTTCACCTCGAACGGGCGCAGCCGGACCCGCTCGGCGATGAGCGCCGGCGTCACTTCGCGCTCCCCCAGCAGCCGTACGGTGCCGAGCCGGGCGCTCACCGACCGGCCGGCGAAGACCATCAGCGGCTGGACGGCCACGGGCGACAGGTTCCGTGCGGAGACGGCGTTCTCCGCGAGCTCGGTCACCTTGAGCAGCTTTTCGACCTCGCGGTCGTACGTGCGCCCGCCGGCCGTCAGGTGTCCGCCGGCCGCTTCGGGGGCGTGCCGCCAGTTCTTGACGTCGATGACGAAGACGCCCCCGGGGCCGACGAGCAGCATGTCGACGTTGGCCGAGCGGGTGCCGGGCCATCGCCGGTCGAGCAGCAGCCGCCACCCGCGCCGGGTGAGGACTTGCAGCTTCGCGGCGACCTTGCGTTCGCCCTCGCTCGCCGCTTCCCAGTTGCGCACCTCCCACTGGGCCACCCTGAGTTGCTCGCGCAGCTCACGCTCGTGCCGCCGGGCCTCCTGCGCCCGCTTCCACGCCGATCCCCCCGCACCCATGACCGCCCCGTCCCTCCCCGACCGCCCCCGGACGTAAAGTGATGATCATATAACGGAGGGGCGTGAGGGTGGGTCGGTTCACCGCAGCTATTTGACGTCCACCGCAGCTATTTGACGTTGACCGCTGCCCACGCCGCGGCGACCGTCGCGTACTCCCTGCCGCCCGTGCCGTAGAGCTCGGCCGCGGCCCGCAGGGTCGCACGGCGGGCCGCCGCGTAGTCGGTGTTCGAGGTCATGTGGGCGGTGAGCGCGCGGTACCAGATCTTCTCGGCGGCGTGCAGGCCGATGCCGGTGACGGGCCTGCCGTCGTACGTGGGGCTGTCGTAGTGGACGCCGTTGATGTCCTTGCGGCCGCTGCCCTCGGCGAGCAGGTAGAAGAAGTGGT
Source organism: Streptomyces sp. NPDC008001 (assembly GCF_042958085.1). Lineage (NCBI taxonomy): Bacteria > Bacillati > Actinomycetota > Actinomycetes > Kitasatosporales > Streptomycetaceae > Streptomyces > Streptomyces sp. NPDC008001. The sequence goes on along the minus strand of NZ_JBIBIZ010000003.1, from coordinate 124,784 downwards.
TGGCCGGGCCGTCGGCGTAGTGGACGTCCGTGGTGCCGATGCCCACGTACCAGTAGTCCTTGGAGACCCCGTCCTTGGAGGGCTTGTCCATCCAGCCGCGCGCGGTGGTCCCGTTGATGCCGGTCCGCTCGCCGATGAGGTAGTCGCCGGGGTCGGCCGCGTTGTGTGCGGAGAACTCGGCGGCCGCGGCGAAGATCGTGCTGGTCGCCTCGTTGAGCGCGCCCGGCTCGCCGCTGAACCCCAGGCCGGCCGTGGCCGCTGTGACGCCGTGGGTCATTTCGTGCGCGCCGTTCTCGATGGTGACGGGCGGCTGCCCGTCGCCGGGGGAGCCGTCGCCGTACGTCATGCAGCCGGTGAGGGCGTCCCAGAAGGGGCTGACGTACTGGTTGCCGTAGTGGACGCGGCTGCAGCCGCCGCGGCCGTCCCCCTGGATGCCTTTGCGGCCGTGGGTGCGCAGGTAGTAGTCCCAGACGACGGCGGCGACGTAGTGGGCGGCGACACCGGCGGTCTGCCGGCCGCCCTCGCACCAGACGTTGTCGTCGTCGGTGAAGAGGGTGCCGTTGCCGGAGGTCCCGCCGTTCAGGTCGTACGTCTTGTGGTTGCCGCGCCCCGCGTCGTTGAGCTCGTAGCGCCCGGTGGTGGGGTTGTACGTGGTGCCGAGGGTGACCTCGCCCACGGTGGGGCCGCCGCAGCCGGTGCCGGTGGCCGGTTCGCCGGCGCGGACTGCGGCACCGGCGGGTCGGGGGCCCGCGGGATGGGTGCCCGCCGTGCCCGGCTGCAGGCCGGCGAGGAGGAGGGCGGCGGCCGGCACGGCGAGGGCGGCGCTCATGCGATGCATGGAACGAGGGTGCCACCAACAAGCGCTTCTTGTCAGGGGCTTGACAAGCGACTCCGTCACTCAGTCCGGCCCCGCCGGCGTGTGCCGCAGATAAGCCAGCACCGCGCTCACCCGCCGGTGCAGTTGCGGTATTTCCGCGAGCCCCAGCTTGGCGAAGGTGGAGTTGACGTGTTTCTCGATGGTCGACTCCGACAGCCGCAGGGACTCCGCGATGGCCCGGTTGGTCTTGCCCTCCGCCATGTGCCGCAGGACGTCGAGCTCCCTGCGGGTGAGCCGGGACAGCGGCGCGTCGGCGGCGCGGGCGTGGCTGCCCATCAGCACCTCCACGATGCGCGGGTCGACGACGGAGCGGCCGGCGACGACCTCGCGCAGGGCGCGCAGCAGTTCGTCGACCTCGCCGATGCGCTCCTTCAGGAGGTAGGCGAGGCCGTCGGTGCCGCGCCGGAAGAGGTCGAAGGCGTAGTTCTCGTTGGCGTGCTGCGAGAGCACGACGACGCCGATGCCGGGGTGGCCGGCGCGGATGGCGTGGGCGGCGGCGATGCCCTCGGTGTGGTGGCCGGGCGGCATGCGGATGTCCGCGATGACGACGTCCGGCCGGAGCCGTTCGACGGCGACGATGAGCTCGTCGGCCGTGCCCACCGCCGCGACGACGTCGGCCTGGCCGGTGTCCTCCAGCAGCCGGCGGGTGCCCTCGCGCACCAGGTAGTGGTCCTCGGCGATGACGACGCGCAGGGCGCGCGGGGCGTCAGGCACGGGTCTCCTCCCTCACTCGCTCCAGGAGCCGGGCGCGGATCACGGTGCCGGTGCCGGCGCCGCTGGTGATGGTGAGCTCGCCGCCCACCGCCTCGATGCGGTCGCGCATGCCGGTGAGGCCGGAGCCGCTGGTGGTCTCGGTGGGGAATCCGCTGCCGTCGTCGTGCACCTCGACCAGGAGCCGGCCGTCGTCGCGGGCCATGCGGATGGTGACGTGGGTGGCGGCGGCGTGCTTGAGCACGTTGGTGAGGGCTTCGGAGACGAGGTAGAACGCGGACTCCTCGACGTCGAGGGCGAACCGCACCCCGCTCAGCGACTCCGCGCTGTGGACGGTGACGGGGACGGGCAGGCGGCGGGCGCAGGAGGTGACGGCGGCCACGAGCCCCTGGTCGGTGAGGATCGGCGGGTGGATGCCGTGGGCGAGCTCGCGCAGCTCGTCGATGACGCGGTAGGCGTCGTCCTGCATCTCGGTCAGGGCGGCGTCGATGTCGCCGCCGCGGCGCAGGCAGCTGCGGGCGAGGGCGAGTTTGGCGACGAGGGCGACGAGCTCCTGCTGGATGCCGTCGTGGAGGCGGCGTTCGATGCGGCGGCGCTCGGTGTCCTGGGCGTGGACGATGCGGGCGCGGGAGGCGTCGAGCTCGGCGGCCTGGCGCTGCACCTCCTGCACGCGGGCGCCGAGCTCGGCCGTGAGGCGGACGTTGTGCACGGCGAGGGCGGCCGAGCGGGCCAGGGTCTCGCCGATGTCGTGGTCCTCGGGGGTGCAGCGGCCCTCGGCCTTGGGCCCGTACTCGATGATGCCCAGCAGGTCCTCCCCGTAGAGGAGGGGAAACTCCCCGAGGGGCTCGCCGGGCGCGTCGGCGCCGGCGGGCCGCGCGCCCGCCTCCGCCACGGAGACGGGCAGGCCGTTGCCGCCGAGCCGTACGCACACCCATTGCAGGCTCAGGCCCTCCTGCAGGCCGGTCGCGAGCTGGGGGGCGAGCCGGTCGAGGTCGTAGGCGTGCTCCAGGGTGGTGCCGAACTGGACGAGCAGTTCGAACCTGCTGAGGCGTTTGCCGAAGACGCGGCGTTCGGCGAGGGCGTTGAGCCGGGTGCGCAGCGGCTGGAAGAGGGCCGTGGCGACGACGGCGACGAGCAGGGACAGCCCGACCGGGAAGTACTGGCCCGCGGTGAGGCCGAGGGTCAGCGCCATGCCCAGGTACCAGCTGTTGATGATGAGCCACAGCGATCCGTAGACGGCGGAGCGGCGGATGACGAGGTCGACGCCGAGGAGCCGGTGGCGGAAGGCGGCGTAGACGATGACGAGGGAGATCGTCACGTACGGCAGGGCGCCCAGGAGGGCGCCGGCGAAGTAGAGCACGCCCTGCTCGCCCTGCCAGGTGCGGAAGAGGCGGGAGGCGGCGCGGGCGAGGAGGACGGCCGCACCGGGCGCGGCGAAGGGCAGGAGGGCGGCGATGTCAGGCCGGCCGGCCGCGGGGGCGCGCAGGCAGCGCAGGACGAGGAGGAGGGCGCCGAGGCCCGGCATCCACGCCTCGGGGTAGTAGAAGACGATGTAGTGGACGGTGAGCTCGGTCGTCCCGGTCAGGGGCAGCAGGAGGGGCAGCGCCAGCAGGCCCCACAGTGCGCGGAGGACGAGGCGCTCGTACGGGAACGCGTACCGGCCGTCGGGCAGCAGGGCGAGCAGCCGGACGACCAGGACGCTCACGGTCAGGTCGCAGACCTGGCTGGCGATCTGGAGGCCGAAGTCCGCCGGCAGGTGCAGGGCGTGGGGTGTCGGGCGGAGGTTCCAGTCGAAGGCCCGGATCAGCAGGCTGACGCTGTAGCGGATCGCAATGGTCACCGAAAGCCAAGTGCCGATCAGAAGGAGGCGTTTTGCGACCGGACTCGACGGCGCGTGCCACCAAGTGAACAAACCGGCGAAATAGCACGGGAGAACGGAACCCAGGATCCACGGCAGCGTATACCTGTTCTGCAACTGGGTGGTCCCGATGAGCGTTGCCCAGAGCATGCACAGTCCGCCGCACACCGCGACGATGTGCATCCCCCGGTTTCTGGCTGCTGCCATAAGGGACATTATCGCGGGCCGCCGCCGAGGCCGTCCAGAGAGGTAATCCACCGTCGCCGGTGGCGGAGAACCTCCATACGGATCGGGGGTTGCCCGGGTGCCCCGGAAAGGCTTGCGGCTGCAGACTCATGACATCGCATCAGGGAAGTCGAACGGTTTCGACTGCGGTTTCCGTCGTGGATTCTCCGAGAACGGGTGGCTGCCATGAGTCCTTCCTCCGGTCCCGAGGTGGTCGTCTGGGACACCACCTACGCCTGCCCCCTGCGCTGCTCGCACTGCTACTCGGAGTCGGGGCGCCGCCCGTCCCGGCAGCTGAGCCCGCCGGACATGCTCCGGGTGGCCGACGCCCTGATCGCCATGGGGCCGCGGGTCGTCGCCCTGTCCGGTGGCGAACCGCTCATCGTCCAGGGCATCTTCGAGGTGGCCGGGCGGTTGCGCGATGCCGGGGTGAAGATGTCCGTCAACACCAGCGGCTGGGTGATGAACCGGCCCCTCGCCGAGCGGCTCGCCGACCACTTCGACGAGGTGATCGTCAGCCTCGACGGCGCGACGCCCGAGGTGCACGACCGCATCCGCGGCCGGGCCGGCTCCTTCGACCGGGTCATGGCCGCGCTGGCGCTGCTGGACGAGGTGGCCGGGGAGCGCCTGGCAGCCGGGCGGGGGCGGCTGCACTTCGGCATCGACTGCGTGGTGATCCGCAGCAACTTCGGGCAGCTGGAGGAGTTCGCAGCCGATATCGCCCACCGCTTCCCCCGGCTGCGCACCCTGTCCTTCAATTCCGCCGTTCCCGAAGGGCTCGCCAGCCGCCCCGAATTCTGCCGCCGGGAACTCCTCGACGACACTCAGGTGGCCCGCCTGACCAGCGGCGAACTGCAGGCCCGGCTGCGCGAGCTCGCTCCGCCGTCCGTATCCGTCTTCACCACGGACAACTTCAACCTCGTCATGAACCCCGAGCGGGTGGCGCGCCGCATCGACACCCTGGTGATGCAGGTGGAGCCGGACGGCAGGGTGCGCGGGATCCCCGTCTACGAAGGCACGGTCGGCAGCCTCCTGGAGGAGCCCGGGGGGCTGCTGTGGGAGCGCACCCTGGAGCGGCTGGACGACCCGTTCGTCGTGGAGACCCTGTCCTCGGTGCGCTCCATGCAGACCTGGGCGGAGGCCGTCCGGCGCATGGACCTCCGCTTCGCCTCCCCGGAGGACGTGCTGAGGATCGGCCGGCGCTCGGTCCGTACCGATCCCCCGGAATTCGCCTCCGCCACCGATTCCCTGTCCGGCTGAATTCCGGCCGAATACCGGCTGCTTCCGGAGAGTTCCGGCCGAACGCCAACCGAATGCGGGCCGGAGTCCGACTGAATACCGGCCTCATGCCGCACCGCCCCCGAAGGACCGGAAGGAGGGCCCCGCCATGATGGAACTCAAGGACTACGACCGTTTCTACCGCGCGGACCCGGACTTCTTCGAATTCCCCGAGCGGCTCACCGACACGGAAGGAAGGCTCTCCGCAGCCCTCCGCGAACCGCCGGCGGGCTGGGAGCGTACGGATTCCGGCTGGTGGGTGGCGCTGCGGCCGCGGGCGGCGGAAACGCCCGTGCAGGGCTGGCTGATCCACGTCTCCGTCGCGCTCCCCCGCCTGCCCCGCGCGGCGGAAATCGTCCGGGGCTTCTGCCTCCTGCGCGGCATCGCCTTCGACGTCGTCCGCAGTCTCACCGCCGCCCGGGCGCTGGGCGACGAGCACGCCGACCGGCTCACGAGCGGCGACCTGATGACGCTCCGCCCCGCCGGCGAGGCCGCTCTCACCGGGGCGCTCACGGAACTCGCGGTCCTGCTCGACGGCCTCCCGGGCCCGTACGTCCTGGGCGCCCTGCGCCACCGCTCCGGCCCCCTGTACGTGCGCTACGGCTCATCAGGGACGCTGCGATGTCCCGAGACGCCGGCCGTGTACGGGGCCGGTGACGAGCCCCGCCTGGTGCCCGCGCTGAAGCGCCCCGACGGCACGCTCGTCCCCGAGAACCGCCGCCCCGTCTTCCGCTGCCCGGACCGGGTGACCCTGCCGGAGTTCCTGCGCCCGGACCTGGAGGCGCTGCACGCCGCACCCGGCGAGCCGCTGCCCTGGCGGGTGCTGCGCGCGCTGCACGTGACCAACGGCGGGGGCACCTATCTGGCGGACGACGGCGCCGGTAACCGCGTCGTCCTGCGCGAGGCCCGCCCGTACACCGGCCTCGACCGGCGCGGCGACGACGCCGTCACGCGCCTCGGCCGCGAACGAGCGGTGCTCGAACGGCTGGCCGGGCTGGGCCGCGTGCCCCGCGTCCTCGGCCACCACGTCCGGGCCGGTCACCACTTCCTCGCAGTGGAGCACGTCGAGGGCCGCAGCCTTGCCGAAGCCGCGGCCGCCGCCTTCCCGCTGACCACCGAGGAGCGGGCGGCCAAGGAGGCGCCCGGGTACGCCGAACTGGTCCTGGCCGTCGTGGACCGCGTCGCCGGAGCGCTGGACGAGCTCCACGCGCGGGGCGTACGCCTCGGGGAGCTCAACCCGAAGAACGTCTTCCTGCGCCCCGGCGGAGAAGTGGTCCTCACCGACCTGGAGACGGCCACGGACCTGGCCGACGACCGGCCGCCGCCCCTGGGCGAGGAGGGCTTCACGGCACCGGCCGGTCTCCGGGGTGCGGACGCCACCGCCTACCTGCTCGACGCCCTGCGCCTGTGGCTGCTCCTGCCCGTCCCGTACCGCAGCCCTGCCACCCTGCGCGTCCTCACCGGTGCCGTCGAGGAGCTGTACCCACTGCCGGCGGGCTTCGGGGGCCAGCTGCTCACGGGCCTGCTGAGCACCTCCTCTTATAAAGAGGCGGACGGGGCAGAGGCAGACGGGGAAGCAGCGGACCAGGCGGACCACGCCAGGATGCTCGCCGCGGACGAGCCCGACTGGCCGTCCCTCCGCGACTCCCTCGTCGCCGGCATCCACGCCATGGCCACCCCGGAGCGCGCGGACCGGCTGTTCCCCTGCACGCCGGCCGGCCCGGACTCCCTCGGCGGCCACGCGTTCGGCTACGGCGCGGCCGGGGTCCTCTACGCCCTGCACCGCGTGGGCGCGCCCGTGCCGGACGAGTACGCCGCATGGCTGGTGGCCTCCGCCGAGCGCGAGGGCGATCCGCGGCCGGGCCTGTACGACGGGCTGCACGGCGTCGCACTCGTCCTCGACCTGCTCGGCCGCCGCGACGAGGCCCTCGGCGTCCTCGACCGCTGCCGGCCGGCCGACGCCCGGGTCGTCCGCCCGGACCTGGCCGGCGGCAAGACGGGCATCGCCCTGAACCTGCTGCGCTTCGCGCGGGTCACCGGCGACACCGCACTCCACGACGCCGCCCTGCGCACCGCCGGGGAGCTCGCCGCGCTCGTCACGGCCGGGCCGCTCCGTGGCCGCCCGGGCGTCCCGCCGCCGTACGGGCTGCTGCACGGGGCCGCGGGCATCGCGCTGCTCTTCCTGCACCTGTACGAGGAGACGGGGGCGGGCCGCTGGCTCGGCCTCGCCGACCGGGCGGTGGGCTACGACATCGACCGGTGCACCGTCCAGCCGGACGGCGCCCTCACCCTCTTCGACGGCATGCACCACCTGCCGTACCTGCACGGCGGGAGCAGCGGGCTCGCGTTCCCCCTGCAAGGCCTGCTGCGGCACCGGCCCGACGGCGGAAGGGCCGCGACGCTCGCCGCCGTCCGGGAGACGTGCCGGGCACTGTACGTGCGCAACGCCGGGCTGCTGCGCGGGCGGGCCGGTGCGGTCCTCACGCTGGCGGCGCTGGACGGGCACGGGGGCCGGCCCGGTGCCGCCGTCCGCACCCAGATCCGCCGGCTGGCCTGGTACGCGCACTCCTACCGCGGGCACCTCGCGTTCCCGGGCTTCAGGATGCTGCGGCTCTCGGCGGATCTCGCCACCGGTTCCGCGGGCGTGCTGCTGGCCCTGGACTCCGCGTTCGAGGGGGAGTCCGCGGCGGGGCGGGAACCCGCCCTGCCGTACCTCGACCCGCGGTCGGCATCCCCACGAGCCGCAGAACGGAGGTGAATCGGATGTCGGAGATCCTGGACCTGCAGGAGCTGGAGGAGGAGACCCCCTCCCTGTGGCCCTGCGCCAACAGCTCGCACAGCTCCCTCGGCATGGGCTGACCGCCCGTGCGGACACTTGCCGCCGGGAGGAGGTGAAGCACATGTCGGAGATCCTGGAGCTGCAGGAGCTGGAGGAGGAGACGCCCTCCGTGTGGCCCTGCGCGAACAGCTACGAGAGTGCCCGCGGCGTCGCCTGACGCGCCGTTGAGTCACCGCTCGCCGTAAGACCTGCCGGCCGCGGGCTGCCCGCGGCCGGCAGGCCGGGAACACAGCCGGGCACCATGCCCCGCACGCCCCGCAGGAATCCGGGAGGGAAGGTCACATGCTCGCTCAGGGTCATCTCGTCGCGGATCCCCGCTTCGTGGAGACGCTCGACCGCATCGACGACGCGGCGGAGCGCTTCGCGCGTGCGGACGCTCCGCCGCCCCCGGGGTGGCTGCGCGCCGAGCGCGGCGGCTGGGTCAACGTGCACCGCCCGGAGGCCCGGCTTCCCCGGCAGGGCTGGAAGATCCACGCCTCCGCCACGGCCGCCCGGGCGGAGCACGTGATCGACACGGTCTGGGACTACTGCACGGAGCGCGGCATCTGCTTCAAGTTCCTGCGCAGCCCCGCCGTCCACCGGCAGGTCGACAGCAAGCAGGGCCCGCGCACGGCGGGCGGCAAGCTGGTCACCGTCTACCCGGCTGACACGCAGGAGCTGGAGCGGACGCTGACGGACCTCGCGGCGCTGCTGCGCGGGGTGGAGGGCCCGTACGTCCTGAGCGACCTGCGCTGGGGCGACGGGCCGCTGTACGTGCGCTACGGCGGCTTCCGCCTGGCCTACTGCTTCTCGCCCGAGGGCGAGTACGTGCCGGCGATGGAGGGGCCCGGGGGCGGGCTCGTGCCCGACGTGCGGGGCACGTCCTTCCGGGTGCCGCCGTGGGTGGAGGTGCCGGCCTTCCTCGCGGCCCGAATGCAGGAGGCGAGGAAGGCCGGCACCCCCGGGGGCTTCCCCTACCGGGTCGAGAAGGCACTGCACTTCTCGAACGGCGGCGGGGTGTACCGCGCCGTGGAGAAGGGTTCCGGGCGGCGCGTGGTGCTCCGCGAGGCCCGCCCCCACGCCGGTCTCGACGACAGCGGCACGGACGCCGTCGCCCGCCTGGACCGCGAGCACGCGGTGCTCCGGCGGCTGGCCGGCCTCGGCTGCGTGCCCCGGGTGTACGCGCGGACGCGCCACTGGGAGCACCACTTCCTCGTGGAGGAGCTGGTCGAGGGCGAGACCCTCCAGGAAGCGGTCGGGCGGCGCCACCCCCTCTTCCGGCACGGCTCCGGCGAGGACGAGGTCGCCGCGTACACGCAATGGGCCTGCGACGTCCTCGGGCGGATCGAGAAGGCGGTGGCCGAACTGCACGGGCGGGGCATCGTCTTCGGGGACCTGCAGCCCGGCAACGTCATCGTGCGCCCCGACGGCAGCGTCTGCCTGGTCGACTTCGAGACGGCCTTCGAGACGGCGTCCCCGGCGGACGAGGACGCCCGGCCCGCCCTGGGCACGCCGGGGTTCACCGCCTCGTGGGCCCGGTCGGGCACCGCCGTCGACACGTACGGCCTCGCCGCCCTGGCCCTCGCGCTGTTCTGCCCTCTGACGCCGCTCCTGCGCTTCGACGCGGAGAAGTACGCGCAGCTGGCGGGGTGGGCGGAGCGGCGGTTCCCGCTGCCGCCCGGTTACGCCGCACGCCTGCGCGCGGACCTCGCGCCGCCCGCCGGGGCCGCCGCGGCCACCGACGACGACCCGCCGGACGGCTCCCGCTGGCCGGAGGAGTGCACGGCCGGCGGGCGGGCCGCGCTGGACTCCCTGCGCGAGGCGATCCTGCTCAGTGCGACGCCGGAGCGGCAGGACCGGCTGTTCCCCGGGGACGTGCGGCAGTTCGACAACCAGGGCGCGTCCCTGGCGTTCGGTGCGGCAGGGGTGCTGCACGCCCTGCACGTGACGGGGCACACGGACTACGCGGCGTTCGGCGACCACGTCGAGTGGCTGGTGCGGGCCGCCGAGCGGACGCGCTGGCCCCGGCCCGGCCTGTACGACGGGCTCGCGGGCGTCGCGTACGTCCTGGACGAACTGGGGCGGCCCGAGGCGGCGCGGGAGGTGCTCGCGCGGCTGGACGGCACCGGCCTGCGGGGCTGCGGCGCGGGCCTGTTCGGCGGCCTGGCGGGCATCGGCCTGGCCCGGCTGCACTTCGGCGAGGCGGAGGCGGCGGCCCGGCTCGGCGCCCGGCTGGCGCAGGCGCTCGCGGGCGGGAAACCCCTCGCGGGCAAGGCGGACGCCGTGGGGCTCACGCACGGCTGGTCGGGACCGGCACTGCTCTTCACGCGGCTGTACGCGACGACGGGAGAGGCGTCCTGGCTGCGGCACGCGGAGACCGCGCTGGCCAGGGACCTCGGGCGCTGCGCGGCATCCCCGACCGGCGAGGTCCACGTCAAGGAGGGGGAGCGCCTGCTGCCGACACTGGACCGCGGGAGTGCGGGCATCGCCCTCGCCCTCGACACGTACGTCCGCCATCACGAGGACGTGCACTTCGCGCTGCTGCGCGACCGGATGCGCGACGGCCTCGGCACCGAACTGCTGCTCTCCCCCGGTCTCCTGGACGGACAGGCGGGGCTGCTGTACGCCCTCGCCCACCTGGCCGGCCCAGGCCCCGCACTGGCTGCACACCTGCGGAGCCTGGGCCTCCACTGCGTGCGGTTCAAGGGCCGGCGGGCCTTCGCGATGGACGGGCTGCTGCGGCTGTCCATGGACCTCGCCACCGGCACCGCGGGCGTCCTGCTGGCGGTGCACACGGCGCTGGCCGGCGGCCCGGCCCGGATGCCGCACGCCCCGCTGCCCCTGCTCGCCCCGCCGCCGTCGCCGGAGCCCTCGCCCGCGCCCTCGGCCTCGTATTCGTCCGGCGTACGGCTGCCGCGGGCGCGGCCGTGAGACTCAGGTGTCCCGGGCCGCGGACCGGCCCGCCGCCCGGCAGCCTCCGCCGGAACCGGGACTTCCAGCTCCTGTGCGCGGGCCAGGGGCTCTCCATGCTGGGGTCCGGCGCCTCGGCCGTCGCGCTGCCCCTGCTGGTCCTGCAGGTCACGCACTCGCCGCTGCGCGTGGGGCTGGTGGAGGCGGTGTGGACGGGCGCGCTGGCGCTGGCGTGCCTGCCGGCCGGACCGGTCGCCGACCGCTTCGACCGCCGCACGGTCCTGCTGGTCTGCGAAACCGGCCGGGCGGTGGCGAGCGCGGCTCTGGCGGCCGCCGTCCTCACGGGCTTCTCCCCGCTGCCGGTGCTGCTGGCCGCGGGCGTCGTGCTGGGCTTCCTCACGGCGCCGTTCAACGCGGCGGTGCTGCCGGCGGTCCGGGAGGTCGTGCCGGAGAGCAGGCTGGCCACCGCGCTGGCCGTCAACCAGGTGCGGGGGCAGCTCGCCTTCCTGCTGGGGCCGGTCGCGGGGGGCATGCTCTTCGAGGCGGCACCGAGCTGGCCGTTCTGGCTGGACAGCGCGTCCTACGCGGTCTCCGCCGGGTGTGTCCGCGCGCTCCGTACGCACACCGGGCCGCCCGGTCGGGAGGCGGCGGCCGGACACGAGGGCTGGTGGCGGTCGTTCACCACGGGCATCGGCTTCCTGTGGGGCGAGCGGGTGCTGCGCCGGCTGACCCTGATCGCCTCGGCGCAGAACTTCGTCTTCGACGGGGTGTACCTGGCGATCGTGGTGACCAGTGCCCGCGAGGGGGCGTCGGGGGGCGCGGTCGGGATGCTCACCGCGCTCTCCGCGGCGGGGGCGATGGCCGGGGTGCTCCTCGCGCCACGGGTAGGCCGGGCGCTGCCCCCTTCCAGGGTGTTGCTGACGACCGGGGTGCTGTGCGCGCTGCTCGTGGGCGCGATGGCCTTCGCGGCGAGTGCGCTGGTGCTGGCCGTGCTGCTGGCGGGGTGCGCGCTCGCCGTGGCCGTCGCCGGTTCGGTGCTGACGGTCGCCCGGCTGCTGCGGACGCCGGCCGGTCTGCAGGGCAGGGTGAACAGCGCGATCGGGCTGCTGTTCATGGCCACTCCCCCGCTGGGCTCGTCGCTGACCGGCCTCTTCCTGGACGAACTGCCCGGCTGGACGCTGTTCTTGTGCTTCGGCGGGGTCCTTGCGCTCCTCGCTTTCCTCGCGCCGCACGAGGCCGCGTTCGCCTCCGCCGACTCTCTGGACCGTTCGAACGGTGTAGGACACACTCGGGCCCATGCAATGGACTGACATCCAGCAGATCGCGGCGCGACTCGCCGCGCAGCACCCGGACCGCAAGCCGCTCGCCGTCGAATTCCCCGAGGTCCGTGACCTGGTGACCGGGCTGGAAGGCTTCAGCGACGACCCGGCCCGCTACAACGTACGCATTCTGGAGTCCATACAACTGGCCTGGTGCGACAGAACGGAGTGACCCGGTTCACCGCTCGCCGCCCGCCTGCCGTCACCGGCCGCCCGGCGGGCGGCCGGTGACGCCTTTACCCCGGGCCCCGGCCGCATCGACAGCATCGAACCGGACATCGTCGGAAAACTCCGCGCCAGATCCTTGTCGCGCACCTGTCAACTTACGGGGGAAGCTGGCACCATCCTCTCGATTCACTCCTGCATCAACGGGCAGTCCGCCCTGGGATGTCCGATCCCTCGCCGGGCCGCGGCCCGGCGCCCCTGCAAGGAGACAGAGTTGAGACCCATAACCCCCCGCAGCCGCACCCTCCGCACCACCGCCGTCCTCGCCTCCGCCGCCCTGTGCGCCGTCGCCGTCCAGACCGGCGTGGCAGGCGCCCAGGCCGAGCGCGGCCCCGGCGCCATGGCGGTCCAGCTGAGCCCGGACCAGCGCGCCTCCGAGATGCGCGGCGCCCAGGAACACGCGACCGCCACCGCCGGGAAGATCGGCCTGGGCGCCAGGGAGAAGCTGGTGGTCCGGGACGTCGTCAAGGACGCGGACGGCACCGTGCACACCCGCTACGAGCGCACCTACGACGGCCTCCCGGTCCTCGGCGGCGACCTCGTCGTCCACCAGGACACGGCCGGCCGGACCACCGTCACCAAGGCGACCGAGGCGAAGCTTGCCCTGGCCTCGACCGACGCCCGGCAGCCCGCCTCCGCCGCGGCGAAGGCCGCACTGTCGGCCGCCTCGTCGGCCCACACGGCGAAGCCCTCCGCCGGCACCCCGCGCAAGGTCGTCTGGGCCGCCTCCGGCACACCGGTCCTCGCGTACGAGACCGTGGTCGAAGGCGTACAGCCCGACGGCACCCCCAGCGAACTGCACGTCATCACCGACGCGGCGACGGGGTCCGAGCTCTTCCGCCACGAGGCGGTCGAGACGGGCACCGGCACCAGCCAGTACAGCGGCACCGTGCCGCTCACCACGACCAAGAGCGGCAGCAGCTACCAGCTCAACGACGGTGCGCGCGGCGGCCACAAGACCTACGACCTCAACCAGGGCTCCTCGGGCACGGGCACGCTCTACACCAACGCGACCGACACCTGGGGCGGCGGCCGCCAGACCGCGGGCGTCGACGCGCACTACGGCGCGGCCGTCACCTGGGACTTCTACAAGAACGTCCTCGGCCGCAACGGCATCCGCAACGACGGCAAGGGCGCCTACTCCCGCGCCCACTACGGCAACGGCTACGTCAACGCGTTCTGGAACGACTCGTGCTTCTGCATGACCTACGGTGACGGGACGGGCAACAAGAAGCCGCTCACGGCCATCGACGTCGCGGGCCACGAGATGAGCCACGGCGTCACCGCCGCGACCGCAAAGCTGATCTACAGCGGCGAGTCGGGCGGCCTCAACGAGGCGACCTCCGACATCTTCGGCACCGCCGTGGAGTTCTACGCCAACAACTCCTCCGACGTCGGCGACTACCTCATCGGCGAGAAGATCGACATCTTCGGCAACGGCAAGCCGCTGCGCTACATGGACAAGCCGTCGAAGGACGGCAACTCCGCCGACAACTGGTCCAGCGGCGTGGGCGGCAAGGACGTCCACTACTCCTCCGGCGTCGCCAACCACTTCTTCTACCTGCTCTCCGAGGGCAGCGGCGCGAAGAAGATCAACGGCGTGCAGTACGACAGCCCGACGGCCGACGGCTCCAAGGTCACCGGAATCGGCCGGGACAAGGCCACCAAGATCTGGTACAAGGCCCTCTCCACGTACATGACGTCCAGCACCAACTACAAGGCCGCGCGCACCGCGACGCTGTCGGCCGCGGGCGCCCTGTACGGCACCGGCAGCACCGAGTACAAGACCGTCGGTGCGGCCTGGAGCGCGGTCAACGTCAAGTAGGCCCCTCTTCTCTTCCCCGCTCCTCGCACCGCCTTTCCCGCTCGCCGCTCCATGGTCACCGCTCCTCCGGGCCCGCCCCCACCTCCACAGGGGGCGGGCCCCTCGCCGTGCCGCGGACCCTCCGGATCCGGCCATACACCGGCCCCTACATGTGCCGAGAGAAAATGCCAAAACTCTCCCCTCCCGGCGCTGTCATCGAATACCTTCCGTCGCAGCGGACACGCCGCTGGTAATCGGGCACGGGGGGCTGGAGAGGATCGTGTGACCGGTATCGACGGGTGCCTGGCCGAGGCCATGACCATTCCGGGCGCGCGGGGCGCGAGCCTCGTGGACTGGACGAGCGGGCTCGCGCTGGGCGAGGTGGGCGAGGGTCCCGGACGCGACCACGAGAGCGCGGCCGCCGACACCGCGGAGCTGGCCCGGCTCGCCTTCGAGAACAGCGCGTTCACCGGGGCGACGGCGCGCACGGGCCCCGTCGAGGACCTGATCGTCACCGCGCGCGGCAGCTACCACCTCGTCCGTTTCGTGGAGACGGATTTCGACAGCAGCGTCTTCCTCTACCTGTGGCTGGACCGCGCCGAGGCGAACCTCGCCGTCGCCCTGTTCCGGATCAAGAGCCTGACCGACAGGCTGGTCCTGGCATGAAGGCCCCCGGCTTAAGCCGGCCGGAAGCCCCCGGCGCCACCGCCGGGGACCTCCTGGACCGGCTCGCCGCCGAGCGGGCCACGGGCGCCCTGCACAGCTGCGTCGGCGCGCTCTACCTCGCCGACGGGGCGGTGGTGCACGCCGAGAGCCCGTCGGTGCCCGACCTGGGCCGGCGGCTGACCGCCGGAGGGCGGCTGTCGCCGCAGGCGTGGGAGGAGGCGGTCGCGGAGGGCGGGCCCGGCTACCGGGCGGGCAGCCTCCTCGTGGAGCGCGGCCGGCTGAGCCGCGGCGAGCTGGAACTGTGCCACCTCAGCGCGCTCTTCGACGCCGCCTACTTCGTCCTCACCCCGCTCGACCCGGCGCAGCGCGCCCCCGACCGCTTCCTCGGGGAGGCCCGGCACTGGCTCGGGCCCATCCGCCCCGTCGCCGTGGCGCTGCTCCGGCGGGAAGTCGCCCGCAGGCGGCGGCTGCTGGAACGGGCCTGGCCGCGGCCGGAGGTGGACGCCGCGCCGGTCGTGCCCACCGCGGGCGCCGGCCACGGAGGCCCGGCCCCGGCGAGCGGGCGGCAGGCGGTGCTCGCGGCCGCCGACGGCGTCCGCACCCCCGTGCAGATCGCGCGGGCCCTGGGGCGCCCGGCCTTCGCCACCCTCCTCGACGTGCGCCGGCTGGCGGCGGCCGGCCTGGTCCGCACGCCCTGCGCCGACGCCCCGCCCGCTCCGGAGCCACCGCCTCCCGCGGCTCCGGAACTCTCCCTGCTGTACCGGATCCGCGACGCCCTGGAGGCCCTGTGACGCTCCGCCTGGAGGCCCTGTGACGTTCTGTACGGCCCGCACGGCCCCTCCGACAGCAACGCCCCGCACGACCGTCCCGTACGCCGGCCACCCCCTGCCGGTCCCATGATGAGGCGCGCTTTCAGACCGTTCGCCGGAAGGAGACAGCCGATGACCGCCGCACCCGAGGTGCTCGCCGAGCTCCAGGGGTTACGGGCCCGGGTTCCGCACCTGACCGGGGCGATGGTGGCCAGCACGGACGGGCTGGTGATCGCGCACCTGGTCACCGGCATGGAGCCGGACGGCGTGGCCGCGCTGACCGCGGCGGCGCTCGGCGTGGGCGCGCGACTGGCGGACGCCGTGGGGCACGGCGGCTTCCGCGAACTGCTCGTCAGCGGCGACCACGGGTACGTGGCGACGTACGCGGCCGGTCCCTCCTCCGTGCTGACGCTGCTGGCCACGGCCGACGCCAACGTCGGCCGGCTGAACCTGGAGGCCCGGCGGGCCGGGGCCCGGATCGCCCCGCTGACCGGCGGGGCCCTGGAGCGCCGGGAGCGGGCACCCGCGCCGCCCCCGCCCGCCCGCTCCCCGCTGGCCCCGGCGCCCCCGGCGCCGCCTTCCCTGCCCTCCCCGCCTTCCCTGCCTTCCCTTCCGTCGCGGCCCGGCACCTCCCGGCCCGCGAAGTCCCGTCCCGACAACCAGAGCGGAACCGACTCATGACGAACACCGAAACGGCCCTCAAGGACGCGATGAGCTCGATCGAGGGAGCCCTCGGCGTGGCGCTCGTCGACTACGGCAGCGGCATGGCGCTGGGCACGCTCGGCGGGTCCCAGTCGCTCGACCTCAACGTGGCCGCCGCGGGCAACACGGACGTGGTCCGGGCGAAGCTGCGGACGATGGAGATGCTCAACATCCAGGACGCCATCGAGGACATCCTGATCACCCTCGGCTCGCAGTACCACCTGATCCGGCTGCTGACCGGCCGCGGCGGCAACGGCCTCTTCCTGTACCTGGTGCTGGACGCGCGGCGCGCCAACCTCGCGATGGCGCGCCACCAGCTGAAGCGGATAGAGGCGGAGCTGGAGGTCTGACGCCCCGGCGCCGGGGTGCCGGGTCCGGGAGCGCCCCGGCTCCCGGCTCCCGGCCTCCGGCTAACGGCGGTTGCCGCTTCCGTTGTGGTCCAGGAGCGAGATGCGGTCCGCGAGGTGCGACAGCGGGTTGTTGCCGTTGCCGGTCACCGATCCGCTGGTGCACTGCTGCTGTTCCTGCGAGGTGAGGACCGGCACGTCCTGCACGCCGATGTTGATCAGCAGGAGCAGGGACTGCACGCCGAGCTTGCCGACGCCGATGCAGAGGTCGTTGAGCGTGCCCTGGACCGCGCTCAGCTGCGGGCTGCCGTGACCGCCGGTGAGCGTCCCGCCGACGCCGGTCCGCGCGCCGTTGGCGTTGGCGACGTCCCGGCTGTCGCCGATGGCCGCCGCAGGGCCGGCGAACACGCCGACCGCCGAGGCCGTCAAGGCCGTTGCGGCCATCACCTTCTTGAGCACGTCAGCGCCTTTCGCTCGGTCCGCGGTTCCCCGTGGGGACGCGCACTGAACAACTCCCCCATGTCGTAAATGTTCCGTGTTGTCACCCATTCGACCTCCCTCAGGCGCCGGGCCGCTTGCCTTCACAATGCGTAGTCGACAAGATGCGGTGCGTCATCAACCGTGCGGGCTCGTCTGCCGGGCCCGGGCCGCCAGGAAAGGTCGTGCGCGTGCAACCGGAGGGCTCAGAGGGTTCAGCGGAGGACGACCGGGCCGTGGCCGTCGTGGGGGTGGCCTGCCGGCTGCCCGGCGGCATCAGTGATCCGGCGGCGCTGTGGGAGGCCCTGGAGCAGGGGCGGGACCTGATCACCCGGGTGCCGGAGGACCGGTTCGAGACGGCCCGCTTCGTGGACGCGTCGGCGCCGCGCCCCGGCAAGAGCTACACGGCGGCGGGCGGTTTCCTGGACGACATCGCGGGCTTCGACGCGGGCTACTTCGGCATCTCGCCCAGGGAAGCCGCGCAGATGGACCCCCAGCAGCGGCTGCTGCTGGAGCTTGCCACCGAGGCCTTCGACGACGCCGCGATCGACCCGGCGTCGCTGGCCGGCTCGGACACCGCCGTGTACGTGGGGATCTCCGACACGTCCTACGCCGCCCGGCAGATGCTGCGGATCGAGGGCGTCGACGCCTACACCATGACGGGCGGCGCGGCGTCGATCGCCGCGAACCGGATCTCGTACGCCTTCGACCTGCGCGGCCCCAGCATGGCCGTCGACACCGCGTGCTCGTCGGCGCTCGTGGCGCTGGACCGGGCCTGCCGCACCCTGCGCGAGGGCACCAGCCGCACGGCGGTGTCCGCCGGCGTCAACGTGCTGCTGAGCCCTTACCCGTACGTGGGGTTCTCGCAGGCGTCGATGCTCTCGCCGAACGGGAGGTGCGCGGCGTTCTCGGCCGCGGCCGACGGCTACGTGCGGGCGGAGGGCGGCGGTGTCGTGGTCCTCAAGCTGCTGCGGGACGCCCTGGCCGACGGCGACCGGGTCCACGGGGTGATCCTGGCGACGGCCGCCAACAGCGACGGCCGGACGGCGGGGCTGGCGCTGCCGAACCCGCGGGCGCAGGAAGAGCTGTTGACGACGGTGTACGCGCAGGCGGGCGTGGACCCCGACGAGGTGGTCTACCTGGAGGCGCACGGGACCGGGACCTCCGCCGGGGATCCGGCCGAGTGCGAGGCCATCGGCCGGGCGCTGGGGACGCGGCGCCTGCGGGGGCCGCTGCCGGTGGGTTCCGTCAAGTCCAACCTGGGCCACCTGGAACCGGCTTCGGGGATGGCCGGGCTGCTCAAGGCGCTCCTGGTGCTGCAGCACCGCAGGATCCCGGCCTCGCTGCACGCCCTGCCACTCAATCCGGGGATCGACTTCGCGGGCCTGGGGCTGGCCCCGGCCACGGAGGCCCGGCCGGTCGAGGGTGACGCCGGACGGCCGGTCGTCGGCGTCAACTCGTTCGGTTTCGGGGGCGCGAACGCCCACGCCGTGATCGCGGCCGCCCCGCAGCCGCCGCCGCGTGCCCGGGGGACGGGCGGGCGGCGGACGCTTCCGTTCGTGGTGTCCGCCCGGACGCCCGAGGCGCTGGCGCAGGCGGCGGCGCGCGCCGCCGAGCAGCTGGGCCGGGCCCGGCCGGGCGACTTCTACGACCTCGCGCACACCAGTTGCGCCCGCCGCGGCAAGCACCCGTTCCGTGCGGCGGTGCTGGCCGACGGCCCGCGGGAGGCCGCGCAGGCGCTGGCGCGGCTCGCCCCGCGCGCCCCGCTCCCCCCGCAGCCGCCGGCGGCGGCCCCGGCCGTGGAAGCCGTCACCGGCGAGGCCGTCCGGCGGGGCCGGATCGCGTTCGCGTTCTGCGGCAACGGCGCCCAGTGGGCGGGCATGGGAGCCGACTTGCTGGCGGCCGACCCCGTCTTCCGGTCGGCGGTGGAGGCCGTGGACGCGGCGCTGGCCCCGCGCCTGGGCCGGTCCGTGGTCAAGGAGCTCAAGGAGGCGTCGCCCGAGCGCATGAGGGCCACGGAAGTGGCCCAGCCGCTGCTGTTCGCGCTGCAGACCGGCGTGGTGGCCGTGCTCCGCGCCCACGGCATCGCGCCGTCGGCCGTGCTGGGCCACAGCGTCGGCGAGGTCGCGGCCGCCCACGCGTCGGGGGCGCTGGACCTGGAGCAGGCGGCGTGGGTGATCGCCGAACGCAGCCGGGCGCAGGCGCCGCTGGCCGGCTGCGGGCGGATGGCGGCCGTGGGCATGTCCCGGGAGCGGGCCGAGGAGCTGCTGGCCGGGTATCCGGGGCTGGAGGTGGCGGGGGTCAACTCCCCCCGGGACGTGACCGTCGCGGGCCCGCAGAAACAGCTGTACCGGCTGCTGGGCGACCTGGCCGGGCGGGGCGTGGTCTGCGCCGAACTCGACCTGGACCACGCGTTCCACAGCGCCGCCATGGACCCTCTGCGCGCCCCGCTGCACGAGGCCCTCGCGGGCCTTCGCCCCGGCCCCGCGCGCGTACCGCTGCTCTCCACCGTCACGGGCGGCCCGCTGGAAGGGCCCGAGCTGGACGCGGAGTACTGGTGGCGCAACGTCCGCGAGCCGGTGCTGTTCTCCGGCGCCGTCGAGGGGGCCCTCGCGCAGGGCGCCGACATCCTCCTGGAGATCGGCCCGCAGCCGGTCCTGCAGAGCTACCTGCGCCGTATCACCGCCGCCCACGAGGCTCCGGGGCCCCGGACGGTGGCCCGTACGCTGCGCAAGGGCGACGACGGGGCGCGCGCGCTGCGCACCGCGGTGGCGGGCCTGCTCGCGGCCGGCGCGGAGGCCGACTGGAGCGCGTGCTTCCCGCGGCCCGGCCGGGTGGCGTCGCTGCCGGCCTATCCCTGGCAGCGCGAACGGCACTGGAGCGGCGGCCCGGAGTCGTGGGTGCGCAGCAGCGGGGACGGCCGTACGGAACATCCGCTGCTGGGCGAGCGCATGCCGGCACCGCTTCCGGTGTGGCACGGCGCCGTCGAGCCGGCGCGGCTGCCGTGGGTCGCCGACCACCGGCTCGGCGGGTCCGTCGTCATGCCCGCGACCGCCTACGTGGAGATGGCGCTGGCGGCGGGCCGCCGGGTGCTGGACACCGCGGTGGAGGCCGACCATCTGGAGTTCGTCCGCCCGCTGTTCGTGCCGTGGAACGAACCGGGCCGGGTGCACACGCAGGCGTCGTTCGACCCCGAGGACGGGGTGGTGCTGATCAGCAGCACGGACGACCAGACCACGGGCCAGAGCCGGCACGCGCGCGGGCGCGTGCGTGCCCGCTGGGGCCGGCCTCCGGAGCCGGTCGACCTGGCCGCCGCGCGCGCCCGCTGCGGCCGCCATGTCAGCGGGGAGGAGCACTACCGGCGGGTGGGCGAGGCCGGGCTCGGCTACGGCCCGTGCTTCCAGGTGCTGACCGGCCTGTGGGCGGGCGAGGGGGAGGTCGTCGCGGCCTACGGCGACCCGGGCCCCCTGGAGGGCTGCGAGATCAGCCCGGCCCTGCTGGACGGGGCGGTGCAGACGGGAGCACCGCTGCTGGACGACGAGATCCTCGCCGGGCACACGTACTTGCCGACGGCGATGGACGCGGTCCGCGTCTGGCGCGCTCCGGCGGCCACGGGCATGGTGCACGTGCGCGAGCGCGGCCGGACGGCGACGGAGGTGTGCTGGGACATCGCGGTCACCGACGAGGACGGCACGGTCGCGGTGGAGCTGCGGGGCTGCCGGCTGCGGCGGCTGACCGGCGTCCGCAAGACGCCCGTGACCCGGCAGCGGACGGTGCTGCGGGCCGCGCCGTCGACCGTGGGCCCGCCGGGTTCCTGGCCCGTGGCGGCCCCGCGGGAGATCGCCGAGCGGGCCGCGAACCGCATCCTCGCGCTGCGCCGGGACTGGCGCACGACCGGCTATCCGCGCTTCGCCGCCCGCACGCACGAGGCCACGGCCCATGCCTACGCGGCCGCTCTCGGCGGCCTCCTGGAGGGTGCGGGCGGTTCCTTCACGGTGGGTGACCTGGTGGCGGGCGGCATGCTGCCGCGGCACCGGCAGGCCGTCGAGCTCATGCTGGCCTCCATGGCGGAGTACGGGCTGGTGCGCCAGGACCCGGACGGCCGCTGGCGCCCGGAGGGCGAGCCGCGGTGCGCGG
This sequence comes from Streptomyces sp. NPDC008001, assembly GCF_042958085.1. Classification (NCBI taxonomy): domain Bacteria; kingdom Bacillati; phylum Actinomycetota; class Actinomycetes; order Kitasatosporales; family Streptomycetaceae; genus Streptomyces; species Streptomyces sp. NPDC008001. The sequence goes on along the minus strand of NZ_JBIBIZ010000003.1, from coordinate 103,621 downwards.
TGGGGATGCTGCGCGAGGCGATGCGGGAGCAGCCGGCGTTCACGGCGGAACTGATGCTGCTGGCCCGCCAGTTCCTGCACCTGGGCGACGTCCTGCGGGGCGCGCGCGATCCGCTGGACCTGCTGGGCGTGGACGGCGCCACGTCGTCGCTGGAGCAGCTGTACGACGTGGCGCCGGTGCTGCGCTTCCACCACCGCGTCGCGCAGGCGCTGGTGCGCGAGGCGGTGGCGGGCCTGCCGGCGGACAGGCCGCTGCGCGTGCTGGAGATCGGTTCGGGCACCGGCGGGGCGACCGCGGCCCTGCTGCCCCTGCTGCCGCCCGAGCGCACCCGCTACCTCTTCACGGACGCGTCGCCGTCGTCCTTCACCCGGGCCCGGCAGCGCTTCGGCGCGTACGACTTCGTGGATTACGCCGTGTTCGACCTCGACGCCGACCCGGCCGCGCAGGGACTGCCCGAGGGCGGCTTCGACCTCGTGGTCGCGGCCGGCTCCCTGCACGGGAGCAAGGACCTGGAGGCGGCGGTGCGCCGGGTGGCGTGGCTGACGGCCCCGGGCGGGCACCTGCTGCTGACCGAGGCCCACGACCCGCTGTTCCTGCTCCCGCTGTTCGGTGCGCCGGAGAGCTTCTGGGACCGTACGGACACCGGGCTGCGGCCCCGCTCGCCGCTGCTCGGCCGGGAGGAGTGGCCCGGTCTCCTCGCCCGCTGCGGTTTCACCGGCACGGTGCGGACCGGTGACGACGCGGAGCCCGCCCGCGACGACTTCTCGGTGTTCCTGGCCGTGCGCGACGCCCCGCCGCCGGAGCGGCCGGCGCTGCCCGCCGCCGGCATCGGCACCGCCTGGATCGTGGCGGCGGAGGGTCCGGAGGAAGACGGGCTGGCGGGGGCGACGGCGGGCCTCCTGCGGGCGGCCGACGGCTTCGAGGTGCACGCCACGGTGGCGAGTGAGGACCCGGACGTGTGGGCCCCGTTGCTGTCCCGGGAGACGGTGATCGTCCTGGTGCTGGCGCCCGCCGGGCCCGACGACCCGCACACCGTCGTGGAACGCGTGACGCGGCGCAGTGCGGTGCTGCGGGCCCTGGCGGCGGCGGCACGGCGGCGGTCCGGCGCCGGGAGCATCTCCCTGTGGCTGGTGACGCGGCCCTGCGGCGCGCTGCCGGAGCCCCATGTGACCGAGCCCGCCCTGGCCGACGCCGCCACGTGGGGCGCGGCGCAGTGCTTCGGCAACGAGCACCCGGCGCTGACGACGCGCCGGGTCTCCCTCGCGCGCACCGGGGACACGGCCCTCGACGCCGACCGGCTGGCCCGCGAGCTCCTCGCCCCGTCGGACGAGACGGAGATCGTCCTGACGCGCGGCGGCGGCCGGTTCGTCCCGCGCGACGAGGAGTTCCCCCGCCCCCGCGTGCCCGCGGCCGCCGCGGACACCTTCGCCCTGGAGGTGCGCGAACCGGGCCTGTCGTTCCGGCCGGTGTGGGTGGAGACGGAGCGGCCCGCGCCCGGCCCCGGCGAGGTCCTGATCACCGTACGGGCGGCCGCGCTCAACTACCACGACGTGGTCCTGGCCACCGGCGTCCTGGCCGGCGAGGAGTCCGCCGGCGGACGCTTCGAGGCGCGCTACGGGCTGGAGTGCGCGGGGACGATCACGGCCGTCGGGCCGGGCGTCAGCGGATTCGCCGTGGGCGACCGGGTGTTCGCCAGCGGCACGGACTGCCTCGCCTCGCACCTGGTCACCGCCGCGGACGCCGTCGCCCGCATCCCCGGCGACATGGGGTTCGCCGAGGCGGCCACCCTGCCCGCCGTGTTCCTGACCGTGCACTACGGCCTCGGGTGGCAGGCCCGGCTCGCGGCAGGGGAGACGGTGCTCGTGCACGGCGGGGCGGGCGGCGTGGGGCTCGCGGCCCTGCAGTACGCGCGCCTGCACGGAGCGCACGTCATCGCCACGGCCGGCAGCCCCGCCAAGCGCGACCTGCTCCGCGCGCTGGGCGTCGAGCACGTCCTGGACTCGCGCAGCCTCGCCTTCGCCGCCCGGGTGCGGGAGCTGACCGGCGGGCGCGGAGTGGACGTCGTCCTGAACTCCCTGGCGGGCGAGGCCGTCCCGCGCAGCCTGGAACTGCTGCGCCCCGGCGGCCGCTTCGTCGAGCTCGGCAAGCGCGACATCCTGGAGAACAACCGGCTGCTGCTGCGCCCGTTCGAGCGCGACCTCGCCTTCTTCGGCGTCAACCTCCTGGCCCTGCTGGCGGACCCGGACCGGGCGGCGGCGCTGTTCGCCGAGGTCGGGGAGCGGATCGGGGCGGGAGAGTACCGGCCGCTGCCGCACACGCTCGTGCCTGCCGCCCGCGTCGAGGAGGCCTTCCGGCTTCTGCAGCACTCCCGGCACGTCGGCAAGGTCGTCGTCGCCTTCGACCCGCTCGACGAGCCCGTCCCCGTCGAACCCCGGGCCCGCGGACCGCGCCTCGACGCCGACGGCACGTACCTCGTCACCGGCGGCCTCGGCGGGTACGGAGCCGCGGCCGCGCTCTGGCTCGCCCGGCACGGCGCGCGCCACCTGGCCCTCGTCGGCCGGCGGGGAGCGGAGACCCCCGGCTGCGAGGAACTGCTCGAGGAGCTCGCCCGGCACGGGGCGCGGGCCGTGCCCCACGCCGCGGACGTCACCGACCTGCCGTCCATGCGGAAGGTCGTGGAGGAGATCGACGCGAGCGGGCACCGGCTGCGCGGCGTGGTGCACTGCGCGATGCACCTCGACGACGCCCCGCTGGAGGAGCTCACCGACGACCGGTTCCGCGCCGTCCTGGCCCCCAAGGCCGCCGGCGGGGCCGTGCTCGACGCGCTCACCCGGGGCCGCGAGGACCTGGACCTGTTCTGGATGTTCTCGTCCGTCGCGGCGCGCGTCGGGCAGCTCACCCAGGCCCCGTACGCGGCGGGCAACCTCTGCCTCGAAGCGCTCGTCCGCCGGCGCCGCGCGGCCGGCGAAGCGGGGCTGGCCGTCGGCTGGGGCGCCCTCGGCGGCACCGGCTACGTGGCCCGCAACGGCCTCGCCGCGTCCCTGGCCCACGGCGGCCTGGAGACCCTCTCACCGCGCGAGGCGTTCGACGCGGCCGGGGTGCTGCTGGGCGACGGTACGGACGTGGCCGGCGTCGCCCGCTGCAACTGGGCGCGCCTGCGCGCCTTCCTGCCCTCGCTCGCCGCGCCCCGCTACCGCCGGCTCGTCCCCGAACCCGACGAGGAGACCGGCCGCACGCACGCGGAGATCGTGCAGTCCCTCACGACGATGGATCCCGAGAACGCGCTGCGGACGCTCACCGGCCAGCTGGTGCGGATCCTGGCCGGCATCCTCCACCTCGACCCCGCCCGGATCGACCCGGGCCGGCGCATCGAGGAGTACGGCGTGGACTCGCTCATGGCCGCCGAGCTGCTCGCCACGCTGCGCCGCCGCTTCGACGTCCAGGTGCCGCCCATGGAGCTGATGCGCGGCGGCGGCACGGCCGCCGACATCGCGCGCATCGTCCACCTGCGGCTGGGCCTCGGCACGGGCGCCGCCGCGCAGCCGCCGCCGGCCGGGGCCGCGGCGCCTCTCCCGGGGGTCCCGGCGCAGCCCGGGCCCGCCGGGGACCCGGCGGAGCAGGCACCGCCGTGCTGACGGCCCTGGCCCGCTTCAGCACGCGGTACCGCCGGGCGGTCCTCGCCGTGGCCGCGCTCGCCACCGTGGCCTGCGGGCTGCTCGGCCACGGCGTGGCGGCGCGGCTGGCGGGCGGCGGCTGGACGGCGCCCGGCTCGCCCTCGGCCCGCGCCGAGGCCCTGCTGTCCGGCCGGTTCCACGCGGGCGCGCCCGACGTCGTCCTGCTGGCCCGCGCCCCGGAGCAGGTGGACGCGCCCGCCGCCCGCGCGGCGGGGCTCGCCCTCGTCGGCCGGCTCTGCCGGGAGCCGGGGGTGACCGGCGTGGACTCCTACTGGACCGGCCCCGTCACCCGCGGCTCGTGCCCGGCGGGGCGCGGCGGTGACAGCGGCGTCGACGACGCCGCGCTGCGCTCGGACGACGCCCGTACGGCGCTCGTGGCCGTACGCCTGGAGGGCGGCGGGCGGGCCGCGCGGGCGGCCGTCGAACGCCTGCTGCCGCTCGCCACCGCGCCGCGGGGTCCCCTGCGCGTGCAGGCCACCGGGCACGCCGTCCTCGACCGCGCGCTGGAACGCTACAGCGAACGCGACCTGCTGCGGACCGAACTGCTCGCGGTGCCCGCCACCTTGCTGCTCCTGCTCTTCGTCTTCGGGAGCGTGGCCGCGGCCTGCCTGCCGCTCGCGGTGGGTGCGGTCGCGGTGGCCGGCACCCTGGCCGTGCTGCGCGTCCTGACCGCCGTGACCGAGGTGTCGACATTCGCGCTGAACATCACGGCCGCCGTGGGCCTCGCGCTCGCCGTCGACTACAGCCTCTACCTGGTGGCGCGCTACCGCGAGGGAATCGCCGCGGGGCAACCGCCCGAGGAGGCCCTGGAGGGCGCGGTCCGCACGGCCGGGCGGACCGTGGTCGTCTCGGCGGCGGCCGTGGTGCTGTGCCTGCTCGGGCTGCTGCTGTTCCCGCTGTACTTCCTGCGCTCGATGGCCTTCGCCGGGGCGGCGGTGGTGCTGCTCGCGGCCGTCGCCGCCCTGCTGCTCGTCCCGGCGGCGCTCGCCTGCTTCCCCCGTGCCGTCGGCCGGGGGGACCTGTTCGCGCGGTGGCGCCGGCCGCCGGGCCGGGCGCGCGACGGGTGGCGGCGGCTGGCCCTGCGCGTGATGCGCCGCCCGCTGCTGGTCACGGCGGTCACCACCGGGGCGCTGCTCGTCCTCGCGCTCCCCTTCCGGCAGGTGGTCTTCGGCTTCAGCGACGACCGGGTGCTGCCCCGGGAGGCGCCCGAGGTGCGGGCGACCCGGGCCCTGCGGGACGGCTTCCCCCAGCTGCGCAACCCCGTCGAGGTGGTTCTGCCGGGGTGGCGGCCCGACGGCCGCGGCCGGGTCGCGGAGCTGGACGCGTACGCCCGGCGGCTGTCGGCCCTGCCCGGCGTGCTGGCGGTGCGGACGGCGACCGGCTCGTACGTCCAGGGCCAGGACGTCCCGCTCGCCTGCCCGGCCGACGCGCCCACCGCGCAGGGTGTGCTGCCCGGCTGCCCGGCCCTGCGGCACTTCGCCTCGCCCGCCGGCACCTGGCTGGCCGTCAGCGGGGAGGCCGACCCGTACGCCCCGGAGTCCACCGCGCTCGCCGGCCGGCTGCGGGCGGCGCGGGCACCGGCGCCGGTGCTGCTCGGCGGGCCCACCGCGCAGTTCCAGGACGCCCGGGACGTCCTCGCTCGCCGGATGCCGTGGACGCTGGGCGCGATGGCCGCCGCCACGTTCCTGCTGCTCCTGGCGTTCACCCGGAGCCTGTTCCTGCCGCTGAAGGCGCTCGCGGTCAATCTGCTCAGCCTGACCGCGACGTTCGGCGCCATGGTGTTCATCTTCCAGCAGGGCCACCTCAAGTGGCTGGTGGGCGACTTCACGGCCACCGGCACGGTCAGCATCGTCGTGCCCGTCGTCGCGTTCTGCCTCGCCTTCGGGCTTTCCCTGGACTACGAGATCCTGCTGCTGGCCCGGATCGGCGAGGCCCACGCCCGGACCGGCGACACCGTGCGCGCCACGGCCGCCGGGCTCCAGGCGGCGGCGCCGCTGTTCACCGCCTCCGCCGCGCTCGTCCTGGTGGTGCTGCTCGCCCTGGCCACGGCCGAGGTCGCCCTCATGAAGCTCCTCGCCGTCACCACCGCCCTGTCGGTCGTCCTGGACACGGTGGTGATCCGCCCGCTCCTGGTGCCCGCCGTGATGCGGCTGGCCGGGCGCGCCAACTGGTGGCTGCCGTCCCTGCCCCGGCAGCGCTCGCGGACGGCCGGAACGACGACCGGCCTCCCCGCTCTCCCGGAGGCGGCCGATGCCCGCCTCCTCGGTACCTCACGCCCCAAGGAGCTCCCATGACCCCGGACCGGACCGTCCCCCTCGCACGCCGCCTCACCACGATTGCGGTGTCGGCCCTCCTTGCCCTCGGCGCGCCCGCCGCCACCGGGCGGGCCCCGGAGGCCGCCGCCAGGGCGGCAACGGGCCACCTCACGTGCTCCGTACGGACCGTGCCGGGCCGGCCGTTCACCTTCACTCCCCCGATCGGCGCCGTGCCGCGCCCCGTCCGCGCCGCCGGGACCGTCCTGCTGGACGGCTGCTCCTCGCCGGACGGCAGCCTGCCGCGCATCGCCTCCGGCGTGCTCGAACTCCAGGGCAACGCCCTGGCGAGCTGCACACGCGTGACCGGCGCCCGCGGTACGGGCCGGATCGTCTGGTACGGCGCCGCCGGGCGCTCGGGCCGCGCGCTGGGCACGTCGGTGCTCACCCTCACTCCGCAGGCGGGTTCCTCGGCGGTGTCCAGCGCCTTCCTCTCCGGAACGGTCACCTCGGGCATGCTGATGCACCAGCAGGCGAGGGGGCGCGTCTCGGCTCCGGGGTCCGAGCGCTGCCTCACGCACGGGCTGCCGGCGGTCGACGCCGCGGGGAGCGTCTCCTTCGCCTGACCGTGATCTCCCCGGGGCTGCGGCGCAGTTCGCAGCTCCGGGGGCGCACCCGGGGTAGCGGCGCCGGTGGTTCCGGCGGCAAGGTGGGGGAAGCATGAGGAACGGAAGCTGGAGGGGACATCGGGTGAGCGGACTCAACAAGGGGACGGGCAACAGCGTCAACGAAGGGACGGGCAGCAGCCTCAGCAAGGGGCTGGGCAAGGTCCAGGTGTCGCTGAAGTGGGATCCGAGCCCGCTGGGCATGCCCGACAACGACCTCGACATCATCGCCGGCACGTACACCGCTGAGGACCCGTACGGCAAGCCGGCCTATCTCGTCCACTTCGACAGCCGGTTGTCGCCCGACGGCACGATCATCCTCAACCGTGACAGCCGGACCGGCATGGGCTTCGGCTCCGACGAAGTGATCACGCTGGAGCTCGACCGGCTCTCGGCCTCGTACGCCCGTGTCGTCGTGGGGGTGGCCATACAGCAGGGCGACGGGCGCAAGACCTTCGGGGACGTGCCGAACACCGGGGTCCGGGTCGTGGAGGGCTACACCGAGCTCGTCTCGGACGACTTCTCGGAGGTCGCCGGGGCGACGGCGGCGACCGTCGTCGAGTTCGTGCGCAACGACGGAGGCGTGTGGCAGTGCCGGCGTGCCGTCCGGGGGTTCGACGCCGACCCGGAGGCCTTCGCCGCGGCGATGGGCCGCCGCGGCTAGCGAGCCGCAGCGGCGGCGCAGAACTCCGCCTTGATCACGTCGCCGGCGGCGTCGGTGTCGCCCAGGGCGTCGGTGCTGAAGTTGAAGACGAGGCTGCGCCGGGTGTCTGCGGAGACGTAGGCGACGCTCTGCGTCCCGGGGAAGAAGCCCGTGTGCCCCCACAGCTCCGTGCCGCAGAGCGTGAAGTGGAACAGCCCCAGGCCGTACTCCACGCCCTCGCCCTCGCCGGTGGGGACGGTGGTCTTCAGCTCCCGCTGCTGCGCCGGGGGCAGCAGCCTGCCCTGCAGCAGGGCGGTCAGGAAGCGGTCGAGGTCGGCGGAGGTGCTGATCAGGTCGCCGGTGGCCCGGATCACCGACGGGTCGAAGTCGGTGACGTCGTACATCCCGTGGTCCGGGTCGTCGGTGAACCGGCTGTAGCTGCGGCCGGCGGGGGCAGGGATGGTGCGCTCGTGGCGGGGCAGGTGGGTGGCGTGCAGGCCGAGCGGCGCGATGATGCGGCGCTCCGCCTCCTCCTCGTAGGAGCGTCCGGTCGCCTTCTCGGCGACGAGGGCGGCGAGGACGTATCCGGTGGAGCTGTAGGAGAAGCGGGTGCCGGGCGGGAAGTCCGGCGCGTGGGCCGTCGCGATCCGCACGAGCTGCCGGGGCGTCCAGCTGTCGTAGCGGTGCTCCAGGAAGGCGGTGGTGGTGAGGTTCCGCACGATGCCGGGGTCGTCGGTGTAGTCGTGCAGTCCGCTGGTGTGGTGGAGGAGCTGCCGCAGCGTGATCCTGCGGCCGTCGTTGCCGTGCCCGGTCACCAGGCCGGGCAGCCACTGCTCGACGGTGTCGTCCAGGGAGAGCCGGTGTTCGGCCTCCAGCTGGAGGAGGACGACGGAGACGAAGGCCTTGCCGATGCTGCCGGCGCGGAAGTGCTCCCCCGGCAGCCGCGGGCGGCGGGTGTGCAGGTCGCCGACGCCGGCGGAGCCGCGCCAGGTGCCCTGCGGGTCGCGGGCGAGCGCGAGGGCGCCGGGGACGCCCGCTTCGACGGCGGCGTCCAGGGCGGCCCGGGTGCGCTCGTGCCCTCCGAGGCGCGCGGCGGGGACGGCGGGGACGGCGGCGCCCGCCGGAGCGGGTGGCGCCGGCGCGGCCCCGGCCAGTGCGGCGGTTGCCAGGAGGGCGGCCAGTGCGGCCAGTGCGGCTCTCACCGCGCCGGTCGCCCTCGGCGTGCGCTTGGTCATGGCGGGCCTCTCTGTCCGGGGTGGGCTTCGGGGGTCGGCTTCCGGAGGCCGCTTTGGGGGCCGGCGGATCCCGGTGTGCGTACGGGGTGACGCACGGGGCGGCTGCGGGTCGGCTACGGGGGCGGTCAGCGCACGGTGCGGCCGGCCTCCTCGTGCTCGGCGGGGCCCCGGTCGTTCTGCAGGGACCACAGCTCCCGGAAGAGCCCCGGTTCCTTGACCAGCTCGGCGAACGTGCCCTGCTGGATGACCCGGCCGTGGTCGAGGACCACGATGCGGTCGGCGACGGCGACGTTGGCGAGGCGGTGGGTGACGAGGACGACGGCCCGCTCCTGGGCTACCTTGCGCAGCCCCGCGAAGATGCGGTGCTCGGCCCGGGCGTCCAGAGCGCTGGTGGGCTCGTCCATGACGAGCAGGCCGGCCGGGCGGTAGAAGGCGCGGGCGATGGCGATGCGCTGCCACTGGCCGCCGGAGAGCTCCACTCCGCCGAACCACTCGCGGGCGAGGAGCGTGTCGAGCCCGCTGCGGAGCTCCTTGACGACCTCGTCGGCGCCCGCGTGCGCGGCGGCTTCGAGGATGACGCCGTCCCCTTCGTGCGCCTGCCCGAGGGTGATGTTGTCGCGGGCGGACAGGGGCCAGTGGGCGAAGTCCTGGGGGACGACGGCGGTCTGCCGCCACAGGGCCTGCGGGGCGAATTCGCCGGTGTCGGTGCCGTCCCAGGTGACCTTGCCGCCGGTGGGCAGGTACAGGCCGGTCAGCAGCTTGCTGAGGGTGGTCTTGCCCGAGCCGTTCTCCCCGACCAGGGCCAGGACCTCGCCGCGCTGCACCTCCAGGCTGACGTCCTGCAGCGCCGGGCGGTCCGAGCCGGGGTAGCAGAAGGTGAGGGACTCGGCCCGGACCGACTTGGGGGCGTCGGGGGCCAGGGCGCCGCGCTGCATGCGGTGGCCGCCGGCCTCGTCGATGAACTCGGCCCAGTCGTCCAGGTAGAGGCCGGTGCGGAAGAGGCGTGCGCCGTAGCCGACCATGCCGCGCAGGGACGAGCCGACCGACCGCAGCGCGAAGACGGCCGTGCCGGCCGAGGCGAGCGACATGCGTCCCGTGCCGAGCAGCAGGGCCAGTGCCCCCCACACCAGGCCGGAGGCGATGCCGCCGGCCACGGCGCCCACGAGGGCGTACCGGGCGCCCTGGTGGACGGCCCGGTCGGTGGCGGTGTGGATGCGGTCGCCGATGGAGCGGTAGCGGCCGAGGAGGAACCCGGCCATGGTGCCCGAGCGCAGCTGGTCGGCGAAGACCTTGTCGGTGACGTGCCACCGCAGGTGGCTGAGGACCCGGCGGTCCGCGCTCAGGGCGCGCGAGGTCTGGTAGTGGACCCGTGCGGCCTTCACGCTGGCGATGCCCTGCGGGAGGGTGGCGAGCAGCAGGAGCGGCAGCAGGACCGGGTGCAGGAGCGTCACCACGCCGGCCGCGGCGACGAGGGAGGCCAGGCAGGCCATCAGGTCCTGCGACTCGGTGAGCAGGTCCTGGGCGACGTCCGCGCCGCGGTCCGCGGCCTCGCGCTTGTCGTTGAAGCCGGGGTGGTCGTAGGCGGCGAGCTCGGCGTTGATCGCGGCGTCGAGCATCTGCAGCTCGGCCTCGCGGGAGATCCGGGGGGCCAGCCGGCTGGAGATGTTGGTGACGGCGATGGCGAGCAGGGCCCGGACGCCCGCGGCGCCGGCGAGGAGGCCGATGGACGGCAGGGCGTCCACGAGCCGGTCGTGGATGTGGCCCGAGGTGATGAGCGCCGTGATGGTGCTGCTGGTGGCCAGCAGGCCGAAGGCCTCGAAGGCGCCGGACAGCACCTGGCAGACGAGGAGCGTCAGGACGGCGCGTCTGTCCACGCGCCAGGCGAGGCCCAGCGCCTTGCGGACGAGCTGGGGCAGGCGCCGGCCCATCGCGCGGGCGGTGAGCGGGCTCTTCTGGAAGGCGGTCAGCGTCGGGGAGCGGAAGCGTAATTCCTCATGTACCTCGGTGGTCTCGGTGGTCTCGGCGGACAACGTGAATCCCCTTGCTCGCGGCTGGTGACGACGGGCTCCGGACAGTGATCGTCTGCACCATGGCGCATGCGGCGGTCGCGATAGGGGTGAACGCCCTTAATCCACTCGAACGTGGTCCTTCTGAACGGTCGTCACGTACGGATCCCGGATGAGATTGACGCGCCCCTGTCAAATACTGGCCGCCCGTGGCACCCTGCCTCACGCACCCCGCTCTTCAGCGCTCTTCGATGCTCTTCAGTGCTTGATGCTCTTCAGCGCTCTTCGATCCGCTCTTCGATCCGCCCTTCGATTCGCCCTTCGATCCGCTCTTCCTCGGCTCGCCGTATCCCCACCGCAGAAGGAGGACGCGTGAGACGATCCCGCCGAACGACCGCAGGTGTGCTGCTGGCCGCCTGCGCCCTGGCCACCGCGGGCACCCAGGCCGCGGCGGCCGGAGCGGCCCGGGCCCGGGCCGCGGCGCCCGCCGTGCACGTCGCGGCCGCCACGCCGGCTGCGCAACACTCCGTCAGCGACTACTGGACCCCGGAGCGGATGCGCACGGCCGCCCCGCTCGACCTGCCCGCCGCCGCCCCCGGCACGTTCTCCGCCCCGGCGGCCCGGGGCGATGTCCGCACGGTCGCCGCCACCGCACCGGCGGCCGCTTCCCCGGCGTCCCTGGCCTCCTTCCCGCAGGCGGGAGGGCCGTGGACCGGCGGAGGCGCCGTCGCGAAGACCTCGGGCCGGGTGTTCTTCTCCTTCAAGGGCCGCAACGCCTCCTGCTCGGCCGACGCGGTCACCAGCCGGAACGCGAGCACCGTGATCACGGCCGGGCACTGCGTCAAGTACCAGAACAGCTGGCACACAAACTGGACCTTCGTCCCCGGCTACCACGACGGGCAGGCGCCCTACGGCACCTGGACGGCCGTCAAGACGCTGTCCACGCCGCAGTGGGTGGCCAGTGAGGACATGAACTACGACGTCGGCGCCGCGGTCGTGGCCCCGCTGGGCGGCAAGCGGCTCGGCGACGCCGTCGGCGGCCAGGGCCTGCAGTTCAACGGGGACTACAACAAGGCCATGTACGCCTTCGGGTTCCCGGCGGCGGCCCCGTACGACGGCACGAAGCTCATCCACTGCAGCGGGAACTCCACCAAGGACTTCCTGCTCACCAAGGACCACGGCCTGAGCTGCAACATGACCGCGGGCTCCAGCGGCGGCCCCTGGTTCGCGTCGTTCGACGAGGCCACCGGCACCGGACTCCAGGCGTCCGTGAACAGCTTCGGTTACACCTTCCTCCCGAACACGATGTTCGGCCCGTACTTCGGCGACGAGGCGAAGGCCCTCTACGACCAGGCACAGCAGACGAGCTGACGCACCCCCACGGCACGAAGGGCCCCCGCCATCCGGCGGAGGCCCTTCTTCGCGTGCGCCACCAGGGACTCGAACCCCGGACCTGCTGATTAAGAGTCAGCCGCTCTGACCAACTGAGCTAGCGGCGCGGGAGAAATACTACCGTACGAGGGACGGTGATATTCACCCGGACGAGTCCCTGGTCGAGGTCGGCGATCGCGCCGAACGCCGCCCGGGTCAGATCGATGCAGCGGCCGGCGGCCCACGGCCCCCTGTCGTTGACCCGTACCGTGACCGCGGCGCTGGTGACGGCGTTCGAGACACGTACGACGGTGCCGAAGGGCAGGTCACGGCTGGCGGCGGTCATCGCCTGCGGGTCGAACGGCTCGCCACCGGCGGTGGTCCGGCGGCCGGGCCGGTCCTCCGGGGCGCCGTACCACGAGGCGATGCAGGTCTGCGGCAGGTCGCCGCCGCGCGCGCGGGCCGGAAGCGCGGCGGAGGGGGCCAGGGCGGCGGCCAGCGCGACGACGGCCGCGACACGGCCGGGCGCCCCGGGACACGTCATGGGCTTTCCGCTCCGCTGGTTCGGGGCGGCGGTCCTGCCACCCGCACGTACGGGGAATCGTGACCGCTGCGGCCGCATTCCAGTCCCCGGGGCACACCGGAGCAGCCGATCGGCGCACGCCCGGCTGCCCCGCGCGCGACGCGGAATCCCTCGCCGGGAGGTGTGGACTCAGCGCCGGGCCAGCGCCAGCACGCTCAGCCCGAACATCAGAACCCCCAGCGGCAGATGGACCGACGGCACGTGCGCGACGCCCAGCACGACCTGGGCCGAGGCCAGTACGAGGAATCCCGACGCGTGCCGGACGTGCCGCGCCGAACCGCCGCCCCGCTTCCACGCCACCACCGCCGCGAGCAGGTAGAGCATCGACGCCCCGTACATCACCCGGGCTCCGACGCTGTGCAACGTCTCTCCGTAGGACGAGGTCAGCAGCAGCCCGGCGGAGACGGCCTGGAGGAAGATGGTCAGGGTCTGCAGGGTGATCGCGATCCGCAGGAACGAGGCGCCGCGTCGCGCGTTCGCCGCCGTCTGAGTGGCCATGTCACCGTCTCGTTTCCGCCCATCGGGCAGTAGATCGATAGGGTCTCACCGGTTCGACGAAGCGGGCCTGCGGAAGGTAAGGCGAGGGGGCGGCCGGAAGCATGGGGACTGTGGGGGCGGGCGCGGGCGGGGCAGCCGGCGAGCGACGCCGGCTGATCAATGTGGCGTACCGGTTGCTCGGTTCGGTGACCGAGGCCGAGGACGCCGTACAGGACGCCTACGCCCGCTGGTACGGGCTGCCGCGGAGCAGGCAGGAGGAGATCCTGTCGCCCGGCGCCTGGCTGACGACGGTGACCAGCCGCATCTGCCTGGACCTGCTCGGCTCGGCTCGGGCCCGCCGTGAACGCTATGTCGGGGCCTGGCTGCCCGAGCCGCTGCCCGACCGCACCGAGTGGGACCACGCGGGTGGCGCCGACCCCGCCGACCAGATCGTCCTGGACGAGTCGGTGGACATGGCCTTCCTCGTCGTCCTGGAGTCGATGACGCCCGCCGAACGGGTGGCGTTCGTCCTGCATGACGTCTTCCGGTACCCGTTCGCCGAGATCGCCGGCGTTCTCGGCCGCACCCCCGCAGCCTGCAAGCAGCTGGCGTCCTCCGCCCGGCGACGGGTGGGCGCCGAGCGCGCCCCGGCGCCGGCGGCCGGCCGGGCCGACGTGGTGCGGCACGTCAAAGAGGCCTGGGAGACCAAGGACATCGCGGCCCTCGTCAGCCTCCTCGACCCGACCGCCGTGATGACCGCCGACGGCGGCGGCATGGCCGGCGCCGTCCTGCGCCCGCTCGAGGGCGGCGCGCGCATCGCCCAGTACATGGTCGCCATCGCCGACCTGGCTCCGGGACTGGAGCTCCTGGAGCGGTCGGTCAACGGTGTACCGGGCCTGGTGGCCCGGCGCGCCGGCGTCGTCGCGACCGTGGCCTCGTTCGATGTCACCGACGGCCGCGTCACCCGCATCTGGGTGGTCCGCAACCCGGAAAAGCTGCGGCCGTGGGCACGGTAGAGCCGGGCGCAATGCCAGTGATTCAGAGACTTTTTCGGCGCGCGTCGGCGGCAAGGCCTCCGGGGCGGCTGGTGTCGTTCCTCTCCGGCTCGGTCCGTCGGCCGGCCACGTGGGCGGCGTTCGAGCCGAACGAAGAGCGGTTGGGGGCAGTGTCCCAGCAGTCGGTGCCACGCCGCGCGGACAGGGGGAGCCGTCAGGAGTCAGGGGCGTACAGCCGGTCGCAGGAAGCGGCGTAGCTTCTGGAGCGGCCAGGTGTTGATGACGTCGTCCTTTGTCAGCCAGCCGCGCTGGGCCGTGCCTACCCCGAAGCGCATGTAGGGCAGGTGGACGACGGAGTGTGCGTCCGTGTTTACGGCGAACTTCACGCCGTAGCGCTTGGCGCGCAGGATCTCCTCGTCGCCGAGGTCCAGGCGCTCGGGGTGGGCGTTGATTTCCAGGGCGGTGCCGGTGCGGGCGCAGGCTGCGAAGACGGCGTCGAAGTCGGCGTCGATGGGCGGGCGTTTGCCGATCTGGCGCGTGGTGGGGTGGCCGATGATCGAGACGTGCGGGTTCTCGCAGGCTCGTACGAGGCGGCGGGTCAGTTCCTCGCGGGTCTGGTTGAAGTGCGAGTGGACCGAGGCCACGCACAGGTCGAAGCCGGCCAGGAAGTCGTCCGGCCAGTCCAGGTCGCCGTCCGGGCCGATGTTGAGTTCGGTGCCGTGCAGCAGCCGCATGCGGCGGTGCTTGCCGTCCAGGGCCCGCACCTTTTCGCGCTGGGCCAGGATCTTCTTGTCCGTCATCCGCTGCATGTACAGATTCGGGGCGTGGTCCGTGACGGCGAAGTACGCGTAACCGCGCTCTGCCGCTGCGGCCACCATGTCTTCCAGGCGGGACACCCCGTCGGTGAGGTCGGTGTGCGTGTGGAGATCTCCGCGGATGTCGCCCTCGTCGACGAGCTCGGGCAGTTCGTCCTTCAGGCCCGCGGCGATCTCGCCCCTGTCCTCGCGCAGCGTGGGCGGGATCCAGGGCAGGCCGAGGCGGGCGTAGACCTCCTCCTCGGTCTCCGAGACGATCTTCTTGCCGCTCTTGGCGTGGAAGAGCCCGTACTCGGAGAGCTTGTACTTGTGGCGGACGGCGATCTCGCGGATGCGGATGTTGTGCGCCTTCGAACCGGTGAAGTAGAGCAGGCCCGCTCCCCAGGCGTCCGGCGGCAGGACGCGGAGGTCGACCTGCAGGCCCTTGGTCGTCCGGACGGAGGTCTTCTTCTCGCCGTGCGCGATGACCTCGGCGGTGACCGGCAGTGCGGTGAAGGCCTCCATGAGCGGGGCCGAGCGGTCCGCGGCCACGAGGATGTCGACGTCGCCGATCGTCTCGCGCATCCGGCGCAGCGATCCCGCGTAGGCGCAGCGCTCGCAGCCGGGCACTCCGGAGAGCTCGCCGGTGATCTGTTCGGCGACGTCCATGGCGGCGTCGATCAGGATGCGGCCGCCCGCCTGCTGCAGCAGGGCGATGCCGTGCAGGATGTTCTCCTCGGTCTTGGGGCCGAAGCCCTTGAGGCCGCGGAGCTTCTCGGCGTGGAGGGCGTCGAGGAGCTGGTCGACGGAGGAGATGCGGAGCTCCTCGTAGAGGACCATGGCCTTCTTCGGGCCGAGCATGGGGATGCCCATGAGCTCGCGCACGCCGGCCGGGATGACCGCCCGGGCCTCCTCGATCATGGAGACGTGGCCGGTCCGCAGGTATTCGAGGACCTTCTCGGCGATCGACTTGCCGACGTTGGGGATGTCGAGGAGGCCTTTGAGGTCGAGGCGGGAGACGTCGGCGTGGTGGCCGCCGATCGCGCGGGCGGCCTTCTCGTAGGCGCGCGCCTTGTAGGCGTCGCCGCCGGAGATGGTGACGAGGTCGGCGTACTCCTGCAGCAGCGCCTCGACCTCTTCGTTGGGCCGGGCCATGGGTCTGCTGTTCCCCGTCGGCCCGCGCTCCACACATTCCACACGAAATCCTGCCATTCCTACAATGAAGACAGAGCTGTGGGGCGTGGTTGAACCATGAAACGGGAGGTGGTTGAACCATGAAGCTCGCACTCGCGGGGGACACGATGCTGGGCCGCGAGGTCGCCGGGCGGCTCGCCACCGTCCCGCCGGAGAGCCTGTTCGCCGACGAGGTGGTGGCCGCCGCGCACGAGGCCGACCTGTTCGTGCTCAACCTGGAGTGCGCCGTCTCCGCCCGCGGCGAGCGCCGGCACGACCCCTTCAAGCCGTTCTTCTTCCGTGCGCCGCCCGTGGCCGTGCGTGCTCTGCAGCACCTCGGCGTGGACTGCGTGAACCTGGCCAACAACCACGCCCTGGACTACGGGCCCGACGCCCTGCTCGACACCGTCCGCCATCTGGCCGGCGCCGGGATCGCCTCGACCGGTGCGGGCCGGGACGAGGAGGCCGCGCGGCGGCCGGCGGTCGTGGAGCACCGCGGCTTGCGGCTGGGCGTCGTCGGCGTCACCGACCACCCGGAGGACTTCGCGGCGGGCCCGGACCGGCCGGGCGTCGCCTACGCACGGCTGGAGGCCGGCGCCCCGGCCGGGCTGCTGCGGACCGTCACCGGCCTCGGCACGGACATCACGCTGGTCACGCCGCACTGGGGCCCGAACATGACCCGGGGCCCCTCCGCCTACATCCGCCGCGCGGCACAGCAGTTCCTCGCGGCGGGCGCCACCCTCGTCGCCGGGCACTCCGCGCACGTCTTCCACGGCGTCGCGGACCGGGTGCTCTACGACCTCGGGGACTTCATCGACGATTACGCGACGGACGACGAGCTCCGCAACGACCTGGGCCTGCTCTTCCTCGTCACCTTCGACGGCCCCCGCCCCGTGCGCGTGGAGGGGGTGCCGCTGGCCCTCGACTTCTGCCGCACGCGGCTCGCCGGCGCAGCGGAGGCCCGGTGGATCGCCCACCGGTTCCGCCAGGCCTGTGCCGCGTTCGGTACGGAGGTGACGGAGGAAGGCGGCCGCCTCGTCGTGGAGTGGAGCGGGCCGCCGGAACAGGCCCAAAGGCAGCCGGACGAATAGGCCGTCGTCGAATAAGTCGTCGACGAATAGGCCGTCACATATCGCGCAGAGTGGCTGCTTCCGCCCCGGCGCGCCCCCTACCATCGGGCGGGTGAGCCACCCCCTGCCCCTGACCGCCCGCGTGTACGTCACCGAAGAGACCGGTGAGGAGCGGCGGAAGGCGCTGACCGACGGCCTGGCAGGGCTGGGGCTGGAGACGCACAGCGCCACGCTGGGAGCCCTCCGCGGCGATCCGCTCACCTGGCTCGTCCTCGTCGTGCTGCCGCTCAGCGGCTTCCTGCAGAACGTCGGGCAGCTCCTCGCCCAGGACGCCTGCACCGCTCTGAAGAGGGTCCTCGGCGGTGCGCTGCGCCGCTCCCCCGGCGAGCCTCCGGTGCCGCCGCAACCGCTCCTGCTGGAGGACGAGCGCTCCGCCGCCCGGATCGTCATCGAGGCGGACCTCCCGGCCGGCGCGTACCGGCAGCTCCTGGAGCTGGATCTGGAGCCCTGCGCGGGCCGCACCCTGTCCTACGACCGGGCACGCGGCCGCTGGTCCGCCTCCCCGGAGCTCCCGGAACTCGCAGAGCCCCCGCATTCCCCCGACACGCACGGCTGAGCACGGTCCCTGCACCGCCGGGCCCCCGCTCCGTGACCGGCCCGCGCCGTGACCGGCCCGCGCCGTGACCGGCCCGCGCCGTGGCCGACCGGCGCCGTACCGCGGTCCGCGCAACCAACGGTGTCCCGTCCCGGGTCTCCCCTTGCCACGCACCGTCCGCTACGTTCGCCTCGCGTACCGCCGCCCGTCACACCGACGACACGGCCCCTTCCCCGGCACTCGCTGCTCTTAGAACTCCGGCCCCAGCCCCGACTCCCAAGAGGTCATCGGACACATGCCTGAACTCAACCGGCGGCGGTTCCTCCAGATCGCCGGCGCGACCGCGGGCTTCGCGGCACTGTCGCACAGCATCGACCGCGCCGCCGCCATCCCCGCCCACCGCCGAGCCGGCACGATCCAGGACGTCGAGCACATCGTCGTCCTGATGCAGGAGAACCGTTCCTTCGACCACTATTTCGGCACGCTCCGCGGTGTGCGCGGCTTCGGCGACCCGCGCCCCGTGACGCTGCCCGGCGGCAAGCCGGTCTGGCACCAGTCGGACGGGACCCGGGAGGTCCTGCCCTACCGCCCGGCCGCCAAGGACCTGGGCATGCAGTTCATCGCGGGTCTCAACCACGACTGGCAGGGCGGCCACAAGGCCTGGAACCAGGGCCGGTACGACCAGTGGCTGCCTGCCAAGGGCACCGGGACGATGGCCTACCTGACGCGCGAGGACATCCCGTTCCACTACGCGCTCGCCGACGCCTTCACGGTGTGCGACGCCTACCACTGCTCGTTCATGGGGGCCACCGACCCCAACCGGTACTACCTGTGGACGGGCCACACGGGCAACGACGGCAAGGGCGGCGGACCGGTCCTCGGCAACGAGGAGGCGGGCTACGGCTGGACGACGTACCCGGAGCGGCTGGAGAAGGCCGGCGTCTCGTGGAAGGTCTACCAGGACCAGGGCGACGGCCTGGACAAGGCCGGTGGCTGGGGCTGGACCGGGGACGCCTACCGCGGCAACTACGGCGACAACTCCCTGCTCTACTTCAACACCTTCCGCAACGCCAAGCCCGGTGAGCCCCTCTACGAGAAGGCGCGCACCGGCACCGACGTCAAGAAGGGCGGCGGCTACTTCGACGTCCTCAAGGCGGACGTCAAGGCGGGCCGGCTACCGCAGATCTCCTGGATCGCCGCGCCCGAGGCCTTCTCCGAGCACCCCAACTGGCCCGCCAACTACGGGGCCTGGTACATCTCCCAGGTCCTGGACGCCCTCACCGCGAATCCCGAGGTGTGGAGCAAGACCGCCCTGTTCATCACCTACGACGAGAACGACGGCTACTTCGACCACGTCCTGCCGCCGTTCCCGCCCGCCGACGCCGGCCGGGGCGCCTCCACGGTGGACACCTCGCTCGACGTCTTCGCCGGCAACGCCCACTACGGCGCCGGCCCCTACGGGCTCGGCCAGCGCGTGCCCATGCTCGTGGTCTCCCCCTGGAGCACCGGCGGCTTCGTGTGCTCGGAGGTCTTCGACCACACCTCCGTCATCCGCTTCATGGAGCGCCGCTTCGGGGTGCGCGAGCCCAGCATCTCGCCCTGGCGCCGTGCGATCTGCGGTGACCTCACCTCGGCGTTCGACTTCAGCCTCCAGGACACGCGGCCGGTCTCCCTGCCGGACACCAAGGCGTACGAGCCGCCGGACCGCAACCGGCACCCCGACTACGTGCCGAAGCCGCCCGCCGGCCCGTCCCTGCCCGGCCAGGAGAAGGGCTGGCGGCCCACGCGCCCGCTGCCGTACGCGCCGCTCGTGGACGGCTCCGCGACCCCGTCGACCGGGCGCTTCACGCTCACCTTCAGCGGGGGCGAGAAGGCCGGTGCGTGCTTCACGGTCACCTCCGGCAACCGGACGGACGGCCCCTGGACGTACACGGCCGGGGCGGGCAAGCAGCTCTCCGACACCTGGAACACGGCCTACTCCAAGGGCACGTACGACCTGTCCGTGTTCGGCCCGAACGGCTTCCTGCGCACCTTCCGCGGCCCGGGGAAGACCGCGGGGCCGGAGGTGACGGCCCGCCACGACGCCGGCACCGGCGGGATCACGCTGACCATGACGAACGCCGGCAGAGCCGCCTGCAGCCTGACCGTCACCGACGCCTACGGCGGGGGGAAGCAGACGTTCCGCGTGCCTGCGGGCGGCCGCACGGTCCATGCTGTGAACCTGCACCGCAGCAAGCGCTGGTACGACCTGACCGTCGTGTCCGACACGGACGCCACGTTCCTGCGCCGCTTCGCCGGGCACGTCGAGACCGGCGGGACGGGAGTGAGCGACCCCGCGATCCGCGTGGCGTAAGGGAGAGATGCGGAGCAAGGCGCGGGCAGAGAGGGGGCGCGCAGTGACGGGGGACCCGTCGTGCGGGGTGCGCGTCACCGTGTGGGCCGCGGTGCTGCGCACCGGCGCGGACGTTCCCCGGGACACCGCGGGCAAGCGGCGGATGCGCGCCGAGGCCCGGGCCTGGGTGCGCGACCGGCTCGCCGAGCGGCTCCGCGTCCCTCCGGCGCGCCTGGAGTGGGAGCGGAGCCGGGCCGGGAAGCCGCGCCTCGCCGGTGACCGGGGGCTCCACGTGAGCTACAGCCACTCGGGCGGTGCGGTGGTGCTGGCCGCGTGCGCGGGAGGCCCCGTGGGGGCCGACGTGGAGCACGTCGTCGCCCGTCCGCACCTGGACGAGCTCGCCGCCGGGTGTCTGGCGCCCCCGGAGCTCGCCGCCTGGCGCAGCGCGGCGCAGGAGCGGGCCGCGGACGGGTTCGCGCGGCTGTGGACCCGTAAGGAGGCTGTTCTCAAGGCCTGGGGGCGCGGCTTTCCGGGCTCGCTCGCCGAGGTCGTGACGGGACCGGGCGGGCGGTCCGGGGAGCCGGCCGTCCTGGCCCTGCCGGAGGCGCTGGGCCCGGCGGGGCTGTGGACGGTGCGCGATCTGCCCGCGCCGGACGGCTACCGGGCGGCGGTGGCCTGCAGGGCTCCCGCCGCCCGGGTGGTCGTCGTCCCGGCGGAGGTCATCCGGAGGCCGGGCGCGGCACGGGCATGAGCGTCCGGACGAGGGCGTCCGTGCGCTCGTACGCGCCCCGGAAGCAGGCCTCGACGGACGCGCCCCGTACGTAGTCGCCCGTCAGGGCCAGGCCCTTCAGCTCTCCGGTCAGTTCGCCGAGGGCCCTGAGCGTCGTGGAGTGGAAGGCGGAGTAGGCGCAGAGGCCGCGGTCCCAGTGGGCGGACACGGCGGCGGTGCGGCGCGGCGCGGAGAGGTCGACGTGTGCGCCGAGCTCCTTCTCGGCGAGGGCGGTCAGCTCGTCCGTGCCGTGGGGCAGGGCGCGGCCGGCCCGCCCGCTGAAGGTGTAGCGGACGATGTGCCGGTCCCCCACCCCGTACGCGCCCGCGTTGCTCAGGGGGCTGCCGGGCGGGAAGGTCAGGGCACGGACGCGCTCGCCGAAGACCGGCCGGTCGTACGCGGCGACGACGACCGAGACCGGGAAGTACCGTACGCGGCCCAGCAGCCCGGCCAGTTGCGGGTGGTGCGGGGCGAGCAGCTCGGCGGCCGCGGGGGCCGGGAGGGCCAGGACGACGGCGTCGGCGGTCAGCTCGGACGGGGTGCCGGCCGTGTCGGCGCGCACGCCGGTGATGCGGTTTCCCTCGGTGGTGAGTCCCGTGACGCGGGTGCCGGTGCGGGTTTCGACGGTCGCCGCGAAGCGGCCGAGGATGCCGTCGAAGCCGCCGGTCAGCTGGTCGAAGCTGTCGAGGAGCATGCCGAGGTTGGTGCCGAAGGTGCCCAGGTGGGTCTCGTCGGGTTCGGCGCCGTTCATGCGGACGACGGCCGGGCGCAGCAGCCGCTCCCGCAGCACCGGCCCGAAGTACGCCGACAGCGCGGGGTCGCCGGTGCGGGCCGCCAGGCGGTCGAAGCCGGTTCCGGCGAGGAAGGCGTTGGCGCGGTCGCTGCGGACGCAGCGGGCCAGGCGCAGGATCCTGGCCAGGTCGCGCGGTGGGATTCCGCGCAGCAGCCCGGCCAGGCTCGCGGCCTTGCTGGTGCTGTCGACGGTGCGGATCCGGCCGTGCTCGATGCGGGAGGAGTTGATGCCGAAGTGCTCCCAGTCCGCTTCGCGGGCGCCCATCGAGGCGGCGAACGCGCGGAAACAGGTGTACTTGCGGCCGATGTTCTTGCCGCCGAGGGTCACGGTGCGGGAGCCCAGCGGGGCCGAGGCGGAGCGGCCGCCGAGGACGGGCCGGTCGTCGAGCAGCACCGGGCGGGCGCCGGAGCGGTGCAGGTTCCAGGCGGCGGCGATGCCGGACCAGCCGCCGCCCACGACGATGACGCGGGGCGAGCCGCGCTCGGCGGACGGCTCGACGGGCGACTCGGCGGGCGGTCCGGCGGGCGGTTCGGCGGGCGGCTCATCGGGCATGGGGATCGCTCCTCTTGTCGTACGACTGGCCGTCGTCCGGCTGAAGGTCGTCCGGCTGAAAGTTTTCCGGCGAGCCGGTCTCCGATTGGGCGGTCTCCGGCCGGGCTGTCTCAGGCCCGCCGGTCTCCGGACAGCCGGCGGTGGCCTTCCGCACCCACTGCGCGACGTGCGCGGACAGCGCCGCGTTGTGGCGTACCCACCGGAAGTGGTCGACGGGCTTCCCGCCGGCGGCGTCTCTCGTGTACTGCCAGCGGTCGAGCGCGGCGCGCGGCACCTTGGACAGCAGGTGTTCGCGGGAACCGGGCGGGGCCAGGGTGTCGTTGTCCACGCCGACGGCGAGCAGCGGCAGGTCGAGCCGGCCGAGCGCCTTCTCGTAGTCGGTGGTGCTGCCCTTGATGCGGTAGCGGCCGGTGCGTCCCTGCCGGGCCCAGTCGCGCATGACTCCGGCCGCTTCGGTGCCGCCGAAGCCGAACCGCTTGCCGGGCCAGTAGCCGATCAGGGCGGCCAGGGCGGCGAACAGCTGGCTGGCGGCGAGGTTGCGCAGCCCGCGCGGGCCGCCGAAGCTGCGGTACCAGACGGACCCGGCGGCGACCAGCACCACCGCGTCGACGGACTCGCGCCCGGCCGCCGCGTGCAGCAGCGCCAGCTGCCCGCCGAGGCTGTGGCCCACGAGCACGACCGGGCGGCCCGGCAGTGCCGCGCGGACGGCGGCGACGACCGCCGGCAGGTCCTCCTCGGCCATCTCGCGGTAGCCGAACCGCACGCCCCGGGCCACGGCCGGCGTCGCCTCGCCGTGCCCGCGCAGGTCGACCGTGACCACCGTCAGGCCCTCCTGGTGCAGAGCCCGGGCGAACGGCAGGTAGAAGCGGGCGGCGGCGCCCATCGCGGGCAGGAGCACGGCCACCGGCCGGCCCGGTTCCGGCCGGTGCAGGACGCGGGCGACCAGCGTGACGCCGGGCGCGGGCCCGATCCGGGCGAGGACCGGCAGCGGTGCGGGAGGCTGCTTCATGGGCACTACTTCATCAGCCTCGGGTACTCGGCGTCGTGTTCCTTGATGTAGACGGTCTCGGGCGTCACCTCGAAGCGGTCCTCGTTGTCGAAGTCCGCGCGGGTCTCGGTGAGGTGGTTCATCAGCACCTCACCCTTGGTGTTCAGGGTGTGGCGCAGGTAGTCGGTCTGCAGGTTGCCGTGCCAGATGACGCCGAGCTTGTTGACCGTGTACTGGTCCTCGTGCTCGTCGATGACGCCGGCCGCCACGTGCCCGTCGATGACGTTCTGCACGCGCGCGAACGCGTCCTCGCCGACCCGGTCGGCGTAGCCGTTCAGCAGCTCCTTGTCCAGGGACTTGTAGCGGGGGAACATCACCATGATCCGGTCGAGCACGCCGTCGGGGCCGATGGACTGGAGGGTCTCGGTGGAGGCGCCCTGTTCGTCGACGTTGGCCTGCCACTGGTCGACCTTCTCCGGGTTGATCGACACCATGTCGCGGAGGTTGCCGCGGGCCGCGCAGCCGACGCCGATGATGTCCTGCCGGGCGCAGTGCGCGGTCTGGTACTGGGACCGTTCGGGGTTCTTGGACCAGGTCTCGGCGATGGTGTTGTGGTAGCCGGCCGCGCTGAGCGTGTCGTAGAGGTGCTCGCGCATGGCGAGGAGCTGCCAGGGGCTGCCGGGCTGTTCGACCCTGCCGTCCATGATGAGCTTGTGCAGCGGGCGGTAGGGGAGGTAGATGGTGGTGAAGAGGTCGATCTCGGCGGGGTCGTAGCAGTCGAGCAGTTCGGCGAGTTCGTCCTGGAAGCCCTCCAGGGTCTGGCCGGGCAGGTCGTACATCATGTCGACGCAGGTGTCCGCCGTGTAGCCGAGGTCGCGCATCCGGTTGAAGACCGCGTCCACGTCGTCCCGGGTGTCCAGGCGGCCGATCTTGCGGTGGATCTTGGCGTTCAGGGTCTCGATGCCGAAGGTGACGCGGTCCCAGCCGTGGTCCTTGAGGACGTCGAGGAGGCCGGGCCGGCGCAGGGTGCGGGGCTCGCCGGTGAACGACTTCTCGATGGTGTCGAAGTTCGGGACGACCTTGCGGAGGTGCTCGCTGAGCCGCTCGACGGCGGACACGGGGAGGGTGGACGGGCTGCCGCCGCCTATGTAGACGGCGGTGAACTCGCGTGCCTGGACGTACGGCTGGCGCATGTACCAGTCGATCTCCTTGATGAGGTAGTCCGTGTACTTCTCCAGCCGCTCCGAGTCCTGCTTGGGGTAGTGGTACCGGTTGAAGTTGCAGTAGTGGCAGAACGACTTGCAGTACGGGACGTGGATGTACATCATGATCCGGTCGTTGAGGTTGCCGCCCGGGTCGCTCAGGCTGCGGATGTTCTCGACGACCTTCTCCCGCGGGACCTGGTGCCAGTCCATCGTGGCGAAGTTGGGCATGATGTAGTGCGAGACGGTCATGACGCCGTCGAACGGGACGGGGCGCGACGGGTTGTCGCCCAGGTAGTACGGCTCCGGGTGCGCGGTCAGCGGTGACACGGTTCCTCCTGCTGGTGGGGTGTGTGCTCGGGGTGCGCCGGGGCTTCCGGGGGCAGCGCCTTCCAGCGGATGACGCCGGCGCCCCAGACGAAGCCGGCGCCGAACGCCGCCATCGCGATCCGGTCGCCGGGGCGCAGGCGGCCGCCTTTCCTGGCCTGCCGCAGGGCGAAGGGGATGGACGCCGACGAGGTGTTGCCCACGTGCTCGATGCTGATCTCGGTACGGGACGCGGGGACGCCGAGCTCGGCGGCGACCGCCCGCAGGATCCGTGCGTTCGCCTGGTGGCCGATGAACAGGCCGACGTCGGCGAGGGACAGGCCGCAGCCGGCGAGCACGGCGCGGGTCTGCTCGACCATGGTGCCGACGGCGAACTCGTACACCTCGCGGCCGCTCATGCGCAGGAGACGGTCGGTCGGGTCCGCGTACAGCAGGTCCTCGTGGCGGCCGTCCGAGCCGAGGCGGAAGCTGGGCCGCTCCCCGCTGCCGGGCCCGGCCGGGGTGACCACGACGGCGCCGGCCGCGTCGCCGAAGAGGACGGCGGTGGACCGGTCGGTGGTGTCGGTGATCCGGGACAGCGCCTCGGCCGCGCAGACCAGGACGCAGCGGGCGCGGCCGGACTCGATCTGCGCGCAGGCGTGGTCGAGGGCGTACAGGAAGCCGGCGCAGGCGGCGTTGAGGTCCAGCGCGGGCGGGTTGGGCGCGCCGAGGCGGGTGGCGAGCCCGGGGGCGATGCCCGGGGTGATCCGGTCGGGGGTGACGGTGGAGACGACGACGTGGTCGACCTCGCGGGCGTCGCGCCCGGCGTCGGCGAGCGCCTCCCGGCAGGCCTGTTCGGCGAGGCCGGCCAGGGTTTCGCCCGGTCCCAGCCAGTGGCGGGTGTGGATGCCGGTGCGTTTGACGATCCACTCGTGCGAGGTGCCGAGCGGGATGAAGTGGTCGTTGCCGAGGACGGTGGCGGGCAGCGCCGCGCCGACGCCGGCGATCGTGGCGGTG
The DNA here is from genome assembly GCF_042958085.1 of Streptomyces sp. NPDC008001. Lineage (NCBI taxonomy): Bacteria > Bacillati > Actinomycetota > Actinomycetes > Kitasatosporales > Streptomycetaceae > Streptomyces > Streptomyces sp. NPDC008001. The sequence goes on along the minus strand of NZ_JBIBIZ010000003.1, from coordinate 78,129 downwards.
GTCACGGGGCGCCCCCGTTCTCCCGGGGCGGCGCGGGAGGGGCGGCCTCGTGCTCCGGGCGCTCCGTCGCCGGTACGGCGTCCACCGTGATCTCCAGGTGCGCGGCCGGCTCGCCGTGCTGTTCCACCGTCACCGCGACCGTGCCGGCGCCGGTGGGCCGGGCCCGGCAGCGGACCGGCCCGGAGAGCTCGGCGAACGCCGCGAAGCGGGCCCGGCAGGACGTCGCGAGGAGCCGCCCGGCCGGTACGGCGTGGGTGCGCGCCCAGGTGGCCAGGGCGGTCTGCCGGGCGGCCTCCATCAGCAGCATGCCGGGCAGGTGGTCGAGGGCGTGGTCGAAGAAGACGGGGTCCTGCGGGTCGGCCACGATGTCGGCGACGGTTGCGGTCCCTTCGGTGCGCAGGCCGCCGATGACGACGTTGCGGGGGTCGGTGCGGCCCACGGCGGCGGGGGCGCACCGCGGCGGCGGCACGGTCCCGGCGTCCGCGGGCGGCGGCGTGACGCTGTCGGCCGTCGCAGCCTGCGGAGGGGCGCTGTCCGCGCGCAAGTCCTCGTAGGACTCTCCGGCGAGGAAGAGCAGCGTGCCGGTGAAGCGGGCCGCGTCGCGGCCGCCGATGCGGCAGGCCGCGGTGCCGCGCAGGCTGCGCACGGAGCCGTCGCGGCGGCGCCGCAACCGGCCGGGCTCCAGCTCCACGTGCAGATCGGCGGGGGCGGGGCCGGTGCGCACCGCGTCCAGGCCGGTGAGGGCGATGCCCAGGTCGCTGATCACGAACCGGGCGTCGAGGGGCACGCCGAGGAGTTCGTGGACGATGGCCTCGACCGTCTGGCGGGCCGCCTCGCCGATGAGGAGGAGGTCGTAGTACGGGGCGCAGGTGTCGTTGTAGTGGCGGTGCAGCCGCGGCAGCTGGGCCGTGCCGAGCAGCCGCCCGCCGGTCTCCGCGACGGCCGTGGTCAGGACTTGTTCGACGGCGCGCTTGTGGACGAGGCGGCGGTGGACGGTCCGGTCGGCGGTCAGGGCGGGGGTGATGTCATGCAGGGTGCCGGCCGCCTTCATGGGGGCGCCGGTGGCGTGGGTGGCCGAGGCTTCGCCGTCAGCCACGCCGTCGCCGGCCGTCTCAGGGCTCGCCGTCTCGGCATTCGCCGTACCGGAGTTCGCCATGCCGGATTTCACCCTCGTTCGCCTCCCCCGGACCCCTCGCCTGCGGCACCGCCCCCGGTGACGGGCGGTCCCATGCCGGCGGCCCGCATCCCGCCGTCGGCGTGGAGCACTTCGCCGGTGATGCCCCGGGCCAGGCCGGAGAGCAGGAACAGCACGGGCCCGGGCACCACCTCCGCGGCCGCGGTCGTGCTGTCCCAGCCCAGGGGCGCGTCGCGGGACCAGCGTGCGTCGAGGGCGTCGAAGGTGGCGACGCCGCGGCCGGACACGGTGTCGACGGGGCCGGTCGCCACGAGGTTGACCCGGGTCCCCTGCGGTCCGAGGTAGAGGGCGAGGTAGCGGCACACGGACTCCAGGGCGGCCTTGGCCACGCCCATCCAGTCGTAGCCCGGCCAGGCGCGGGAGCCGTCGAAGTCGAGACCGACGACGCTGCCGTGGCCGGCTCCGCGCCGCAGGAGCGGGGCGAGGGCGGTGACCAGGGCGTGCAGGGACGCCGCGCTGGTGCGGAAGGCCAGTTCGGCGCTCTCGGCCGGGGTGGTGAGGAAGGCGCCGCCGAGCGCGTCGGGCGGGGCGCCCGCGATGGCGTGGACGGCGCCGTCGAGCGCGGGCCAGCGCTCCTCGACCGCCGCGGCCAGGGCGGTGAAGTCGCCGGGGCGGGTCGCGTCGAGGTCCAGGACGCCGGCCGGCTTCGGCAGGTCGGCGGCGGCGAGTTCGGTGATCCGGCGGCTGCGCCCGTGGCCCGTCAGCAGGACCTCGGCGCCGGCCAGCTGGAGCTCCCTGGCGATGTGCCAGGCGATGGAGCTGCTGGTGAGGACGCCGGTGACCACGTAGCGGCGGCCGGGGAGCCGTATCACGCCGCCCTCCCGTCCGGGGCCGCCCGCAGGACGAGGACGGCGTTGTGGCCGCCGAAGCCGAAGGAGGTGGACAGGGCGGTCAGCGGGCCCCGCCCGTCCGCCGTCAGGGGGCGGGCGGTGGTGACGTGGTCGAGCGGTCCGAGCTGCGGGTCGGGGTGGCGCAGGCCCACGGTCGGTGGCGCGGTCCGGTGCAGGAGGGCCATGACGGTCGCGACCGCCTCCACGGCCCCGGCCGCGCCGAGCAGGTGCCCGACGGACGACTTGGTGGAGGAGAGCGGGATGCGGGCGAGGGCGTCGCCGAGGCTGTGCCGGAGGGCGGCCGCCTCCGCCTGGTCGTTGAGGACCGTCCCGGTGCCGTGGGCGTTGATGTAGTGCAGGCCGGCGGGGGTGAGGCCGGCGTCGGCGAGCGCGCCGCGGACGGCCCGGGCGGCGCCCTCGCCGGCCGGGTCGGGCGCAGTGAGGTGGTGGGCGTCGGTGCTTGCCGCGTATCCGGCGAGCTCGGCGAGGACCGGGGCGCCGCGCTCGCGCGCGGCGTCGGCGTCCTCCAGGACGAGGATGCCGGCGCCTTCGCCCAGCCGGAAGCCGTCGCGGTCCCGGTCGAAGGGCACGGAGGTGCCGGTCGGCGAGAGGGCGCCGGCGTTGAGGAAGGCGGCGCGGACGATGGGCGAGGTCGCGGCCTCGGCGCCGCCCACCACCGCCGCGTCCGCCTCGCCGGACCGGATCAGGCGCAGCCCCGCGCCGATGGCCTGGGCCCCGGCGGAGCAGGCGGAGATCACGCAGTGGCTCTCGCCGCGCAGCCCGTGACGCAGGGCGATCTGGGCGGCCGCGGCGTTGGCCATCATCATCGGGACCATGAGCGGGGAGACGGCGTCGGCGCCCTCGGCGGCCAGGACGGTCTGCTGGTGCTCGAAGGTCTCCAGGCCGCCGACGCCCGATCCGACGAGGCAGGCCACGCGCTCGGGCGCGTACGGGAGCTTGCCGTCCCAGCCCGCGCGGCCCAGCGCTTCCGCGGCGGCGACGAGGGCGAACTGGCAGAACCGGTCGGTCCGGCGGGCCTCGCGCCGCGACAGGGCGGGGGCCGGGTCGAAGTCCGTGCAGCGGCCTTCGCCGCCGGTGAAGGCGCTCTCGCCGGCCACGGCCCGCCGGTGGAGCGGGCCGGCACCGGTGCCGAGGGAGGTGACCGCGCCGACCCCGGTGACGGCCACGGCGCGAGGGGCCATCAGATCCCCGCGGTGCGGAAGATGACGTCGAGGGCCTCTCCCACGGTCTTGACGCCGTCCATGTCCTTCGGGCGCACCTGTATGCCGAAGCGCCGTTTCACCCCCTGGCCGAGTTCCACGAGATCCAGGGAGTCGATCTCCAGGTCCTCGAAAGTGGCGTCCGGGGTGATGAGGTCCGGTTCGGCACCGAAATCGGTCAGTGACTCGGTGACGAATGCCGTCAGGGAGGCACGGTCGGGCGCAGTGGTGGTCATGCGGAACTCTCCGATTCGCTGGCGCGTGAGAACGCGGAAAGGAAAAGGGCGAAGAGACGAAGGGGTGACGGAACGAGGAGGCAAAAGGCCGGGAAAGAAGTGACCGTAAGGGCCGGAAAGCGGAGTGGCTTCGGTGGAATCAGCCGTGGGGCAGTTGCGGGACGAACGCCGCCGCGGAGAGCCCGCCGTCGACCGTCAGGGTGGTGCCGGTCACGTATCCGGCCTCTGGGGAGGCCAGGAAGCGGACGCACGCCGCGATTTCGGCGGGGTGGGCCGCCCGGCGTACGGGGATCGCGGTGCGCGCGGAGCGTCTGAGGAACTCGACGTCGCGGACGAGCCCGGTCTCGACGAGGCCGGGTGCCACGGCGTTCACGGTGATGCCGCGGCGCGCCGTCTCGATCGCTACCGACCGGGTGAGGCCTTCGAGTCCCGCTTTGGCGGCGGCGTAGTTGGCCGTTCCGGGCAGGGACTGCCGGCCGAGGACGGAGCCGATGTTGACGATGCGCCCGAAGTGCGCCCGGGTCATGGCGGGCAGGGCCCGGCGCATGGTGCGGTAGACGGCGCTGAGATCGGTGTCCAGGACCGGCTGCCAGTCGGTCTCCTCCATGGCGGCGAAGACCTGGTCGGAGCGGATGCCCGCGTTGTTGACGAGGACGAGGACCGGTCCGTGGCGGGCCTCGGCGGCGGCGAAGAGCGCTTCGACGGCCGCGGGGTCGGTGACGTCGGCGCGGACGGCGAGGGCGGTGCCGCCCGCCTGCTCGATCTCCGTCACGACCTCCTTGGCCGCCGCCTCGTCCTGCCGGTAGCAGAGGGTGACGGGCCGGCCTTCGGCGGCGAGGGTGCGGGCGATCGCGGCGCCGATGCCGCGGGAGGCACCCGTCACCAGGGCTGATCCTTCGGGCCGGGAGGCGGGGCGGGGTGCCGGTAAGGAATCGGGACAGGACTGAGCGTTGCGCGACATGCATTTCCCCCGTAGCGGGCAGCGCTGTTCGGCAAGCCCTATGGACCGTGCTGAGCCCTTTGGGCGTTGCTGTCTGGACCATAGAACGGTGATCTTGGAAAGTCACTAGTTGTTCTTGACTTCTTGTCGGTTACAGCTGTCCTGTCTAACCTCGCCCCCATGGAAGAGAATTCGGCGGCGGAGGCGGTGGGGGCGGCGGATTTGACAGGTGCCGGACCACCGCAATCGCGGTGCGTGCAGGTGCAAACGCAGGACAGGATCGCCCTGCTGACCCTCAATCGCCCCGCTACGGGTAATGCCATGAACGCGGAGCTGCTCGTAGAGCTGCGTTCCGCATTGCGGGAGTTGGCGGCGCAAACCGCGCTGCGCGGCGTTCTGCTCACGGGCGCCGGGAAGGCGTTCTCGCTCGGCGGTGACGTCCGCGCGTACCACCGGGCCCTGTCGAGTGACTCCTTCGACGCCGCCGCCTACGGCGATCGTCTGACGTCGCTGCTCGCCGACGTCGTGCTCGCCGTACGGTCCATCGGCTGCCCGGTGCTGGCCGCGGTCAACGGCCAGGCGGCGGGGGCCGGTTTCTCGCTGGCCCTCGCCTGCGACCTCCGCCTGGCCTCGCGGCGCGCGTCGTTCCACTTCGCGTACGGGGCGATCGGCGCGTCCACCGATGCGGGGATGGCCTGGTTCCTGCCCCGCGTGGTGGGCTATCCGCGCGCGCTCACCCTGCTGCTGGAGCAGCCGGTGCTACGGGCCGCCCAGGCGCTGCGGGAGGGGCTGGTGAGCGCGGTGGTGGAGCCGGACGAGCTGATCGGGGCGGGCCTGGCGCGGCTGCGCGAGCTGGCGGACGCCGCGCCGCACGCCGTCCGCAGCGCCAAGCGGCTGCTCGACCGGAGCCTGTCGACCGGCCTCGCCGACCATCTCGAACTGGAGCGGAGGGACTTCGCGGAGGGCGTCGCCTCGCAGGACATGCGGCACGGCATCACGGCTCTGCTCGACGGAGAGTGGCCGCGGTTCCGGGGGCACTGACCTCCGCGGCGCCGGGTGCCCGGCCGCTCCGGCCCGTCCGGCCCGTTCCGCCGGTCAGGCAGAGGGTGAGGACGATCGCCGGCACCGTGCTCGCCGCGGCGAGCAGCCAGCCCCGCTGCAGCGCGTGGCGCAGGGCGTCCGGAGCGGGCGTGCCGACCGCCGCGACCAGCAGCGCGACCCCGAGCACGGCGCCGGTCTGCCGGGCCGCCGAATTGCCGGCGGTGCCGACCGCGAACCGCGCCGGAGGAACGTCGGCGAGGGCCGCCGCGCCCAGGGCGGGCAGGCTCGCCCCGGCCCCGAGCCCGGTGAGGGCGCTGACCGGCAGCCACTCGCCGAGGAAGTCGGGGTGCGGCCCGATCCACGTCCCGTACAGGCAGGCGCCGGCCGCGAAGACCAGCATCCCGGCGACGCAGACGGCCCGGAAGCCCGCGCGGCGGGCCAGCCGCTCGGCCGGCAGGGCGACCAGGGACGCGGCGATCGGCGCGGGCGTGACGGCGAGGCCCGCCCGCAGCGCCGAGTAGTCCCACACGGCGGTCAGGTACAGGACGTTGCAGAGCAGGGTCGCGAAGAACGCGACCGCGAAGAGCAGCGACGCCGCGTTGGCCACGGAGAAGGACCGCAGCCGCAGCAGCGCCGGGTCGACCACCGGAGCGGCGTGGCGCGCGGAGCGCAGGGCCACCGCGAGCAGCGCCAGGGCGGCGAGGGCCAGGAAGCCGAGCGTGGGCCACGACCCCCAGCCCCAGTCCTGGCCCTTGACCGCGGCGACGGCCAGGGCCCCGACGGCGGTCCCCAGGGCGGTGGCCCCCGCCAGGTCGGGGAAGGACAGGCCGCGCGGCTCGCGGCTCTCGGTCAGGAGCCGCAGGCCGGCCGCGGCGGTCACGGCGCCCAGCGGCAGGTTGACCAGGAACACCAGCTCCCAGCCCCGGGCGGCGACCAGCACGCCGCCCACGGACGGACCGATCCCGGCCGCGGCCGCCGAGGCGGCTCCGTACGCGGCGACGGCCGCGGCCCGGCGGCCGGCCGGGAAGACCTCCAGGAGCAGCGCCAGCGACGTGGGGACGAGCAGGGCGCCGCCCATCGCCTGGACGACCCGCGCCGCCACGAGCACCGGCACGCTCCCGGCCAGGGCGCACAGCCCCGAGGCCACGGTGAACACGCCGAGGCCGAGGAGGAAGGACCGCTTGCGGCCCCAGCGGTCGGCGAGCCGCCCGAAGGGGACGAGGAAGGCGGCGAAGGCGATGTTGTAGCCGTTGAGCACCCAGGAGAGGTCCCCCAGGGAGTCGTGCGGGAAGGACGCCGCCATGTCGGGGACCGCGATGTTGACGATCGTCGCGTCGAGGAAGGCCACGAACGCCCCGACCAGGGTGACGGCGGCGACGGACCTGCGGCGTAAGGGGCGCGAGGGGGGTAACGGGGGCTGGCTGCTCACGGTGACCTCACCAAGAGGACGTCGGGCACAGGCCGGGGAACGTGCCCCTGGCGGAGGGCGGACACTCTATGACGCCGGTCCGGGCCCGGCAAGGACGCCCGGGCCTCCCCGGGGGTAACGATTACCCAAAGTCATGGCGTCGGGGGCGCGTGGAGAGCGCCCCGGCGGCCCCTCCCGTTCGCGCCGCGGGGGTCGGCGGGGTAGACATGGGATATGGCCCGAATCCGGGACCGCTCCTCGGGGCCCTCGGGCCGCTGGTTCACCGGTCGGCGCCGAGACAGCACGCGTGAGCCGCGGCAGACGCGCCACGGCTCGCGAGTGCCGCCGGCCGGACGTCTCCGGTCGGTGGCGCGCGGCCGCAGCGTCGCCGGTCAGATGTTCCTGCTGCAGCTGCTGATCGTCCTGCTGCTCGTCGTCGCCGCGGTGGTCACGCTCGTGCTCCAGGCGCGGAGCGACAGGTTCCAGGCGGCGCGCGACCGATCGCTCGCCGCCGCACAGGCGTTCGCCCACGGCCCGGGTCTGGTGGCGACCCTGCACGGGCCCGACCCCAGCAAGGTGCTCCAGCCGCTGACCGAGGCCGCCCGCAAGGAGGCCGGCGTCGACTTCATCGTCGTGATGAACCGGGACGGCATCCGCTACACCCACCCCCGGCCCGAGCTCATCGGCAAGCCCTTCATCGGCACGATCGGGCCCTCCCAGGCCGGTCACGTCACCATCGAGAGCGTCCACGGCCCCCTGGGCGAGGAGGTGCAGGCCGTGGTCCCGGTCGAGGACGACCGCGGCAACGTGGTGGGCCTCGTCTCGTCCGGGCTGAAGGTCAGCTCCGTGAGCAGCGCCGTCGACCGGCAGCTGCCGCTCGTCCTCCTCGCCGGCGGCGCCGCGCTCGCCCTGGCCACGGGCGGCGCGGCCCTGGTCAGCCGGCGGCTGCGGCGCCAGACGCACGGCCTGGGCCCCTCCGAGATGACCCGGATGTACGAACACCACGACGCGGTCCTGCACGCGGTGCGCGAGGGCGTGGTCATCGTCGGCGGCGACGGCCGGGTCCTGCTCGCCAACGACGAGGCGCGCCGGCTCCTGGACCTGCCGCAGGACGTGGAGGGGCGCCCGGTCGCCGGCCTCGACCTCGACCCCCGGATGGCGGAGCTGCTGGGGTCCCGGCGCGTCGCCAACGACCAGGTGCTGCCCGTCGGGGACCGGCTGCTCGCGGTGAACAACCGGCCGACCGACCACCGGGGCGGCCCGCCCGGCAGCGTCGCGACCCTGCGCGACTCCACCGAGCTGCGTGCCCTCGCGGGGAAGGCCGAGGCCGCGCGCGAGCGGCTGAAGCTGCTGTACGACGCGAGCGTGGCCATCGGGACGACCCTCGACGTGCAGCGCACCGCCGAGGAGCTCACCCTGGTGGCCTCCCCCCGCTTCACCGACTACGCCACCGTCGACCTCGCCGAACCCGTCCTGCGCGGCGACGAGCCCCGCTACGGGGCCGGCGGCGACGCGCCCGAGCTGCGCCGGGTGGCGCTCGCCGGCGTCCGCGACGACCACCCCCTCTACCGGGCGGGCGAGCTGCACCGGTTCGCGGCGCCCACGCCGCAGGCCATGGGCTTCCTCAGCGGGAAGGCCGTCCTCGTGCCGGACCTCGCGGCCTCGTCCGGCTGGCGCACCCAGGACGTCGAGCGGACGCAGGCCATACTGGACTACGGCTTCCACTCCATGATCACCGTGCCGCTCAAGGCGCGCGGCGTGCTGATGGGCATCGCCAACTTCTGGCGCACGCAGGGCAGCGACACCTTCGAGGAGGACGACCTGTCCCTGGCCGAGGAGCTGGCGGCGCGGGCGGCGGTGTGCATCGACAACGCCCGGCGCTTCACCCGCGAGCACGCCATGGCCGTCACGCTGCAGCACAGCCTGCTGCCGCGCGGCCTGCCCGAGCAGAACGCCCTCGACATCGCCTACCGCTACCTGCCGGCCCAGGCGGGGGTGGGCGGCGACTGGTTCGACGTCATCCCGCTGCCGGGGGCGCGCGTCGCCATGGTCGTCGGCGACGTCGTCGGCCACGGCCTGCACGCGGCCGCCACGATGGGCCGGCTCCGTACGGCCGTGCAGAACTTCTCCGCCCTGGACCTGCCGCCGGACGAGCTCCTCGGGCATCTCGACGAGCTGGTCGGGCGCATCGACCAGGAGGCGTCGGACGTGGACGGGGAGGTGCCGATCGCCGGCGCCACCTGCCTGTACGCGATCTACGACCCGGCCACGGGCACGTGCGCCATGGCCCGCGCCGGGCACCCGCTGCCGGCGCTCGTCCACCCCGACGGCACGGTCGAGTTCCCCGAGCTCCCCGCCGGGCCGCCGCTGGGGCTCGGCGGGCTGCCCTTCGAGGCCGGGGAGCTGCAGTTGCCCGAGGGCAGCAGTCTCGTGCTCTACACCGACGGCCTCATCGAGGACCGAAAGAGGGACATCGACGCGGGTCTCGCCATCCTCAGCGACACGCTGGCCCACCCCGGCCGCACGCCCGAGGAGACCTGCGACGCCGTGATCAGTGCCCTCCTCCCGGCCCGGCAGCGGGACGACATCGCCCTCCTCGTCGCCCGCACCCGCCTCCTGGCGCCCGACCGGTCGGCCGAGTGGGAACTGCCCTCCGACCCCGCGGTCGTCTCCCGCGCCCGCGCGGACGTCACCCGGCAGCTGTCCGAGTGGGACATGGACGAGGCCGTGTTCACCACCGAGCTGATCCTCAGCGAGCTCATCACCAACGCCATCCGCCACGCCTCGGGCCCGGTCCGCGTCCGCCTGCTCCGCGACCGGACCCTGATCTGCGAGGTCGCCGACAGCAGCAGCACCTCACCCCACCTGCGCTACGCGGCGGCGGAGGACGAGGGCGGCCGGGGCCTGTTCCTCGTCGCCCAGCTGGCCGACCGCTGGGGCACGCGGTACACGCCGGAGGGCAAGGTGATCTGGGCGGAGCAGCCGCTGCCGTGAGGCAGGCGCCGGGGGGACAGCGAAGGACGGGCCGGCGGAACCGGCCCGTCCTGGAAGCACCCCGCAGGCGCCTAACGCCCGCGCATGGACTTCTTGGTCTTCTCCGCGGACTCCTGCACCTTGCCCGACAGCTTCTCGGCCCGGCCCTCGGCCTCCATCTTCTTGTCGCCGGTCGCGCTGCCCGCGCTCTCCTTGAGCTTGCCCTTGACCTGCTTGGCCTTCGCTTTCGCCTTGCCCATGACCGGGCCTCCCTGTGTGCGGTGAGGGGTTCTGCCGCAATCAACCCTCTGACCGGTCCCCCCGGCCCGCAACCGCAGCGCCGGGCGCGCACGGAGCCGGCCGAGCGCGGGTGCCCGGCGCCGGGCTACCGCTCCCCCGCCGCCTGCAGCTGACGCAGCGTCCAGCCCCGGCCGCGCGGGTCCAGGGGGCGGGTGGCGGCGGTGAACGCCTCCGCGGCGCGGCGGTAGGAGAGGCGGCCGCGGGCGGTGGCGAACAGCGGCCCGCCGACGCGGCCGAGCGTGAGCAGGGGGAGCAGCCGTGCCGTGCCGTCGCCCCACTGCAGGGGCGGGTGCCTGCGGGTCCTGGTGCGGCGGCCGGGGAGGTCGAGGTCGTCGACGTCGAGGGCGAGGAGGCGTTCGACCGGGGCGCGGGTGTCGTGCAGCAGGTGCCAGAAGGCCTGTTCCCGCAAGGGGGCGGGCAGGGCGAGCACGGCGGCGGCCTCGGACGGGGCCAGCGGGCCCGCCGTGTCCTGCCGCTTCGGCACGGGCAGCGGGCGCAGCCCGGCGACCGGGTCGCCGGACACCCAGCCCCGGGCGCGCCACCAGGCGACCGCGGTGCCGAGGACGGACAGTTCCCGGTTGGCGGTACGGGGGCCGACGGACGCCGAGCGGGCGAGGAAGGCGGCGCGCAGCCGGGCGGCGGCGTGCGGGGCGTCGAGCAGGGCCAGCGGGACGGACGGGGGCAGGGCGTTGCGGCGGTCCTCGCCGACGGGCGGTGTGCGGTCGGCCAGCGCCCAGGCCCAGGTCGCCAGGGCGATGCCGTAGATGCGGCGCGAGCCGGCTCGCAGGGCGGAAGCGGCGAGGTACCGCTCGACGGCGACGGCGTACTCGACGGGACGGTTCACGGCGCCCTGTCCTCCGGAGGGTCGAACGGCTGGGAGACCGCGGCAGCGGCCGGCGGACCGCGGTAAATGATCCCGTGGACCGCAGTAAACAACTCCTCTGGCGGGTCTGACAACAGCATAAGTTGACCCTCCTCGGCTCAGCTTCATTTCGCCGGGTCCTAGCGTGTCCGTTCGCGGGCCTTGCACCCTGCCTGCATGTCACTTGATCTCCGTCCGCCCGCGGTGCTGCGCGAGCGGCCCTTCCGCCTCTTCTTCACCGGCTACGCCACGTCGCTGCTCGGGTCGTCGATGGCCTCGATCGCCCTGTCCTTCGCGGTTCTGCGGGCGGGTGGCGCCGGGAGCGAGCTGGGCTGGGTCCTCACGGCGCGCATCCTGCCGCTCGTCCTCGTCCTGCTCGCGGGCGGCGTCGTCACCGACCGGCTGGGCAGCCGTCAGGTGATGCTGGCCGCCGACGCCCTGCGTTGCCTGACCCAGGCGGGGCTGGCCCTGGCCCTGCTCGGCGGACTTCCGCGCCTCGGCCTGCTGGTCGCTCTCGTCGCGCTGTGGGGTGCGGCGGAGGCCCTCTTCACCCCCGCGCTGGACGCGCTCGTGCCCCGCATCGTCCGCGAGGACTCGCTCTCCGACGCCAACGCCCTGCTGGGCGTGGCGCGTTCGGCGGCGTCCGTCGCGGGGCCCGCCCTGGCGGGCGTCCTGACGGCGGTCGCCGGGCCGTCCTGCGTGCTCGCGCTGGACGCCGCCAGCTACGGGGTGAGCATCGTGGCGCTGGCCCTGCTGCCCGGTCCGGGCCCGCGGACGGCGGGCAGCGCCTCGTTCGCCGCAGAACTGCGGGAGGGCTGGACCGAGTTCCGCTCGCGCACCTGGCTGTGGGTCACGTCGGCGCACGTGTGCCTGTTCAACCTCTTCGTGTGGGCGCCGCTGCTCGTGCTCGGCCCGGTCGTCGCCGAGGAGCGGCTGGGCGGCGCGGCGGCGTGGGGGCTGGTCATGGCGGCGTACGGGGCGGGCGCGGTGGCCGGCGGCGTCGCCGTGCTCGGCCGCCGGCCGCGCCGGCCGCTCCTCCTGGCCACGGCCGCCACGCTGGGCTGGTCGCTGCCGTCCGCCGCGCTCGCCACCGGGCGGCCGCTGCCCTGGATATGCGCCGCGGCGCTGGCCGCGGGCGCCGGCACGGCGCTCAGCGGGATCTTCTACGCGACCGCCACCCAGCGCCAGGTGCCGCCGGAGGCGCTGGCGAGGGTCAGCGCCTACGGCTCGTTCGGGGCGTTCGCCCTGGGGCCGGTCGGGCTGGCCGCGGCGGGGCCGCTGTCCGTGCTCCTGGGGACGCAGGGGGTGCTGGGGTTCGGAGCGGTGTGGCAGCTGGTGGCGGTCGGCGTGGTGCTGGCGCTGCCCGCGATACGGGCGGCGGCACCGCCCGGCCCCAAGCCGTAGGGCCACCCGAGCCGTAGGGTCCGCCCGAGCCCTAGGGCGTCCCCGCCCGCAGGAAGACGGCGACTCACCCACCGCCCGTCCCGCAGAGCACCCCGGTCACTCCTTCAGCCAGAATCCCGCGCGTTCCAGCCACAGGTCGAGCAGGGGCTCGTCGCCGAGGATCTCGACGCCGCCGCTCCCGCCGGGCGTGGGCCGCCGGTAGAGGAACAGCACGAGGTCGGTCAGCGAGCCGCGTACGGACACGGCGGCGTTCGCGTGGCCGCGGCTCCAGCGGGCGGTGGCGCCGGTGAGGTCGACCAGCCACTCCCCCGCGGTCGTGCCCGGCGCCGGGCCGGTGGCGTGGAAATGCAGCGTACGGCCGGGCCCGAGCAGGGCGGGGGCGCCCGGCGGGGCCTCGACGGCCTCGGGGAAGGTGCTGAACGTCATCCACTCGTCGAGGGCGTCGAGGGCGACGTCCTCCCCGAGGTCGTAGTCCGTGCCGGCGGCCAGCGCGGCGTCGGCCCGGTGGACGGCCGTCTCGTGCGTCATGCGGCGGGCCCAGAAGGCCGGGGTGCGCTCTCCGGTCACCGACCACACCTCCGCATCGGGCCCCGCCTCGCGCAGCGTCCGCGCGAGGCGTTCGGCGCCCTCCGCGAGCCACGCGTCGAGCACGGCGCCGTCCTCGTCGGCGTGGCGGGCGAGGGCGGCGTCGCCGACCAGGTCGTCGGGGACGGGTCCGGTGGCCCTGGTCCGGACGATCTCCTCGGCCCAGCGGTGGGCTCCGCCGACGTGCCGCAGCAGCTGCCCGAGGTTCCAGCCGGGGCAGGAGGGCACGGGGGCCCGCATGCCGGCGCCCTTGACGTGCGACCTCAACAGATCCGTCTGCGCGGGGATTTCGGCGCAGAAGCGGTCGAAGTTCAGGGGACTCATGGGGCCACGGTACGGTCCGGGACCGTCCCGCGGGGAACCTGCCCGGCCGGGCGGCCGCCCCGCACGCCCGGGGGCCGTACGGAGTACGGGCGGCGGGCGTCCGCCCGGAGGATGTGCCAGCGTGGCGGGGCGTGGCCCCTCCCCGCTCACCCGGGGAAGGGGGAAGATCCTCCCCGCTCATCCGGGGAAGGGGAAGACCGTCCCCGGTCACCGGCGAAGGAGAGCACCGTGACGGCTTATGACGACATGACCACCGCCGCCCGCTCCCCGCACCCGAAAGCGGCGGTCTTCGACGTGGACGGCACCCTCGTCGACACCAACTACCTGCACGCCGTCAGCTGGTGGGAGGCCTTCCGCCAGGCCGGCCACCGGGTGCGGATGACCGACATCCACCACACCGTCGGCATGAGCTCCGGCCGGCTGATGGACCGGCTGCTCGGCGAGGACCGCGACCGGGAGCAGGACGAGGCCCTCAGCGCGGCGCACAAGACGCTCTACGCCACGTGGTTCGAACGGCTGCCCGCTCTCGAGGGTGCCGCCGCGCTGCTGCGCGCCCTTGCCGACCGGGACTGGTCGGTCGTCCTGGCCACCTCCGCCGAGGGGTCCGAACTGCGGGCGCTGCGCCGCGCGATCGGCGCCGACGACGCGATCCTCGCCGCCACCAGCGCCGACGACGTCGACGCCGGCAAACCGGCCCCCGACCCCGTCCACCGGGCGCTGGAGCAGGCCGGCGTGCCGCCGCACCGGGCGCTGTTCGTCGGTGACACCGTCTGGGACGTCAAGGCCGCGCGCGCGGCGGGCGTGGACTGCATCGCCCTGCTCTCCGGCGGCATCGGCAAGGCCGAACTGGAGGCGGCCGGGGCGGTCGCCGTCTACCGGGACCCGGCGGCGCTGCTCGCCGGCCTGGACGACAGCCCGTTCGCCCGCATGGAGTAGGGCCGGCCCGCGCCGCGCCCGGCGTCTCCTCGCGGTCCGTGGGTTTGGAACACCAGAGCGGTGGTAGCCGGAGAGCAAGGCCCCAAGAGAGATACGAGGCCCCATGACTGATCCGAAGCCATCCAAGGAATCCCCCGGGCCGGACCAGCCGGCCCTAACGGCACCGCAGGTTCTGCGCGCGGCCCACGAACAGTTCGCCGAACTGACCGGACTGCGCCCGGAAGGCATCTCCCGGTTCGAACGCACCGAAGACGGCTGGGAGTTGGAGACCGAGGTGGTCGAGATCGCCCGCGTCCCCGAGACGATGAGCGTGATCGCGCTCTACGAGGTGACCCTCGACGCCGAAGGCCTGCTCACCGGCTACCGCCGCGTCCGGCGCTACGAACGCGGCAGGACCGGATCCCGCTGACACCTGCGCGCGCACCGGGCCGGTCCGGCCCCCGGGGGCGAGGGGAAGCTGTCCGAGATGAGTGTTGTCCCTGTGGAGCAGGGCGGCGGCGCAGGCGGCACCAGCGGCCTGTACGACGTCCTGGAACTCGTCCTCGATCGCGGACTGGTGATCGACGCGTTCGTCCGCGTCTCGCTGGTCGGCATCGAGATCCTGAAGATCGACGTACGTGTCGTGGTCGCCAGCGTCGACACGTACCTGCGGTTCGCCGAGGCGTGCAACCGCCTCGACCTGGAGGCCGGCCCGCACAAGAGCGCCGGGCTCCCCGACGTGGTGGGCCAGATGACCGAGAGCGGGGCCCGCGGGAAGACCAAGGGCGCGCTCTCCGGAGCCGCGCAGACCGTGCAGGACACCGTCCGCTCGGTGCGCGGCAAGGACACCTCGAGCAGCCGCTCGGCCGCCTCCCGCAAGAAGGAGGAGGAGTAGTGAGCACCTACGTCTACGGCATCGCGCGCCCGGGCGACACCAGGCTGCCCGAGGACCTCACCGGGATCGGCGACCCGCCGCTGCCCGTGCGCCTGATCACCCACGACGACCTGGCCGCGGTGGTCAGCGACTGCCCCGAGCGGCTGCGCCCCAAGCGGCGCGACCTGCTGGCCCACCAGAACGTCGTCAGCGAGGTCGGCCGGCACGTCCCCGTCCTGCCCATGCGCTTCGGCAGCCTCTCCGACAGCGACGACCGCGTCCGCGGCGTCCTCGACGAGCACGCGGACCGCTACCGCGAGCAGCTGACGAAGCTCGACGGCCGCTTCGAGTACAACGTCAAGGCCGTCCACCGGGAGGACGCCGTCCTCCACCTCGTCCTCGCCGAGGACGCGGGCCTGCGCAGCCTGGCCGCGGCCAACCGGGCCGAGGGCGGCGGCTCGTACGAACAGCGGCTGCGCTTCGGCGAGCTGGTCGCCCAGAAGGTGCGCGAGCGCGAGGGGCGCGACGCCGCGCTGGTGCGCGAGACGCTGGCACCGCTGGCGGAGCAGGAGCGGACCGGGCCGGAGAACTCCGGGTGCTTCCTCAACGCCTCCTACCTCGTCGGCGAGAGCGCCGCCCAGAAGCTGGTCCAGGAGGTCCGCCGGCTCGAGAAGGCCCACCCCCAGCTGGAGCTGACGGTCCACGGCCCGCTGCCGCCCTACAGCTTCGTCGAATGATCGGCTTCGTCGGCTGGGTGCTGCGCCGCGTGGTGGAGGAGGCGGAGCGCCTGTACTACGACCCGGCCGTGGTGCGCGGCGAGCTCAAGGCGCTCGAGGAGAGCAGGGCGGCGGGCCGCATCGACGACGAGGAGTTCGACCGGCTGGAGGACGCCCTCCTCGACCGCCTGGAGCACGTGCGCGGGCCGGTCGGCGGAAACGGGGCGACATGAGCGGCGGAAGCGGAGCGACATGAGCGAGCGAACGGCGGCGGTGCCCGCGCAGGGCCCGGCGAATCTCGCCGACATCCTCGAACGGGTGCTCGACAAGGGCATCGTCATCGCGGGCGACATCCGCGTCGACCTGCTCGACATCGAGCTCCTCACCATCCGGCTGCGGCTGATCGTCGTCTCCGTCGACAAGGCGAAGGAGATGGGGATCGACTGGTGGGAGAGCGACCCCTCGCTCTCCTCCCGCGCACGCCGCGCGGAGTCCGTGGAGAGGAACGGTGACGACATCGGCCGCCTGGCGGCGCGCGTCGCCGAACTGGAGAAACGGACCGGACCGGAGGAAGGGACCGGGCCTGAAGAACAGGCCGGGCCTGAGGAACGGACCGGACCGCGGAAACGGGCCGGGCGGCAGAAACGGACCGGGCCGGAGGAACGGCAGGAGGAATCAGGGTGACGAGCACCGCCCCGCGCTATCTGTACGCCTACGCCGTCGTCCGGGCGTCCGGCGCCGTCGCCGGCGCCCTGGACACCGTGTCCGGCGTCGCCGGCGGGCGCGTGCGCGCCCTGCACCACCGGGACCTCATGGTCCTCGCCGGTCCGGTGCCGGCGGCGGACCACGGCGAGGAGCAGCTGGCGGCGAATCTGGAGGACCTCGACTGGCTGGAACGCACGGCCCGCGCCCACCAGCGGGTGATCAGTGCGGCCGCCGACGTGGCCCCGGGCGTCCTGCCGCTGCGCCTGGCGACGGTCTTCCACGACGAGGCGGGCGTCCGCGCCATGGTGGACGCCCGCCACGAACAGCTGCGTGCGGCCCTCGACCGGCTGGACGGCTGCACCGAATGGGGCGTCAAGGTCTACGCCCTCGGCACGGCGCCGCCCGCGGAGACGGCCACCGCGCCACGCGGGAACGGACCGCACGAGAACACGCCGCGCGCCGCCACGTCCGGCCGCGACTACCTCCGCCTCCGCGCCGCCGAACGGCGGGCGGCCCAGGAGGGAGCACGGCACGAGGACGAGGTCGCGCGTGGTATCCACTCCGCCCTCACGGCCCTCGCCCGGGAGAACCGGCTCCACCCGCCGCAGAATCCCCGGCTCTCCGGCCGGACGGGACGCAACGTCCTCAACGCCGCCTATCTCGTGGGCCGCGAGGACGGCTCCCGCTTCACGTCGGCCGTAGCCCGGCTGGCGGAGCGCGCCCCGGACGACGGGATGCGCGTGGACCTGACCGGCCCCTGGGCCCCGTACTCCTTCGCCGGGGCCGCCGGGACTGCCGGGACCGACGCTGCCGGGACTGCCGGGGCCGACGGGGCCGGCATCACCGCGGAGGTCCCGTGACCGGCAGCGACCGGCCCGCCGAACGCGGCCCCGCCCTGGTCGACCTGCTCGACCGGCTCCTGGCGGGCGGCGTCGTGATCGCCGGCGACCTCACTCTGCGGATCGCCGACGTCGACCTCGTCCGCATCGACCTGCACGCCCTCATCAGCTCCGTCAACGCGGCGGTGCCCGCACCGTGGGAGGCCGGGTCATGACGCGCCGGGTGGAGCTGGACCGGGACACGGCGGAGCGCGATCTGGCCCGCCTGGTGCTGACCGTCGTGGAACTGCTGCGGCAGCTGATGGAACGGCAGGCGCTGCGCCGCGCCGAGGCGGGCGACCTCACCGAGGAGCAGGAAGAACGGATCGGCCAGACCCTCATGGCCCTCGCCCGGCACATGGAGGAGCTGTGCGCCCTGCACGGCCTCCGGCCGGAGGACCTCAACCTCGACCTGGGGCCGCTGGGAACACTGCTATGAGCCTGTAAGCCTCGCTGCTGTGAGCCTTCGGGCAGGCGGCGCCTCCAGGAACAGATCGCTTCCGGGATCCTTGACGCGGTGAGCGCGGCGCCCGGCGGGACGGACCGCCCGCGCGACGCGCGACGCCGGGCCGGTTGTCACCAACCGGCCCGGCCCGCGTTTCCCGCTCCAGTCGCCCCCTAAGCGCCGCGCTCGCCGGCCCCGGGTGCTGCGCCCGGCTCGCCTTCCGGCTCCTCGATGGCCAGGGGTTCGGCGTCGCGCCACTCCTCGGTCCGGGTCGGCCGGCCCGACCGGGTCAGTTCCTGCACTTCCCTCTTCAGCTCGTCGTCCCGCTTGGCGCCGTGCTTGCTGCTTCCCCGGTCCATCGTGCGTTCCTCCTGGTGACCACAGGTGCTGGAACCCGTCGGGTGCCCGGGCTCCGCCCGCCTAAACCGGCCGGCGGCCCCCGCGGACCGGCCTGCGGCCCCCGCCGGGAAAGCACGGACCGGCCGGGTCAGGCATACCCGCTGGTCAATCGCACCGGGATGTCGCGCAGAGCTGCCACTGTGCCGGCCACCATCCGCGCGGCATGCCGTCATCCGGGGCCGCTTCGGTGATCTGCCAGTAGCGGTCGCGGTTCCACTCGCGGGCGGTCACCTTCAGCCGGCGGTCGGGCAGTTCGGTGACGGTGCTCGGCTGGCCCAGGCCCACGATGTCCTCGGGCACCTTGCCCATGGCGGCCACCGGGCGCCAGACGCCGTCGGAGCTCAGCTGGGTGCGCGACTCCATGGACCGGTCCGGCTTGCCGGAGGACGCCATGGCTATGAGCGTCCCGTTCGACCTTTTGAAGAGCACGAGGAAGCCGTGGTAGGGCGACGGCTGGAGGCCGAAGTCCTCCGGCGCGGACCACGGCCCGCCCGCCGCTCCCTGCACGGAGTGGCAGAAGCCGCCGTGATCGAGCCAGAAGACCTCCAGGCCGCCCGCGGCGTTCTCCGTGGCGGTCACGAAGCTCGCCTTGGGGCCGACCGTGCCGGAGCTCACCCGCTCCCAGGCCCCGTAGGGCCCGCCGGGAGCGTTCTGCCCGCGGTGCCACACGAACGGCAGTCCTTGCGTCGCGGTGGCGTCGTAGAAGACCTGGAACTGGTCGGTCCGGCCGTCGGCGCGCGGAACCTCCACCGGGCCTCCGGACGGAGCCGTCGCAATGCCCTGCGCAGCCGTGTCCATGCTGCAGGCGCCCACTGTCGCGGCGGCCTGGGCGGCGGGCGCCGCGGGCGCGGCCGCGAGGGCTCCGGCGCAGGCGACGGCGAGCGCGACAGCAGCACGAGTGACTCTCCGGAAGGCTCTCCCCATGGGCCAGGTCCTACCCCACCAGGCCCCGTCCGTAAACGAGTTCGCACCTCACCGCGCGCGAACCGGCAGCACCGCACCGACCGGGCGTCGGTACCCTCCGGAGCGCACCTTGAGGCCGCGTCAGACGTAGCCCTCGGGGATCGTCTTCGCAACGGCTGCGGCGAGTGCGGCGAGGACGCCGGGCCCGTCGACCTCCCCCGCGCCACCGGTGTACTCCTTCGGCAGGGTCACCTCGACCCAGGCCGCGCGGTGGGTGGCCAGGAAGCGGACGCCGCCGTCCTCCTGCTGCTCCGGGAACCACGCAATGCCGCCGATGTCCCACGCCGCCGCGTACCGGTCGTAGCTCCTGGAGCCGACCATGAGGACTTCGGGGTGCGGCACTCCGCAGCGCAGGAAGACGGCCGGTTCACCCCACTGCGCCGTGAACTCCGACGCGGGCCGGGAGGCCCGCCGCTCCAGACCCGCCACGGCGGTGGGCAGCGCGGCATGCAGAGCACGGCAGTGGGCGGCCTCCCGCGCCGACGGCCGGGGCACGGCACGGGCCGCGGCACCGGCCGTCGACGACGAGCCGGCGACCACGAGGAGCGCCCCGACGACGGACAGCCCGCCCACGCGGCGGCACCAGTTCTTCACCGCGTGATCATATGCCGCCACAAATGAGGCCGGACGGCACTTAAGTGGAACCAGTCGGTCCATCCGGGGCGGATGCGCCGGGCGAGGAACTCGCCGTCGCGGACCCGGCTCGACCGGTGGGAGCCGGCGCTGAACTCGGCGGAGCCCGACCGCAAGGCCGACGTCACCAGCCCCCGCGCCATCGGCCGGACCTACGCGCGCCTCGTCCTCGGCGACGTGCTCGACCCCGCGGACCGCAAGCGCCTGACCGGCTGGCTGCTCGCCAACACCACCAGCACCGAGAAGTTCAGGAAGGGCGTCCCGGCGGGCTGGACCGTGGCGGACAAGACGGGCGCCGGCTCGTACGGGACGAGCAACAACGTGGGCATCGTCCGGCCCCCGAACGGGGCGCCGATCGTCATGTCCGTCCTCACGACCAAGCACGAAGCCGGCGCCCAGGGGGACAGCCCCCTCGTCGCCAGGACCGCCGAAATCCTGGCGGCGGCCCTCGGCTGACGGGAACGGAGTCCGCACGGCTCCTGACAGCCCGGCACTCGCCTCCGACGGGCCGTCAGGAGCCGTTCACGGATGGGGAACCACCGCTACGGGGCACGGCGCGTGGTGCAGGACCGCATGGGCCACGTGCCCGATGCGCTGGATGCCGTAGAGGCCGGAGACGTGGCGTCCGACGACCATGAGGGAGGCGCGTCCGCAGACGGACAGGAGCACTTGCGCCGCGCTCCCCATCTCCACGTGCTCGACGATGCGGACCTGCGGGTACCGCGCGCGCCACGGCCCGAGCGCGTCGGTCAGCCGCTTCTCCTCGAGCGCGGCGAGGCCCCCGGATTCGTCGGCCAGCCGCATGGAGCCGGGTCCCCAGTCGGTGACCGGGGGAAGCGTCCAGGCGCGTACGGCCCGCAGCGTCGCTCCGCGTGCGGCCGCGGCGGCGAAGGCGAACTCCAGGACGCCGTCGGCCTCCTCCCCCACACCGGCCAGCACCTCCTCGTCCGCCGTCCCCGTCTCCCCCGGCCCCGCTTCCGCCGTCCCCGTTCCGATCGCCTCGGCCGCCTCCTGCGCCCCGCCGCGGCTGCGCACGAGGACGACCGGTCCTCTGGCCTGGCGCAGCACGTGCAGGGCGATGGAGCCGATCAGATAGCCGATCAGTGCTCCGTGGCCGCGCGAGCCGAGGACGAGCATGTCGGCCTCGGCCGCCTCGGCGACGAGCGCGGGCACCGGGTCGGCCGGCAGGAGCCGGGCCGTGACGGGCAGGCCGGGGCGCTGCCCGGCCACCCGGGTCACGGTCTCCCGCAGCAGGCTCTCGGCCCAGCGCTGCTGCGCTTCGGTGTCCACGGTGACCGGGAGGTCCAGGGGCCGCCGGACCCAGGCGTGGACCAGGCGCAGCTCCGTGCCCCGGCGCGCCGCCTCGGCGGCGGCCCAGTCCGCCGCGGCTCCGCCGTGCTCGCTGCCGTCCACGCCAACGGTGATCACGCCGGTCACAGGGCCTCCATGGGGCGGGCGAAGTTTTTCTCGTCCCGGCCACTGTCCGGCCGCGGGCGGCCCCGGGGCAGGGGCCGCAGCGACCGGCCACACGGACGAGTGACTCCGCCTGGACATCACGGCACCCGGCAGCTCCGGATGCCGCCGGCCGGCGGAACGGGTCCCGGCGTCACCTCCCCGCCTTCGACAGCGAGCACGTGGCCTTCGCCGTCTTGCCGGGGTCGCTCTCGGAGCGTGCCGTGAGGGTGACGGTTCCCTTGCGGTCGGCGCCGGGCTTGGCGGTGACGGCGACGTCGACGGGGACGGAGGTGCCGGAGGCCGCGGCGGACAGGCGGTTGGGGAGCCAGGCGGACCAGCCGCGCCCCGTGGCCGTGGCGGACAGGCGGTAGACGTCGGAGGACGGGGCCGGATCGCCCTGCGGAGCGGCCTTCCCGGTGTTGGCGAGGCCGAAGGTGCACACGGCGCGGCCCCGCTCGGGTCCGCGCTTCACCGTGCCCTTGCCGAGGGCGACACCGCGGACCTGCGGCCCCGCGCCGTCCAGGGACTTGACGCCGATGTCGTAGGAGAGCACGCCGGTGGCGTCGCGCTGGACGTTCAGGACGTAGAAGTGCAGCCGGTTCGCCTCGTCGGTGTACTCGTAGGAGCTGCCCGAGTCGGCGCCGGCGTGGAAGAGGGCGTCGCTGAGCTGCCGGTAGTCCCCCACGGTGATCTTCTGCGGGGTGCCGTCGGGGCGGGTGAAGTCCACCAGGCCGATGTCCTCGGGGTGGGCGTCGACGACCCAGGCGAACGGGGCGCGGTCGGCGTTCTTGGTCTTGCTGAGGAGGACTCCGCTGTCGGGGGTGAAGGAGTCCGTGCCCATGCGGTCGACGACCTCGACGGTGTAGTTGTCGTAGCCGCCGCCGTCGCACAGGGGGTCGGTGGTGCGGTCGCACGCCGGGGACAGGTCGCGGCCCATGCTGATGTTGACGCCGGTCAGCCCCTTCTCACCGGGCGGGGCGGAGCGGGCGGTGACGCGGGCGACGACGAGGCCGGAGTTCTTGAGGGCGTCGCGGTCGAGGCGGAGGACGTTCTTCTCGTCGACGATGCCGAGTTTCATCTTGTCGCGCAGGACGTGCTGGGCGCCCATGGAGCCGCCGGCGGTGGCGGGTATCTGCCAGCGGTTGTGCGGTCCGCCGGGGCCGTTGAACGAGCCGCGGGAGAGCATGCCCCAGATGCCGGTGTAGGAGCGGCTGAGCGGCGTCCCGTAGGGGTTGTTGTAGTTGTCGCCGATGCCCAGGATATGGCTGAGTTCGTGGGCGAAGGTGGCCATGCCGGAGCTCTCGGCCTGGGTGGAGGAGCCGTCCGCGGCGTTGGGCCAGATGCGGGCGGCCGCCTGCCAGGACGTCCACGGCACGTAGCGGGTCTTGGCGGCGTTGAGGCCGGAGGCGAGGGGCGACGGGGGTCCCCAGGCGGCCGGCACGTCCTGTGCGGACCGGAACTTCATCGGCCCGAACTCCTGCCAGGCCGAGGACTCGTCCACGCCGGCGGTGAGGTAGAAGACGAAGTCGAACTCGCTCGCCCTGCCGGCGCCCACGTCGGCGATCCAGGCCCGTTTGCCGTCGGCGCGGATGTCCTTGCCGCAGGTGTCGCCGACGGGGCAGGCGCCGGGGTTCATGCCGGGCTCGATGCCGTACTGGTACGACTTCCCCGGCATGCGGTAGGCGCCGAAGGCGGTCAGGCCGACGCCGAAGCGGCCGCCGGAGTCCTCCATCCAGTACTCGTTGATGGTGTGCCCGTGGTTGAGCGCACCGGGCTTGTTGAGGAAGTCCTCGTAGAACCGGGCCAGCCGGTCGCGCGGGATGCCGGACGCGCTGGGCAGCGGGTTGCCGAACCGGGCGGCCCCGGCGGGCTTGGTGACCGAGAAGTCCTCGTCGGGGTAGTCCAGCAGGACGAGCGCTCCCTTGAACTTGCGCTGCGTGGGCACGCGGGCGGGGTTCGCCCAGTCCGTACCGGGGACGGAGCGGTACTCGGCCCAGGTCATGTCGTCGGGGTTGCGCCAGTGCTGCGGGTCGATCGGCTGGACGAGGGGCAGCGGGCCCCGGGAGGCGGCGTCGGGCGTCGCCCGGGCGGGCCCGGCGGCGACGGCGGCGACGACGCCGAGGAGGAGGGCGACGACACTGAGTCGGCGCAGTCGACGGGCGCGTCTGCGGCGCAGGAACACGGCTCACCTCTTGCCTGGAGTCATCGGTCACGGGTGGCGGGACGCGGGAATGACGGGCAACAGCAGGGCGGGGCGCGGAACGTGGGACACAAGACGCCCGGTGGATGTCAAGTTCATGACAAGCCCTTGGCTTCGGCGCGGAGAAACGCGCCCGTGCCCACGGGCCACGGTAGAGCCGGGGTCAGGTGCGACGCCAGAGCGCCTACGTGACCCCGGTGCTGCCGCGCGGCACCCTCAGCGGGCTCCGCTCACCCGCCGTTCAGCACGATCCGGTAGGCGCAGAGCCCGGCCACGCCGACGACGCACGCGATCACGACCCAGGAGCCGAAGCCCGTGTGGCGGCTCCGTCGCCCGGAGCGGTCCTTCGGGGCCTTCGCCTTCTTCCCGGCCTTCGGGCGGCCGCCCCTCGCCGCGGCCGGGTCGCTCGGCGCGGCGGCGGCCGCGGTGTCGGCGAGGAGGCGGCGGCAGGCCGCGGCGAGCTCGCCCATGCCCGCCGACAGCGGCACGACCGCCTCCGAGCGCGCCGGAGCGGTGGTGCCGCCGTCCAGGATGCGCCCGGCGCGGACGAGGATCTCGTCGCTGCCGCCGCTGGGAGCGAGGCTGATCCAGCGCTGCACGTGCTCGCCCCGGATCACCACCTCCCCCGCCCGGTCCCGGTAGACGATGTACTCCCGCCACAGCAGCCCGGCCAGCTCTTCCGCGGTCTCTCTCAGTCTCGCCCTCATGTGGTCCCCCCACGGCTCATCGATTCGAACAAACGCCGCATTCTAGCGGTGGGCTGACGGACCGATGACCGATGGGCCCCGGCGCGACGGGCTTCCCGGCGCGCCCGGGGCCGAGGGAACGCCGCATGGGGCGGCGTCAGCGCCCTTGCAGCGCTTTCACGTTGTCACCGAAGCTCCACCCCTTCGAGCCGTCCCAGTTGACCGACCAGGTCATGAGCCCTTTCAGGCCGTTGCGGTACGCGTTCCAGGCCTGCGCCACCAGTCCGGGCGTCATGTAGCCGCCCCCGGCGCCGGGTTGCGCGGGCAGGCCGGGAACCTGCTTGTCGTACGGAACCCTGATCGTGGTGCCCTGGACGACGAGGCCCTTGTCGAGGCAGTCGGTCTGCGCGGTGAAGCCCTCCACCGTCCCGGCGGAGTACGAATCCCCGGAGCAGCCGTACATGTTGCCGTTGTAGTACTGCATGTTCAGCCACCAGAGGCGGCCGTTGTCGGCGTACTTCTTCACGACCGGCAGGTAGGCGCCCCAGATCGATCCGTACGTCACGCTGCCGCCCGTGACGTACGCCGTCTCCGGCGCCATCGTCAGGCCGAAGCCCGCGGGCATCCGGGCGAGCACGCCGTCGATGATGCGGATGAGGTTGGCCTGCGAGGCCGACAGGGTGCCGATGCTGCCGCTGCCGGTGAGGCCGGTCTCGATGTCGATGTCGATGCCGTCGAAGTTGTACGCCTTGAGGATCGGCACCACGGTCTCCACGAACCGGTCGGCGACCGCACTGGAGCCGAGGTCGATGCCGGCCGCCGCACCGCCGATCGACATCAGGATCGTGGCGCCCGCGGCCTTGGCCCGGCACATCTCGGCCGGGGTGGGGACCTTCACCGTCGCGTCCATCCCGTCCTCCCACAGCACCGTGCCGTCCGGGTGGATGACGGGGAAGGCCGCGTTGATCACGTTGTAGCCGTGCTCGCGGATCCGGGGGTCGGTGACCGGAACCCAGCCGAACGGCGGGTGGACGCCGTTCGCCGCGCCGTCCCAGTTCTCCCAGTAGCCCTGGAGCACCTTGCCCGCGGGTCTCGGCTGCACGGGACAGGTGCCGGCCCCGGGCACGTCACCTGCCGCTTGCCGATGCGCCGTCACCTCCGTACGCGCCTCGGTCCGCACGCCTTGCGCCGCCTGCCCGAGGAGGGCAACGGCCGCGACCAGGCCGGCCCCCAGCAGACGCACCATCCGACCGGTCATGCCCGACCCCCTCGACGAGGACACTCGAAAGGAGTCGCACGCTAAAACCGCTCCAGGCCGCCGTCAATAGGTCTGGACCAAGCCGGAAGGGTCAAGGCCGGAAGGGGCAAAGCCTGATGGGTGGCCGGAGGGGTCAGGGGCTGACGGCCAGGACGACGTAGGCCGCCAGGAGCGAGAGGTGCAGCCCGCCCTGCAGCGGGGTCGCGCGGCCGGGGATCACGGTCAGGGTGCCGACGGCGACCGTGAGGGTGAGGAGCACCATGTGCGTGGCGCCGAGGCCGAGGACGAGCGGGCCCGGGAGCCACACGGAGGCCACCGCGACCGCGGGAATGGTCAGGCCGATGCTGGCCATGGCCGAGCCGAGGCCGAGGTTGAGGCTGGTCTGGACGCGGTCGCGGCGGGCGGCGCGCAGGGCCGCGATGGTCTCGGGGAGGAGGACCAGCAGCGCGATGACGACGCCGACGACCGAGGCCGGCAGGCCGGCGGCGGCCACGCCGGACTCGATGGCCGGGGAGACGCCCTTGGCCAGGCCGACCACCGAGACCAGGGCGACGCCGAGCAGGCCCAGGCTGGTGAGGGCGGTCCGGGCCGGCGGCGGTCCGGCGTGGTGGTCGCCGGAGTCGA
Source organism: Streptomyces sp. NPDC008001 (assembly GCF_042958085.1). NCBI lineage: Bacteria > Bacillati > Actinomycetota > Actinomycetes > Kitasatosporales > Streptomycetaceae > Streptomyces > Streptomyces sp. NPDC008001. Next base: position 52,060 of record NZ_JBIBIZ010000003.1, on the reverse strand, counting down.
TGACCTCGCCCTCGGCGGTCACCGGCAGGAAGTAGTCGCGGTGCCGTACGGTCTGCGTCGCGACGAACAGGCCGTAGAGGACGAGCGAGGCGGAGGCGGCGAAGACGAGCTGGGCCGGGGAGAACCGCGGCCCGGGCGTGCTGGTGGTGAAGGTCGGCAGGGCCAGGCTCAGGCCCGCCAGCGTCGCCACCGTCCCGAAGGCGGCGCCGGTGCCCTCCGCGTTGAACACCGCGACCCGCCGTCTGAGCGCGCACACCAGCAGGGACAGGCCGACGATCCCGTTGCAGGTGATCATGACGGCGGCGAAGACCGTGTCACGCGCCAGGGAGCTGCTCTTGTCGCCGCCGTCGGCCATCAGCGTCACGATGAGGGCCACCTCGATGATCGTCACCGCGACGGCGAGGACGAGCGACCCGAACGGTTCGCCGACCCGGTGGGCGATCACCTCCGCGTGGTGCACGGCGGCGAGCACCGCCCCGGCCAGGCAGCAGCTCACCAGGGCCACCAGCCCGGCGGACAGCGACCGTCCCCACGTGAGCGCCAGCACGAGGGCGGCGAGCCCCGGTACGACGGCCGGCCAGCGCTCGGCAAGCAAGCGGAACCGAGAGTTCATAGGGGCAAGCTTCGCAGATCGCCCATCGACTCCCGGCACAACGGAAGAGAGGCCGTCCGTGGTGGACGGCCTCTCTTCGAGGACGTGGAGCTAAGGAGAATTGAACTCCTGACCTCCTGCATGCCATGCAGGCGCTCTACCAACTGAGCTATAGCCCCGTGTTCAGATGTTCTGCTTGCCGCCCGGTTTCCCTGGCGACGCAGACAATATTACATGACGGCAGCGGGCCATCGGCACTGCAATTGACGGTGCTCCGTACGCGTGACGGTGCCCGGTGCCGGGGCCCGGATCGCCGATACGGCAGGTGTGCGGGGAGGTCACCGAGAAGGTAAGCAGTACTCATGCCCCTTCAGCGCAGGTTGTCCGGCCTCGGACGGTGGTGGCGCGCCGGCCACTCGCTGGTCCTCGTGCCCCTGGGGCTCATCGCGCTGGTCGTGGTCGTCGACCTCCTGACGCCGCCCGACATCCACCTGGGCCCCCTCCTCGTCGCCGCCCCGGCCATCACCGCGGCCTTCGAGGGACCCGCGCTGACCGGCCTCATCGGGGCCCTCGCCGTGACCGCCCAGGTCATGATCGGGATCTTCCACGGGGGGCTGACGACCCCGAACCACCAGGCCCAGGTGGCCGCGCTGCTCCTCATCTCCGTCTTCCTGGTGTTCTTCCGCCGGGCCCAGGCCCGGCACGAGCAGCAGCTGAACCAGGCGCGCTGGGTGGCCGAGGTGGCCCGGCAGGTGCTGCTGCGGCCCGTCCCGTCGCGGCTGGGCCCCCTGCGGATCGCGGCGCTCTACGCCCCCGCCGAGGCCGAGGCCCGGATGGGCGGCGACCTGTACGCCGCCGCGCGGACCGACCAGGGCACCCGGGTCATGATCGGCGACGTGCGCGGCAAGGGCCTCCCGACGATCGGGGACGCCGCCTCCCTCCTCGGCGCGTTCCGCGCGGCGGCGCACCGCAACCCGCCGCTGCCGCGGCTGGTGGCGCACCTGCAGAACGCCACCTACTGGGACATGGCCGAGCCGCGGAACGGTGCGGCGACGGGAGAGGGCTTCATCACCGCCGCGGTCGTGGACATCCCCGACCACCAGCCGGTGGTCCGGCTGATCAACTGCGGGCACCCTCCCCCGCTCGTCCTCGGCCGGGACGGGGTCGCCACCCTGGCGGTGGCCGAGCCCGCGCTGCCGCTCGGCCTGGCCGGCGGTCTGACGGAGGAGGACTACGAGTCGGAGTCGTTCCCGTACCGCCCGGGCGACGTCCTGCTGCTCTACACGGACGGCGTCATCGAGACCCGGGACGCCGCCGGACGGTTCTACCCCCTCGCCGACCGGGTCGCCGCGTGGAAGGAGTCCGGCCCGGACGGGATCGTGCAGCGCCTCCACCGCGACCTGATCGCCTACGCGGGCCGGCCGCTCGACGACGACGTGGCCGTCATGGCCATCGAGCGCCTCCCGCAGGACTCCGCGTGACGTCTCGCGCGCGTCTCCGCCGTCACCCGTTTGCACGGACGGCACCAGCCGAAATGCGCGCGTCCGGCGCGGGGCCCGCGAGGCCGCCGGGACGGCTGCAACAGCGGCAGCCGTACGTATCGGTATGCGCATGCGTGCCGGCCTCGCAACACCGGACCGCGTCCGGACAGCAGCGTCGCGGTCAGCTTCCGGCGCGGGGCGCCGCACTCCCGCCGGCGCGTGCCGGCCTCAGCCGGCCGGGGTCTCCGCAGGGCCGCCCGCACCCGGGATCACGAATCCGCACTCGTAGGCGAGGATCACGGCCTGCGTGCGGTTGCGGGCGCCCAGTTTGGCCAGGAGGTTGCTCACGTGGGTCTTCACGGTCTCCAGGCTGACCACGAGCGTGCCGGCGATGTGCGGGTTCGACAGGCCCCTCGCCATGAGGCGGAGGATCTCGGCCTCGCGGGCCGTGAGCGCGGGCACGCCGCGCGCGGGGCGGGGCGGCGGGCCGGGGCGGGCGGCCACGAGGCGGCGGACGGCGTCCGGGAAGAGGACGGAGTCGGTCGTGGCGACCAGGCGCAGGGCCTGGGCGATCTGTTCCGACGGCGCCCGTTTGAGGACGAAGCCGCTCGCGCCGGCGCGCAGGGCGTCGTACACGTACTCGTCGTTCTCGAAGGTGGTGATGACCACGACCTTGGGCGGCTCGGGGAGCGCGTCCTGCAGCCGCCGGGTGGCCTCGATCCCGTCGACGCCGGGCATGCGGACGTCCATCAGCACGACATCGGGCCGCAAGGAGGCGGCGAGGGCCAGCGTCTCGGCGCCGTCGGCGGCCTCGCCGATCACGTCGAGGCCGGGGCGGGCGGAGAGCAGGGTCCGCAGGCCGGTGCGGGGAAGTTCCTCGTCGTCGGCGATGAGGACGGTGACGGTCGTGGTCATGGGGCCGACCGTAGCGGGATGCGTGCCGTGAGCAGCCAGCCGGTGCCGGCGGGGCCCGGGCCGCAGGAGACCTCGCCGCGCAGGAGGTGCACGCGCTCGGCGATGCCGGTGACCCCCTGCCCGCCTCGCGCCGCTCCGGTACGGGCGCGGCCTGCGCTGAGACGGCCGGCCGGCGCGGCGAACCGGCGGCCGACCGGGTCGGCCGCCGGGTTGGCCACCTCCACCTCCAGCCACGCCGCCGTCGCCGCGACCCGCAGCCGGACAGGAGCGGAGCGGCCGCCGTGCCGCAGGGCGTTGGTGAGTCCTTCCTGAACGATCCGGTACGCCTCGCGGGACACCGCCGCGGGTACGGCCGTCAGGTCACCGGTGATGCCGGCGTCGACGTCCGTCCCGGTCCGGCGGACGCGGTCCACCAGGGCGTGCAGGTCGGTCAGGGAGAACGGCGGTGCCGTCCGGGCGACCCGGCCCTCGCGGAGGACGCCGAGGACGTGGTCGAGGTCGTCCATGGCCGCGCGCGAGGCCTCCTCCAGGCCCGTGAGGGCGCGGCGGGCTGCCGCGGGGTCGGTGTCCATGAGCTCCTTCGCGACCGCGGCCTGGATCGTGGACGCGGTCAGGGCGTGGCCCATCGAGTCGTGCAACTCCTGGGCGAGCCGGTTGCGTTGCGCGAGCAGCCGCACGTGTCCTTCGAGTGCGGCGAGCCGCTCGTCGGGGCGCGGCCCGAGCAGCGGCGGGGCCGCCAGCCGGAGCAGTGCGGCCGCCCCCGCGCCCGCGCCCCACGCCGACGCCAGAAGCGCGGCGGCGGCCACCGGTGTCCACAGCCCGGCCGCACCGCCCGCCACGTCGGTGGGCACGAGCAGGGTGATCCGGTCTCCGCCGCGGAGCCAGACGGCGGGCAGGGCGACGGCGGCCATCACCAGGAAGACGGTGACGACGAGCGACGCGCCGCCCACGAGCGCGTGCAGGACGAGCCACACGCCGGTACGGAAGCGGTGCGGCCGCGCGGCCCCGTCCTCCGCCGGTCCCGGAGCGCCGAGTTCCGTACCGAGCAGGCGGTCGGCCAGGCGTACGGACAGGGAACGGGAGGACGGCAGCAGGCCCGCCGCGCCGCAGAGCACCGCCCAGACGGCCAGGAGGAGTCCGGCGCGGACCGGAGCGGGCGGGCCGGCCGGGACAACGGCCGCGATCACCGGGACCGCCACCGCGAGCGGCAGGAGTCCGAAGGCGGCGCCGAGCAGCGGATGGAGCCGGCGTCCGAGGGCTTTCGCGCCGGACGGCAGGGATATGAGCGTGCGCACGCCGCGGAGTATCGCACCCGCGTCCCGGCGGAAACCTCCCCCGCAAGAGCCAGATGCGGTTTCCCCCGTGGCCGGGATGTGCGGCCCGCCCTTTCCCGGCGAAGGTTGCCGGGCACTGCACACGGCACGAACAAACAGAAAGCGGGGGCGCGTTCATGACGCCGGAGACACGGCCGGAATACGGCAGGAGGAGCATGACGAGCAGGACGGGAAAGCAGGGGGTGGCCGCTTTCCTGGTGATCTGCTTCGGGGCCAGCTGGGCCTACATCTTTGCGGCCCGTTTCGCCTGGGGCCTGTCGCTGCAGAACCCTCTGGTGCAGCTTCCCTTCGGCCTCATGCCGGCCGCAGCGGCGACCGTCGTGCGCCGCTGGGTCACCAGGGAGGGCTTCGCCGATTCCGGCCTGCGGCTGCGGTGGCGGCGCGCGTGGCCCTATTACCTCGCCGCGTGGCTCGGCCCCTTGGCCCTTACGGCCGCCACCCTCGGGCTCGCGGCGGCACTGGGGCTGTGGGCTCCGGACCTCTCCCCCCTCCGGGAGTTCGCCGGCGGAATGCCGCCGTGGGCTTTCATTCTCGTCCTCATGGCCGTGGTGCCGCTGCTGACGCCGGTCTACGCCGGTGAGGAATTCGGCTGGACCGGCTATCTGAGGCCCCGCCTGTGCCCCGGCCGCCCCGCGAGGGCCACCGCGGTCACAGCACTCGTCTGGGCGTCCTGGCACTTCCCGCTGGCCTTCACCGGGTACATCGAATTCTCCGGCGTCCCGGCGGGCCTGCTGTTCTGGACGGTTTCCTTCCTGTTCCAGGAAATGATCCTGGTCCGGCTGTACGCCGGCAGTGGGAGCGTCTGGGTCGCCAGCCTCGCCCACGCCGGGAACAACATGGTCCTCTCCCTCGTCTCGGGGGTTCTGCTGTCCGACGGCGCGGGCCTGGGCACCACATCGGTCACCCTCCTGATGACCGCCCCGATGGCCGCCACGTGCGCGGCACTCTCCGTCACGGCGAAGCTCCGGAAACGCGGTGCGCGGGAGAGCGCCGGTCCGCAGGGCCCGAACAGCGCGGACCCCGCGCACAGCGCCCCGGAGGTAACGGTTTGAACAGACCACTCCCGGAGAACTAGCTTTTGCCTCGTTAGTTCGATTAGCGAGGAAATACTTCATGCGCAAGCTCACGTCGGGCGCCGTGTCCGCCGTCATCACCATCGGCATGCTCACCGGCTGCTCGTCCACCGCCGGCAAGGGCGGTGACACCGACGGGAAGTCCCCGGCTCCGGCCGGGGCGGCGGCGCAGCAGAGCGAGAAGCCGAAGCGGGAAACCGGTAAAGAAGCCGACCCCACCGGAAAGGACGAGGCCGGCAAGAAGAAGGCCGCCGAGTGGAAGGACGGCGGCCGGGTGGGGAACGCCGGGGCGGCGTGCGAGTTCCCGGCGTCGTTCGAGGTGGCGAAGGCCTGGCAGCCCAAGGGACGTTCGGGCGAGGACGCGAAGCTGATGGCCGCGTGGCTGGGTCACAAGTCCTTCCGGGGCGCCTGTGAAATCGACGCGAAGCCCGCGGGCATGATCGGCTACATCCGCGTATGGGTGGCCCAGCAGGACGACATGTCGCCGCGCGGGGCGATGGAGGCCTTCATGGCCGAGGAGAAGCACGTCACCGAGAAGGAGTTCACCGACATCAAAGCCGGTGAATTCCCGGCCGTCGAAGTCGCCTACAAGGTGAAGAGCCCCCTTCTGGACGAGCCGAACGAGGAACACGCCTTTGCCGTGACGACGCCTAAGGGCACGACCGTCGTGCATCTCGGCGGGTTCGACAGCGCGGAGCACCGGGAGATGCTCCCGGCGTACGAGCTCGCCAAGAAGACGCTGGCCCCCGCTTCCTGAATCACGCGTGCCCGCCGAGGGCCGGCTTTCCCCGGCCCTCAGCCCGGGTCGCCGCCCATCATCCGCAGCATGTCCTTCCCGCCCGTGCGGAGGAAGCGCACCAGCAGCGCGGCGGCAAGGGCGAGGAAGGCGATGTTGAGCCAGGTGGTGTAGTTCCAGCTCACCCCTTCCGCGGGAATCGTCGCATGCGCCCGGTCGGGGACGAGGCCCAGGCCGCCGAAGGCGAATTCGACGGCGTATCCGGCGAGGACCGCGGCCACGTAGAACGTGCCCAGCAGGAAGAGGGCCGTCCGGGCGCCGTAGTACTTCCGGTAGATGTTGAGGATCGGCAGGATCAGCAGGTCGGCGAAGATGAACGCGACCACGCCGCCGAAGCTGATGCCGCCCTTCCACAGCACCACGGCCAGTGGCACGTTGCCGATGGAGCACACGAACGAGGCGATCGCGACCAGCGGGCCGACGAGCGGGCCCCAGAGCTTGGCCGCCCCGGGGTCGTCGGTGAGGAAGAACGCCTGCCAGAAGGCGTCGGGCACCCAGGCCGCGATGGCTCCGGCGATCAGCAGGCCGGCCAGCAGGTCGCGCAGGATCGCGGCCCATTCCATGACGAAGATGTGCGCGGTGGACGTGAAGCCCTCGCCGGAGAACAGGCGCCGCGCGAAGGTGCCCTCGCGCCGGACGGACATGTCCATGGACGCGTGGCCCTCCATCGAGCCGGCCACCCCGCGCCGGGCCTGCGCACGGGCCTGGCGCAGCAGCGACGGGCGGAGGAGCAGCCGGAAGAGCACCGCCAGGACGGCGATCATGAGGGGGCCGCCCACGAACTCCGCCAGGGTGAACTGCCAGCCCATGAGGAGCGCGAGGATCACCCCGAGCTCGACCACCAGGTTGGTGGAGGCGATCTCGAAGGCCATGGCGGCGGTGAAGTCGGCGCCCTTGCGGAAGAACGCCCGGGCCAGCGCGACGGCCGCGTAGGAGCAGGACGAGGAGGCCGCGCCCAGCCCCGTGGCGAGCGCCAGGGTGCGGGGGCGGGCATCGCCGAGGAGGGCGACGACGGTGGACTTGCGCACCACCGCCTGGACCACCGCGGACAGGGCGAATCCCAGGACCAGCGCCCAGGTGATCTCCCAGGCCATGGACCCGGCGATGGACAGCGCGTGCAGGATCGCCGGCATGCGCCCCAACCCTTCTCCCGGCTGACGTGGCACCTACGGCATTGTTCTGATCTTACAGATTCCGGCCTCCGATTCCGTGGGCCTGATCGAACAGGGATTCCGGCAACGTGCTGGCAGTGTCGTCTTCGTGCCGGTGGATCAGGAGTCCGGGTTCGCGCGGCAGCTTGTTGATTTCTCACTTACGCATGGAGGGGCGAGGATGAGCAGCAGCACCAGCGAGGCAGTCGTGACGGGCGTCGGGGGGATCACGCCGCTCGGCGCCGGCATCCCGGAGACGTGGCGGGCCATGGTCGCCGGGGAGTCCGGGGTGACCCGGCTCGGCGAGGAGTGGGCGGCGGGCCTGCCGGTGCACGTGGCCGGGTCGCTCCCGGTGGATCCGGTGTCGCTGCTCGGGCGCGTGGAGGCGCGCAGGTGGGACCGGTGCGAGCAGCTCGCGATGATCGGCGCGCGGGAGGCGTGGCAGGACGCCGGGCAGCCGCAGGTGGAGCCGGAGCGGCTCGCCGTGGTCATCGGCACGGGAACCGGCGGCATCCTCACCACGCTCGGGCAGGACGACGTCTTCGAGCGGTCGGGGCCGCGCCGACTCTCCCCGTACGCGGTGCCCATGCTGATGCCCAACGGCCCGGCCGCGTGGGTCAGCATGGAGCTGGGCGCGCGGGGCGGCGCGCGGACGCCGGTGAGCGCGTGCGCCTCCGGGGCCGAGGCCATCGCGATGGGCCTCGACCTCATCCGGGCGGGGCGGGCCGACGTGGTGGTCGCGGGCGGCGTGGAGGCGTCCCTGCACCCGTTCTGCATCGCCGCGTTCGCGCAGATGAAGGCCCTCTCCACGGACGACGGCGACCCCCGGGCGGTCTCGCGGCCGTTCGACGCGGGCCGCAGCGGCTTCGTCATGGCCGAGGGCGCGGGCCTGGTGGTGCTCGAGCGCGCCGGGTTCGCCCGGGCCCGCTCGGCCCGTACGTACGGGCGGCTGGCCGGTGCGGCCGTCTCCTCCAGCGCGCACCACATCACCGCCTCGGACGCGGAGGGCCAGGTGCACGCCGTCCGGACGGCCCTGCGCGACGCGGGCCTCGCGCCGCAGGACGTCGACAACGTCCACGCGCACGCCACGTCCACGGAGTCGGGGGACCTGGCCGAGGCACAGGCGATCACGGAGGCGCTCGGCGGGCACGTGGCGGTCACAGCGACGAAGTCGGTGACCGGGCACATGCTGGGGGCCTCCGGCGCGGTGGCCGCGGTCGCCGCCCTGCTCACGCTCCGGGACGGCGTGCTGCCCCCGGTCCGCAACTTCGGGGAGCCCGGCCCGGGCATCGAGCTGGACGTGGTGCACGGCGAGGCCCGCGCCGGGAACTGGTCTGCCGGGCTGGTGAACTCCTTCGGCTTCGGCGGGCACAACGTCAGCCTCGTCGTGACCCGGTGAGCGCATCACGCCATAACCGGATAAATTTGGGGGAAGTCCACGAGAGGAGACGGCATGTCCTCGAAGCGACGCCGCAAGAAGAGGGCCCGCCGCAAGGCGGCCAACCACGGCAAGCGCCCCCAGTGCTGAAGGCGGCGCGTCCCGGGCGGGCGGCGGCGCGTCAGCCGCTGTGGGCGACGCGGAAGCGGATGCCGGCGGCCTGCAGCCGTCCGGTCAGCGCGTCGCCCATGGCCGTGGCCGTCGTGACCTGCCCGGACGTCACCGGCAGGTCGTCCAGGGCCAGGCACAGCGACGCTTCCGCCAGCATCTTCGCCGTCTCGTCGTAACCCGCGTCTCCGCCCGAGACCTCGGTGAACACGCGCCGGCCCCCTCCCTCGCCCACGGCCCGCACCCGGAACCAGGCGCGGGCCCGCTGCTCCGCGTCCGGGCCCCGGCCCGGCGCGTAGCGGCCCGCCAGCCAGGACCGGAGGGGCGGCACCTGCGCGGCCACGGCCAGCACGCCCACGCCGGCCGGCCCGGCCAGGGCCATGGGCAGCGTCTTCACGGACGCGTAGTGGCGGTAGCGGAAGTCGGGGCCGTAGCGGTCCAGGGCCGCGGCCGAACGGCGGACGACCTGGGGGTCAAGCGTGGGAAGCGGCAGCGCCCACGTCCCCGTCTCCTTGCTGAACCGCGGCGCGCCCAGCGGGGCCCGGACCCGGCGCCCGGCCGGCCGCGGCTCGCACCGGCTCCGCTCGCGCGCCACGGCCAGCGCCCGGCGCTGCCTCGCGGCGATCGCCAGGGACGTGGTGAACGTCCCGCCGGAGATGAGGCCCGACGCCCGGACGAAGCCGTCGACCGTCAGCGGCACGCCTTCGGGCAGTTGCCGGACGGTGAAGTACGCGAGGAGGTCGTGCGGCATCGAGTCGAAACCGCAGGCGTGCACGATCCGGGCGCCGGTCTCCGCGGCCCGCGCGCCGTGGCGCAGGTACATGAGGTCCACGAACTCCGGCTCGCCGGTGATGTCCGTGTAGTCGGTGCCCGCTTCCGCGCACGCGGCCACCAGCTCCTGGCCGTACCAGATGTACGGGCCGACGGTCGAGGCGACGACGTGCGCGGACCCGGCGAGCGCGCGCATCGCGCCCGGGTCGCCCGCGTCCGCGGTCACCAGGTCCACCGCGGCGGCCCGTACGGGGTCGAGCGCGGCGAGCCGCTCCCGCAGCTGTTCCAGCTTCGCCCGGCCGCGTCCGGCGAGCGCCCACCGGCAGCCTTCCGGCGCGTGCGCGAGCAGGTAGGCGGCCGTGAGCTCCCCGACGAAGCCGGTCGCCCCGAAGAGCACGACGTCGTACGGCCGTTCCGGTCCTGACTGCCGGTTCATGGAGCTGCCGGCTGCTGCGATCGAAGTCACCGGTGGTGCGTCCCTTCTCGCGTGCGTTCCCGTGTCCCCCCGCTACCGGAGCCATTCTGCGCACGAAAGGCCGCCGCGGGGTACTGCGTTCGGGCAGCATGCCCGCCGCACGCCGGGCGCCCGCGAACGCGCGGCACCGCCGCTGCGCACCCGGCGGAGCCGTATGCCCATGCACGAACCGGTGGTGGGGGACGGTTCCGGTGGGTACGGAACGGCCGCTGGCTCATGCTCATTGCCGACAGTGCGGTTCTGAGGCGAACCGTTCGCCTTCTCGAAACCACGCGCAGAAACGGCAGGACGACCATGCCAGTGCACCCGCTCGCCCGGCGGTCCGCGATCCTCGTGGCCGCAGCAGCCCTGGTGGCCCTGGTCCCCGGGACGGGCCAGGCAGACTCCCCCTCACCGGCACCGATCAAGAACGAGGGGGCCGGGTGGTACCTCGACAGCGGCAGTGACACCTCCTCGGCCAAGGCCCCCGCGTACACCTCCAAGTACTCGGGCGAGGCGGCGTCGGCGCCCGGCAACCTCAAGTGGTCCTACGACCCCTCCACCAAGCTCATCAAGAACGAGGCGAACGGCTGGTACCTCGGCAGCGGCGGTGACACCTCGTCCGCCAAGTCCCCCGCGTACACGACGAAGTACACGGGCGACCCGGCGTCCGCGCCCGCGCAGCTGAAGTGGTCCTACGACGCCTCCACCAAGCTGATCAAGAACGAGGCGGAGGGCTGGTACCTGGGCAGCGGGGGCGACGACTACGGCAAGGCGCCCGCGTACACCACGAAGTACTCCGGAAGCCCGGCGTCGGCGCCGGCCCAGCTGAAGTGGGCGATAGCGTCCTAGGTTTCCCGCACGGCTCCCGGCGGGCGCCCGGCGCGGCGGCCGGGCCCGGTCAGACGAGGCGGACAGTGTCCCCGGCGCTCACCGGGCCCGGCCGCACCACCGTGGCCAGGGCGTCCAGCCGGGCTTCGTGGGCGGCCGCGATCGCCCGCAGGACCAGCGGGGAGTGCGGCAGGTCCTGCTGGGCCTGGTTGGTCATGACGCACCGCTCGCTGGAGCGCACGAACTCCACGCACAGTCCGTCACCGATCCGCGCCGTACGTCCGAACCACTCGTCCTCCACGAACGGACGTGTGCCCGGCGGGGTCCTCACCAGCAGGTTCGGGCGGAAGCGGCGCTCGTCGACCGGGACGCCCGGGACGGCGGCCCGCACCCAGCCGAGTGTGGCGGTGGTGAGGACGCTGAGGGGGAGCTGGTCGAAGTGGGAGACGGTGCCCTCGCGGGCCAGTTCCACGTCGTCCCGGCCGAGGTAACGGCGGAGGTAGGCGTCCGGGTCCGGTACGGCGGTGCCGTGCGGGTCCAGCAGCCCGGGGCGGCCCGCCGGCCCGTCCGGGTAGCGGGAGCGCAGGTGCAGCAGGCCGGGCATGCGGCGGAAGCGGCGGGTGTTCTTGCCCGAGCCGAGCTTGCCCTCGGCGTCCCGCACGGCGAACAGGCGGTCGCCTTCGAGTCCGCGCGTGCCCACGTCCGCGCGCGGCAGCCGCTCACCACCCGTTGATTTGACGGGATAGCGCCAGATCGCCTCGATCGTTCCTATCACTCCGGTCATTCGAGGGACGATACTGCATGCCTCCTGCCCGATTCCGGGCAGGAAATGGGGAGTTCAACGTTCCGGCGGTACAGTGACCGTCCATGATCACTCTCTCCGCCCTGGGATCCTTCGCCCTGATCGTGGGGCTCCTCACCCTCACGCCCGGCCTCGACACCGCCCTCATCCTGCGCACCGCCGCCCTCGGCCACCGCCGGCGCGCCTGGGGCGTGGTGCTCGGGATCCAGACCGGCACCCTCGTCTGGGGCGTGCTCAGCTCGCTGGGCATCACTGCCCTGCTGACCGCCTCCCACCTCGCCTACACGGTCCTCCGCTGGGCGGGTGCCGCGTATCTGGTGTGGATGGGGGGCCGGATCCTGATACCGGCCCTGCGCCGGCGGGGCGGTGCGGAGTCCGGGTCCGCCGCCGCGGACACCGCGGAGGAGTCCCCGGACGCCGGTGACGGCTTCCGGGCCGGCTGGCGCCGGGGCCTCGTGACCAACCTGCTCAACCCGAAGATGGGCGCCTTCTACGTGGCCGTCCTGCCGCAGTTCATCCCGGCGGGCGCCCCGCACGTGGCGACCGGCACCCTGCTGGCCTGCGTCCACATCGTGTTCGCCTCGCTCTGGGCGGCCGTCCTGATCGCCTTCGCCCGGGCGCTCCGCACCACTCTGCAGAAGGCCTCGGCGCGCCGGGTCCTCGACCGGGTCACCGGCACCGTCATCGCCGCCTTCGGCGTCCGGCTCGCCCTCGGCGACTGACGAGCCGGACGTCCGTCAGGATGCCTTTCCCGGCCCGCCGGAACCGCCGCCGGAGCCGTCCGCGGCCTCCGGCGCCGGGCAGGTGAGCTCTTCCGGGATCTTCGTGCTGATCAGGTACGCGGTCTCGCGCCCGCGCGCGCAGGCGGAGTTGTACGAGGAGACGTGGCCGTTCACGTCCGTGACGAGCAGTTCGCTGCCGGCGATCTGGTGCTGGAGGCGGCGGCCTCCGGCCAGGGGCGTGGACGGGTCGTGCGTGTTGGCGGCGATCAGGACGGGGGGCGCGCCGCGCACCGGCGTCGGCTGCCACGGGCTGGTCGCCTCGACGGGCCAGTCCGCGCAGCTGGCGGAGATGACCCAGCCCTCGACGGCCGCGCCGGTGCGCGGGGCGGCCTTGCGGGCCCGCGCGAGGCGGTCGGCCGCGTCGGCGTAGCCGGTGAACTGCGGCGGGAGGTCCAGGCAGGAGACGGCGGTGTAGGCGCTGTCCTGCTTGCCGACGTAGCTTCCGCCTTCGACGAGGCCCGTGGCGTCGTTGTGCCGGTCGGCGGCGGCCAGTTGCTCGGCCAGCTTCGCCCACGCGTCGAAGCCCAGGGCGTCCTCCAGCAGGCGGACGCGCACGAGCTGGTCGGGCAGGGCCATGCGGATCCAGTCCCCGTTGACGGCGGGCCTCCCCTGCGCTCCGGGTGCCGGGATCGGGGCGCGGTCGGCCCGGGCGACGACCCGGTCGTAGACCTTCCCCGCGTCCTCACCGTGGAGGGCGCACGCGGTGTCCCGGGCGCACCAGGCGGCGAAGCGGTCGAACTCGCCCTCCATGACGGTGGCTTCTTCGAGCATCAAGCGGGCGGCCCCCGAGGCGTGGTCGAGCGGGCCGTCCAGGACCATGGCCCGGACCCGGTGGGGGAAGAGCCGGGCATAGGTCGCGCCGAGGTAGGTGCCGTAGGACACGCCGAGGTAGGTGAGGCGCCGTTCACCGAGCGCGGCCCGGAAGGCGTCCATGTCGCGGGCGACGGAGGCGGTGTCGACGTGGCGGACGAGGTCGCCGTGCCGGGCCAGGCACCGCTCGCCCCGGGCCCGGCTGTTCCGCTTCATCTCCTCGAACTCGCGGGCGCTGCGGGGCAGGACGACCTGGCCGGGGTCGAGGACGGGTCCGCAGTCGAGCGCCCGGCTGCCTCCGGTGCCCCGCGGGTCGAGGCTGACGATGTCGAACCGGTCCCGCAGCGGCTCGTCGAACAGCATGTCCGCCCTGCCGTAGGCGAGCATGGAGGCGCCCTCACCGCCGGGGCCGCCGGGGTTGAAGAAGAGTGAGCCGATGCGGTGCGCCCGGTCCCGGGCCGGAACCCGCGTGACCTTGACGTCGGTCCGTTCTCCGGCCGGCTTCTTCCAGTCGAGCGGTACGCGCATCGTGCCGCACTCGACCGGGTGTCCGGCAGGTGCCTCGGCGCACGGCCGCCACGCCACAGGCGACGCCGGGGCGGGAGCCGCCTGAGCTGCGGAAGCTGCTTGAGCGGCGGGAGTTGCTTGAGCGGCGGGAGCGAGGGCGGTCGTCGCGAGCAGGGTCAGGGCACCGAGGGCCACGCCGTGGCGTACGGGCCGCGAGGTGCGCCGTTGCCCGGTCTCCTTCATCACCATGGGCCTATCCCAGCCGGGTTGCGAGCGCCCGGCAAGCGTGATTTGCGGCACCTTGGGCGGCAACGGCACCCTGTATAACAGCCTGCATGGCACACATATCAGTACGGCGTTCCCTGGCACCGGCGTTGAGCGCGACGCTCGCCCTGACCGCACTCCTGGGCCCGGCGGCCGCCGGCGCGGCGGCCACGTCCGCGACCGCTGACCGGACCGCTCCGGCCGCCGCCGACGACCGCGCCGTGGTGGCCGGCCTGGAGCGGTACGCCCACCCGCTGCGCAGCGCCGGGCCCGGCGGTCCCTCGGACGACCTGGACGCGTTCGGGGCGATGACCCGGGGTGCGTCCGTCGTCGGCATCGGTGAGGCGTCGCACGGTTCGGAAGAGCTGTTCACGGTCAAGGAGCGGCTGTTCCGGCAGCTGGTCGAGCGCGAAGGCTTCTCCGCGTACGCCATGGAGATCAGCTGGTCGGCGGCCACCCGGCTGAACACGTACCTTCTGACCGGCAAGGGCGACGTCCGGCAGATCATGCGTGAGGAGTTCCAGGACGGGTACTCCCTGCTGAACACGGAGGAGCTCGCGCACCTGTTCGGCTGGATGCGGGAGCACAACCGCACGAGCCCGCGCCAGGTCCGGGTCGTCGGCATGGACTTCTCCGACGCCGGTCCCGAGCAGCACGAGCGCATCCTCACCTGGGCCGAGCGCAACGAACCCGCCCTCGCGCCCGGACTCCGCCGCCACTACGCCGCACTGCGCGCCCTGCCCACCGGGGTGGCCACGCGCATGGCCGCCTACAACGCCCTGCCGCTCGCCGACCGGAAGTCGATCGCGAAGGACGCGGCGGCCGCTTACCGGCTGCTGGCCGGGGCCGCGAAGCAGGACCCGTGGGTGCTGCAGGAGGCCCGGGTCATCGCACACATGGCCACCGAGTACACCACCGACTGGAACGACCCGGCCCAGGCGAGGGCCGCGAGCCGCAACCGCGACCGGATCATGGCCGAAACCGCCGTGTGGTGGCAGCGGCAGACCGGCGAGCGGATCGTCGTCTCGGCCCACGACGGCCACGTCTCCTACGAGTCCGTCATGCCCGAGGTCTACCCCGTCACGATGGGCGCCGACTTGCGCGAGCTCGCCGGCCGCGACTACCTCGCCGTCGGCACCTCCCTCTACGGCGGCGACTACCGCGCCAGGACGGCGACGGGCGGCTCGGGGACGTACAACGTCGGTCCCGCGGCACCCGGCAGCAACGAGCACACCCTCGACCAGGTGCGCTACCGCGACTTCTACGTCGACCTGCGCAAGGCCGGCCGCGACCCGGTCACCGGCGGCTGGCTGAACACGGCGCGCCCCACGTTCGTCATCCCCGGCCGCTACCCCAACCAGCCGGCTCCGCCGCTCGCGCTGGGCCGCGCCTTCGACGTCGTCGTGCACCTGCACCACGTGCACGCGTCCGTGCCGGCGCCGGAGTAGCCGTGTGCGCGGCCCTGTCTCAGGACAGGGCCGCGGCCCGGCGCCGTACGAGGAGCCACTGCACGACGAGGGTCACGGTCACGTACAGCCAGAGGGTCGAGGGCCCGAGCAGCCCCGTACCCGTGGTGTGGTCGATCCACTTGTCGAAGCCGATGTGCACCGCGACGGAGACGAGCCACAGGGCCGTGGTGGCGGGCGTCCCCTGACGCATGGCCTCGCCGCCGGGCGCTCTCCACACCTTCACGGTGCGGGCCCGCAGCACGCCGAAACCCGCCGCCACGGCGAGGCTGACCGCCACGACGGCGACGGTCGCGGCGCCCAGCGGATGCTCCTTCACCACGGAGGCCACGCCGAAGGCGGCCGCGGCCGCCCCGAGCACCCCCAGGAATCCCAGCAGCACCACCGTGCTCCTCGCGCGCACCGGCCGGGTGCGCAGCTGCCGCCGTATCACCAGTGCGGCCACCACGAGCGTGATGACGACGCTGCCTTCGTTCATTGCCGGGTTCCCCCCGTTACACCGTTCATGACGGCCCGTGAGCACTTGTGGAGGAGCGCCGCGTGAGCCATGCGCAGAGGTGAGCGCTCCGTAGACGTATCAGATCATCACGAGGCACACGAGTTCCCCCTACGGGGTGGTTTCGACTCCGGTCACCGGCTGCCACCCGTGATCTTCCGGTTGTCTCTCCGGGGCCGCGCATTCGCGCGGATCAGCGGACCGTACGCCGATAGGGCGGTACGGCCGATGCGCCCGACGCAGAGGAGCAGAGGGACACGCATGGCAGACGGGACAGTTCTCTTCGCGGTACGGGAGACCCCTGAGAGCGGGAGCACGGGGGCGGAACAGCTGCGCCGGATCCGCAAGGAGCTGGAGGCCGCCGGGTACGAGGTGCGCTGGGCCTCCACGAGCGACGACGCGCGGGCGGTGCTGCGCACCGAGGCCGGTCTGGCCGCCGCCGTCGTGGACTGGACCCTTCCGCGGGGCGGTGACCGGCCCTGGGGCGAGGCGGCGAACGAAGCGGAGGACGGGGCGAAGGACGGGGCCGGCGGCGATCCGGGCGGTGCGGACGTGCTGCGCGTGGTGGGCCGCCGCTTCCGGGACCTGCCCGTCTTCCTGATCACCCCCGGCGAGGACCTCGACCACCTGCCGCTGTGGGTGGCCGAGACCGTGATCGGCTACATCTGGCCGCTGGAGGACACGGCGCCGTTCATCGCCGGGCGGATCGCCCGGGCCGCCCGCGGCTACCAGGAGGACCTGCTCCCGCCGTTCTTCAAGGCGCTGCGCCGGTTCGACGACACGCACGAGTACTCCTGGCACACCCCGGCCCACGCCGGCGGCGTCGCCTTCCTCAAGTCCCCGGTCGGGCGGGCCTTCCACGACCACTTCGGGGAGCGGCTGCTGCGCAGCGACCTGTCGATCTCGGTCGAGGAGCTCGGCTCCCTCTTCGAGCACACGGGCCCGGTCGGCGAGGCCGAGCGCAACGCCGCCCGCATCTTCGGCGCCGACCGCACCTACTTCGTGCTGCACGGCGACTCGACCTGCGACCGCATGGTGGGGCACTTCAGCGTCACGCGCGACGAGATCGCGCTGGTGGACCGCAACTGCCACAAGTCGGTCCTGCACGGCCTGGTCATCTCGGGGGCGCGGCCGGTCTACCTCGTGCCCACCCGCAACGGCTACGGCCTGGCGGGCCCGCTGCCGCCGGCCGAGGTCGGGGCGCAGTCGGTCGCCTCCCGGATCGCCCGGAACCCGCTGACCCGGGGCGCCGTGTCCCCCGAGGCGCAGTACGCGGTGCTCACCAACTCCACCTACGACGGGCTGTGTTACGACACGCTCCAGGTCGCCCGGGCCCTCGCCCCGAGCACGCCGCGGGTGCACTTCGACGAGGCCTGGTTCGCGTACGCCCGGTTCCACCCCCTCTACGCGGGGCGTTACGGCATGGCGGTGGGCCCCGGCACCTTCCCCGGGCCCGAGCGCCCCACCGTCTTCTCCACGCAGTCCACGCACAAGCTGCTGGCCGCCCTGTCGCAGAGCGCCATGGTGCACGTCAAGCCCTCGCCGCGGGCGCCGGTGGAGCACGAGCGGTTCAACGAGGCGTTCATGATGCACGGCACCACCTCGCCGCTGTATCCGATGATCGCTTCCCTGGACGTGGCCGCCGCGATGATGGACGGGCCGCAGGGCCGCTGGCTGATCGACGAAGCGGTGACCGAGGCCGTCCGTTTCCGTCAGACGGTGGTGCGCACCGGCCGGCGCATCGCGGCCGCGGGCGACCGGCCCGGCTGGTTCTTCGGCGTCTGGCAGCCCGACACGGTCACCGACCCGGCCACGGGCGACCGGCTGCCCTTCGCCGACGCCCCGGCGGAGCTGCTGCGCACCGAGCCGTCCTGCTGGCAGCTGGAGCCGGGCGCCGACTGGCACGGCTTCCAGGGGCTGGCCGAGGGCTACTGCCTGCTCGACCCCGTCAAGGTCACCCTCACCTGCCCCGGCATCGACGCCGCCGGCCGGATGTCCGACCGCGGCATCCCCGCCCGCGTGCTGACGGCCTATCTGGCCACCAGGAACATCGTGGTGGAGAAGACCGACAGCTACACCACGCTCATCCTGTTCTCCATGGGCATCACCAAGGGCAAGTGGGGAACGCTGATGGACGCCCTGATGGACTTCAAGGCGCTCTACGACCAGGACGCGCCGCTGGAGCGCGTGCTGCCCGGCCTCGTCGAGGCCCACCCCCGGCGCTACACCGGCGGGACGCTGCAGGGGCTGTGCCAGGAGATGCACGGGCACCTGCGCGAGACGAACCTGGTCGAGCTGCTCGACACCGCCTTCCAGGACCTGCCCGAGCCCGTCACTCCGCCCCAGCACTGCTACCAGCAACTGATCCGGGGCGGCACCGAGCGGGTCCGGCTGGCCGACGCGGCCGGCCGGGTGGCGGCCGCGATGGTCACGGTCACCCCGCCCGGCATCCCGGTCCTGATGCCCGGTGAGAACACCGGCGGCCCGGACGGCCCGCTGCTGCGTTACCTGGGCGCCCTGGAATCCTTCGACCGGCGGTTCCCGGGCTTCCACAGCGAGGCCCACGGCGTCACGATGGACCCGGACAACGGCGACTACCTCATCGAATGCGTGCGCCGCATCCCGGCCCAGCAGTCCGGGCACGCGGCCGGGGAAGGGCGGGAGGCCGCGTCGGCGGCGGACCCGGCCGGGTCCGGGGCGGGCGCGGACTGATCCCGGCCGGGGCGGCGGGGGCGGCGAAGCGGCTCAGCGCGTCTGCGGCCGTACGCCGATCACCGCCGTGCCCGCAGCGTGCGTCGCCCGAGGCGACCGCCGTCGTGGAGGCGGTGCCGCACCGCCTCCACGACGGCCGGCACGGCGGCGTGCGGGCGTACGGTGTGCGCCTGTTCCGGGAACAGCTCGTCCCGCGCGGCGACAGCCTCCTCGACGGACCTGGTCAGGCTCACGCCGCGCTCAAGGACTGACACTCTGTCCGCGGCAGCGCTCCGCACCAAGCCCCACAAGCCCCGCGATAGCCGCCGGCGGCCGACCCGGCGGGTCTGGAAGGATCCTCCGCATGACCTACGGAATCGAGTCCCACCCCGCCTGGTGAGCAGCCAGGAAGAGCGCAGCGCGCTCACCCCTCGGATCTCCCTTTACACCTACGCCCTGCAGTTGCACGACGCAGAGCCCGACGGCCTCCTCCCCAGGGGTGGCTACCGCCTGCCGGACCCTGATCCGGCCACGGCGACCACGGCCCCGGCCCCGCCCGGGCGGCCCGGCAGCGTCGACCGGGCCGAAGCCCGGGCGGCCCGGCAGCGTCGACCGGGCCGAAGCCCGGGCGGCCGCGACGGACGCCATCGTCCCGCTGCTGACCGAACCCGACACGGTCCGCGCCGCCGACGAAGTGCACCGCCGCCTCCACGAACTGGGCGCAGGCGTCAGCCACGTCCGGCACGCCCTCGCCGAGCTGCCCTTGAAAGATGAAGCGGCGGCCCGCGCCCTCGGCCGCTGTCTGGTCCGTACGGGCACGAGTGCACCGGCCGTGAGCGTCGGACTCGGCCTTCTCGCCCGTCTCGGCGAGCCCGAGGACGTCCCCTGCCTCAAGGTCCTCGGCCTCTTCCGGACGTTCACCCGCCCGGTCATCACGGCCCTCACCTCGATCGACTGCCCGGCTGCGGCCCTGGTGTGGCTGAGCCGGTACATCGAGGGCCGGGAGCTGCGCCGCCTGGTCGACGCCCTGCTCGCCCACGACGACCGGGCGGCCCGCGCCGGTCTGCTGGCCGTCTCCCTCGACCGCCGCGCCGTGGGGTCCGCAACCGCCCGCAGGATTGCCGAGGCCGTCATGCTCGACGATGTCATCAGCGATGATCCCGTCGACGCCCGCCCCCTCGCCCAAGCGGGACGCCTGCTGTCCAGGATGGCCGGGGCGGGCACCTACCAGTGCGAGATCCTCGCCTACGACCGGGCCGTCGCCGCGTACGAGGCCTTCGTCACCCGTGCCTGCCGGCTGCGCCCCGGGGTCGACCACTACGCGATCCTTCTCTCCGTCGCCCTCGACCTGCACAGCGGACCCGGTGTTCTCCTCGACTGGCGGCCCGGGCGACGCGAAGCGCTCCTCGACATCCTGGAATCCCTGCTGACCTCACCCGCCTGGGCCGCCGCCGTACCGGCCGGCGACCCCGCAGATCCCACCGAGCCAACCAAATGCGCCGACCGCACCGACCGCCGCAGGGTCCACTGGATACGCCGTGCGGCACGGCAGCCCTTCACACGCCCGGCGGCCCTGCGGGCCACGGCAGAACCCCGGGAAGTGCAGCTCACCGAGGCGTACTGCACCGAGGGCTGCTGCGGCGCCCCCTACGTCACCATCCGGCGCGACGGGGACCACGTGGTGTGGAGCGACTGGCGCCACCCGGACACCCTGCCGTCCGAGCAGCCCGCGCCCGTGCTCCCCGAGTACCGCTTCGACGCGCCCGCCTACGACGCCGAGATCGCGCGCCCCGAGAACGACCACTCCTGGGCATGGCCGGCCCGGAACGCCGCGCGGCTGATCACCGCGGGGTTGCGGGACCGGCCCGGCATCCTCGCCCGGTGGGACGCCCGGATGGACTGACGCCGGGAGCCACGGAGCCGGCCCGCACCCGGGCGCGCGCCCTGACTGTCGGGCCGTCAGTGCCGGGGCGCGACGCGGTGCCGCGCCCCGTGCCCGCGCATGGCTGCTGCCTGTTGCTGGAGGAGGGCCGCGATGTGGTTGAGGTCGTCGAGGATGCCCAGGAGGCCCTCGATGTCGGGTGCGGAGGCGCCGTTGACACCGATGAAGAAGGTGTGGCGCCGGCCGTGGCCGGTGTCGAAGTAGCCGGCCAGGGTGTCCCCGCCCACGGCCCCCCGGTCGTTGACGGCGTCGAAACCCGCGACCGTGCCGGGCTTGACGAAGACCTTGCCGTGGGCCGGGCAGGTGGCCGCGCGGGTGCAGGAGCCGGCGAGCGAGCCGTCCACGCCCAGGATCGGCAGGGCCCTGCGGAACCGGGCCGCCTCGGGGGTGCGCTCCCGGAACCGCAGCAGGCGGGGGAACGCCCCGGGGTGACGCGGTCCACGGGGTTGCCGCCGCGCCCGTCCAGGAGTTGCAGCTGACGCGGGTCGACCTCGGCCTTACGGAGGAAGGCGGTCAGCGACCGGAAGCCGTCGTCGCAGCGGTGGCTTCCGGCGTGCACGGCCATCAGGCAGATGCTCAGGTTGGCGCCGAGGTTGTGGCTGACCTTGAGGATGACCTTGGCGTATTCGGTGTAGGGCGGGGACACGTACGCCGCGACGCGCTCCGTGCCGCTCCGGGCGCGCCGCAGGAGGCCGGCCGGGTTGGGCCCGGTCGCGGGTGCGTGGACGGTGACGCCTGCGCGGCCGAGCGCCTCGATGAGGGCGATCCGCCCGGTGCCGGTGCCCCACGGCCAGCACGGGTGTGGTGAACCGCTGGCCGCCGCCGAGGGTCCGCCAGGTGGCCGAGACACTGAACAGCTTGGCCGCGGAGCCGGGGATGAAGAACTCACCGGCCTTCTCCGACCGGACGGTGCGCCCCTTCTCGTCGACCTCCAGCAGGCCCCACCGTGCGTGCGCGTACGCGGGTTTCCGCATCACCGCCTCGACGGCGGCGCCCGGCCCGCGCTCCCGGCCCGCCACCACGGGTCCCGCGGACGCCGCCGTCACCGCGGTGATCACAGCGATAGCGACCCCCGCCCGTGTCCGCCATCCCCGCGTGAAGCCTCTCATTGCGCCACCGCCGCCTGTTCCCGGTCCGGGCTCCGCCACGGACACCGGGTCCGCGCCGATTGCGGCAGCCGTACCGCGCGAGGCGGCCCGCCGAACCTCCCGCCCGGCATCTTCACCCGCGTGAGCCGGCCCCGGCGGGAGGGGCAAACACCGTCAGCCCAGCGGGCACGCGCCAGTCGGGACGACCCGCGTGATACAGCACGTCAGACGGACCGTCACGCAGGCACGGCCGCCCCGAGCGAGACCGACGCCCGGTGGGCCACCTCGGCGGGGGCCGCGGCGATGACGCCGTCGAGCGCGGCCCGGGAAGTCTGCAGGTCGGTGATGGCGCGCGTGATCCGGTCGCGTTCCCTGCAGAGGTCCGCGAGCAGGTCGGAGCAGGTGGGAACGAGCCGCTCGCCCTGCGGATCCCCACGACTACTTGACCCTTACATCGATGTCAGAGTCTAGCGTCCGCGGCATGAGCAAGAGCTTCCTCCCGCTCGCCGCCCTGAGCGCGAGCGTCTTCGTCGTCGGCACGGCCGAATACCTGATCTCGGGCATGCTGCCGCAGGTCGGATCGGACCTCGGGATACCGGAGGGGACGGCCGGGCAGTCCGTCACCGCCTACGCCCTCGGCGTGGTGATCGGCGGCCCGGCGATCACGATGCTGACCTCCCGGCTGCCCCGCAAGCGGCTGGCCGTGGGGCTGATGCTGCTGTTCGCGGCGGGCAGCGTGGTCTGCGCCCTCGCCCCCTCCTTCGGCGTGCTGGTGACCGGGCGCGTGGTCTCGTCCCTCAGCCACGCCGCTTTTCTGGCGGTGGCGATGGTGATCACGACCGGTGTGGTGCCGCCGGAGAAGACCGGAACGGCCATTGCGACGGTCGCCTCCGGCTTCGCGGTGGCCACTCTGCTCGGCGTACCGCTGGGCTCGTTGCTGGGGCAGAGCGCCGGATGGCGGGCTCCCTTCTGGGCGTTGACCGCCCTCGCCCTGACCGCCGCCGCGCTGCTGGCCGCCGTGCTGCCCGAGCAGCCGGCCCCGGCGACGCGGCTGCGGCCGCGGGACGAACTCCGCGTGGTCACCCGCAGGCCCGTCCTGCTGGCCATCGCCGCCACGGCGGTCGGCTTCTCGGGCGTGACCACCGTCTTCACCTACCTCGCGCCGCTTCTCGGCCGGGTCGCGCACTTCTCCCCGGCAGCCGTCTCCGGGCTCCTCCTCGCCTACGGCGCGGGCAGCGTCCTGGGCAACCCGGTGGCCGGAAGGCTGACCGACAAGTCCCTGTCCGCGACCGTACGAGGCGTGTTCGGCAGCCTGACCGGCGTCCTGGCCCTCGTGCCCTTCGCGGTCGTATGGCAGCCCACCGCCGTGCTCGTGGTCCTCGGGCTCGGCCTGCTCGCCACGGCCACCATCGCCCCGCTGCAGGGACTGATCCTGCGGTATGCGGGGGCCGCGCCCACCCTGGCCGTCGCGGTCAACGCGGGCGCCTTCAACCTGGGAGCGGCCGCCGGATCCGCCCTGGGCGGGGTGCTGGTCGCGGCGGGTGCGCTGCGCTGGACCGGCCTTGCCGGGGCCTTTCTGAGCGCGGCCGGCCTGGCCCTGACCTGCCTCGTACTGCCACGGGCGGCCGGGAGCGGCAGTCCGGACCGGCCGAGGCACGCCTCGCCCTGCTCGCGCAGCCGCTCGGCCGGCGCGTCGGGGCCGAAGCCCTATTGATAGTTACTGCTCAGTTTTTCTATAGTCGAGCCCGGCTCAGCTCAACTCAACTCACCCCCGGTTCCTCTCAGTTGAAAAGGCCAGGTCGTGACGCTTCGGCGACGGCTCTGCCCCCCGATCTGCCCCCGACGAACGGAATGACGGTGCGCATACGCAAGGCGCTCTTCGCGGCAGGCCTGGTCTCCGCGCTCCTGGCCGGCGGCTCGCAGGTGCCGGCCGCCGCCGCGGGGGCGCCGGCCCCGGCCGCGGCCCGCCTCGGGTCGTGCGAGCGGCAGGCGAGCGTGGAGGTTTTCCGCAAGGGCGGCATCCCGGTCCTCGACTGGCGGGAGAACCTGGAATTCGACGGCCGCGGCATGCTCTGGGTGTCCCACCTCGTCAAGAACCGCGTCGAGGGATACGCCCCCGACGGGACGCTGAGGACCAGCTTCCCGGTGAGCGGCCCCGGCGGTCTCCGGCGCGGCCCCGACGGCATGATGTACGTCAACTACGGTGTGAGCCCGCTGGCGACGGACGGCGGCATCATGCGGTTCGACCCGGCCGCGGCGACGCCGGTGCCCGAGAAGGTCGTGGGCGGGATCCGGGGCATCAACGGCCTGGCCATCGATGCCGCCGGCAACTTCTACCTCAGCCGCGAGCTCACCACCGGCATCGTGAAGGTCCGCCCCGACGGCACGAGGGACGAGGAGTGGACCCGGGCCGCGGATGTCTTCGGCGCCAACGGCCTGGAGATCGCCGGCGACCTGCTGTACGCGAGCGCGATCACCGACACTTCGTCCCCGGTCTTCCGCATCCCGCTGAACGACCCGGCCCGCCGTACGACGGTCACGCGGCTCAGCAGGAACCTCCTGGACATCAAGCTCCTCGACGACCTCACCTACGCCGACGGGAGCCTGGTCGTCGCCTCCTTCCGCAACGGCCAGCTCATCCGGGTGTACCCGGACACCGGCCGCTCCTGCGTCCTGGCGAGCGGGCTGCACATGCCCAGCAGCGTCCGGGTCGCCCGCGCCTTCGGCGAACACAGCGCCCAGCACGCCCTGTTCGTGGTGGAGGCCTCGGGCCGCATCCTGAAGGTGACCCTCCGCTGATCCCTCGACCCCTCCGGGTTACTGGTCGGGCTGGCCGGGCTGGTCGGGTCCCATGGGTTGCGGGGCGGGCTGCCGGAACGGCGTGCGGAGATCACTCACGTTCCGCTTGCCCTCGCCCGCGGCGTCCCTCACCAGACCGAGCGGGGCGTAGTGGTACTCGACGCCGTGCGGCTCCCTCTGGTCCGGCTCTCCCTGCTCGTCCTTCGGCCACTCGGCTTCGCCGGTGACCACGCGCGCCGGGATCAGCCAGTGATCACCGGTCCGGTACTTCTTTGGCGTCTTCGCGTCCTGGTCCGCACCGAAGCGGATCCGGACGCCGTCCTCGAGGTCGATCCAGCCGTTCTGCTCGACGAGGAGTGTGTGCCGGCGCACGTGCGGCTGCTCCTCGGCCCCCTCCTGTGCCTTCTTCGGCTGCGTCGGCTCCGGGCGGTGGTCCCAGCGGCGCAGGACGGGGTGCAGCGCGGGGTCGGTGCCGAGGCCCGGCTGATGGTGGTCCTGCGAGGGGTCGGCGTGCAGGACGACCTGCCGGGCGGTGTGGTCGGCCTCCACGACGCGGTACAGGCTGGTGTGCGTGCCGGGGATCTCGTCCGCGGCGGCGCGGCGGACCGTCGCGTCGTCGACGATCTCGACGACGTCCCCGGCCTCCACGCCCAGCCGCCCGTCCCGGCCGAGGGACTCCAGCTCCAGCGTGGCGCCGGCGGCCGATCTGATCGGGAGGACCACCGAGGCGTTCTCCCTGGACCATTTGAACGTCGCGGTGCCCGCGGTGCCGCCTTGATGGATCTCCACGCGGTAGAGCTGGTTCTCCGGGCCGCGGTAGCCGGACTCGGGGGGCAGGTCGCAGGGGGCGGCGCCCTCCTCGGGACGGGTGACCCCGGCGGCGAGCGTGCCGCGGGGCTCGAACCGTTCGTCCAGCTTGCTCTTGAGGAAGAGCCCGGCTTTCAGGGAGAAGATCGTGGGATCGGCCGGCATCCAGTCGAGCTGCCAGACGACGCGGGTCCGCACGCTCGTGTCGGGGCCGTGCAGGCCCAGGGCGACCTCCCGCAGAGACGGTTCCTGGGCCGCTGTGACCAGCTGTTCCCAGACCCTCAGATAGACCAGGAACATCCCCTCGGGGAACTTCTCGGCCTGCTCCGGGTCGCGGGGAGGGTCGGGCTGGCTCCGGAAGTCGGTCGGCTCGCACTCGCACAGAATGCCGTCGACGTACATGCGGCCTCTCGTCACGGAGAAGGTGCCGTTCTCGAACGCGACCTTGAAACCTCCGGCAAGGTTGCCGTCCGGACCGGTGGAGTACACGGCCGGGCCGAAGAGGTCGGTAACGAGGGTGCGCATGTAGTGCATCAGGATGGCGGTCTGCTCGTTGAGGTCCGCGTCGAGCTGGACGCGTCCCTGCTGGGCCAGGACGGCCGAGAACCGCCGGTCCTTGTCGAACGTGACGCGGGAGAAGTCGCCTTGCATGGGTGTTCGGGCTCCCTGGTTGAACCGCGGTGGGGGCAGGTGGGTCAGATGGGGGTCAGGTGGCGAAAAGGAGGGCGGGGTCGCAGCCCGCGGGGGCGTACTCGGCGAGGCGCGTCCGCAAATTGTCCTCTCGCTGCGGCTGGAAGAGGTCGTGCAACGCGCCGGGTTCGGATCCGTCGTCCGCACCGCGGCGGATCGCGTCCGGGCAGCGGTCGGCGAGCTGGAGGTATCCGGGGGTTCCGTAGCGGGTGCTGGTGAAGCGCAGCGGCGCGGCCGCGGCCGTGCCGGAGTACTCGGGTTCGCAGTGGAAGCGGCGCGGGGTGCGGGATCCGGGCGGCAGCCAGCAGAACCGTACGCAGCCGGCCGCCCCGTGCACCACCTGGACGTCCCCGTCGAACAGGCAGTTCTCGGCCAGGTCGACGGAGTGGACGTGCACGGTGCCGATGACCGTGGTGCGGTGGGCAGTGAGGACGGCGGGGGCGGGACGGTCCTCGGGGCCGGTCAGGGCGGCGGAGGTCCGTGCCGTGGCGTCGAGGGCGCTGTCGGAGAGGTGGATCCGCTGGAGCTCGTCGGCCGGCTCGTCGCGGCGGACGACGACGGTCCCGAGCACGCTGTGCTCGACGCGCACGTCGGCGGGGGTGTCGACGAGTTCCAGGCTCGGTTCCTCGGGCTGCCGCGGGCCGCACCGCTCGTCGAGGTCCCAGCCGGGCACGAGGGTGCAGTGCCGGACGAGGAGTTCCCCCACGTCGCCGCGGACCCGGATGCTGCGCCCGGTGATCATCAGGCCGTCGAGGACGACGCAGGGCGCGGGCCCCTTGCCCCTCCCGGTGCCGGTGATGCGGAGGGCGTCCGGGCGGCTGCCGGACCAGTCGAGGAGGCGGAGGACGGGGCGCGCGCCGTCGGCGGCCCTCAGGACGAGCCGGCGGCCCCGGTCGAGGGAGAGGTCGAGGACGTCCTGGTGGATGTCGTTGCCGCTGATCTCGATGATGTCGGAGGGCTTCGGCCCGGGCTTCCGGGGCGGGGCGGGCCGGTGCCCGGCGCGGAAGCGGCCCTGATGCGGTCCGGTCTCCTGCTGCGGTGTTCCTCCCGCGGCACCCTGCTGCCGGGCCGATGCTTCGTGCCACCGGTCGTGGTCGGCGCGCCACTGCTCGACGGCGTCCATGATGCAGGCGTACTGCTCGCCGGGGCCGACGCGGTAGGGCCGGGACTCACCCTCGGATACCACCGCGTACGGGCGCGGGTACTCGCCGCCGCCCAGGTCGCTCGCGGCCCCGTGGTGGTAGGTGACCCGGACTCCCTGCTCCGGGGCCTGCCGGGCGGGGAAGGCGATGCGGCCGAGGACGGGGTCGACGGCGACCTTCCCGTCCGGGGTGCGGTAGTCCCAGCCGGACAGGTCGGCGGAGACGATCCGCTCCGGGGCCACCGGCGGTGCGTCCTCGTCGCCCTCCCACACGCAGATGCTCTTGCCCGGCCCGTAGTAGTCGTGGAGGCGCTCGGTGAGGGAGCGCCGGCCGATGGGAGCCGGGACGTTGAGT
The DNA here is from genome assembly GCF_042958085.1 of Streptomyces sp. NPDC008001. NCBI lineage: Bacteria > Bacillati > Actinomycetota > Actinomycetes > Kitasatosporales > Streptomycetaceae > Streptomyces > Streptomyces sp. NPDC008001. The sequence continues at coordinate 24,476 of NZ_JBIBIZ010000003.1, read as the reverse complement.
TCGCCCGCGATGTGGCAGGGGGACGGCTCGGGCACCGGCAGGGTGAACAGCTGCGTGTCGTTGCCCAGCACGCTGAACGTGAAGCGGTACGCGGCCCGGTCCAGGCAGAAGGCAGGGGCCCGCGTCTGGGAGTGGGCCCGCAACCGCCAGACGTGGAGCCCGAGTCCGGGGATGGTGTACCGGCCCGCCCGCCGGGTCCCGCAGGCGCGCGCCACCTCGGCCGTGTGCGCGAGCTCGTCGAAGGGACCGTCGGCCCGGTTGAGCGGCTCGGTACGGCGGAGGTCGGCCAGCCCGCCCCGGCGCAGGCGGCGCGCGGTGTCGTGGCCGTCGGCGGTGAGGCGCCGCACCGGCTGCGTGAGGGCGAGCAGCCGCCGGTGCTCGACAGCGCGCGCGGGCCAGTCGGCGACGTCGGCGGCGAGGTCCTCCAGGAGTGCGAGGGTGCCCTTGCGGCGGCGGTTGGCGACGGTGTCGGCGACCTCGCGGCGCGGCGCGGCGGAGGCGAGGAGCCGGTCGCCGCACTCCCTGCTCTCGGTGAGGGCGGCGGCCGCGCCGGGCGGGAGGGCGTAGCCGATGAGGGCTCCGAGGTAGGGGACGACCCACTCGGCGCAGGTCTCGACGAACCAGTCGTCGTACATGCGCTCGATGTCGGCCTCGACGACGCTTGCCTGTTCGGCGATGACGGACAGCAGGGCGCGCAGCTGACCGCCGTTGCGTTCGTCCATCCTGCGGTGGACGGCGGGCAGGAGCTCGTAGAGCCGGTCGGGGTTCACTGGATCCTCCGCAGGACGAGCGTTTCGGGCACCGCGGGGTCGAGGACCACGAGCTGGGCGGCGCGCAGACCGCGCCCGACGATGAGCTTGGTCCCGAGCTTTTCCAGATCGTCGGTGGGCACGGCGCCGGGGTTGAGGGCGACGAGGCGGTCGAGGCTCAGTCCGTAGCGCAGGGCGACGGAGGTGAGGGTGTCGTGCTCGAAGACGAGGGCGGGGGTCTCCCGGTAGCCGGCGCCGCGGGCCGGGACACATGGGGCCGGCCGGGCGAGCTGTTCGGGGAGGTTCGTCAGCCCGAACGTGTCGATGTCGTCCGGGATGCCCCCGAAGACGTCCACGTCGACGTGGTCGACGCCCGGGACGGCTTGGGCCTCGGCGATGACGGTGCTGAGGTGGACGGGCTGCGCGAGTTCTGCCCGCGCGAAGCCGAGGGCGTCGTGCAGGGCGCGGCGCACGGCGGGCTCGACGTCGTCCCACGTGTGGTTGGGCAGGACGCGGATGCCCGCGGAGACGACGAGGAGGACCCGCTCGCGCAGCGCCACGACGACCGGCAGCGCCGGGTCCCCGTAGCGGTTGAGGGCGGCTTCTAGGGAGGTGAGGAGCGGCGAGGCGGGCCCGACGGAGGTGTCACCGGCGGTCGCGACGGTGACCTGGACGACGCGGCGCCCGGTGTCCTGGCAGTACTGGGCGGAAGCCTTGCCGATGCCCGCGTAGGAGCGGGCGAAGTCCTCGTGGTCGCGCAGCGACACGATCCGGTCCAGGGCGCGCAGCCGCAGGGGCACGCGGCTGCGGGTGTCGTCCGGGCCGTCGGCGTCCGCCCCGCCGGTCGCCGGGACCGGGTTGGTGACGGCACTGACGCCCAGGGGTCTGCTGACGACCTGGTTGACCTGGCCGGCGGGCAGGTTGCCGCCGCTGCCCGCGCCGACGCGGTACGTGGCGGAGACGTTCTCCGTCCCGGTGTGCAGCCGCGCCCCGTGGACGCCGTCGCCGAAGGTGACCGCGGCCTCGCCGTCCGGGCCCGTGCGCAACCGGTATCCCTGGTCGGCGGGTCCGAGTTCGGTGAGGTCGTCCGTCTCGTGCCAGGCGACACCGCCGACCCGGACGGTCAGGGTGCCGCCGGCACCGGTGGGCGTCGCCGCGGGCAGCCAGGTCAGGGGGGTGCGGCGCAGTGCGAAGGTCTGCCCGGCCTGTGCGGCGTCGCCGCTGCCGATCACCTCCCCCACGCTCTCGCCCGCCGTGGCGGGGACGACGTTGCCCTGGATGACCACGCTCTCCCGCCGGTAGCTGTAGGCGAGCTCAGTGGTCAGGACGAGGGTGGTCCGCAGCCGGTCGCCCGGGCGTTCGAGGTCGGTCCGCTGGTGCACTCCGCCGAGCATGACGAGTTCGGTGCCGCGCACGCCCGTGGCGTACGGGACGTCGGTGCGTTCGCCGGAGACGACGAGCCACCGCCCCGGGGCGAGTCCCTCGCGGGTGTCGTCGAGGGTGATCTCACGGCCCATGACGTCGCGGGTCACGGGCACTTCGGCGGGGGTGAGCGGCTCGCCGGCGGCCCAGACGGTGACGTCCTGCCGGTTCTCGCCCATGTACTCCGGGGGAAGGTCCGACGTCAGGGTCAGGCGGGTCACTTGGAAGACCAGGTTCCCGCTGTTGGCGCGCACGGCGTGCCGGGTCACCGAGTCCACGGTGCGTACGAGCGAAGGGACGGCGTCGCTGCCGCTTTCGAGGACGATCGACGTGCCGGGAAGGATGGTGTCGTAGACGGCGTCGAGGGTGAGCCGGCGCGCGTTCTCGCCGTCCAGCTTGATGGCCTCGTCGTCCAGCTTCTTACCGATGGTGGCGCCGTAGGGCGCGGCTTTGACCCGGAGCCACCGGATCTCTTCAAGGGCCCCGACCGGTGTGACGGACGCCGTCCCCATGGCCTGGTAGAGCTGTCCGGCGAGCTGGGGGCGGGTGGCGGCCAGCAGCCTGAGCGGAACGTCGGAGCCTGCCTCGTACAGGTTGGCGATGGACGTGGTCAGCTCGCTCCGGCCGGCAGGGGGGCGGGAAGGGGGCCGGGCGAGGGCGGCGAGGACGGGGGTGAGGCCGAGCAGCGCCTGGCCCTCGCGCCCGCCCTCGCGGGTCTCGCCGCCGTTGCCCCCTGCCGGCGGTTGGCCGAGGTGGATCAGGGCATCCAGTTCGGGAGAGTCCGTCGCCCGGGCCGCCGCGATCCGGAGCCCTCTCGCCGCCGCCGCGACCGGATCGAGCAGCTCCGAGGTCGCCTGGTCGCCCTGCTTCCTGGCAATGGCGAGGTGCTCGTCGAGCCGGTTGAGCGGTTCGAAGAGGTCGGCGAAAGAGGCCGGCTCCCGTCGGAAGCCGGCTCCTTGGGGGGCGGCTCCTCCGGTGCCGGCCTGCCGGATCGGTTCGAGCACGTTCGCCGTGACCGTGTCGCCGACTGCCCGCTGGGCCATCGCCTCGCCGACGGCCGTGCCCAGGGCCGCGGCGGCGTCGGCGTATTCGTCCTCGGGCGTGGCCGACGCGAAGTACACGGTGGTGCGCTGGTGCTCCGGGTCGGCCTTGCTGTCGTGGACGGTGCGGACGGTGAAGACTTCCGGGTCGGGGAAGGAGAACAGCACCCGGTCACCGGGGCGCAGGCCCGCCTGGAGGCCGGCGAGCTCCATGGAGCGCATCGTTTTCAGATGTTCGACGTCGAGGTCGGGCGGCTCGGTCCGGCGGACGGGCAACTGGTTCCATTCGGCGCGGGCGTGGAGGTCCTCCGACGTCTCGAAGGTCTGCGGGAGAGCACCCGGCAGGGGCGTGCTCTTGACCTGCGACCCGGCCGGGATCGTGGCGCGGCCGCCGGGATCGAGGGTGTACGCGAGGAAGGTGCCGGCGCCCAGCGCGGGCCGCGGGCAGTGGCCCACGAGCCGGCCGAGCCGGGTCAGGGACTCCGGTTCGGTGGCCGTGCCGAGGTAGCCCTCGTTGGTGATGCGTTCCTGGTAGAAGGTCAGGATGTCGCCGATGACGGCCCAGGCGTCCAGCAGCGCGACGGACGGGTCGTCGGCCTCACGGTGGGTGAGACGGGCGAGCTGCCGGCGGTCCTCACCCGACAGGCGGGCGAGCATGGCGTCCAGGAACTGTCCGTGGGTGCCGGCCCGGCAGGACAGCGCGGGCAGGCCGGGCCGGTTCCAGATACGCGCGGGGCCGGCCGGGCCGGTGGCGGTGCGGCAGCCGCAGCGGCAGGTCGGGCTGCTCATCGTCCTCCTTCGAAGGTGAGGTCCAGCAGGCCGTTCTCCGGCCGGGCGCTGTCGTCGTCGAGCCGGGCGATCTCCAGCGCCCCCACCCGCAGCACTCCGTCGTCCGGGACGGCGGGGCCGGTGCCGTGCAGACGGCGCAGGCGGGTCACTCCGGCGTGCCGCACGCCGGGGACGGCGACGACCGCCGCGATCAGCCGGCCGGCGGACACCGGGGTGCCGAACGACAGGGCGTCGGGGTCGAAGAATCCCCGTCCGCCGCCGGGCAGGGGGCCGGGGCGCAGCGCGCTCAGCACGGCCTGCTTGACGTGCCCGGCGATGTGGTGGGGATCCACCCGCACCGTCAGGGCGACGTCAAGGGGCACTTGGACGGCCCGGCCGGTGACGACGTCGTGGCCGATGCGGCGGTAGCGGTACAGGGCCTGCCGGACGCCGTCGAGCAGGTCCTGCGGCACGTCCGCGGTGCCCTGGGCGTCCAGGGCGACGTCGGCCTCGTACCAGCTGCCGTTCCAGCGCAGGGCTGCGGCCGCACGCTGGACGCCCGGCTGCTGCTGGGCCAGCGCGGCGTAGTCGTCGGCGGTGATGGCGCGCAGGAGCCTGCGGAAGGGTTCGCGGGGCGCGGCGCGGCGGACGTCGGCCACGGGTTCGGGGTCGGTGCCGCCGGTGGCGGGCAGGGGGTTGCGGACGCGGAGGATGCCGCCGGGCCGGAGCGTGCGGAAGGCGACCCGGTTGACCGCCTCGGGGCCGACGTTCCCCGCGCGGCCGTTGCCGACGCTGTACTCGGCCCGCAGCCTCGTGCCGGGGGCGGGCAGGCAGCCCGCCCTCCCGTCGCCGAACCTCAGGGTGATGACGCCTTCGTCGTCGGTCTCGGCCACGACGTTCCGGGTGCGGGGGCCGCAGCTCAGCAGATCGCGGCAGGGTGCCCAGGGGGTGGGGTCCCCGGTCTGCGTGCGGGCCGGCTGCGCCGTGGGGTCCGCCGGGGGCTTGCGGTTCTTGCCGTGTCCCGGCCGCTGCCCCTGCCCGTGGTGCCCTGGTTCCTCCTCTTCCGCGGGAGGCAGCGGGCGGAGGAGCAGCCGGGGCAGCGCGGCGCGGGGGTCGGTCCGCAGGGCCCGGACGGCCGGTCCGTGCAGGAGCGGGGAGCCGGGGAGGAGGGCTTCGGCGTCCGGGCCCCAGCTCCGGGTGAGCTCCCCGGACACGTCCTCCTCGGACAGGACGTATCCGGAGCGGGCCTGCTGGATCAGCGTGGCCAGGCGCCGGAGCTTGGCGTCGAGGAAGTGGTCGAAGCGGGCGAGGAGGGTGGCGAGGGCACGCCGGCGGTCCTCGTAGAGGCCGGCCGCGCGCAGGGTCTCCTTTCCGAAGAGAATCGCCAGTGCGCGGTCGTCGTCGGTGGTGGCGGTGTGCCCCGCTGCGGTGTCACCCGCGCCGTAGCGCGGGGAGCCGAACCCGGCGTCCTCCCGGGGGTGGCTGCGGGAGCCGGCGTCCGCGTCATCCCCGGGGTACGTGTCGTCTCCGGGACGGCTGCGGGAGCCGGCTCCGGCGGCGCTCCCGGCGGCGCCCTCGGCATGCAAAAGGTTACGGATCCGGTCGCGCGCCCGTTCCGGCAGCAGCGCGAGCTGCCGTGCCTGTGCGGCGGCGATGCCGGCAGGGTCGGGAAAGGGGGCGGACCAGGTGATGCCGGTATCGGGCAGGAGCGGGGCGAAGGGCCTCCCGTCCGTCCGGGGGCCGGGTGCGGTGAGCACCGGTGCGGTCGCGCCCGTCCCCCAGGTGTTGTCCAGGCCGTGTTCGACGAGCACGGCGTTGCCGCGGGCGACGGCCAAGGGGAGGGTGCTACCGCGGGTGTTGAGGTGGAGGGGGAACGTCAGGGCGTCCTCGGGGTCCCAGGCGACGTCCACGACGGGGACCTGCTCGACGGTGTCGATGCGCGGCGTGACGCTGGTGAGGCGGACGGCCTGCCGGTGGGCGGGGTCGGCGTCGTCGACGGAGCCGGTGGCCGGGCCGCGCTCCTCTTCCAGGATCAGGACGTCGCCGGGTACGAGGTGCAGGATCCGGCGGGGATACCCGTCCTCCCACGTGCCGTCCCGCAGGGTGGCTTCGGTCGCGCCCACGGGCAGGTGGCACTGCTCGTTGCCCCAGGCCCACAGCTCGATGCGGCTGTGGGCCGCGCGGAGCCGGATCCTGCGGTCCTCCAGCGCCCGGAAGCAGACCTGCTCCCGGGCTCGTAGGGCATCACCGGCGATCACGGGTTCCGTGTCCGGGAGCCGCCCGGGGGGCACGACGGCGAAGGCGAGTTCCGCGGGGTGGGCGACGTTCACGTCCGTGCTGGTCTCCACGCAGACGAAGGTCCGGGCGGCGCAGCCGTCGTGCATGGGGTAGTCGACCAGGCGGGCGTGCCTGCGGACGGAGGTCCGCAGCCGGGCGGTGTCCAGGTACGCCTCGGCGGCGACGGCGTCCTGCTGGTAGCTGAGCCGGTCGCCGACGTGGGCGAGGATCTCCACCAGGGTGATGCCGAGGTCCGGCACGTGGCGCTCGGTCCAGTCCGGCATGGTCAGGGCGAGCCGGTCCAGGAGGAGGCGCCGGAAGCCGGCGTAGTCCTTGGCCAGGTAGTCGATGGCTGGCGCCGGGCGGCCCGGGGGCGGGGGCGGGCCGCCGCCGGGCCGGCAGTCCAGGCCGGTGGGGCACTGCTGACGGAAGCCGAACTCGTGTACGGCGTAACGGGGGTCGAAGGCGTCGCCGAGAGCGACCAGCCGGTAGGTGGAGATGTCGCCGCGCCGGTCGAGGGCGAGGTGCACGTCGGTGACGGGGTCCCCGTCGGCACAGCCGTGGAGCGTGGCGGCGACGATCCGGATGCCGGTGACGCGCCGGCCGCCGTCGATGCGGAAGCTGTGCCGGTCGATGCCGGGCGGAACGGCGCCGAACAGTGTGACGGTGATTCCGTGCTGGTCGGCGTCGACGGTCACCGAGTCGATGCCGGCCAGCCCTGCCCGGCGCAGGGAGGCGCGGCGCCGCTCGTCGTCGCAGACCGGGCCCGGAGGGTTCATGCCGCGGTCCCCCCGTCGACGACGATGCTGTGGCGCTGCCCCGTGGCGGCGAGCCGGTAGCTCAGCGAGACGGTGAGGACCGACTCCTCTGCGGTGACGACGAGGGACTCCACGGAGAGCAGGTCGCCGAGCCAGCGCTGCAGTGCGGCCTGGGCGGTCAGCTCCACGGTGGCCGCGAGCTCGGGGCCGTTGGGGGCGAAGACCAGGTCGAGCAGCCCGCAGCCGAAGTCGGGGCGGTTGACGCGCTCGCCGGGAGTGGTGAAGAGCACGATCTCGACCATGTCGCGGACGTGGTCGGCGTGGCCGGTCTCCGCGGTGCGGCCGCGCTCGTCGATGCGGTAGGGGAAGTCGATGTCCACGGTCCGCTCAGCTCGCTCTCACCTTGATCTGCATGGCCTGGACCATCGGGGGTCCGGGGGCGGGCACACCCGTGCCGGCGCCGGGCCCCGGGGGCGGGGACGGCTGCACGAGGACGGGGCGGCCGCCGGCCAGCACCCGCGCGGAGAACTGGAACCAGCGCACCGTGGCGCACGGGGCCGTGGGGGAACCGGTCAGGCCGCACCCCCCGACCACGAGGACGTCCGCGACCGTGGCGACCGGCTGGAGGCCGGCCAGCACCTTCAGCTGGGTGGGCGCGGGCAGGGTCACGACGCCCGGCGGGTGGGCGCACATCATGACGGCTCCGGCGTGCAGGACCAGTCCGGGCATGACCCACCCTCACCCCACGACCTGCAGCGAGGTGCCGTTGATGCTCACGACCGGCCCCTCCAGCTTGATGCTGGCCAGCCCGGGCCCGCAGGAGAGCTCGATGCCCAGCGCGGTGATCTTGATGTAGGGCCCGGCCTCGCCCAGGAACTGCAGCTTGATGCCGCCCATCGGCGCCTGCGCGTCGCTGATCACCAGAGCCTTCTGGCCCGGGGTCGCCAGCACGATCTGCGGGGTCCCCGGAGGCGAGGTACGGGCGGCCGGGGGCACGTCCCCCGCGCCGCCGCGCCAGAACCCCACCCACACCGCCCGGTGGGGATCGCCCTCCAGGAACTGCACCCACACGCCCGAGTTGACCAGCGGCACCACGTACATGCCGCTGGCGATGCCCGCGACGGGCGACAGCGGCGAGGCCCAGATGCCGGGCTTGTTGCCGAGCACCTCGGGGACGCGCACCAGCAGCCGCCCCTCCTGGAGCGGATCCTCGTTGGACACGACCACGCCCTGGTGCAGGCCGTGGAACCGCTTCGTCGTCGGGGCTGTCATGGGATCACCACCGGTGTGTTCGAGACGAGGCCCTCGCGGGTCAGGCTGAAGCTCTGCTTGTACTCGCCGCGCTTGACCTCGTGCGTGACGCTGCTCACGTACCACAGGCCGTCGTAGGCCAGGCCCGCGCCGCGGACGCCCACCAGGCGCCGGGCGCTCAGGACGTGCCCGTAGCGCAGGACGTCCAGCCGGCCCTGGGCAGTGACGACGTCGCTGGACCGGGCGCTCTTGCCCAGGCCCATCAACAGGATCTCCGGGAGGGAGCGGCCGGTCAGGTCGGGCAGCGGCTCCTCCTTGAACGCCGGCGCCGGGCGTACGGCGAGGGGCGGCCGGAGGGGGGTGGCGTCCGGGACCGGAACCGGGATCACCTGCTTGCTGATGGGCTCCGTGACGCCGATCGTATAGGCGGTGCGGCCCAGGCCGTCGTAGCCGAAGCTCAGCGATTCGACGTTGGTCGCGGCGTCCGAGTCCACGGTGAGCGCGGGCTGCGGCACGCCCGCCCGCACCTCCGGCCCCCAGTAGGCGATGTTGGCTCCCGGGAGGGGGCCGGAGTCGATGTAGAAGACGTAACCGACGCTCGTCGCGAGGGACTTGAGGTACACCAGGTCGGTGTCGCACTGGACCGGCGGCGTGTCGAGCGGGTTCGGGAGGTTGTCGAACAGGGGAGGGACGGCCAACGGCACGATGCCGTACTCCATATAGGCCGAGCACACCGTCATGACCTGCAGCGCGGACGCCTGGGCGGGGTAGGACTCCTGCTTCGCCTTCTGGTCCATGACGATGGAGATGTCCTGACCCGTGACCGTGAGCGTGGAGCTCCCCGGAGACGATCCGCATGCCTGGTCCTGACGTGTGATCAGGCCGTCCGTCAGCACGTGCGGCGTGCCGCCGACGACGGCCATCACGATGATGCGGGTCTGCGGGTCCAGCATCCCCAGCGGGAGCATCTCCCGCATCACGGCCGACCGCTTGCCGAGCGCGAACGTCAGCTGGAAGCCGCTCGCCCCCTCGCTCGCGGTTGTGACCTGCACGGACCGCAGGGCGTCGAGGAGCGAGGCGGGCGCCGGGGTGGGCACGTACTTCCCCGTGAGCAGCATCAGTTGCAGGCTGTGGGTCATCCCGGGGCGCCCCCCGCCGCGTACGCGCCCGGCACCCCCGCGGGCAGGGTGATCCGCAGTCGCCGCCCCGGCAGAGCGGTGAGGTCGTCGGGGCGCAGCACCCGGTGGCCGTCGGCGATCCGCCAGTCCTGCTCGGGGTCGCCCAGGTGCCGCGCGGCGAACACGTCGAGCCGCTCGCCCACCCCGACCGCCTCCTCGCGGACGGTCACCAGCTCCTCGGGGTGCGGCGGGAAGCGGCGCCGGACGTAGGCGACGGTCCGCCCGTCCGGGCCGGTCCAGGTGGCGGTGGGGAGCCCGTGGTAGCGGCTCGTGGACTCGAACATCGGCGTCTCCTCGGTTCCCCGCGCTCAGATCCCGGTCAGGCCGACGGCGTCGGATCCGTACGCGCCGAGGGCCGCGAAGTTCTCCTTGCCCTGGTGGTAGCGGAGGTAGAGCGCACCGGCGCGGTGGTCGAAGCCGACGTCGTCGGTGGTCAGGGTCCGCACCGACAGGGACACCTTGGCCCGCACCGGCTGGAGGGCGCTGTCGTACGCCTCCTCCGTGACGGACATCTCCGTGATCCGCACGGGGACGACCCGGCGCCGGCCGAGCACGAGGACGGTCAGCGGCGACTCCACCGGGGCGATCTCGATCATCCCCATGGACGACAGCCGGTCCGACTCGCGCAGCTGCGCCCCCGTGGGGTGGATGGCGCTCTCCAGCGCGGAGAGCACCGCGAAGAGCCCGGTGCCGGCCGCCGGGTCGGGCCGGCCGCCCTTGTCGGTCCGGTCGGCGGCGTCGAACTCCGCCTCGAACCTGAAGGTCTCCTGCGGCGGGCCGCTGAGCCGCAGCGCCTCCAGCCGGTCCCCGCCCTCGGCCCCGGCGCCGCGCGGCTGCAGGCTGCGGGTGAGGGTGTCGGGGTTGTACTGGAACGGCGTCACCCGCAGGACGCGGCCCTGCTCGGGGTCCAGGAACACGAATCCGCCGCGCAGGGCGAGAGGGGGCGTCACCGGGGCGTCTCCCGGTGCGCGGCCGCGGCCGTGGCCGCGGTGCCCGGAGCCGTGGCCGCCGGGCCGGTGCCGGGCGTCACGAGGGCCTCGTGGACGGCGTAGGCGATGCCGCGCCCGAGGGCGGTGGGGTCGGCGGTGGCGCGCACCGGTGCCGTCACGGCGCGGCGCAGGTGGAGGTCTCCCAGCCCACGGGGCGGTGCGGCGGTGAGCAGGGTGCCCAGTTCCGCCTCCAGGGCCCGGCGCAGGGCGGCGGCCCGGTGGCCGGGGACGCCCTCCAGCACCAGCCGCCCGACGGACAGTTCGACCTTCATGGGGTCACCTCCGGCTCACCGTCCCAGGAGAAGTCCGCGCCGGGCAGCGGCATGTCGGCCTTGCGCAGTTCGGCGCGGGCCGCGACCAGCACGGCCGGCATGCCGATGCGGGTGCCCGCGGATGCGGCGGTGAAGGCCGCGTTGAGCGCGATGTTGCGGATCATCCCGCCGCTGAGCGGGAGTTCGGCCAGCCGTTCCGCGTCGAGGGCGTCGACCGGCGCGGCGGCGGGGAAGGCGCGCTCCCACATCCGGCGGCGTTCGGCGGGGCCGGGGAAGTCGAAGGGCACGATGAAGCGCAGGCGCCGCACGAACGCCGTGTCCAGCGCGTGCCGCTGGTTCGTGGCCAGGATGGCGAGGCCCCGGTAGGACTCCATGCGCTGCAGCAGGTAGCCGACCTCGATGTTGGCGTAGCGGTCGTGGGAGTCCTTGACCTCGCTGCGCTTGCCGAAGAGCGCGTCGGCTTCGTCGAAGAAGAGGATGGTGCCGCCGGGTTCGGCGGCGTCGAAGAGGCGGCGCAGATTCTTCTCCGTCTCCCCGATGTACTTGCTGACCGCCGCGGAGAGGTCCACCCGGAACAGGTCGAGGTGCAGGTGCCGGGCGAGCACCTCGGCGGCCATGGTCTTCCCGGTGCCGCTGGGCCCGGTGAACAGGGCGCTGATCCCCAGTCCCCGGCCGGTGCGCTGCCCGAACCCCCAGGTCCGGTACACCGTCTCGCGCTGCGCCACTTGGGCGGCGATCTGCCGCAGCAGCTCCGCCTCCCGCGCGGGCAGCACGATGTCGTCCCAGCCGGCCCCCGGCTCCAGGCGCTGGGCCAGTCCGCCGAGGCGGGGGCGGGTGCGCACCAGGCAGGCTCGCCAGGCGGCGTCCGGGTCGCCGCCCGCGGCGGACGCGATCTCGTGGATCGAGGGCACGTCCAGGGCGAACTGCCCGGCCAGCCGGTCCGCGTCGGCCGGGGGGAGCAGCGCGCGCCACGCGGCGGCCCGCTCCGCGGGCGGTGGCGGAACGACCTCCACCACCGCGGTGGGGGCCGGCACGTCGGGCCGGGTCTCCTTGGTGGCCACGAGGCACGGGCCGCCGACGCGGTCGAGGAAGCGGCCGAGCCGCCCGGCCGCCTCCCCTCCGCCGGGTCCCTCGCCGTCGGCGCGCCCCTCGTCCTCCGCTTCGATCCACAGGGCCAGGGGCAGCAGGCGGGATTCCCGCTGCCAGAGCCGCGCCACCGTGTCGAGCTCCGCCGCCGCTCCCGGCAGGAGGCCGGCCGGCATCCCGTACAGCAGCAGCCCCGCCGCGGCGGCGGCCTCGACCGCCACGGCGCGCTTCGTCTCCCGGTCGGGCCCCAGGAGCTGGACGACCGGCACGCGGCCGCCGGACCACGCGGGTGCGTGCTGCCAGTGGCCGAGGATCTCCTCCGCTGCCGGATGGCCCGAGCCCTCGGCGCCGGAACCGGAACCGGCCGCACCGGGTACCGGCCGGAGCAGGGTGACCAGCGATTCGAGGCGCTCGTCGAGGTAGTCCAGCCCCTTGAGGTGGTTCACGAGCCGCTCGTCGGCGCGCAGGGGGCTGGTCACCAGCGTCCGGCCCGCCGCCCGGTCGACGTCGACGAGCCGCCAGTACCGCAGTCCCCGGTAGGGGGAGAGCACGTCCCACGCGGGCTCCGGCAGGACCGACAGCGCCAGGGCGAACGTCGCGCAGGGCAGGCCGGGGTCGCCCTGCGCCGCCGCGCACAGCCCGGCGAACGCGGGGTCCAGCTCGGGGGCGGCACACAGCAGCAGTGTGTACCGCTCGAACGCGGACAGCCCCAGCAGCCCGCCGAGGGAGACGAGGGCGGGCGGCGGGTCGGTGGCCGCGGCGCGCTCCATGGCCGCGGCGGCCGAGGCGAGTTGCTTGCCGGTGACGGGCCGGGTGCCGGCGCCGCCATGTCCCTGCGGGGCACCAGGAGAAGCGCTCCGCCCGGGTGCCGGGGTCCTCGCGGCCCGTTCTCCCTCCGCCCGGTCTCCCCCGGCCCGGGCGCGCAGCAGGAGCCGCAGCCACTCGAGTCCGGCTTCCAGATAGCGCTCGTTGACGTCTTCCCACGTTTCCGGCGGGGCCTGTGCCCCCGCGTCCACCGTGGGCGCGGCACCTGCGGGCGCGGAGGTACGACCCGGCTTGACGGGGGTCACGTCACCACCACCGCCAGGTCCGCGTCGATGCGGGGCGGGGTGGCCTCGCCGTCGACGACGAGGCTGTCCACCCCGTCGACGCGCAGCCGCAGCACGTGGCGGCCGGGCCCGGTGGCGGGGAAGGAGAAGGTCAGCGTCTTCTCGCGCGTCCCCCGGAAGGGCGTGACGGGCACGGGGCGGTCCCCGACCAGCAGGTGGACCCGCTGGCCGGCCGCGACCGGCAGGTCGCAGGGGACCTTGAGTTTCACCGTGCCGTTCGCGCTGCGCCGTGCCGACAGCGGCAGGGAGGATCTGGCGATGCTCGGGGCGACCGCCAGCGGGAGTGCCCGCGTGACCTGCCGCGTGCCGTCCTCGCCGGTGAGGACGACGGTCACCGACCACGGCCCCGGGACCAGCCCGCCGGCCTCCTCGAAGGTGGCCCGCACCTCGTGCTCGCTCACCGCGGTCGTGGTCAGGGGGACCGCGCCGAACAGCGGGTGGGTGAGGTGGACGGCCGGCGTTCCGGCGTCCAGCTTGCTGCCGGTCAGGACGAGTTCGTCGGTGAACGCCGCGACCTCCGGGGTCACGCCGGTCAGTGCGGGGTGCGGATCGGAGGGGTCCGGTGCGGCCACGGGTCCCCGCCCCGCGGCTCCGCGCCGCACCACCGGCAGCGGGGCCCGGGCAGGACGGGCGGTGTCGAGCAGCACGATGCGGGCCTCGTACGCGACCGAGACCCGGTACCGGCTCTGGAAGGCGCTCCACAGCTTGGACATGTCGTCCACGGACAGGTCCGCCGGAGTGATCCGTACGGGCTCGGGCTGCAGGTGCGCGTCGCCGAGGCCCGCCTCCTTGTCGTAGTCGTCCGGCCCGAGTTCGCTGTGGTCGTGCAGGGCGGCCATCGCCGCGCCGAGGATCCGAAGGGCGACCAGTCCCTGCGGGTCGTCCGTCGTGTAGGGGGTGAGGAGGTAGTGCAGGACGACGGGCAGGGCGGGCCGCCCGGTCTCCCCCGGCCGGGTCCCGGGCGGGTCCGTGTTGCGCCAGTTCCCGTCGATCGTCGTCCGGTACAGGAACAGGTTCAGGGTCGCCTGGAACTGGTGGTCGGCCGCGGCCTCGTCGGGCGTCTTCGAGGTGACCCGGATCCCCGGGATCCCGCGGTCGAGCGCCTTGCCCAGGACCACGTGCAGGGCGTTGGTGACGGCGGCGACGGCGGCGGAGTCGCTCATGTGCGGCCCCGCAGGTACTCGTCGAGGCCGGGGCCGGCTTTCCGGGTGCGCCCGGCGTCCTGCGGGTGCGCCGCGGGGGACGCCGGAGGCGCCGCCCGGACCTCCAGCCGCTCGATGCTGATACGGACCACGGTCTCGGCGTCCCGTGCGCCGGGGGCGGGTCGGCGCGGTCCGCTCCGGCCGGGTTCCGCGCGGGGCCTCCCGGCGGGGACGGGCCCCGGCGTGCCGGTGCGGACGGGCGAGGGGACGGCTGGTGCGACAGGCCGGACGGGGTGGGCACGAGGGGAAACCGGCGCGTCGCCGGATGTGCGGCGGGCGGGAGGCGTTGCCGCGGCGGATGCCTGAGAGCGGGACGGCTGCCGGGGTGCAGCGGGGGGCTCGGGGAGCTCCGCCGGGTGCCGCGGCGTGGGGGATGCGGCGCCTGCGGCGGTCGCTGGATCGGTGACAACTGACCGGTGCACGGCGGGAGGTGGTGCCGGGGCGGCGGAGGGTGCCGGGGGCGGCCAGGGCTGTTCGCGGCCGGGGACGGCGGCGTTGCGGGGGCGCGCCGGGGCCGGGGCGACGGGCTCGTGGACGTCCTTCTCTTCGGGAGAGGCGTCCGGCGAATCCTCCGCCTCGGCGCTCCCCGGGCCGGACGGCCTTCGGCCCGGCGCCCTCGCCCCGGTGGGTGACGCTCCACGGGAAGCGGGACGGGAAGCAGCGGCGCCCGCCTCATGGGTCCCCTCGGCAGGCGACGGCCCGGCGGACGAACGGCCCGGCCCGCCGCCGGGCTCGCCGGCGCTTCCGGAGTCCGCATCGTCGCCGCGCGGGGACCGCCGGGCGTGCCCCTCCGCACTGGCAAGTCCTTCGGCCCCGGCCTCGGACCCGGCCGTCTCCGTTTCCTCCGGTTCACGCAGCCGGGGAGGCTCCGGGTCGAACAGGGACGGGAGCCGGGGACGGAGGCGCGGGCCCGGCGCGCCCAGCAGACGGCCCACGAAGTCGCTCACCCGGCCGCCTCCAGGTAGAAGCGGCGGCGCGCGGGGCTGACGGCGAGGACGTCCTGCTCCGTCCAGCCGTAGGCGCGGGCGAGCGCGTGCACCTCGTACAGCAGGCGGCGCGCGTACCCCTCGATCTCGGCCCACAGGTGCCCGGCGACGTCCAGCTCCGCCGACCAGGAATGCCCGCACCCGGGACATTCCAGCGCCACCGTCGTCTCCGCGCCCGGATCAACGCCGGGCAGCCGCCGGGCCACCTCCTCCAGAACGTGGCCCGGCAGAGGTCCCTCGTCCGGGGTGGTGCCGACGACACAGCGCTGCAGCAGGGCCCGGCGGGAGTCACGCCCGCACCCGGCGACGGCCAGCAGGTCGCGCAGGGTCAGGGCACGGTACGTGACGTCGCGGCCCGCCGCGCGGAAGGTCCCCGTGGGCGGCACCGTGCGTGCCCCGGGAACCCCCGCCGGGGCGGGCGGACGCAGTTCGGCCGTCTCCACGGCGACTTCGAGCGGTTCCCCGCACGCCGGGCAGTCGGCTGCGCAGGGCAGCGAACTGCCGAACGCCCGCTCCCGGAAACCGAGCAGCAGGGCGTGGAGAGCGGCCAGGGCGAGGTCGGCGACGGGCTCCGCGTCCCCCGCGGCGGTCCTGGCCAGCAGCAGGGCCCGGTCCCGCGGGCCCTGCCCGCTCCCGGACTCCCACACCGACAGCAACTGCGCCTCGGTCAGCTCGGCCACCACCACGCCGTCACCCCGATGCGGTGTCGGTGAACTGCGGGAGCTGCGGCGGGGTGGTGGGCTCGCGCACCCACCCGTGGTGCTCCAGCTTGATGTGCTCGAAGGCGACGGCGTTCGCGTTCGCGTCGAGGTCGGGGAGCGCCTGGTACTCCGACACCCAGCAGTCGTGGACGGAGTACGACAGCACCTGCTGCCCGGCCTCGTCGAACACGTCGATGATGAGGTCGCGGCGGAAGTCCTTCAGCGAGGTCTCCAGCCCGCCGGCCGACTTGCGCAGGCTCCACGCCTTGTTCGCCCACTCCTCGAAGGCGGTGTCGGCAGTGCAGCCGCGTTCCAGGGTGATGGCCTCGTACTCGGTGCGGCCGGGCAGCTTGCGGCTGGTCCCCGGGTCGCCGCCGTCGCGGTGCTTGACCACCTCGGTGGTCCGCTTCAGACCACTGACCTTGCTGATCCCCGCGATGTACGCCGTCCCGCCGCCGAACTTCACCCGAAACCGGAAGTTCTTGTACGGGTCCCGGCGTGTGATCTCCGGCATCGTCCTCGCTCCTCCTGCCTCCTGCGGCCCGGAACCGGGTCCTGTACCTAGACCTGGACCTGGCCGGCGAGCTGCTGAATGTGGATGATCACGAACTCCGCGGGCTTGAGCGGCGCGAACCCGACCTGGATGTTGACGATCCCGCGGTCGATGTCGTTCTGCGGGTTGTTCTCCCGGTCGCACTTCACGAGGTACGCCTCGGCCGGCGTCCGGCCCTGGAACGCCCCCTCGCGGAAGAGGGAGTTCATGAAGGCGCCGATGTTCAGCCGGATCGAGGCCCACAACGGCTCGTCGTTCGGCTCGAACACCACCCACTGGGTGCCCCGGTACAGGCTCTCCTCGACGAAGAGGGCGAGCCGGCGCACGGGCAGGTACTTCCACTCGTCGGTGAGCTGGTCGTTCCCGCGCATGGTGCGGGCACCCCAGGCGACCGGGCCCATCGCGGGCAACTCGCGCAGGCAGTTGACACCCCGCTGGTTGAGCCGGCCGTTCTCCAGATCGGTCAGCGGCATCGTCAGCCCCTGGACGCCGTTGAGCGACGCGTCGGTACCGGCCGGGGCCTTCCACACGCCGCGCTGCGCATCGGTCCGGGCCATCACGCCGGCCATGACCCCGCACGGCGGGAAGTCCCGCACGAGACCGCCCCGCGGCAGGTCCGTCGCCAGCACCCGGGGGAAGTAGACGGCGGCGTTGCGGGCGGAGTTGCCGGTGACCGGGAGCGTGCGCGCCGCATCGGCCACGCCACCCGCCGTGGCAGCCTCGTTCCACGCGCTCGGGGGATCGACGAGCAGCACGGCTCTGTGCTCGCTGCAGAATTCTGCGGCGGCCAGGACCAGGTCTTTGGAACCACCCTCCGCGGTCAGCTTCTCCGTGGCATCAGGGATGCAGAGAAGATTGAAGATGTCAGCCTTGAGCAGCGCTTGGAGACCGGTCTTCGACACCGGATCGCCTTCGTAGTCCGCGAGAACGGGAAACGTGTCCTGGGCGGGAAGGTTCTCGACCTTCGAGAAGAAGTCTTTCGGCTTCGCATTCGAGTGCCCCGCCCCTCCGGCATCGTGCCCGGCCTCGCCATCGCCGGCAGGCCCGTTGCCGTTGGAGGGGTGGTTACCGCCCTCGTCCTGGTGGCCGCCGGCGGGGTCGGGCACGTCGTTCTTCTCGGGCGGACTCTCGCCGTCGCCGGCCCATCTGACGAGTTGAGAGCCGGCCAGGACCCTCTTCAGGCTGCGCGGGCTGTCCGGATCCGTACTGATGTTGAGGTAGGTCTCCTCCACACCGGTTCCGGTGTCGGTGAGCGTCAGATTGTAAACGCCCTTCTTTTCCGTCTTCGGGTCCTCGTCGTCCTCGACCCCCGTGACCCGTGCTTGAAGGTCCTGTGCCCATACCCCGGGTCCGATGGGAACCAGAGTGGGGCGGGAGTCCTTCCCGGACTTGGGCGCCTTCCCGATCCGGAGGACCGGTGCCTTCTCGTTCTCCGCCCGGGCCGCCACCACCCGCACGATCTCCGCCTCCGCCCCACCGTTGCGGTAGAACTGCTCGACGGCGTAGCTCATGGGGCTGTCCTTGTGCAGCCCGCCGAACTGCATCTCGTAGTCGGCCCACGAGGTGATGTGCACCGGCCCGTCGGCAGGCCCGCGCGGCGCCCAGCCGACGAAGGCGGCGATCGACGTCGGAACGCCGGTGATCGTCCGTACGGAGCTCTTGACCTCGTCGATGTAGACGCCGGGATAGGAGATCTGCACCGGCATGAGGCCTCTTCTCTCTGACGGTGGGGAGTACGAGGGGGACGTGATCCACCGTAGGAGCGGTTGGTCGGCGGAAGATTGCCGGAGAGGTCGTGTCTCCCCCGGTCAGGGGATCCGCCAGGGCCGTACGGCGCAGTCGCTCGGCCAGCTACCGCCGCGGGGCGCCGGGCCACGTCTTCTTGACCGTGGCCCCGAGCAGGCGACCGTCGGGGCTGTACAGCGGTATCCCCGCGGGCACTTCGATGACCCAGCCGTTCCCGGTGGCCCGGGCCGTCACGGTGCCGGAACCGTGGTACCGCTGCCCGGTCTTCTCGTCCTGGCCGATGAGGGTCGCCGTGAACGTCATGCCGTCGCGGAGGACGAGGTCCTTCGGGCCGAAGATCAGGTGCGTACCGGGCGAGAGGGAGGCCCAGCGGGCGGGCGGGACCGCACCGGCCTCCGCGTCGCCGCCCGGCTTTCCGCGGAGCGCCTCCAGCGCCTTGCGAACGGACGCGAGGACTTCCGCCGCGCCTTCGCCCTTGGCGGCGGGCCGGACCCGGGTGATCAGGTTCTGGATCTCGGCCTCGGTCAGTGGTGGCTGTTGCCCCGTCAGCAAGGTCCTCAGCTCGGTCAGCTGCGCCGCGCTGAGCGGGGCCCCTCGGCCTGCCCGGGTCGCCAGCTCGCCGATGAGCCGTTCGACGCGGCGCTGGGTGAGCGAGCGCTTGAGGTCGTCGGCCGCCGCCCCCGCTCCGGGGACGACGCTGCGGTGCGCCTCGCTGACGCGCAGCAGGTCGCGCAGGTCCTCGTCGCTGAACTCGCCGCGGTTCTCCGCGACGGTGCGGGTCAGTTGTTCGCCGAGGCGGCGCTGGGCCTCCGTGACGTCGCCCGTCCTCGCCATGTCGTCCATGATCTTCCGGAGGGCGGGGTCGTTGCGGATGGCTTTCTTGAGGTCGTCGGGGACCGGGGTTCCCTTCTGGGCGGCCCTCGCGCACAGAGTGTCGAGGATGTCGTCCCCGCTGAGGCCGACGTGTGCTTCGGCCCCGTCGGCGACGAGCACGGCGGCCGCCAGGACGACGGCAGGGGGGAATACGCGTGCCCCCGCGGCCTTACCGGGGGCCTTGCGGAGTGCCGCCGCGGCGAGCCCGAGTGCCGCCAGGAGCGCTGCTGCCTTGGCGGCGTCCTCCGGGGAGGGGCCGGTGGCCCCCGGGGCCGCAGGTGCTGTTGCGGGCGCCGGCGCGTCCTTGGTCGCGGGCGCCTCCTTGGCCGCGGGCGCCGGTTGGCCCGACGGCACCGTGACGCCGGGCGCGGCGGCCCGTTCCTGCTTGCTCTCCTGCCGCTTGCGCGCGGGCGTCTTCTCCGTGGCCCTGCGCCGTCCGCGCTTCTCGTCACCGCAGCGGCAGATCCTGCGGGCGACGCTGAAGGGAGGCACGCACAGGTACGTGTACACGCCCTCGACGGGAGGGTTGACGACGACCATCTGCCGGCACGTCGGGGACTTCGCCTCTGTGAAGGGGAAGGGCCGGGGTGGCGGCGCGTCGAGGGGTTCCACGCGGAAACCGGCCGGTGTGCCGGCCCGCTTGCGGAAGAACTCACGGAAGAGCCGCAGGTAGATCTGCATCTTGGCGGCGCCTTCGAAGAATCCCTCCGGGTTGGCCGGTTTGATCTCGCCCACCTGGATGCCCCAGGGGGTGGCCCGGACGAGGTCGGGGATGCCCGCGTTGAGAATGTAGGGCCACTTGCGCCGGTCGAACTGCACCCTCACCTCGCGGAACATGTACGGCCCGTACATGCGCTCCATGAGCTTCTGGATCTGGTCGTGGACGTCCCTGCCGACGGCTCGCACGTCACCGCGGTAGCAGATTCCGCAGCCCCCTGCGGCGTCGAGCGTCAGGTACGGCCCCCCGATCGACATCCGCTGCACCCCGGCCGCGGAGGCCCGCCCGGTGACCTTGGGCCGGCCGCCCCGGGCCACGGTGTCGGCCGCGGCATGGGCCTCGCGCTCCAGGGAGCCCTCGGCGGGGAGCACCTCCGCGGCGTGCTGCACGGTCCCGGACGTGTGCCGCTGCTGGACGACGTGCGCCAGTTCGTGGGCGAGGACGCGGTCCCCGCCCGGGGTCCCCGGCCGGTACTGCCCGGCCCCGAAGACCACGTTCCTGCCCACGGTGTACGCGAGGGCGCCGACGGCCCGGGCGGACTCGCCGGCCCGGGGGCCGGTGTGCACGCGTACCTTGCTGAAGTCGTAGGCGAAGCGCTCCTCCATGCGCGAGCGGACGCCGGGATCCAGAGGGCGGCCGGCCGACCGCAGGGGCTCGCCCACCGCGGTCGGCCCCGTGGCCGCCTCCGCCGTGCGCCGGCAGGCACCGGGCGGGCAGGGGACGGCTCCGCAGCGCTGCAGGACGCCGCCGGGGAGGGCGGGCCGGGGAGAAGCCGGTGCTCGCGTCAGGGCCGACGCTGCGGAGGGAACCACCTCCGCAGCCGCCCGAGCTGCTGTCGTGTGCACGCCCATCGTGCATCACCCCGTACGCGGCGGGACCGCGGAGCCGAGTGTCTGGCACTCCCATTCTCCGCCGCCGCCGGCCCCGGCGCGAACCCGCGAGCGAGCCGGCGGCGGAGAACGCGCTGGCGCCGGCCGCCTGGGTGTCGGCCATGGTGTAAGGGGGCCGGACGAGCCGTACCCGGGCCAGTGCCGGCTCGAGCGGGGTGTGGCCGGTCACCTGTCCGTCCCTCCTTCGTCGCCGGAGGGGCCCTGCTCGAGGCCGAGGGCGCGCTGGAGGCGGTGGCGGGCGAAGCGCGCGGCGGAGCGCACGCCGGCGGGGGTGATGCCCATGATGCCGGCGGCCTCGCGGGTGGAGTGGCCGAGGACGTGGAGCAGGACGATGACGTCGTGCCGGCATTCGGGCAGGGCGTGGACGGCGTCGGGATTCGTCCGGTCGTCCGTCCGATCCCCGGCCCGGTCGTCCCGTTCCCCGGTCGAGCGGGGCGAGCCGTACGAGCGCCGGCCCCGGCGTCACGGCCCGACCGGCAGTCCCCTCGGCTCCTTGACGCGCTTCATGATGATCTGCGAGTTCACCTCGGTGATGCCCGAGAGCGTGGTGAGCCGCTCGATCCACAGCCGCTCGTACGCGGTGAGGTCGGCGACCGCGATGCGGAGCAGGCAGCCGGGGCTGCCGAAGAGGCGGTAGGCCTCGACGACGTCGGGGATGTCCTGGAGGGCGGCCTCGAAGGCCTCCACCGCCTCGCGGTCCCGCTTGACCTCGATGGAGACGAGGACCTCGAAGCTGCGGCCGACGGCCTCGGGGTTGATGACCGCCCGGTAGCCCTGGATCACTCCGTCCTGCTCCAGCTGGCGGACGCGGCGCATGCAGGGGGACGGGGTCAGGCCGACGCGGTGGGCGAGCTCCTGGATGGTCAGCCGGCCGTCCTCCTGGAGCTCGCGCAAGATATTTCTGTCAATGCGGTCCACGACGCAATTATCCACCACACAAATGGGCCCGGCTCGCTCATTTCAGCGAACCAATTGCGCGCGATTCGTCCTATTGTTCCCCTGCCCGGCCGACACGCCCCGTGGACGGCCGTACTGATCTTGAGAAGGGCGGGCACCCGTGGGACAGGTCGTCGTCATCAGCACCGGCGGAACCATCGCCAGCCGCTGGCAGGGTTCCGGCTTCGCCGCCGACGCGCGGGGCGGGGACGTGCTGGCCACGGCCGCGGTGCCCGAGGGCGTCACCGTCCGGGTCGTCGACCTGATGAGCGTGAACAGCGCCCGGCTGACCACCCGCGACCAGCTCGCCCTGCTGCGGACCGTGCACGAGGTGCTGGCCGACCCCGGCGTGGACGGCATCGTGGTCACGCACGGCACGGACACCCTGGAGGAGTCGGCCTTCCTGCTCGACCTCCACCACGACGACCCCCGCCCGGTCGTCTTCACCGGCGCCCAGCTCCCGCTCGAAGCGGCGGACGGGGACGGCCCGCGCAACCTCCACGACGCCCTGCTGGCGGCGGGCTCGGCCGAGCTGCGCGGCCACGGCGTCCTGGTCGCCTTCGCCGGTCGGATACACGCCGCCCGCGGCACGATCAAGGTGCAGACCCTGGCGGCCGACGCGTTCGCCGACCCCTCCGGCAGCCCCGTCGCGGACGTCAAGGACGGCCGCGTCCTCGTCCACGGGCGGCCCGAGCGCCCGGCGCCGCTCCCCCTGCCGGCCGCCGGCGAGGACCTCCCGCGGGTCGACATGGTCATGCACCACTGCGACGCGGACCCGCTGCTGTTCAACGCCGCCGTCGCAGCGGGCGCCCAGGGCATCGTCCTGGTCGCCACCGGCGCGGGCAACGCGACCCCCGAGGTCGTCGCCGCCGTCGAGGCGGCGGTCGCCCGCGGCGTGCTCGTCGCGCTCACCACCCGCGTCCCGTCCGGCCCGGTCGCCGAGATCTACACCCAGGGCGGCGCCGTCGACCTCGCCGCCGCCGGGGCCGTGCTGACCGGCACGCTCCGCGCCGGGCAGGCCCGTATCGCCGTCCTCGGCGCCGTGCTCTCCGCCGCCGGCACGGACGAGCGGACGCACACGCTGCGCCGCCTCGTCGGCACCCCTGCCGCCGCCTGAGCCCCCTCCGCACCACCGCTCCCCCACTGCGCACCCGATCGGAATCCCCCCCATGTCGGCCTCCGTCCCCGGCCCCTCCCGCACCGAGCACGACCTCCTCGGCGACCGCGACGTCCCCGCCGCCGCGTACTACGGCGTCCACACGCTGCGCGCCGTGGAGAACTTCCCCATCACCGGGACGCCCATCTCCGCCTACCCCGACCTGATCACGGCGCTCGCCTCCGTCAAGCAGGCCGCCGCCCTCGCCAACCGCGACCTGGGCCTGCTCGACGGCCGCAAGGTGGACGCGATCGTGCGGGCCTGCGAGGAAATCCGGGCCGGGCAGTGGCACGACCACTTCGTCGTGGACGTCATCCAGGGCGGCGCCGGCACCTCCAGCAACATGAACGCCAACGAGGTCATCACCAACCGGGCGCTGGAGCTCCTCGGCCACGCCCGGGGCGAGTACAAGCACCTGCACCCGCTGGAGGACGTCAACGCCGGGCAGAGCACCAACGACGTCTACCCGACAGCCGTCCGCCTCTCGCTGCAGCTCGCCGCCCTCCGCCTGCTGGAGGCCATGGCCGTGCTGCGCGAGGCCTTCGCCGCCAAGGCGGAGGAGTTCGCGGACGTCCTCAAGATGGGCCGCACCCAGCTGCAGGACGCCGTGCCGATGACGCTGGGCCAGGAGTTCGCCGCCTACGCCGTCATGCTGGAGGAGGACCGGGCCCGGCTGGCCGAGGCGTGCGCCCTGCTGCGCGAGATCAACCTCGGCGGCACCGCCATCGGCACCGGCCTTAACGCCCACCCCGAGTACCCGGAGCTCGCCTGCCGCCACCTCGGATCGATCACCGGCATCCCGGTCACCGTCGCCGGTGACCTCGTGGAGGCCACGCAGGACATGGGCGCGTTCGTGCAGCTCTCCGGCGTCCTCAAGCGGATCGCCGTCAAGCTCTCCAAGACCTGCAACGACCTGCGCCTGCTCTCCTGCGGCCCGCGCGCCGGCCTCGCCGAGATCAACCTGCCGCCCGTCCAGGCGGGTTCGAGCATCATGCCCGGCAAGGTGAACCCGGTGATCCCCGAGGTCGTCAACCAGATCGCCTTCGAGGTCATCGGCAACGACGTGACGGTCACCTTCGCCGCCGAGGGCGGCCAGCTGCAGCTCAACGCCTTCGAGCCGGTCATCGCCCACAGCCTCCTCAAGAGCCTCACGCACCTGCGTGCCGGCTGCCTGACCCTGGCCGGGCGCTGCGTCACCGGCATCACCGCCAACCGCGAGCACCTGGCCCGCCTCGTCGGCCGGTCGATCGGCCTGGCCACGGCGCTCAACCCGCACATCGGCTACGAGCAGGCCACCGCCGTGGCGCAGGAGGCGCTGACGACGGGCGCCTCGGTCCACGACCTCGTCCTGGCCAAGGGCCTGCTCACCCCGGAGCAGCTCGGCGAGATCCTCCACCCGGACAACCTCGCCCGCCCCCACACGCACACGGCCACGGCCGTACGCGCCTGAGACAGTCCCGCACGACCCGGACACCACCCGAGCACAACCCCAGAAAGAAGAAGCAACCCCATGGCAACGGCGCCAAGCGTCTCCTACTCGATGACGGTCCGGCTGGAGGTCCCCGCGAGCGGGACCTCGGTCAGTGAGCTGACCACGGCGGTGGAGAGCTCGGGCGGCTCCGTGACCGGCCTGGACGTGACCGCTTCCGGCCACGAGAAGCTGCGGATCGACGTCACGATGGCGACGACGTCCACCGAGCACGCCGACGAAATCGTGGAGAAGCTCCGCGGTATCGAGGGTGTGGTGCTGGGCAAGGTCTCGGACCGTACGTTCCTGATGCACCTCGGTGGCAAGATCGAGATGGCGTCGAAGCAC
>NZ_JBIBIZ010000002.1:74100-750222 GCF_042958085.1 Streptomyces sp. NPDC008001 | reverse complement strand
CCGAGGCCTTCACGTTCCGAATTCCGGCATGCCGAAATTCATCCCGTTCAGGGGCCGTGCAGTGGTGAGTGCCGCCGGTGCGGCTCGAGTGGCTGCCCCGCTGTCCTTGCGGACCCCGCGGCAACCCGGAGAACACTACACGAGGTTTGAGGGCCGCGTGGCCACCCCCGGGCGACCACGACCACCCCCCGCCGCCTACCGCCGGCGCTTGCCCTTGCGCTTCCGCTCCGTCCGCCGCTCGTACCGTGCGACGGCCTCCTCGTACTCCCGGCGGTGGAGGCCCTCGCCCGGTGCCTCTTTAAGGGTGCGGAGTGCGTAGGCCAGGAGGGCGCCGATGAAGCCGATCATCATCAGGCTCTGCATCGACCGCTCGGCGTGGGGATCGGCCGCGGGGTCCGGGCGGCGACCGAAGCGTTCCCAGGTGCGGCGGAAGGCCAGGGCGCTGCAGACCGCGAAGGCGACGACCACCATGGTGTTGACGAGGCCGCCGACCTTGGCGATGGCGAGGCCCTCGTAGCCGAAGCGCAGGACCAGGGCGCCCGCAGCTGCGGCGGCCAGCGCGCCGAGGCACGCCCCGGCGCGCCGCAGCGCGTA
Source organism: Streptomyces sp. NPDC008001 (assembly GCF_042958085.1). Lineage (NCBI taxonomy): Bacteria > Bacillati > Actinomycetota > Actinomycetes > Kitasatosporales > Streptomycetaceae > Streptomyces > Streptomyces sp. NPDC008001. The sequence goes on along the minus strand of NZ_JBIBIZ010000002.1, from coordinate 749,628 downwards.
TCCACTGTCGTGATTCAGCCACGTGGTGCCGAAGAACCTGATGGGTTCCGGACGGGGCCCTGCCGGGCCGCCGTCCGGCGCTTCCTGCTCGTCGCTCATGCCTCGATTATGTCGAGCGGGGTCAGGAGCAGCGGATCGTCACATAGCCGTCGCTGCCGGTCTTCACGTAGGCGTCCGAGACGTACTGGCCGGGGGCGATGCTGTCCCAGATGTCGGTGGTGCCGTAGGGGCCCGTGATCGTTTCGCCGCGGGTCTGGCAGCGGATGGCGATGCGGGAGTCCTCGGGGAGGACGCGGACGATCTGGCTGCCGGTGTTCGGGCCGCTGCGCACGTTGACCTGCTGGCCGGGCGCGATCGGGTAATAGACGATGCCGGCGGCGGCCGAGGGGGCCGCCATGGACTCGTTCACGTTCTCGGTCTCGGTCTCGTTCACGTTCTCGCTGGTGGCCATTGGGCCCTCCCCCGTTTGAGCGTTCACCGCGTCACCGCGTTCATCGCGTTCGCCGCGTTCACCGTCGATCAATGATGCGTTGATCGGTGCCCTGTAGATCAATGACATGCAATGTCATGTGCAGGCTAGCAAGGCGCGGCACGGCTCCCGGGATTGCCGGATGGCATCGATTAGGCTCCGGACGCCGCGCACTTCGCGGCCGACAGACAACGGGGGTGGGGGAATGCCGCCGCTGCGCAATGCCGGAACGGGCCCGGAAGCGGAGGATCCGGGTTGGGCCGGCGAATACCGGCTGGAAGAGCGTCTCGGGTCCGGCGGCATGGGCGTGGTGCACCTGGCGCGTTCGGCTTCCGGGCTGCGGCTCGCGGTCAAGGTGGTGCACGCCGAATACGCGGAGGACCCCGAGTTCAGGGCGCGGTTCCGGCAGGAGGTTGCGGCCGCCCGGCGGGTGAGCGGGGCCTTCACCGCTCCCGTCGTGGATGCGGATCCCGACGGCGAACGCCCTTGGATGGCGACCCTCTACATTCCCGGTCCCACGCTCTCCGAGCGCGTGAAGCGGAACGGCCCGCTTGAGGCGGAGGAGGTCCGGCGGCTGGCGGCCGGGCTGGCGGAGGCCCTGCGGGACATCCACCGGGCCGGGGTCGTGCACCGGGACCTCAAGCCCAGCAACGTGCTGCTGGCCGAGGACGGCCCGAAGGTCATCGACTTCGGCATCTCGCGCCCGTACGACAGCGAGCTGCGCACCGAGACGGGGAAGCTGATCGGGACGCCGCCGTTCATGGCGCCCGAGCAGTTCCAGCGGCCGCGGGAGGTGGGGCCCGCGGCGGACGTGTTCGCGCTGGCGTCGCTGCTCGTGCACGCAGCGACGGGGCGGGGACCGTTCGAGTCCGAGAGCCCCTACATCGTGGCCTACCAGGTCGTGCACACCGATCCGGACCTGACGGGCGTGCCGGCCGATCTCGTCCCGCTGATCCAGGACTGCCTGGCGAAGGACCCGGAGCAGCGGCCGACACCGGACGCGATCATGGCGCGATTGCCACGGATGCTGCGGCAGAGCGGGGCCCGGCGCGTCGAGGCCGTGGTCCCGGACGTATCCACCCCCACGCACGTGCGCGTTCCTCATTCCTGGGAAGAGGACGCCAGGGCCGTCGGAGAGGGCGGGGAGGCCAGGGACGCCGCGGACGCCGGAAAGGCCCCTCGCCCCGTCCCCCGGTGGCGCCGTCTGCCCTGGCTGGTCGCCGCCGGTGCGGCGGCCGCGGCCCTGGTGGCGGGTGGGACGTGGGCGCTGAGCCGCGGCGGCGGCGCGGACCGGCCGCTGCAGACACGGCCGACCGTCGCCTCGGCCTCCGCCCCGGACTCGGCGGACCGGCGGCCGTGGCAGGTCTCCATGCCCGAGGGGGCGATGGGGGCATGCGTGTCCGGAGGGGAGGCGCTGTACTGCTCCGCGCGCGGTGTGCAGGCGGCTCGTATCGAGGCTTCCAGCGGGAAGGTCGCCTGGAAGAAGTCCACCTCTCCCGGCGGTTCCAAGGCCGAGGCCGGGCCCGCATCCGCTCCTGCCGCATCCGCTTCTGCCGTGGCCGCTCCCGTCGTGTCCGGCGGTCTCGTGCACGTCGTGTCGCCGGACGGCGGTCGGTTGTCGGCGCTGGATCCGTCGACGGGTGAGCCGCGCTGGGTGCGGGACGTCTCCGCGTACCGCGGGCGGGTCTATCACGCGGGCGGCACCGTGCTGCTGGTCGCCGGGGACGGGACGGTGACGGCGGTCGACGGCGGTACGAACAAGCAGCGGTGGCAGCACGGGCTCGGGCTGCCGGGGCACGCCAAGCCGGTGTTCTCCTTCTACGGCGCGGGTGCCGGAGGGCCGGGGCAGCCGGTGTACGCCGTGGCTCCGGCCGGTCAGGGGCAGCACCGGACGCGGATCCTCGCGCTGGATCCGGAGCGCGGGTCGACGCTGTGGGAGCGGACCGCCGACGGTGATCTGACGGCCGTGGGGGCGGGGAGCGGCGGGGCGCTGTTCCTGACGGTTCCCGACCGGGACAACCGGGTGTCGGCCGTCGTCCGCTACGACCCCGGGGCGCGGCGGGAGACGCGCGTGCCGCTCGGTACGCCGCTCAACGTGACGAGCGCGGTGGCGCGGGGCGATGCCGTCTATTTGCTGTCGATGGACGGTGGGCTCACCGCCGTACGTACGGGCAGTGCGGGTAGTACGGGCAGTACCGGCGATGCGGGAGCAGGGAGCCGCCAGGGGCAGTCGTGGCGGCTGGACACGTCCGTGGCCAATGCGTCCGCGCTGGTCGCGGCCGACGGTGACCGCCTGTACTTCTCGGCGGCGGACGGGCGGCTCCTGGCGGTCGACACCGCCAAGGGGGCGCTCCTCGGCCAGACGCCCCCGCGGCCGGCCCGTGCCGGGCGCGGTTACGTCGATCTGCTGCCCGCGCCCGTCGCGGCGGACGGGAAGGTGTTCGGCACGGCGCCGGACGGGACGGTCTTCGCGGTCAGCGCCGGCGACCCGGGGCGCTGGCGCTGACCCGGCATCGGCCGGGCTCTGCACGGCACCGCCGGTCACCGCCGTTTCGCCTGAGCGCCGTCGTTTCGCCTGAGCGCCGCCGTTTCGCCTGAGCGCCGTCGCGGCGGATGCGATCCGCTCCGCGGCGAGCAGCCGAGTGGGCCCGGCGCCGCGCCCACACTCCGCACTCCGCACTCCGCCGCCACGGCGAACAACCACCATGGCGCAGTCCGGCGGTGCCATCCGGCGCTGATGCTCTGTGCTGCACCCGACGCTAACGCTCTGTGCTGCGCCGCCGGGGCGCGATGGCCGCCGCTCCGGCCTCAGTCCCGTAGCCTCCGGCCCTCCGTCAGCCGACGCCCAGTCGGCTGACGTCCCGCACCGCTCCGCGGTCCGCGCTCGTGGCCATGGCCGCGTAGGCGCGCAGGGCCGCCGAGACCTTGCGTTCGCGGTTCTTCGGGGCGTACGTGCCGCCGAGCGCCGCGCGCCGCTCGGCGAGCTCGGCCTCGCCGACGAGGAGTTCGATGGAGCGGTTCGGGATGTCGATGCGGATGCGGTCGCCGTCCTGCACCAGTGCGATCGTGCCGCCCGACGCGGCCTCCGGCGAGGCGTGGCCGATCGACAGGCCCGACGTACCGCCCGAGAAGCGGCCGTCCGTCACGAGGGCGCAGGCCTTGCCCAGCCCGCGGCCCTTGAGGAAGGACGTCGGGTAGAGCATCTCCTGCATGCCGGGGCCGCCGCGGGGGCCTTCGTAGCGGATGACGACGACGTCGCCCTCCTTGATCGTCTTGGAGAGGATCTTGTCGACGGCCTCCTCCTGCGATTCGCAGACGACCGCCGGGCCTTCGAACGTCCAGATCGACTCGTCGACGCCGGCCGTCTTCACGACGCAGCCGTCGGCCGCCAGGTTGCCCTTGAGGACGGCCAGGCCGCCGTCCTCGGAGTAGGCGTGCGCGGCGTCGCGGATGCAACCGCCCGCTGCGTCCACGTCGAGGGTCTCCCAGCGCTCGGACTGGGAGAAGGCGGTCGCGGAACGGACGCAGCCGGGGGCGGCGTGCCAGAGCTCGACGGCCTCGGGGGTCGCGGAGCCGCCGCGGACGTCCCAGGCCTCCAGCCATTCCTTGATGCCGGGCGAGTGGACGGTGTGCACGTCCTCGTTGAGGAGGCCCGCGCGGTAGAGCTCGCCGAGGATGGCGGGGATGCCGCCGGCCCGGTGGACGTCCTCCATGTAGTACGTGCCGCCGGGGGCGACGTTGGGGGCGACCTTGGCCAGGCAGGGCACGCGGCGCGAGACGGCGTCGATGTCGCTCAGGTCGTAGTCCAGCCCGGCTTCCTGGGCGGCGGCGAGCAGGTGGAGGATCGTGTTGGTCGAGCCGCCCATGGCGATGTCGAGGGCCATGGCGTTGTCGAAGGCGGCGCGGGTGGCGATGTTGCGCGGGAGGACGGACTCGTCGCCGTCCTCGTAGTAGCGCTTGGTGATCTCGACGACCGTGCGGGCGGCGTTCTCGTAGAGGGCGCGGCGGGCGGTGTGAGTGGCGAGGACGGAGCCGTTGCCCGGCAGGGAGAGGCCGATGGCCTCGGTGAGGCAGTTCATGGAGTTGGCGGTGAACATGCCGGAACAGGAGCCGCAGGTCGGGCAGGCGTTCTCCTCGATGCGCAGCACGTCCTCGTCGGAGACGTTCTCGTTGACCGAGTCGACGATGGCGTTGATGAGGTCGAGCTTGCGGACCGTGCCGTCGACGAGGGTGGCCTGGCCGGCCTCCATGGGGCCGCCGGAGACGAAGACGACCGGGATGTTCAGCCGCATGGCGGCCATCAGCATGCCCGGGGTGATCTTGTCGCAGTTGGAGATGCAGATCAGCGCGTCGGCGCAGTGGGCCTCGACCATGTACTCGACGGAGTCGGCGATCAGGTCGCGCGAGGGCAGCGAGTAGAGCATGCCGGCGTGGCCCATGGCGATGCCGTCGTCGACGGCGATGGTGTTGAACTCGCGGGGCACCGCGCCGGCCGCCTTGATCGCCTCGGAGACGATCCGGCCGACCGGAGCGAGGTGGGTGTGGCCCGGGACGAACTCGGTGAAGGAGTTGGCCACCGCGATGATCGGCTTGCCGATGTCCTCGCTCGCTACGCCCGAGGCCCGCATGAGGGCGCGGGCGCCCGCCATGTTGCGGCCGTGGGTGACGGTGCGGGACCTCAGCTCGGGCATCCTGCTCCACTCCTCGCAGTGACGTGGGCGCCGGGGCGGCGTCTTCCGAGCCTACGCTCGCGCTCCAGGTACCGGACAGGTTTTCCGCCATGTGAGACGGGTGTCCATAAAAGCCGGGGCGCATAGCCGGGACGCACGCTCCCCTGCGTCAGGGCTACGCGCCGGGGCTACGCGTCCCCCGCCAGGTGCCGCTGCACCGCCGGTGCCACCATGGCCACCACCTGCTCCAGCTCCGCCGACGCCAGCGGCTCGACCTTGATCACGTAGCGCAGCATCGCCACGCCGACGAGGTGGGCCGCGGCCAGCTCCGAGCGCAGCTTCGGGTCGGGGACGTCGAGCTCGCCGGCGATGCGGCTCATCAGCCGGCTGGTGACGAGGTCGCGGAAGATCGCGGCGGCGGTCTCGTTGGCGACGGCCGAGCGGACGATCGCGAGGAGCTGTTCGCGGGTGGCCGGGTCCTCCCAGACGCCGAGGATGAAGCGGGTGAGCCGCTCCCCCAAGGTGTCCGGGCCGCCGGCCTGGATGACGCCCGGCGCTTCGAGTGCGGGTGCGAAGTCCGTCTCGATCGCGGCCGCGAAGATCTGCTCCTTGGGGCCGTAGTAGTGGTGGACGAGCGCCGGGTCGACGGCCGCGCCCTTGGCGATGGCGCGGATGGACGCGCGGTCGTAGCCGCGGGCGGCGAATTCGGCGCGGGCGGCGGCGAGGATCCGCTCGCGGGCGCCGGGGCCGCTGCCCGCGTCCGTACGGGCGGGGCGGCCGCGCTTCCGGGGGGCTCCGGCGCCGCCGGGGACTGCCGTGCTCATGGCCGGGGCACGCCGGTGGGCGAGGCGAGGTGGAGCCGGGTGAAGGCGAGGGCCTCGGCGAGGTCGGCCTCGCGCTCGGCCGCGGACATGGCGCGGCGGGTGTTGACCTCGATCACGACGTGCCCGTCGAAGCCGCGGCTCGCGAGGCGCTCCAGCAGCTCGGCGCAGGGCTGCTTGCCGCGGCCGGGCACGAGGTGCTCGTCCTTGGCGGAGCCGTTGCCGTCGGCGAGGTGAATGTGGGCGAGCCGGTCGCCCATCCGGTCGATCATCGCGAGGGCGTCCGTCCGGGCGGTGGACGTGTGCGAGAGGTCGACCGTGAAGTGGCGGTAGTCGTCCTTGGTGACGTCCCAGTCGGGCGCGTAGGCGAGCATCTCGCGGTCGCGGTAGCGCCACGGGTACATGTTCTCGACCGCGAAGCGGACGTCGGTCTCGTCGGCCATCCGCCAGATGCCGCGGACGAAGTCGCGGGCGTAACCGCGCTGCCAGCGGAACGGCGGGTGGACGACGACCGTGCTCGCGCCGAGCTTCTCGGCGGCCGCCCGGGCGCGCTGGAGCTTGACCCAGGGGTCGGTCGACCAGACGCGCTGGGTGATCAGCAGGCAGGGGGCGTGCACGGCGAGGACGGGCACCTGGTGGTAGTCGGACAGGCGGCGGAGCGCCTCGATGTCCTGGCTGACCGGGTCGGTCCACACCATGACCTCGACGCCGTCGTAGCCCAGGCGGGCGGCGATCTCGAAGGCCGTCGCCGTCGACTCGGGGTAGACCGAGGCCGTGGACAGCGCGACCTTCGCATCCGGGATGCGCACCACTGGCTCTGTCACGAGGGACAGCGTACGACCGCCTCTCGTACGGCGGGCGGGTACCTCCCATGTGGCGGGCCGTCGCCGGCCGGGATGGCCGGGATGGCCTGTGGGCGCCGGGCGGGACGTCCTGCGGGCGGTGTGGCGGGATGTCTTGCGGGCGCCGGGTGGACCGGCCGGTGAGCGCCGGGGCGGACCGGCCGGTGAGGGCCGGCGCCCCCTGCGGTGCGGCCCGTCAGTTCTCCGCCGGTGCCGGCAAGTGGTCCAGCCTGCGCAGGATGACCCCCTCGCGCAGCGCCCACGGGCAGATCTCCAGCTCGTCCACGCCGAACAGGTCCATCGCGCCCTCGGCGACCATCGCGCCCGCGAGCAGCTGGCGCGCCCGGCCCTCCGACACGCCCGGCAGCTGGGCGCGCTGCGCGGAGGTCATGGTGGCGAGCCTGGGCACCCAGTCCTCCAGGGCGCGGCGGGTCAGGGTCCGCTGGACGTACAGACCCTCGGTGGAGCGTGCGGCGCCCGCGATGCGGGCGAGCTGCTTGAAGGTCTTGGAAGTGGCCACGACGTGGTCCGGCGTGCCGAGCCGCGCGAAGTCGCCGACGATCCGGGCGATCTGGGCGCGGACGTGGCGGCGCAGGGCGCGGACGTCCGTGGGGTCGGGCGGGTCGCCGGGCAGCCACGCGGAGGTCAGGCGGCCGGCGCCGAGCGGGAGGGAGGCGGCGGCGTCCGGGTCCTCGTCCAGGCCGAAGGCGATCTCCAGGGAGCCGCCGCCGATGTCGAGCACCAGCAGCTTTCCGGCCGACCAGCCGAACCAGCGGCGGGCGGCCAGGAAGGTGAGCCGCGCCTCCTCCTCGCCGGTCAGGACCGGCAGCGTGAGGCCCGTCTCCTTCTGGACGCGGGCCAGGACGGCGTCCGCGTTGGAGGCCTCGCGGACGGCGGAGGTCGCGAACGGCAGGACGTCCTCGCAGCCCTTGTCCTCGGCGGCCTGCAGGGCGTCCTGGAGGACCGTGACCAGCCGGTCTATCCCCGTGTCGCTGATCGCGCCGTCCTCGTCGAGGAGCTGGGCGAGGCGCAGCTCGGCCTTGTGGGAGTGGGCGGGCAGGGGGCGGGCGCCCGGGTGCGCGTCCACCACGAGCAGATGGACCGTATTCGAACCCACATCGAGGACACCGAGTCTCATGGCCTGAACGCTACTGCGGCCGCCGGAGGCGCATAGGCTGGAGGGGTGGCAAAGACGAAGAAGGCCAAGCAGGGCAAGCAGGGCAAAAAGCTCGAGCAGCGGACCTCCGACGAGGTCGGGCTCGACTTCGCCCGTGCGTGGGTCGAGTTCCCGGACCCTGCGGACGACGAACAGGTCTTCCGCTGCGACCTGACGTGGCTGACCTCGCGCTGGTCCTGCATCTTCGGCAGCGGCTGCCAGGGCATCCAGGCGGGGCGCGCCGACGACGGCTGCTGCACCCTGGGCGCGCACTTCTCGGACGAGGACGACGAGAAGCGCGTCGCCGAGCACGTGGCCCGGCTGACGCCGGAGATGTGGCAGTTCCACGACGTCGGCACGGGCTCGGGCTGGACGCAGCTGGACGAGGACGGCGACCGGCAGACGCGCCGCTGGCAGGGCTCGTGCATCTTCCAGAACCGGCCGGGGTTCGCCGGCGGCGCGGGCTGCTCGCTGCACATCCTCGCCCTGAAGGAGGGCCGCGAGCCGCTGGAGACCAAGCCGGACGTGTGCTGGCAGCTGCCGGTGCGGCGCACGTACGACTGGATCGACCGGCCGGACGACACGCGCGTGCTGCAGATCTCCATCGGGGAGTACGACCGCCGGGGCTGGGGCCCGGGCGGCCACGACCTGCACTGGTGGTGCACGTCGGCCACGTCCGCGCACGGGGCCGGGGAGCCGGTCTACGTGACGTACCGGCCTGAGCTCACGGAAATGATGGGCAAGGAGGCCTACGACCGGCTGGCCGAACTCTGCGAGGAGCGGATGGCTGCGCTGCTGCCGATGGCTCCGCATCCGGCGGACGGAAAGCGGTAGCCGTAGCCGACGGCGGACGGAAGCCGTGGCCGACGGCGGATGGAGAACGGGGCGGCGAGGAACCACCACGTAGCAGCCCGGCGGTGCCGTAACGGCCGGGCCGTCCTACGCCGTGGGCGGCAGGGCCTCAGCCCGCTGGAGGCGGGGGCGCTGAGGGGGCTGGAGGCGTGGGGGGTGGGGGTGGTGGGGACTGGGTGGCTGCCGGGGATGAGATGACCGGGCGGCCGCGGCCCTCGATCGTCACCGTCGTCCCGCCGGGGGCGACCACGACGCGGGCCCGCCACGGCCCGGCCGGTTCCCGTTCGGCGTCGACCTCGACCACGACCGTCGTCGTCTGCCCGGGCTGCAGCACCCCGCCCGGTCTGCTCAGCCGCAGCCAGGCCGCGTCCGCCGTCATCGACCAGGCCACCGCCTGACCGCCGCTCGCCGTGAGTGTGACGACGGTGGCGGTCCCGCTGGGCTGGGCGGTGACCGTCAGCCGGCCGGGACCGGGCGCCGGCGCGGCGGGGGCGGGAAGCGCGGCCGTGCCTCCGGCCGGGGACGACGGCGGGGCGCTCTCCGAGCGCGGAGGCGGTACGGGTCTGCCGTCCGGGCCGACGACCGCCACCGACACCTCGGCGATCATCCGGCCCGGCGCGCTGCCCGTGCCGACGGGCCGCGGGGCGGCCCCGGGACCCCGGTACGGGCGCTCGCTCACGATGCCGAGACCGGTCTCCCGCGACGAGACGGCCGCGGTGTCCGGGCGCGCCTCGCCCGTCTCCGGGGCCCCGTGCCACGCGGCCCACAGGGCGATCACGGGCGCGGCGACGACCGTGGCGACGACGGTCGTGGTGACGGCCCGGCTGCGCAGACGCCCGCGCCGGGCCGCGCGGTCCTTGGGGTCGACGGGATAGCCCCGCCGGTCGAAGCGGGGGACCGCGAGCGCCGGGCCACCGCGCTGCCGGCCACCGCCGCCCGCCGCGGACAGCATGGCGGCGTACGCGTCCGCTCTGGGGGCCGCGACGACGGGCAGGGGCGCGGAGGACGCGGCCGTGCCGGGCCACGGCTCCCCGGCGGTGGCCCGCTCGGCGGTGCGGCGGCAGTCGGCGCAGTCGTCGACGTGCCGGACCAGTTCGCGCCGCAGGGCCGCGCCCAGCAGCACCTGCGTGTCCCCCGCGAACCGCGCGACGACGGGGCAGCGGCCCGACTCCACGACGGCCAGGGCGGTCCGGGTGCGCTCGACCTCGCAGGCCGCGGAGGACAGCAGGGCCCGCGCGGCGTCGGTCTCCATGCCGAGGACGGCGGCGACCTCGGGGGCGGTCAGGCCGTGCCGGACGGCCAGTTCGAGCGCCTCGCGCTGCTCGGCGGTGGTCCCGGCGGCCTCCGGCCAGGCGAGGAGCGCCAGCTCGGCCCGCCGGCGCGGATCGGGCGGGGCGGGCGGCTCCCCCGCGCCCGGGCCGCCGGGGGGCTCGGGCGCGGCGAGGCGGCGCAGGCAGGCCCAGCGGGCGAGGGCGTAGAGCCAGGGGCGGCGCAGGTCCTCGTCGGCGGGGGCGCGGTCGGCGCGCTTCTCGGCGAGGGCGAGGACCTCCCCCAGGGCGGCGGTCGCGGCGTCGTGCTCGCACAGCACCGACAGGCAGTAGGTGAAGAGCCCGTCGAGGTGGGGGTCGTACTGCAGGGGCGGCTGCTGCGCGAGGGTCGCGTCGGATCCGGGACCGGCGGGGACGAAGACCGTCTCCGCCTCGTGCTCCCCCTCGTGCGGCGTCCCGTACTCACGAGCCGCCCTCGCCTCGGGGGGTGCCCCCGCCTCGCAGGCCGCCTCCGTCTCGCAGCACGCTTCCGCTCCCCCCACCGGCGGTGCGGCCTGATTGTTCTGATTGTCCCGAGGCGTGCGGGCCTCGCGCGGCGCACCGCGGTGTGCGCGATGCGCGCCGGTGGCATGCGGGCGGTGCTCTGGCCTCCTGGTCATCATCCCGGCGACGGTAGGCGGGTGACGGGCCGTTGCTGCCGCCGGTGACGCAGGTTTAACCCATTCGGGTGATGTTCTCCCATAAAATGGGGACACTGCTGTGCCATCCCTCCTGTGTTTCCGGGGCGAGGGGCTCCGAGCAGCAAGAACGAGCGGTTTCCCGCTTCTGGTAAAGGACCGTCGCGGGGGGCCTGGGCGGGCCCGGCTGTCAGTGGGCCCCGCTACGGTGGCTCGCATGGCTGCCCGTACCGCACGCTCGTCCGCCAAGGACCGGCCCTCCTACCGCTGCACCGAGTGCGGCTGGACCACTGTGAAGTGGCTCGGCCGCTGCCCCGAGTGCCAGGCATGGGGCACGGTGGAGGAGTTCGGCACGCCCGCAGTGCGGACGACCGCGCCCGGCCGCGTCTCCACCGCCGCGCTGCCCATCGGCCAGGTCGACAGCCGGCAGGCCACCGCGCGCAGCACGGGCGTTGACGAGCTGGACCGCGTCCTGGGCGGCGGGCTCGTGCCCGGTGCGGTGGTGCTGATCGCGGGCGAGCCGGGCGTCGGCAAGTCCACGCTGCTGCTGGACGTGGCGGCGAAGGCGGCCTCCGAGGAGCACCGCACCCTTTATGTGACGGGTGAGGAGTCGGCGAGCCAGGTGCGCCTGCGGGCGGACCGCATCGGCGCGATCGACGACCACCTCTATCTGGCGGCCGAGACGGATCTGGCCGCCGTCCTCGGGCACCTCGACTCCGTCAAGCCGTCCCTGCTGGTCCTGGACTCGGTGCAGACGGTGGCCTCCCCGGAGATCGACGGGGCGCCGGGCGGCATGGCGCAGGTGCGCGAGGTGGCGGGCGCGCTGATCCGCGCCTCCAAGGAGCGGGGCATGGCCACGCTCCTGGTCGGCCACGTCACCAAGGACGGCGCCATCGCCGGCCCGCGCCTCCTGGAGCACCTGGTGGACGTGGTCCTCAGCTTCGAGGGCGACCGGCACGCGCGCCTGCGCCTGGTGCGCGGCGTGAAGAACCGCTACGGGGCCACGGACGAGGTCGGCTGCTTCGAGCTGCACGACGAGGGCATCACCGGCCTGGCCGATCCCAGCGGCCTGTTCCTCACCCGCCGCGCCGAGCCCGTCCCGGGCACCTGCCTGACGGTGACGCTGGAGGGGCGCCGCCCGCTGGTGGCCGAGGTGCAGGCGCTGACGGTCGATTCGCAGATCCCCTCGCCCCGCCGCACGACGTCCGGCCTGGAGACGTCGCGGGTGTCGATGATGCTGGCCGTGCTGGAGCAGCGGGGCCGGATCAGCGCGCTCGGCAAGCGGGACATCTACAGCGCCACGGTGGGCGGCGTGAAGCTGTCCGAGCCCGCGGCGGACCTGGCCGTCGCCCTGGCCCTGGCGAGCGCCGCCAGCGACACCCCGCTGCCGAAGAACCTGGTGGCGATCGGCGAGGTGGGCCTCGCCGGCGAGGTCCGGCGGGTCACCGGCGTGCAGCGGCGGCTGGCGGAGGCGGCCCGGCTGGGCTTCACGCACGCGCTGGTCCCGGGCGACCCCGGAAAGGTGCCGAGCGGCATGCGCGTCCTGGAGGTGGCGGACATAGGCGAGGCGCTTCGAGTGCTCCCCAAGCGGGTACCCCGGGAGAACCGGCGCCGCGCCGGGTCGGGCGATGGAGCCGGCGAGAGCCCTGTCCAAGCGGGTGCAGGCCCTCTTTAATAGGCTGGACGCGCGAACACGCCAGTAGACTTTGCCCTGGTCTCGCCCGTACGTACGGAAAGCAGGGCGGGCTGCGGCACCGTTGACCTTGCGACCGGAGGAGTGCAGTGGCAGCCAACGACCGGGCATCGGGCCCCGGCAAGGCCGGGGGTTCCTCCGGTGCCGACGGTCTGATGCGCGCCTCGCTGAGCGCCGTCGCGCCCGGCACGGCCTTGCGCGACGGCCTTGAGCGCGTCCTCCGCGGCAATACGGGCGGCCTGATCGTCCTGGGCATGGACAAGACGGTGGAGTCCATGTGCACGGGCGGTTTCGTCCTGGACGTGGAGTTCAGCGCCACGCGCCTGCGCGAGCTGTGCAAGCTGGACGGCGCCCTGATCCTCGACAAGGACATCACCAAGATCGTGCGGGCGGGCGTGCAGCTCCTGCCCGACGCGTCGATCCCCACCGAGGAGACCGGCACCCGGCACCGCACGGCGCAGCGCGTTTCCATCCAGTGCGGCTTCCCCGTGGTGTCGGTCAGCCAGTCGATGCGCCTGATCGCGCTCTACGTGGGCGGCGAGCGGCGCGTCCTGGAGGAGTCCGGCGCGATCCTCTCCCGGGCCAACCAGGCCCTGGCCACCCTGGAGCGCTACAAGCTCCGGCTGGACGAGGTCGCGGGCACCCTCTCCGCCCTGGAGATCGAGGATCTGGTGACGGTCCGCGACGTGACCGCGGTCTGCCAGCGGCTGGAGCTGGTCCGCCGCATCGCCACCGAGATCGCGGAGTACGTGGTCGAGCTGGGCACGGACGGCCGCCTGCTCTCCCTGCAGCTGGACGAGCTGATCGCCGGCGTCGAGCCCGAGCGCGACCTCGTCGTGCGGGACTATGTCCCGGAGCCGACCGCCAAGCGCACCCGTACGGTCCCCGAGGCCCTGTCCGAGCTGGACGCCCTCACCCACCCCGAGCTGCTCGAACTGCCCATCGTCGCGCGTGCCCTGGGCTACAGCGGCTCCCCCGAGACGCTGGACTCCGCGGTGTCGCCGCGCGGATACCGCCTGCTGGCGAAGGTGCCGCGCCTGCCCGGCGCGATCATAGAGCGGCTGGTCGACCACTTCGGCGGGCTGCAGAAGCTCCTGGCCGCCAGCGTGGACGACCTGCAGACGGTCGACGGCGTCGGCGAGGCCCGCGCCCGCTCGGTCCGCGAGGGGCTGTCGCGCCTGGCGGAGTCGTCGATCCTCGAGCGGTACGTGTAACGGTTACGCGTAGCAGTACGCCCGGCCGTGCGTACGGCCGGGCGTTCCGTCGCACATCCGGCCGTCAGTCCTTCTCCAGGGTGAATTCCACCTTTTCGGTGACACCCGCGATCCTGACCTCGGCCCGGTACTTGCCGGTGCCCGCCGCCCCGTCGCCCGAAGGCGTCGCGCAGTGCGGGGCGCTGCGCTTGCGGTCCCACTCCACCGTGCGCTTCGTCTCGCCCGCTCCGGGGAGCTCCACGAGCACCGGGCCCGTGGCGCGCGGGCAGTCGTCGGAGGCCCACACCCGCTCGTCGCCGTCGATGTGCGCGATCTTCAGGATCGCGGCCGTGGCACCGAAGTTGACCTTGCAGGTGCTGCTGCCGGCGTTCTTCACCACGATCTCGAACTTCGGCTTCTCGCCGGGCCCGTAGGAGTCCTTGACGCTGCGGATCGCGAGCCGCACCGCGCCCGGAGCGCAGTCGGGCAGGGAGGAGCCGAGCGGGACGGCCTTGCCGTCGCCGGTGCCGAGGGCGCCGCCGCCACCGGTGCCCGTCGTACCACCACCACCGCTGCCGGCACCGCCGGCCCCGGACGCACCGCCGCCGCCACTGCCGGAGCGGTCGTCACCCGCACCGCCGCCCGAGCCGCCGCTGCCCGAATCGCCGCGCCCGCCCGGGCGTTGGCTGAGGTGCGGGCCGGAGGGCACCGGGCCGGGGGTGATGGTGGTGCTGTCGCCCGGGTTCTTTCCGTCCGAGCCCTTGCCCTGGTTGTCCCCGGACCCGCCGTCACCCCCGAGGGTGACGAACCAGAGCACCAGGAGAACGAGAAGACCGAGCAGGCCAAGCGCAACTGCCCTCCGCCGCCAATAGATGGAGGAGGGAAGCGGCCCGATCGGATTGCGCAGTGATCCCACGCGAAGACTCTACGAGACATCGACGGGGGCACCAGCCCCTACCCGCCGGGTGGGTGCCGGATTTTCTCATCATCGGCCCGGCGCGGGCCGGTTTTCCCGTGCCGCGATCTGACGAAAGTCGGATCGGATGCATGCCGATAGCCCGGTGTGGCACGTAAGTGACGGACCGTAAACTCCCGGGACCATGGACACCGTGGACAACGACCTCTATCGCGACGTCACCGAATTCGCCCGCTCCACACCGGAGTGGGTGCACACGCTTGCGGAAATCGGCACCGAGGCCGGGCTGTTGCTGCTCATGGCCGTGGCCGTCGCCGCCTGGTGGCGCAACCGGCGCACGGGGGCGCGCGGGGTCGCGCTCGCGCTGCTCGTACCGGTGACCACGGCGATCGCGTACGGCCTCAGCGAGGTCATCAAGAGCCTGGTGGACGAGGAGCGGCCGTGCCGGGTGGTGCAGGGGGCAGTCACCTCGCTGGCAGCCTGCCCGCCGCACGGGGACTGGTCGTTCCCCAGCAACCACGCCACGCTCGCGGCGGCCCTGGCGACGGGGATCGTGCTGGCGCGGCGGGTGCTCGCGTGGGCCGTCGTGCCGATGGCGCTGCTCGTCGCGTTCTCGCGGGTCTTCCTCGGCGTGCACTACCCGCATGACGTCGCGGCGGGGCTGCTGCTGGGGCTGATCGTGGCGCTGGTGGGCGGGCTGGTGCTCGCGGGGCCGGCGACACGGGTGGTGGAGCGGGCGGAGCGGGGGCGGTTGCGGGTGCTGGTGAAGGCCTGACGCTAAGGCGTGACGTTAAGGCCTGGCGTTAGGCGTGAGGTTAAGGCCTGGTGTTAAGGCCTGACGTTGCGGGCCCGCAACGTCAGGCCGTGGGCCGGGTCCACTCGGTCTTGTGGCCGAACCCCTGCCCGTTGTCGACCAGGCGCAGCCAGTCGGGGCGCAGTTCCCACAGGTCGGTGCGTTCCATCGCTTGCCGGAGCCGGTCGTTGTGGTCCACGTACGGGAAGCGTTCGCTGTACGCGCGCCAGGCGGTCTCGCGCTCGGCGCCCTCCAGGCGGCGGCACGTGCCGCGTCCCTGAAGGCCCGTCAGGGCCGTCCACACCTGCCCGTCGCGCTGGGCGGTGAACGCGACGCGGGCGCCCTCCGTGCCGGCGGCCGTGCCGGAGCCTGCTGCGACGAGGGCGCGGCCGTGGCGGGTGGTGGCCGAGGTGACGAAGAGCAGGGTGGTGTCGTCCTCGCCGCCCAGGGCGTAGAGCACCGCGCACGCCTGCGGGCCGTCCTCGTCCACGTAGGCCAGGGTCAGGGTCGAGTGCGCGTCGAGAGCCGCCCGGATCTCGCGCGGGGGGCGCGGCTGCGTATCGCTCATGGAACCATTCCACCGTGACGGGCGGCCTGCGGCCAGCCGAACCGCGTTCGTCCCTCGCCGACGCCCCATTCCGCCGGACCTCACCGTCGTGGTGTCCCGCCGTAGCGGCGGGCATATAGCCGCGGCGGAGCCGCGGAAACGACCCGCCGGCCGCTATTCGTCTACTCGTTCAGTGATGAGCCCGTCGTCAGGCCCGCCTCGTAGGCGACGATTGCCGCTTGGACGCGGTTGCCGACCTCCAGGCGGTCGAGGACCGCGCTCACGTATCCCTTCACCGTGCCTTCCACCAGGTGGAGCCGGCGGCCGATGCCGGCGTTCGAGAGGCCCTCGGCCAGGAGGGCGAGGACCTCGCGTTCGCGGGACGTCAGGCCGGCGATCCGGGCGCGGGCGGCGGCCCCGCGGGTCAGGCGTTCGCCGCCGAGTTCGGCGATGACGTGGCGGGCCACCTTCGGGGAGAGGTAGGCGCCGCCGTCCGCGACCGCGCGGACGCCGGTCATGAGTTCATAGGGGTCGCCGGACTTGAGGAGGAAGCCGGTGGCGCCGCCGCCCAGGGCACGCGAGATGTAGGCGTCTTCGGAGAACGTCGTGAGGATCGCGACAGCCGTGCCGGGCACGCTCCGGCCGATCTCCTCGCACGCGGCGAGGCCGTCCATGCGCGGCATGCGGATGTCGAGCAGCGCGACGTCCGGCCGGTGGGCGCGGGCCGCCTCGACGGCCTCGTGGCCGTCCGCCGCCTCGGCGACCACGTCGATGCCGGGGTCGGCGGACAGGATCGCGCGGACGCCGGCGCGGATCATCGTCTCGTCGTCGGCGATGAGGACCCTGATCGCCGACGGTGTCTCGCGGGCGGTCACCGCACCCATTCCTTCTCCTCCTGTTCCACGACGCCGGCTGTACCGGCGCGCGGTATGCGGCTCTTCGCGACGAGGTGCCCGTCGCGGAAGCAGAGCCGGAAGTGTTCGACGCTGACGAAGAGTTCGCTGCTCGCCCGGTAGTAGCGGCACTCGGCCCCCGCCGGCGGCACGCCCGGGGCGCGGCCGGCCGGCGGGTCGGCGACCTGCCGGTCGGGCAGGAAGCGTGCGACGTCGGCGTAGGGCGCGCCGACGCGCAGGGCCGCGTAGTCGGCCGGCTTCAGCACGGAGTGTGCCTTGCTGTAGGCGTACCAGCCGAAGGTGGCTCCGATGAAGACGGTGGCGCCCGCGCCGGCGACGGCGAACGGGACGGCGAACCGCCGCGCGGCGGAAGGCCCGGACCGCCCGGCGACGGAGGACGGCGGCCCGGGGCGGGGACCCGGCGCGTGCGGCAGCCGCGCCCGGACCCGGAACCCGTTCCCGTCCGCGCAGGCCCCGGCCGTGAACTCGCCTCCCGTGAGCGCCACCCGTTCCCGCAGCCCCAGCAGGCCCGTACCGCCCCGCGCCGTGACCAGGCCCGTGCCGCCCCGCGCCACGGCCGCCGATTCGCCCGTACCCGCCGTACCCGCCGTACCCGCCGTACCCGCCGTAGCCGCCGTACCCGCCGTAGCCGCTGGGCCCGCTGCACCCGCGCCTTCATCCGCTTCAGCCGCCCGGGCAGGACCGTTGACGACCGTCACCACCGTCTCCCCGCCCCCGCCCGGCTCTCCCGCCGCGGTCGTCATGGTCGTCGCGGTCGTCACGGTCACCGAGACCTCCGCCCCCGGCGCGTGCTTGGCCGCGTTCGTCAGCGCCTCCTGGACGACGCGGTACGCGGCCCGCTCCACGAGCGGCGGCAGCTCCGCCTCCCGCGGCAGCCGGGCGCGTACGGGCAGGCCGGAGGCGGCCGCCCGGTCGACGAGGGCGCGGAGCGAGTCGTCCGGCGGGGTCAGCGGCGCGGGCTCGGGCGGGCCGACGTCGCGCAGGACGCCGATGATGTCGCGGAGCCGGTCCGTCGCCGACGCCGCGGCCTCGCGCAGGTCCGCGGCGGCCGCCCGGTGCGTCGCGTCGAGGCCCGGGGCGACCTGCAGGGCCCCGGCGCGCAGCGCGATCAGGCTGAGTTCGTGGCCGAGCGAGTCGTGCATGTCCTGGGCGATGCGGGCGCGCTCCCGCAGCCGGGCCCGGTCGGCGACGATCTCCTGCTCGCGCTCCAGCTGCGCCGCCCGGCTCCAGCCCGCGGCGAGGAGTTCGCGCGCCTGGCGCCGGTACCGGCCGGCGAGCCAGGGGAAGACCGCGCCGAAGAGCAGCGTGCCGATCAGAACCAGCCATTCGATGACGGGGTCGGCGTTGCGGGCGAGGACGAGCACCGTGCCCGCGGCCGCGACGGCCGGGAAGGCCTGCAGCGCGGGCCGGATCCGGGCCGAGCGGCGGCCCAGCAGGTAGCCGAGGACGGACAGCGCGGGCCCGTAGGAGAGGGTGAAGAGCGAGGGCGAGGCGGCGAGCCCCAGCCCCGCGGCGAGCCCCAGCGCGAGCAGGGGGCGGGCCCGGGAGACGGCGACGGCGACGGCGAGGACGGCCGCGCCGGCCGCGGTCTGCCACCAGGGCCGGGGCGCGTTCAGGCCGAGCAGGTCCGTGGCGATGCCGGGCACGGTGAGCGCCGCCCACAGCAGGGCGTCGGGCAGGGCCCTGATCGAGCGCCCGGTCCGGACGATCCCGGTCCGGCCCCTGCTCAGGGCCTGGGAGAGGGCCCGTCCCGGGGCGGTGGTCGTGCGGCGGTTCACCGGTCCGACGGTACAAGGCGGCCCGTCCGCGCACCTCTGACGAAAGTCAGACGAAAGTCAGGTGCACGGGGCCCGGCGCGTTTCTCCGTCGTCCACGACCGTGCCAGGATCGGAAGGGCCATGACTGTGACAGCCCGCACCACCCTCGCCGGTCTCCCCGAACCCGCCGCCGCCCCCTTCCCCGGGACACCGTCCTCCGAGGCGCAGTCCTCCGGGGCGCCGTCCCCCGAGCTGCTCCACGGCCCGGTCATCGACTGGTTCGCCGCGCACGCCCGTGACCTGCCCTGGCGGCGTCCCGAGGCGGGCGCGTGGGGCGTGATGGTCAGCGAGTTCATGCTGCAGCAGACGCCCGTCAGCCGCGTCCTGCCGGTGTACGAGCAGTGGCTCGCGCGCTGGCCGCGCCCGGCGGACCTGGCGGCCCAGCCGCCCGGCGAGGCGGTGCGCGCCTGGGGCCGCCTCGGCTATCCGCGGCGGGCGCTGCGGCTGCACGCCGCCGCGACGGCGATCACCGAGCTGCACGGCGGCGAGGTGCCGCGCGACCACGCCAAGCTGCTCGCGCTGCCGGGCGTCGGCGAGTACACGGCGGCGGCGGTGGCCTCCTTCGCGTTCGGGCAGCGGCACGCGGTCCTCGACACCAACGTGCGCAGGGTGTTCGCGCGCGCCGTGAGCGGCGCGCAGTACCCGCCGAACGCGACCACGGCTGCCGAGCGCAAGCTGGCCCGGTCCCTGCTGCCGGAGAGCGAGCCGGTCGCGGCCCGCTGGGCCGCCGCGACGATGGAGCTGGGCGCGCTGGTCTGCACGGCGCGCACGCCGGTCTGCGGGCGCTGCCCGATCGCCGACCGGTGCGCGTGGCGCGCGGCCGGCTCCCCGGCGCACGACGGCCCGCCGCGCCGTGGCCAGACCTACGCGGGGACCGACCGGCAGGTGCGCGGCAAGCTGCTCGCGGTGCTGCGGGAGGCGCTGGAGCCCGTGCCGCAGGTGGCGCTGGACGCCGTGTGGGACGAGCCGGTGCAGCGGGCCCGGGCGCTGGACGGGCTGGTGGCGGACGGCCTGGTGGAGCCGCTGGAGAACGGGACGTACCGGCTGCCGCTGACGTAGCTGCAGGCATGGCTGCGGACACGGAGACAGAGCCCGTGACAAAGGCCCTCACAAAAGTCTCCCGCGCACCGGCCGAAAGGCCCTCCCGAACAGGACAGAGACCCCTTTTCACGCCCTACCGCCCCTGCTCCCGCACCGCTGTTACACAACCTATGGACAGCTGTGCACCAGCCGCAGTGCTGCCGCACATCACGCCGCAACAGCTCCTCCGTAGCGTCCTACTCGTGCTGGGAGACCACCAGCGTGACGCGGGGAATGCAAGCGGAATGGAGGCTGCGAGATGGCCAGCAGCGGCAAGGTTCTGGACTTCGAGGAGTACGTGCGCAACCGTCAGGACGCGCTCCTGCGCAGCGCCCGCCGTCTCGTGCCGGACCCGATCGACGCGCAGGACCTCCTCCAGACCGCTCTCGTGCGCACCTACGGCCGCTGGGAAGGCATAGCGGACAAGTCGCTTGCCGACGCCTACCTCCGCCGTGTCATGATCAACACTCGTACGGAGTGGTGGCGCGCCCGCAAGCTCGACGAGGTGCCCACCGAGCAGCTCCCCGACGCGAGCGTCGAGGACGGCACGGAGCAGCACGCCGACCGCGCCCTGCTGATGGACGTCCTGGGTGTCCTGGCGCCCAAGCAGCGCAGCGTCGTCGTGCTGCGACACTGGGAGCAGATGAGCACCGAGGAGACCGCGGAGGCGCTCGGGATGTCGACCGGAACGGTCAAGAGCACGCTGCACCGGGCCCTGGCCCGGCTGCGTCAGGAGCTGGAGAGCCGCGACCTGGACTTCCATGCCCTCGAGCGCAACGAGCGGGGGCAGGAACGGTGCGCAGCCTGAGGAAGGCGGCTCCCCCACGGCCGGTACTGATCACCGGCGGCACGGTCACTGCTCTGGCCGCTGCCGCCGGTCTTCTGCTTGCCGGGTGCAATGCGGGCAGCGAGGGCGTGCGCAAGGAGGGCAGCGCGCAGACGCAGTCCGCCGCGAAGCCGACCCGGCTGCCCTCGGCCGCGGCGACGGTGGAGCGTCCGCAGCCGAAGATCGACGCGGTCAAGCTGCTCAAGAACGACCCGAAGATCGGCAGCCAGGTCAAGAAGGACCTCAAGCCCTGTGTGAAGAACCAGTACCCGCTCGACGTGATCTACGGGAAGCTGACCGACGGCTCCCGCGACGACATCGTCGTCAACATCCTCACCTGCGGCGATTCCGTGGGCGTGGGCTCGTATGTGTACCGTGCGAAGGGCGACGGCTCCTACGAGAACGTGTTCATGATCGAGCAGGCGCCGGTCTACGCCGAGATCGACCGCCGCGACCTCCGGGTCACCAAGCAGGTCTACGGCCCCGGTGACGCCGTCTGCTGCGCCTCGGGCGAAGATGTCATGACGTACCACTGGTCGGGTGCGGAGTTCCGGGAGACCGGGCGCACGCACACCGACTACAGCAAGGCCGGCAACAACGACAAGGGCGATCTCCCGAGCGTGGGAACGGAGGGCTGAGAGCAGCGTGGCCGATACGCATGTGCTCTTCGTGGAGGACGACGACGTCATCCGTGAGGCGACCCAGCTGGCACTGGAGCGGGACGGCTTCGAGGTGACCGCGGTGCCGGACGGGCTGCTGGGGCTGGAGAAGTTCCGCGCCCGCAAGCCCGACATCGCGCTGCTCGACGTCATGGTGCCCGGCCTGGACGGGGTCAGCCTCTGCCGCCGGATCCGCGACGAGTCCACCGTCCCGGTGATCATGCTGTCGGCGCGCGCGGACTCCATCGACGTCGTCCTGGGCCTGGAGGCCGGGGCCGACGACTACGTCACCAAGCCCTTCGACGGCGCCGTGCTCGTCGCCCGCATACGGGCCGTGCTGCGCCGCTTCGGGCACGCCGGCGGGAAGAACGGCACCGCCGGGGACGACGCCCCCGAGGAGCTGGAGGGCGGCGTGCTGCGCTTCGGCGACCTCGAGGTCGACACGGACGGCATGGAGGTCCGCAAGGGCGGCGAGCCCGTCGCCCTGACCCCGACCGAGATGCGGCTGCTGCTGGAGTTCTCCGCGGCGCCCGGCACGGTCCTCTCCCGCGACCGCCTGCTGGAGCGCGTGTGGGACTACGGCTGGGGCGGCGACACCCGCGTCGTCGACGTGCACGTGCAGCGCCTGCGCGGCAAGATCGGCCAGGACCGGATCGAGACGGTCCGCGGCTTCGGCTACAAGCTCAGAGGGTGATCAGAGGGTGACCGGATGACCCCCCGGGCCGGCAGCTCAGGGGCGGCGGGCCCGTGGTGAAGCTCGCCCTCCGCTCCGGTCTGCGCTGGAAGGTCAGCCTCGCCATCGCGGGCGTCGGCGCGCTCGTCGCGGTGGCGCTCAGCCTCGTCGTGCACAACGCCGCCCGCCTGTCCATGCTCGACAACAGCCGCGACGTCATGGACGAGCGGGTGCAGATCGCCCAGCGGTACTACGAGAACACCGGCCGGCTGATGCTGCACGCCAAGATCGACGACCCCGCGCTGCCCAAGCCGCTGCGCGACGCCGCCGCCACCGGCCAGCGCGCCACCTTCCTGCAGGACTCCGGCGGCGGGAACTCGCCCGAGGTCTGGGCCTCGGTGCCGGTCCGCAACGGCCGGATCCTCTCGATCCACACCCGGTTCAAGGACCGGTTCTCCATCATCGACGCCCTCGACAAGGCGCTGATCATCGGCTCGGTCTCCGTCGTCCTCGGCGGCTGCGCCCTCGGCATCCTCATCGGCGACCAGCTCTCCCGCCGGCTGCGCAAGGCCGCGACGGCCGCCCGCAAGCTCGCCGACGGCGACTCGGAGGTACGGGTCCGGGAGGCCATCGGCGGGCGCGTCCGCGACGAGACCGACGACCTGGCCCGCGCCGTCGACGGCATGGCCGAGGCGCTCCAGCGCCGCCTGGAGGCCGAGCGGCGGGTCACCGCCGACATCGCCCACGAGCTGCGCACCCCCGTCACCGGCCTGCTCACCGCCGCCGAGCTGCTGCCGCCCGGCCGGCCCACCGAGCTCGTCCGCGACCGGGCGCAGGCGATGCGCACCCTCGTCGAGGACGTCCTGGAGGTCGCCCGGCTGGACGGCTTCGCCGAGCGCGCCGAGATGCAGGAGATCCTGCTGGGCGAGTTCGTCGAGCGCCGCGTCCGCTCCGTCGAGCCCGGGGCCCGCGTACGGGTCGCCCGGGACGCCTACGTCTCCACCGACCCGCGCCGCCTGGAGCGCATCATCGGCAACCTGCTGGCCAACGCCGCCAAGCACGGCAAGCCGCCGTTCGACGTCACCGTCGAGGGACGCGTGCTGCGGGTGCGCGACCACGGGCCCGGCTTCCCCGAGGAACTGCTCCAGGAGGGCCCGAGCCGCTTCCGTACGGGCAGCAAGGACCGCGCGGGCAAGGGCCACGGCCTGGGCCTGACCATCGCAGTCGGCCAGGCTCGCGTCCTGGGCGCGCGCCTGACCTTCCGCAACGCCGACCCCGAGGTGGAGGGCGGCACGGGGGCGATCGCGGTGCTGTGGCTGCCGGAGTCGGCGCCGACGAGCACGGGGACTTTCCCGATCATCCAGGTGCCGGACTAGCCGGCCCCGAGCCTGCGGGCCGTCCGGAAACCCGGGTCCCCGGGCCCCCGGTTCACATCGGGTCGACGCACTCGCCCCAGGCCTTGCCGGGGTCCAGCTGCTCGTTGCGCTGGGTCAGCGAGAACCAGTTGCCGGAGTCGTCACGAAAGATCGCCTCCGTGCCGTACGGCCGCTCCTTGGGCTCCTGCAGGAACTCCACACCCCGGGCCTTGAGCGTCTCGTAGTCGCGGAGGATGTCGTCGGTGCTCAGCACCCCCGCGCCCAGCGCTCCCTCGGCCACCAGCTTCTTCAGGGCCTCCGCCGACTCCGGCCCGACGGCGGGCGGGCCCGGGACCATCAGGGTGAGCTCGACGTCGGGCTGGTCCTTGGCGCCGACGGTCAGCCAGCGCATCCCCTTGCCGCCCCCGCCTCCGCCTCCGCCTCCGCTCGCGTCTCCGTCGCCTCCGCCGCTGTCCATGGTCATGTCGGTGCGGACCTCAAGACCGAGTTTGTGGACGTAGAAGTCCTTCGCCCGGTCCTGGTCGAGGACCCAGACGGTGGCAATGGCAATTCCCTTGATCATGACGCGCTCCGATCGCCGGTTTTCCACGCTCCATGACCACGGTAAAAGCCGGAGCCGGCGCACCGCTTGTCGCGGTGCGCCGGCTCCGGGGGATCCGGGCGGATCAGAAGTTATGGATCAGAGGTTCTCGCCGTGGGCCTTCATGAAGCCGACCGGCTCGACGGCGGTGCCGTAGTTCGGCGTGGTGCGGATCTCGAAGTGCAGGTGCGGGCCGGAGGAATTGCCGGTGGAGCCCGACAGGCCGATCTCCTGGCCGGTGGTCACGGTCTGGCCGACCGAGACCTTCACCTGCGAGAGGTGGGCGTACTGCGAGTACGTGTTGTCGGCATGCTTGATCACGATGGCGTTGCCGTACGCGGGACCGTCACCGCCGCCGTTCGGGCCGGCCTTGACGACCGTGCCGCCGTGGACGGACATGACGGGCGTGCCGGTGCCGACGACGAGGTCCTGGCCGCTGTGCTTGTGGGCCCACATGGCGCCGTCCTTACCGAACGGCTGGCCGATCTGGTAGCCGGCGACGGGGGCGACCCAGGCGTCGGCGCGCTTGCGCGAAGCCTCGGCCTGCTTGCGGGCGTCCTCGGCGCGCTTGGCGGCGTCCCGCTGGGCCTGCTCGGCGGCCTGCTTCTCCTTCGCCGCCACCTTCAGCTGCGTGTCGGCCTGCTTGTTCAGGGCGTCGTGCAGCGTCGCGACGGACGACGCGAACGCCGGGAACTCGCTCGCCGAGGTGGTGGTGTCGGCTGCGAGCGCAACCCCGGAACCCAGCGCGACCGAGGCTCCCAGGCCGGCTGCCACGACGGCGGCGCGGGTACGGAGAACGGTCTTGCTCGGGTTACGGAAAGCGGTGCGCTTCGACATACGGATAAACCTCCAGGCAGAAACAGGTCCCGGCTGCGGACCGGGATCGCCCTACCTTGGTAACCCGTATTCGCCGGGCTGCCAAGAACGGCCTCTACTAAGGAATGCCGTAGCGGAGGGGAGGGAATTCAACCGCCTCTGAGCAGGGATTCCGCCTGTTTTTCGGGGGATACCGGGAAGCGCTTCTCTCCTATTTCCCCTAGTACGTGACCCACGCCCTATGGCGGGCATCACCGCCGGAGGACATTCGGCCTTCCCCGTTCCGGGACCAAAGGCCCGGCCGCGGAGGTACGCTCCCCGTCAGCGGCCGCGCACGGAGCGTGCGGCCCGCAGGGGCGGGACAGGGGTGGGAGCGGACATGAGTGGCGGATTCGAGGACGTCGAGCTGGCGGACGCCGTGCAGGCGGTCCGGGAGGGCCTGACCTCGGCGGCGGCCCGGGGGGCGGGCCAGGACCTGGCCTTCGAGGTGGGCGAGATCGCCATGGAGTTCACCGTCGAGATCCGCAAGGACCTCAAGGGCTCGGGCGGGGTGAAGGCCTGGGTGGTCAGCGCGGACGCGGAGGCGTCCCGCGGCTCGACCCGTACGCACAAGGTGGCGTTCACCCTGACCCCGAAGGACACCCGCACGGGCGGCAGCTGGCGCGTGGGCAACGAGCGGCCGGGCGGGGTGTCGCGGTTCGGGACCGCCGGGCAGTAGCGGTGGGCCGGGCGAGAACGTTCCCGTCGGTCGAGGACCGGCTGGTGGCGGTGCTGGGGGCCCGGCAGGGCAGCGGGGTGCTGCTGACGCCGGAGCTGGTGCTGACGAGCGCGCATCTGTTCCGGAGGGACGACACGGTCGAGGTCGCCGCCCCGGACGGCAGCGGGCGGGTGCCCTGCGACGTCGTGTGGTCCGGCGACCCGGACACGTGCGACGTCGCGCTCCTCCTGGCCAGGAGGCCCGTGCTGCCCCTCCGGCGCGTGCCGCCGCTGCGGTGGGGCAAGTGCGCGGGCTGGCAGCCGATGCCGCGCTGCCAGGTCCTGGGGTTCCCGCAGGTCCAGCGGTACGGGCCCGGCGAGCTGGAAGCCATACAGATCCCCGGCACGCTGATGCCGCTGGCGGGGCGGATGCGCGGCCGGTACGTCCTGCACGCCGACCACCACCCGCCGGCGGCCGTCCCCGACGGCTCGCCGTGGGCGGGCCTGTCGGGCGGGCCGGTGTTCGCGGGCCCGCTGCTCATCGGCATCGCGAGCGGGGACCCGATGGGCTGGCAGCACGCCTCCATCGAGTCGGTGCCGCTGGCCGCCGTGATCGACGACGACGGTTTCACGAAGGCCCTGGCGAGCCACTGGCGGGGCCTCCCGGAGTTCGAGGAGATCTCCTCCGCGTACCCCGAGGACCTGGCCTACGAGCCGGCCTACGCGAAGGCGGTCAAGGCCGCCTACAGCCGGCTGGAGATCTTCGGCCTGGACGAGCTGAGCTCGGGCGACTGGGACCTGGACACGGCCTACCTGAGCCTGGAGGCGCAGACGCCGTCCGCGGCGGGGCTCGCGCGCCCGGAGGCCGGCCGCATCGAGGACCTCCTCGGCTCGCGGCCGCGGACGGTCCTCCGGGGCGAGGCGGGCGCGGGCAAGACCACGCTCGTGTGGTGGCTGGCCTCCCACACCGTGTGCCGGACGCTGCCCGCGCAGCTGTCCGAGCTCGACGGAATGATCCCCTTCGTGATCCCCATGCGCAGCCTGGCCGCCCGGGGCATCACCTCCCCCACCCCTTCCCAGCTCCCCAAGATCGCGCGCCTGCCGGTCGACAGACCGCCCGACGGCTGGGCGGGGCGGGTGCTGGAGGCGGGGCGCGGCCTGCTCCTGGTCGACGGCATGGACGAGATCCCGCAGGCGGACCGGGAGCTGGCCCGCAAGTGGCTCGCCGGGCTCCTGCGGATGTACCCGCGGACGCGCTGCCTGGTCACCGTCCGGCCCCTGGCCGTCGGCGGCGACTGGCTGGAGCAGGAGGGGTTCGAGGAGCTCCGGCTGCTCCCCCTGGGCGACGCGGACATCCGGTCGTTCGCCCGCTCGTGGCACCGGGCCGCCCGGCTGGAGTGCGACCGCTATCCGGACGAGCACTGGGCGAAGAGGCAGCGCGACCGGCTCGACGCGCTCGAATACGAGCTCGACCAGGAATTCGGGCGCAGCGAGGCGCTGCGCGACCTGGCGCGGACCCCGCTGCTCTGCGCGGTCATCTGCGCCCTGCACCGGCAGCGCAACGGATTCCTCCCGAAGACCCGCTGGGACCTCTACAGCGCCGCCCTGAACCTGATGCTGGCGACGCGCGACATCCACCGCCGCATTCATCAGCCGGAGGGCATCGAGCTCACGGTGGACGAGGGCCGCCAGCTGCTGCAGCGCATTGCCGTCTGGCTGGTCCGCAACGGCCGCGCCGAGCTCACCCGCGAGCAGGCCGTACGGCAGCTCGAATCGGCATTGCGGGGGCTGCGGCGCGTCCGCGCCCAGGGCACTCCCCAGGCCGTGCTGGCGCATCTGCTCAATCGCAGCGGGCTGCTCCAGGAGCGCTCACCGGACGCCATCCAGTTCATCCACCGCACCTTCCAGGACTATCTGGCGGCGAAGGAACTCCAGGAGAGCGACTGCCTGGACGAATTACTGCTCCACGCGGCGGAGGAACAGTGGCAGGACGTCCTGCGGCTGGCCGTGGGCCACTGCGGGCGCAGCGAGGAGAGACGGCTCATCGCCGGACTGACGGCGGCGGCGGACGCGGCCCCATACCGGGCGACGGAGTGGCCCTTGCGGGCGCTGGCGGCCCACTGCGCGCTCAATGCGCGATATCTGGAGGATGACCAGTATGACGAGGCGTGGGAGGGGCTGAAGGCGCTCCTGCCGGCGGTGACAGACAGCGAATTCCTCTCCCTGGATCCAGAGGTCGTAGTGGCCCTCGCCGACGACATGGGGCTGTCCACCGACGAGATCTGCGATCCCGCGCCGCCCGACCCCCGGAAAGCGGACTGAAATACGGGTCGGCCCCCGGAACCTCACGGTTCCGGGGGCCGACCACTGTCACACGATGCGCGGAGCGCCTACGCGTCCTTGGACAGGTTCGGGCCCGCCCCGCCCGCGGCCGACTCGATCGGCGGCGTGTCCGGCAGGGCCGACTTCTCCTCGCCGCGGAAGGTGAACTTCTTCTCCTCGCCCTCGCCGTCCGTGCCGACGACCACGATGTGGCCGGGGCGCAGCTCGCCGAAGAGGATCTTCTCGGAGAGGATGTCCTCGATCTCGCGCTGGATCGTACGGCGCAGCGGACGGGCGCCCAGGATCGGGTCGTAGCCCTTCTTGGCCAGCAGCTGCTTGGCGTCCGCGCTGAGCTCGATGCCCATGTCGCGGTCCTTCAGCCGCTCGTCCACCTTGGCGATCATCAGGTCGACGATCTGGATGATGTCTTCCTGCGAGAGCTGGTGGAAGACCACCGTGTCGTCGACACGGTTGAGGAACTCGGGCCGGAAGTGCTGCTTGAGCTCCTCGTTGACCTTGGCCTTCATGCGCTCGTAGCCGGTCTTGACGTCGCCCTGGGCGGCGAAGCCCAGGTTGAAGCCCTTGGAGATGTCCCGGGTGCCGAGGTTGGTCGTCATGATGATGACGGTGTTCTTGAAGTCCACGACCCGGCCCTGGGAGTCGGTCAGGCGACCGTCCTCCAGGATCTGCAGGAGCGAGTTGAAGATGTCCGGGTGGGCCTTCTCGACCTCGTCGAACAGGACCACGGAGAACGGCTTGCGGCGGACCTTCTCCGTCAGCTGGCCGCCCTCCTCGTAGCCCACGTAGCCGGGGGGCGAGCCGAAGAGCCGCGAGACGGTGTGCTTCTCGCTGAACTCCGACATGTCGAGGGAGATCAGGGCGTCCTCGTCGCCGAAGAGGAACTCGGCGAGCGTCTTGGACAGCTCCGTCTTACCGACGCCCGACGGGCCGGCGAAAATGAACGATCCGCCCGGGCGCTTGGGGTCCTTGAGGCCCGCACGGGTGCGCCGGATGGCCTGGGAGAGCGCCTTGATGGCGTCCTTCTGGCCGATGACGCGCTTGTGCAGCTCGTCCTCCATGCGCAGCAGACGGGAGGACTCCTCCTCCGTCAGCTTGAAGACCGGGATGCCGGTGGCCGTGGCGAGGACCTCGGCGATCAGCTCGCCGTCGACCTCGGCGACGACGTCCATGTCGCCGGCCTTCCACTCCTTCTCGCGCTTGGCCTTCGCGGCGAGGAGCTGCTTCTCCTTGTCGCGCAGGGACGCGGCCTTCTCGAAGTCCTGCGAGTCGATCGCGGACTCCTTCTCCCGGCGCACGTCGGCGATCTTCTCGTCGAACTCGCGGAGGTCCGGCGGCGCGGTCATCCGGCGGATGCGCATCCGGGAGCCGGCCTCGTCGATCAGGTCGATCGCCTTGTCCGGCAGGAAGCGGTCGGAGATGTAGCGGTCGGCGAGCGTGGCGGCCTGGACCAGCGCCTCGTCGGTGATGGAGACGCGGTGGTGGGCCTCGTAGCGGTCGCGCAGACCCTTGAGGATCTCGATGGTGTGCGGCAGCGACGGCTCGGCGACCTGGATGGGCTGGAAGCGGCGCTCGAGGGCGGCGTCCTTCTCCAGGTGCTTGCGGTACTCGTCGAGCGTGGTGGCACCGATGGTCTGCAGCTCGCCGCGGGCCAGCATCGGCTTCAGGATGCTGGCGGCGTCGATCGCGCCCTCGGCGGCACCCGCACCCACCAGGGTGTGGAGCTCGTCGATGAACAGGATGATGTCGCCGCGGGTGCGGATCTCCTTGAGGACCTTCTTCAGGCGCTCCTCGAAGTCACCGCGGTAGCGGGAGCCGGCGACCAGGGCGCCGAGGTCGAGGGTGTAGAGGTGCTTGTCCTTGAGGGTCTCGGGCACCTCGCCCTTGACGATGGCCTGGGCCAGGCCCTCGACGACGGCGGTCTTGCCGACGCCGGGCTCGCCGATGAGGACCGGGTTGTTCTTGGTGCGGCGGGACAGCACCTGCATGACCCGCTCGATCTCCTTCTCGCGCCCGATGACCGGGTCGAGCTTGGACTCGCGGGCGGCCTGCGTCAGGTTGCGGCCGAACTGGTCCAGGACGAGCGAGGTCGAGGGGGTGCCCTCGGCCGGGCCGCCGGCGGTGGCGGCCTCCTTGCCCTGGTAGCCCGAGAGCAGCTGGATGACCTGCTGCCGGACCCGGTTGAGATCGGCGCCCAGCTTCACGAGGACCTGGGCGGCGACGCCCTCGCCCTCGCGGATCAGGCCGAGCAGGATGTGCTCCGTGCCGATGTAGTTGTGGCCGAGCTGAAGGGCCTCGCGGAGCGAGAGCTCCAGGACCTTCTTCGCACGGGGAGTGAAGGGGATGTGCCCGGACGGGGCCTGCTGGCCCTGACCGATGATCTCCTCCACCTGCTGGCGGACCGCCTCGAGCGAAATCCCGAGGCTCTCCAGGGCCTTAGCGGCGACACCCTCACCCTCGTGGATCAGGCCCAGGAGGATGTGCTCGGTGCCGATGTAGTTGTGGTTGAGCATCCGGGCTTCTTCCTGAGCCAGGACGACAACCCGCCGCGCACGGTCGGTGAACCTCTCGAACATCGTTAATCGCTCCTCAGAGCGGTCAGGCAAGTAGGGGTCGGTCCCCTCCCTGTCCTTCCGCATGCTAGTCCCGCGGGACGGGACAGCTCATTCCAACTGCCGACATCCGTCCGGATCACCCCGCGTCGGCGGGGAAACCTGCTGCCGAACAGCCGACATCTCCTCCAACCCGATGGTGGGAGACGATGTTCCCGCAGGCCAGGCATATACGCTCGTCGTCACTACGCCGACGGCGAACGCGCGCCCGGCCCGACCTGCCCGCCCAGCGCCCGCCGCCACCCGTGGTGACGCGCTCCGCGCGGTGTCGCACCGCCTCTTCCCATGGGGAACCTCTTACCCGCAAGGATTGACAGTCCATGCGGCGCGGGCACCGTTCATCCGCTACGGGCGAACACCCTCGCGCCGCCCGGAGCGCCTGTGCGCCCCCCACTCCTTATACGGAGTGTGCCCAACTACCAACCCAGAGTAACCTCTTGGGCGTTTCGCAGTTGCACCGCATATGACCGTTGTCCTCCCGCGCCCCGGCGGCCCCGCAGCACCATGGTGCCAGGCGCGCCGGTGGTACGAGCGCGAGCTCGGCTGGCCGACCTCCGGCGAGGCGCCCCTGGAGCTGCTCACCGGGCTCCGCTTCGACGCCCTGGGCCTGCCGCTGGACGCGGGCGTGGCGCTGCTGGGCCGCGCCGTGCGCACCGGCCCCGTCGCGCTCGACGCCGGGGCGCGCAGGCTGTGGTTCCTGGTCGCCGCGGGCAGCGCGGACGAGCTGCCGGAGCTGCTCGACTGGCTGGAGTGGGGCGCGGTCGCCCTGGACCTGGCCGTGCGGGGGCCGGGCGGGCGGATCGCCGCGCCCGTGCCCGCCGGAGCGGGGCACTGCCGTCCCGGGGCCCTCGGGCCGGGGGAGCCGGGCGGGCCGGTCGCGCCGGCGAGGGCGGTGTGGGTGCGGCCGCCCCGGGCCGGGGACCGAGGGGGCGAGGCCGAGCCGTCACTCCCCGTCACCGGCCTCGGGGGCGAGGGGGCCGCCCCCGATCTCGCACGGCTCGTGGGCGCGGCGGCCACGGAGGTCCACCGGGCCCGGCTGCTGCGCGCCCGGGGAGCACGCCGCGGCCTTCCGGGGGAACGTCAGCCGTTGGCCTTCTCGTACGCCTCGCGGATGTCGGCGGGCACACGACCGCGGTCGTTCACGTTGTAGCCGTTCTTCTTGGCCCAGGCGCGGATCTTCGCGGTGTCCGGGCTGCCGCCCGTGACCGCGGCCGCGCGCGCCTTGCCCCGGCTGCCCGCGGCACGGCCGCCGGTGCGGCGCCCGCTGCGGGTGTACGGCTCCAGCAGACCGCGGAGCTTGTCGGCGTTGGCCGTGGTGAGGTCGATCTCGTACGTCTTCCCGTCCAGGGCGAACGTCACGGTCTCGTCGGCCTCGCCACCGTCGAGGTCATCGACAAGAAGGACCTGAACCTTCTGCGCCACGGGGAATCCTTTCAGTGGAAAATGGGATTACGGAGGAATAGCAAACCGCCTTTCCCGGAAAAACACAAACCCCCCGGGAAGGTTCAGCCCGCCTTCCGCGTGGGAAGCATCCCTTCCGGAGCCATGTGATAGGGGCGCGATTCGGACATAGGGACCGCGATCACAGATGCAGAAGCATCCGGCTGTTGCCAAGGGTGTTCGGCTTCACCCGTTCGAGACCCAGGAACTCGGCGACACCCTCGTCATAGGAACGCAGCAGCTCGCTGTAGACATCACCGTCCACGGGCGTCTCACCGATCTCCACGAAGCCGTGCTTCGCGAAGAAGTCCACTTCGAAGGTGAGGCAGAAAATGCGCCGCACGCCGAGCCAGCGCGCCGTCTGCAGCAGCTTGCCCAGTACGGCGTGGCCGATGCCGCCGCCCTTGACGTCCGGGTCCACCGCGAGAGTGCGCACCTCCGCGAGGTCTTCCCACATCACGTGCAGGGCGCCGCAGCCGATGACGGTGCCGTCCTCGTCCCGCTCGGCCACCCAGAACTCCTGGATGTCCTCGTAAAGAGTGACGGTGGCTTTGTCGAGGAGGATGCCGTCACGAACGTACGTGTTGATGAGACGGCGCAGCGCCGGCACATCGCTGGTCCGGGCACGGCGGACGGTGACGACTTTTGATAGCGCGGGCATGCCCGGACGCTATCGTCCCGGGGCGCCCGTGCCGTCGCCGGGCCCGTCGAGTTGCACGACCCGGATCGCATCCCGCAGCGCTTCGCGTTGTTCGGCCGACATCATGCCGAAGAAGGCGACAAGAGCCGCTGCGGGGTTGTCGCTCACGGACCACGCTTCGTTCATCAGTGCGGCCGAGTAGGCGGCCCGGTTGGAGACGGCCTCATATCGATAGGCGCGGCCTTCCGCTTCCCGGCGCAGCCAGCCCTTCTGATACAGGTTGTCCATTACGGTCATGACGGTGGTGTAGGCGATGGACCGTTCCTGTTGAAGGTCTTCCAGCACTTCTCGAACAGTGACCGGCCGGTTCCAGTCCCACACGCGCGTCATGACGGCGTCTTCCAGATCACCCAGGCGTCTGACCACACGCGAATAATAGTGGGAGATGTCTGGAATGACGCTTTATCGGGGCAGCAAAGGGGCAGCAAAAAGGGCGCACGGCGAGAATTGCGGTCTCTTGCCGTACGCCCTGTGAGCACCCCGCGCCCGCGTGCGGGCGCGGCCGCGTCAGGCCGCGCTGCCCTCGCCGGACCGGCGGCCGGCCTCGGCCCGGGCCAGCGCCGCGTCGACCACGGCGTCCTCCTTGGCCTTGTTCGCACCGCCCTGGCTCTTGATGATCGTCACGACCAGGGCGGTGAAGGCGATCGCCATCACGACGGGCGGTACCAGTGCGGCGACGTAGTCCATGACCGTCGGCTCCTTCTGGATCGGGATTGCGCGGTTTCCGAGCGACCCGTCCAGATTACGCGCGCCCCGGGACGGCCCTCGGGCGGGCCCGGCGCACGCGTGCGGCCCCCGCGCCCTCAGGCGGGCCGGGCGCGCGGGGCCTCGGCGGCCGGCGGCGGGGCGGGCTTGCGGCGGGGCGGGAAGACCTCACCGGGGGTGGGGATGGGCCGGTCCGGGCGGGAGGGCTTGCCGGGGTCGCCCCCGGGCTTCTCCCCCGGCTTCTCGGCCGGCTTCTGCCCCGGCTTCCGGCCGGGGCGCGGCGTGGCCGCCCCGGGGGGCGCCGGCGGGCGGCCGCCGGGCAGGGCGAGCAGCGGGGTGCGGCGCAGCCGGATGCGGGCGGCGGGCACCGCGCAGGCCGTGCGGTCGGCGGGCGCTCCCGGCCCGGCCGCGCCGGCGACGAGCTCGCAGCGGCGCAGCAGGGCCCGGTAGGAGGCCGTGGCGGGCCCGGCGGAGGGCGTCGCGCACAGGGCGCGGAGCGCGTCCAGGTCCTCTGCGCGCGGCCGGTAGCCCGCCGCGAGGGCGTCCTGGAGGCGCTCGGCGTAGCCGGAGGCGGCGCCGGGCAGAGCGGCGCGGTAGCGGGCGAGGTCGGCGCGGAGGAAGGCACGCAGCCTTCCGCTCTCCAGCACCGCCTCGTCCACGGCTTCGGCGAGCCGGAGGCAGGCGCGCACCTCCGCGGCGCGCTCGGGACCGGAGCGCCCGGGAACGGCGTGGGGGTGGAGAGCGATGGCGAGGGCTCGGCGCAGCACGCGCAGTTCGTCCGCGCTGAATGCCATGCCGCCGCGGGATCCATATGGCGTGGGCATGCGCTGACTTTAAGTGCTAAACGGACAATTTTTGTATAGCTGGATATTTACGGCGTGGCATGGGTCGTCCGGCCTACCGCCGGCGGCGGGTGACCCCCAGCGCGATGGCACCCGCCGAGACGGCGGTCCCGGAAGTGGTGGCGAGCAGGAGCGTGCTGCTGGTGGCGGGCGGCTCGGGCAGCGGTTCGGGCAGCCGGTCCACGACCTCGACCCGGATCGGCGCCGCGTCGTTGCCGGGGTCCGGGTCGGGGGACGGCTCGCCGTCGCGGTCGAGGACCCGCACCTGCCCCTCGGCGCCCTCCACCTTCTCGTCGATGCGGACCCGGAAGCCGAGCGTCTCCCGCTCGCCCGCGGAGAAGTGCTCCCCGATGGAGCAGATGTACGAGCCCGGCTGCGCGTCCGGGCCCACCGCCGGCACACAGGGCTGCCGCGCACCGCTGTGCGGGGGCGCGGTGATCGTCGTGCCCGGCGGGGGCGTCACCTCGTACGTGCCCGCGCCGCGCCCGGGCCGGACGCCGGCCGGGCCGGGGCCGCCGTTCCTGACCCCGAGCTCGACCTCGACGGTCTCGCCGAGCCGGCCCACGACCGGGTGGGCGACGGCCTGGTAGTCGGCGCCGGGCGCCGGTGCGGCCTGCGCCGGTGCGGCGCACAGCCCCAGGCCGGCCGCCAGCGCCGCGGCGGGGACCGCCGCCCACCGCATTGTCCGCTTCATTCCCATACGCTCCACGCCCATCGGATGCAGGATCAGGTTCCGCAGCTGACAGGACAGTTGAAACGAAGCGTTGGTTGCATCCCCGCCCGTACCGGCCCCCGGGCGGCGAGCGTTTCCGGACGCCGGGCACGGGAGGCGTTCCGCTGCGTGCGGGAGGCGTTCCCTCCGTGCGGAAGACGTGCGGGAGACGGTCCCTACGTGCGGGAGACGTTCCGCTCGTAGACCAGCCGCAGGCCGATCAGCGTGAGCCACGGCTCGTGCTCGTCGATGACCGACGCCTCGCCGAGCACCAGGGGCGACAGCCCGCCCGTGGCGATGACGGTGACGTCGTCCGGATCGTCGGCGAGCTCACGGGCCATCCGCTCGACCACACCGTCGACCTGCCCGGCGAAGCCGTAGAGGATGCCCGACTGCATGGCCTCGACCGTGTTCTTCCCGATGACGCCGCGCGGGCGGGCCAGCTCGATCTTGCGGAGCTGCGCGCCCTTGACGCCCAGCGCCTCCACCGAGATCTCGATGCCCGGGGCGATCACCCCGCCCGCGTACTCGCCGCGGGCGCTGACCGCGTCGAAGGTGGTGGCCGTGCCGAAGTCGACGACGATGCACGGGCCGCCGTAGAGCTCCACGGCGGCGACGGCGTTGACGATCCGGTCGGCGCCGACCTCCTTGGGGTTGTCCATCAGGATCGGCACGCCGGTCTTGACGCCCGGCTCGACCAGGACCGCGGGCACGTCGCCGTAATAGCGGCGGGTGACCTCGCGCAGCTCGTGCAGGACGGCCGGGACCGTGGAGCAGATGGCAATGCCGTCGATGCCGTCACCGAGCTCCTCGCCGAGCAGCGGGTGCATGCCCATCAGGCCCTGGAGCAGGACGGCCAGTTCGTCGGCGGTCCGGCGGGGGTCGGTCGACACCCGCCAGTGCTCGACGATCTCCTCGCCGTCGAACAGGCCGAGGACCGTATGGGTGTTGCCGACATCGATGGTGAGCAGCATCAGGCGGTTTCCTCCCGGGCGCCGTCCTCGTCGCCCTCGCGCAGGTCGAGGCCGATGTCGAGGATCGGGGAGGAGTGCGTCAGCGCGCCGACCGCCAGGTAGTCGACGCCCGTCTCGGCGTAGGCGTGGGCGTTGACGAGGGTGAGCCGGCCGGAGGACTCCAGCATCGCGCGGCCCGCGACGAGCTCGACGGCCTCGCGGGTCTGCTCCGGGGTGAAGTTGTCCAGCATGATCAGGTCGGCGCCCTCGGCGAGGACCGGCGGGATCTGGTCGATCCGGTCGACCTCGACCTCGATCGCCAGGCCGGGGAAGGAGTCCCGCACGGCCTTGAAGGCCTCGGCGACGCCGCCGGCCGCGACCACGTGGTTGTCCTTGATGAGGGCCGCGTCCGACAGGGACATGCGGTGGTTGACGCCGCCGCCGCAGCGGACCGCGTACTTCTCCAGGGCGCGCAGGCCGACCGTGGTCTTGCGGGTGTCGCGGACGGCGGCCTTGGTGCCGTCCAGCAGGTCGGCCCACTCGCGGGTCGCGGTGGCGATGCCCGACAGGCGGCACAGGATGTTGAGCGCGCTGCGCTCGGCGGTGAGCAGGTCGCGGGTGCGGGTGCGGACCGTGAGCAGCTTCTGGCCCGCGGTCACCCGGTCGCCGTCCTCGACGTGCCGCTCGACCTCGAACTCCTCGGTGCAGACGACCGAGAGGATCGCCTCGGCGACGTGCAGGCCGGCGACGGTGCCGTCCTCGCGGGCGGTGAAGTCACCCGTGGCGACGGCGTCGGCGGGGATGGTGGCCAGGGTGGTGACGTCCTTGCCGCCGTCGAGGTCCTCCTCGATGGCGAGGTGGGCGATGTCCTCCACCTGCAGCGGGTCCAGGCCGGCGTCGGCGAGCAGGCGGGCGAGGTCGGGGTCGAGCCCGCACTCCATGACGTCCTCGGCGAAGGTCTCGCCGCAGCCGCAGCCGTCACCGCAGCCGCCGGTCGCCGACTCCAGGTTCACCTGGATGTCCTGGCCGATCTGGTGGAGGGGGAGGTCGTTCGGGGTGGTCACGTGGTGCTCCTCGGGTCGGCGCCGGTCGTGGGCGGGTGGGGCGTCGGGGCCGCTACGGGCGGGAAGGCCGCCGTCTCGGTGGTGGAGACCGCGAGCGTACGGTCCGGGCGCAGGGCCACCAGAAGGTGGCGGCGCCAGGCATCGTCCCGGTCGGGGGCGTCCTCGCGCCAGTGGCAGCCGCGGGTTTCCTCGCGGCGCAGGGCCGCGGCGACGAGGACGCGGGCGACGAGCAGGAGGTTGGTTGCCTCCCAGCTCTCCGTGCCGGGCGCCTCCAGCGCGGTGGCGGCGTCCTCGTCGATGCGGGCCAGCTCCGCGGCCGCCCGTTCGAGGCTCTTCCTGGACCGCAGGACTCCGGCGCCTTCGGTCATGATGCGCTGGATCTCCGGCCGGGCCTTCGGACCGGCGAGCACGCCCGTGCCGGCGGTGGCCGGCTGCAGGGGCGCGCCCGGCTCCCGGGGGCCCGCCGCGAGGGCCGCCGTGATGTCCGCGGCGATGCGCTCGGCGAAGACGAGGCCTTCCAGCAGCGAGTTCGACGCGAGGCGGTTGGCGCCGTGCACGCCGGTGCAGGCGACCTCCCCGCACGCGTAGAGACCCGGAAGGGTGGAGCGGCCGAGCAGGTCCGTACGGACGCCGCCGGAGGCGTAGTGCGCGGCGGGCGCGACCGGGATCGGCTCGGTGACCGGGTCGATGCCGTGCGCGCGGCAGGCGGCGAGGATCGTGGGGAAGCGGTGCTCCCACATCTCGGCGCCGAAGTGCCGGGCGTCGAGGTACATGTGCTCGGCGCCGAGCTCCTGCATGCGGCGCATGATGCCCTTGGCGACGATGTCGCGCGGGGCCAGCTCGGCGAGCTCGTGGCGGCCCACCATGAAGCGGTGGCCGTCCGCGTCGACGAGGTGGGCGCCCTCGCCGCGCACGGCTTCCGACACCAGCGGCTGCTGGCCCTCGGCGTCCGGGCCGAGCCACAGCACCGTGGGGTGGAACTGGACGAACTCCAGGTCGGAGATCTCGGCCCCGGCCCGCAGGGCGAGGGCGACGCCGTCGCCGGTGGAGACCGCGGGGTTCGTCGTCGCGGAGAAGACCTGGCCCATGCCGCCGGTGGCGAGGACGACGGCCCCGGCCCGGACGGCGCCGACGCCGTCGCGCTCGCCCTCACCCATCACGTGCAGGGTGACGCCGGCGGCGCGGCCCTCCGCGTCCTTGAGGAGGTCGAGGACGAGGGCGTGCTCGATGGTCTCGATGCCGGCCGCGCGGACGGCCTCGACCAGGGCGCGGGAGATCTCGGCGCCGGTGGCGTCGCCGCCGGCGTGGGCGATGCGGCGGCGGTGGTGGCCGCCCTCGCGGGTCAGCAGGATCGCGCCGGTCTCGTCGTCCGTGTCGAACTGCGCGCCCGTGGCGATGAGCCGGCGGACCGCGTCGGGACCCTCGGTGACCAGGGTGCGCACGGCCTCCTCGTCGCACAGGCCGGCGCCCGCGACGAGCGTGTCGTCCAGGTGCTGCGCGGGGGTGTCACCCTCGCCGAGGGCCGCGGCGATGCCGCCCTGCGCCCAGCGGGTGGAGCCGTCGTCCAGGAGGGCCTTGGTGACGACGGTGACCTTGGCCCCGGCCGCGGCGCAGCGCAGGGCGACGGTCAGGCCGGCCACGCCGGAGCCCACGACGACGACGTCCGCGTCGACGGACCAGCCGGGGCGGGGGGCGTGGAGCCGTATGCCGTTCATCGCTGCGCTCCGACGGTCAGGGGGACGTTGTCGATCAGGCGGGTGGTGCCGACCTTGGCGGCGACGGCCAGGACGGCTTCGCCCGCGAAGTCGCCGGGAACGTCGGTGAAGTCGGCGGGGTCGACGAGGGCCGCGTAGTCGAGGTGCAGCGGGGGGTCGAGCCGGGCGGCCTCGTCCAGGACGGCGCGGGCGGCGGCCAGGGCGGCCGGCGCGGTGGCCTTCTCCCGCTCGGCCGCGGCCAGGGCGCGGGACAGGGCGAGGGCCGTCTTCCGCTCGGCGGCGGACAGATAGCGGTTGCGGCTGGAGAGGGCGAGGCCGTCGGTCTCCCGGACGGTCGGCACGCCGACGATCTCCGTGCGGAAGTTGAGGTCGCGCACCATGCGGCGGATCAGGGCGAGCTGCTGGGCGTCCTTCTGGCCGAAGAAGGCCAGGTCGGGGCGGGTGAGGTGGAGCAGCTTGGCCACGACCGTGAGCATGCCGTCGAAGTGCCCGGGGCGGGAGGCGCCTTCCAGGCGCTCGCCCATGGGGCCCGCGGTGAGGCGGACCTGGGGCTCTCCGCCCGGGTACACCTCCTCGGCGGAGGGGGCGAAGACGGCGTCCGCGCCCGCCGCCTCGGCGATCTCCAGGTCGGCGTCCAGCGTGCGCGGATAGCGGTCCAGGTCCTCGCCCGCGCCGAACTGCAGGGGGTTGACGAAGACCGTGGCGATCACGAGGCCCTTGCGGCCGACGCGCTCGCGCGCGGCGCGTATGAGCGTGGCGTGGCCCTCGTGGAGCGCGCCCATGGTCATCACGACCGCGGTGCGGCCGGGGACCGCGTAGTGGTCGAGGAGGTAATCGAGATCCTCGACGGTGGGTACGAGCTCGAAGGCGGGCTCGCGGTCCCGGTCCTTCAGCCACTCGGCAAGCGTCACGGCCGTCCTCCGTCGGACAGTACGCCGAGCAGGTCCTCGGCCAGTTCGGGCTTGAGCAGGCCGGCCGCGAGGGCGCGGTCGGCGGTCGTGCGGGCCATCGCCAGATAGCCGGCGACGGCCTGGGGTGCGTGGGCGCGCAGCTCGGCGACGTGCGCGGCGACCGTGCCGGCGTCGCCGCGGGCCACGGGGCCGGTCAGGGCCGCGTCGCCGCTGCGCAGGACGTTGTCGAGCGCGGCGCCGAGGAGCGGGCCGAGCATGCGGTCGGGGGCCGCGACGCCGGCCGTCCGCAGCAGGTCCATCGCCTGGGCGACCAGGGTGACCAGGTGGTTCGCGCCGAGGGCGAGGGCCGCGTGGTAGAGCGGGCGGGCCTCTTCCGCTATCCACTCGGGCTCGCCGCCCATCTCGATGACCAGGGCCTCCGCGGCGAGCCGCAGCTCCTCGGGCGCGGTGACGCCGAAGGAGCAGCCGGCGAGGCGGTCGACGTCGACCGGGGTGCCGGTGAAGGTCATCGCGGGGTGCAGGGCGAGCGGGAGGGCCCCGGCCCGGCGGGCGGGGTCGAGGACGGCGGTGCCGTGCCGGCCCGAGGTGTGCACGAGGAGCTGGCCCGGGCGCACGGCGCCCGTCTCGGCGAGGCCGCTGACCAGGCCCGGCAGGGCGTCGTCGGGCACGGTGAGCAGGACCAGCTCGGCGCGCGCGAGGACC
The DNA here is from genome assembly GCF_042958085.1 of Streptomyces sp. NPDC008001. Taxonomy (NCBI): domain Bacteria; kingdom Bacillati; phylum Actinomycetota; class Actinomycetes; order Kitasatosporales; family Streptomycetaceae; genus Streptomyces; species Streptomyces sp. NPDC008001. The sequence goes on along the minus strand of NZ_JBIBIZ010000002.1, from coordinate 709,598 downwards.
TCGGCGGGCGGGACGACCGGGACCTCGGGCAGCAGGGCCGCTGCCCTGCGCACCGAGGCGTCGGAGACCCCGGAGACGGCGACCGGACGGTGCCCGGCGAGCCGGAGCGCGGCGGCGAGCGCCGGGCCGACACGGCCCGCGCCGACGACGCCGACGGTGAGCCGTGCGGGCCGGTCCTGGGGGCTCGGGTGCTCCGGGAGAGTGTGTGCGTTCACGCGGCGATGGCCTTCCGTTCCAGTCCGCGGGGGGTACCGGACGATTCCACCGTCATGCTACGTGAGCCGGGAGGGGCAGTCCCCGGCCGTCCCCAGGCCTGTGGACGACGCGGGACTTGTGGATAACTCGACCGCGCGTTCGAGTGATCGGACGGCTGACGGCCGCCGGACGCGGCCGGTGGGACCTAACCTGCAGACCTCGGGCGATCAGCACTCGGCCGGGCGGCCGCAGGTGTCCGGGATGCGGGGGGTGCCGTCCTGTGCCGGGTGCGGGCAGGGGCTCTCCTGCGCCGGGTACGGGCGGACGGCGGCGGGGCGGGCGGCGGACGGACGAGCGGCGGGGCGGACGGGGGTGCGCGGCAGGAGGAAGCGGAGCAGCGCCGACCGGCGGGCGCGGCGGGCGGCGACCCGCTCGTCGACCACGGCCCGGAAGGCCAGCCAGGTGCGGAAGGAGCGGAAGGTCTCCACGTCCCCGGTGCCGGGAGCGGGCGGGGCCGGGTGGCCGAGCCGGGCGGAGCGGTAGAGGTCGAGCATGTGCTGCTGAGCTGCGTTCATGCCTTCCACGGTGCGCCGGTGGACGCCGCCCTGCCGCGTCAATTGACGAGGACCGTCAAGTGACGGCAGGTCCCTTCGGGAGGGAGGCAGGATGTGCACATGACCGTGGAGATCGACATCGCTGGGCTGCCGCCCGAGCGCATCGTTTTCGGCCCCTCGCCGCTTGCCGAGCTCGGCGCGATGCTGCACGTCCTGGCGGAGCCCGGCCACCACCCGGGCCTGCACGGCTGGGCCACGGCCACCGCCGCCGGACTGCGGCCCGACCTCGCCGACCGGCTCACCGAGGCCGACTTCCTGTGGCGCTCGGCGCGCTCCGACCTGCTCCTGCCGGCCGTCCCCCGGGCCACGCTCGCCGAAGACCTGGACGACCTCGACCGCATGGACGACGAGAAGTTCGTCTCCGCGGCGTTCGAGGTCACCTGCCGGTCCGCCCACGAAGGGCCGGTCCCCTCGCCCCTCGTCGACGCGGGGCAGCGGGCGCTGGTGCGCGAGCTGTCCGCCGCGCGCGGGCCGCGCCAGGCGCAGTTCACCGACCGGATGCTGGAGGACCCCGCCGCCCTGCGGGCGTGGCTGCGCCGGCTCCTGGAGGACTGCAACGAGGCGTTCTTCGCCGACAACTGGCAGCGGGTGCGGGTGCAGCTCGCCTCCGACGCCCGGCACAAGGCGGACCTGCTGCGGCGGCGCGGGCTCGCGGAGGCGATGGCCGCGGTCTCCACGGCCGTCTCCGTCGAGGAGGACGGCAGGCGGATCGTCTTCGACAAGCTGCAGAACGGGCGGGCGACGGTGGACCAGGACGGCATCGCGTTCGTCCCGACCGCCTTCGGGTGGCCGCACCTGATCGTGCTGCACCGGCCCGGCTGGCGGCCGATGGTCCAGTACCCGATCGCCGCGCCGGAGCTCCCCCGCGGGCCCGCCCTGCAGCTGGTCCAGCAGCGCATGGACGCCCTCGCGCACCCGGTCCGCATGCGCCTCTGCCGCACGCTGGCCCGCGGCCCGCACACCACGGGCGAGCTGGCGTCGGGCTCCGGCCTGACACCGCCGGAGGTGTCCCGGCACATAGCCGTGATGAAGAAGGCCGGCCTCCTCACCACCCGCCGCCGCGGCCGCTACGTCCTCCACCAGCTGGATTTGCCGGTGGTGGCCCGCCTGGGCAGTGACTTCCTGGAGACGGTCCTGAGATAGCGGTCCCGAGATGGCGGACGGCCCGCGCACCCGGGAACGGGCCCCGCGGTCCGCGGGCCAGGAGGTCAGCGGACCCCGTAGATCCGGCCCGTCTGCGCGCCCTCGATCGAGCGGACGTACGCCGTCGCCACCCGCGACGCCGGGACGGCCTCCATGCCCCGGAAGAACGGGCCGTACGAGGGGAGCGACTCCTCGACCACGGTCGGGCTCACCGCGTTGATCCGCTGCGGCGGAAGCTCGATCGCAGCGGCCCGTACGAACGCTTCCACCGCCCCGTTCGCCGCGGAAGCCGCCGCGCCCGCCACGATCGGCTCCTCCGTCAGCACCCCGCTGATCAGCGTGAACGACCCGGTGGCGGCCACGTGGCGGGCCCCCTGGCGGACCAGTTCCACCTGGCTGAGCGCCTTGCCCCGGAACGTCGCCGCGAAGTCGTCCGCCGTCAGCTCGCCCAGCGGCTTGAAGACCGCGGCGCCGGCCGCGACCGCCACCGCGTCCAGCCCCTCCACCTGCCCGTACAGCCGCCCGACCGCCTCGGGGTCGGTGACGTCGCAGAGCACGTCCCCGCCGCTGCGGCCCACGCCGATCACCTCGTGACCGCGCTCCACCAGCGCCTTCCGCACCACGCTGCCCAGCGTTCCGCCCGCGCCTACGAGAAGGATCCTCACCGCACACCATCCAAAAGGAGAGACGAACAAAAAGGGAGGGACGAACAAGAGAGAGCCGCATCCCCACCGAGAACGACGCTACGGATTCCTCCCCACCGTCCGGAAATGCCTTCTGCGCAGCAGCTATGCTCCCCACGCATGGATGTGGAACTGCGCCACCTCAAAGCCCTGGCCGCCATCGCCGACGAAGGCACCGTCACCGCCGCCGCGGCCCGGCTGCACGTCACGCAGCCCGCCCTCTCCCGTACGCTCGCGCAGCTAGAAGCCCGCGTCGGGGTGCGGCTGGTCGACCGTTCGTCCCGGCACCTGGACCTCACCCCGGCCGGGGAGACCCTGCTCGGGCACGGCCGGGCCATCCTGGCCCACCTGGACGCCGCGCTCGCGGACACCAGGGCCGTCTCCCGCCCCCTCCGCCTGGGCTACACCTGCGCGGTCCTGGGGCAGCAGACCGTCCCCCTGCTCCGCTCGTGGCGCCGCTCCCACCCGCAGGTGCCCCTCGAAGTGGTCCGCCAGGACAACCCCACCGCGGGCCTGGCCACGGGCGACGCCGACGTGGCCGTGCTCCGCATCCGCCCCCGCGACCCGCGCCTCCGCACCGAGACCCTCTACACCGAGGACCGCATCGCCGCCCTCCCCGACGACCACCCCCTCGCCGCCCGGCCCCGGGTGCGCCTCGCCGAGCTCACCGAGGCGCCCGGCCTGCCCCTCGCGTTGTGGCCGGAGGCGGGCACCGCCTCGCTGGACCTCTGGCCCCCGGCGCAGCGCCCCTCCCGCACCGTCGAGGTGCACAACGTGGACGCATGGCTGAACACCATCGCCACGGGCGACGCGTTCGGCCTCGCCGCGGAGGGCACCGGGCAGAGCCACGGCCACCCCGGGGTCCGCTTCGTCCCGGTCGAGGACGCCCCCGCCACGGCGGTCTACCTGGCCAGCCCCGCGCACGCCACGCACCCCCGCACGGAGGAGTTCCTGGCGGCGGTGCGCGAAGCGGTCAGCTCGTGAGACCCGCCGCCGGCGGAACCCGCCGCCGGCACGGCTACTGCTGCTACTGCTACTGCTGCTGCGCCGCCCCGCCGCCGGCCCGGACGAGCCCGCTCTCGTAGGCGAGCACGACGACCTGCACGCGGTCCCGCAGCCCCAGCTTGGTGAGGATGCGCCCCACGTGCGTCTTGACCGTGGCCTCGGACAGCACCAGCCGCGCCGCGATCTCCCCGTTGGACAGGCCCTGCGCCACCAGCAGCATGACCTCGCGCTCGCGCTCGGTCAGCCGCCCCAGCTCCGCGCCGGCCGGTTCGTGGCTCGTGCTCGGCAGCATCGGGGTGAAACGGTCCAGCAGCCGCCGCGTCGTGCTCGGCGCGACCACCGCGTCCCCGCTGTGCACGGCCCGGATGGCCCCCAGCAGCTCGGCCGGCGGCACGTCCTTGAGCATGAACCCGCTCGCGCCGACCTTCAGCGCCGAGAACGCGTACTCGTCGAGGTCGAACGTGGTCAGGATCAGCACCTTCGGCGGGTCCTCCTGCGCACAGATGCGGCGCGTCGCCTCCACCCCGTCCAGGCGCGGCATGCGGACGTCCATCAGGACGACGTCCACCTCCGTGCCGGCCAGCACCTCCAGGGCCTCCGCACCGTCCCCGGCCTCGGCGACGACCTCCATGTCGGGCTGGGCCGCCAGCACCATGCGGAAGCCGGTACGGAGCAGTACCTGGTCGTCTACGAGCATCACCCGGATGGACATGCGGAGGTCTCTTTCCTCAAGGGGACGGATGTGAAGGAACTCAAGGGACTCAAACGGCTCAAGCAGCTCGAACGGCTCAGGAAACTCAAGGGGCTCAGGAGGAGCGAGGCGCTCACCGTCAGCGGCCGCCCGGCTTCACCGGCAGCAGCACACTGATCCGGAAGCCGCCGCCCGGCCGCGGCCCCGCGTCCAGGGTGCCCCCGACCATGCCGACGCGCTCGCGCATGCCGATCAGGCCGTGGCCCTTGCCGTCCGCCCCGCCCGCCTCGTACAGCTCGTGCTGCGCGCCCCGGCCGTCGTCCTCCACCAGCAGGCCGAGCCCGTCGTCGAAGTAGGTGAGGCGGACGCTCGCGCCGGCTTCCGGGCCGCCGTGCTTACGGGTGTTGGTCAAGGCTTCCTGCACGATGCGGTACGCGGTCAGCTCCACGCCGCTCGGCAGCGGCCGCGGCGCGCCCTCGACCTCGTACTCCACGGGCAGGCCCGCGCCCCGGACCTGCTCGACCAGATCGCCGATCTGCTCGACGTCGGGCTGCGGCACGTACTCCCCGCCCTCGGCGCCGCCCTCCTCGGTGCGCAGGACGCCCAGCAGGCGGCGCATCTCGGCCAGCGCCTGGCGGCCCGTGCCGGAGATCGTCTCCAGGGCCTGCTTGGCCTGGTCGGGCGAGGAGTCGAGGACGTACGCGGCGCCGTCGGCCTGCACGACCATCACCGAGACGTTGTGCGCGACGACGTCGTGCAGCTCGCGGGCGATGCGCGCCCGCTCGGCGGTCACCGCCATCCGCGCCTGCTGCTCGCGGTCCTTCTCCAGCTGGGCGGCGCGCTCCTCCAGCTGGGCCCAGTAGGCGCGGCGGGTCCGCATGGAGTCGCCGAGCACCCAGGCGAGGAGGAAGGGGGCGGTCAGGAAGGCCAGCGAGAGGAGGGACTTGCCCGGCCCCTCCGGCTCCGCCGGCCAGCGCAGGATGAAGAGCACCGGCGCGGCCAGGCCGCCCACCAGGGCGACCCGCGACGCCCAGCGGACCGGGCCGGCCGCGACCGTGTAGACGATCGCGAGCATCGCGAGGTCCGCGGGCTGCCCCTGGACGTCGCCCGCGAGCTGCGCGATGCCGGAGGCGATCGCCAGGAAGAGCATCTGCACGGGGGCGCGCCGCCGCAGGGCGACCACCACGCTGAGGGTCACCGTCGTGACGAGGAGCACGGCCGTCTGCCGCGTCGAGGCCCCGTGTTCCTCGGTGGCGGCCAGCGCCGTGAACGCGAACAGCAGGAAGGCCCAGAAGCTGTCCACACCCGTCGGGTGCCTGCGGAGAAAGTCGTAGAGGCGGTGCACGTCACCCAGCGTAGGCATGCCGCGTACGTGCCGGGGTCAGCCCGGCGATCGATCCGGTAACGCTCCTTCTACTCCGCAAGGTGGAGGCGGTGTGCTCGCGACGGGCGCATAGCGTGTGCGTATGGCAAGCGGAACGAGAACATGGCGCGCTGCGGCCGAGGCCGCGCTCTACGGCCCGCGCGGCTTCTACCGGCGACCCGAAGGCCCCGCCGGGCACTTCCGTACCTCCGTCCACGCCTCGCCGCTGTACGCCGGCGCCGTCGCCGAACTGCTGTGCAGGGTCGACAAGGCGCTCGGACAGCCGGCGGAGCTCGCGTTCACGGACGTCGGCGCGGGGCGCGGCGAACTGCTCACCGGCGTCCTCGGGCAGCTGCCGCAGGACGTGGCCGCACGGCTGCGCCCGTACGCCGTCGAGCGCGCCGCCCGGCCGGCCGGGCTGGACGAACGCATCACCTGGGTGGGTGACGTCCCGGACGGCGTCGAGGGCCTGCTGTTCGCCAACGAATGGCTCGACAACGTGCCCGTTGACGTCGCCGAGACGGACGCTGAGGGCGTCGCGCGCCAAGTGCTCGTCCAGGAGGACGGCGAGGAGATGCTCGGGGACCCCGTCGCGGGCGAGGACGCCGCGTGGCTGGCCCGCTGGTGGCCCGTCGAGGGCGCGCCCCCGGGCACCCGCGCCGAGATCGGCCGGCCGCGCGACGCCGCCTGGGCGCGGGCCGTGGGCAGCCTGCGGGCGGGCCTCGCCGTGGCCGTCGACTACGCCCATGAGCGCGCCGGCCGTCCGCCGTTCGGCACGCTGACCGGCTTCCGGGAGGGCCGGGAGGTGCGCCCGGTGCCGGACGGCTCGTGCGACATCACCGCGCACGTCGCCATGGACGCGTGCGCGGGCCCGGGCAGCACGCTGCTGACCCAGCGCGAGGCGCTCCACGCCCTCGGTGTGGACGGCGGCCGCCCTCCGCTGTCGCTGGCCTCGGTCGATCCGGCCGCGTACGTGCGGGCGCTGGGGCGGGCGGGCGAGGCCGCCGAGCTCACCTCGCCGGCGGGGCTGGGGGCCTTCGGCTGGCTGGTGCAGCCCGTGGGCAGGGCCTGCCGCGGGCTGCTCCCGGACCCGGCGGGCAGTGCCCCGGACGGGTCCGGGGGAGAAGGCTGACAGACTTGTCCCCATGACCCCCATGACGGAGACGACAGTCGGCATCGGCGGTGCGGCGGAGAGCACCGACATGGTGCTCAACATCGGACCCCAGCACCCGTCCACGCACGGCGTGCTGCGCCTGCGGCTCGTCCTCGACGGCGAGCGGGTCCGGGAGGCCGAGCCGGTCGTCGGCTACATGCACCGCGGCGCGGAGAAGCTGTTCGAGGCCCGCGACTACCGGCAGATCATCGTGCTCGCCAACCGCCACGACTGGCTGTCGGCGTTCTCCAACGAGCTGGGCGTCGTCCTGGCCGTGGAGCGGATGCTCGGCATGGAGGTCCCCGAGCGCGCCGTGTGGACCCGTACGCTCCTCGCCGAGCTGAACCGGGTCCTCAACCACCTCATGTTCCTCGGCTCCTACCCCCTGGAGCTCGGCGGCATCACCCCCGTCTTCCACGCCTTCCACGAGCGCGAGGAGCTCCAGACGGTGATGGAGGAGGTCTCCGGCGGCCGGATGCACTACATGTTCAACCGCGTCGGCGGCCTCAAGGAGGACCTGCCGGCCGGCTGGCTCGGCCGCGCGCGGCACGCCGTGGCCCAGGTCCGCTCCCGGATGGACGTCTACGACCGGCTCGTCCTCGGCAACGAGATCTTCCGGGGGCGGACGCGCGGCGTCGGGGTCCTCGCGCGCGAGACGGTGCACGCGTACGGGGTGAGCGGTCCCATCGCCCGCGCGTCCGGCGTCGACTTCGACCTGCGGCGCGACGAGCCCTACCTCGCGTACGGGGAGCTGCAGGACACGCTGAAGGTCGTCACCCGCGAGGAGGGCGACTGCCTGGCCCGCTTCGAGTGCCTGCTGGAGCAGACGCACAACGCGCTGGAGCTGGCGGAGGCCTGCCTCGACCGGATCGCCGAGCTGCCGCCGGGGCCGATCAACCAGCGGCTGCCGAAGGTGCTGAAGGCCCCCGAGGGCGCGACGTACGCGTGGACGGAGAACCCGCTCGGCCTCAACGGCTACTACCTGGTCTCGAAGGGCGAGAAGACCCCGTACCGTCTGAAGCTGCGCTCCGCCTCCTTCAACAACATCCAGGCGCTGACGGAGCTGCTGCCGGGGACGCTGGTCGCCGACATGGTGGCGATCCTGGGGTCGCTGTTCTTCGTCGTCGGCGACATCGACAAGTAGAGAACAAGCAGGGAAGCGGGCCGGCGGGACCAGTGAGCCGGCCGCAGACGCGCGGAACCCCCGGTGAGTGCTCACCGGGGGTTTCGTTTCTGCGGGCCGGGCCCGGTGCCGTCTACGAGACGGCCGTCCGCAGCTCGGCCACGTCTATCTGCTCGGTCTCGTCGTGCGCGGTCAGGTCGATGACGTCGTCACCGGCCGCCTCGCCGTCCGTTTCGGCCTCGGCCTTGGCTTCGGCCTCCGCCTGGGCGAGCGCCTCCTCGCCGACGACGTCCGCGAGGTCCGTCTCCTCGACGGGCCGGGCGGCCGGGGCGGTGCGCTGGGTGCCGAAGAAGTCGAAGCCGCCGGTGGTGCGGGAGGCGGGGCGCTGGGCGGGAGCCGCCGGCACGGCGGGCTTGCCGGCCGCCTTGCCCTCGGTGGCCGGGCCGGAGGCAGCAGCAGGCGACGGGCCGACGGGAGCGACGGGCGACGGGCCGGCGGCGGGGCCCGGCTCGGAGGCGGCCGCGGCCGGCCGCCCGGCGGAGTCCCGGCGGGCCTCGGGCCGCGGCCGGGGCACGGCCTCGGACCCTGCCCGAGGCGCCGTCAAGGGCTTCTGGCGAGGTACGGGCACGGGCCCGGCAGCGGGCTTGAGAGCGGCGCCGGGAGCTTCCTCCGCCGCGCCGCCGGCCATGCTGCGCAGCGCCTCCGCGGCCTTGCGGTAGGCGGCCGGGTCGACGGCCGGGCCGGGCACCGTGAGCGGCGCGCCGGACTCCAGCTCGCGCGCGCCGCGGGTCCTGCCGCTCTGAGCGACGCGGCGGCCCTCCAGCGCGCTGGCCCGCTCGGTCTCGGCGGTGGCGTAGCGGCGCAGCAGGTCGGCGTGCTCGGTGCGGAGGCGGGCGAGCTCGGCACGCTTGGCGCGGAGCTTGGACTCCACCCGGGCCTTGGCCGCCCGGGTGTCCTCCAGATCCGTCTCCAGCTCGGCTATGCGCTCCTCGGTCTTCCACTCGTCCCGGGTGCGGGCGGCGGTGAGCTGGGCGACCCGCCTGCCGGCGGAGCGGTCCCAACGGCGCATCAGCACGGCGCCGACCACCGCGGCGGCGGCAGCCGCCGCGGCGAGACCCCGGATGACGACCGTTTCACCTACCACCCATGCACCGGCGGCGCAGGCGACCGATGTCGCGGCGACCGTCGATGGGGGAAGAAGCCTGTGCAGGGATGGCGAATGGCGGTGGCGTCCTCGTGGCATGGCCTGAAACTTACCGTGCGTCGCCTCGGGAGTGTGACTCCACCACGAAACTCTTCCCTTGATCTTACTTGTCCCCTACACCTCTCACTTCGTCAGCAGCCCCTTCTCCTTGAGGTACTGCGCGGCGACATCCGCGGGCTTGAGCCGCTGCGCATCCACCTTCTTGTTGAGTTCGGTGAGATCTTCCGTGGTCAACACCCGGGTGAGCTTCGCGAGAGCGTCCGCGACCTTCTGCGAACCGGCCTTCTGTGCATTCACCACGGGCAGCACGTTGTCGGAGTTCTGGAGCTTCTTGTCGTCCTTGAGCAGGACCAGCCCGAACTGTTCGAGAGTGGCGTCCGTGGTGGTGGTCAGGAGCATCTGGGCCTTGCCGTCCTTGACCGCCTGCTTGGCCTGGACGCTGCCCACCTCCAGCGGTGCGATGCCCGTGACGCGGATGCCGTACGTCTTCTCCAGGCCGGGCTGGCAGAAGGGCCGCTGCGGGCATTCGTCACCGGCCGCGAGCTTGACCTCCTGCCCCGACTTTCCAAGATCGGAAAGCGTCTTGAGCTGGTGTTTCTCCGCGAACTCCGAGGTCACCGCGAAGGCGTTCTGATCGACCGCGCGGCCCGCGTCGAGCACCTTGAGGCCGCGCGGCTCCGCGAGTTTCCGCAGGGCCTTCACCGTGGCATCGGCGTCGGCGGACGCGACGGCGGGAGCGTCCTTGCCGTTCTGCTTCTTGTTCAGGAATTCGGCGAGCGTCGCCGCATACTCCGGGACGACGTCGATCCGGCCCTTCTCCAGCTCCGGTTCATAGAGCTCGCGGGCCTCGGTCGTCTTGATGGTGGGGGAATATCCGGCGTCCTTCAGCAGGCCCGCGTATATCTCGGCGAGGACCTTGGACTCGGTGAACCCGGCCGAGCCGATGACCAGGGAGTTCTCCCCCGGCCCGGCCGAACCGCCGGCTCCGCCGGAACCCGACTTCTCCAGGCTGTCGCCGCCGCAGGCGGCGAGGCCCGCCGTCAGGACCGCGACGGCGGCCGCCGCCTGCAGGACACGGGGGGTCCGCGCCCGGCGCGGGGTACTGCTCATGGGAAACATCGGAGATTCTGCCCTTCGGTTCCGGCGCCCGGCTCTCCGGCCGCCCTCGCTTCGCTGACCGGCGCCGCACCTACCCCGGCACCGCTCCCGTACGCCGCCGCACGGGGTCGAGCAGGCGCTCCGCCGCCATCAGCACGCCCTCGACGAGCAGCGCGAGCCCCGCCACCAGGACGGCGCCGGCCACCACTTGGGCGGTGTCGGTGAGCCGGAAGCCCGCCGTGATGATGCGGCCCAGGCCGCCGCCACCGGGCAGCGCGGCGAGCGTGGTCGTGGCGACGACCTGCACGGCGGCGGTCCGGACGCCCGTCACGATCAGCGGGAACGCCAGCGGCAGCTCGACGCGCGCCATGAGCTGACGGCCCGTCATTCCCATGCCGCGGGCCGCCTCCACCACATCGCGGTCCACCTCGCGCATGCCCACGTAGGCGTTGGTCAGCAGCGGGGGTATCGCGAACAGCACCAGCGCGATGACGGTGGGCCAGGAGCCGTGCGTGCCCAGCGGGCTGAGCAGCAACAGCACCAGCACCGCGAACGTGGGCACGGCCCGGCCGGCGTTGGAGATGTTGACCGCGAGGGCGCCGCCCTTGCCCACGTGGCCCAGCAGCACGCCCACCGGCAGGGCGATGGCGCACGACAGGGCCAGGCACACCACGGTCAGGAAGAGGTGCTCACCGAGCCGGTGCCACACGCCGTCCGTGCCCGACCAGTGCGCACCGGTGGACAGCCAGGTCCACGTGCGCTCCATGACGCCCATCAGAGTGCCCCCTCGGCCGCCGGCCGGCCCGCCGTCTTCACGGCCTTGCGGCCCGCCGTCCTGCCCGCCCGCGTCCACGGCGTCAGCAGCCGCTGGACGAGCAGCAGGAGGAGGTCGGCCGCGACGGCCAGCGCCACGCACAGCACGGACGCGGTGAGCACCTGCGCCTTGAAGTAGCTGTGCATGCCGTCGTACACGAGATTGCCCAGGCCGCCGTAGTGGAGGATCGCGCCGACCGTCGTGAGCGAGATCGTGGACACCGTGGTGATCCGCAGTCCTGCCATCAGGGCCGGGAGTGCCAGGGGCAGTTCCACGCCGAAGAGCAGCCGCAGCGGGCCGTAGCCCATGCCGCGCGCGGCCTCTCTGGTCTCCTCCGGCACCGCCGCGAGCCCCGCCAGGATGTTCCGCACGAGGATCGTCAGCGAATAGAGCACCAGGCCCGTGACCACCACCGCCACCGACAGCCCGAAGAACGGCACCAGCAGCGAGAACATCGCCAGCGACGGCACCGTGTAGAGCACGGTGGTCAGGCCGAGGACCGGGCCCGCCGCGGCGCGCCACCTGCGGGCCAGCAGGGCGAGCGGGAAGGCCACGAGCAGCCCGATGGCGACCGACGCGAGCGTGATGCCGATGTGCTGGAGCGTGGCGTCCGCCAACTCCTGGCCCCGGGTGCGCAGATATTCGCCGCAGATCCAGTCATTGCTGATCAGACAGGACTGCTCCGCCATGCGCTCCCACCTCCCCCTGGCCGTGAACCCACGGTTTTCCGGTCACCAGCGACCCTAACCCGGGGCACTGACATTCGAGCCGGCCGCCACACAACGGCAACAATGTCCGCAGCGAGTACGGCCAGAATGGGGAACCATGATCCGCTTCGAGCACGTCACCAAGAGCTACGCCGACGGCACGACCGCCGTGGACGACCTGTCCTTCGAAGTGGCGGAGGGCGAGCTCGTCACGCTCGTGGGGCCCTCGGGCTGCGGCAAGACGACCACGATGAAGATGGTCAACCGGCTCATCGAGCCCACGGCGGGGCGGATCCTCCTCGACGGCGAGGACATCTCCGGCGTCGACCCCGTCGAACTGCGGCGCCGCATCGGCTACGTCATCCAGCAGGTCGGCCTCTTCCCGCACAAGACGGTGCTGGAGAACACCGCCACCGTCCCCCACCTGCTGGGCTGGCAGCGCAAGAAGGCCCGGGAGCGCGCCGCCGAACTGCTCGACCTCGTCGGGCTCGACCCCGCCGTCCACGGCTCCCGCTACCCGCACCAGCTCTCCGGCGGCCAGCGGCAGCGGGTGGGCGTCGCCCGCGCCCTCGCGGCCGACCCGCCCGTGCTGCTCATGGACGAGCCGTTCGGCGCGGTCGACCCGGTGGTGCGGGAGCGGCTCCAGAGCGAGTTCCTGCGGCTGCAGTCGCAGGTGCGCAAGACGGTGCTGTTCGTCACGCACGACATCGAGGAGGCCGTGCGGCTCGGCGACCGCATCGCCGTCTACGGGCAGGGCCGCATCGAGCAGTTCGACGCCCCGGCCACGGTGCTGGGGGCGCCCGCCACGCCGTACGTCGCCGACTTCGTCGGGGCCGACCGGGGGCTCAAGCGGCTGTCCGTCACCCCCATCGAGGAGGGTGACCTCGAACAGCCGCCGGTGGTCCGGCTGGACGACACGGCCGCCGCGGCGGCGGCCGCGCTCGCCGCGGACGGGGCCCGCTGGGCCGTGGTCCTGGGCGACGCCGGCCGGCTGCACGGCTGGGTCTCCGCGGACGCGCTCGCCGACGGCACCGGGACGGTCCGGGACCGGGCCCGCCGCATGGACGCGTGGCTCCCCGTCGGCGCCTCCCTCAAGCAGGCCTTCAGCACGATGCTGCAGCACGACGCGGGCTGGATCGCGGTCCTGGACGGCGACGCGGCGGACCGTTTCGTCGGGGTCCTGACACCGGCGCGGCTGCATGAGGCGCTGCGGCGCTCGATCGACGCCGATGCGCGGGGCGCTGCGCGCGGCGAGGTGGAGCTGGAAAGCATCCCGGGGGCGTAGCCCCTGCGGGGCGGGCCCGTTCCTTCCGTCGCGACGGCGCGCAATCACGTGCTTGGTGCCCGGCGGTGCCGATCCTGCCTGAGGCGCGTACGGCACCGCCGGTCAGGTCCATGGGGGCTGAGCGCCGCTGCGGCGGATTTATGGGTGCGGGCACCCATAACCCGCGGCCCCGGCCGGAGGCCGTGCCGCACTGGGTCAGCCGCGGACCGCGCCTGGGCCCCCGGGGCTGTCCTCGTCGTCTTCCGGGAGTTTGCAGACGCGCTCCAGGAAGAAGGCCGCGGCGATCACCGCGATGCCCGCGACGACCGACGCGCCCGCGTAGATCACCTGGTCGCGGCGGACCGCGACGTCCAGGCCGTCGAGGCCGAGAAAGACGCCGACGCCGCCGTACATGCCGGCCACGAGGGCCGCGACGAGCGCGCTGGCCTGGCCGAAGACGACCGCGCGGGCGGCGACCAGCGGGTCGACGCCCTTCGCGCCGGGGCGCCGCTCGCGCTGCGCGCGCAACCGGGCGCGGAGCGAGAGCGCCGTGGCGGCGAGGACGACGGCGATGACCGCGAGCACGATGGGCGCGGCCACCGGCACCCGCGGAAGCGTGCCGACCGCGTCCCACAGCCGGGCGCCCGCCCAGGAGAGCACGCCGGCCACGGCGAACAGCCCGGCCAGCACCCCGATCCGCAGTTGCCTCACCGAGCCGTCGCTCCTCATCTCGATCGCGTTCTCAGAAATCCAACGACTACTCGGGCAGCCGGAGTTCCAGGTCCACCCGCGGCTGCACGCCGGCCAGCCCGACGGTCGCGAGCAGCTCGACGACCGCGCCCCGGCCCGGGACGACGGCCTCCGGGTCCACATCGTGCCAGGGAGCGAGGACGAAGGCGCGCTCATGGGCGCGCGGGTGCGGCAGGGTCAGGACGGGGTCGGCGGAGACGACGTCCTGGTAGGCGACGATGTCGACATCGAGGGTGCGCGGGCCCCAGCGCTCGTCCCGCACGCGCTCGAAGGCCTCCTCGATGGCGTGGCCGCGCTCAAGCAGGGAGTCCGGCGGGAGGGTGGTCTTCACGAGCACGACGGCATTGAAATACGAGGGCTGGGTGCCGGGCTCGACGCCCCACGGCTCCGTCTCGTAGACCGGGGAGACGGCCTTGACCCGCAGACCGGGCGTGTCCTCCAGGGCGTCGATGGCGCCCTGGAGGGTCTCCAGGCGGTTGCCGAGGTTGCTGCCCAGGGAGATCACGGCTCGTTTGGGGTTGCTCAGGGTCACGTCCGCCGCGTCCACCTGCTCCACCACGGAGGCGGGCACCGGCTGCACGGTCGGGTCGCTGCTGCTCATACTCGGCTCCGCGTAATAGTGATCGTCACATCGTCAAAGGGCACGGTGATGGGGGCGTCCGGCTTGTGGACGGTCACCTCCACTTCGTGCACCGCGTCGTGCTTGAGGCAGTTCCGGGCGATCCGCTCGGCAAGGGTCTCGATCAAGTCGACGGGCTCGCCCTGGACGATGTCGACCACTTCCTCCGCGACGACGCCGTAGTGCACGGTCTTCGTGAGGTCGTCGGAGGCGGCCGCGGGCCGGGTGTCCAGGCTCAGGACGAGGTCCACGATGAAGGTCTGACCCTCCTCGCGCTCCCGGGGGAACACGCCGTGGTGCCCACGGGCCTTCAGGCCGCGCAGCGCGACACGATCCACACGAATCACTCCTGCTGGTCGTCGGACGGGGCACTCCGGATGCCGGTCCCCACGTCGAATCTACCTGCGAGCACCGACAGCGCTCGCACAGAAAGGCCAGAGGTTCCTGCACATATTTACGGATGCTTCCGGATGTTTCAGGGACATTCGGACGGATGCCACGCCCGGCCGGGTGCGGCTCGCGCCGCGCATACCCGGCGGCCCGTCCCCCACCCCTACCCGCCCGCCCAGCAGCCCGAACGAGTGGCGAACGGTCCACTGCGCTGACGCTCCGCCGCCGCCCGGGACCCGCGGCGCCCCGCGAGCGACGCGAGATACGTCACGCCCCCGTCATCCCGTCCGCCCCGTTCGTCCCCTCCCCCTCGTCCTCCTCGTCGTCGCGCCCGGCGAGCACCGGCGAGCCGTGGTGCGACCACACCTTCCACTCCTCGCCGACGCGCCGGAAGGCGTTCGTCGCCACGACCAGCTGGCCCACCAGGGGCCCCAGCTCGCCCTCCTCCTCGGCCGGGCCGCCGCTGAGGATGTTCTCCGTGCAGGTGACGAGGGCGGTGTCACCGGCGACCGACACCTCGACGTCGGTCAGGAAGAACTGGATGTAGTCCGTACTCGCCATGATCAGCGCATACGAGCGGAGCACCTCGCTCCGCCCGCGCAGCACCGGCCACCCCGGATGGACGCACGACACCTCGGCGTCGGGATCGTCCAGCCACAGCCGGCCCATCGCGGCCGTGTCGCCGCGCTCCACCGCCTCGTACAGCGCGGTGTTCGCCAGCTCGACCCGCTCGCTGTCCGTACGGGCGGTGCTCACATGCCCCCCTCGGCGCCTGACGCGCCCGCCGCCCGTGCCGCCTCCGCGGCCTCCGTGGCCTCTGCCGCCTCCGCGACCGCCGCAAGCTCCTCGGCTTCGGCGGCCTCCTGCACCGCCCGCACCACGCGCACCGCATCCGCGCTGGCCCGCACCTCGTGCACCCGGACCGCCCACGCCCCCTCGCGCGCCGCGAGCGCCGAGACGGCGGCCGTCGCGGCGTCCCGCTCCCGGGCCGGCGGCGGCTCGCAACCGGGGCCGGCGAGCACCCGGCCGAGGAAGCGCTTGCGGGAGGCGGCCACCAGCATCGGCAGCTCCAGCTCCCGGCGCAGCCGCGCCATGCCGGCGACGAGGGCCAGGTCGTGCCCGGCGTCCTTGGCGAAGCCCAGGCCGGGGTCGATGACGAGCCGCTCCGGGTCGATGCCGCCCTCGATCACGGCGTCCAGCCGCTGCCGCAGCTCGGCGAGCACCTCGCCCACCACGTCCCCGTAGACCGCCCGGCTGTTCATGTCGGCGCTGAAGCCGCGCCAGTGCATCACCACGAAGGGCACCCGGGCCGTGGCCACGACGGGCACCATCGCCGGGTCCGCCAGGCCGCCGCTCACGTCGTTGACCAGCGCCGCCCCGGCCTCCACGGCCGCCTCGGCGACCGAGGCCCGCATCGTGTCCACCGACACGACGGCGCCCTCGGCGACCAGCTCGCGGACCACCGGGACCACCCGGCGCAGTTCCTCGCCCTCGTCCACCCGCGAGGCGCCGGGGCGGGTGGACTCGCCGCCGACGTCGACCAGGTCGGCACCGCCCGCGATCAGGTCCAGCCCGCGCTTGACCGCGAGTTCGGAGTCGAACCAGCGCCCGCCGTCGGAGAACGAGTCCGGCGTGACGTTCACGACGCCCATCACCGCACAGCGGTTCCACTCCGGCAGACCGACGGGCCCCTGACGACCGCGCAAGGTACTCATGGGACCAGCCTAGGGCGTGCCGCAAAGAGGAGTGCCCCCGACCGGAAGCCGGTCGGGGGCACTGCCGCACATACGTCCCGCGGTGTCGCCACGGCGCGCTCGGTTCGCGCTCGGTCAGCGCTCACCTCGCGCTCAGGCCGCGCGCGTGACCTCCGTGGCCGAGACCTTGTCGTCGGCGTCGTCCAGGACGTCCTTCGGCGGGGCCGGGCGGCGGCGCAGCAGGCGCGGCAGCTCCAGGAAGCCCTCCGCCTGCATCATCGCGAAGCCGATCCGGGGCAGGTCGCGGCTGTTCGGGAAGACCACGAAGCGGGGCTCCCAGCGCGGCCGGAACTTCTCGTTGAACTTGTACAGCGACTCGATCTGGAACCAGCGCGAGAGGAAGACCAGCACCGAGCGCTGGATGCGCACGACCGGGCCGGCGCCCAGCTTGCCGCCGCGCTCCAGGGCGGAGCGGAAGAACGCGAAGTTCAGCGACAGGCGCTTGATCTTGAGCTCGGGCGCGGCCTGCAGGAAGGCGACGATCAGGAGCTCGTTCATGCCCGGGTCCGCGCTGCGGTCGCGGCGCATGAGCTCCAGCGAGCTGCCGTCCGGGCCCCACGGCACGTAGTGCTGCATGGCGCGCAGGTCGCCGAACGGGCAGTCCTCGCCCTCCTCCGGGTCCTTGTGGGCGGTGGCGATGATGGCGTCCAGGTCCTTCGGGTCGCCGATCCGGCCCAGGGCCATGGAGAAGCCGCGCTCGTCCTCGGTGTCCCGCCAGGCGTTGGCGGCCTTCTGGACGGCCTCCAGCTCCTCCGGGGTCAGGTCGCCGACGCGGCGCACCTTGGTGCTGTAGCCGTTGCGCTCGATGCGCTTGACCATCTGGCGGACGTTGCGCATGGAGCGGCCGGTCAGGGAGAAGTCCGCCACCTCCACGATGGCCTCGTCACCCATCTCCAGGGCGTCGAGCCCGGTCTCGCGGGTCCACACCTCGCCACCGGTCTCGCTGCAGCCGGCGACGGCGGGGGTCCAGGAGTGGCGCTTGGCCAGCGCCATGAACTGCTCGATCGCGCCGGGCCAGGCCTCGACGTCGCCGATCGGGTCACCGCTGGCGAGCATGACGCCGGAGACGACGCGGTAGGAGACGGCCGCCTTGCCGGAGGGCGAGAAGACGACGCTCTTGTCGCGGCGCAGCGCGAAGTGGCCCAGCGAGTCGCGGGCGCCGTGCTTGGCGAGCAGCTCGCGCAGCTTGTCCTCGTCCTCCTCGGTGAGGACGGCGGCCGGGTAGGCGGGCATGAAGGCCAGGTAGGCCGTGGTGGCGACGGTCAGCAGGCCGAGGGCGCCCAGGGAGTAGCCGACGGTGTAGTCGACGTGCTCGGTGTAGCGGATCGAGCCCTCGAAGCCGAAGAGGCCCCAGATCACGTGCTCGATCTGCTCGATGACCGGCGGGTCGCCGATCATCTGGTCCGGGTGCGAGCCGACGATCACCCAGCCGAGGCCGAAGCTGAACGCGCCCATGAGCACGAAGTTGGCCGCGACCTTCCAGCGGCTGCGCGGGTCCGGCAGCGCGTAGAAGGAGCTCTTGTGCCACACGAGGTAGATGAAGAGCAGCAGCGAGAGGATCGCGCCGATGTAGGAGTGCCGGTAGAGCAGCTGTGCGGCGGCGCCGATGGGCAGCAGCACCACGGCGGCGAGCCAGGCGCGCTGCTTGGCCCGCTTGAGGCCGTGGGCCAGCATCAGCAGCAGGACGCCGACGATGATCGAACCGGCGGCGGCGAGCTGCGTCACCGAGCCGGGCAGGACCTCGGCGAGGCTGTGGACCTTGCTCCAGCGGAACCGCGGAACGACACCGGCAAGGATGTCCACCAGGCCGATGAGAGCGGCGACCGTTCCCACGACGGCAGGCACGCTCTCGGGCTTGGGCCCTCTGACGATACGCGCAAGCCTCGACAGTCGCTTGGTCCCCTCGGGAACCCCATCGGACTTTTTGCCATCTACCCTGACAGACATCTCTTCCCGTCGTCCTGTCGAGTGGACCTGCGCCTTCGGCGGCAGCGCCCGGACAATGTGCGCCCTGTAGGACGACGGTTTCGGGGTTGAGGTTCCGCGGGGGGCCGAGCCCGGAAAGACGTAACCATTCCGCGACTCGGCGCCGGGTCGCCTCGGCAGAAAGCACCTCATGGGTCTCACCAGCATGGCAGTACTGCTGCTTGCCATCGCGGCTGCGGTAGTGCTCTTCGCGTTGACCATTTGGCTCTGGCCCCGCCTGGGCAAACGGAGCGTGGGCTCCATACTCGGCAGGGTGGGCATGATGCTGGCCACGCAGCTCACCCTGTTCGCAGCGATCGGTCTCTGGGCCAACCAGTCCTTCGGCTTCTACGGCTCCTGGGCCGACCTCTTCGGTCAGGTCAAGGAGGAGGGCGTGGTCGTCGACCACAGCGCCAGCGGCAAGCGGGTGCAGGTCGTGAGCACCCAGGCCGTCAAGGTGCCGCGCGGCAACGTTCCGCGCGTCGGCGGGAAGATCGAGAAGATCCAGGTCGCCGGCGTCGCGTCGAAGATCAACGGGCCGGCCTACGTCTACCTGCCGCCCGAGTACTTCCAGCCGGAGTACGCGAACCGCAAGTTTCCCGCCTCCGTCGTCCTGACCGGCTACCCGGGCACCGCCGAGGCGCTCATCAAAGGGCTCGACTACCCGGTCCGCGCGCACAAGCTGAGCAAGAGCAAGAAGATGCAGCCCACCATCCTGGTGATGATGCGGCCCTCCATCGTCGGCCAGCGCGACACCGAGTGCATGGACATACCGAACGGTCCGCAGGCCGAGACCTTCTTCACCAAGGACCTGCGCGCCGCCGTCGCCCAGCACTACCGCGTCGGCGACAAGGCCGCGAACTGGGGCATGATCGGCGACTCCACCGGCGGCTACTGCGCGCTGAAGATCGCCATGCGCCACCCGGACGCGTACGGCGCCGCGGCCGCGCTCTCGGGCTACTACAAGGCCCCGCAGGACCCGACGACCGGTTCGCTCTTCGGCGGCAGCAAGCAGCTGGAGAACGAGAACGACCTGCTGTGGCGGCTGAAGAACAAGGACATGCCGCCCGTCTCGCTGCTGGTGACCACCAGCAAGCAGGGCGAGCACAACTACAAGGACACGCTGAAGTTCATCCAGAGCGTCAAGGCTCCCGCCCGCGTCTCGTCGATCATCCTGGACACGGGTGGTCACAACTTCAACACGTGGCGTCGTGAGCTGAACCCGACGCTGAAGTGGATGGGCAGCCGCCTGTCCGCGTAGCGGATCCCCGGACAACACCCCGCCGCCGTGGCTGATCGCCACTGCGGCGGGCATTTTTATGCGGCGGTGCGGGCCGGTTCATGCAGCGGTGCGGGCCGGGCGAGGCGATCCGGCTAGCGAGCCATGATCAGGCTCATCGCTTCCGCCCGCGTCGCGGGATCCCGCAGCTGGCCGCGGACCGCCGAGGTCAGCGTCTTCGCGCCGGGCTTGCGGATCCCCCGCATCGACATGCACATGTGCTCGCACTCGATGACGACGACCACGCCCCGCGGCTCCAGGATCTCCATCAGCGAGTCCGCGATCTGCGTGGTCAGCCGCTCCTGGACCTGCGGCCGGCGGGCGAAGACGTCCACCAGGCGGGCCAGCTTCGACAGGCCGGTGATCTTCCCGCTGGTCGACGGGATGTAGCCGACGTGGGCCACGCCGTGGAAGGGCACCAGGTGGTGCTCACACGTGCTGTAGACCTCGATGTCGCGGACGAGCACCATCTCGTCGTGGCCGAGGTCGAACGTCGTGGTCAGCACGTCCTCCGGCTCCTGCCAGAGACCGGCGAATATCTCCTTGTACGCACGCGCCACCCGTGCCGGCGTCTCCCTCAGGCCCTCCCGGTCCGGGTCCTCGCCCACGGCGAGCAGCAGCTCCCGCACCGCGTTCTCGGCGCGCTTCTCATCGAATGCGCCGACGCCCCGGTCGGCGTCCAGGGTCACCGGGTCGGTCATGGAGTGCCTCGTTCTCTCGTACGTGTGTACCAACCGGCACTGCCCGGATAAACCGGATGCCGCGTCCCCCAGGCTAAAACCTGGGTGACGCGGCATCCATTCCGGGCCCTGTGGTGCGGGGCCCGCGGGCCTCAGGGGCGAAGGGCCCCGATCAGCTCTCCGGCCGGGTGTCGTCCGGCAGGTCGGCCTGCTCGACAGCCTGGCCGCCGTTGCTCGGCGCGAGCTCCTTGGGGGAGAGCACCGGCGGGCGGGTGGAGGGGGTGCGGCGCGAGGAGCCGGTCCACGCCGGGCGGGCGGGGCGCCGGACCACGTGCTTGAAGATCTCGGCGATCTCCTCCTTGTTCAGCGTCTCCTTCTCCAGGAGGGCCAGAACCAGGTTGTCGAGGATGTCGCGGTTCTCGACGAGGATCTCCCACGCTTCGTTGTGCGCGGTCTCGATGAGCTTCTTGACCTCCTCGTCGACCAGGGCGGCGACCTCTTCGGAGTAGTCGCGCTGGTGCGACATCTCGCGGCCCAGGAACGGCTCGGAGTTGTCGGAGCCGAACTTGATCGCGCCGAGACGCTCGGTCATGCCGTACTGCGTGACCATGGCGCGGGCCGTGGCCGTGGCCTTCTCGATGTCGTTGGCGGCACCGGTGGTCGGGTCGTGGAAGACGAGCTCCTCCGCCGCGCGCCCGCCCAGCATGTACGCCAGCTGGTCGAGCATTTCGTTGCGGGTGGTGGAGTACTTGTCCTCGTCGGGCAGGACCATGGTGTAGCCGAGGGCGCGGCCGCGGGACAGGATCGTGATCTTGTGCACCGGGTCGGAGTTCGGAGAAGCCGCCGCGACC
This sequence comes from Streptomyces sp. NPDC008001, assembly GCF_042958085.1. Classification (NCBI taxonomy): domain Bacteria; kingdom Bacillati; phylum Actinomycetota; class Actinomycetes; order Kitasatosporales; family Streptomycetaceae; genus Streptomyces; species Streptomyces sp. NPDC008001. The sequence goes on along the minus strand of NZ_JBIBIZ010000002.1, from coordinate 688,253 downwards.
AGGGCGTGACCGCCCTCGTGGTACGCGGTGATCTTCTTCTCCTTGTCGCTCATGATCCGGGTCCGCTTCTGCGGGCCGGCCACGACACGGTCGATCGCCTCGTCCAGCATGTGGTTGTCGATCAGCTTCCGGTCGCTGCGGGCCGTCAGCAGGGCGGCCTCGTTCAGCACGTTGGAGAGATCGGCACCGGTGAAGCCGGGGGTGCGGCGGGCGACGGCCGACAGGTCGACGTCCGGAGCGACCGGCTTGCCCTTCTGGTGGACCTTGAGGATCTCCAGACGGCCCTGCATGTCCGGGCGGTCGACGGCGATCTGCCGGTCGAAACGGCCGGGGCGCAGCAGCGCCGGGTCGAGGATGTCGGGCCGGTTCGTGGCGGCGATCAGGATGACGCCGCCCTTCACGTCGAAGCCGTCCATCTCGACGAGGAGCTGGTTCAGGGTCTGCTCGCGCTCGTCGTGACCGCCGCCGAGGCCGGCGCCGCGGTGGCGGCCGACCGCGTCGATCTCGTCGACGAAGACGATGGCCGGGGCGTTGGCCTTGGCCTGCTCGAAGAGGTCACGGACGCGCGAGGCGCCGACACCCACGAACATCTCGACGAAGTCGGAGCCGGAGATCGAGTAGAACGGCACGCCCGCCTCGCCGGCGACGGCGCGCGCGAGCAGCGTCTTGCCCGTACCGGGCGGGCCGTAGAGCAGCACACCCTTGGGGATCTTGGCGCCGACGGCCTGGAACTTCGCCGGCTCCTGCAGGAACTCCTTGATCTCGTGGAGCTCCTCGACCGCCTCGTCGGCGCCGGCGACGTCGGAGAACGTCGTCTTGGGGGTGTCCTTGGTGATCAGCTTGGCCTTGGACTTCCCGAAGTTCATGACCCGGGAGCCGCCGCCCTGCATCTGGTTCATCAGGAACAGGAAGACCACGACGATGAGGACGAACGGCAGCAACGACAGCAGAACGCCGATGAACGGGTTCTGCTTGGACGTCGAGACGTTGTACCCCTCCGGGATCATGTTCTTCTCGGCGTTGGCCTGCAGGGACTTGGCGATGTCAACGCCCTGCTCGCCGATGTAGTTCGCCTGGATCTTGCTGGAGCCCTTGACCTTCTGGCCGTCCTTGAGCTCGACCTTGATCTTGTTCTCGTCGCCGGTCGTCAGCTCGGCCGATTTCACCAGGTCCTTGTTGATCGCATTGACGACCTGGCTGGTGTCCACCGACTTGTAGCCGCCGCCGGAGCCGACGACCTGCATCAACACGACCACGGCGAGGACGGCCAGCACGATCCACATGACCGGCCCACGGAAGTAGCGCTTCACGTCCATCCATACGGGGCGCAAGCGCCCCGTCCCTCCTGCCACAGTGAGGCACGGCCAGCCCCTGGACGGGGTGCCTGTGCGTACGGTGTCCTGCTCGACCTTGAAAGCTTGACTTGAAAGCCTGAAAAAGACTGACCTTCGGACGGTACCCCAGCATTGTCTCCCGACGCCGCTGCAGACGGTCAACCAACCCGCCTTACCCTGCTCCAACGGCGGGAACCGTCATTCGGTTCCCGCGTGCCGGACGGGGTCTCCGTTCCGGGGGCCGGGAGCTCAGCCGCCGTAGACGTGCGGCGCGAGCGTGCCCACGAAGGGCAGGTTGCGGTACTTCTCGGCGAAGTCGAGACCGTAGCCGACGACGAACTCGTTGGGGATGTCGAAGCCGACCCACTTGACGTCGATCGCGACCTTGGCCGCCTCCGGCTTGCGCAGGAGGGTGACGACGTTGAGCGACTCGGGCTCGCGCGAGCCCAGGTTCGACAGCAGCCAGGACAGCGTCAGGCCGGAGTCGATGATGTCCTCGACGATCAGGACGTGCTTGCCCTTGATGTCGGTGTCGAGGTCCTTGAGGATGCGGACCACGCCGGAGGACTGGGTGCCCGCGCCGTACGAGGAGACGGCCATCCAGTCCATCGTGACGGGGTTGGAGAGGGCGCGCGCCAGGTCGGCCATCACCATCACGGCACCCTTGAGGACACCGACGATCAGCAGGTCCTTGCCCGCGTACTCCGCGTCGATCTTCGCCGCCAGCTCCGCCAGCTTCGCGTCGATCTCTTCCTTGGTGATGAGCACCGACTTGAGGTCGGTGCCCATGTCCTTGTCGTCCACCCGCGCCACTCTCGCTTGTCTACGGATCGTCCGGCATTTCCGCGGCGAGCTGAGGCCCGTTCGTGACGTTCGTGCCCGTTCGAATCAGCCCTGCCGGAGGACCAGTCTGCCACCCTGCCTGCGGACCGCGACCCGCCCGGGCAGATTGATGGCTCCCTGGCCGCGCCATCCGGTGATCAGCCGGTCGACTTCCTCGATGTGCCGGGCGAAGAGCGAACCGGCCGGTGCGCCCGCCGAGATGGCCGCCCGGCGCAGCACCCGGCGGCGGACCGCGGGCGGCAGGGCGTAGAGCTTGGCGGTCTCCAGGGCACCGCTGTCGTCCCGGACGGAGGGCTCCACGGCGGCGGCCCAGTCGTCCAGGGCGTCGGCGTCGTCGCGGGAGAGCTGGGCGGTGCGGGCGAGGGCCTCGATCACGCCCTTGCCGAGGGCCTTCTCCAGGACGGGGAGGGCTTCGTGGCGGACCCGGGAGCGGGTGTAGGCCGGGTCGGCGTTGTGCGGGTCGTCCCAGACGGGGAGGGACTGGACCATGCAGGCCTTGCGGGCGGTCTGGCGGTCGAGACCGAGGAAGGGCCGGCGGTAGCGGCCGCCGATGCCGGAGGTCACGGCCATGCCGGCGAGGGAGCGGGTGCCGGAGCCGCGGGCGAGGCCGAGGAGCACCGTCTCCGCCTGGTCGTCCCGGGTGTGGCCGAGGAGGACGGCCGCGGCTCCGTGCCGCTCGGCGGCGGCGTCGAGGGCGGCGTAGCGCGCGTCACGGGCGGCGGCTTCGGGGCCGCCGTCCCTGCCGACCGTGACGGTCAGCGCCTCGACGGGGTCGAGGTCGAAGGCGGCGAGGCGGTTGGCCACCTCCGCCGCGCGGAGGTCGGAGCCGTGCTGGAGGCCGTGGTCGACGGTGACTCCGCCGGCCCGGATGCCGAGCCTGGGCGCCTCGAAGGCCAGGGCGGAGGCGAGCGCCATCGAGTCGGCGCCGCCCGAACAGGCGACGAGGACGAGCGGCTGCCGGCCCGGGGGAGCCGGGGGGACGGAGGAGGGTGTGGTGGGGGTGAGGACGTCGTGAAGTACGCGGCGGACCGCCAGGCGTATCGCGGCGACCGCGGGATGTGGACCCATGTCCGTGTGTCCAATCGTTCCATATGGAGATCGTTCGGAGCTGCGCGAGCTACGAAGCCTCAGTCACGCTGTGTGCGTCGATGGTGACAGAAGCGAGCCATTACCCGAGCATCGCACGCCCACCCCTGGCTCACGGTCCCTCGGACGGGTGATTAAGGAGGCGTTCTACCCGGAGGTGGAGCTTCCGGTTCATGGCTCCGAACGGCGGTGCACCCTCGCGACCCAGTCCGCCGGTTTGGCGATCTCCGCCTTGGTGGGCAGTGTGTTCGGAGACGTCCACACCCTGTTGAAACCGTCCATGCCGACCTCGTCGACCACGGCCCGCACGAAGCGCTCACCATCACGGTACTGGCGCAGCTTCGCATCCAGCCCCAGCAGCTTCCGCAGCGCCGCGTCCAGCCGGCCCGCGCCCTTCGCCCGCCGCTGCTGGAACTTCTCCCGGATCTCCGCCACGGACGGCACGACCTGGGGGCCCACGCCGTCCATCACATAGTCCGCGTGGCCCTCCAGCAGCGACATCACCGCCGTCAGCCGGCCGAGGATCTCCCGCTGCGCGGGCGTCTGCACCAGATCGACGAAGCTGCGGCCGCCCTCGTCGCCGTCCTCCTCCGGCGGGCGGCCGCCCGCCAGCGACTGGGCCGCCTCCCGGATCCGCTCCAGCAGGGTGGCGGGGTCGATCTCCGTCTCCCCCAGGAAGGCCTGGATCTCGCCCTCGACGTGGTCGCGCAGCCAGGGGACGGCCGTGAACTGCGTCCGGTGCGTCTCCTCGTGCAGGCACACCCACAGGCGGAAGTCGTGCGGGTCCACGTCGAGCTCGCGCTCGACGTGGACGATGTTCGGCGCCACCAGCAGCAGGCGGCCGCCGCCCGCCGGCGGGCCCGGCAGGTCCCTGCTCGGCGGGGCGAACGTCTCGTACTGGCCGAGGACGCGCGAGGCGAGGAACGACAGCAGCATCCCCAGCTCCACGCCGGTCACCTTGCCGCCGACCGCGCCGAGCACCGTCCCGCCGGGGACGTTCGCGCGGCGGTCCTGCATCTTCTCCAGCAGCGGGCCGAGGATCGCGCGGAACCCGGCCACGTTCGCCTTGATCCAGCCCGCCCTGTCCACGACGAGAACCGGCGTCTCGCTCGCGGTGCCCTCGCCCTTGCCCTCGTCCTTGCCGGGCGCCATCCGGGTGAACGCCCTGACGTGCGCCTCGGACGTCACCGCGTGCTGCCGCAGCTCCGCGACGACCGCCCGCGCCTCCTCCCGGCTCACCTCCGGCCCGGGCCGTACGAACCGGGTCGCGGTCGCGACCGCGAGCTTCCAGTCGACCATCTCCGCACCACCGATGCTCGTCATGGCTTCACCGTACGTGCACCGCCCCGCCGGCGGGACCCGTCACCGCACGCAGTTGCCGGTTCTGCCGGACCTGGCGGACTTCCCTCACTACGGCCTCGTGCCCCGTAAAAGGCGCGGGGAACTGCGCGAGCGGCCACGGGCGGTCCGCAGCCGGCCGGCCCCGGACCACAGCAAAGCGCTCAGCGGCAGCCGCAGCCCGCGACCGTCGTCGCCAGGCGGTCCAGCGCTTCCTGGGCGGTGGGGCCCGAGGGGGCGTCCATGGTCATGAAGGCGAAGGACAGGAGGCGGCCGTCGGCGTCCACGACCGTTCCGGAGAGTGTGTTCACCCCGGTCAGCGTGCCCGTCTTGGCGCGGACGAGGCCGCGCCCCGCCGCCTCCGGCCCGTACCGCCCGCTGAGCGTCCCGCTGAAGCCCGCCACGGGCAGGCCCGTCAGGACGGGCCGCAGCTCCGGCCGTTCCGGATCCGCCGCGCGGGCGAGGAGCCCGGCCAGGAAGGCCGCCGAGACGTGGTCCGCGCGGTCGAGCCCGCTGCCGTCGGCGATGCGGGCCCCGGGCAGCGGCAGGCCGAGCTTCTCCAGGCGTGCAATGACCGCCCGGGCGGCGCCCTCGAAGTCGGCCGGCTGCCCGGACGCGAGCGCCGTCTGCCGGGCGAGCGCCTCGGCGATGTCGTTGTCGCTGTTGGTGAGCGTGCGTTCGACGAGTGCGGACAGCGGTGGCGAGGAGACGGAGGCGAGGCGTTCCGCCGTCCCGCCCGCCCGTCCCGCGGCCGGATCGCCGTCGACGTCCACGCCGGCGTCGCGCAGCATCCCCGCGAACTTCCGCGCGGCGTCGCCCGCCGGGTCGGTGGTGCGGTCGGCGGGGCCGTGGTCGGAGTCGTCCAGCCGGCCCTCGTCCACCATCAGGGCGCTGACGGGCGCGATGTTCTCGTTGGGCCCTATGGCGTGGAGGGCGGGCCCGGAGTAGCGGGACGTGTCGTAGGCGACCTTCACCCGGCCCTTGCCGCGCGCCTTGAGGCCGCGGGCGGTCGCGTCGGCGAGCTCCTTCAGGCTCGCGGCGGGCGGCGTCCCCTCCCCCGCGGGGCGGGCGGTGAGCGTCGGGTCTCCCCCGCCGACGAGCACGACCGTGTCGCCGTCGGCGACGGCGGTGGTCTCGATCCGGTGATCCGGGCCCAGCGCGGCGAGCGCCGCCGCGGCCGTGGCCGTCTTGATCGTGGAGGCGGGGGTGTACGCCGTGTCCTGGTCGGCCCCGTACAGCTGCTGCCCGGTGGCGACGTCGACCACGGCCGCCGACGTCTGCGCGCCGAGCGCGGAGTCCTTGAGCAGGCCGTCCAGCGCGCCCGCGAGGCCGTCCCGGCCGGGCAGCGGGGCCGTGGCCCGCCCGCCGAGGGCGGCGAGCACGGGCGGCGCGGCCGGGCGCACGGGCCGCCCGGCGCCGTCGCGGCCCGCCGCCGGACCCGCGGCGGCCCGCTCGCGTTCGGCCCTGCGCTGGCCGCCGTCCCAGGGTCCGGCGGCGCCCACGGCACCGGCCGCCACGACGCATCCGGCCAGGGCGGACACGGCGACGAACCGCGCCGTCCGGGCCCGCGGCGTGCCCCGCCACGGGGGCGGCGTCAGCCGCCACGACCTGGTCCCTGCCATCACGACCAGCCCCTTTCGCCAGCACACACCCACGTGAGAGACACTTAATCACCAGACGTATGTGTTGATCATGGAGGAGCCACCCGTGGAGTTCGACGTCACCATCGAGATCCCGAAGGGTTCGCGGAACAAGTACGAGGTGGACCACGAGACCGGTCGCATCCGCCTGGACCGCCGTCTCTTCACCTCGACCAGCTACCCGGCGGACTACGGCTTCGTCGAGAACACCCTCGGTGAGGACGGCGACCCGCTGGACGCCCTCGTCATCCTGGACGAGCCCACCTTCCCGGGCTGCCTCATCAAGTGCCGCGCCATCGGCATGTTCCGCATGACCGACGAGGCCGGCGGCGACGACAAGCTGCTGTGCGTCCCGGCGAACGACCCGCGCATGGAGCACCTGCGCGACATCCACCACGTGTCGGAGTTCGACCGCCTGGAGATCCAGCACTTCTTCGAGGTCTACAAGGACCTGGAGCCGGGCAAGTCGGTCGAGGGTGCGGACTGGGTCGGCCGCGCCGAGGCCGAGGCCGAGATCGAGGCCTCCTACAAGCGCCTCGAGGCCGCCGGCGGCGCCCACCACTGAGCCTGCGGCTCGCTTTGACGCGGGGCCGGCCCTGTACGTCGCGTACGGGTCCGGCCCGCGCGCCCGGCACCGCCGGGAACGTCCGCCGGGGCGGGTCGCCCTCGCGCCGGGCAAAGGCCGCCGGGCATCCGGAATCGTGGGGCGGGGCCTGCCGGGGCGCCCGGAAACATGCGGCGCGCTCCGCGTGAGGCCTGCTAGAAGCCGCGCGTCCGTTTCGCCGCGCGGCGGCCCGCCGCCTCTCCCGGCACCTTGAGGAACATCCGGGCCATCTCCGACCCGAGGTTCACCCCGATCGCGATGGCCAGCGCCAGGGCCGCCGCCTTGGTGAGGCTGGCGATGCCGGTGTTGAGCTCGTTCTTGGCGAAGTTCAGCAGCGCGAAGTACACCGCACTACCCGGCAGCAGCGGCCCGATCGCCGCCGTGACGTACGGCAGCGCGGACGCGTACCGGTAGCGGGAGAGCAGCTGCCCGAAGAGGCCGACGAGCCCGGCGGAGATCGCCGTTGCGGGCACCGCGTCCAGCTTGACGGTGTCGGCGAGCGCGCCGTAGACCACCCAGGCGATCCCGCCGTTGAGCGTGGCCACCCACACGGTGTGACGTTCCTGCTGGAGCAGCACCGCGAACGCGAACGCCAGCAGCATCGCCGCGATGATCTGGATCACCGGCCGCTCGACGCGTTCCAGCGCCGCCTCCGGGTTGAGCGTGGCCCCGCCGACGTGCACGCCCCCGTACAGCACCATCAGCACGCCGCAGACGATGCCGGCGATCAGGTAGCCGACCTCCAGCAGCCGGGCCGCAGCGGTGATGTAGTAGCCCGTGAGGCCGTCCTGGACGCCCGCCACGAGCGCCCGCCCGGGGATCAGGGCGAACAGCCCACCCGTGATCACCGCCGACGCCTGGACGTGCACGTACCCGTGGTTCGCGAGCGCGCTGAGCGCGACGCCCATCGCGGCCGGCGGCATCGCCGCCGCCACGAACTGGTAGAACTCCGGCAGCCCGCGCCCCGACGCCAGCCACGCCAGCCGGTCGCCCAGCATGGCCCCGGCCGCCGCCGCGAGGAACACCACCAGGCCGCCGCCCACGAGCATGCTCGCCGCGCCGGCGAGCAGCCCGGAGGCGGCCGTCAGGCCCCAGCCGGGGTACGGGTGGCGGTTGCGGCGGATCTCGGCGAGGCGGCGGTACGCCTCCTCCAGGGTCAGCCCGCGCGTGGTGATGTCGTGGACGAGCCGGAAGACGGCGGAGAGCCGCGTGTAGTCCGTGCCGCGGCGGCGCACCGTGCGGTGGGCGGTCAGCGGGTCGTCCACCAGCGAGGGCTGGTAGCTGACCGTCAGCAGCGTGAAGGTGACCGTCGGCTCGCAGCGGTCGAGCCCGTAGGCGTGCGCGACGCCGAACATCGCCGCCTCCACGTCCTCGGCGCCCTCGCCGCCCGCGAGCAGCAGCTCGCCGATGCGGAGCGTCAGGTCGAGGACGCGGGGGACGGGCGGCCCGGGCTCGTCCTGCTTCGCGGCCCGCTCGGGCGCGGGCCGCTCCCCCACCGGCATGCGCAGCATGGTGCGCATGCGGTCCTGCCAGGGCGTGTCCTTGGTCAGGCTGATCTTGGGCGTGCCGTACGGGGGTGTGAAGGCCGGGATCGGGGTGCCCTGGGTGGTGCTGGAATCCGGGGCGACCGCACCCGCGGGGAGCGTGAAGGCCGACCCCTCGGGCTCGCTGGGCGGCTCCGGAGCGATGCCCTCCGGGACGGCGAACTCGGACGTCGGGTGCTCGTCCTCCGGCGGGGGCGGGAGCGGCACGCCGAGCGGCGGAGTGAAGGCGCTGCGCGCCTCGTCGGACTGGGGCTTGCGGTCCTCGGAGGCCTCTCCGGCCGCCCCGCCTCCGCCCCGCTGCCGCTCAGCCACCTCGCGCTCCTCATACGCCCCGCGCCACCGCCGGAATCCCGGCGAAGCTCTAGCCCTAGGGTCACCATGCCTGATCAGAGGGGCGTGTGCCCAGTGGGGCAGGGGATATGCGGAATACGGGAGGGGATGGAGGGCTGGGAGGGGTGTTCAGGGAGCGAGCTTGAGGGGCGCGCTTGAGGCAGCGCCTCAGCGGCGCGCGTGCCGTCCACGCGGGGCGGGCGGGCGCTGATCGCCGGAGCCGGGGTCGCTCGGACCGCTGGGGGCTCCGTAGCCGCCGTGATCGTCGTCGTGGCTGTCGTAGCCACCCTGGTCGCCGTAGTCGGCGGGGGTGCTCTGGCTGGTCTGGCCGGGGTGGCTGGTCTGGCTGCCCTGGCCGTCATGGCCTACGTAGCCGCCCTGACCACCTTGACCGCCCTGAGCGCCGGGGCCTGCGTAGCCACCCTGACCGCCCGGGCCACCCTGGCCCGCGTAACCGCCCTGGGCACCGTAACCCCCGGGGGCACCCTGACCACCGGGGCCGCCGTAACCGCCACGGCCCCCCTGGTATCCGCCGGGAGCTTCGTAACCGCCCTGGGCACCCTGACCGCCATAGCCACCCTGACCGGCGGGACCACTCTGGCCGTAACCACCGGGACCGCCCTGGGCGCCGTAGCCACCCTGACCCCCGGGACCACCCGGGGCACTCTGACCACCGCGCGGACCCTGACCACCCTGAGCGCCCGGGCCGCCGTAACCACCCTGACCGCCCGGCCCACTCTGGCCGACGCGCGGGCCCTGGCCACCCGGGGCGCCGTAGCCACCCTGACCACTCTGGCCGTAGCCGCTCTGACCGCCGGGGCCACCCTGGCCGTAGCCACCCTGGGCGTCCTGGCCGCCGTAGCCGCCACGGCCCTGCGGTCCACCGGGCTGCACTCCACCCTGGCCCTGAGGCCTGCCCTGGCCCTGGGGGCCACTCTGGCCCGGATATCCACTCTGCCCCTGGTAACCACCAGGCGCGCCATAACCGGGCATAGCACCCGGCATAGCACCCGGCATGGCGCCCGGCATGGCGCCCGGCACGGCACCCGGCATGCCGCCGGGCCTGCCGTAGCCGCCCTGCGCGCCGGGGCCGCCATACGCCCCCGGAGCAGCCGGCGCACCGGGCCCACCGTAAGGCGCAGGCGAAGGCGCCGCCGGCCCGCCGATCGGGAACGCCGGCGCCGGCACCGCCACCTGCTCAGCCTCCGCTTCCGCGTCCGCCTCAGCCTCGGCCTCCGCCGCCTTCTTGCTCTTCGAGCGAGCCCGCAGGAACTCGATGGCGATCGGCACCACCGAGATCAGCACGATCGCGACGAGCATCATCTCGATGTGCTGGTGAACGAACTCGACCTTGCCCAGCGCCGAGCCGAGCAGCGTCACCCCGACGCCCCACAGGACGCCACCGATGATGTTGAAGATGAGGAACGAGCGGTAGTTCATCCGGCTCACGCCGGCGATGATCGGCGTGAACGTACGGATCACGGGCACGAAACGGGCCAGGACCAGCGACTTCGGTCCGTACTTCTCGAAGAAGTCGTGCGCCTTCTCCACGTTCTCCTGCTTGAAGAGACGCGAGTCGGGCCGCTTGAACAGCGAGGGGCCGACCTTGCGGCCGAAGAGATAGCCCGCCTGGTCGCCGAGGACCGCCGCCAGCCCCACCAGCACGCACACCATCCACAGGGGCTTGTTGAGCTGACCCGTGGTGACCAGCAGGCCCGTGGTGAACAGCAGCGAGTCACCGGGGAGGAAGAAGCCGATCAGGAGGCCGGACTCCGCGAAGACGATGGCCAGGACGCCGATCAGACCGAATTGCTCGATCAGATAGTTCGCGTCCAGCCACTGGGGGCCGAGCGCGAGGGTGGTCATGGGGGTCACGGGTGACAGGCTCCTGGGTCGAGGGCGCAGGCTCGTGCGAGGCCCGGGCACAGGCGGAGTGGGGTGATGCGCGGCCCCAAGTTACCAACGAGGCCGGGACCCCCCACGTTCCAGTGCGCTTACCAGTGTGCGGGAGGAATACCCCCTGCCGCTTGTGCCGAAGGCCCCGTCCCGGCGTACGTCCGGTCGGCGCAACCCCGCGCCCCCCGCATGCGTCCTGGTCACGCAACCGCAAAACTGCACACACTGCACAGACGGAGGTGGATGCGATGGGCATCGAGGATTACGGCGGCGGGCAGTCCCAGTCCGACGTCCTGGTCGTGACCACGAACGACGTGCCGGGCTACAAGGTGGACCGCGTCATCGGCGAGGTCTTCGGCCTCACCGTGCGCTCCCGCCACATCGGCAGCCAGATCGGCGCGGGACTGAAGTCCCTCGTCGGCGGCGAGCTCAAGGGCCTGACCAAGACCCTGGTGGAGACCCGCAACCAGGCCATGGAGCGGCTGATCGAACAGGCGCGGGCGCGCGGGGCGAACGCGGTGCTGATGTTCCGTTTCGACGTCACCGAGGCGGCGGACGTGGGCACGGAGGTGTGCGCGTACGGCACGGCAGTGGTGATCTCCCCACGCCCGTGACGTAACGGTCCGCTACGGAACACGAGCGGGGCGGCCCGGTCAGCGACCGGACCGCCCCGCGGTCATATCAAGCACCCGGCACCCCGCCGTCAGGCACTCCGCGCCGCATTAGCGACGATCGCGTCCCGCAGGTAGGCGCCCATGCCGGGCCGGATCGCGTCGTAGTACGCGGCGAACCGCTCGTCTGTGACGTACATCTCCGCGATGCAGGTGTGGATCTCGTAGGTGCAGTCGTAGTGGAAGCGCCGGATCTGCTGCCGGTGCTCCTCGGCGAGGTCCATGGCCTCAGCCGAGTCCGCGGCCGCGCCGGTGGCCATCAGGGCGGCGATGCGCGCGTTGAGCGCGTTCGTCTCGTCCTGGATCCGCTGCCAGTCCTCCTTCGTGTACGTGGCGGCCCGGCGCTGCGACTCCTTGTACGCCTCGGTGTCGCCCCACCGCTGCTCGACCTCCTCGGCGTGCTCGTCGGGGTCGAAGTCCCCGAACACCTCGAACTTCTCCTCCGGGGTGAGCTTGATCCCCATCTTCTTCGCCTCCATAGCGTGCTCGACGGCGGTGGCCATGCGCTGGAGCTGCTCGATCCGCTCGGTGAGCAGACCGTGCTGGCGGCGCAGGTGCTCGACCGGGTCCGCGCCCGGGTCGTCCAGCAGCGCCGCCACTTCCTCCAGCGGAAAGCCGAGCTCCCGGTAGAACAGGATCTGCTGCAGCCGGTCGAGGTCGGCGTCGTCGTAGCGCCGGTGCCCGGCGTGACTGCGACCGCCGGGCGAGAGCAGCCCGATCTCGTCGTAGTGGTGCAGCGTCCTTACGGTCACGCCGGCAAAGGCGGCAACCTGTCCCACGGAGTAGCTCATCCGCGCTCCTTTCCTCTTGCGCACTCCACGGTGCGCCCTGCCGTTACGTGAGGTGCAAGTCCGTATTGTCCCGAGCACCCGGACCAGAGGAGGTACGTACGGATATGGCATTGCACAGAGGCGGCAGCACGGCGGAAGGCAGGGGCGGGCCGGCCGCCCGCCGCAGTCTGGCGGTCAACCCCTTCCTCCACGGCGACGCCGACCCGGTCGACGGCATGGACACCGCGCCGCCGCGCCACCGCCTGCCCGACGGGCCGATGACCCCGCACGCCGCGTACCAGATCGTCCACGACGAGCTCATGCTCGACGGCAACTCCCGGCTCAACCTGGCCACCTTCGTCACCACCTGGATGGAGCCCCAGGCGGACGTGCTCATGGCCGAGTGCCGGGACAAGAACATGATCGACAAGGACGAGTACCCGCGCACGGCCGAACTGGAGCGCCGCTGCATCGCCATGCTCGCCGACCTCTGGCACGCGCCCGACCCGACCGCGGCCACCGGCTGCTCGACCACCGGATCCAGCGAGGCGTGCATGCTGGCCGGCCTGGCCCTCAAACGGCGCTGGGCCGCCCGCAACTCCCACCGCTACCCCTCGGCCGACGCCCGGCCCAACCTCGTCATGGGCGCCAACGTCCAGGTCTGCTGGGACAAGTTCTGCAACTTCTGGGAGGTCGAGGCCCGCCAGGTGCCCCTGGCGGGCGACCGCTTCCACCTCGACCCCGGCGCCGCGGCGGCCCTCTGCGACGAGAACACCATCGGCGTCGTCGCCGTCCTGGGCTCCACCTTCGACGGCTCCTACGAGCCGGTCGCCGGCGTCTGCGCGGCCCTCGACGAACTCCAGCACCGTACGGGCCTGGACGTGCCCGTCCACGTCGACGGCGCGTCCGGCGCGATGGTCGCCCCCTTCCTCGACCCGGAACTGGTCTGGGACTTCCGCCTTCCGCGCGTCACCTCCATCAACACCTCCGGCCACAAGTACGGGCTGGTCTACCCGGGCGTGGGCTGGGCCCTCTGGCGCGACCGCGCGGCCCTCCCCGAGGACCTCGTCTTCCGCGTCAACTACCTCGGCGGCGACATGCCCACCTTCGCCCTCAACTTCTCCCGCCCCGGCGCCCAGGTGGCCGCCCAGTACTACACCTTCCTGCGCCTGGGCCGCGACGGATACCGGGCGGTGCAGCAGAACGCCCGCGACGTGGCGTGCCGCCTGTCCGGCATGATCGGGGAGACCGGCGACTTCCGCCTCCTGACCCGCGGCGACGAACTCCCCGTCTTCGCCTTCACCACGGCGGACGGCATCGACGCGTACGACGTCTTCGACGTCTCCCGCCGCCTCCGCGAACGCGGCTGGCTCGTCCCCGCCTACACCTTCCCGCCCGGCCGCGAGGACCTCTCCGTCCTCCGCATCGTCTGCCGCAACGGCTTCTCCCACGACCTGGCCGACCTCTTCATGGACGACCTCCACGCCCTGCTCCCGGAACTCCGCCGCCAGCCCCGGCCGCTGGGGCGCCCGGAGACGGTGGCGACGGCATTCCACCACTGAGCCCGCGCCTCACTTCCCCCAAGTACTACGGGCGTTGACCTCACGCACCTTGGCCCGGAGGAGCTCGGTGTCGGCGGCGGGGGCGGGGTCGCGAATGGGGACGGGCTCCTCGTCCTCGGAACAGGTGCAGGTGAGAAGCGCGGTGGTGGGCCGCAGATCGATCCCGTGCGCGGTCGCCCAGACGTAGACACCGCAGTGAGGACGCATGGGTTCGGGAGCGGCGGAAGCGTGCTCGGGTTCGGGCTCGGGAGCTTGCTCGGGTTCGAGCGCGGGCTCGGCGGGCGCGACGGGGGTTTCGGGCGCCGCGCGACGGCTGAAGAGAGCCCTCGTCCGGGCGAGGAGGCGGGAGATAGAGTCCTTCACTGTCATCAGCTCCTACGGCTGGTGGCCATGCCCCCGGGCCGTTGCGAGCGGTCGCGGGGGTCCTCTGTGAAGCAAGCTACCGCCACGCACGGTCACCTGTCCATGCCTGGGCATGCCCGCTCAAGGCCGTCCGTGCCTATGTTCGGATGTTCGTCAACGCGTACAGTCCTGCGCGTGATGGAGTTCGACCCCACTCGTCCCAAGTGGACGCAGATCGCCGACGTAATCCGGCAGCGCATCGCCAGCGGCGAGTACCCCGTGAATCACCTGATCTCGGAGACTCAACTGGAGCAGGAGTTCGGTGTAGCCCGCGGTACGGTCCGCAAGGTCAAGACCGCCCTCCGCGACGAGGGTCTGATCGTCACCACCCCGGGCCTGGGCTCTTTCGTCACCGCCGCCCGCCCACCGAAAGCCTAGGACCCGGCCTTAATGGGGGCGAATCAATCCTGGTCCTGGTCGGGGCTTCCCGCGGACCTGCTGGCGGCGAAAACCCGGGTGTACGAGCCGAGCGGCATGATCTGCTCGCGGCCGGTTCCGGACGCGGAGGGGGAGGAGTACGCGGCGCACGGCTTCACGCTGGACGGGCTCTCGGTCAAGTTCCGCGTGGGGAAGACGACTCCGACCAAGGTCGGCCAGTTCGTCACCGTGTGGCAGCGGTCCGCGGAGGGGGGCCCGATCCGGCCCTTCGACGCCGAGGACGGGATTGACCTCTTCGTCATCAGCAGCCGCGAGGGCGGGCACTTCGGCCAGTTCGTGTTCCCGCGGGAGGTGCTGTGCGAGCGCGGCATCATGTCCCGGAACGGCTCGGGCGGGAAGCGAGGCTTCCGTGTGTACCCGCCGTGGGTGACGACGACCAATCGCCAGGCAACGAGCACGCAGGCGTGGCAGGTGAACCACTTCCTGCACCTGCCGGAGGACAGACCGGTCGACCTGGAACGCGCCCGAGCCCTCTACTGCCGTGGGCCGGTCGGCTGACGCACGTCGCCACCGGAGAGGGCCCCGAAATCAACCGCCTGCAGGCGCTACCCGGCAGAACTTCGACCCCTACTGCCTGTACTGACACCAGCCCCCACTCCGCGGCAGCCGCCCGCTCGGCCACGACGGTGGCGAGCCGAGCGAAGCGCCCACGACGGGCCCGGCCACATCGCGGCAGCAGCCGGCTCCCCGCCAGCCACAACCTATGGGCGCGGTCTCCTCACGCGCCCGCATCCGCGACGGCAGGAGTACGGCGCCCAGCCACCCACCACCCCGGGCAAAAGGCACCGAACCCGCACCCCCACCCCTCCCCCCGCTGCCAGCCTGTTCTGACCCGCACCCACCCCACGGATCCCAGCCCAAACCGGAGTTCGGAGCCAGTTCGGGGCCCGGGCCCGACAGTAACTTCAGCGTGGTTGTCTGCCCGGACGAGTGAAACGGTGCGGCACCCGGGCGGGTGCCGCGGGTGCCGCACTGTCCAGCTCCCACCCCCGGAGCGAGAAGTACACGATCAGTACGCCCCCGCAGCAGATCGCCCAGTCGGCGAGGTTCATCACGCTGAAGCCGCGGACGGAGATGAAGTCGACGACCGCGCCCCGCAGGCCCCCGGGGGTGCGGAAGAGGCGGTCCGTCAGATTGCCGAGTGCGCCGCCGAGGAGCAGGCCCAGGGCCACCGCCCACGGGGCGCTGTAGAGCTTGCGCGCCAGGCGGATGATCACCAGGGCAACGACCGCGGCTATGCCCGTGAACACGATGGTGGTCGCCGCACCGAGGCCGAACGCCGCACCGGGATTGCGCATCACCCGTAGCTCCAGCCACGAGCCGATCACCTGAACAGGAGCGTGGTTCTCCAGCTCGGCGACCACGGCCAGCTTGCTACCCAGGTCGATCAGGTAGGCAAGAGCCGCCACGGCGAGAAGCAGGGGGATCATCCGCCGCCGACCGGCCTGGGCGGCCTCTCCCGCCTCGCTGCGTATGCCTGCCGCGCTGTCCGGCTCGGTCAAGTTCGGTCACCCCGGGGTTCGAAGTCATGGCCCGGTCGCGGTCACGCCCCGGCTCACCTCCCAGCTTACGGACGGCCCCCGCGCGTACGGGGCCGGTCGAAGTTCTGCCGGGTAGCGCCTGTAGGCGGTTGATTGCCGTGCCCTCTTGGCCGTGGGCCCTTGTGGTTTACGACTTGCGGGCTACTGCCGTTTGGGCCATGCCCGGGAGGAAGTCCGTGAAGAGTTCGTGGATTTCGATGACCAGGGGGCGGAGCAGCCGGAAGCGGGCCAGGGCGATGCCGCGGGTCGTGAGGCGGGCACCGCGGTCGGCCAGGCGGCGGGTGCGTTCGCGGTCGGGCGAGCGGTCGAAGACCCAGTAGAGGACGAGGCCCATCTGGGAGAGCCACATCAGCTCGGGGAGGATGCCGGCGAGCTCGGCCGGGATCTTCGTCTTGGCGCCGGCGAGCACCTCGCGGTGGATGTCGATGGCCGCCTCCCGCGCGTGCTCGGACTCGGCGGAGAAGGGGCTGAGCGGTGAGTCCGGGTCGGCGGCGTTCTTGAAGAACTGGGCCGCGAACTCGTGGTACGGCGTGGCGATGTCCAGCCAGGCCTGCAGCACGCCGGAGAGCCGCGCCTCCAGATCGGTCTCCCGGTCCAGCACCTCGCGGGCCGCCGCCTGGTGCTGGGCCGCGATCCGGTCGTAGAAGCCCTGGATCAGGTGTTCCTTGCCGGCGAAATAGTAGTACGCGTTGCCGACGGAGACACCGGCCTCCTTGGCGATGGCCCGCATGGTGGTCTTGTCGTAGCCGCGCTCCTGGAAGAGCCGCATCGCGGTCTCCAGGATCAGACTGCGGGTCTGCTCGCTCTTCTCGCCCTTCGCAGGTGCGGGCTTCGCAGGCCGGGGCTCGTTCTCTGCTGCTGGCACGGTCAGAGCCTAGAGGGTCTTCTTGAAGCGGAACTGGGTGGCCGTGCCCCCGGACGGCCTGATGAAGAGGCCGTCCCGGGCGCCCTCGCCGGCGATCGACAGTTCGAACGTCTCGCCGAACGCGAGCCGGATCCGCTGATGGCCGAGCTTGGGCTTCTTCTTCAGGGACCAGGTGCCGTTGCCCGTGAACCATTTCGTGGGCCGCTCGTCGTCGTCCTCCGCGAAGGAGGTGGGGAGCCGGGCCGCGGTGAGCGTGCCGTCCGCGTGCAGGGTCAGTTCGGCTCCCTGGTAGCTGCGCCACGAGCCGATCACGTCCGCGCGCTCCGCCGAACCGGCGGGCGGGCTGAGGAGGACGACCAGGGCGGCCAGCGCGGCCACGGCCCCGAAGGCGGCGAGGCCGACGATCGTGCGGGGGCCGGGGCTACGCATCCCGCACACCACAGCGGTTGCTGCCGTCACCGTCGTCGTCGTCGTTGCCGCCGCCGTCGCCGCATGCGCACTCATCGCCCGCGGCCGGAGGGGCGATGTACGTCCATCCCACGGCCGGTGCGTACACCCAGCCGCTCGCGCCCGCAGTCGGTGGCTGTTGGCGCGACCCCCGGTACTTGGCCGCGGCGAGCACCGCCCCGCGGGCGAAGCGCATGCCGGACGGAGTGCTCAGCCGGTGGGCGAGCGGGCGGTACGCGGAGAGCGCCCACAGGCAGACGACCCAGGCGGCGGCGCCCCGGTAGACCTGGCCGGCGTCTCCGACCACCGTGATCTCCTTGAACGCCGCCCCCTGGTCGAGCTCGGGGAAGCGGCGCCGGGCCTCGTCCGACCCGACCGGTACGAGGTCGAGCGGGACGAGCTGCTTCTGGCGTACGAGCCAGTTGCGCACGAAGGTGCAGAGGGAGCACTGCGCGTCGTACAGGACGGTGAGCCGGCGAACCGGGACCCGTTCAACGCCGACAGCGGCGGTGGCAGCGGTGGTCGCAGCCTTGGCGGTCTCCATGAGGGGCTCAGTGCCCGGCCGCCGGCGCGGCCCACGGCCCCTGCTCCCCCGCGTGCCCCTGCGGCAGGACCGGCGGGACCTGCTCCCGGTCCATCAGGCCGCGGCGGCGGAACCTGTTGAGGACGTAGACGTTGCCGAGGTGCATCGCGCCCAGCACGAGCAGCACGACGCCCAGGTTCCGCGACAGCACCTCGAAGACGCCGCGGGCGTTGCCGACCGTGGTGTCGTCCTGCAGGTACAGGGCGATGAAGCCGAGGTTCACCAGGTAGAAACCGACCACCAGCAGGTGGTTCACGGCGTCCGCGAGCTTCTCGTTTCCGTGCAGGACGTCGGCGAGGAAGACCCGTCCGTTGCGGCTGAGCGTGCGCGCGACCCAGATCGTGAGGCCCAGGCTGATCGCCAGGTAGATGGCGTATGCGACGACTGTGAGATCCACGTCCCCCACCCCTTCTTGAACGTGTTCAAAAGCTTCGTGGTCGAGACTGTAGACCCGTTTTTGAACACGTTCAAGCCGTCCCGCCGGTGGACCCCACTCCTGACCCCACTCCTGACCCCCTCCTGACCCCACTCCTGACGCCACCCGTAAGGCCCCTCCTGACGTCACTCCTGCGTCACTCCTGCGGGGCGACCGCCACCGGACACCCCGCGTGGTGCAGCGCCGTGTGGCTGACGCGGCCGAGCTGCAGCCCGAAGCCCCGGCGGCGGCGCACCGCGCCGACGACGAGCAGGTCAGCGGTGGCCGACGCGTCGATGAGCGCCTGCCGGGCGTGACCCTCGTAGACCGTGCGGTGCACGGTGACGTCGGGGAACTCGCGCTGCGGTTCGCGCAGGGCCTCGATCAGCTCGCGCCCGGCGAGCTCCTCGTGCTCGATGGCGTCGTCGCTGGGCAGCGGGTAGTGGTCCGCCGACTGGTGCGCGGGGTGGCGCCAGGCCCGTACGGCCTCGACCCCGCAGCCGCGGGCCGCGGCCTCGCGGAGGGCGAAGCGGAGGGCGGCCGGGGCCTCCTCCGGGGCGCCGACGCCGACGACGATCCGGCCGTACTCGCCGCGGACGTTCCGCTCCTCGCCCCGGACGACGACCACGGGGCAGTGGGCGCGGGCGGCGACCGAGAGGCTGACCGAGCCGAGCAGCAGGCCGGTGAGCGTGCCACGGCCCGACGGGCCGGTGACGAGCGCGAGGGCCCGGCGGGACTCGTCCAGCAGCGCGTTCAGGGGCTCCTCGGGGAGCACCTCCGCCTCGACGACGAGGCCCGGGCTGCGCTCGCGGGCCCGCAGCTCGCTGACGGCGACGACGCGCTCCTCGGCCACCGCCTCGGCGGAGGGCTCGCCGGGCTCCGGAAGGCGGGACTCGTAGCGCTCCCAGCGGGAGGCGTAGACGATGCGGAGCCTCGCCCGGCGGCGGGCGGCCGCGTCCACGGCCCAGTCCAGCGCCAGCATGCTGCCGGCGGACCCGTCGACGCCCACGACCAGGGGAAGCTCCATCGTCGTCACATTCACACGATGGCACCGGGCGGGCCGCGCCTCATCTCGGTACGACCGGTCATACGGCCGTTCGGAGGTGCCTCGGCGGCAGGCCCCCGGCCCGGGATGTCAGGATGGAGCACATGACGACCAAGGTTTACTTCGATATCACCATCAACGACGAGCCCGCCGGGCGCATCAACTTCAACCTCTTCGACGACGTCGTGCCCAAGACGGCGGAGAACTTCCGCGCGCTGGCCACCGGCGAGAAGGGCTTCGGCTACGCCGGCTCCTCCTTCCACCGCGTCATCCCGGACTTCATGCTGCAGGGCGGCGACTTCACCGCCGGCAACGGCACGGGCGGCAAGAGCATCTACGGCGAGAAGTTCGCCGACGAGAACTTCAAGCTCAAGCACGACCGTCCGGGTCTGCTGTCGATGGCCAACGCGGGGCCGAACACCAACGGCTCCCAGTTCTTCATCACGACCGTGGTGACGGGCTGGCTGGACGGCCGGCACGTCGTGTTCGGCGAGGTCGCCGACGAGGAGAGCATGAAGCTCGTCAAGAAGATCGAGGCGCTCGGCTCCGGCAGCGGCGCCACCTCCGCGAAGATCACCATCGCCGCGTCCGGCCAGCTGTAAGCCCCGGCGGCCGGCTCCTCGGCCCGCTGCCCACCCGCGCGTGGGCAGCGGCCGGTGGCGGCCCGGCACGCAAGCCGGAGCCGCCCGGGGCGGCGGAATGCCCGCCCCCACCCCTTCTTATGCCTCTACGCCCCCACGGGCTTCGGAGCGCCCCCGCGGTGTGATGGATGTGCGTGCGCGGCGGCTGTGAGCGCGTGTGCGGCGGCTGCGAGCCGGGAACGATCCCGCCGGCCCGCGCGCCGGCAGCCGGAACCCTCGGAGCCTTACGCGCCCCTCCCTACCAGCTCGACTTCCGCACCCCCGGCAAATGCCCCGCATGGGCCTCCGCGCGCAGGTTCACCCGCGACAGGCCGAACGTACGGAAGTAGCCGCGCGGCCGGCCGTCCCCCGAGTCGCGGTTGCGGACGCGCGTGGCGCTCGCGTCCCGCGGCTGGCGCCGCAGCTCGCGCTCCGCGGCCAGCCGCTCCTCCTCCGGCGACTGCGGATTGCGGATGACGGCCTTGAGGAGCGCGCGCCGGGCCGCGTAGCGGGCGACCGTCAGGCGGCGCTGCTCGTTCTTTGCGATCTTGCTCTTCTTCGCCATTGAACCTTCGTTCCCCTAGGGCCTTTCAGGCCGTCTCGTCGGGCCTTCTCATCAGACCTTCTGGTCGGACCGTCCGGTCAGACCTTCTCGCCGCGGGCCCGGATACGGGCGACCGCGGCCTCGATGCCGATCGCGTCGACCGTCCGGATGCCCTTCGCGCTGAGCTTCAGACGTACGTGTCGCCCCTCGCCGGGCAGCCAGTAGCGCTTGGTCTGGATGTTCGAGTCGAACCGCCGGGACGTACGGCGGTGCGAGTGGGAGATGGCGTTGCCGAACCCGGGCTTGCGGCCGGTCAGTTGGCAGTGAGCGGACATGCTGCGGACCTCCTAATGAAAATGGAAACCATTTCTGTATAGTAGCCCCATGGCCCGCAACGAACTACGCCCGGTCGTCAGGCTCCGCTCCACGGCAGGCACCGGCTACACGTACGTGACCCGCAAGAACCGCCGTAACGACCCCGACCGCATGCAGCTGCGGAAGTACGACCCCGTCGCCGGCCGCCACGTCACCTTCCGAGAGGAGCGCTGATCCGCCATGAAGCCCGGACTCCACCCGCCCTACGGCCCCGTCGTCTTCCGTGACCGCGCCGCCGGCTTCGCCTTCCTCACCCGCTCCACCGCCACCAGCGACAAGACCGTCGAATGGGAGGACGGCAGGACGTACCCCGTCGTCGACGTCGAGATCTCCTCGGCGAGCCACCCCTTCTACACCGGCACGGCCCGGGTCCTGGACACGGCCGGCCGCGTCGAGCGGTTCGAGCGCCGTTACGGTCGCGGCAGCGCCAACAGCGGCCCCAGCAACACCAATAGCGGTGGCAGCAGCGGCAACAGTGGCAGCAACCGCGCCCCCGGAGCCCCCCGGTGACCGCCCCGCGCCCCCTGGCCGTCGCCCTGGTGGGCGGGCTGCACGCGGATGCCCGGCGGGTCACGGTCCAGGGCCTCCTGGAGACCGTGCCGGGCAGCGTCGCCCTCCACCACGACCTGGCCACCGCCACCGAAGGAACGGTTCGCCGGACCGTGCGCGACCGCACCGGCGTCCTCGACGAGGGCGAGGCTCCGCTCGTCAACGACTGCGCCTGCTGCGCCCTGCGCGAGGACTTGATGCCCGAGCTGGAGCGGCTCGCCGAGGCCGGCACCTGCCGGCTGGCCGTCGTCGAGCTGTGGGATTCCGTCGAACCCAAGGCCATGGCCGAGGTCGTGGCCGCCCACGCGGGCGAGGACCTGCGCCTCACCGGCGTGATCACGGCCGTGGACCCCGCCATCGTCCTGCCCGCCCTCGCCTGCGGCGACGACCTCGCCGAGGCCGGGCTGGCCGCCGCGGCCACCGACCAGCGCACCGTGGCCGACACCTTCGCCCGGCAGCTGGAGTACCCGGCGGTGCTCGCCCTGGTGGAGGACACGGCGGGGACCGAGGAATCCGCCTTCGGCTCCCCCGTCGCCCCCGCCGACGCCGCCGACCAGGCCCTCCTCACCCAACTCGCCCCCACCGCCCGCCACATCGCCGCCGGCTCCGCCGAGCTCGCCGCTGCCGCCGTGGCCGGCTTCGACGTGCAGGCAGCAGGAGAACGCCAGCACCCCGCTTGCGCGCTCCTGCCGCAGGAGGCCGACGCCGACGGCGTCACCACCCTCGTGTGGCGCGCCCGCAGGCCCTTCCACCCGGGGCGGCTCTACGCCGCGCTGGAGGACCTGTGCTGTGCCGCCGCGCGCAGCCGCGGCCGGTTCTGGCTCGCCGACCGGCCGGACACGCTGCTCGCGTGGGACGCCGCGGGTGGCGCGCTGTGCGTGGAGAGCGCCGGGCCGTGGCTCGCTTCGCTGCCGGACGCCGCCTGGGACATGGTGCCGCCGGCCCGGCGCGTGGCCGCCTCCCTCGACTGGGACCCCGAGCACGGGGACCGCGTCCAGCACCTCACCTTCACGTCTCCCGGGCTCGACGGAGACGCGCTGCGCGAACTGCTGGAGTCGTGCCTGCTGACGGATGCCGAATACGCCGGCGGGCCGGACGCGTGGCGGCGGCTTCCGGCCGCATTCGACGCGCTCCTCGACCCCGTTTCCTGATCATCGACACCGATTTCCGAGGACTTTTCATGACGCGCCGCCCCGACCGCCGCAAGGCCCTCAAGCCCCGCCCCAATCCCCTGGAAACGGCGGGCATCACGTACATCGACTACAAGGACACCGACCTCCTGCGGAAGTTCCTTTCGGACCGGGGAAAGATCCGCAGCCGCCGGGTGACCCGCGTCACCGTCCAGCAGCAGCGTGAGCTGGCCCGGGCGATCAAGAATGCGCGGGAGATGGCACTCCTGCCGTATTCGAGTACGGGCAAGTAGACGTCGGACGCCTGGTCACGTTGGTGTAGTCACGCTGAAGAAGTACGGGAACACCGTAAGTGCACGTGCATTCGCTCATGCAGAAGCATGTGAACGCAGCTATGATCCGGGAGTAGTTGTCAACCCCACCCATCGCCGCCGGGCGTGCCGGGGTGCCCTGCAATTCTCCGGGAGAGTCCTGTGAGTCACGCGTACAACGGGATGCCTGCCGCGGACCTCGGCGGCGTCGTCTGGCGGAAGAGCCGGCACTCCAACTCCCAGGGCTCCTGCGTGGAGTTCGCCAAGCTGCCGGGCGGCGGCGTCGCCGTGCGCAATTCCCGTCATCCGGACGGTCCGGCGCTCGTCTACACGCCTGCGGAGATCGATGCGATGCTGCGCGGGATCAAGGACGGCGAATTCGACTACCTGGTGACCGACTGATCCGGTAAGCGGCTACAGAAACGCCCTCAGGCGTTCCGCCCGCGTCCTTAGGCGTGCTGCTCCCGCGGCAGCCGGAACAGCGCCCACACGACCTTGCCGTGCAGCGCCCCCGCCAGCGGGTGCCAGCCCCAGGTGTCGCTGAAGGACTCCACGAGGAACAGCCCGCGCCCGCACTCCGCCGAGGCGTCCGCCTCGCCCGCCGTCGGGCTCTCCTCGCTCGGGTCGCGCACGGCGCACACGAGCCGCGACGTCCACCGCATGAGATGGAGCCGCACCGGGGGCTCGTAGGGGCCGCCGCCGGATATCGGCTCGGGAGGAAGCGCGTACCGCAGGGAGTTGGTGACCAGCTCCGACACGACGAGCGCCACGTCGTCGAAAAGGCCGCCCAGTCCCCACCCCTGAAGGGTGGATCTCGTGAAGGTGCGGGCGGTGCGGACCGCTTCGAAACGGGGTGGAAGTGCACACGACGCCGAGTTGGAGGCGGCCGATGGGGCGATCGGTGGCAGCCCTCGCCACAGTGGAGAGAGCACAGTCGATCCTTCGGTACCCATCCGAGGCACTCCTGGCAATCGTGGACGTGACACGCACGTGTGCGTTCCCCATCGTTCCCAATGCGCGCGGCGGATGCAAGGGCAGATGCACGTGCACGTGGGGGGTTTGGGGGCGCACGGTGGCGTCCGTCCGCAATTCTTCCTACGCCCTCTTCCGTACGACCTCCGGCCTACTGCTCGCCCGGTAGCCGGATGCACACTCAATGCACACTCAACGGTGCCCGGAGGTGGCAGACTTCACCGCCGGGGGTTGCGGGGGCCGCCCCCGGAGAGGGCGGGAGCGGCAAGGCCGGGATCGGAACCGGAAGAGGAGGGGTCGCAAAGATGGCCACGAGCGAGTCGAGCGGTTCTGTGGTGCGCCGCATACTCCTGGGCTCCCAGCTCAGGCGGCTCCGTGAGTCGCGCGGCATTACCCGGGAGGCCGCCGGTTATTCGATCCGCGCCTCCGAGTCGAAGATCAGCCGTATGGAGCTGGGCCGGGTGAGCTTCAAAGCGCGGGACGTCGAGGACCTGCTCACGCTCTACGGGGTCACCGACGAGCTGGAGCGCGAGGCGCTGCTCGGGCTCGCCCGCGAGGCCAACGTGGCCGGCTGGTGGCACAGCTACGGCGACGTGCTGCCGGGCTGGTTCCAGACGTACGTCGGCCTGGAGGGCGCCGCCTCGCACATCAGCATCTACGAGGTGCAGTTCGTGCACGGGCTGCTGCAGACGGAGGGGTACGCCCAGGCCGTCGTCGTACGCGGGCAGCCCGCGGCCGACGAGGCGGAGGTCGAGCGCCGCGTCTCGCTGCGCATGGAGCGCCAGAAGCTGCTCTTCTCGGAGCGCGCCCCGCACTTCCACGCCGTCCTCGACGAGGCCGCGCTCCACCGCCCGTACGGCGGGGAGGCCGTCATGCGCGGCCAGCTGCAGCACCTCATGGACATCTCGGAGCAGGCCAACGTGACCCTCCAGGTGATGCCCTTCTCGCACGGCGGGCACGCGGGCGAGGCCGGAGCCTTCACCATGCTCCGCTTCCCCGAGTCGGACCTGTCGGACGTGGTCTACCTGGAGCAGCTCACGAGCGCGCTCTACCTCGACAAGCCCGAGGAAGTCGCCCAGTACGGACGGGTGATGGAGCGGCTGCACGAGGACAGCCTCTCGCCGGCGGCCAGCCGTGACCTGCTGAGGCGGCTGCTTCAACTCATGTGACACATCAGTACGATGACGTCCCATCAGGAGCGCATTCCGGATCGGGCGCCCGTGTGCGCCCCCGTATCTCCAGGCAGGGATGGCACATGTCCTACTTCGAAGAATTGGCCTTCCAGTACATCGACGGCGAGTGGCGGTCCGGCACCGGCTCCTGGGACATCGTCGACTTCAATCCGTACAACGGGGAGAAGCTCGCCTCCATCACCGTCGCCGGCACCGGTGAGATCGACCAGGCCTACCGCGCCGCCGAACGGGCCCAGACCGCGTGGGGCGCCACCAACCCGTACACCCGCCGGCTGGTCTTCGAGCGCGCACTGCGCATCATCGACGACCGGGAGGCGGAGCTGGCCGCCGCGATCACCGCGGAGTGCGGCGGCACCGCGGTGAAGGCGGGCTTCGAGCTGCACCTGGTGCGGGAGTTCCTGCGCGAGGCGATCCACCTCGCGCTGCGCGCCGAGGGGCGGATCCTGCCCTCGCCGGACGACACCAAGGAGAACCGGCTGTACCGGCTGCCGGTCGGTGTCGTGGGGGTGATCAGCCCGTTCAACTTCCCCTTCCTGCTGTCGGTCAAGTCCGTCGCGCCCGCGCTCGCGCTCGGCAACGCGGTCGTCCTCAAGCCGCACCAGAACACGCCCATATGCGGCGGCGGGCTGGTCGCCAAGGTCTTCGAGGAGGCCGGGCTGCCGGCCGGCGTCCTCAACGTCGTCGTCACCGACATCGCCGAGATCGGCGACGCGCTCATCGAGCACCCGGTCCCCAAGGTCATCTCCTTCACCGGCTCGGACAAGGTCGGGCGGCACGTGGCCACGGTCGCCGCCGGCCACTTCAAGCGCACCATCCTCGAACTCGGCGGCAACAGCGCGCTGATCGTCCTGGATGACGCCGACCTCGACTACGCGGTCGACGCGGCGGTCTTCAGCCGCTTCATCCACCAGGGGCAGGTCTGCATGGCCGCCAACCGGGTGCTCGTGGACCGTTCGGTGGAGCGGGAGTTCACGGAGAAGTTCGTCGCCAAGGTGAAGAGCCTCAAGGTCGGCGACCCGGGCGATCCGGCCACGCACATCGGCCCCCTCATCCACGCCGGGCAGGCGGAGGCCATCGGGGCCCTGGTCGAGCAGGCGGTCGCGGACGGCGCCACCGCGCTCGTACGGGGCGGGGCGGACGGCACGCTCGTCTCCCCGTCCGTCCTGACCGGGATGAAGGCCGACGCGGCCATCCTCGGCCAGGAGATCTTCGGGCCGGTCGCGCTGATCATCCCCTTCGACGAGGAGGAGGAGGCGATCCGGCTGGCGAACGCCACTCCGTACGGGCTGAGCGGTGCCGTCCACACGGGGGACGTCGAGCGCGGCGTGCGGGTGGCCAAGCGCATCGACTCCGGGATGATCCACGTGAACGACGGGACCGTGCACGACGAGCCGATCGTGCCCTTCGGGGGCGAGAAGGCGTCGGGGGTGGGGCGGCTGAACGGGGACGCGATGGTCGACGCGTTCACGACGACGAAGTGGATCTCGATCCAGCACGGGCGCAGCACCTTCCCGTTCTGATCCGGGGAGGTTGAAGGAGATCTGAAACGAGCTCCGATCTAGGACGGGATCCGACCTCCTTCGGGGCTACTTTTGGCTCAACAGCCCCGCGGAACGAGCGAAAAGGCGAACACCATGGTTATGCACGTCATCGAGAAGGACCCCTTCGACGAGCGCGGCACCCTGCTGGCGTTCGTGGAGGCCCAGCGGGGCGGCCTGCGCCGTGCGTTGCTCGGGCTGACCGACGAGCAGGCGGCGCTCAAGCCGAGCGCGAGCGAGCTGTCCCTCGGCGGCCTCCTCAAGCACGTGGCCGAGGTCGAGGACAACTGGGTGCGGATGGCCCAGGGCCGCGAGCCGGAGATCAAGCGCGACCAGTCGACCTGGGGCGACAGCTTCCGGCTGCTCGACGGCGAGAGCGTCGCCGGCGTGTTCGCCCACTGGGAGCGGGTGGCCGAGGAGACGGAGCGGTTCATCCGCTCGGCGCCCAGCCTGGAGGACACGTTCCCGCTGCCCGACGCGCCGTGGTTCCCGAAGGACACGCGGGTGTCGCTGCGGTGGATGATGCTCCACCTGGTCGAGGAGCTCGCACGGCACGCCGGGCACGCCGACGTCATCCGCGAGTCGCTCGACGGGAAGACGTCCTTCGAGCTGGTGGCGCTGGACGCGGGCGACGCCGAGGGCTGACGCGGCCGGCGCTCCTCGTTCCGCCTAGTCTGGCTGCAGACAGACCAGGCGGAACGAGGAGACTGAGCGCGCATGTCGGCCATCCGGTTGCTGGTCCTGGGAGCGGTGCGCCGGCACGGGCGGGCGCACGGCTACCAGGTCCGCAACGACCTGGAGCTCTGGGGCGCGCACGAGTGGTCCAACGCCAAGCCGGGGTCGATCTACCACGCGCTCAAGGCGATGGCGAAGCAAGGCCTGCTGGTCGCCCACGACACGGCCCCCAGCGAGGCCGGCGGCCCGCCCCGCACGGAGTACGAGCTGACGCCGGGCGGCGAGGAGGAGTACTTCCGCCTGCTGCGGCACGCCCTCGCCACCCACGACGAGAAGATCGACGTCCTGACGGCCGGCGTCGGCTTCCTCGTCGACCTCCCGCGCGCCGAGGCCCTCGCCCTGCTCCGGCAGCGGGTCGCGGCCCTGGAGGAATGGCGCGAGGAGATCCGCCGCAACTGGACCCCGGCGGAGGGCGAGGACTGGGGCCACATCGCCGAGATCATGGGCCTGTGGGTCCACACGGCGGAGACGGGCGGCGAGTGGACCCGCGGCCTCATCGCCCGCCTGGAGGCGGGGGCCTATGAGATGGCGGACGAACGGGTCAGAAGTCGATGAGACTGCGCAGGTCGATCTCGACGGGGAAGGGAACATCGGTCTTGAAGGTTCCGACGTGTGTGGGGCGGTCAGGGCTGGGGACGTAGAAGCCCGCCTCCTTGTGCCGCCAACACTCGTGCACCTCAGGAACGTTGCCCTCGCCGCGCTCCACCCGCCAGAAGTAGCCGATGCCTGCCTGGGCGTACATGGCCGGCTTGAGGAATCGGTCCTCCGTGCGCGACCCGGGTGACACCACTTCGACTGCCAGGACCACGTTTTCGACGGGAATGCAGTCCTGGTCGACGTCGAGGCCTTGCCTTTCGAAAATCACGATGTCGGGCCTCGGAACGTTGTTCTCGTTGAAGAAGACCGACTGCTCGCTGTTGATCACGAGGTTTCGGGGCTTGGCGCCCCTCAGCCGGTAGTAAAGCTCGTCCCGCACCAGGTTGTGCCACCACTTGCTTGCGCCACGCACCACGATCTTCCCGCCCAGAAGTTCCCAGTCGAACGGCAGGATCAGGCCCTGCACCTGGTCCCAGGTCCAGCCACCACCCGCCGGGGGATACATCCAGTTATCCCGTGTGGCGGGCTCGTCCCGCGCGGGACGCTGCGGGTGCTCGCTACCGGCTCCTACGGCCATTGCCACTCCCATAGGCGAAATGGTGTGCGACATCGCGGTCACTTCTCCCGCCTACGACGGTAGCGCCCTCCCTATGGGTGAGGACCGACCGTTTCCTCATGTCGCGAGCAGAGCGCGTGTGCTAGCGACGTAGGCCCCGAGAGGGTCTAGGGATGCTAGGTTCCTCCCTAGAGGCCCTAGGAAAGAGGGGAGGCACCCATGGTCCGCGCCGGACTCACCGCCGCCAAAGTGACCGCCGCGGCCGCCGACATGGCCGACGAGGCCGGGCTCGACAAGGTCACCGTGTCCGCGCTCGCGCGGCGGCTCGGGGTCAAGGACGCGAGCCTGTACTCGCACGTGAAGAACCTGCGGGACCTCCGCGTCCGGATCGCCCTGCTGGCCTCCGAGGAGATGACCGACCGCATCGGCGCCGCGGTGGCGGGACGGGCCGGCAAGGACGCCCTCGTCGCCTTCGCCGACGCCTACCGGCAGTACGCCCTCGGCCACCCCGGCCGCTACGCCGCGACCCAGCTGCAGTTCGAGCCCGAGGAGATCGCCGGATCCGCCGGCTTCCGCCGCAGCGTCGAGCTGACCTACGGCATGCTGCGCGCCTACGACCTCGCCGAGCCGGACCTGACCGACGCGGGACGCCTGCTGCGGAGCACCTTCCACGGCTACATCCACCTCGAACTCAGCGGTGGCTTCGGCCACTCCCGCGACGTCGGGGAGTCCTGGGCGCGCTCGCTCGACGCGCTGCACATGGTGCTGGAGAACTGGCCGCCCCGAGACGACCGGAGCAAGTGATGAACGAGTCCACGAACCACACCACCACCGGCACCCTCGACGTGCCCGGCGCCACCCTCCACTACGAGACCCGCGGCAGCGGGCCGGTCCTGCTGCTGATCCCCGGCGGCGGCGCCGACGCCGGGCTGTACGCGCCCATAGCCTCCGCCCTGGCCGCCCGCTACACCGTCGTCTCCTACGACCCGCGCGGCATGTCCCGCAGCCCCCTGCACGGCCCGGTCACCGACCATCAGGTGGAGGTGTGGAGCGACGACGCGTACCGGCTGCTCGAACTGGTCTCGCCGGACGAGCCCGCCTCCGTCCTCGGCTGCAGCGCGGGCGCGATCGCCGCGATCGGCCTGCTGGCCCGGCACCCGGACCGGCTGCGCCGCGTCGTCGCCCACGAGCCGCCGCTCCTGGAGCTCCTGGAGGACCCCGCACCGCACCGGGCGCTGTTCACCGGCGTGCGCGAGACGTTCCGCGCGGAGGGCGTGGGTGCCGCGATGGCCCGCTTCGCCGAAGGGCTCGGGGGCGGGGACCGGCCGTCGGAGCAGCCTGCCGAAGTGGCCCCCGAGATCCGGGAGATGGCGCCCCGCATGCACCGCAACACCCCGGTGTTCCTGGAGCACATCCTGTGCCCGTTCTCCTCATGGGCCCCGGACCTCGGCGCCCTCCGCCCCGCCGCCGGCAAGCTGGTCCCGGCGGCGGGCCGGGAGTCGCGCGAGCAGGTGCCGCTGTACGGGCCCGCCGCCCGCCTGGCGGAGCTGACCGGCAGCCCGCTGGCGGAGTTCCCGGGCGGCCACCTGGGCTGCACCGAACGCCCGGCGGAGTTCGCCGCACGGCTGCTGGACGTGCTCGGCTGAGGGTCGGCTGAGGACCTGACCCGGGCGTGCCCGGCCGGCGAAGGGAGCGGCTCAGCCCGTAGACGCCGGCAACAGCAGCAGCTCGTCCGCGTAGCACCACGCCCACTCCTCGCCCGGTTCGAAGGACCGGGCGAGGTCGTGTCCGGGGACCGTACGCGCGTGCGCGCTCGCGTGCCGGTTCGGGGAGCTGTCGCAGCAGGCGACGTGGCCGCAGACCAGGCACTCGCGCAGGTGCACCCAGGTGCCGCCGATGCGCAGGCAGTCCTCGCAGCCTTCCGTCGTGCTCGGGGTGACCTCCGCGGCCGCCTCGCCCAGGTGGGCGCAGTCCCGCCGCGTCGGACGGCCCTCCACGTCCGCCGACACCTGCCAGGTTCCACTCATACCCCCAACGTAGCCCGGCCCGCCGGGCCCGCAACTCCTCAGGTCAGGGCGATTGTCAGACCCCCCTGGCAGGATCTTTCCCGTGAGGCTGGCGGTGGCGGAGACGGGCGACGGGGGTGTCCGTCTCCGCGCCGTCGACCTCATGGGTCTGCCCGCCGGGCCGGTCGAGTCGGCGGGCAGCCTGGCCGAGGCGGTGCGGGCGCGGCCGGGGGTCGAGCGGTGGGTGTGGCGGTCCACCGCGCAGGCGTATCCGCAGGTGCTGGCCGCGGGGCTGCGCGTCGAGCGGTGTTACGACGTGGAGGCCGCGGAGAGCCTCCTCATCGGGCACGAGGAGGGGCAGTCGGGGCAGCCCCGCTCGCTCGCCGCCGCGTGGGCCCGGCTGCACGGCCTGCCCGTGCCCGCCGATCCGCCGCCGCGCGCGCCCGGAGGGCAGCCGTCTCTGTTCGAGCCCGGGCCCGTCCCGCTGCCGCCCGGCACAGATCCGCTCGACGCGCTGATCGAGGTCCATGCGGCGCAGATCGCCCGGGCGCGGGCCACCGCCCGGCCCGGCCGACTGCTGCTGCTCCTCGCCCTGGAGTCCGCGGGCGCCCTGGTCGCCGCCGAGCTGAACCGCACCGGCCTGCCCTGGCGCGCCGACGTCCACCGCGCGCTGCTGGACGAGCTGCTCGGCGAGCACTTCCCGGGCGGCCTGGAGCCCCGGCGGCTGGCCGAGCTGGCGGATGCCGTCTCCCGCGCCTTCGGCAAGGACGGCGAGGAGGTCCGCGTGCGGCCCGATCTGCCCGCCGACATCGTCCGGGCCTTCGCCCGGGAGGGCATCGCGCTGTCCTCCACGCGCGCGTGGGAGCTCAAGTCCCTCGACCACCCCGCCGTCGAGCCCCTCCTGGAGTACAAGAAGCTGTACCGGCTCCACACCGCCCACGGCCGCTCCTGGCTGCAGACGTGGGTGCGCGACGGCCGCTTCCGCGCGGAGTACGTGCCGAGCGGCTCCGTCTCCGGCCGCTGGACCACCAACGGCGGGGGCGCCCTGCAGATCCCCCGCGTCGTCCGCCGCGCCGTCGTCGCCGACCCCGGCCGGCGGCTGGTGGTCGCCGACGCCGACCAGCTGGAGCCCCGCGTCCTGGCCGCCGTCTCCCGTGACCCGGGCCTGATGGAGGCCTCCAGCGGCGAGCGCGACCTGTACGCGGCCCTGTCAGACCGGGCCTTCGCCGGTGACCGCGAGCGGGCCAAGATGGCGATGCTCGGTGCGATCTACGGCCAGACCTCCGGCGACGGCCTGAAGAACCTCGCCGACCTGCGCCGCCGCTTCCCCGCCGCTGTGGCCCTCGTGGACGACGCGGCGCGCGCGGGCGAGGAGGGCCGCCTCGTCCGCACCTGGCTCGGACGCACGTGCCCGCCGGCCTCCACGGCCGTGCCCGACGAAGCGGGCATCCCCCAGGCCGCCGAGGAGGGCGCCTCGCCCGGCTACGGCAGCACCCCGGCCGGCCGGGCCCGCGGCCGTTTCACGCGGAACTACGTCGTGCAGGGCAGCGCCGCGGACTGGGCCCTGGCGCTGCTCGCCGCCCTGCGGCAGGAGCTCGCCGGGCTCGGCGCCGAGCTGGTCTTCTTCCAGCACGACGAGGTCATCGTGCACTGCCCCGAGGCCGAGGCGGCCACCGTCACCGAAGCGATCCGCACCGCCTCGGCCCGCGCCGCGCAGGTCGTCTTCGGGGACACCCCGGTGCTGTTCCCGTTCACGACGGCGGTCGTCGAGTGCTACGCCGACGCGAAGGGCCCGGCGGCGGCCGGTCCGCCCCCGCCCTGACAGGCCGTCAACCCCGTCTCCCCCATGCGGCCCACTCCAGCGCGCACCCCGCCGCCCCGCCGCGCACGATGACCCCAGGGGCGCCCGGCGGCGGCGGCCCGACCGTACCCCGACCGCCGCTCAGGGGAGGCCCTGCCATGACGTCCTTCAGCCTTGAGCAGCTGCGCCGTTGCACCGTCGCCGTCGACCTCGGCGCCGCCCGCACCCGGGTCTACCTCCGCGACAACGGCCTGATCGTGGACGAGCCGAGCATCGCCGCCATCAACACCAGGACCGGCTCGCTGATCGCGGTCGGGCAGCTCGCCGAGGGCATGGCCGGCCGCACCCCCGCGCACATCAGCGTCGTCCGGCCCGTCTCCGGCGGCACCGTCGTCGACATCGACATGGCCCAGCGGATGCTCCGCAGCCTCGTCAGCGACAAGGTCCGCCGCGCCTGGCGGCGCAAGCCGATGCTGCGCGCCGCGGTGTGCATCCCGCACGACGCGGACCCGCTCGCCCGCCGCGCCGCCGTCGAGACGCTGATGGGCCTGGGGACGCGGCGCGTGGAACTGGTCGACACGATCATCGCCGCCGCGGTGGGCTGCGGACTGCCCGTCGAGCAGCCGGAGGCGACGATGATCGTGGTGTGCGGGGCGGCGTCCACGCAGGTCGCCGTCCTGTCACTGGGCGCGATCGTGGCGGCGGAGAAGGTGCTCGTCGGCGGCGACGCCATGGACTACGCGGTCGTGGAGCACCTCCGCAGCCGCCACGAGCTGATGCTGCCGACCCAGGGCCTGCACCCGCTGCACCTCGCGCTGGCCGCGGACCCCATGGAGGAGAGCGCCGAGGTCCGCGGCCGGGACGTGGCGACGGGCCTGTCCCGTACGGTCATGGTGAACACCGGCGACATCCGCGAGGTCATGCACACGCCGCTGACCGCCGTGCTGGACGCGATCGGCCGCGTGCTGCGTGCCTGCCCGCCGGACCTCGTGGCGGACCTGGTCGACCGCGGCGTGATGCTCGCGGGCGGCAGCGCGGTCCTGCCCGGCCTGGACCGGATGATCGCGGACGCGACGGGGATGACCGTACGGATCGCCGACCAGCCCGACGTGTGCGCGGTGCTCGGGCTCGGCGCCATGATGGAGGGCAAGGTGCAGCCGCTGCACCTGGATCCGCTGGCGACGTGATCCGCCGGTAATGCGGCCCGCCGGTGGCACGACCCGCCGGGGAGGTAACACCCCGTTTTGCCGGTCGGTCAGCCGGTTTGGGAACTTCCGTCACGCTCTCCCCCGTTCTCCCCGTACACCCCCGTTGTTATGTATGAGGAGAACAGCAAATGGCGCTCTGGGACCGGCTCAAGGACTCCGCGACGGCGATGCAGGGCCAGCTGGTGGCGAAGAAGAACGAGCTGAAGAGCGGTGCGTTCCGGGACGCGAGCATGGCCATGTGTGCCCTGGTGGCCGCCGCCGACGGTTCGATCGACGCCTCGGAGCGGCAGCGCGTCGCCTCGCTGATCGCCACCAACGAGGTGCTGCAGAACTTCCCGGCCGACGACCTGCAGGCCCGCTTCAACGACTACTGCCAGAAGCTCACGGCCGACTTCGACTTCGGCAAGGTCAGCGTGATGCAGACCATCGGCAAGGTGCAGAAGAAGCCGACCGAGGCCCGTGCCGTGGTCCAGATCGGCATCGTCATCGGCGGCGCCGACGGCGACTTCGACAAGACCGAGCAGGCCGTCGTCCGCGAAGTGTGCTTCGCGCTGGGCATCAACCCTGCCGAGTTCGACCTCTGACGGTCCGGGCCGGGCGGGCGGGCCGGACCGCTAGGCGGGCTGGGGCATCGGGCGGCCGGGCGCCTGTCCCTCGCTCTCTCCCCGGCCCGCTTCCGTCCACGTCCCCAGCGAGATCTCCGCGGTGATGCCGGGGCCGAAGCCGGCGATGACCCCCCGGGCGTCGTGCGGGGCACCGCCGTCCTGCCAGAGGCGCTCCAGCGCGTCGAAGATGACGGCGCTGGCGATGTTGCCCCGCTCGGTGAGCGTGGCCCTGCTGTAGCGGAACCACTCGGGCGCGAGGTCGAGGTACTTGCACAGGTCGTCGAGGATCCTCGGACCGCCCGCGTGGACGATGTAGAAGTCCAGGCCGGAGACGTCCCAGTCGTGGGGCTCGGCCATGTCCCGCATGGCGGGGGCGAGCATGGCCATCGTGCCCGGCACCCGCTTGTCGAGCAGGAAGTGGAATCCGGTGTCGCGGACGGCGTAGGAGATCCAGGCCTCGGTGTCGGGCACGAGGTGGGAGCCGTTGCGGTGCAGGTGCACGCCCTCGCCGCCCTCGCCGCGCACCACGGCCGCGGCGATGGCGTCGCCGAAGAGGCCGTTGGACAGGAGATTGCCGACGCCGAGGTCCGTGGGCTGGTAGAGCAGCGAGCAGAACTCGCAGCAGACGATGAGGGCGTTGGCGCCGGGGTAGGCGGTGCAGAAGTCGTGGGCCCGGTTGATGGCCGCGCCGCCGGCCGCGCAGCCCAGCTGCGCGATCGGCAGCTGTCTCGTCGTCACCGGGAAGTCCATGTTGTTGATCAGCCAGGCGGTCATGGACGGCATCATGAAGCCGGTGCACGAGGCGTAGACGATCAGGTCGATGTCGCGCGTGGTCACCCCGGCGTTCTCCAGGGCCCGCCGGACGACGGCGGGGACGCGGGCCTTGGCCTCGGTCTCGTAGAGGTTGTTCCGCCAGGTGAACCCGGGGTGTTTGAGGGTGTCCTCGATGGGCTGGAGGATGTGCCGGGTCTGCACTCCGGTGTTGCCGATCAGACGCAGCGCCAGCGGCAGCTGGGGGTGGTCGGCGTGCAGCGTGCGCGCCAGCTGCAGGGTCTCCTCCATCGTGATGACGTGCTCGGGTACGGCGATGGCCGGTCGGCAGAGCGTTGCCATGACTGCCTCCTTACCAGGGACTTACCGGTCCAGGGGACTGACCGGGGGACTTACCGGGCGACGGGTCGCCGCCCTCCTGCGGTCGGCGGGCCGGGCACCCCCGTCGGGGCGCCGGACCGCCCGCCCTACCAGGCGACGGGCAGGGCGAGCGGGAAACGCCAGATGGAGCGGGTGTTCCAGCGGACTTCCTCCGCCGGGACGGCCAGGTGCAGGCCGGGAAAGCGGGTGAGCAGCGTGCCGATGGCGACCTGGAGCTGCATCCGCGCCAGGTGGGCCCCCAGGCAGTGGTGCGTGCCGTGGCCGAAGGTGAGGTGGGCGGGGGCGCCCTGCCGCTCCAGGTCGAGCTCGTCGGGGCGGTCGTAGACGCTCTCGTCGCGGTTGGCGGCGAGGTACGAGACGTGGACCGTCTCGCCCGCGCGGATGGTGACGCCGTCCAGCTCCACGTCCTCCGTGGCCTGGCGGGGGATGCCCACGCCCTGCCGGTAGGGGATGAAGCGCAGGAGCTCCTCGACGGCGGAGGGCAGCAGCTCGGGCCGGGCCCGCAGGCGCTCCAGCTGCGCGGGGTGGGTGAGCAGGGTGTAGATCATGTTGCTGATCTGGTGGGCGCTGGTGTTGTGGCCGGTGACGAGCAGGAGCATGCCCATGACGGCGACCTCGCGGGCGTCGAGGAGCTCGCCGTCCTCGCGCACCGCGGCCAGGGCGCTGAGCAGGTCGCTTCCGGGGTGCCGGCGGCGCGCGGCGGTCAGCTCCGCGAAATACGCGCGCAGCCCGGCCTTGCCCTCGGCGGCCGCGGCGCCGTCGGGGGTGCCGGGGGACATCATCGCCGTGGCCCAGCGGCGCAGCGGGGCGCGGTCCGGCTCGGGGACGCCGAGCAGCTCGAAGACCGTGGTGAGCGGCAGGGGGGCCGCCAGCCAGTCGGAGACGTCGGCGGGGGAGCCGTGGTCGGCCATGGCGTCCAGCAGGGCGTCGACCGTGCGCTGCGTGCGCGGGCGCAGCTCCTCGACCCGGCGGTCGCCGAAGGCCGCGGCCACGAGGCCGCGCAGGCGGCTGTGGGCCGGCGGGTCCATGAGGTTGATCGACTCGGCGTGATCGACGAGGTCGGGGGTGACGCGCGGGATGTCGCGGCCGATCAGGGCGGCGCGGCTGAAGCGGCGGTCGGAGGTGACCGCGCGGACCTGCCGGTGGCGCGTGACGAGCCAGGCGGCACCGGCGGCCGGGCCGCCGGATCCGGGCGCTCCGGGCCCTCCCGGGCCGTCCTCCGCGGCGTCGTCCGCGCTGCCGGTGCCGCCCCCGCGGGGCATCGGGATGCGCGTGACCGGCGGCTCGCTCCGCAGCCGGGCCAGGAAGGGGTCGAACTCCAGGGCCTCATCGTGGCGGAACGGACAGGTCCACACCGACTCGGAGGTGGTCATCGAAGACTCCCATCCCAAGGGCCCCGCCCCGGTGGCGTGCCAGCTTATTTTCAGACCATGCCGCACCAGTCACCCCGCCACACCCCAGCCTTCGCAGTTCACCCGAATGGTGGAAATTTCGGAGAATCACCCGTCGCATCCCCCACTTTTCCCTTCTTTCTCACCACTCCCCAGGCTTCGCTCCGGCCCTCCTCCGCACGCCTCCGTTGTCTCCGCGAGCCCCCGGCTCCCCTTTCGCGCTCCCTCGTTCGGCGTCCACCTGCGCGGTCAACCGGCGTGTCCCGAGGGGCAGATCGCCGAAAACATGCTTAGCCTGATTTGTCAGACATCACTGATTAGGTGATGTTCATTCCGCCCGCATCTCCTCAAGGAGGCGCACATGCTCACTCAAGAAACCCTCCGTCCCCTCGCGAAACCGGCCGGGGCGGCCGCGATCGGCTCCCTGATGGTGGAGCCGGAAGCGGCCGTCAGCGGCGCTCCCCTGCCCGCACCGGAAGCCGCAGGCGTCCTGCTGGCGCTCCTCCTGCTGTCGCCCAAGGAGCCGAAGGAGCCGAAGGGCAAGTGAGTTCGCGTGCGGCCTACGCCGCGGCGGCCGACGAACTGGCGTCCCGCGTCCTTCGCGCCCTCCGGGGCGCGGGGGACGCGGCGCTCGTCGCCCCGCACCTCGACAGCTCCCCCGACTCCCCCGGCTCCCTCGCCGCCCTGGCCGCGGTCCGGGTGATCGGCGCCGACACCTTCACCCCCCACGTCCTCACGGGCGCCCCCTTCCACGCCGCCGACGCGGCGGCCGTGGCCCGCGCCTTCGAGGCCTTCCCCGTGCCCGTCAGCAGCCGCTCCGCCCGTACGGACGAGCGCACCGCCGCCTGGCGCGACTGGGCGACCGCCCAGCTCCTGGCCCGTACGGCGGGCACCGGCGACACCCCCATGCCCGCCGTCCCGCCCGAGGCCGACGAGGACCTCACCGACACCACCCACTGGCAGCGCTGGTCCGTTCGCATGGCCCAGCTTGCGCCGCTCGCCACCCCCGGTCTGGACGGGCCCGTACGGGACGCCGCCCGCGGCGCGGCGCTCCCCCTGAGCCGCGGCCTGACCCGCTCCGTGCTGCGCCGCGACTTCCCGACCGCCGTACGGCTGCTGCGCTGGCTCGCCCTGCTCCACCACGACGGCATCGCCCTGCCCCTGGAGCCGCAGACCGTCCTCGACCACGTGCGCCTGCTCGGCGGCGCCGGCCCGCGGACGGCCCTCGACCTGGCGGTGGCCGCCCACCTCCTCACCGGCGGCGGCACCGGACACGCCCGCAACCAGCCCGCGGAGGCGCCGGCATGACCCTTTCCGCGACCGTGACGATCCCGGCCCCCGTGACGGCGGCCGCCCGCGCCATGGCCGACCGCGCGCTGTCCTGGCTGCACGCCCACCGCGCGCTCGGCGCGCTGCCGCCCGGCACCACCGAGGAGCTCGCCGACCCCGACAGCGTCTACAAACCCCTCGGCGAGAGCACCCTCGCCGCCTCCGTCATCCTGCGCGACGGC
Source organism: Streptomyces sp. NPDC008001 (assembly GCF_042958085.1). Lineage (NCBI taxonomy): Bacteria > Bacillati > Actinomycetota > Actinomycetes > Kitasatosporales > Streptomycetaceae > Streptomyces > Streptomyces sp. NPDC008001. The sequence continues at coordinate 650,105 of NZ_JBIBIZ010000002.1, read as the reverse complement.
ATGGCGGGCCCCGGCCAACTGGCCGCGGCACAGAGCCTGATGGACTTCACCTGGTTGCAGCTGCGCAAGGGCGACATGCTCTACGAACGCCAGCTGCGCCACACCCTGATGACCGACCCGCTGGAGATCTACGCGCACTTCGTGCGCTGCGGCTACCACCACGCGGACCTGGACCGGCTGCTCGCCCACCGCGTCCGGCTGCGCTCCGTGCACAGCGTCGAGCTGCTGCCGAACCGCCGCCTCGCCGTGGCCAACGCCGCGCGCATCGCCGGCCTCGACCACGGCGAGGACTTCGAGGCGCTCGCCCGCACCACCTGGCTGGGCGCCACGCCCGAACCCTGGGCGATCAACTGGATCACCGCCTACGCGATGACGCACACCGTCTTCCACCTGACGGACTGGGGCGGCCGCCCCGAAGGCCTGCCCGCCGACCTCACCGCGTACGTGCGCACCTGGCTGCCGGTGTGGATCGACATCTGGCGCGAGGTCCAGCAGTGGGACCTCGTGGCGGAGCTCCTCATCGTCGGCGCCTGCCTGTCCGAGCCCTACTGCAACCCGGACGACTGGGGGGCCATGGCCGCCCTGCAGCACGAGGACGGCCTGATGCCCGTCGACGGCGACCCCGTCGACGAGGATCCCGTCCGGCGGTTCAAGGAACACCAGCACACCACCGTGGTGACCGCCGTGGCGGGCTCCATCGCCCTGGCCCGGGCGGCACGAGCACAGTGACGGATCCCCGGGAGACACCGGCGACGCCCGGGGCCGCGCCGGGCCGGGCCATGAGCGCGGCCGCCGAAGCCGTGACCGCGGCGGCGGAGGCGGCGGCAGCGGGAGGAGCGGCCGCACCGCCGCTGAACGCCCTCCTGCTGCCCCTGCCCGACGCCGCCCGCGGAGCGAGCGCCGTCGCCGTCGCCGCCGTGCGCGGCGACGAGCGCATCATCGTCTGCCGCGGGCCCGCCGAGGAGGACACCCGCTTCGAGACCGGATCGCTCACCAAGACGTTCACCGCGCTGCTGCTCGCCGAGCTCGCCGCCCGCGGCGAAGTCCGCTACGACGACCCCCTCGACCGCTACCTGCCGCCCGGAGCCCGCCGCATCCCCGGCCCGTCCGTCACCCTCCTGCACCTCGCCACGCACACCGCGGGCCTGCCCCGCCTGCCCCCGGGCCTGCTCGCCCGCTCCGCCCGTACGGGCTGGTTCCGCAACCCGTACGCCGGCTTCACCGGGGACGACCTCCTCGCGGCCCTCCCCCGGACCCGGCTGCACCACCGCCCCGGCACCTGCGTGCGCTACTCCAACTACGGCGTGGGCCTGCTCGGCCTCGCCCTGGCGCGCGCGGCCGGCGGCGGACCCGGCGACTACCCGGCGCTGCTCGGCGAGCGCGTCCTGGACCCGCTCGGCCTGGCGGACACCGACTGCGATCCGGCCCGGCCGCAGGTCCAGGGGCACTGGCACGGCCGCCCCCGGCCGCCCTGGCTCATCCCCGGGCTGCCCGCCGCGGGCGCCCTGCGCTCCAGCGCGCGGGACCTGCTGCGCTGCCTGTCGGCGCTGCTCGCGCCGGAAGCGGCCGCCCCGCCGAGCCTGCGCGTCGCGCTCACGGAGGTGCAGCGGCCCAGGCTGGCGCTGCGGCGCCCGGGGCGCCGCCTGTGCCTCGTCTGGAACCTGCGCGTGCGGCCCGGCGGGCCGCTGCTGCACCACTCCGGAGGCACCCGGGGCTGCACGGCCTTCGCCGGCTTCCACCCCGGCTCGCGCACCGGCCTCGTAGCCCTGGCCGACACGGCACCGGCGCCGGCGGGAGCGTTCGTCCAGACGGCGTACGGGACGCTGTGCGGGCTGGCCGCCGGGCGGGGGGTGTGAACCACGCGGGGCCGTGCACCCGTGGGCCGTCCGCCGTCATACACCCGCCACGTGCCGCGTGACCGCCGCCGCGAACTCGCGGGCCGCCGGGGCCAGGGCCGACCACTGGCGGGCGGCCCAGCCGACCTCCAGGGGCGGGATGCCGGTGACGGGTATCAGGCGGACCGCGCCCGACGGGCTGACGAGTCCCGGCATGGCGGGTATCAGGGCGTGGCCGAGGCCCAGTTCGGCCAGCAGCAGGGCGGTGTCCCAGTCCGTGGCCCGGGTGGTCGCGCGCGCGGAGAGGGCGACGGCGCCGAGCACGTCCTCGACCTGACGGCCGGAGCTCGTCCCGGCGGGCGGGCGGATCAGGCGCGTACGGACGAGGTCGGCCGCGCCGAGCGCGTCCTCGGCGGCGAGCGGGTCGCCGGGATGGACGGCCAGCACCCACTCCAGGCTTTTGACCGGCCGCAGTTCGACGCCTTGTGCGTCGGAGGAGACGGTCACCCAGGCGAGGTCGACGGAGCCGGAGCGCAGGGCGTCGATGCAGCGGTGGCTGGAGCGTTCGGTGTGGAACTCCAGGCCGACGTCCGGGTACTGCTTGCTGTACTCCTCGATGGCGGCGCCCATGAGGTGGCGGATGGTGGTGGCGCCGGTGGCGATGACGACGCCGCCGCCCTGGCCGGTGCGCAGCTCCTCCAGGGTGCGCAGGCCCTCGCCGAGGGCGGTGAGCCCGTCGGAGGCGGCCCGCTGGAGGATCCGCCCGGCCGCGGTGGGCACCACCCCGCGGGGCTGACGCTCCATCAGAGGCAGCCCGACTTCCTTCTCCAGACGCCGGACGTGCTGGCTGACGGCGGACTGGCTGCAGTTCATCTCACGGGCCACGGCGCTGAGGTTGCGGGCCTCGCACACCATGACGAACACCTTCAGGTCATCTAGCGTCACGCCGTCACGATACAAGCTCCAGCTTGGGTTGATCGAGTCAAGTCATAGGATTGACTTGGCACATGAGTGACCGCCATGATCTATGCGAAGAGCGGCGGCAACCTGTCCGTGGCTTCACACAGCAGCACACAGTGCTCCGTTGCTGCGCATGCACAGCAGCGGGCCGGGGCGTCGCTGCGGACAGGTGCCGACCATTCCCCGGCCTTGCCGGACCCTCCGGGATCCCGCCGGGCCCCTCCGGTCACCGCAGGACCGGCACGGCCTCCAGCAGCTGCCGCGTGTACGGGTGCTCGGGCGCCTCCCACACGCGCTCGACCGGCCCCCGCTCCACCACTCTCCCCTCCCTCATCACCACCACCTCGTCGCACAGGTAGCGCACCACGCCCAGGTCGTGGGTGACGATGCACAGGGCCATGTCCCGCTCGGCGGTGACCTTGCTCAGGACGTCGAGGACCTGGGCCCGTACGGACACGTCCAGGGCGCTGACCGGCTCGTCGGCGAGGAGGACGGACGGGCGGGGGGCCAGGGCGCGCGCGATGGCGATGCGCTGCCGCTGCCCGCCGGAGAACTGGTGCGGATAGCGGTCCGCCGCCTCCGCCGGCAGGCCCACGTCGGCGAGGAGCGCGGCCACGCGGTCCGCGGCCGCGGGCGAGCGGCGGTCCGGGAGCGGCTCGGCGATGATGTCCCGCACGCGCATCCGGGGGTCGAGGGAGCCCATGGGGTCCTGGAAGACCACTTGAAGGCCGCTGCCCACCGCGTTCCCGGCCGTCCCCGGCGCCGGGCGGCCGTCCGTCCGCTGCGGCGCATTCCCGGCCGCCCGCGGTGCCGGCCTGCCGACCGTCCCCGAGGTGGGCCTGTCCAGCCCCGACAGCAGCCGCAGCAGCGTCGTCTTGCCCGAGCCCGACTCGCCGACCACCCCGACCCGGCCGCCCGCGCGCAGGTCCAGGTCCAGGCCCTCCAGCGCCGTGAAGTGCTCCCGGGGGCCGAGGAGGCGGCGGCGGGGGCGGGCGTAGCGCCGGGTCAGGCCGCGGGCCCGCAGCAGCGTCTCCGGCTCGGCGGGCGCGGGGGGCCGCGGGACCGGGACCGACAGGTCGGACGCGCTCAGCAGGGCGCGCGTGTACGGGTGCTCGGGCTGCCGCAGCACCCGCTCCACGGGCCCGCTCTCGACGACCTCCCCGTCGTGCATCACCAGGACGCGGTGGCAGACGGACGCGACGAGCGCGAGGTCGTGGCTGATGTAGAGCACCGCCGTGCCGCGCTCGTCGGACACGCCCGTGATGAGGTCGACGATCTCCTTCTGGACGGTGACGTCCAGGGCGGTGGTCGGCTCGTCGCAGATCAGCAGGGCCGGGTCGCCGGCGAGGGCCCCGGCGAGCACGGCGCGCTGGCGCTGGCCGCCGGAGAGCTGGTGGGGGTAGGCGCGGGCGGCCCGGCCGGGGTCGGGCAGGCGCAGCCGGTCCAGGAGGCCCACGGCGGTGGTGCGGGCGGCGGCCCGGCCGGGGCGTTCGCTGCGGGGGCCGTGCAGCCGCAGCGACTCGGCCACTTGCGGCCCCACCTTCATGACGGGGTTGAGGGCCGTCATCGGCTCCTGGAAGACCATGCCCGCGAGCCGCCCCCGTACGGTCGACAGCTCGCGGTCCGTGGCGCCCAGCAGGTCGAAGGGGACCCCGTCCAGGCGGGCGCTGCCCCCGGCCCGCAGGCCCTCGCCGAGGAGGCCCAGGAGGGCGAGCGCGGTGAGGGTCTTCCCGGAGCCGGACTCGCCGATGATGCCGACGCGCTCCCCCCGGCCGACCGTGAAGCCGACGCCCCGCACGAGCGGCTTGTCCCCGGCACCGACGGTGAGGCCGTCGACCTCCAGCAGCGTGCTGCCGGGGCTGGCCGGGCCCGTCGCTTTCACCGGGCTCGCAGGGCTCACCGGACACCTTCCAGCGTGGGGTCGAAGCGGTCCCGCAGGCCGTCGCCCAGGAGGTTGAGCCCGAGGACCGCGGCGGCGATGGCGAGGCCCGGCCACAGGCACAGCTCGGGCTTGGAGAACAGCAGCTCCTGGGAGTCGAGCAGCATCCGCCCCCAGGAGGGGGTGGGCGGCGGCGTCCCGAGGCCCAGGTAGGACAGCGCGGCCTCGGCGAGCACGGCTGTCGCGAAGGCCACCGACACCTGCACGATGACGACGTCCCGGATGTTCGGCAGGACGTGCCGCACGGCGATGGCCGCGCGGGTGCGCCGGGCGAGCCGCGCGGCGTCGACGTACTCGGCGGCCATGACGCGCAGCGTCGCGGCGCGGGCCACGCGCGCGAAGCCGGGGGCGGAGGCGATGCCGATGGCCACCATGGCGGTGAGGGTGCTCGTGCCGTAGACGGCCGCCAGCATGATGGCGAGCAGCAGGGCCGGGAAGGCCAGCAGGAAATCGCTCACTCTCATCAGCAGCGCACTGAGCGGGCCTCCCGACATGCCCGCGGCGATGCCCATCGGCACGCCGATGACGACGGCGAAGCCGACGGCCACGACCCCGACGAAGACGGTCGTCCGGGCCCCCGTCATCAGCCGGCTGGTGACGTCCCGGCCGAACTGGTCGGTGCCCAGGAGGTGTCCGCCGCCGGGTGGCAGCAGGCGCTGTGCCGCGTCCACATGGGTGGGGTCGTAGGGCGTCCAGAGGAGGGACAGCAGAGCGAGCGCGAGGACGAGAGTGACGAGGATTCCGCCGGCGGTGAGGGCGGGGCGGCGGGCGAGCCTACGGACTGAGGTCATCAACGGCTCCGCAGGCGCGGGTCGAGCAGGTGGTAGAGCAGGTCCGTGACCACGTTGACGACGAGCACGGCCACGACCAGGACGATCACCACGCCCTGGACGACCAGCAGGTCGCGGTCGGCCACGGACTGCAGCAGCAGGTCACCGAGGCCCGGGATGACGAAGACCCGCTCGACGACGACCGCCCCGACGAGCACGGTCGACAGCTGCAGCCCCAGGACGGTCAGGACGGGGACGGCGGCGTTGGGCAGACCGTGCCGCCACAGGGCGGGCCACCGGCGGCGGCCCTTGGCCCGTGCCGTGCGCAGGAAGTCCTGGTGCAGGACGGTCAGGACGGCGGAGCGCACGTAGCGGGTGAGGACCGCGCCCTGCACGAGGCCGAGGGACAGGCAGGGCAGGACGAGCTGCCGCGCCCAGGCCGCGGGGTCCTCGGCGAGCGGGGTGTAGCCCCCCGCGGGCAGCGCCCCCGCCCGGACCGCGAAGACGTAGACGAGCAGGATGCCGGCGAGGAAGGCGGGGACCGCGATCCCCGCCTGGCTGACCGCCGACAGCAGGGCGCCCGCGGGCCTGCGGTGCCAGGCCGCGGCGAGCACGCCGGCGGGCAGCGCGAAGAGGACGGCCACGAGCATGCCGCCGAGCGCCAGCCAGCAGGTGACGCCGAGCCGGTCGGCGATGCGGGGCCCGATGAGGTCGCGGCTGACGTACGAGGTGCCGAAGTCGCCGTGCAGCAGGCCCTGCGCCCAGTCCGCGTACTGGACGACGAGCGGCCGGTCGGTGCCGAAGGAGTGGCGCAGCGAGGCCAGCTCCGCCGGGCTTGCGTTCGTGCCGAGGGCGACCTCGGCCGGGTCACCGGGCAGCACGGACAGGAAGGCGAACACGACGAAGCTGGCGATCAAGGCGCTGACCAGCAGCGATGCCGTCCTGCGCAGGAACACCCGCATACCGGACCGCTTCCTACTTCTTCGCCCGGCGGACGTTCGTGAGGTCGAAGCCCTCGCCGACCTGGTTGACCGGCAGACCGGTGATGTTCTTGCCGGCCACCATCAGGTTGGGCATGAGGTAGAGCCAGTCGGCGGCGGCGTCGTCGGAGAGCAGGCGGGCGGCGTCGCGGTAGCGGGCGGCCTCGTCCTCGGGCTTGCCCGCGTCGGCCTCCTTGAGCAGCTTCGCGTACTCCGGGTTGTCGTAGCGGAAGTAGTAGCCGGGGTCGGCGAACGTCCACAGGTCGCGCGGCTCGGTGTGGGCGATGACGGAGAGGTCGTAGTCGGCCTTGTTGTAGACCTCGGACAGCCAGCGCGCGGGGAACTCCAGGGGTTCGATCTCCGCCTTCAGCCCGACCTGTTCGAGCTGGGACTTCACGACCTGCGCCGCGGACATCGCGTACGGCATGTTGGGCACCCGGAACTTCAGGGTGCGGCCCTCGGCGCCCGCGTCCTTCAGCAGCTGCCTGGCCTTCGCCGGGTCGTAGGGGTAGCGGCCGGTCAGGTCCTCGTACCAGGGGTCGGTGGGGGTGGCCATGGTGCCGATGAGCTTGCCGTGGCCGGCCCGGGTGGTGTCCACGAGCGCCTTGTGGTCGATGGCGTGGCGGACGGCCTGGCGGACCCGCTTGTCCTTGAACGGCTCGCGGGAGTTGTTCATCGACAGGACGACCTCGCCGGTGGAGGAGCCCTCGATGATCTGGAAGCGGTTCTTGTCGGAGAAGCGGGAGAGCGACTCGGGGGCCTGGACCGTGCCGATGACGTCGATGCCCTCGGTGAGCAGGGCGTTGTTCATCGCCCCGGCGTCCTTGAAGTACTTCAGGGTGACCTTCGACAGCTCCGGCTTCGTCCCCCAGTAGGAGGCGTTGCGGTCGAGGACGATCCGGTCGCCGCGGCGGCGCTCGGCCAGCTTGAAGGGCCCGGTGCCGACGGGGTGGTTGGCGAGGTCGCCGGTGCCCGTACGGCTGAACATGGCGCCGATGCGGGTGGTCATGGCGTAGAGCCAGCCGTTGCTCGCGCGGTTCAGGGTGATCTTGACCGTGTGGTCGTCGGTCTTCTCGGCCTTGTCGACCACGTCCATCTGGCGGGCCGTCTTCAGCTTCCACTCCTTCTTCACCCGGTCGATGGAGAAGACGGCGTCGTCGGCGGTGAACTCGGCGCCGTTGGTGAACTTGACGCCCTTGCGGAGGCGGAAGGTGTACGTGCGGCCGTCGTCGGAGCGCTCGTAGCGCTCGGCGAGCAGGGGCTGGATCTTCCCCTGCTGGTCGACGCGGACCAGGCCCTCGTAGATGCTGCCGAGCGTGGCCTGCGGGACGGCCGCGCCGTCGGTGGTGGTGAAGTCGAGGCTGGCGGGCTCGGCGATGAGGCCGACGGAGAGCGAGTCGGAGGTGCCGGAGCCGGAGGTGCCGCCGCCGGAGCCGCACGCGGCCGCAAGGGTCCCGGCCAAGAGGGCGCAGCCCGCCGCGCGGGCGGAACGTCGGAGTGCCGGTCCTGGCCCGGCAGTTGACTTGGCCACTGTGTCTCCGTGTCTCTGCGTCCCTGTGTCGCCGTGTCCTCCCGGAAACTAACCACCGGCGCGCGTTCCACACCATGGAGGAGGGCGCGAAGGTGATCGAGTTCACGCGCAATCACGACACTCCGCCCCTGCCGTCGCTCCGTTCCCAACTCCATTGACCGCCGGTGGACTTCGAATCATGATCGGTGTGCCGCGCAACTGCCGCATGCTCAGCGAATACCGAGTGGAGTCCGTATGCCTGCACCGTCCGACGGCACCATCCTCACCGAGCCCGTCTCCGGGCCGTCCGCCTGGACGGCCGCCGACTTCACCGGGGAAAGCGACTGGGTGGTCGTCCTCACCCCGGAAGAAATCGACGATCTGGAAACGGCTCTCGCGGCGGTGAAAGCACGCGGGCTCGCGCTCGGACAGCTCACGGTCGCCGACTTCCCGCTGCCCGTCCTCGGCAAGACTTTCGAAGCAGCCGTCCAGGACCTGGAGTTCGGCCGCGGCTTCACCGTCCTGCGCGGCCTTCCCGTGGAGCGGTGGAGCCTGGAGGACGCGCGCCTGGCGTACTGGGGCATCGCGCTGCACCTGGGCACCCCCGTCTCCCAGAACGCGGCGGGCGAGCTGATCGCCCACGTCAAGGACTACGGGGAGGGCGAGGTCACCGAATCCGCCATCCGCGCCTACCGCACCCGCTCCGAGCTGCCCTTCCACACCGACAGCTCCGACATCGTGGGCCTGCTCTGCCTGCGCCAGGCGGGCGAGGGCGGCGTCAGCACCCTCGCCAGCTCCATGACCGTCCACAACCACCTCCTCGCCCACCACCGCGAGCTGCTCGGCCTGTACTACCGGGGATTCGTCTACGACCGGCGCACGGAGGAGGGCTCGGACGAGCTGCCGTACTACCGCAACGCGGTGTACGGCTATTTCGGCGGACAGCTCAGCTGCCGCTTCTACATGACGCACTACATCGACTCGGCCGTCCCGAAGTCCGGAATCCCGCTGAGCGACGTCGAGAAGCACGCGCTGCAGCTCTTCCAGGACGTCGCGGGAATGCCCGGGCACCGCATCGAGATGACCCTGCGCGCCGGCGACCTCCAGCTGCTGAACAACAACGTCGTCGTCCACGGCCGCTCCGCCTTCCGCGACGAGCCGGACCGCCGCCGCGACCTGCTGCGCCTGTGGCTCAACACCCGCTACGCGCGCGAGCTGCCCGAGGACTTCGCCGCGTTCAGGCGCGGGATGCCGCGGACCCGCTGACGGACGGGCCGCCCGGGGCGCCGGGAGGGGGCACGACGGACGGCGCGGTGGCCGAGGCGGCGGGCGGTGCGGTGGACGGTACGGCGGCCGGGAGGGCGATGGCCGTCACCACCAGGCCGCTGCCCACGGCCCACCGCCCGGCGAACCCGTCCAGGCGGACGCCGCCCACGACCGGGCCGGGGACGAGGAGCCGGGCGGAGAACGTGCGGGCGCCGGGGTCGACCTCCAGCTCCGCCTCCTCGAAGTCCAGCTCCTGCCCGGTCAGCGGATACCAGGTCTTGAAGACGCTCTCCTTGGCGCTGAACAGCAGGCGCCCCCAGTGGACTTCGGGGCGGAGCGCGGTGAGCGAGCGGATCCACGCGCGCTCCCCGGGCAGCGAGACGACGTCGAGGACGCCGTCCGGCAGCGGGCCGTTCGGCTCGGCGTCGATGCCGACCGACGCCAGGGTGCCGGATCGGGCCACGACGGCCGCCCGGTAGCCGTCGCAGTGCGTCATGCTGCCGACCACTCCGGCTGGCCACTGCGGGGCCCCGCGCCGGTTGGGCAGGAGCGGGACGGGCGGCAGCCCCAGCCGCCCCAGCGCCGCCCGCGCGCAGACCCGCACGGCCGCGAACTCTTCCTTCCGCTTGGGCACGGCGCGGGCGACGACCGCGGCTTCCTCGGGGAAGACGGGATGCAGGGAGGCCGCTGCCGGCGACGGGCTGCCGAAGCCCTCCTCCGCCACGGCCTCCGGGGGCAGGAGCTCCTCGATCACCACGCACTCCCCTGCGGGCCCTCGCCGGCCGGCCGGGGCAGGATCTGCCGCAGCGGCTCGCGCGGCGGCCGCGGCTGCCACTCGCGCGGATAGCCGACGGAGACCTCCTCGAACCGCACGCCGTCGTGCCAGGTGACGCGCGGGATGTGCAGGTGGCCGTAGACGGCGGCCGCGGCCCGGAAGCGGGTGTGCCAGTCGGCGGTCAGCTCCGTACCGCACCACTGGGCGAAGTCGGGGTACCGCAGGATCCTGGTGGGCTCGCGGACCAGCGGGAAGTGGTTGACCAGGACCGTCCGGTGCGCGGGGTCGACCGCGGCGAGGCGGCGCTCCGTGTACTCCACGCGCGCGTGGCACCAGGCGTCGCGGCCGGGGTACGGGTCCGGGTGCAGGAAGTGCTCGTCGGCGCAGACGATGCCGGCGTCGTAGGCGCGGCGCAGCGACTCCTCCTTCGTGTGCGCGCCGGGCACGCGGAAGGTGTAGTCGTAGAGCACGAAGAGCGGTGCCACGGCGACCGGGCCGCCCTCGCCGCGCCAGACGGGGTAGGGGTCCTCGGGGGTGGCGACGCCGAGGCTGCGGCACAGCTCCACGAGGTGCAGGTAGCGCTTTTCGCCGCGCAGGTCGACCGGGTCCTGGGGGTGGGTCCACAGCTCGTGGTTGCCGGGCGCCCAGATCACCTTGGCGAATCGCTCGGCGAGCAGGCGCAGCGTCCATTCGATGTCCGCGAACTGCTCGCCGACGTCGCCGGCCACGATGAGCCAGTCGGCGTCGCTCCCGGGCCGCAGCCTTTCGGCGAGCGCGCGGTTTTCTTTGTACGCGACGTGCAGATCGCTGACGGCCAGCAATTTCCCGCCGGTGACCGCGTCGGGCCCGGTGCCGGGCAGTGTGTGGGGCACTGTGTGTCCTTCTCGCCGATTCTCGCCGTTTCCCTGGAATTCCCCGGGCTCCCCCGAGAATCCCCCTTTCAAACCGGAACAGCCGTGTGTTCCGGCGCACTTCGAGCCGGCGCCACGCATTCCGCCCCCTGCGAGGAACCTAATACGGGCGGGGCGCCGGAAGGAACCCCCGGCCGTATCACCCCCCTCCGGCGTATGCCCCGACGTATGCTGCCCGGGACCCGAATGGCGTCAACTGCACGGCACCGAAGGGAAACCGGGACGATGGACGACAAGAAGTGGATTCGCCGATTCCATCCGGCGGAGCAGGCACCGGTGCGCCTGGTCTGCCTGCCGCACGCCGGAGGTTCGGCCAGCTATTTCTTCCCGCTGTCGAAGGCCCTCTCACCCTCGGTGGACGTCCTCTCGGTCCAGTACCCCGGCCGCCAGGACCGGCGGGCGGACCCCTGCATCGACAGCATCGCCGGCCTCGCGGACCGCACCGCCGAGATCCTGGCCCCGGCGGCCGACCGCCCCCTGGCCCTCTTCGGCCACAGCATGGGCGCGGCCCTCGCCTTCGAGGTCGCCCTGCGCCTGGAGGAGCGGGGCACGGTCCCGGTCGCCCTCTTCGTCTCCGGCCGCCGCGCCCCCTCGCGGCACCGCGCCGAGACGGTGCACCTGCGCAGCGACGAGGAGCTGGTCGAGGAGCTCCGCAGGCTGAGCGGCACGGACGCCGGGATGCTGGACAACCCGGAGGTCCTCGAGATGGTCCTGCCGGCCCTCCGCGCCGACTACCGGGCCATCGAGACCTACCGCGCCCGCCCCGGCCTCCGCGTCGGCTGCCCCGTCCACGCCCTGACCGGCGACGCCGACCCCAAGGCCACCACCGACGAGGTCCGGGACTGGGAGCACCACACCACCGGCGCCTTCACGATCAGCGTCTTCCCGGGCGGCCACTTCTACCTCAACGATCACCAGCAGGAGATCGCCAAGATCATCGCCTCGGCGGTCGAGTACGGAGCACCCCTCGGGAGTGTGTAGACTTAGCCGCGCTGCTGAAGCCGGTCAGGACCAGGCAGCATTGCCGCCTTAGCTCAGTTGGCCAGAGCAACGCACTCGTAATGCGTAGGTCTCGGGTTCGAATCCCGAAGGCGGCTCCGAAGAGGCCCGGCCCGGACATTGTCCGAGCCGGGCTTTTCGGTGTGATACCGCTCACTCGCGCCACCTGCGACCGGGGCCTTTCGTGGATGTCGCCGGCGTGGAGCCGGTTGCGGGCGCCGAGGCTGTTCATGATCGAGGCGATGTACCGACGCCCTGCCGTTCGAACGAGGACCTCTTGTGATGCGTATCGCCGTCATAGACGACTACAACGACGCCGCGGCCGGCCTGACCTGCTGGTCGGGCCTTCCCGACGGTGCGGAGGCGGACTTCTTCGCCGACCACCTGGCCGACCCGCAGGACGTCGTCGAGCGGCTCGCCCCGTACGACGCCGTCATCGCCATGCGGGAGCGGACCCCCTTCCCCGCCGCCGTCCTCTCCCGGCTGCCCCGGCTGAAGCTCCTCGTCACCTCGGGCATGCGCAACGACGCGATCGACCTCGCCGCCGCGGCGGAGTACGGCGTCACGGTGAGCGGCACCCGCATGACCCCCTACCCGGCGGCGGAGCTGACCTGGGCGCTCATCCTGGAACTGACCCGCGGGGCCGCCGCCCAGGACGCGCGGCTGCGGGCCGGCGGCTGGCAGGGCGGCGTCGGCACGGGCCTGGCCGGGACCACCCTCGGCGTGCTGGGGCTGGGCAAGCTCGGCAAGCGGGTGGCCGACGTGGGCATCGCGTTCGGGATGGACGTGGTCACCTGGAGCCCCCGCATGACGCCGGAGCGGGCCGAGGAGGCGGGGGTGCGCGCGGTCGGCAAGGACGAACTGTTCGCCGCGTCCGACGTGGTGAGCGTCCACATGAGGCTGGCCGACGCGACCCGGGGTCTCGTGGGCGAGGACGAGCTGCGGCGGATGCGCCCCACCGCGTACCTGGTCAACACCTCCCGCGCCCAGCTCGTCGACGAGACGGCACTGGTCAAGGCCCTCCACGGCGGCTGGATCGCGGGCGCGGGGCTCGACGTGCACGAAACGGAGCCGCTGCCCGCCGGACACCGGCTGCTCGACGCTCCCCGTACGGTGCTGACCCCGCACATCGGTTACGTGACCGAGGACAACTTCGCGCTGTGCTACGGCGATTCGGTCGAGGCGGTCGGCGCCTACGCGGCGGGGGCACCGGTCCGGGTCCTCAACGAGGCCTGACGGGCTGACGTACGGGGACCGGGCCGGCGTACGGGATGGCCGCGCCGGCCCTCTTACGCTTCCCCGTTTCCGGGCGCTCTCAGGAACAGCGCTGCCCCGCCGGGGGCGCGGCCGAGGTCAGCAGGTAGGTGTTGACGGCCTTGTCGACGCAGGCGCTGCCGCGGGTGTAGGCGGTGTGGCCGTCGCCCTCGTAGGTCAGGAGGCGTCCGGAGGAGAGCTGCGAGGCCAGGGAGCGGGCCCAGCCGTAGGGGGTGGCCGGGTCGCGGGTGGTGCCGACGACGAGGATCGGCGCGGCGCCCGCGGCGGGGATGCGGTGCGGGGTGCCGGTGGCGGGGACGGTCCAGTACCCGCAGGTCAGGGCCGCCCAGGCGAGGGATGTGCCGAAGACCGGCGAGGCCTTCCGGAAGGCGGGCTCGGCCGCGCGGACCTCGGTCGGGGAACGGAAGGCCGGGGGGAGGTCCAGGCAGTTCACGGCGGCGTTGGCGGCCATGAGGTTCGCGTAGGCGCCGTGGCCGTCGCGCTCGTAGTAGGCGTCGGACAGCTTCAGCAGGGGCCCGCCGTCGCCCGCGAAGGCGGCCTTCAGCGCAGTGCGCAGCATTCCCCATGCCGCCTCGTCGTACATGGCGGAGATCACGCCCGTGGTGGCGAGGCTCTCGGTCAGCTTGCGGGGCTTGCCGGTGGCGACGGGCGCCGCGTCCGCCTTCTTGAAGAAGGCGGAGAGCCGCTCGCCCGCCCCGGCGGGGTCCGTGCCGAGCGGGCAGTCCTTGCGGCGGGCGCAGTCCCCGGCGAAGGACGCGAAGGCCGTCTGGAAACCGGCGGTCTGATCGCGGTTGACCTGCTCGGCGTTGAGGGCGGGGTCGAGGGCCCCGTCGAGGACGAGGCGGCCGACGCGGGAGGGATAGAGACCGGCGTAGGTCGCGCCGAGGAAGGTGCCGTACGAGGCGCCCACGTACGTCAGCTTGTCGTCGTCCAGGGCCGCGCGGAGGACGTCCATGTCGCGGGCGGCCTCGATGGTGGAGACGTGGTTCAGGAGCTTGCCCGAGCGGGAGGCGCAGCCCTGGGCGAACTTCGTGTACGAGGCGACGAGTTCCGCGGTTTCGGTGGGGTCGTCGGGCGTCTGGTCGACCTCCGTGTAGTGGTCCATCTCGGGGTCGGAGAGGCACGTGACCGGTTCGCTGCCGGCGACGCCGCGGGGGTCCATGGCGACCATGTCGTAGTGGGCGCGGACGGCGGCGGGGTAGCCGATGGCCGCGTAGTGCTGGAGATAGCCGACCGCAGAGCCGCCCGGCCCGCCCGGGTTGACCATGAGGGAGCCGAGGCGCTTGGCGTGGTCGGCGCCGGTGGCCTTCTTGCGGGAGACGGCGAGCTTGAGGTCGTCCGCCTCGCGGGGGTGGTCGTAGTCCAGCGGGGCCTTGAGGGTGGCGCACTCGAAGCCGCTGGTGCCGCAGGGGCGCCAGGCGAGCTTCTGGGCGTAGTAGCGCTGCAGGGCCGGGGGGATGGCCGCCGGGAGGGGGGCGAGGGTGCCGTTACTCGTACCGCCCGCACCGCCCGTATCGCTCGCGTCGTCCGCCTTGCTCGCCTCGTACGCTCTCGCCGCTGCCGTCGCCCGGGGCGAGGTGTTCCCGAGCGCACAGCCCGAGATCAGCAGCGCCGCGGTCGCGATGACAGTGCCGGAGGTACGGAGCAGGCGGCTGGAATCCATACGGCTGGTCCCTCTGCGTGAAGGCGTGGAGCTGCGCGGATGCGTGAGCGAGGTGCGGGGCGGCGACGCGTGGAGTGCAGGGTGGGGCAGGGCGGAGAAGGCAGTGCAGGGCAGGGCGGCGAAGAGCCCGGCATGACGCGGCGTTACGGGAATCGCCATGCCCCGACGGAGCGTATCCGCACTTCCGCGGGCCGCCGCCAGCCGCCGGGCCCAGGAAACCTCATATGAGTGAGAGTGCGTAACCGGCCATGCGCCCGCCTTGCCCATCTGCTCGCCGGCTTCGCACCGGCACCTCGGCTCAGCCCGCCCGCAGCGCCATCGTCATCGCCTCGACCGCCAGCAGCGGCGCCACGTTCCGGTCCAGGGCGCGGCGGCAGTCGATGATCGCCTCGATGCGGCGCAGCGTCCGCTCCGGGCCCGACGCCGCCGCGACGCGCTCCAGGGCGTCCTGCGCGTCCGCGTTGGCGATCTCCACGCGCGAGCCGAGCTGCAGGGCCAGGACGTCGCGGTAGAAGCCGGTCAGGTCGACCAGGGCCAGGTCCAGGCTGTCGCGCTGGGTGCGGGTGCTGCGGCGCTTCTGGCGGTCCTGGAGCTCCTTCATGGCGCCGGCCGTGCCGCGCGGGAGACGGCTGCCCGTGCCGGCCGCGGCGCCGAGCGCCGCCCGCAGCTCCTCGGTCTCCTTGGTGTCGACCTCCTCGGCCACCTGCTTGGCGTCCTCGGCGGCCGCGTCGATGAGCTCCTGGGCCGCCTTCAGGCAGCCGCCGACGTCGTCGACGCGCAGCGGCAGCTTGAGCACGGCCGCCCGGCGGGCGCGGGCCCGCTCGTCGGTGGCCAGGCGGCGGGCCCGGCCGATGTGGCCCTGCGTGGCGCGGGCCACGCGCGCGGCCAGCTCCGGCTCGATGCCGTCGCGCCGGGCCAGGATGCCGGCCACGGCGGCCACCGGCGGCGTGCGCAGGGTGAGCAGGCGGCAGCGGGAGCGGATGGTGGGCAGCACGTCCTCCAGGGAGGGTGCGCACAGGAGCCAGACCGTACGGGGCGCGGGCTCCTCGACGGCCTTCAGCAGGACGTTGCCCGCGCCCTCGGTGAGCCGGTCGGCGTCCTCCAGGACGATCACCTGCCAGCGGCCTCCGGCCGGGGAGAGCTGGGCGCGGCGGACCAAGTCACGGGTCTCCTTGACGCCGATCGACAGCTGGTCGGTGCGGACGATCTCCACGTCGGCGTGCGTGCCCACGAGCGTGGTGTGACAGCCGTCGCAGAAACCGCAGCCGGGGACCGCGCCGGCGGCCCGGTCGGGGCTCAGGCACTGCAGCGCTGCGGCGAACGCGCGGGCCGCGGTGGCCCGGCCGGAGCCGGGGGGCCCGGTGAAGAGCCAGGCATGGGTCATCGACCCGCCACCGGCAGCGGTACCGGCCGCCGCGACCGGCACCGGCCCGGACGGCGACGCCGCGGCAGTGACCAGCGCATCGGCATCCCGCGCGGCCGCGGAAAGCTGCTCCGTCACCCGCTCCTGCCCGACCAGGTCGTCCCACACCGCCATGGCTGTCCTCCGCACTGGTTGCCCTGCGCTCCCCATTGTGGGCCACGGCACCGACAACGAACGCCGACCGTCGGTGCCGGCGGCTGCGGGGCCGGCTGCCGGGGCCGGTGCGGGGCTTCCCGAGGGCGCCGGCTGCCCGGCACCGCCGGTCTGCGCCGCGACGGCTGAGCGCCGTCGCGGCGGATTCTCCGCCTGACGGCAAGAGAGCCGTGGGGTGCCCCCCGTGCCAGGTCCGGCACCGTCGGAACCCAACCGGTTCCGAAGAGGCCCCGCCTCTTCATCCCGCCGCAGCGGCGCTCAGCCACCACGGCGTGGGCCGGCGGGGCCGGCACGACCCGGGCCCGCGACAGGCCCCCACCCCGGAGGGGTCAGGGCTCAGTGGTCGCGGCCCCGGCCGCGCCGGTCGTTTTCGTTGCCGTCGCGGGTGTCCTTACGACGCGGCCGCGGTCCCAGGAGCTCGTCCGCCAAGGTGGGCCGGTCGTCGTCGGAGGAGGTCTCCTCCGCCCAGCCCGGCCGGCGGCGGCCCTTGGCGGCGTCCTGGGCGCTCTCGTCCACCCGCGGCATCTCCCGCGTCCGCTCGGCGTCCGTGTCCGCGCGCTCCTCCGGCCGGAACATCCAGTCCGGCACCCGGTCCGCCGGGTCCTCGGACCGCGGCTCCGGCCGTACCGGAGGCAGAACCTCCGTCACGTCGGAGTCCTCGGACCGCGGCTCCGGACGCACCGGAGGCAGAACCTCCGTCACGTCGGTGTCCGCGTCCGCAGCCGCGCCGCCACGGCTCCCCGCGACCGGAGGCTGCGGCAGGACCGCCGTCTCCTCGGACTCCCGCGAGGGCGCGGGCGAAGGCGAAGAGGCCGCCTCCGGCTGCTGCGGCTCCACGCCCCACGTCACCCGCTGCGGCGCAACAGGAGGCGTGGCGGGCCACACCGGCGGCAGCACCTCCGTGTCGTCCGAGGCCGAAGCCGGGGCAGGCGCCGACGCGTCGGCACGCGGCCGCTCCACCGTAGGCGTCGTGTCCGGGCCGAGCCCCGCGGTCAGGTCCTCGTTCCGCGGATCGGGCCGGTGGACGGACGGTGACTGCACCGTCTGCGTCTCCTCGGAGCTCTCCGGGGCCACGGCCGCCTCCTTACGGAACGAGGGCCGCTCGACCGTCGGCGCCTCGGACGCCGAGGCCCCGGTCGAAGCCGAGGACACAGCCCGGGACGCAGCCGAAGCGGCAGCCGCCGCCTCCGCCGCGACCCGCGCCCGCTCCGCCTCCAGCAGCGCTTCCTCCGCCTTCCGCTGCTTCTCCAGGCGCCGTTCCTCCGCCTCGGCGCGCAGCCGGGCCTCTTCCTCGGCCTGCTTGCGGAGCCGCTCCTGCTCGGCAGCGCGCGTGCGCTCCTCCGCCTCGCGGCGCTTGCGCTCCTCCTCGGCCTGGCGGCGGGCCTCCTCCGCCCGCTGCCGGGCCTCCTCGGCGAGGCGCGCCTCCTCGCGCATGCGGGCCTCCTCGGCCTCGCGCCGCTTGCGCTCCTCCTCCTCGGCACGCAGCTTGGCGAGCTGCTCCTGGCGCTCGCGCTCCAGCCGCGCCTCCTCCGCCTTGCGCGCGGCCTCTTCCTCGGCCTTGCGCCGGGCCTCTTCCTCGGCGGCCTTGCGGGCCTGCTCGCGGGCCTCGATCTCGGCCGCGGAGAGCGGCAGGACCTGGTCGAGGCGGTGCCGCACGACGGTGGTGATCTCCTCGGGCGCCTGCCCGGCGTCCACGACGAGGTAGCGCGAGGGGTCGGCGGCAGCCAGCGTCAGGAAGCCCGTCCGCACCCGGTTGTGGAACTCGGCGGGCTCGGACTCCAGCCGGTCGGGCGCCTCGGTGAAACGTTCGCGCGCGGTCTCCGGGGAGACGTCCAGCAGCACGGTCAGATGGGGGACGAGACCGCCCGTCGCCCACCGGTTGATGCGGGCGATCTCGGTCGGGGAGAGGTCCCGCCCGGCGCCCTGGTAGGCCACGGAGGAGTCGATGTAGCGGTCGGAGATGACGATCGCGCCCCGCTGCAGGGCGGGCTGCACGACGGAGTCGACGTGCTCGGCGCGGTCGGCCGCGTAGAGGAGCGCCTCGGCGCGGTCCGACAGGCCGGCCGACGCGACGTCCAGGAGGATCGCGCGCAGCCGCTGCCCGATCGGCGTGGCGCCGGGCTCGCGGGTGACCACGACCTCGTGGCCCTTGGAGCGGATCCACTCGGCGATGGCCCGCACCTGGGTGGACTTGCCGGCGCCGTCGCCGCCCTCGAAGGCGATGAAGAAGCCGGTGGCGGCGGGGGCCTGGTCGGGGTCGCCGCCGCGCAGCACGTCCATCAGGTCGCGCCGGAACGGGACGCCGTGGCGGTCGTCGGTCTTGCCGAGCACGAGGGCGCCGACGGGCAGCAGCAGCGCCCCGACCAGCATCAGCGTGAAGGCCGCGCCGCCGTGCGCGAACACGAAGCTGCCGCGCTCCAGCCGGTGCGGCCCGATGCCCGCGGCGAGGAGCGGCGCGGCGACCGCGCCCAGCGCCGCGGTGACGCGCACGACGGCGTGCAGGTGATCGGTCGTGCGGGGCCGGCGGGCCTCCTCCGTCTCCTGGTCCAGGAGGGAGTGACCGGTGTTGGCGGCGATGCCCGCGCAGACGCCGGCGAGCAGCACGAGCAGGAGCACCGTCGTGGGGTCGGGCACGAGACCGGCCGCGAGCAGCGCCAGGCCGGTCAGCGCGATCGACAGCGCGAGCAGCCGGCGCCGCGAGAAGCCGGGGAGCACCTTGACGGCGCTGCGGATGCCGATGACGGGACCGCCGCTGAGCGCGAGCACGAGCAGCCCGAAGGCGACGGGCCCGCCGCCGAGGTCGACGGCCTGGAGGGCGGCGACGCCGACGGCCGCGGCGATCGCCCCGGCGACGGCCGCGCAGGCCAGGACGAGCACCGGGATGGCGCCCGTGCGGCCGGTGTCCGGGCCCTGGGCGTTCCGGGGGCGGCGCAGGCCCTCCAGCGGGGAGCGCACGCGCGGCGACTTCGCTCCGGGCAGCTCCAGGAAGTAGAGGATGGCGGCCGAGGTGGCGAACAGCGCGGCCGCGAGGAACGAGCCGAGGGCCGCCTGGTGCCGGTGGAACCAGTCGATGCCGGTCCCGAGCAGATTGCCGATCAGCGTGACGGCGAGGAGCGCGGCCGCGGCGAAGGGCAGCGACACGAAGCTCGTCCGCAGCGAGAGCCGCCGCAGCGCGTCGTAGTGGTCGGGCAGCGGCCGTACGGCGGAGCCCTCCAGGGCCGGCGCGGGCAGGAGCGCGGGGGCCGCACTGTCCTTGACGACCGTCCACACGCGCTCGGCGACTCCGATCACGAAGGCCGAGATCAGCAGCAGGGAGCTCGCGCGGCTGCCCGTCCAGCCGAGCCACAGGGGCGCGACGACCAGCAGCCCGATGCGGACGCCATCGGCGCCGATCATGGTCCAGCGGCGGTCGAGCGGGCCGCTGGGGGCGATGAGCGAGGAGAGCGGGCCGAGGAGCACCGCGCCGAAGAGCAGGGTCGCCAGCAGCCGGGCCGCTACGACCGCGGCGACGGCGAGGGCCGCGCCCCGGTAACCACCGCCGAAGGAGCCCTCCGCCACGGCGGCCTGCAGCGACAGCAGCAGGAGCACGAGGAGGGCGAGGGAATCTCCGACACCACCGGCGAACTGGGCGTTCCACAGCCGCCGCAGCGGGGGGAAGCGCAGCAGGGACCGGACGGCACGCTCGCGGGAGTCCGCGGCTAGGGCGCCGGAGGTGGAGGTCACCACGGTTGGCTGCTCGGCTCGCGTCATCCTGCCAGCCTATCCGGCTGTGCAGGGCTTCCGCGTTTTCGCCCGAACATACGCCCGAACGAATGGATGCCTCATCCGGGCTGACGGAACCGCCCGGCGCCTCCGGGCCACCGGCCCCCGCCCCGGGCGACCAGTCCGGGGCGACCAACCCCAGGTGACAGGCCTCGGGTGATACGCCTCGGGTGACCGGCCCCGCCTCCCCCCCCCCCCCCCCGGCAGGATCCGGAGGGAGGCGGGCAGGCAGGTCACTCGGCGGCGGCCTCGGCGGCCGCGGCCACCTTCTTCGCCGTCGTCTTCTTGGCCGTGGTCGTCTTCTTGGCGGCCGTGGCCTTCTTCGCGGTCGTCGTCTTCGCCGCGGTCTTCTTGGCCGCCGTCTTCTTGGCGGCGGTCTTCTTCGCCGGCGCCTTCTTCGCCACGGCCTTCTTGGCGGTCTTCTTCGCCGGGCCCTTGGCGCGCTTCTCCGCCAGGAGCTCGTAACCGCGCTCCGGCGTGATCGTCTCGACGTCGTCGTCCCGGCGCAGCGTCGCGTTGGTCTCGCCGTCCGTCACGTACGGGCCGAAGCGGCCGTCCTTGACGACGACGGGGCGCTCGCTGACCGGGTCGGTGCCCAGCTCCTTCAGCGGCGGCTTGGCCGCGGCGCGCCCGCGCTGCTTGGGCTGGGCGTAGATGGCGAGGGCCTCGTCCAGCGTGATCGTGAAGAGCTGCTCCTCGGTCTCCAGGGAGCGCGAGTCGGTGCCCTTCTTCAGATAAGGACCGTAGCGGCCGTTCTGCGCGGTGATCTCCACGCCCTCGGCGTCCTTGCCGACGACCCGCGGCAGCTCCATGAGCTTGAGCGCGTCCTCGAGCGTGACCGTGTCGAGGGACATGGACTTGAAGAGCGAGGCGGTGCGCGGCTTGACCGCGTTCTTGCCGGTCTTCGGGGTGCCCTCGGGGAGGATCTCGGTGACGTACGGGCCGTAGCGGCCGTCCTTGGCGACGATCTGGTGACCGGTGCCCGGGTCGGTGCCCAGCTCGAAGTCGCCGCTCGGCTTGGCGAGCAGCTCCTCCGCGTACGCGACGGTCAGCTCGTCGGGCGCGAGGTCGTCGGGCACGTCCGCCCGCTGGTGGCCCTCGGAGTCCTTCTCGCCGCGCTCGACGTAGGGGCCGTAGCGGCCGACGCGCAGCACGATGCCTTCGCCGACGGGGAAGGAGGACACCTCGCGGGCGTCGATCGCACCGAGGTCGGTGACGAGCTCCTTGAGGCCGCCGAGGTGGTCGCCGTCGCCGTTGCCGGCCTCGGCGGCGCCGCCCGCGGCGCCTTCGGTGCCCTCGCCGAAGTAGAACCGGCGCAGCCACGGCACGGCCTGGGCCTCGCCGCGGGCGATGCGGTCGAGGTCCTCCTCCATGGAGGCGGTGAAGTCGTAGTCGACGAGCCGGCCGAAGTGCTTCTCCAGCAGGTTGACGACGGCGAAGCTCAGGAAGGACGGGACGAGCGCCGTGCCCTTCTTGAAGACGTAGCCGCGGTCGAGGATGGTGCCGATGATCGACGCGTACGTCGACGGGCGGCCGATCTCCCGCTCCTCCAGCTCCTTGACCAGCGAGGCCTCGGTGTAGCGGGCGGGGGGCTTGGTGGCGTGGCCGTCGGCCGTGATCTCCCGGGCGGCCAGCGGGTCGCCCTCGGTGACCTGCGGCAGGCGGCGCTCGCGGTCGTCGAGCTCGGCGTTCGGGTCGTCCGCGCCCTCCACGTAGGCCTTCATGAAGCCGTGGAAGGTGATGGTCTTGCCGGAGGCGGTGAACTCGGCCTCCCGGCCGTCGCTCGCCCGGCCGGCAATCCGGACGGTGACCGAGTTGCCGGTCGCGTCCTTCATCTGGGAGGCGACGGTCCGCTTCCAGATCAGCTCGTAGAGCCGGAACTGGTCGCCGGTCAGGCCGGTCTCGGCGGGCGTGCGGAAACGATCACCCGAAGGCCTGATCGCCTCGTGCGCCTCCTGGGCGTTCTTGACCTTGCCGGCGTACGTACGCGGCTTCTCCGGCAGGTAGTCGGCGCCGTAGAGCTGCGTGACCTGCGCGCGGGCCGCGTTCACCGCCGTGTCGGACAGCGTCGTGGAGTCCGTACGCATGTAGGTGATGAAGCCGTTCTCGTACAGCTTCTGGGCCACCTGCATGGTGGCCTTCGCGCCGAAGCCGAGCTTGCGCGAGGCCTCCTGTTGCAGCGTCGTGGTGCGGAAGGGGGCGTACGGCGAGCGGCGGTACGGCTTGGACTCGACCGAGCGCACCGCGAACGACGTGTCCGCGAGGGCGGCGGCCAGTGCGCGGGCGTTGGCCTCGTCCAGGTGGAGGACCTGGGAGGCGTCCTTCAGCCGGCCGGTCGACCCGAAGTCGCGGCCCTGGGCGACGCGCTTGCCGTCGACCGAGGCCAGCCGGGCCGTGAGGGTGGACGGGTCGCTGTTGTCACCGGGGCGGCCCGTGTCGAAGGTGCCGGTGAGGTCCCAGTACTCGGCGGAGCGGAAGGCGATGCGCTCGCGCTCCCGCTCGACGACGAGGCGGGTGGCCACGGACTGCACGCGGCCGGCCGACAGCCGCGGCATGACCTTCTTCCACAGGACCGGCGAGACCTCGTAGCCGTAGAGGCGGTCGAGGATGCGGCGGGTCTCCTGGGCGTCGACGAGCTTCTTGTTCAGCTCGCGCGGGCTGGCGACGGCGGCCTGGATCGCGTCCTTGGTGATCTCGTGGAAGACCATCCGGCGGACGGGGACCTTGGGCTTGAGGACCTCCTGGAGGTGCCAGGCGATGGCCTCGCCCTCGCGGTCCTCATCGGTGGCGAGGAAGAGCTCGTCGGACTCGGCCAGCAGCTCCTTGAGCTTCTTGACCTGGTCCTTCTTGTCGTGGTTCACGACGTAGATCGGCTGGAAGTCCTTGTCGACATTGACGCCGAGCCGGGCCCAGGACTCGCCCTTGTACTTCGCCGGGACCTCGGCGGCCCCGTTCGGCAGGTCACGGATGTGCCCGACGCTCGCCTCGACGACGTATCCGGGGCCGAGGTAGCCCTTGATCGTCTTCGCCTTGGCAGGCGACTCGACGATGACGAGTCGGCGGCCGCCCTTTGCGGTCTCGCTGGTCGGGGACAACTTCGCTCTTCTTCCGGTCGGCACTCGGTGTGGGCGCTGCGGTGACGCTGCGGAGTGTGACGGTACATCCCGCCCCCGTGTCAAACGGAAAAAGTCCGCAACGCCACTCGAACGGTAACCCGATGTACGTTCTAACCAGCACGGTATCCAACATCACACTCTTAGGGTCGTAATGAAGGCTACGTCCACTCCGCCCCCGGTGCCGCGCTTCACCGGTCCCTGACGGCCCTGGCCAAGGGTCCGACAGCGGAGGGGCGGACGGCGGGCCGCGCGCCGCGGGGACGCGGGCTTGGACCCGAAAGAGTTCGCCGGAGCCCCAGGACGGTCGATCCTTGACATGGCCCTGCCCGAGGCGTCGGACGCATAAGCGTCCGCGGGCCGCGGGCAGCAGGTTGTCCAGAAAACGATGTCCGGAATTGCGGTCCGCAAACACGGGCGGTGCGTGGGGCTCGTCACGTGACCCCGGAAACGCCGCAACCGGAACCGCCAGGACCGGAAACACCGGCGCCGGAAATACCGCGGCCGGGACCGCCGTGACGGAAACGCCCCCGGCCCGCCCGTAGGACCTACTCCCCCGCCGGCGTCAGGAAGCCCTGCTCGACGAGCAGCCTGATCGCCTCCGGCGTCCGGTCCCGCAGCAGCACCGGGTCCTCGCCGACCAGCTGGGCGATGGCGTCGAGGATCCGCCCGGCGGTCAGGGTGCCGTCGCACACGCCCGCGAAGCCCGCGCCGACGGTGTCCACCTTGGTGGCGCGCCGCATGCCGCGGTTCTGGCGCAGCACCACGTGCTCGGGGTCCTCCGCGCCCGGCAGGCCGACCTGCTCCTGCACGACCTCGCCGGCCAGGACGAACCGCGAGGCCAGCAGCGCGGCGTCGTCGTGCGTCCGCAGGAAGTCCTGCCGCTCGAAGTGGGACAGGACGGTGGGGCCGAGCGGCTGCTCGACCGGGTGCGGCCACTCCTCCACCACGACGGACGGCCGGTCGGCTCCCGACTTGCGCAGCGTGATCCAGCCAAATCCGATGCCCCTGGTCTTGCGCGCCTCGAACTCGTCCAGCCACGCGTCATAGCGGGCCGCGTACTCGGCCGGGCCGGCGCGGTGGTCGCCCGCGTCGCGCAGCCACAGCTCGGCGTACTGGGCGACGTCCTGCACCTCGCGCTGGACGATCCAGGCGTCGCAGCCGCGCGGCACCCAGGAGGACAGCCGCTCGCGCCAGTCCTCGCCCTCCACGTGCTGCCAGTTGGCGAGCAGCTGGCAGTAACCGCCGTCGTTCAGCCGGTCGGCCGACTGCTGGACGAGGGTGCGGCACAGGTCGTCGCCGCCCATGCCGCCGTCGCGGTAGGTGAGGCGTGCGCCGGGCGAGATGACGAACGGCGGGTTGGAGACGATCAGGTCGAAGGTGTCGCCGGCGACCGGCTCGAAGAGCGAGCCCTCGCGCAGGTCCGCCGGGGCGACGCCGGACAGCTCCAGCGTGAGCCGCGCGATGTGCAGGGCGCGCGGGTTGAGGTCGGTGGCGGTGACGCGCGTGGCGTGCGAGGTGGCGTGCAGGGCCTGGATGCCGGAGCCCGTGCCCAGGTCGAGGGCGCTCCCGACGGGCCTGCGGACGGTGATCCCCGCGAGGGTGGTCGAGGCGCCGCCGACCCCGAGGACGAGCTGGGAGCGGTCAACCCCGGAGGGGCCGGTTCCGCCCCCGGCGATGCCGCCGGCGCCGCCGACCGCACAGCCCAGGTCGGAGACGATCCACCAGTCCTCCCCGTCGGGACCGCCGTAGGGGCGGACGTCCACGGTGGCGCGGACGTCGTCCCCGTCGCGGACGAGCCAGCCCCCGGCGAGGCAGTCGTCGACGGGCAGCGCGGCGGCGGCCCGCGCGTACGGGGCCGGGCACTGCAGCAGGAAGAGGCGGACCAGCGTCTCCAGCGGGCCGTCGCCGCGCGTGGCGCGCAGGGCCGGGACGGTCTCGCTGCGGGCGAGGGCGGCGTAGGCGGGGGCGCCCAGCAGGTCGAGGAGGCCGTCGGCGGTGAAGGCGGCGGCGAGCAGGGCGTCGCGCAGCCGGGAGCTGCGCGCGCGGTCGGCGGCGGGAAGGAGCGTACTCACGGGACCATTGTCGGGGGCGGCACCGGCAAACGCCGAAAGCGGCCGGGTGCGGCGCCGCGCCCCCGAGGACGCGGGCGCGCCACCCCGCCGGCTGAGCTCTTCGGTCAGCTCTTCGCCGGCGACGGGGAGAGCGAGTTCTTCTGGCATCCCGGCTGCTTGGCCATGGCCTTGCCGACGTCGCCCGCCTGCAGCTTCTTGAGCGCCTCGGAGCTCTGGCCGCTCAGCTTGGAGATGTCCCCGCTGATGCCCCTGAGGCCCTCGCCGAACTTGTTCTTGTCACCGGTGTCGAGGGCGTCGCTCCGCTTCTTCAGGTTCGCGTACGCCGTGGAGAGGTCGTTGAGCGCCTTGACGGCGTCCTTCTGGCTGGTCTCCCCGTCCTTGACGGGCGGAGCACCCGCGTCCTGCACCGCGTTGGCGAGCGACTTGTACGCGTCGACGCTGACCTGGAAGCCCGCGGAGTCGGTCTGCTGGACCTTCTTGGAGTCCTCCTCCGTCTGGACGCTCGCGATCGACTTGTTGGCGTCCAGGATCTTCTTCACCTGGGGCTGCATCTGGTCGCAGACCTTCTTGGCCCAGTCGTCCAGCTTCTTCTTGCTCTGGTCGTCGTCGCCGCTGCAGCCGGTCAGCGCCAGCAGGAGCGCCGTACCGCCGGACAGTGCGGCCGCGAGCTTCTTGTTCACCGGTTCGGTCCCTTCGATGGCTCTCGGCCCGGAACTTACACGTCCGAGCGGGACCGCCCGCGAGGCGAGTACCCCGTACGACCCCTTTTGAAGCCATTTGCACCAAGCGCAGCGTGTCATTCACCGCACCTGCGCACCCGGGCCGGCGACGCGAGCGTCCTGCGTGCCGCCGGCCCGGGGGACCGAACTGCCGGAGCGTCAGTTCCTTACGGCGCCGCCCGTTCTCACGGCACCACTTTTCACGACACCACCGCCGGATCAGCGGACTTCGCCGTCCGTTCGGCGTTCCCGTCGTCGCCCACGGCGACGCCGCGCCGCTTGGAGACGTACACCGCCCCGACGATGACCACGATCGCCAGCACCGCGACGCCGATCCGCAGGCCCTTGTTGGCGTCGACGCCGTAGGAGAACTTGACCACTGCAGGGGCGATCAGCAGTGCCACCAGGTTCATCACCTTCAGCAGCGGGTTGATGGCGGGGCCGGCGGTGTCCTTGAACGGGTCGCCGACCGTGTCACCGATGACCGTGGCGGCATGCGCCTCGCTGCCCTTGCCGCCGTGATGCCCGTCCTCCACCAGCTTCTTGGCGTTGTCCCAGGCGCCACCGGAGTTGGCGAGGAAGACCGCCATCAGCGTGCCCGTGCCGATGGCGCCCGCGAGGTACGAGCCGAGCGCGCCGACGCCGAGCGAGAAGCCGACCGCGATGGGCGCCATGACGGCCAGCAGGCCGGGCGTGGCGAGTTCGCGCAGCGCGTCCTTGGTGCAGATGTCCACCACGCGCCCGTACTCCGGCTTCTCGCTGTAGTCCATGATCCCGGGGTGTTCGCGGAACTGCCGCCGCACCTCGTAGACGACCGCGCCCGCCGACCGGGACACGGCGTTGATCGCCAGCCCGGAGAAGAGGAAGACGACCGCGGCCCCGAGGATCAGCCCCACGAGGTTGTTGGGCTGCGAGATGTCCAGACTCAGGCCCAGCTCGCCGGACTTCGCGTGCACGTCCCGCACGGCGGTGGCGATCGCGTCGCGGTACGACCCGAAGAGCGCCGATGCCGCCAGGACGGCGGTGGCGATGGCGATGCCCTTGGTGATGGCCTTGGTGGTGTTGCCGACGGCGTCGAGGTCGGTGAGCACCTGCGCGCCGGCGCCCTCGACGTCACCGGACATCTCGGCGATGCCCTGGGCGTTGTCGGAGACCGGGCCGAACGTGTCCATCGCGACGATGACGCCGACGGTGGTCAGCAGGCCGGTGCCCGCGAGGGCGACGGCGAACAGCGCCAGCATGATGGACGTGCCGCCGAGCAGGAACGCCCCGTAGACGCCCAGCGCGATGAGGACGGCCGAATAGACGGCGGACTCCAGGCCGACGGAGATGCCCGCGAGGACCACCGTCGCCGGGCCCGTCAGCGACGTCTTGCCGATGTCGCGCACGGGGCGCCGGCTGGTCTCCGTGAAGTAGCCCGTCAGCTGCTGGATGAGCGCGGCCAGGACGATGCCGATGGCCACGGCCACGAGGGCGAGCACCCTCGGGTCGCCGGAATGGGCGCGGATGGCGTCGTCCCCGATGCCCTTCAGGTCGGCGTAGCTGGAGGGGAGGTACGCGTAGACCGCGACGGCCACCAGGGCCAGCGAGATGACGGCCGAGATGAAGAACCCGCGGTTGATCGCGGACATCCCGCTGCGGTCGGCGCGGCGCGGTGCGACCGCGAAGATGCCGGCCATCGCCGTGAGGACGCCGATCGCCGGGACGAGGAGGGGGAAGGCGAGGCCGGCGTCGCCGAAGGCGGCCTTGCCGAGGATCAGCGCGGCGACCAGTGTCACGGCGTACGACTCGAAGAGGTCGGCGGCCATGCCCGCGCAGTCGCCCACGTTGTCGCCGACGTTGTCGGCGATGGTGGCGGCGTTGCGCGGGTCGTCCTCGGGGATGCCCTGCTCGACCTTGCCGACGAGGTCGGCGCCGACGTCGGCCGCCTTGGTGAAGATGCCGCCGCCGACCCTCATGAACATGGCCAGCAGCGCCGCGCCGAACCCGAATCCCTCCAGCACCTTGGGCGCGTCGGCCGCGTAGACGAGGACGACGCAGGCGGCGCCCAGCAGGCCGAGGCCGACGGTGAACATCCCGACGACGCCACCCGTCCGAAACGCGATCTTCATGGCCCGGTGGGAGACGGCCGTCAGGTCCTTCTCCGGCTCGCCCGGTGCCGGAGTGGCCTCGCGCGCCGCCGCGGCGACGCGCACGTTGCTGCGCACGGCGAGCCACATGCCGATATAGCCGGTGGCCGCCGAGAACAGCGCTCCGATCAGGAAGAAGACGGAACGTCCGATGCGCTGCGACCAGTTGTCGGCCGGCAGGAGCATCAGGAGGAAGAACACCGCCACGGCGAATACGCCGAGCGTGCGCAGCTGACGGGCGAGATAGGCGTTCGCGCCTTCCTGCACTGCCGCCGCGATCTTTCTCATGCTGTCGGTGCCCTCGCCCGCCGCGAGGACCTGCCGCACCAGGGCGACGGCGACCACGAGCGCCGCGACTGCGACGGCCGCGATCACGATCACCATGGTGCGGTTGCCCCGGGTGAGTTCGGCTGCGAGATGCTGAGTGAAGTCCACCTGTTCAGGGGTGAAGGGCCCCGCCATTCGTCCTCCCTAGACGTTTGGCACATGGGCGCGCAACCGCTCCGCGAGATGCCCCCGATCACGGAACAGCCGCCACGCTCAGGCGTCCTGAGCTCAAGATGGACGGATTGTAGGGAGCGCGGCGAGATCAAAACAGAGCGCAGCAAAGCGAATTGGTCTGCGCAAGTGAAGATCGAGTGAATGATCCGCCGGATAAACGATCTCGATCGTAGATCGAAAAGGGAGATCCATTCCGGCGCGCCGAAATGATCAGCGAAAAGATCGCGGAATTACTGCTGATCAATGAGCGGAAAACCGGAGGGGGCGGGAAAGAGCCGGTGGGCACCGGTGAGGGCCGGCCGGCGGTGCGCGGTCCCGTCGAGATCCGGCGCAGCCGGGAGTTACGGCCGTTCGGGGAGGGCCGTCTACGGCAATATGCCCGGACGGGCTACGGCAGGACGGCCGCGGGGGCGATCGGCCAGCTCATACGGATCAGTCCGCCGTGCTCGTCGGCGGTCACCTCGACGTCGTCGACCAGGCCGCTGATGACGGCGAGACCCATGTCGTCCTCGCTGTCGGCGCCGGCGTCCTCATGGCCGGGGGCGTGGCGCTCGGAGCCGTTCGCGGAGGTGAGGTCGAGCGGGGCGGCGCGTGGGGCGTCGTCGCCGACCTCGATGGAGAACTTCTTCTCCTCCTCGATCAGCGTCACCCGCACGGGGGTGGCCACCTCATTGCTGATGTGCAGGCCGACGGCGCGCGAACAGGCCTCGCCCACGGCTAGCCGGAGCTCGTCCAGCACGGCCTCGTCCACGCCCGCACGGCGCGCCACCGCGGCTGCCACCAGCCGAGCGGTCCGGACATGCTCGGGAAGGGCACTGAAGAGCAGTTCGACGGTGGCCATGCCATCCCCCTCGGTCGTACGTGCCCTCTCCCCCTCATCCGGGAAAGGGCGGGCTCACGAGGGGGCCGGACCCACGGGCCCGGGTGCCCCCCGCGTGACGGTCTTCCCCGGCGACCTCAGTCGGTCGCCTGCACCGCATCCTCCACCGAGGTGTGGATGGGGAACACCTTGGTGAGACCGGTGATACGGAAAATCTTGAGAATGCGCTCCTGGTTGCAGACCAGGCGCAGCGAGCCCTCATGGGCACGCACCCGCTTCAGCCCGCCGACCAGGACGCCGAGCCCGGTGGAGTCGAGGAAGTCGACGCCCTCCATGTCCACGACGAGGTGATAGCTGCCGTCGTTGACAAGCTCGACCAGCTGCTCACGCAGCTTGGGCGCGGTGTACACATCAATCTCGCCACCGACCTTGACAACCGTACGGTCGCCAACGGTCTCGGTCGACAGGGACAGGTCCACGGATCCTCCAGCACCTTGCATCGAGCGGTCGCCCCCCATGGATCGGCAGCCGCGATGGCATTCAATCACTTACCGGCAGGCGCGCACGACGCCTTGACGCCATTGTCCGTCACGCCAGTGACACACTCGGTGCCGATGGCCAACGATCAACTCCCGCCAGAGGTGGGCGTACATCCCGCTCCCCGGACAGTCCTCGACCGACTGACCGCCGGGGCCGACCGGGCTGCACGCATCACTCATACGGAGCACTTGCCCCCGCGTCCCGGGCGTCATGCCCCCTGGCCTGAGGAGATCCGGCCGGAAGTCGTCGAGGCCGTCCGGGCGGCCGGCATCGACCGGCCGTGGGCCCACCAGGCGCTCACAGCGGCGCACGCGCTGCGCGGCGAGTCGGTGGTCGTGGCCACCGGCACCGCCTCCGGGAAGTCCCTCGCGTACCTGGCACCGGTCCTCAGCGCCCTGCTGGACGGCTCGGAGGCCCCCAACGGCCGCGGCGCGACCGCCCTGTACCTCGCCCCCACCAAGGCCCTGGCCGCCGACCAGCGGCGCGCCGTACGCTCCCTCGCCGAGCCCCTGGGCAAGGGCGTCCGGCCCGCCGTGTACGACGGGGACACGCCGGTGGAAGAGCGCGAATGGGTGCGTCAGTACGCCAATTACGCGCTCACCAACCCCGACATGCTCCACCGCTCCATCCTGCCCGCCCACCCCAAGTGGTCCTCCTTCCTGCGCGCCCTGCGCTACGTCGTCATCGACGAGTGCCACACCTACCGGGGCGTCTTCGGCTCGCACGTCGCCCAGGTGCTGCGCCGGCTCCGGCGTGTCTGCGCCCGCTACGGCTCGGAACCGGTCTTCCTCCTGGCCTCGGCCACCGCCTCCGACCCGGCCACCGCGGCGACCCGGCTCACGGGCGTCCCGGTGGCGGAGATCACCGAGGATGCCTCCCCGCGCGGCGAACTGGTCTTCGCCCTCTGGGAGCCCCCGCTCACCGAGCTCCACGGCGAACGCGGGGCCCCCGTGCGCCGCACCGCCACCGCCGAGAGCGCCGACCTCCTCACCGATCTCGTCGTCCAGGGCGTCCGTACGGTCGCCTTCGTGCGGTCACGGCGCGGCGCCGAGCTCATCGCCCTGATCGCCCAGGAGCGCCTCGCCGCCGTGGACCGCTCGCTCCCCGGGCGTGTCGCCGCCTACCGGGGCGGCTACCTCCCCGAAGAGCGCCGCGCCATCGAGCGCGCCCTGCACTCCGGCGAACTGCTCGGCCTGTCCGCCACGACCGCCCTGGAGCTCGGCGTCGACGTCGCGGGCCTCGACGCCGTCCTCCTGACCGGCTACCCGGGCACGCGCGCCTCCCTGTGGCAGCAGGCCGGCCGCGCGGGCCGTACGGGCCGGGGCGCCCTGGCCGTCCTGGTCGCCCGCGACGACCCGCTGGACACCTACCTCGTCCACCACCCGGAGGCGCTCTTCCGGCAGCCCGTGGAATCCACCGTCCTCGACCCCGACAATCCCTACGTCCTCGCCCCCCATCTGTGCGCCGCGGCCGCCGAGCTGCCGCTCACCGAGGCCGACCTGTCCCTCTTCGGGCCGGCGACCCCCGGCCTGCTCGCCCAGCTCGAAGCCCGCAAGCTGCTCCGCCGCCGCGGCACCGCCTGGCACTGGACCCGCCGCGAGCGCGCCGCCGACCTCACCGACATCCGGGGCGGCGGCGGCAAGCCCGTCCAGGTCGTGGAGGAGGGCACCGGGCGCCTGCTGGGCACCGTGGACGCGGCCGCCGCCCACGCCTCCGTCCACGAGGGCGCGGTCCACCTCCACCAGGGCCGCACCTATCTCGTCCGCCGCCTCGACCTGGAGGACTCCGTCGCCCTCGTCGAGCAGGCCGACCCGCCGTACTCGACCACCGCCCGCGACACGACCGCCATCTCCGTCCTGGAGACCAGCGCCGAGATCCCCTGGGGAGAGGCTCGGCTGTGCTTCGGCTCGGTCGAGGTCACCAACCAGGTCGTCTCCTTCCTGCGCCGCCGGCTGATCACCGGCGAGGTCCTGGGCGAGTCCAAACTGGACCTGCCGCCCCGTACGCTGCGCACCCGCGCCGTGTGGTGGACCGTCACCGAGGACCAGCTCGACGACGCCCGCATCGACCCCGAGGCCCTCGGAGGGGCCCTGCACGCCGCGGAACACGCCTCCATCGGCATGCTCCCCCTCTTCGCCACCTGCGACCGCTGGGACATCGGCGGCGTCTCCGTCCCCCTGCACCCCGACACGCTCCTGCCGACCGTCTTCGTCTACGACGGCCACCCCGGCGGCGCCGGCTTCGCCGAGCGGGCCTTCCACACCGCGGCCCGCTGGCTCACCGCCACCCGGGAGGCGATCGCCGCCTGCGAGTGCGACACCGGCTGCCCGTCCTGCGTGCAGTCCCCCAAGTGCGGCAACGGCAACGACCCCCTCGACAAGCGAGCCGCGATCCGCATCCTCACCCGGCTCCTCAGAGACGCCCCCCGAGAGGAGGCGAAGGAGGCGAAGGAGGCGAAGGAGGCGAAGGAGGCGAAGGAGGCGGAGGCGCCTCCAGGCCCGCCGGAAGGCTGAGGCCCGGGAGGCGGAGGTCCGGGAGGCGGAGGTCCGGGAGGCGGAGGTCCGGGAGGCCCTGGAGGCCCGCGAGGCCTGGAAGGGCGCGGCCGGCGGGGGAAGACACGACCGGCTCGGCCCCGGGCGCAAGCCCGGCCGCCTCCGGGGGCCCTGCCCGCGACCGCACCCGTACGGCATACGGGCCCGCCCTCGTCTCGGCCGCCACTTCGGCGATCTCACCGCTCACGGCACAGCGCACCACCCTCGCCCGCTGAGCGGCGGCCACCCGCCGGGCGAGGCCGCACGCGACGTCCTCCCCCTCAAGGGCGTGGTCCGCCGCTGCCAGCGCCGCCAGGTCGGCCGCGCCGCCCGCGCGGTGGCGGACCACCACGGCCTGCCCCATGGCCAGCAGCGCCGCGAACACCGCGCAGAGCGCTGCGATCGCGACCGCCACCCACACCGTGGCCATTCCCCGGTCATCGCACCGTCTCCTCAGCAAGGGCCACCGCCTCTCCGCCCAGCCGCACGGCAAGCGGCCCCGCCGCGCGGGCCTCGACCCGTACCCGTACGAGGTCGCCCTCCCGCGCGACCGCAATCCGAGCTCCCTGCGGCGCGGCGGACCGTGCCGCCGCGACCGCCACCGCCTCCGGATCCGACCGGGCAGCGGCCCGAGCGCCCGCCCGGGCCGCATCCACACACTGGATCTGCGCGGCCGCGGCCATCAGCCCCCAGATCAGGGCCATGCCGAACAGCACCAGCGCCGGAAGCACCATCGCGGCCTCAGCGGTCACATAGCCGCCGTCACCACCGCACCGGCGAGGCCACCGGCGCCTCAGGACACGCTGCCGGTGACCGCCCGCCGGTGCGGCGGAGGGAAGCCGCCGCACCGGTCCACGGGCGGAGCCTGCGAGGACGGCCTCGCCGGACTCGCCGTCAGGGCTCCTGCCGCCGCAGCCTCCTCTGCCGGGACACCACCCCTGGGAGGGCCCACCGGACATCTCGTCAGAACGGCGCATTGAGCGCCCTCCCGATGAGCCCCTGCAGCGCCGCACTGACCGCCCCGCTGGTGACCACCTTGTACAGCACGGCAGCCAGGGCACACGCCGCCACGGTGCCGACGGCGTACTCAGCGGTCGACATGCCCGCATCACCGCCCGCGAGGACCCACGGCCGGCCGCCCTGCCATGCCGCCGGCAGGCGGCGCGGCCAGGACCACCCGCCGGGCCACCAGCGGCCCCGCGCCCCGCTCGGCGACCAGTTCCTCACCCGGACCGGCGATCCCGTGTGTGCACCGCACGAGCGCCGCAGCCCGGGCGCCATCCGTACTGCCGGCGTCTTCCCCACAGTCCTCTCCCCCGTCTTCATCGCCGCTACGAACCGCATCTCACTCACCGTCAATGTCCTTTCGTCAGACCACTCGCCAGACCGATCACCACGGGCACCACGCCGACCGTCAGGAACGCGGGCAGGAAGCACAGCCCGAGCGGTGCCGTCGCCAGGACGCCCGCGCGCCGGGCCCGTATGCCCGCCGCTCTGCCGCGCTCGGCCCGCAAGCGCCCCGCGAGCCGCGACATGGGCTCCACGGCAGGAACTTCCGTCGCCTGCGTCCGCTCCAGACAGCGGGCGAGCCCCCGGGCGCCCGGAAGGCCGCCCAAGCGGCTCCAGGCCGTGGCGGGATCGCCGCCGAGCCGGACTTCCGCCGCGGCACGGGCGAGCCGCTCGCCCACCGGACCGCCCAGGGACATGCCGACCGCTTCCGCCGCCGCACTGGGCCCGGCACCTGCGGCCAGGCAGGCCGCCACGAGGTCGGCGGCCAGCGGAAGTTGCCTCTCGGTCTCCTCCACGGCAGCCGAGGCCGATGCGTCCGCGGCCCTGCCGTCCGTGCCGGACCGCTTCCGGTGCCGCTGCCACCGCCACATGCCGTACGCGGCGGCGAGTCCCGCCGCGCATCCGGCGATTCCTCCGAGGAGGATGATCCCGGCGGCTCCGGCCCCGGCCGCCGGCAACCAGTCCCGGGCGGCGGGGAGCCGGCCTGCGAGGGCCCGCAGCTTCTGGGTCTTCGCGGGTGCGGCCGGTCCGCGCTCGAACAGTGCCGCGGCCCGGCGGCGTGCCGCCCGCCTCCTCCGGAGCCGGACCGCCACGCCCGCCGCGCCAGTGAACACGGCTCCCACGAGAATTACTATCCACAGGCTGTGGATAACATTTGGGTTCACAAAAGCTTCCCTTCTTCCGAGGGGGCCGGTCCGGCCGGCGTTTTCGTCTCCCCCGCGGCTGCCCGCACGATCCGCCCGGTCCAGGCGATGCCCGCGCCTTCCAGAAGCCCGCCGAGGAGCAGGCAGCCCAGCCCGGGCGGGGTGTGCAGCAGCACTCGCAGGGGCGCCGCTCCCAGCGCGCTGCCCATGAGGAGGGCGAGCACGGGCAGCAGGGCCAGCATCACGGCGGTGGACCGCGCGCCCGCCAACTGCGCTCGCAGCTCCTCCCGTTGGTCCCGTTCGGCGCTCAGCGCGGCGGCCACCCGTTCAAGGCCCGCCGCAAGGCCGGCTCCCCCGTCCACGGCCACGCGCCAGCAGGCCGCCACACCGTGCAGTCCCTCGGCCCCCGGGCGGCTTGCCACGGCCCGCAAGGCCTCCGGCACGTCACCGCCGAACCTCGCGGCCGCCGCAACGGCCGCCCATTGCGGCCCCAGGCCCCCTGGCGACACACCGGCCAGTGCCTGACCGGGCTGACGCCCGGCCCGCAGATCGCCCGCGACCGCCCCGCACAGCTCGATCACTGCAGCCTCGCGGCACTCCCGTTCGCCCCGCTCGCGCCGGGCAGCCAGCCATTTCCGCACGAGCGGCACGGCCACCAGCGCCGCCAAGAGCGGCAGCACCGAGGCCCCCAGCAGGGCAACCGCAACGCCGGCCGGAAGGCAC
The DNA here is from genome assembly GCF_042958085.1 of Streptomyces sp. NPDC008001. Taxonomy (NCBI): domain Bacteria; kingdom Bacillati; phylum Actinomycetota; class Actinomycetes; order Kitasatosporales; family Streptomycetaceae; genus Streptomyces; species Streptomyces sp. NPDC008001. Next base: position 614,580 of record NZ_JBIBIZ010000002.1, on the reverse strand, counting down.
ACCAGCTCCCGCCGGGCCCGCGCCCACTGCCCGAGCCGTACGCCCCACTCGCGCACCCGGGCGGACGGCCACGTGCCGACGGGCACGGCGGACCCGCCACCCGCGAACAGCAGCCGGGCACGGCGCAGCTCCCGGCCGGGGCCGGTCAGCGGCCGGACAATGAGCAGCGCAGCGAGCGCGGCCTCCGTGAACGGCACCGGCGGCATCGCCCCCGCGGCGATCACAGCGCCGCTCCGCCCCGCTCGCACAGCCCGGCCAGCCGGCCCCATCCACGCGCCCGCTCAAAGCCCCCGGCGCCCCGGACGACCGCCGGCACCGTCGTGACGAACCCGGCAGCGTCCCGGTCGAGCACATGCACCTCGGCGACCCGCCGCCGCCCGCCCCGGTCCCGTACGAGGTGGATGACCACCGACAGGCCCGCCGCCAATTGGCTGTGCAGCGCGGCCCGGTCGAGCCCGGCAGCCGATCCCAGCGCCTCCAGCCGGGCCGGCACGTCCGCCGCGGCATTCGCATGAACCGTCCCGCAGCCGCCCTCATGACCGGTGTTGAGAGCGGCCAGCAGGTCCGTGACCTCCGGCCCGCGGACCTCGCCCACCACCAGCCGGTCGGGGCGCATGCGCAGGGCCTGCCGGACCAGGTCCCGCAGGGTGACCAGGCCCATGCCCTCCTGATTCGCCGGGCGGGTCTCCAGCCGGACCACGTGCGGGTGATCGGGGCGCAGTTCGGCGGAGTCCTCGGCGAGGACGATCCGCTCGTCCGCCGCCACCAGCCCCAGCAAGGTGGTCAGCAAGGTGGTCTTGCCGCTGCCCGTCCCGCCGCTGATGACGAAGGACAGCCTCGCTTCGAGCACCGCCCGAAGCAGCCGGTCCCCGCCCGGCGGCACCGTCCCGGCGGCCACGAGGTCGTCCAGGGTGAAGGCGCGGGGGCGCACGACGCGCAGCGAGAGACAAGTGGACCCGACGGCGATCGGGGGCAGCACCGCATGCAGCCGGGTACCGTCGGGCAGCCGGGCGTCGACCCAGGGGCGGGCGTCGTCCAGCCGGCGCCCGGCGATGGCGGCGAGCCGCTGGGCGAGCCTGCGCACGGCCGCCGCATCCGGGAAGGCGACGTCTGTGCGCTCCAGGCCCGCACCCCGGTCGACCCAGACCTGATCGGGAGCGGTGACGAGGACGTCGGTGACGTCGGGCTCGGCCAGCAGGCGTTCCAGCGGGCCGGCGCCGATCAGCTCGGAGCGCAGCCGGGCCGCGACTCCGAGGATCTCGGCGTCCCCCAGGAGCCGGCCTTCTTGGCGCAGTGCCTCCGCGACCCTGGCGGGGGTGGGGTCGGCGCCGCTCTCGGCCAGCCTCAGCCGTACGGCCTCCAGCAGGGCGGTGCTCATGACGGCACCCCTTGAGCGGCCTCGAAGCAGGCCCAGAAGTCGGTGCAGAACCGGGCCAGCGGGCCGCGCTCACCGCCCGGCGGCCTGCCCGCTGCGAGGGCGGGCCGCAGCCGGGCTTCCGGAGGAAGCTCCCCGGCGAGGGGCAGGCCGAGGAGACGGGAGACCTGCTCGCCGTCGAGGCCGGGGGAGCGCGGAGCGCGAACGACGACTCGTAGGTCACCGAGGACGGCTGCGACGGTGGCGGCGACACGGTGCGCCGCGGCCACGGCCCGCAGCTCCGCCGGCACCACCAGCAGGGCCGCGTCGAGCTGGCCGAGGGCTTCGAGGGCCGCTTCGTCGAGCCGGCGCGGCAGATCGACGACCACCGCGCCTCCCCGGCGGCGCGCGGCCGCCAGGACGGCCTTCATTGCTTCGGGCGGCACGGCCGTGCAGGGCCCGCGGTCCCAGCTGAGCAGGCGCATCGAGTGGAGCTCGGGAAGGGCTTCCTCCAGCGCCTGGCACGCCACACGGCCGCGGGAATCCGCGAAGGCCGGCCAGCGCAGCCCTTCGGCCCTTTCTCCGCCGAGCAGGACGTCGAGACCGCCGCCCAGCGGGTCGCCGTCGATGAGCATGGTGCGCCGCCCTGCAGCGGCCGCACTGACGGCGAGGGCGCAGGCCAGCGTGCTCGCGCCCGCGCCGCCGCACCCGCCGATCGCCCCGACGGTGAGGGCGGGCCGCCCGGCGCCCTCGACGGCATCGGCGATCCGCTCGACGAGCCGGCCCTCCCAGCCGGGCAGCAGCACCACATCACGGGCGCCGATCTCCATGGCCAGCCGCCACACGCCGGCATCGCCTCGGTCCCGGCCGACGAGCAGCACCGCATCCCCGTGGGCTGCGAGGCGCGAGCCGCGCAGCCGGGGCGCGCAGTCCTCCCCGACCAGGATCAGCGGTGGATCCAGCCCCGCGCCCCGGCGTGCGGGGGCGCTGTGCGCCACTTCGGGCACGGCGCCGGCCGCCGCGCACAGGCGCAGCAGGTCGTCGAGCAGCCCCTCGTCCTCGGCGATGATCAGTGGTCCGCGCTGCCTCCCGGCGGCAGCGGGCGGCCATTCGGATGCGCTGGATCCGGACACGGCGTCCTCCCCGTCTCAACTGCGCTCTCTCGCCTCCGCGGACATCGCGGAAGAGCGCGGGGAATCACCGTGCAGCGAACTGAAAAATAATGTGGATCTTGGTCGAAAACTGTGGACAACCCAGCCGCTGTGAATATCCCGGTCACCTATACCGGTGACTTCCGGAGAGCAGCATGCCGATTACGCTGCGTAGCGTGTATGAAGGGAGGGAGGCAGCCGCCGGACGGGCGGCGCGGGAGGGAGGAAAGCCGGATGGGGAGCCCCGAAAAGCATCCGGACATGCGACGACCCCCGCCGGGGGGGAGAGCGGGGGTCGTCCCCACGGCCGACTCGGGGGGGGGAGGAGTCGGACCGGGTTAGACACGGTCGCGAACGATCCGTGACTTCCATGGTGTACCCGAGAGCCTTCTCAGGCAAACCCACACGCCTCAGCTTACGCCGAATGGAGGGCGCCTATGCTCGGCCCCGTGGAAAACCACTCGTTGCCCCGGACAGCCGCGTTCTTTGATCTGGACAAGACGGTCATTGCGAAGTCGAGCACGCTCACCTTCAGCAAGTCGTTCTACCAAGGTGGCTTGATCAACCGGCGAGCAGTGCTGCGCACCGCCTACGCGCAGTTCGTCTTCCTCGCCGGAGGAGCCGATCACGATCAGATGGAGCGGATGCGTGAGTATCTCTCGGCGCTCTGCAGGGGCTGGAATGTCCAGCAGGTCCGCGAGATCGTCGCCGAGACACTGCACGAACTCATCGACCCGATCATTTACGACGAAGCCGCCTCCCTCATCGAAGCACACCACACCGCCGGGCGCGACGTGGTGATTGTCAGCACCTCGGGCGCCGAGGTCGTCGAGCCCATCGGCGAACTCCTGGGCGCGGACCGTGTAGTCGCCACCCGCATGGTCGTCGAGGACGGCGCCTTCACCGGCGAAATCGAGTACTACGCCTACGGCCCCACCAAGGCCGAAGCCATCAAGGAGCTCGCCGAGTCGGAGGGATACGACCTCTCGCGCTGCTACGCGTACAGCGACTCCGTCACCGACATCCCCATGCTCGAAACCGTCGGCCACCCGCACGCGGTCAACCCCGACCGGGCGCTGCGCAAGGAAGCAGCCGCCCGCGACTGGCCGGTTCTCACCTTCAACCGTCCCGTCCGGCTCAAGCAGCGAGTGCCCGGTCTGTCGATGCCTTCGCGCCCCGCTCTCGTCGCGGCAGCCGCCGTCGGTGCCGCCGCAGCCACGGCGGGACTGGTCTGGCTGGCCGGACGACGCCGGGAGCCCGGAGTCCGCATCGCCCCGATTTAGCAGTAAATACAAAGAATTACGGCCCGGCCTTCCGCTTCAGCGGCGACAGGAGTAGAAAGGACTTAACGGCCCGCGAGACCAGGGACATCCGAGAGGACGCCCTTCACGCACCACGGCCCCACGGACCGAAGCATGAACGCCGGGCACCCACGCGACGCCGACCCGTCGATTACGGGCCAGCCGCACCAGGTGACGGGCAAAGTCCCCGGCCTGATGGGCGAACATCGTGCACGCATGGTAACCCGGCGAACATGCCAGCGGCGGTACCGGAATTGACCGGTGCCGCCGCAACCCTGTCCGGGACTTTCCTCACTTCAGGCAGGCCCGGCGCAGGAAGTTCCGCGCGCCGGGCGCCCCGTCAGGCGGCTCCGCGCTGGAGCGCCTCGCACACCGCCGTGCTCTCGCGCACGCCCAGCTCGACCGCCCGGCCGCAGTGCGCGATCCAGGCTCCGACGCCCTCCGGCGTCCCCGACGCATAGCCGTCGAGCGCCGCCAGATAGGCCTCCTCGCCCAGCTCGGCGTGGCCGACCTCGGCCGGGCAGACCGCCTTGGGATCGAGCCCGCTGCCCACCAGGACGATGCGTTCGGCGGCCCGCGCGACCAGGCCGTTGAACGACCCGAAGGGGCGCAGCGCGAGCAGTTCGCCGTGCACCACGGCCGCCGTCACCAGCGCGGGCGCCTCCGTGCCCGCGAGGAGCAGCCCCGCCAGGCCCTCCAGCCGGCCCGCCACCTCCGACGCGCCGGGCACCGCCAGCCGGACCAGCGGCTCGTCGACCGGCTCGCCCGCCAGCCGGGGCCGGCCGACCGTCTCGTCCGGCCGAGTCCCGCCCGCGGCCACCAGGTGCAGCCTGGCCAGCACCCGCAGCGGCGACTGCCGCCACACGCTCAGCAGCTGCCCCGCCTCCGCGGTCAGCCGGAGGGCCGCACCCACGGTCCGCGCCTCCGTCTCGACACCGAAGTCGGTGCGGCGGCGCACCTCTTCGAGCGCCCAGTCGGCGCCCGACAGCGCGGCCGAGCCGCGCGCGCCGCGCAGCGCGGCCTCGGAGGTGATCTCGTTGCTGCGGCGGCGCATCACCCGGTGCCCGTAGACGCGGTCCACCGCCTTGCGCACGGAGTCCACGGAGTCGGCCACGCCGGGCAGCGAGGCAAGAGCGGCGAGCGGATCGGCAGTCGTACTCATGCGTAAGACAGTACGCACTTCGGGTCTACACCCCTCGAACGAGTGGTCTTCTTCACTCAGCGCTCTCACTCCGTGCACCCTCCCACCTACGCTTGGTGAACATGAAGATCGCTTTCGTAGGGAAGGGCGGCAGCGGGAAGACCACGCTGTCCTCGCTGTTCATCCGCCACCTCGCCGCGGACCGCGCCCCCGTCGTGGCGGTGGACGCCGATATCAACCAGCACCTCGGCGCGGCGCTCGGGCTGGACGAGGAGGAGACCTCCGCACTGCCCGCGATGGGCGCTCACCTGCCCCTGATCAAGAACTATCTGCGCGGCAGCAACCCCCGCATCACCTCCGCCGAGACAATGATCAAGACGACGCCCCCGGGCGAGGGCTCGCGCCTGCTGCGGATCGGCGAGGACAACCCGGTCTACGCCGCGTGCGCCCGCCCCGTCGAGCTCGACGGCGGCCCCGTACGGCTGATGGTGACCGGCCCGTTCACCGAGTCCGACCTCGGCGTCGCCTGCTACCACTCCAAGGTCGGGGCGGTCGAGCTGTGCCTCAACCACCTGGTGGACGGCCCCGGCGAGTACGTCGTCGTCGACATGACCGCCGGCAGCGATTCCTTCGCGTCGGGGATGTTCACCCGGTTCGACATGACGTTCCTGGTCGCCGAACCCACCCGCAAGGGCGTGTCCGTCTACCGCCAGTACAAGGAGTACGCACGCGACTTCGGCGTCTGCCTCAAGGTCGTGGGCAACAAGGTGCAGGGCCAGGACGACATCGACTTCCTGCGCGACGAGGTCGGCGAGGACCTCCTGGTGACCTTCGGCCACTCCGAGTGGGTGCGCGCGATGGAGAAGGGCCGGCCGCCTCGCTTCGGCCTGCTCGAGGAGCACAACCACCGGGCGCTGCGCACCCTGCGCGAGACGGCCGACGGCTCGTACGAGCTGCGGGACTGGCAGCGCTACACCCGCCAGATGGTCCACTTCCACCTGAAGAACGCGGAGAGCTGGGGCAACGCCAAGACGGGCGCCGACCTGGCGGCCCAGGTCGACCCGTCCTTCGTCCTGGACGAGCGCTGGGCGTCTACTCCGCAGCCCGCCTGACGCGCCGGGCGGCGGGGAAGCGTTCCCAGCCGCCCTCGGGGGCCTGGCCGACGTCGAGCCCGCGCAGCGCCGCAAGGAGCCTGCTGTCCTGCGCGTCGAGCCAGTCGGCCAGCTGCTTGAAGGACACGCAGCGCACTTCCTCCTTCGTGCAGACGGTCTTGATGGTGTCCTCGACCGCCCGCATGTACGTGCCGCCGTTCCAGGACTCGAAGTGGTCGCCGATGAAGAACGGCGCCCGGTTGCCGCGGTAGGCGCGGCGGAAGCCGGCGAGGAGGCCGTCGCGCATCTGGCGGCCCCAGGCGCGGTGGAGGGCACGGTCGCCCCGGGTCGTCCCGGACTGGTTGGCGAGGAAGTTGTAGTCCATCGACAGGGTCTCGAAGTCCCGCCCGGGGACGGGCACGTCCTGCAGCGGGAAGTCCCAGAGGCCGTTGAGCTTGCGGGGCCAGACCTGGCGGCCGCCGACGGAGCTCGCGTCGTAGCGGAAGCCCATGTCCTTGGCGGCCCGGACGAGGTTGCGCTGGCCTTCGAGGCAGGGGGCGCGGCCGCCGACGAGCTCCTTGCCGTAGTCGAACGGGAGCGGGTCCTCTTCCTTCAGGCCGGCGTTGGTCTTCCACTTCCCGACCAGCGAGCGCGCCTGCCGGATCTCGCTCTTCCACTCCTTGGGCGACCAGGTCCCGACCCCCTGGCCGGGGCCGCAGAAGTGGCCGTTGAAGTGCGTGCCGATCTCGTTCCCGTCCAGCCAGGCGCCGCGGAGCTGCTCCACCGTGTCCCTGACGCCCTTCACGGTGTTGAAGCCGATGTCCGAGGCGCCGCGCCGGTGCCTGGGCGGTGCGTACACGCGCCGTTTGCCGGCGGGCAGCATGTACACGCCGCTGAGGAAGTACGTCATGGTGGCGTGGTACTTCCTGCCGACCTCGCGGAAGCGCGAGAACAGGTGCTGTCCGTCCTCGCCCGCACCGTCCCACGAGAAGACGACGAACTGCGGCGGCCTGTGCCCGGGCTGCAGCCGGTCGGCCGCCGGCTGTCCGGGCTGGGGGCCCGTGTCGGCGGTGGAACCGTCGCCGATGAGGCGGACCGGACGGCGGCCGGCCTCGGGGTCGGCGGAGCCGCGCAGCGTGCCGGGCGCGGCATCGCCCGAGCAGCCCGCCGAACCCGTCGCCAGGGCAAGGGCCGTGAGGCCGCCCAGCGCCACTTTCCACCCAGCGGCCATCAGCCACCTCTGCCTTCGCTGACTGCCCGATCCGGCACCTCAACCTCGCACGGCCGGACCTCATTTATCGGAATGACAAGCGGATAAAATGACGAATTCACTCAATAGGCGGAACCGCGCCTTTATTCGAGCCGCCGCCCTTCCCCGGCTCTTTACTCTCCATTACGATCCGTTTACCGAGAGTTGAGTTAACCCCCGCCACCGCAGCCGCTTCCGCCGCTGCGCGCCGTGACCACGGCCGCCTCTCCTGCGCGTCCGCGCCGCCCCGACGAAGACGGGAACGCCCATGCAGCCTCAGCCACCATCGCCGCACCACCCCCAACCGGCCCCCGGCGGCAGGCCCGCCGCCGACCGGTCGAGCTGGCACCGGGATCTTTCCGCTTCCTTCGTCATCTTCCTGATCGCCGTGCCGCTCTCCCTCGGCATTGCGCTGGCCACCGGGGCGCCGCTCCAGGCCGGGCTGGTGGCGGCAGCGGCCGGCGGCATCGTGGCGGGGCTGCTCGGCGGCGCGCCGCTCCAGGTGAGCGGCGCCGCCACGGGCCTGGTCGTGGTGACCGCCGAGCTCGTGCAGCGGTACGGCTGGCGGGCCACCTGCGCGATCACCGCGCTCGCCGGGCTGACCCAAATGGCCCTCGGGGCGGCCCGGGTGGCCCGCAGTGCGCTGGCCGTCAGCCCGGCGATCGTGCACGGTGTGCTCGCCGGCATCGGTGTCACGATCGCCCTCGGTCAGCTCCACGTCGTCCTGGGCGGCACCCCTAACAGCTCCGCTCTGGAGAATCTGGCCGACCTTCCTTCGGAGCTGGGTCACCCGCATCCCCCGGCCCTGCTGGTCGGGGCCGTCACGGCGGCGGTGCTGGTGGGCTGGCCCCGGCTGCCCGGCCGGGCGGGGCAGTGGCTGCGTACGGTCCCCGCCCCGCTGGCCGCCGTCGCCATCGCCACCGGCGTCAGCACCAACATGCCCGTGCCCCGCGTCTCCCTTCCCCAGTGGCAGTTGCAGGCGCTGCCCGCCCTGCCGGACGGGCCGGTGCTGGGCGTCTTCGCTGCGGTGCTGACGGTCACGCTCGTGGCGAGCATGGAGTCGCTGCTGGCGGCCGTCGCCGTCGACAGGCTGCGCGCGGAGCGGGCGGGCCTGCAGCAGGAGCCGGCCGGGCTCGACCGCGAGCTGGCCGGCCAAGGAGCGGCCAATGTGGTGTCCGGGCTCCTCGGCGGCCTGCCGGTCGCCGGCGGCGCGATCCGCGGGTCGGCGAACGTGGAGGCGGGCGCCGCCTCCCGTAAGTCCACCGTCCTGCACGGCCTGTGGGTGCTGCTCTGCGCCGGCCTTCTCGCGACGGCCCTGGAGCTGATCCCGCTGGCGGCCCTCGCCGCGCTGGTGATGGTGGTCGGAGTGAAAATGGTGAGCTTCGCGCACATCAAGCACGTCCAGCGACACCGCGAGTTCCCGATGTACGCGTCCACGCTCGGGGCAGTGGTGCTGTTCGGCGTCCTGCAGGGCGTCGCCGTCGGCATCGTGGTCACAGCGTTCCTCTCCCTGCGCCGCCTCGCCCACACGCGCATCACCGTGGACGAGGAGGACGGCGGCCACCTGGTGCGCGTCAGCGGCCAGTTGACGTTCCTGGCGGTCCCCAAGCTGAGCCGGGCGCTCGCCCAGGTGCCGCCGGGGGCGGGTGTCGTCGTGGAGCTGGGCGGCTCCTTCATGGACCACACCGCGTACGACACCCTGCAGTCGTGGACGAACGCCCATCGCGCGCGAGGCGGATGGGTCACGCTCAGGGGGCGCGGCGGGCGGCCCATCGCCCAGCCGGCCGGCACGCACGCGTGCCGCCCCTGGACGCCCTGGCGCAACCACCACTGCACCCGGCCCACTGCACCGGCCGGCACCGTCGCGCCGGCCGGCGGCCGGCAGCTCCTCGGCGGCGTCAGCGCCTTCCAGCGCAATACGGCCCCGCTCGTACGGGACGAGCTGGCGCGGCTCGCCCGCGAGGGCCAGTGCCCGACCCAGCTCTTCCTCACCTGCGCGGACTCCCGGCTCGTCACCAGCATGATCACGTCCAGCGGCCCGGGCGACCTCTTCACGGTGCGCAATGTCGGCAATCTCATCCCGCCGCCCGCCACGGACGGCTCGTGCGACTCCGTCGGCGCGGCCGTGGAGTACGCGGTGGAGGTGCTGAAGGTCAGCAGCATCACCGTCTGCGGGCACTCGGGATGCGGGGCGATGCAGGCGCTGCTCGACTCCGAAGGCACGGACCCCGGCCCGGCGGAGACCACGCTCACGCGATGGCTGCGGCACGGCCGCCCGAGCCTGGCCCGCACGCGGCGGATCGGCAGGCTCGGCCGCGGCGAGGTGGCGGTGGCCGACCGGCCCGTGGCGGACGCCCTGGAGCGCCTGGCGCTGGTCAATGTGGTGCAGCAGCTCGACCACCTGATGGCCCACAGCTGCGTCGCCCGCCGCGTGGCCGAAGGAACGCTCCAGCTGCACGGCATGTACTTCCACGTGGGCGAGGCCCAGGCCTATGTGCTGGACCCGCCCTCGCGCACCTTCACGGCCGTACGGCCCGAGGTTCCCGAGGCCGTCCGTATCCCCTCGTGATCGCGCTCCGGACCCCACTACAGGTCTAAACCATTTTTATCAACAGCCCTTGTCAGGGTGTGCCCCGGGCTGGTGAGCTATGCCCCGGGACACTACGGGCACCCACGGGCACAGCACGATCACCCAACGGGCACCCTGAGAAAGGGAGATGTCGTGAGCAACGAGAGCCTGGCCAACCTCCTGAAGGAGGAACGCCGCTTCACACCGCCTGCCGCCCTGGCCGCGAGCGCCAATGTCACCGCGGAGGCGTACGAGCAGGCGAGGGCTGACCGGCTGGGCTTCTGGGCGGCGCAGGCCCGCCGGCTGAGCTGGGAGACGGAGCCGACCGAGACCCTCGACTGGTCGAACCCGCCGTTCGCCAAGTGGTTCGCCGACGGCAAGCTCAACGTCGCGTACAACTGCGTCGACCGCCATGTGGAGAACGGCCTGGGCGACCGCGTCGCCCTGCACTTCGAGGGCGAGCCCGGCGACACCCGCACCATCACCTATGCCGACCTCCAGCGCGAGGTCTCCAAGGCGGCCCACGCCCTCACCGAGCTGGGCGTGCGGGCCGGCGACCGCGTCGCCATCTACCTGCCGATGATCCCCGAGGCCGTCGTCTCGATGCTCGCCTGCGCCCGGATCGGCGCACCGCACTCGCTGGTCTTCGGCGGCTTCTCCGCCGACGCCCTCGCCACGCGCATCAACGACGCCGACGCCCGCGTCGTCATCACCGCCGACGGCGGCTACCGCCGGGGCAAGCCCTCCGCCCTGAAGCCCGCCGTGGACGAGGCCCTCACCCGCCCCGGCACGGAGAACGTCCGCAGCGTCCTCGTCGTCCGCCGCACGGGCCAGGACGGCATCGGCTGGACCGAAGGCCGCGACGTGTGGTGGCACGACCTCGTCGACCGCCAGCCCGAGCAGCACACGCCGCAGGCGTTCGACGCCGAGCACCCGCTCTTCATCCTCTACACCTCGGGCACCACGGGTAAGCCGAAGGGCATCCTGCACACCACCGGCGGCTATCTGACCCAGACGTCGTACACCCACCACGCCGTCTTCGACCTCAAGCCGGAGTCGGACGTCTTCTGGTGCACCGCCGACGTCGGCTGGGTGACCGGCCACTCGTACATCGTCTACGGCCCGCTCAGCAACGGCGCCACCGAAGTGCTCTACGAGGGCACGCCCGACAGCCCCCACCAGGGCCGCTGGTGGGAGATCGTGCAGAAGTACGGCGTCACGATCCTCTACACCGCGCCGACCGCGATCCGCGCCGCCATGAAGTGGGGCGACGACATCCCGGCCAAGTTCGACCTGAGCAGCCTGCGCGTGCTCGGCTCGGTCGGCGAGCCCATCAACCCCGAGGCCTGGGTCTGGTACCGCAAGCACATCGGCGGCGACCGCACCCCGGTGGTCGACACCTGGTGGCAGACGGAGACGGGCAGCATCATGATCAGCCCGCTGCCCGGGGTCACCGAGACCAAGCCGGGCTCGGCGCAGGTCCCGCTCCCCGGCATCGCGGCCACGGTCGTGGACGACGAGGCCCGGGAGGTGCCGGACGGCTCGGGCGGCTATCTCGTCCTCACCGAGCCGTGGCCGTCGATGCTCCGCACCATCTGGGGCGACGACCAGCGCTACCTCGACACCTACTGGTCCCGCTTCGAGGGCAAGTACTTCGCGGGCGACGGCGCCAAGAAGGACGACGACGGCGACATCTGGCTGCTCGGCCGCGTGGACGACGTCATGCTCGTCTCCGGCCACAACATCTCCACCACCGAGGTCGAGTCCGCGCTGGTCTCGCACCCGAAGGTCGCCGAGGCGGCGGTCGTCGGCGCGGCGGACCCGCAGACCACCCAGGCCATCTGCGCCTTCGTCATCCTCCGCGGCGGCGCCGACGCCACGGAGGAGGGCCTGGTCGAGGAGCTGCGGGCGCACGTCGCCAAGCAGCTCGGCCCGATCGCCAAGCCCAAGCGGATCCTGCCGGTCGCCGAGCTGCCCAAGACCCGCTCGGGCAAGATCATGCGCCGCCTCCTGCGCGACGTGGCCGAGAACCGCACCCTGGGTGACGTGACCACCCTGACCGACTCCTCGGTCATGGACCTCATCCAGTCCCAGCTCCCCTCGGCTGCCTCCGAGGACTGAGCAGGGAAGGACCGAACACCCGGTCATAAGGACCGAACACCTGGTCATAAGGAAGGGCGCCCGGCAAGCAGCCGGGCGCCCTTTCACCCTTTCCGGTTAAGGTAAGTGGTGGTCGCGTAAAAATCGCGACAAGAATCAGAGGCGCGCCGGGAAGTCTGGTCGGCACACAGCACACGTGTATCCGACGCCCAGGAGGTCCCCCGCCGTGGCCGCGCCCAAGAACCGCCGTTCCGTATTCCTCGGCCGGTTGCCGCTGCCCGAGCGGAACTTCCTCGCCGACGCCCTGCGTACCGAGACCGTCGGCGGTGTGCTCCTGCTCGTCGCCGCCGTGGCCGCGCTGATCTGGGCGAACACCCCGCTGCGCGACGGCTACGAGGCCGTGCGCGACTTCCACTTCGGTCCGGGCTCCCTGGGGCTGAACCTCTCCGTGCAGCACTGGGCGGCCGACGGCCTGCTCGCCGTCTTCTTCTTCGTCGCGGGCATCGAGCTCAAGCGCGAGCTGGTGGCCGGCGAGCTGCGCGACCCGAAGGCGGCGCTGCTTCCCGTCATCGCCGCGATCTGCGGCATGGCCGTGCCCGCGCTCGTCTACTTGACCGTCGCGACCAGCGGCAACGGCTCGCCGGCCGGCTGGGCGGTCCCCACCGCCACCGACATCGCCTTCGCCCTGGCCGTCCTGGCCGTCATCGGCACGGCGCTGCCCTCGGCACTGCGCGCGTTCCTGCTCACCCTGGCCGTGGTCGACGACCTGTTCGCGATCCTGATCATCGCGGTCTTCTTCACGCAGACACTGAACTTCGCCGCCCTGGGCTTCGCCGTGCTGGGCCTGGCCGTCTTCTGGCTCCTGCTGCGCAAGGGGGTCCGCGGCTGGTACGTCTACGTGCCGCTGGCCGTCGTCAACTGGGCGCTGATGTACAACAGCGGCGTCCACGCCACCATCGCGGGCGTGGCCATGGGCCTGATGCTGCGCTGCCACCGTCACGAGGGCGAGCGGCACTCCCCGGGGGAGCACATCGAGCACCTCGTGCGCCCCCTCTCGGCAGGCCTGGCGGTGCCGCTCTTCGCCCTGTTCTCGGCGGGGGTGGTGGTCTCCGGCGGTGCGCTGTCGGACGTCTTCACCAAGCCCGAGACGCTGGGCGTCGTTCTCGGTCTGGTGGCCGGCAAGACGATCGGCGTCTTCGGCGGGACGTGGGTCGCCGCGAGGTTCACCCGGGCCGAGCTCAATCCGGACCTGAAGTGGCCCGACGTGCTCGCCGTCGCCTCGCTCGCGGGCATCGGCTTCACGGTGTCCCTGCTCATCGGCGAGCTGGCCTTCGGCACGGACCTGCTGCTCGCCGACGAGATCAAGGCGGCCGTGCTCGTCGGCTCGCTGATCGCCGCGGTCGTCGCGAGCGTGCTCCTCAAGCTGCGCGACAACAAGTACAAGAAACTGTGCGCGGACGAGGACCGCGACGAGGACCAGGACGGCATCCCCGACATCTACGAACAGGGCAACCCGGACTACCACCTGCGGATGGCGGCAATCCTGGAGGCGAAGGCCGCCGAGCACCGCAGGCTGGCCGAAGTCGCCTCCGGGCCCACCACCCGGGACGATGGTCCGGCATGATCTGAGAGTCTTTACATCCGCTGAAAGCCCGCGGATGACGTGGCGACGAAGATGAGGGAGCAGCCGATGAGCGCAGCCGACGACGGTGCGAACGGTGCGAACCGCACTCTCGGCCAGCTGGTGGCTACGGCCACCACCGAGCTGTCCGCGCTGGTGCACGACGAGATCGCACTGGCCAAGGCCGAGCTGCGGCAGGACGTCAAGCGGGTGGGCATCGGCGGCGGTGCGATCGGTGCGGCCGGGACGCTCGCGCTGTTCTCGCTGCCCGTGCTGAGCTTCGCGGCCGCGTACGGCATCCACAACCTCGGTCTCGGGCTCGCCTGGTCGTTCCTGATCGTCGGCGGCGCGTACCTGCTGATCGCGGGGCTGCTGGGGCTGCTGGCGGTGACCAAGTTCAAGAAGGTCAGCAAGCCCGAGAAGAGCATCGCCTCGGCGAAGCAGACGGCCGCCGTGCTGGGCACCGTCAAGCCGCATCCGCGCCCTCTGACGGACACGAGCCCCGCCGACGCATCTGTGACACGCTCGACCGTATGACGGTGCCCGAGACCTCCGCAGTGACCGAGTCGCCCGACCCCGATCTTCCGGCCGCCGCCGTGCCGGAGCCCGCCCCGGCGGGCACCCCGGGTGGCTCCGCCGCTTCGGTCGTCCGGCCCGAGGGGCCCTGGGCCCACCGGGACGTCGCGGCGAACGGCGCGCGGTTCCACATGGCCGAGATGGGCGACGGGCCGCTGGTGCTGCTCCTGCACGGCTTCCCGCAGTTCTGGTGGACGTGGCGGTACCAGCTGCCGGCGCTCGCGGAGGCGGGCTTCCGGGCGGTGGCCATGGATCTGCGCGGGGTGGGCGGCAGCGACCGTACGCCGCGGGGCTACGACCCGGCCAACCTGGCCCTCGACATCACCGGCGTGATCCGTTCCCTGGGCGAGCCGGACGCCGCCCTGGTCGGCCACGACCTCGGTGGCTACCTGGCGTGGACGGCGGCCGTGATGCGGCCCAAGCTCGTGCGCAGGCTCGCGGTCTCCTCCATGCCGCACCCGCGCCGCTGGCGCTCGGCGATGCTCGCCGACCCCAAGCAGAGCTCCGCCGGCAGCCACATCTGGGGCTTCCAGCGGCCGTGGATCCCGGAGCGCCGGCTGGTCGCCGACGACGCGGCCCTGGTGGGACGCCTGGTGCGCGACTGGTCGGGGCCGCGGCAGCCGGACGACGAGGCCGTGGACACCTACCGGCGGGCGATGTCGATCCCGTCGACGGCGCACTGCTCGATCGAGCCGTACCGCTGGATGGTGCGGTCGATGGCCCGGCCGGACGGCCTCCAGTTCAACCGGCGCATGAAGCGGCCCGTCCGGGTGCCCACGCTGCACCTGCACGGTTCCCTCGATCCGGTGATGCGCACGCGCAGCGCGGCGGGTTCCGGGAAGTACGTGGAGGCGCCGTACCGCTGGCGGCTCTTCGACGGGCTCGGCCACTTCCCGCACGAAGAGGATCCCGTGGCCTTCTCGACCGAGCTGATCAACTGGCTCAAGGATCCGGAACCGGACCGGTAGCACTGGCCGAAAGGCCTCGGGCCGACGGGACACGGGGCGTGCCACGCTCCGTAAACCGAAGGGGAACGTCCGTTCTTCGAACGGCCAATTGCCCGGCGCATAGGCCAACCGAGCGACCCCCGGGCGATTACCGACCTTTCCGCCCGGGCACAGAGCACGGTATGGGCTGGACGCACGACTACCGTGACGTGACTCAGGAGCGGGGCGCCGAGGGCGACGCCGCGCTGATCGTGAGCGAGATGCCGGAGAGGGCCGGGAGGGTCGAGCACCGGCCATCCGCCGGGCACGATCCGCGCATCGGCATTCCGCGCATCATCCGGCGGCGTGCCCGATGGGTGTCCGCGCGGCTGCGCCATCACCCGCGCGGCCGCTGATCCGCACAGGGCCGGCCTCGTCAGTCGCCAACCCCTGCAGTCGCCGACCCGGTAGCGCCGGGAAGCCCGGGAAAGCCCCCGGAAGGGCCCCCGAAGGCCTCAGAGGGCGCAGCCCTGGGTGTTGACCCGCTCGGTCGCCCGGCGGCCACTGGCGGCGTCACCGCGGACCTCGTCCGCCGTCAGGGCGTAGCCGGTCTCGGCGTCGTCGAGGGACTTGGCGAACACCACTCCGTAGACGCGGCCGTCCGGCGTGAGCAGCGGCCCGCCGGAGTTGCCCTGGCGGACGACGGTGTAGAGCGAGTAGACGTCGCGGCGGACGTTGCCCCGGCGGTAGATGTCCGGGCCGTTCGCCTGGACGCGGCTGCGGACGCGCGCGGCGCGCACGTCGTAGGAGCCGTTCTCCGGGAAGCCGGCCACGATCGCGCCCTTGCCGCTCTCCGCGTCGCCCGGGGCGAACCGCAGCTCGGGCGCCTCCAGGGCCGGGACGTCCAGCACGGCGATGTCGCGCTTCCAGTCGTAGAGGACGACCTTGGCCTCGTACTGCCGGCCCTGGCCGCCGACCTGCACGGTGGGCTCGTCGACGCCGCCGACGACGTGGGCGTTGGTCATCACCCGCTGCGGGGCGAAGACGAAGCCGGTGCCCTCCAGGACCTTGCCGCAGCTGGGCGCGGTGCCGACGACCTTGACGATGCTGCGCTGGGCCTCCGTGGCGACGGGGCTGCCCGCGAGCCCGGGGTCGGGGGCGGGCACGTTGGTGATGGGTTCGGTGGAGAAGGGCGCGAAGACCTGCGGGAAGCCGTTCTGCGCGAGGACCGTGCTGAAGTCCGCGAACCACGTGTTGGCCTGCGGCGGCACCACCCGGGCGACGCCGAGCAGCACCTTGGAGTTGCGGACCTCCTTGCCGAGCGTCGGCAGGGACGTGCCGGCGAGGGCGGAGCCGATCAGCCAGGCGACCAGCAGCATCGCCAGGACGTTGACGAGGGAGCCGCCGGTGGCGTCCAGGGCGCGGGCCGGGGACCAGGTGATGTGGCGGCGGAGCTTGTTGCCCAGGTGGGTGGTGGCGGCCTGGCCAACGGAGGCGCACACGATGACGATGACGACGGCCGCTATGGCGGCGGCCATGCCCGGAGTGGCCTCGTCGGTGGCGCTGTCCCAGATGACGGGCAGGACGTACACCGCTACGAGGCCGCCGCCGATGAATCCGATCACCGACAGCACGCCGACCACGAAGCCCTGGCGGTAGCCGACGACGGCGAACCACACGGCGGCGATCAGCAGCACGATGTCCAGCACGTTCACCGGGTATGCCTCGCAATGATGTCGTCTGCGGTGTCGCCGGCCCGGGGGACGGCGGGAGCCGGGATCACCGTCTCATGCCCCTCAGGCCCGCCGGTCCAGCGGTACCTGCCGATCGCGGTCCCAGGGGCGCTCCCAGCCCGCGTAGTGCAGGATCCGGTCGATCACGCCGGCGGTGAAGCCCCACACGAGGGCCCCCTCGACCAGGAAGGCGGGTCCGGTGTGGCCGCTCGGGTGCACCGCGGTGGCCCTGTTCTCCGGGTCGGTCAGGTCGGCCACGGGCACGGTGAAGACGCGGGCGGTCTCGGCCTCGTCGACCGGCTGGACGGGGCTGGGCTTGTGCCACCAGCCGAGCACGGGCGTGACGACGAATCCGCTGACCGGGATGTACAGCTGCGGCAGCACGCCGAAGATCTGGACGCCCGAGGGATCGAGCCCGGTCTCCTCCTCGGCCTCGCGCAGGGCGGCCCGGACGAGCCCGCCGGCGGCCGGATCGCCGTCCTCCGGGTCGAGGGCGCCGCCGGGGAAGGACGGCTGGCCCGCGTGCGAGCGCAGCGTCCCGGCGCGCTCCAGGAGGAGCAGCTCCGGGCCCCTGGGGCCGTCGCCGAAGAGGACGAGCACGGCGGACTGCCGGCCGCCGGTCTCGGGCGGCAGGAAGCGGCTGAGCTGGTGGGGCTCGATCGTCTGCGAGGCGCGCGCCACCGGCTCCAGCCACTCGGGCAGGCCCTCCGCGGTGACTGCGGCACCCCGGCCGTAGGTGCTCGTCATGCGTCGCCTCCCAGCGGCGGGGCCGGCAGGCCCGGGTAGTCGGGCGGGGGCTTGAGCCGCTGGCCGGGCTTGCCGCCCTTCTCGTACTTCAGGAGCTTCTTGGCCTTCTCGGGATCGGTCTCCCCCTCCCCGTACGAGGGGCAGAGGGGGGCGATCGGGCAGGCGCCGCAGGCGGGCCTGCGGGAGTGGCAGATGCGGCGGCCGTGGAAGATCACGCGGTGCGAGAGCATGGTCCACTCGCTCTTGGGGAAGAGCGCGCAGATCTCCGCCTCGACCTTCTCCGGGTCGGTGGCCTCGGTCCACTTCCAGCGCCGCACGAGCCGCCCGAAGTGGGTGTCCACCGTTATCCCCGGCCGGCCGAATGCGTTGCCGAGGACCACATGGGCGGTCTTGCGACCGACGCCGGGGAGGCTGACGAGGTCCTCTATGCGGCCGGGCACCTCTCCGCCGAAGCGGTCGCGGATCGCGGTGGACAGGCCGATGAGCGACTTGGCCTTGGCGCGGAAGAAGCCCGTGGGCCGGATGAGCTGCTCCAGCGCCTCGGGGTCGGCCGCGGCCATGTCCTCGGGCGTGGGATAGGCGGCGAAGAGGGCGGGAGTGGTCTGGTTGACGCGCAGGTCCGTCGTCTGGGCGGAGAGGACCGTGGCGACCAGGAGCTCGAAGGGATTCTCGAAGTCGAGCTCGGGGTGGGCGTAGGGATAGACCTCGGCGAGCTCGCGGTTGATCCGGCGGGCGCGGCGGACGAGGGCCGTGCGCGACTCCGGTTTGCCGGCGGCCTTCACGGCGGCGCCGCCCCCCGCGGCCTTGGCCGCCTTTGCGGAAGATGGCTCTCCGCTTTCCTTTTTGGCCTTCTTCGCGGCTTTCGCCGCCCCCGCAGGCGCGCGTTCGCCCACAGCGGAATTACGAGGCGGAGTCACCCTTCCGGCCCCCTTGCCCTGTGCTCTCACCGGCGTATTGGACACCCGGCCAGACTAAGGCCCGCCACTGACATCATGCCCTCACGCAGAAAAACCACAGCCCAATCGGACCCCTGCCGTAGGGCTTCGGGCGACGATGCGCGACACTTGTGTTTGATCACACAGTTTTACCGACGGGCATCATGGGGACCACGGTCCCCTGTGCATGTCGACAAGGAGAGAACTCGTGGACGACGTTCTGCGGCGCGCCCCGCTTTTCGCGGCGCTCGATGACGAGCAGGCCGCTGAGCTGCGCGCCTCCATGGGCGAGGCCACCCTCGCGAGGGGCGACGCCCTGTTCCACGAAGGGGACCCCGGCGACCGCCTCTACGTGGTGACCGAGGGCAAGGTGAAGCTCCACCGCACCTCCCCCGACGGCCGCGAGAACATGCTGGCCGTGCTGGGCCCCGGTGAGCTCATCGGAGAGCTGTCGCTCTTCGACCCCGGGCCGCGCACCGCCACCGCCACCGCCCTCACCGAGGTCAAGCTGCTCGGCCTCGGCCACGGCGACCTGCAGCCGTGGCTCAACGCCCGCCCGGAGGTGGCCACCGCCCTGCTGCGCGCCGTCGCCCGCCGGCTGCGCCGCACCAACGACTCGATGTCGGACCTCGTCTTCTCGGACGTCCCCGGCCGCGTCGCCAAGGCCCTGCTGGACCTCTCGCGCCGCTTCGGCGTGCAGTCCGAGGAAGGCATCCACGTGGTGCACGACCTCACCCAGGAGGAGCTGGCCCAGCTGGTCGGCGCCTCCCGCGAGACGGTCAACAAGGCCCTCGCCGACTTCGCCGGCCGTGGCTGGCTGCGTCTGGAAGCCCGTGCGGTGATCCTCCTCGACGTGGAGCGGCTCGCGAAGCGCTCTCGCTGACGCGCCGCGTGCGGGGCGTGCACGCCGCACGCCCCGGGCGCACGGCCCGACGGAAGCGCCCTCCGGCGCGCCCACGAGCTCGGAAGGCCCCTGCCACGCATGGCAGGGGCCTTCGGCATGCACGCGCGGAGCCGCCGGGGGCTACCGGGCCCCGAGACCACCGGGGCTACGAGCCCCGGGGGCTACCGGCTCACTGGATCAGCCCGTGCTCGCCCAGGTACTCCAGCTGCGCCCGTACGGACAGCTCCGCTGCCGGCCACAGCGAACGGTCCACGTCCGCGTAGACGTGGGCGACCACCTCCGACGGCGTGCGGTAGCCGTTCTCCACTGCGGTCTCCACCTGCGCGAGCCGCTTCGCCCGGTGCACGAGGTAGAAGTCGACCGCACCGCGCGCGTCGTCGAGGACCGGCCCGTGGCCCGGCAGCACCGTCTCCACTCCCTCGTCCACGGTGAGCGCCCGCAGCCGGCGCAGCGAGTCGAGGTAGTCGCCGAGCCGGCCCTCGGGGTGGGCGACGACCGTCGTGCCACGGCCCAGCACCGTGTCTCCGGTGAACACCGCCCCGTCGGCGGGCAGGTGGAAACACAGAGAGTCCGCGGTGTGGCCGGGCGTGGAGATCACGTGCAGCTCCAGGCCGCCGGTGGTGACCACGTCCCCGATGCCCAGCCCCTCACCGCCCAGGCGCAGCGCCGGGTCGAGGGCCCGTACGTGCGTACCGGTCAGTTCGGCGAAGCGGGCGGCCCCGTCGGAGTGGTCGGGGTGGCCGTGGGTGAGGAGAGTGAGCGCGATGCGCTTTCCGGCCGCCTCGGCGGTCGAGACGACGGCCTGAAGGTGCGTTTCGTCCAGCGGTCCGGGATCGATGACTACGGCGAGGTCGGAATCCGGCTCGGCGACGATCCAGGTGTTGGTGCCGTCGAGCGTCATCGGGGACGGGTTGGGCGCAAGGACACAGGTCGCGCGCGCCGTCGCGGGGCCGCCGAGGGCCCCTCCGCGGGGCCGGCCGGGAAGTTCGGTCGCGGATGTCATGAGTCGGCCTCCGAAGGTCCCGAGGGTTTCATGGCGACGTGCCGGGTGAATTCGTCGTGTCCGGGCCAGCTCAGCACGATCTCCCCGCCTTCGAGCCGCGCCCTGGCCAGGACGGGGGTGAGATCCCTGTCACGCGCGGCGGTCAGGGCCTCGGCGACGCTGCCGTACGGGACCAGCTCGCGCAGCGTGGAGATGGTGGGCGGCATCATCAGCAGCTCCCCGCGGTCGAAGCCGGCGGCCGCCTCCGCAGGGCGGATCCACACGGTCCGGTCCGCTTCGGTGGAGGCGTTGCGGGTGAGCTGTCCCTCGGGCAGCGCGGCGACGAAGAACCAGGTGTCGTAGCGGCGCGGTTCGAACTCGGGCGTGATCCAGTGCGCCCAGCCGCCCAAGAGGTCGCTGCGCAGCAGCAGGCCCCGCCGTACGAGGAGGTCGGCGAAGGACAGCTCACGGCTGACGAGGGCGGCCCGCTCGGCCTCCCACTCGGGCCCGGTGGTGTCCGCGACGACCGTGCCGGGGGTGGGCCCGGCGAGCAGCACCCCCGCCTCTTCGAAGGTCTCCCGGACGGCGGCGCACACGACGGCCTGTGCGGAAGCGGCGTCGACGCCCAGGCGCCGGGCCCAGTCAGCGGGGGCCGGTCCGGCCCAGGGCACGTCCCGCTCGTCGCGCGGGTCGACGGAGCCGCCCGGATACGCGTACGCGCCTCCGGCGAAGGCCATGGAGGCGCGTCTGCGCAGCATGTGGACGGCGGGGCCGCCGGATCCGTCGCGCAGCAGCAGGACGGTCGCCGCACGGCGGGGAGTGACGGGCTTGAGCTCGCCCCGCGTGAGCGCTCTGATCCGGTCCGGCCACTCCGGCGGATACCACTGGCCGTTCGAAGTCGACATGGCCGGATGCTATGCGCTCACGGGCGGATGTTCGAGGGCCCGGAGCCCGCGGTGGGCGAGGCGGCGCCACCGGACAGGAGTGAACGGATTCCGGCCGAAGCCCGATCAGTCCGGCTTCAGCTCAGTCCTGGGCTCCGGTTCGGTCCTGGGCCTCGGCTCAGTCGCAGACCTCGGCTCGGCCCTGGACGTCAGCTCAGTCCCGGACGTCAGCTCAGTCCCGGACCTCGACCACGAGCTCGACCTCGACCGGCGCGTCCAGCGGCAGCACCGCGACGCCCACGGCCGAGCGGGCGTGCACGCCCTTCTCGCCGAGCACCTCGCCGAGCAGCTCGCTGGCGCCGTTGAGGACGCCCGGCTGGCCGGTGAAGTCGGGGGCGGAGGCGACGAAGCCGACGACCTTCACCACGCGCACGATGCGGTCCAGGTCACCGACGACCGACTTGACGGCCGCCAGGGCGTTCAGCGCGCAGGTCGCCGAGAGCTCCTTGGCCTGCTCGGCGCTGACCTCGGCGCCGACCTTGCCCGTCACCGGGATGGAACCCTTGACCATGGGCAGCTGGCCCGCGGTGTAGACGTACGAACCGGAGCGCACGGCCGGCTGGTAGGCGGCCAGCGGCGGCACGACCTCGGGCAGGCTCAGGCCGAGCTCGGCGAGCCTGCTCTCGACGGCGCTCACGGCTTCGGCCGCTTGAGGTAGGCCACCAGCTGCTCGGGGTTGTTCGGCCCCGGGACGACCTGGACGAGCTCCCAGCCGTCCTCGCCCCAGGTGTCCAGGATCTGCTTGGTCGCGTGCACGAGCAGCGGCACGGTGGCGTATTCCCATTTGGTCATAGGCCGACTGTAATGCCTCTCGCCGGCGACGAATGACCTCATGTCGCCACCTGGCGCCGCAAGGGCGTTGCCGACGAATTAGGCTCCGATTCATGAGCAGGCTCCATGTCGTCAGCGGCAAGGGCGGAACCGGCAAGACCACGGTCGCCGCGGCACTCGCGCTTGCCCTCGCCGCCGAGGGCAAGCGCACTCTCCTGGTGGAGGTGGAAGGCCGCCAGGGCATAGCCCAGCTGTTCGAGACGGAGGCGCTCCCGTACGAGGAGCGCAAGATCGCGGTGGCGCCCGGCGGGGGCGAGGTGTTCGCCCTGGCCATCGACGCCGAGCGGGCGCTCCTCGACTACCTCCAGATGTTCTACAAACTCGGCAGCGCGGGGCGCGCTCTGCGGAAGATAGGCGCCATCGATTTTGCGACAACCATCGCGCCCGGACTGCGCGATGTCCTGCTGACCGGAAAGGCCTGTGAGGCGGTCCGCCGCAAGGACCGCACGGGCCGCTTCGTCTACGACCACGTGATCATGGACGCCCCGCCCACCGGCCGCATCACCCGCTTCCTCAACGTGAACGACGAGGTGGCCGGGCTCGCCCGGATCGGCCCGATCCACAATCAGGCGCAGGCCGTCATGCGGGTGCTCAAGTCGCCGGAGACGGCAGTGCACTTCGTGACGCTGCTGGAGGAGATGCCCGTCCAGGAGACGTGCGACGGCGTTGCGGAGCTCCGCGCGGCGGGCCTTCCCGTGGGCGGCGTCGTCATCAACATGGTGCGGCCGGAGATACTGGACGCGGCGGCCGTGGAGGCCGCCGCGAACGGCCGGCGGACCGCCGTCGCCCAGGCCCTCTCGCACGCCCTGGAGCGCACCGGCTTCGGCGGAGCGCGCGGCCCCGGCCTCACCGAGCAGCTGGTCGGCCCCCTGCTGACCGAGGCCCGCGAGCACACCGAGCGGCTCGCCCTGGAGCACCGCGGCCGCGCCGGCATAGCGGCGCTCGGCCTGCCCACGTACGAACTGGAACTGCTCGGCGACGGCGTTGACCTGGCGGGGCTGTACCGCATGGCGCGCGAACTGCGGAAGCAAGGAGTGGCGCAGTGACAGCAGAATTGCCGGCCCAGCGGAAGGGCCTCGACACCGCCTCCGTCCTCGCCATCGACCCCGTCCTGGACAACCCCCGCACCCGCATCGTGGTGTGCTGCGGCTCCGGCGGCGTCGGCAAGACCACCACCGCGGCGGCCCTCGGCGTACGGGCGGCGGAGCGCGGCCGGAAGGTCGTCGTGCTGACGATCGACCCGGCGCGCAGGCTGGCGCAGTCGATGGGCATCGAGGAGCTCGACAACGTGCCCCGCCGGGTGCCCGGGATCGACTCGTCCGCCGGGGGCGAGCTGCACGCCATGATGCTCGACATGAAGCGGACCTTCGACGAGATCGTGGAGGCCCACTCCGACAAGGAGCGCGCCGCGGCGATCCTGGAGAACCCCTTCTACCAGTCCCTGTCGGCCGGTTTCGCGGGCACGCAGGAGTACATGGCCATGGAGAAGCTCGGCCAGCTCCGCTCCCGCGACGAGTGGGACCTGATCGTCGTGGACACCCCGCCCAGCCGCTCGGCGCTGGACTTCCTGGACGCTCCCGGGCGGCTCGGGTCGTTCCTGGACGGGAAGCTGATCAAGCTGCTGGTCGCGCCGGCGAAGCTCGGCGGACGGGCCGGGATGAAGTTCCTGGGCGTCGGCATGTCCGTGATGAGCGGGCCGCTGAACAAGCTGATGGGGGCCCAGCTCCTGCGGGACGTCCAGACGTTCGTCGCCGCCATGGACACCATGTTCGGCGGGTTCCGCACCCGGGCGGACGCCACGTACCGCCTGCTGCAGGCACCCGGTACGGCCTTCCTGGTCGTCGCGGCCCCCGAGCGGGACGCCCTGCGGGAGGCGGCGTACTTCGTGGAGCGGCTGGCCGCGGAGCGGATGCCGCTGGCGGGCGTCGTCCTCAACCGCGTGCACGGGAGCGCGGCCGACCAGCTGACGGCCGAGCGGGCGCTGGCCGCGGCGGAAGCGCTTTCATCGGAAAATCTTGCCGATGGCGGCATTGTGGATCGTGACAGCGGGCAAGCTGGCTCACGTACCGCCCGCGTCGCAGGCACCGACGCTCCCACGGTTCCGTCCCCTCCCGAGAGCGGCCTCCCCCAGCCGGCGTCTTCGGGAGAATCGAGCGACGCTTCACAGAGCAGCGGGGCTTCACGGATCAGCGGCGCTTCACGGATCAGCGATGCTCCGGAGATCTCAGCGGCTTCCAGCGAGACCTCAGAGGCTTCCAGGACGGCGGCCGGTCTGCTGCGGCTGCACGCCGAGCGCATGCAGGTGCTCGACCGCGAGCGCCGCACGCGCGACCGCTTCACCTCTCTGCATCCGGAGGTCGCGGTGGCGGAAGTGGCCGCCCTGCCCGGTGATGTGCACGACCTGGCGGGACTGCGGGAGATCGGCGAACGCCTCGCCGCCCAGCCCGCTGCCCCCGCCTCCGCGCACGGCTCGGCCCGCGCGAACGTATCCGCCCCGCGCCCGTGAACACTTCGGCCCGTGAACGCTTCGAGGGGCCCTGCCGGGACTGACTAAACCGCCAGGACTACTAACCGCCGGGACTGACTAACCGACAGCCGCGTACTCGCCGTACTCCTCGTCGCCCAGCGACAGGATCCCCGCCCCGCGCTCGTATTCCGTCCGGGCGGTCTCCAGGAGCCTGCGCCACGAGGTGACCGTCGGCCTGCGCCGCAGCAGCGCCCTGCGCTCGCGCTCGGTCATCCCGCCCCACACACCGAACTCGACGCGGTTGTCCAGCGCATCGGCCAGACACTCGGTGCGCACCGGGCACCCCGTGCACACCGCCTTGGCCCTGTTCTGCGCAGCGCCCTGAACGAACAGTTCATCCGGATCGGTAGTGCGGCAGGCGGCCTGCGCACTCCAGTCGGTTACCCAGCCCATGCTGGCGCCGTCCTCTCCCGAATCGGGGCTCCCCCACGGCGGCAGCGGCATATTCACCGTTGCCAGTTGAGGACGTTACGGAAGGCGGGCAGGGGGCAACACCCCCTTCGGGCCCAATCTTGGATGGCCCGAACGGACTATGCGTACGCGGCAGATCACCCAACGGAGTGACCGGGCGACATTAACGGCCAATCAGCCATATCAGGTCGGATCACCCGGGTCGCAAGACTCAGAGAGTGACACGGACGGCAATACGGACACCTCTCATCACCCACAAGAGTGAAGGCAGAGGTGGTGCTGAACCGCATCGCAGTGACTGGCGTGAAACAGCGTAGGCGAACACACGGGCGTCTGTCCGCCGAATGAGAACGTAGGCTTCCCTCCATGGGTAAGAAGCGCTCGGGCGAGGGGTCCAACAGGACCCGGATGGCCGCCAAGTTCCTCGGTGTCAGCGTGCTCTCCGGAGCGGTTCTGGCGGGCCTGGCCCTGCCTGCCGTCGGGGCCTTCGGGCTGGTGGCCAAGGAGTCCGTCGAGGGGTTCGACGAGATTCCGGCCAGTATGAAGACCCCACCGCTCAGCCAGCGCACCACAATCCTGGACGCCGAGGGCGGCGAAATAGCCAAGGTCTACTCGCGGGACCGTACGGTCGTACCGCTGAACGAGATCTCCCCGTACATGCGGAAGGCGATCGTCGCCATCGAGGACGCGCGCTTCTACGAGCACGGCGCGGTCGACCTCAAGGGCGTGCTCCGCGCGCTCAACAAGAACGCCCAGTCCGGCGGCGTCTCCGAGGGCGCCTCCACGCTCACCCAGCAGTACATCAAGAACATCTTCATCGAGGAGGCGGGCGACGACCCCGACAAGGTCGCCGTGGCCACCCAGCAGACCCTCGGCCGCAAGGTCAAGGAGCTGAAGTACGCCATCCAGGTGGAGAAGGAGCTCGGCAAGGACCGGATCCTCAACAACTACCTGAACATCACCTTCTTCGGGCAGCAGTCCTACGGCGTCGAGGCCGCCTCCCAGCGCTACTTCAGCAAGCGCGCGAAGGACCTCACCCTGGCCGAGTCGGCGATGCTGGCCGGCATCGTCCAGTCGCCGAGCCGCTACGACCCCGTCAACGCCCCGAACGAGGCCGTCAAGCGCCGCAACACCGTGCTGCAGCGCATGGCCGAGCTCAAGGCCGTGACCCCGGAGGAGGCGGCCGCCGCCAAGGCCGAGCCCGTCAAGCTGAAGGTCACCCGGCCCAAGAGCGGCTGCATCACCGCCGTCAGCGGCGCGGGCTTCTTCTGCGACTACGTCCGCGAGGTCTTCCTCAAGGACCCGGTCTTCGGCAAGACCAAGGAGGCGCGGGCCAAGCGCTGGAACGAGGGCGGCATGACGATCCGCACCACCCTCGACCCGCAGACGCAGAAGTCCGTCCAGAAGTCGATCACCGACCACGTCTACCAGTCGGACTCGGTGGCCACCGCGATCTCGATCGTCCAGCCCGGCACCGGCAAGGTGCTCGGCATGGGCCAGTCGCGCCCGTACGGCTTCGGCGACCACCAGACGCAGATCAACCTCTCGGCCGACAAGAACCGGGGCGGCTCGAACTACGGCTTCCAGACCGGCTCGACCTTCAAGCCGATCCTCGCGGCGGCAGCCCTGGAGGAGGGCATCTCGCCCAACAAGACGTACGCGTCGCCCTACCAGATGCCCTACCCGGACGCCGTGGACACGTGCACCGGCACCTGGAGGAACTCCGGCGGCGAGACCGTCAGCAACGAGAACCGGAGCGAGTCCGGCCCGTACGGGATGCGGGAGGCGACCGCCAAGTCGGTCAACACCTACTTCATCCAGATGATCGGTGACATCGGCACCTGCCCGGTGACGAAGATGGCGGAGAAGCTCGGCCTGAAGCCGGCCTCCGGCGCCGACATGGACCAGGTGCCGTCGATCGCGCTCGGCACGCAGGGCATGTCCCCGCTGACCATGGCCTCCGCGTACGCGGCCTTCGCCAACGGCGGCACGTACTGCACGCCCGTCCTGATCACCTCGGCCACCGGTCCGAACGGCAAGAGCCTGCCGGTGCCGAAGACCAAGTGCTCGCGGGCCATGTCCGAGCAGACCGCCGACACGGTGAACACGCTCCTCAAGGGCGTCGTCGAGGACGGCACGGGCAAGGAGGCCGGTCTGTCCGGCCGTGACAGCGCCGGCAAGACCGGTACGACGGACGGCCGCAAGGCCGCCTGGTTCGTCGGCTACACCCCCAACATGGCCGGTGCGGTGTGGGTCGGCGGTCCGGGCAAGGACGTCGAGATGGAGAACATCACCATCGGCGGCCAGTACCACGACAAGGTCTACGGCGGTGACACCCCCGGTCCGATCTGGCGCGACGCGATGACCGGTGCGCTGGAGGGCAAGGAGGCCCCGTCCTTCGACACGGTCTCCGTCGGCGGCGGCGAGCGTGGTGACGCCGGCAAGGGCGACACCGACAAGGGCGCCACGGCGGGCAACGGGCGCGGCAGGAACAAGCCTGGCGGCAACAAGCCGGGCGGCGGGGGCAGCGGCAAGAACGGTGGCACGACCGGCCGGCACAGCCAGCCGGGTACGGGCCAGGACGGCGGCCGCTGAGCGCGCTCACCCAGGCAGCCGCTGAGCGGACTCACCCATGAGAAGGGGCGCCCGGACCGAAACGGTCCGGGCGCCCCTTCTCGTACGTCTGCGGGATGAGCCCGCTGTCTGCGGGATCGGCCCGCTGTCTGCAGGGTCAGCCGGCCAGGAGGCGCTTGACCTCGGCGGCGACTCGGCTGCCCTCGGCGCGCCCGGCGACCTTGGGGTTCACGATCTTCATGACGGCGCCCATGGCCTTCGGCCCCTCGGCACCGCCGGCCTTGGCCTCGGCCACCGCCTCGCCGACGATCGCGGCGAGCTCCTCGTCCGACAGCTGCTTCGGCAGGTAGGCGGCGAGGACCTCGCCCTCCGCGCGCTCCCGCTCGGCCTGCTCGGCACGGCCGCCCTTGTCGAACGCGTCGGCGGCCTCACGGCGCTTCTTCGCCTCGCGGGTGATCACCTTCAGCACCTCGTCGTCGGAGAGCTCACGGGCGGACTTGCCCGCGGTCTCCTCGTAGGCGATGGCGGAGAGGGTGAGCCGGAGGGTGGAGGAGCGCAGCTCGTCACGGCCCTTGATGGCGGTGGTGAGGTCGTCGTGCAGCTTGGCCTTGAGCGTGGTCATGCCGCAATCTTCGCATTGGGCGACGGGAGACGCGCCGGATTAACGCGGCGGGGGGGGGGTGGGCGAGGGGCAACTCCCGGTTGTCCACAGCCCCTGCCGGGTACGGGCCCGCGGTCTGCGACCATGTATCCCATGCGCGCTCGATACGGAGTACCCCTGGGAATTGCGGCAGTCGGCGCCGCCGGCATCGCCTACGCCGCCGGCTTCGAGGTCCGGTCCTTCCGGCTGCGGCGGGTGACGGTGCCCGTGCTGCCGCCCGGCATGCGGCCGCTGCGCGTGCTCCAGGTCTCCGACATCCACATGGTCTCCGGACAGCGCAAGAAGCAGCGCTGGCTGCAGTCGCTCGCCGGGCTGCGCCCGGACTTCGTGATCAACACCGGTGACAACCTCTCCGACCCGGAGGGCGTGCCCGAGACGCTCGACGCGCTGGGCCCGCTGATGGAGTTCCCGGGCGCCTACGTCTTCGGCTCGAACGACTACTACGGTCCCAAGCTGCGCAACCCCGCCCGCTATCTGCTGGAGCGGGCCAGCGGGCGGCACGGCCTGAACGGGAACGCCCCGGTCGTCGGCGCGATCCACAACCCCTGGGAGGAGCTGCGCGACGGCTTCGACGCGGCGGGCTGGGCCAACCTCACCAACACCCGCGGCACCCTCAAGGTCGCCGGCTACGACATCGCCCTCACCGGCCTCGACGACCCGCACATCAAGCGCGACCGCTACGCGGAGGTCCCCGGCGGCCCCCGCGAGGACGCCGACTTCTCCATGGCCGTCGTCCACGCCCCCTACCTCCGGGTCCTCGACGCCTTCACCGCCGACCGGTACCCGCTGATCCTCGCCGGGCACACGCACGGCGGCCAGCTGTGCATCCCCTTCTACGGGGCGCTGGTCACCAACTGCGACATCGACCCCGAGCGGGTCAAGGGCCTCTCCACCCACAAGGCCGGCGGCCACCGCTCCTACCTGCACGTTTCCGCAGGCTGCGGTACCAACCGCTACACCCCGGTCCGCTTCGCCTGCCCTCCGGAGGCCACCCTCCTCACCCTCGTCGCCCGCGACTGAGCCGCGCGACGGGGCCGGGGGGTTCCGGAAGCCCACCGTACGGTGGGGGGATGACCGACCCGACCACCCTCTCCGCCGCCCGGCGCGGCACGTCCGACGCGGCGGGCGTCCCCGCCTCCGCAGTCGTCCCGGCCGGCCGCCGCCCCTTCGCGGCGGCCTTCCGCGCCCTCGTGGCCCTGGCCGCGCTCACCGGCATCGTCCTGGACACGATCGACTCCGACGACGTGGGCAGGCTCTTCAGCTACTTCACGATCCAGTCCAACATCCTGGTGGCGGTCACCTTCGCCTGGGCCGCCCACCGCGCCTGGACCGCCCGCCCCGCCCTCTCCCCGCGGATCACCGGCGCGGCGCTGCTCTACATATCGATCACAGGCCTGGTCTTCCACTTCGTGCTCTCGAACGACGCCAGCGGCTTCGCCATGACCAGCCAGCGCACCCCCCTGGAATCGATCGCCAACCAGCTCCTGCACACCGTGACCCCGCTCGCGGCCGCCCTCGACTGGCTTCTGCTCACCGCGCCCGCCGGCTTCCTGCTGCGCCACGCCTGGCAGTGGCTGGTCTACCCCCTCCTCTACCTCCCGTTCGCCCTGGTCCGCGGCCTCCTCCTGGCCCCCGGCACCGAGGGCCGCTACCCGTACCCCTTCCTGGACGTCGATCTGCACGGCTACGACGGCATCGCCGTCAACGCCGTCGTCTTCGGTCTGGCCTTCTACGTACTGGCCCTCGCCCTGGTCCTCCTCGACCGCGTACGCCCCCACCTGCGCGGCTCCCGAAACCGGATTTCGCCTACGGGCTCCGGTCCGCTAAAGTAGAGCTCGTTGCGCCGGGGACTTGCGAAAGCAGGAGCCCGGAGAGCATCGGGGTGTAGCGCAGCTTGGCAGCGCGCTTCGTTCGGGACGAAGAGGTCGTGGGTTCAAATCCCGCCACCCCGACAGAGAAACACCAGGTCAGGCTCGGTGCTGAGAGATCAGCACCGAGCCTGATTTGCTTTGTTGCCCCGTTTTGGGAGCCGTTTGGGAGCCAACTTCCAGAAACCGGCTCCCGGCGGCTCCCAGCGAGCGGCCGTCCGCCGTCCAGCCCGCTCTTTGCCGCTCACGCTGGGAAAGGGTCATCCCTACGGTTGTGTGAGGCCGATCACAGGCGGTACGACGATCGCCATGCACCGATGGTCTCCGTTAAATGACCGGCAGCTCGCACTCCTCACCCGCATCGGGGACGGAGCCGACCCCGTCACGTCGGACAGCCCAGAGCTCGCCCTCACCGCCCGCGCGCTCAAGGAGCGGCGTCTGATCACCATGCCCAAGCAGGATGGGAAGTGGCAGGCGGAGATCACTGACGCGGGGCGCTTCTACCTGGAACACGGCCATCACCCGGACCGGCCGGAACCGGCGCCGCGCAAGCAGCGGTCGGCGGGTTCCGAACAACGGACACGGCCTGCCCCTCCTGCGCAGAAGCAAGACACAGCTCCGTCCACGACGCAGCCGGCGCCGCAACGCACCGCCAAGCCCCCACAGGCGTCGTCGGCGGAAATCGGAGCCGCCTTGATCGCGGAAGTGCAGCAAGCTGGGCGGTTCCTCCGGATCCCGAACCCCAGCGACCAGGAGCGAGCCCGCTACCGCAGGGCCTTCGACGCAGCCCGGCAGTGTGCGCCCGAGGGGTACCACCTGAAGTACAGCGGCCGGGCGAAGGGAGACTTCTTCCTCGGTCTGCTCAGAGTGTCCGGGGAGGACGACACCGAGTGGAACCGGATCCGGCTGGCACGCAGCCGGATGATCAGCGATGTCGAGGACGTGATCGCCGCAGTCACTGCGGACCACAGCGCCTTCGAGCTCTCGGAGGAGGTCCTGCCCCGAGTCCTCTCGCTTCTCCGGCTCCTCGCCGAGCAGGCACTCGCCCGCCACGGCGAGATCACGGTGTCCAAGAAGCGCAAGCAACCCAGGCCCCTGCTCACCGTCCAAGGCAGGACGTACGAGGTCGGCTTCCGCGAACGGCAGAAGCAGGTCCGGTACGTGCCCAAGCAGCCGGGCCGACGTACGTACGACTGGCAGCGGGTGACGCCGGCGCACAGGTTCGAGCCGTCCGGCGAGCTGGAGCTGCTGATCAGCCAGCACTCGGGCTACGGCTACGGCCACAGCTACGGCTGGAAGAAGGAATGGGCCGACACCGCCAAGAAGCCGTTGGAGGAGCAGGTCGGCTCAGTGTTCCGGGCGCTGAAGGCTCGCGCGGAGGAGCAGGAGCGGGCTCGGCTGGAACGGGAGGCCGAACAGCGGCGCCTGCGCGAGGAGCGGGAACGGCAGGAGGCGGAACGTCGGCGTCTGGAAGCGGAGCGGGAGGAGCGCGAGCGGCGGGAGTGGGAGTCGGCCGTCAGTGCCGCCTCGGTCAAGGCGGTCCACGCCGTACGGGCTGAGCACTTCGGCACAGCCCTGGAGCAGTGGAAGGTGGCCGGAGAGATCCGCGTGTTCTGCGGCGCACTGGACGAAGCCGCCGCAGCATCGGACAACGCCGTCGAAGCCGAGAGGCTGCGAGAGTGGTCGGCCTGGGGGAAGGCGGAGGCCGACCGTCTGGACCCCACCATGAACGGCAAGGGCCTGGCCGCTCTCGACTTCCACGCGGAGCCGACCGAAGATCAGCTACGGCCCTTTCTCGGCGGCTGGAACCCGCACCGGCCGGAGAGGGAGCAGCCTGCGACACGGCCCGAGCCGCCGAAGCCGGCCCCGGAGCCGTGGCGCGGCTCTATCGACGCACGTCAGGATCAAGGCTGGCGATATGGACGCCAAGGTCGCGCTCAATGGTGGAGGCGATGACGCCGTGCCCACGGTCGCGTAGGGCCTTGACCGCCTTCTCCACCAGCTCGCCGAGCCTGATGACCTCGGCGCGCAGAGCGACCAACTCGTCGTAGCGGTCAGCCTTGTCCGCTCCGCACCATGCCCGGACGGTTCGCAGGGCGGCCGCCTCCGCGTCCAACTTGCGGTCGTCCCGTCGGCTGTAGGGTCCCCAGGTGGGCCGTGTGCGTTCCTGCGCAACGTCCTGCTGCTTGCGGTCCACTTCCGGGAGGATCTCGTCGGCGAGGCGGCCCGCTACCTGACGGGCGACGCGCTCGGTGACCGGCCAGCCGGCCAGGCACATGCCGGCGCGGTTCTCGTGCACCATCGGGTCACTGCGGAGCGCGGTGGCGTCCATTCCGATGAGCGGCGCTGTCTCGTCGAGTCGGCTCAGTTCCAGAACTCCCGCGTCCGCCACCCCTCGGCGGAGGCGCAGCCTGTTCTTCGGCCGGACGAACCCGAGGATCAAGCGCGCGGCCTCGAACTCCGTACCGCCCCGTACGTGGCGTGACGCCTCGGCCAGTCTGAGCTCTGCCTCGTCATCCGCGCGGAACGCATCGACGTCTGACCACGGTGCTACGAGGCAGCCGGGACTGACCCATTCCTGCAGGCCAGCGTCATCCCCTTCCAGGAACCGGATGTGGATCCAGTCAGACCTGCCACGGCCGCCCACCCGAACGATCTCCACCTGCCTGACAGGGCTGCCCAGCTCCTTCGGCCTCGCGCGGTAGGCCCAGTGCTCGCCAATCTCCATGTGTCTATTGAGCCAGGCGTGTTGGACACATCACGGGACGTTTGCCATAACTACCGGCGCGAGGTCCGCATCATCAGGTTGACGCCGCCCTACGAAGGCAACGCGCGAGATGGCTGCGCCCCGGCACCGACCAGAGAGGGCCTCACGCATAGTCACAGGATGGTCACGAGGTGGGATATGCGAGTGATCGGGTGGCTGATCACCAAGAAAATGTCACTCTGCGTTTGCCGGGATTATCCGGCGCCCTGTGTGCTGGGGAGCCTCAGGGACGAGGGGGTGGGGAGTGACTACTTACCGTTTCAATCCGCCGCCGGGTTGGCCTGTGCCGCCCGCGGGATGGATGCCGCCGCCGGACTGGCGGCCCGACCCTTCGTGGCCCCCGATGCCGGTGGGATGGCAGCTATGGGTTCCTGAAGTCGGCTCCACCACCGACCCCCTCGCTGTCGGCCCTGCCACGGAAGCCTCCGCGGTGCCGGCCACGGCCAAGGTGCCGCCGCCTCGAAAGGGAGGGTTGTTCGGGCGTCGGCGTTCGAATGCCGTGTCCGAGGTCGAAGAACTGCGCGCGTGGATCGCAAGGACTCAGGGGCTGGATGCCGCGCGGGTCGCCGATCTTGTGCGGCAGGTCGAGGCGGAAGCCGCCGCGCTGCGTGAGAAGGCGTCCGCCGAAGCCTCCGAAGAGGCCGAGGGGATCCTCAAGGACGCGCGTGAGACGGCGAAGGAGACCGAGCGGGTCCGAAAGGAGGCCGACCGACACCGCAAGGACGTCTCCGACGCCGAGCGGCGGCTTGCCGAACTGCAGGGCCTGATCGTCAACGCCGACGAGACCGCCATGCTGCAGGAGGCTGGGATCTAATGCCTACCGGCATGCGCTGCACGACGCGATCGCGTACCGCAGCCGACTCGACACGCTGCAGAACGAGATCAAGACGCTCGCCCGTGCAGGCCGCGCCGTCCAGGCGGCAACGGACTGGACAGTCAACGGCTCCAAACGCGAGGGCCAGAAGATGGTCCGCGACTTCTCCAAGCTCATGCTGCGCGCTTACAACGCCGAAGCCGACTACGCCGTGCGGTCCATGCGGCCCCACCGGCTGAGCTCCCTAGTGGACCGGCTCTACAAGAGCCGCGAGACGATCGCCAAGCTGGGCGCGACGATGCACATTCGAATCACCGACGAGTATCACAACGCGCGCGTGAGGGAGTTGGAACTCACCGCCGACTTCCTGCAGAAGAAGGAAGAGGAGAAGGAAGCCCAGCGCGAGGCGCGTGCCCGGGAGCGCGAGGAGGCAGCGGTCCAGCGGGAACTCGACCGGCAGCGCGAGAAACTGGACAAGGAACTCAGCCACTATCAGGCAGCACTTGAACGCCTGCGCGAGCGCGGTGACGAAGCGGGTGTCGCGGAGCTGCAAGCCAAACTGGCCGAGATCGAGGACGCCCTCCAAGACGTCGAGTCCCGCAAAGCGAACATCCGCGCCGGCTACGTGTACGTCATCTCGAACATCGGCGCTTCGGCGATCGCATGGTGAAGATCGGCATGACGAGGCGGCTCGAACCTCTGGAGCGGATCTACGAGTTGAGCGGCGCGGCTGTGCCCTTCCGCTTCGACGTGCACGCGCTGATCTTCAGCAAGGACGCGGTCGGCCTAGAGACGGAGCTCCACCGGCAGTTCGCCTCGCAGCGGGTCGACCAGGTCAACAGCCGGAAGGAGTTCTTCTACGCCACCCCGGCAGAGGTGCGCGATGCGCTGCAACGGTTCGCCGGACAGCATCTGATCGAGTTCACCGAGGAACCCCAGGCACTGGAATGGCGGGCCGGCAGGCACAGGGGCGAAGCCGGTGCGCCAGCCGCAGGCGCAGGAGGAGTTACAGCCCGGACAGCATGATGTGCGGCCAAGCATCACTACGATCACGGTCATGGACTGGCTGGAGCGTGCCGCCAAGCTGAGGCAGTGGAGTCGGGATGGTGTGCGGGCGCCGCACAAGCCGTTGCTGCTGCTGTACGCGCTGGGCCGTTTCCAGACGGATACCGCGGACGAGTTGCCGTACAGCGCGGTGGAGTCGGATCTGAAGCAACTGCTGGCGGAGTACGGTCCGCCGCGCAAAACCACGCCCGCCTATCCCTTCCATCATCTGGTCAGCGACGGGGTGTGGGAAGTGCGGACCGAGCACGGTGGCGGCAGCCCGGGCACCGGGGTGCGGGAACTACGGGCCAGCCGGGCCACTGGGCGGCTGGCGCCAGACCTTCAGGTGGCGCTCCGGCGGGAACCGTCGCTGCTGGGCCGCATGGCAAGGGTGCTGCTGGATCTGCACTTCCCAGCGTCGCTGCACCAGGACCTCTGCGACGCGGTGGGCCTGGAACTGGAACTGGCGGAGACTGAAGCTCTGGTAGCACCCGGGAGGCGGCAGCGAGACCGCCGGATGCGGGAGATGGTGCTGACCGCGTACGAGTACCAGTGCGCCTTCTGCGGCTATGATGGCATGATCGGCACGGCGCCCGTCGGGCTGGAAGCCGCGCACGTGCGCTGGTGGGCGTTCGACGGCCCGGACAACGTCGACAACGGACTGTGCCTGTGCTCGCTGCACCACAAACTCTTCGACAAGGGCGTTCTCGGCATAGGTGACGGCCACCGCATCCTGGTCTCGAAGGCCGTGGGGCATGAGTCCCTTGGCTATCGGGAGCCAGCAGGCGTCGGCCCGGTCGCTGGCACCTCGCCCCCGCGCTGGGACACCGGGCCAAGGCTCGCCGAGCAAGGGCACCGGCCGGGGCTCCTGCGGCGCCTTCTTCGGGTACCAGCCGGAGACCGTCGGCGTGAACAGCCAGGTTGCGAAACCGTTCCTGCGCCAGTGGGCGGCATGCTCCGGCACGACCCCGCCCCGCACGAACCGAAGGTCCGCGATGGCCTGCTCGACCTTCTCTCGCGTGGCCTCGGCGACGCGTTCGGGGTGGTTGGGGACGTTGGACACCGTGCCCGTCGAAACGCCGGCACGACGGGCGACGTCGACCAGCTTCGCGCCCTGGTGGCCACCGGTTCGCGCCGCGCCCTGCCCTCGGAAGACGTAGGTCTTGCCGTGACAGGGGCACGGCACGGGCTTCGTGCGGGCGATGTGGTTGGCAACCAGCGCGGACAGCCAGTCCATCGAGTCGATGGTGCGGTAGCTGTCGTCCTTGGGCGGGCAGCGCACCAGCTCTCCCGTGTCGAGTTCGTACAGCTGCCACTCGACACGGACGGCTCCGGGGCGCATGAACGCGGTCTCCAGGCCGACGATCTCGCCCCAGCGCATGCCGGTGTACCCCTTGAGGACCACGGCGACAAACTCGTCGTCACGGCCGGAGAGCAGGGCCGCGCGCTCGGCGGTCAGCAGGATGCCCAGCGCGTCGGTGACCACCTTCTCCGGACCACGGTCTCGGGATCGGCCGGCACGCTTCCCGCGCCCCCGCCGCCGAGCGGCCGGGTTGGACGTGATCAGGCCCTCGTCGATCGCGTCCTCAAAGATCAGGTGGAGCGTCGAGCGCCAGGTCTTGACGCTGGAGGCGGCATAGAGGGCCTTCTCCTTCTTCTCCCACAGGTCGACGTCCGTGCGCAGGATGCCGGCGAGTGCCTTGCCCTCGAACTCGGGGAGCAGGTGCTCCTCGATGTGGCGCTTGTAGTTCTGCATGGTCGAGGCCGCCAGGTCCTAGGCCTCGTACCAGCGGTTCGCGTACTCGCCGAAGGTCTCCTGGCCGAGGGTGGGGTCGCGCCAGTCGCCGCGGCGGTACTTGTTCTCGGCCTCGGCCGCTGCCCGTTGGGCCTCGCCTTTGGTGGCGAACCTGATCGCCTTGCCGTTCTCGTCGACGACCGTGTTGTGCTTGCCGGGCGCGACCTTGTACCGGCCGCGCCAGTAGTTTCCGCGCTTCTCCGCGAAACCCAAGTTCCGCTGTCCCCCTCTTCCTTGTCCTCGGCTACGGCAGATGCGATCGGGTCACGCGACAGTGCTGTACTGCTGCTGTCGACGCGGCGGGCGGGCCCGCAGGCGAGTCGCCGGCGCCACGGCGGGGCGGCGACGTTGCGCGAAGTCGGTCTGCGTACCGGGCTCGGAGAGCGGCTCGGTCGCCCGGGCGGCTGTCTGCGCAGGCTGTGCCGGCCGCTCCTCGTAGAGGCGGATGATCTCGGCGAGGTGCTCGGCGGTGAAGCGGTAGGCGCGGCCGACCCGGGGGGCGGCTCCTGGTCGCGAGGGCGGGGGGATGCGTGGGCGGCTCAGGTGGCGCCCGGGCCCTGGAGGAGGGCGCCGGGCGATACCTGCAGGGCTTCGGCGATGGCGACGAGGCCGTCGATATCGCATCGCCGCTTGGCGAGTTCGATGCGGGACAGCATCGTGTTGGACATAGGACGGCCCAAAGCGGTACGCCGCGCGGCGAGTTGGAGCTGCCCAAGGCCGCGTTCCGTACGGAGGATTTCGATGGTGCGAGCCGCCAGCATTCCTGCGGGCCCAATTTCCAGAGGTCGTGCTGCCATGGCTCCAGTTGTAGCGTGCATTCGCCGGTTTGGTTATCCGGCGATCGTCGGCTATGTTGCGCCGCGCCCAATCGGTGAGCGAGGCGGTCGGGGTGCTGCGCAAGGCCGGATCCCCGAACGGGTCCCAACACCAGAGACCCTCTCTGACGTGGGGAGTTGTGTTGTAGCTTCGCCGCTCGCGGGGTGTCAACGGCTTCCGGATGTGATCCTTCTGGCTCGGGATGCGGGGCAACTATTTGGTCAACCGCCAATCGTGCCCCACCGTTTTCGCACCGCCCTCGCCGATTCGATTTCCAGCGACATTTCTGCCGTGAGAGATTGCGCCGGATAGGGCTGGACTTGCGCGCCGTGGGTGTGGCTATGTTGACGACACCCCGGAAAGCGCGAGCGGCAATCAACGCTCCCGCGTCAACGGCCGTACATTCCCGCCCTTCACACCCGTCTCCGCCCCCGACCGACGGTGAACCGTGGGCACCCAGCCCACCGGCCACCGAGTGAGGACCGCCCCTCTTGGCACGAATCCGCACCATCAAGCCTGAAGCCTTCGTCTCCGAGTCCCTGGCCGCCGTCTCCCTGACCGCCGAGCGCACCTTCTTCGGCCTGCTCACCCAGGCTGACGACCAGGGCCGCCACGCCGCGATCATCGCCGGGCAACTGTGGGTCCTGCGCCCGGAACACACGCCCTCCGCCGTCGAGCAGGACCTCACCCAGCTCGCCGACGCCGGGCTGATATGCCGCTACAAGGGCCCGGATGACAAGCGCTACCTGCACATCGTTACCTGGCGGCAGCATCAGAAGATCAACCGCCCCAGCGCGAGCCGCCTGCCAGCCTGCCCGCGCCACGACACGCCGACTCGCACCGCGTCCGGCGTCGGCACGCCGGCTGCGGGGGCTGGCGTCACGGAGCCCGCACCGCTGTCTCCCGGAGCCCTCCGTGAGGGTCCGGGCAAGTACGCAACCCTGCGGCGAACCCCGCTCCGAATGGCGAACCTGCAGGTCAGGACGATTTCACGGAGTCCTCCGTGAGGAAGCAGGGAGGGCTCGGTGCGGGAGCGGTGACACCTCACGGTCCGGATCTAGGACCTAGGATCATGGATCTAGGAGATACCCCTTCGGGGGGGGCGCGAGCGCCCCCGCACCTCGCACCGTCTCGGCCAACCAGCTCATCGCCGAGTACGCCGTCGCTTGCACACCCCGGCCACCCAAGGACGTCCTGGGCCATCTCGGCCAGCAGGTGCGCAAGCTGCTCGACGAGGGCATAGCCCCCGATCACATCCGGGCCGGACTCGGACTGCACCGCGCCAAGGGCCTGCACCCCAGCACGTTGCCGAGCCTCGTGCACGAAGCCATGAACGCGGCCCCCGCCGCGCCGGTTGTCCACAGGGCGTGGACAAACCCCGCCGATGTCGAAGCCGCCTACGGAGGTGACCTCTGACCGCCACCCTCACCCGCGAGCCCCACCGGGTCGGCCCGCTCGCCGACCGGCTCAACGGCATCCTTGCCAGTCGCGGCATCGACCTCGCCACCGCCGCCGTCGAGGAAGGGCACGCCGAGCCCGTCACCGCGCTGGAACTCGCCGACGCCAGGATCCCCGCCCGATACCGCCGAGCCCTGGCCGACCACCCGAAGGTCACTGCCTGGGCTGACGAGATCGCCCGCGCCGGGCGCCCCGGCCCTGGGGGGGCCGGGCATCGCCGAAGGCCCGTCGCTGCTGATCGCCGGCCCCACGGGCACGGGCAAGACGTACCAGGCGTACGGCGCCATCCGCACCCTGCTCGCCCGTGGCGTCCGGGATCACGCGAGCAGAGAGAGCCGCCGCCAGCTGGGAAGGCGGTCTCGCGCCCCGAGGCGAAGACCCTCCCGAGCTCGGGGAGGAACGGCCCCCTCTTATGGCCCAATGCCCCGCCAGCCGGCCCCCGTCACCAGGCCAGAACGAGGCCGCCACCTGGTGGCGGTGAAAGTGCGGTGGTACCGCGAGGCCCTTCTCGCCCGCACTCCCAAGGGATCATGACGATGTCCTTCGGAGGACCGCAATGATCCAGAGCCGCGTACACGTTTCCGACCTGCGAGAACACGTCGGCCGTACTGTCACCGTCTTCGGCTGGGTGAACACCCTGCGCCTGCAGAGCAAGATGCAATTCGTCGTCGTACGCGACGGAACCGGCATGGTGCAGGTGACCCACAAGCGTGACAACGGCCCGCTGGAGGCCCGGCTCCAAGCCCTCACTCCCGAATCCGCCGTCAAGATCACCGGACGGGTCGTGGACGCCGCCCAGGTCAAGCTCGGCGGCCTGGAGATCGTTCCGGAGGCCGTCGAGGTCCTGAACCCGGCCATCACCCCGCTGCCGATCGACGAGCAGACGGGCGTCGAGCACCGGCTGGACTGGCGATTCCTGGACGTGCGCCGCCGTCCCGCCGCCCAGCTGATGTTCGCCGTGCAGACCACCCTGGAACAGGGACTGCGCGAGTACGCCTACGCGCAGGGCGCCACGGAGATGCACACCCCCAAGCTCATGGGCACCGCCTCGGAGTCCGGAACGGAGGTCTTTGAGCTCGGCTACTTCGGCCGCAGCGCCTACCTGGCCCAGTCGCCGCAGTTTTACAAGCAGATGGCGATCTCGGCCGGCATCGAGAAGGTCTTCGAGATCGGCCCCGTCTTCCGTGCCGAGCCGTCGTTCACCTCCCGGCACGCCACCGAGTTCACCGGCGTCGACGTCGAGCTCGCCTGGATCGACGGCGTCGAGGACGTGATGACGTTCGAGGAGCAGATGCTCACCCACGCCATCGCCAAGGTCGCCGACGCCCACGGTAAGGCCGTCCGCGAGCAGTACGGCGTGGAGATCACGGTCCCCACGACGCCCTTCCCCCGCATCACCATGGCCGAGGCGCACGAGATCCTGTGCAAGGGCGGCTGGCATCCGGAGAAGATCAAGGAGGACCTGGACCCGGAGGGTGAGCGGAGTATCAGCGCCCACATCCGGCAGGCCACCGGCCACGAGTTCGTGTTCGTCACGCACTACCCGGTGGGTATCCGGCCCTTCTACCACATGCGGCCGGCCGACGACCCGAGCGTGACCCTTAGATTCGACCTGCTCTGGAAGGGGCTGGAGATCACCACCGGCGCCCAGCGCGAGCACCGCTACGACGTGTTGCTGAAGCAGGCCGCCGAGAAGGGCATGAGCCCGGAGCCGATGCAGGACTACCTGAACGCGTTCCGGTACGGGTGCCCGCCGCACGGCGGTCTGGGCATGGGCCTCGGACGCGTACTGATGGTGATGCTCGGCCTGGAGTCGATCCGCGAGGCCACCTTCCTCTTCCGCGGACCGAACCGGCTCACCCCATAGCCGACCACTGCATTCTGCCCACCTGCGGTGTCCCCCTCTACCAGAGCCTCGTTCGCTGAAAGCATGGACGGGTGAGTGTTCATGAACTGGGGCGCTGGGTGCCTGCTCGTCCGGAGGACCTAGCCGTGATGTTCGCCGGAGCCGACTTCCCGTGGTGGATCGCCGGCGGGTACGCGATCGAACTCGCCGTCGGTCGCGAGCTACGCCCGCACGGTGATCTCGACGTCCTGGTCCTCCGCCGCGACCAGGCGCTCGTGCGAGAGATGCTGAGCGACTGGGATATGCACGTTGCGGACCCGCCTGGCGCGGGGCGCCTTCGTCCCTGGCGTCCGGGCGAGATGCTCGAAGTGCCCCTCCACGACATCTGGTGCAGACGCACAAGTGAGGCGCCCTGGTCAGTGCAACTCATGCTGGACGAGGCCGAGGGCGCCCAGTGGGTCTCGCGGCGCGATCCAGGAGTCCGACTTCCGCTCGGGCGAGTGGGGCGGAGGAGTCCGACCGGAATCTCTTACCTTGCGCCCGACGTGCAGCTCTTCTACAAGACGAAGGCCACACGGGCCAAGGACGAGACTGACTTCGAAGCGGTATTGCCGCTCCTGGACGAGTCGCAACGCGTCTGGCTAGCGGATTCGATCGCGGTGACCGCCCCGGACCATCCCTGGCGGAAACGTCTTTTGTCCGCAGGCCGAACCTGAGAGGCCAGCCGTCTTGCGCCGATGCCTCGACTGCCTGAGCCGGGCTCGCTCCGCTGCTACGGTCGCCGGTATGGCGCTCTCGAGTCCCGCTACGCAGCCAGTTGATCTACGGGTGGAGCCGGTCGACGAGGTTCTTGATCGGGTTGAGCGGTGTCTCCAGGTGTCCCTACTCCCGGATTCGGTGATCCGCAAGCGTCGGACCGTCGGGGCCCGGACAGACCGTGACACGTGGGTCCGGGTGGAGCGGCGCGCACTCTCCAAGATCCCAGAACAGGGGTGGAACGGCACAGAGTGTGCCGCACGTCTCGAAGGCGTCGCACAGCCCGAATGGCACGGATGTATGGTCTGGCGAGCGGGAGACGGCTCGGCGATGTGGCGGGCAGACGAGACTGAGCTCCTGCCGAGCCCTCCTGTCGGCACCGCTGTGCTGAGCGAGGCTCCGAAGCTTCCGAACGAGTGGTGGAGGGCGTTGAACGCCACATTGGACGCGCTGGCGTCGCAGCCCACGAGGCGGATCGCCACGCCGGACACCGCCACCATTACCCAGGAGCTCGTCACTGCGTCCATCCGCAGTGTTTTCCCCGAGGACTTCGACACGACCGTCGAGCGGTGGGTGCCAGCTCACGCCGACCTGAACTGGGCCAATATCACCGCACCGGTGTTCAGCCACTTCGACTGGGAGGACTGGGGCAGCGCGCCGCTGGGGCTGGACAGCGCGACATTGTGGGCGAGTTCCCTTGCGATCCCAGCCTTGGCTGATCGCGTGTGGCGGGAGCGCCGGCGCGACTTCGAGACTCGGGACGGCAAGCTGATGACGCTGTTCGTTTGCTCAAGGCTTCTTGGTCCGTACGCGCACCCTGAGGATCCCCGGCTGCGGCCAGCAGGACGCATGGTCGAGGAGGTCATCAAGCAGCTCCAGGCCGGGTGATCGCGAGAGGTAGCTCTGCACGCCGAAGCCGGGGCATGTTCGACGGATGCTGCTCAAGATCGAAAGCCGCCGATCCGGCAACAGTTACCTACCTGCGAGGGGACTGCCGCTCCACCCGCCTCAGTATGCGGCTGGCCAAGTCCATGAAGTTCGTGATCGACGGCGCTTCCACGATCAGCAACCGTCCGTGGCTGCTGCCGTCGTCGAATCCGCAACCTGTGTCGCGGACCAACGGTGTCAGCCAGTGGACGGTCGGGCGCTCCGCTGCGAAGTAGACAACCGGCCGCGGAGACCGTGAGTGATCGGACAGGTGGCTCCGGCAGCTTGCTGCAGTGAAGCAGCCAATGGATGTAAGGGCATACGAGAGGCCCGCCACGCCGAGTTCAAGGGAGCCGAGAAGTGGTTCGGCGGTATAGCCGTCCCCGACGAGTTCGACGATCTCACTCTCGGGATGCTCGGCGACAAAGCTTGCTGGCAGGCTGTCCGGGTCGTTTGACTCCAACGCACTAGCGATTGCCTCGAAGTCAACGTGGGTCAGCGCGGCACGGTCGACCAGGTTGGAGAGGTGTCGCTCCTCCTTGACCATGGCGACGGCTTCCTCGTGGCTCACATCGCCGATGTCCCACACTCCCCGAAAGAACCCGTATCCCTCTTCATCGATCTCGTCCTCAGGTGGCAGACCTAACGCCACATTGGCAGGAAAGCTGGGGTCAACCTCTATGTCCACGACCGGAATCACGGGCGGCTCCAAGTAGTTGTCAGCGACCTTCTACCCCACCGTAACCCTGCCCTTGGCCCATTCACATCAGTCGCTTGCACGCCTGGTTGCGCTGACGATTGCCATCGCTCCTCTCGTCTCGTTCCGGTCTGGCCCCATGGCACAGGTATCCGGCGGGCCGCCGAGGCGCGGGGCTGGAACACAGCCCGAACGCACTCTGGTACTTCCGAGCGATAGCCGGGTCGCGGGAGTAGCTGAAGCGGACGCGCAGCCAGCCTCGGGGGAGCCTGCACCACGTCGCTCCCAAGCTGCAAGCACAACGACTGCTCCTGGCTGCGGACATACGGAGGTCCTCTCCGTGCCAGTACCATTAGCGGCGGGTGGGGGGAGCCCTGCGTGACCGGCCTGGCAGGCATGTTCCAATCGCGGTCTCTGCCCGCCTGGTGCCTCTGGCTCTCCGGGACAGCTGTGCACCGACCGAGGGTCCCGGGGAGAAGTGGGACTGGGACCACACATGACGTACGACATCGCCGCTCCCGAGCCCGCCGGGATGGTCGCCTCGCTGAGCTCGCTGGGCTACTCGTTGCCGGCAGCGATTGCCGATCTCGTCGACAACAGCATCTCCGCGAAGGCACAGAACATCGACGCCGAGTTCGCCTGGGCCGGAAGCGACTCCTGGATCGCGGTCGTGGACGATGGCGACGGCATGAGCCAGGAGGAACTCGTCACGGCCATGACCGTGGCGGCGCGAGGACCGGCAACGCCTCGCTCGCCCACTGATCTGGGGCGGTTCGGGGTCGGTCTGAAGTCCGCGTCGTTCTCGCAGGCGAGACAGCTCACCGTGGCGACAGCCTGCGACGGCCAGTGGCACACGCGCACGTGGGACCTCGACGTGGTCGAGAAGTACGGCGAGTGGCGGTTGCTCCACGGGGCCGACGACGACACCGCCGCCATTCTCCAGAGATTCCGGCCTTGCGGCGGCCATGGCACGGTGGTGCTGTGGCGTCGGCTCAACGGCTATCACACCGCCGCTGTCACCGAGGACGACG
The DNA here is from genome assembly GCF_042958085.1 of Streptomyces sp. NPDC008001. NCBI lineage: Bacteria > Bacillati > Actinomycetota > Actinomycetes > Kitasatosporales > Streptomycetaceae > Streptomyces > Streptomyces sp. NPDC008001. The sequence goes on along the minus strand of NZ_JBIBIZ010000002.1, from coordinate 570,433 downwards.
AGCGTACCCAGAAGCAGTTCTACGCCGAGGCGACACGCACCGAGGCGCATCTCGGCATGGTCTTCGCACGGTTCCTCGTGGGAACCCGGCGACGCGCTCTAAGGGTTTCAGGAACCGCCGTACAGCCCTGGGACCCCTTCATGACTGCTCATCCCTCGGTCCAGCGGCTGCCTGCCGAGGAACTTCCCCTGGGTAACGGATCAGTGAGGGTCGAAGCGTTCGTCCTCCCGAGCGCCCACCGCCTGACCTCTGATGAGTTCAGCCAAGCGGCAGGACCGCAGGGATGGCTTGATCAGCAGGGCTTCTACGTGTACCGGCGCAACCGTCTGATTCTTGCGGGGGACTGGTTGGGGCAGCGCGGGATGCGTCGCGAGGAGAAGTACAACCTCGCTCGCATCTCTGTCGACATCCCGGCTGGATCAGATGCCGAGTGGGGAGTAGACGTGCGAAAGTCCAGCGTCGTCCCGCCTGTCAGCCTACGACCCCACCTTCATCGCATCGCACGTCAGGCCCGCACGAGGGCCGCAGAGGTGCTGCGACACCGCGGCCAGGTCGCCGCACGTACACACGGCGATCCCCTGGTGTACATCTGGAACGTACGTCGTGCGGACGGTCGGCTCACCTGCCGGATCAACCGCAGTCATCCGCTGGTCCAGGCCACGCTGAGGCAGGGAGGCGCGAACCCCGCTGACGCCCGTGCTCTGATCCGTCTCCTGGAGGAGACGGTACCCGTCGCCACACTCCGTGTGATGCACGAGACCGACACCAGCGACGATCCCCAACCCTTCGGCGGGGCGGGTCCCGCTGACGAGACTGCGACCGAGGTCGCACAGCGCATCTACGAGTCCCTTGTCTCGGGTGGCCGTTCGCCTGCTGCAGCGCGCGAACGGCTGCGCACCATGTCTCCCTTCGACCAGCTACAGGGGTTCTGGAGTACCTGAGCCTGTTGTCGGCGGTCCCACATACTCTGCTCCATACCGTCTCAGACCAGTTGGAGGTTCCCCGTGAGCTCCACCCCCGACGAACCCCTCGCAAAGGCGAAGCGGTTGGTACGCAGCTTCCTGCCACAGGATCGGCAGCCGAGCCCGAACGAGGTGCAGGTCGCGGTCAACGCGATCTTCGGCATGTTGGCCGCACAGGGGGAGGATCTGGACCGGGACCAGCTGGCCAAGGAGATCGAGGCCATGATCACGGTGTTCCAGGAGCGTTCCCTGGGACTCGTTGACCTCAAGGGGCACGAGCCCTGGCTCCCTGAGGCGAAGAACAACCGTTCCTGGGATTTCTGGGAGCGATACCGCTGGTTCCTCGAGGATGTCGAGGACCTGCCGCTTTCGGTCGTGCGACGGCTGGACCAGACCTCGGACGAGGTTTTGAGCCAACTGGAGGACCCGCGGCGGCCCGGCCCTTGGCGTCGCAAGGGGCTCGTGATCGGCCAGGTGCAGTCAGGCAAGACCGGACAGTACATCGGACTCGCTTCCAAGGCGGTTGACGCGGGCTACAAGCTCGTCGTTGTTCTCGCCGGCATCCACAACGACCTCCGGAGCCAGACGCAACTGCGCATAGACGAGGGACTGCTGGGATTCGACACCCAGCACCAGATGCGCTCCAACGAGAACGGGGACTCCCGCACCATCGGTGCTGGACTCATGCCACTGCAGGGCAAGAAGCTTGACATCGCGTCTCCGACGAACAGCTCCGAGAAGGGGGACTTCGGACGCCAGGCCGCTGCAACGATCAATTTCCCGCTCGGCAGCTTTCCTGTCGTGCTCGTCGTCAAGAAGCACTGGAAGATTCTCGAGTACCTGCGCAGGTGGGTGACCGACGTGCAGGGCACCGAGGGCGAGAACGGCCGCAAGCTCGTGCGCGACGTTCCGCTCCTGGTTATCGACGACGAGGCCGACAACGCGTCGATCAACACGGTCCGCGATCCCGACGACGACCCCACCAGGACAAACAGGGCGATCCGAAACCTCATCAACAGTTTCGACAGGGCGGCGTACGTCGGGTACACGGCCACCCCGTTCGCCAACATCTACATCGACCCCGATGCAGACCACGACGAGGTGGGCGGAGATCTCTTCCCGGAGAGCTTCATCCGCAGCCTCCCCTCGCCCTCGAACTATCTCGGCCCGGAGCGGGTGTTCGGACTCCAGGTGGATGACGAGGATGAGGAGGACGTGCATCCGTTGCCGCTGGTGCGTCACGTGAACGACTCCGACAGCTGGTTGCCGAGCCGGCACAAGGCCGGCGACAGGCCCCGTGGGGATCTGCCTCGGTCTCTGCGTGAGGCTGTTGCGTCGTTCGTGCTCTCGTGCGCGGCTCGCCGGGCCAGGGGCCAGGTAAGGGTGCACAACTCCATGTTGGTGCACGTGACCCGGTTCACGGCTGTGCAGAGCCTTGTTCGCGAACAGGTGGAGGACCATCTGCACTTCCTTGTGGACTCGCTCCGTGACCGGTACGGGAAAGGGCCGAAACTTCTTGCGGAGTTCCAGGAACTCTGGGAGCGCGACTTCGTTACCACCACCGCGCACTTCCCGGCTGACGAGGCTGAACCTCTGACCTGGGAGCAGGTGTCGACGGAGCTTCTGGACGCGATCAGGAAGATCCAGGTCAAGGCGGTGAACGGCACTTCCCGGGACGCTCTCGACTACTACGACAACCGCAAGGACGGTCTCTCTGTCATCGCCATCGGCGGCCAGAAGCTGTCCCGGGGCCTCACGCTTTCAGGGCTCACGGTCAGTTACTACCTGCGCTGGGCCAACACGTACGACACGCTGCTCCAGATGGGCAGGTGGTTCGGGTACCGACCCGGGTACGAGGACCTGTGCAGGCTGTACACCACGCCTGCCGTCGAGGACGCCTACGTGGAGGTCACGGCTGCGACCGACGAACTGCGCCGCGAAGTCGAGGAGATGGCCACGCTCGGTCTTACACCCCGGCAGTTCGGTCTGAAGGTCCGCTCGTCGTCGCTGGGGCTCATGGTCACTGCGGCGAACAAGATGAGGCAGAGTGAGAGGATCCTGCTCAGTTACTCCGGCGAGGGGCCGGAGACGGTGATCTTCAACCTTGCCGACCGAGCTGTGAAGCGCAACTTCAAGTCGCTCGAGGACTTGGTGCGGCACCTCGACGGCATCACGGAACCCGAAACAGCGGTCAGCGGCGGCACGGTGATGTGGCGGGGGGTACCGCCGGAAGTGGTCTCCGAGTTCGTGGCCTCCTACGAGACCGACCGCATGGCCCAGAGGGTCCGTCCCCGGCTCATCGCCAAGTACATCGAACAGTGTGCCAAGGTGGGTGAGCTGGGCAACTGGACCGTCTGCCTGGTAGGCAAGTCGGCGGCCACTCCCGTGGACGTCGCCGGGCACTCGGTCGGACCAGTTACGCGTGCCCCGCTCAACCCGGAGTTCAGAGCAGAGGGGCGGTACACGATCCGTCGTGTCCTCAGCCCGCGCGACGAGGGCCTCGACCTCGACAAAGCACAGCTTGAGGCGGCACGGGAGGCCGCTGGGAAAGCAGCGAAGCAGAAGGAGAAGACCTCGGTCCCGAAGCACCCGTCGGGTCCGTACCTCCGTCGTCAGCGACGTCCCGACCAAGCGCTGCTACTCATCTATCCCATTGAAGTACCGGGATCCGAGGACGACTCCCCGGACCTGCCGCTGGTGGGCTTCCAGGTGAGCTTTCCCTACTCCCGTAACCAGTCGAAGACCGAGTACGTGGCGAACAGCATCTACCTGCAGGAGGACATCTACGCCCTCGACGAGGAGGACGCGGCGTGACGGTCACCGAGGAGGACTGGCACGAGCTTGAGCGCCCTCACGACTCGCCAGGACGCTCCAGCCGTCGGTTGCATCCGGACTCCCCGCTGGACGTGTTCCTCTCCGTCGCCCATCCGGGGGGACAGCGCATGCTGGTACTCAGGGCCGACGCCCGCTCGGCAGACCACATCGTGCGTTCGGTTGGGCGACTGCCCCGGGCGGCCGGCATCGAGATGCAGCTGAGTGCGGTGTCCCGTCTCGAGTACGAACTCCAGTTGGTCCTCACGGCGAACGACCTCCGGGAAGTGTTCAACCCACTCGTGACCGACGTGGCCGACACCGCGCGTTCAGCGCCGGCCGCTGCCGACGCTCTGACAGCCGCCGTGAGCAGGTTCGAGCGCTGGCAGGATCTCCTGCGCACGGTTGGCACGGACGGGCTGGGAGCGGAGGCGCGGAGGGGACTCTACGGGGAACTTCTGGTGTTTGGTGACCACCTCCTGAGCACCCTGTCCGAGATCGAGGCTGTGGAGTCCTGGACGGGACCGACAGGCGCCAACCAGGACTTCCAGCTCCCTGGGGTCGCGATCGAGGTCAAGGCCAGTGCCGCGAAACACCCCCGCAGCGTCCGCATAGCGAGTGAGCGACAGCTGGACGACACCGGTGTCCCGCACCTGCTGCTGTGCATGATGGTGCTCGACGAACGACGGGGTGGGTCCGGCGAGAGCCTTAACCGTCGTGTGGAGAGCGTCCGGGGGCACCTTGCCAGCGCTGCTGCTAGGGCCCGATTCGACGGCCTGCTGATCCAGGCAGGATACCTGCCCGGGCATCACGATCTCTATGACGAACCTCGTTACACCGTTCGTGACCTGCGCTTCTGGCACGTTCGGGATGGCTTTCCCAGGCTTGTCGAGTCGGACCTTCCCGAGGGCGTCAGCGACTGCACTTACCACGTGACCGTCTCGGGGTTGGACAGCTACCTGGCGTCAGTCGACGATGTGAGCATGTTGATCGGGGAAGCCCATGAGTAAGCAGGACCTGGCCGAGTACTCCCGGAGCCTCGTCGCTGACGTTCAGGCGACCGCGGACGCCGAGGGAACGACCACTCCGGAGGCGTTCACACACAGGGTCCTGTTCGACCTGGAGAAGGCTGGCGTCGTCTCCAACACCTTCAGCGCGTACCACAAGGCCCACGGTCACGAGGTCCATGCGTACGGCATCGGAGAGGCGGGTGAGTCCTTGGACCTCTTCCTCACCGACTTCCACCTGGCCCCGCTGGAGACGAAACTCACCAAGGCCCAGGCCGACACCTCGTTCAAACGGCTGTTGACCTTCGCGCGTCGTTGCCAGGAGGGCCTGCAGCAACATATTGACGAGTCCTTCGACGTGTACGACATGTGCGAGGCGGTCGAGAAGGCCCTGACCGAGGTGCAGAGGATCAGGCTCCTCCTCCTCAGCAACCGCGTCGCCACGACCGTGGAGGTCCCGCCCACCCACTTCGACGGCCTCCCGGTCGTCCACGAGGTGTGGGACCTGGCGCGGCTGCACCGTCACGAGACGTCGGGATCGCTCAGCGAGCCCATCGTGGTTCCCTTCACGCCTCCGCTGCCCTGCGTTTCCGCTCCGAGTTCGGAGCGGGACCATTCCGTCGTGCTCGCTGTGATACCCGGAGAGATGCTGGCGGAGCTGTACGCGGAGCACGGGACACGGCTTCTCGAACTCAATGTGCGTTCGTTCCTGCAGGCCCGTGGTTCCGTGAACCGAGGCATCCGGGAGACCCTGTTGCACGCGCCCGGCCGCTTCCTGGCCTACAACAACGGGATCACGGCAACGGCCTCCCAGGTGGACTTCGTGACGGGCCCGGACGGAGAGCCGACCCACATCTCCCGCGTACACGGCCTCCAGATCGTCAACGGCGGGCAGACCACGGCGTCACTCCACTATGCCCGGTCACGGGACAAGGCCGACTTGTCCCAGGTCCGGGTCCAGATGAAGTTGACGGAGGTCTCGCCCGAGCGTCTCACCGAGATTGTTCCCAAGATCTCGGAGTACTCGAACACGCAGAACCGGGTAACCCAGGTCGACTTCAGCTCGAACCACGAGTACCACGTGGCGATCCAGCGGATCACCCGTTCCCTCTGGGCTCCCGCGGCCGACGGCAGTGGTCAGGAGACGCACTGGTTCTACGAGCGGGCACGCGGCCAGTACACGTACGAGCTTGCCAAAGCCCGTACGCCTGCCCGGCAACGCCAGTTCAAGAGAATCAATCCGACGAAGAAGAGGTTCACCAAGGCCGATCTGGCGAAGTTCGTCCACTCGTGGATCCAGCTGCCCCACCTGGTGAGTCGGGGTGCACAGAAGAACTTTGTCGAGTTCATGCTGCGTACCGACGAGGCGCCACCGCGTGTCGACATCCAGTACTGCCAGCGGGTGATCGCAATGGCAATCCTGTTCAAGGCCGTGGACCAGGTTGCCGCCGGCCATGGGGCGGGCAGTCACAAGAGCCTTGTGACGACGTACACGATGGCGAGACTGTCCCTGGCCACCGAGCAGCGGATCGACCTTGACCGGATCTGGCGTGAGCAGGGGATCTCCGCCGCCCTGGAAGCCGCGGTGGACGATCTGTGCCCCCGCGTCATGGAGGCGGTGACGAACCCGCTGGAGGGCAACCACGTGGGCGAGTGGGCCAAGAAGGTGGGGTGTTGGGACGCCGTTTCACGAGTGCGCTGGACGGTCCCCGATGCCCTGGCGGCCGAGCTCCTGGACCTGCCCCTGGACGAAGCAGCACTGGCCGGCGGCAGCCCGGACGCCGAGGGGGCGGTCGAGGAACTCCTGGTTGTGCCAACCGGCGAGTGGTACGCGCTGGAGCGGTGGGCCAAGGAGACGCACAACCTCGAACCCTGGCAGAGGCAGCTGGCCCAGTCCGTCGGGAGACGGATGGAGAACGGCCAGGAGGTGCCCGAGACACAAGCACTCCAAGCCCTTCACGCGCGTAGCGAGGCTCTGCGCCTAGGGTTCACTCCTGCTCAGTGATGGGACCACGCAGGTCCTGAGTCCTCGGTCAGAGCATGCCCTTCTCGACTAGGTCCCTGACAGCGTCCTCGGCCCGCGTCAGGACAATCCGTCCGTCACCGTCACTGAAGGCGACGAGATCGGAGCCCGGTGCAATGCCGGCCTCCGCCAGCAGGCCGAGCGGCAGCTCGATCCGACCCTGATCATCGACATGGAGTTCGGCTGTTCCCGGAGCATGGGAAGAGTGTGGCACCCTCCGAGTCGAGGACGTCTACAGACTGGGAATGTGGTCATGAGCGGAGGAGGGCTGACGCCGGACCGTGGGTGGGTCGCCACTCCGGAGGGTGAGCACCTTCGCGGCCGGCGCGTGAGGGACACCAGGCCGGAGGTGGCCCTCAGGAAGGCGGTGCACCGGCTGGGCCTCAGGTTCCGCCTTCACCAGAGGGTGGCTCCCAGGTGCACGGCCGACTTCGTGCTTCCCAGATACCACGTGGCCGTCTTTGTTGACGGCTGCTTCTGGCACGGCTGCCCGAAGCACGGCCCCAAGGTGTTCCGCGGACCGAACGCCGAGCGTTGGACGGACAAGATCGAGACCAACAGGGCCCGAGACAGACGCAACACGGAAGCAGCGGAGGCCGCCGGATGGACCGTGCTCTGGGTCTGGGAGTGCGAGGTCAAGGCCAGTCCAGCGGCGGCAGCACTCATGGTTGCCGAGCGGTGTTCGGCTCCTACTCGCGTGACTGGGCAGGAACAGGCTGCCGCCCGTGCGTCCCACTCAGAGCATCCGTGACCAGGTCCCCCGCAGCACTTTCCCGGCCCGCGCAGTAGCTACTGAGAGGACACTGATCACAGAGAGGATTCTTTGCGTTGCACAGAGTGCTTCCGATGAGTCGTAGCGCAGCCATGCGCAGGGGGGCCTTTTCTCCTGCACCGACGAGCTTCACCAAGTGCACCCGACCGTCACTGAGCCGGTTGGTGCGGTCAGAGTCGCTGTCGTGCAGCCGGGCAGCGACACGCAGCGCGCTCTGTCCCACCCAAAGAAGGTCGTCATCGATCAGCAGCCGGTAGAGCGCGCCCTCGGCTGGTTTCATACCCAGACGCTTGGGCAGCTCCTTCTGCTTCTCCTCGTCCTCGGACCAGACACTTGACTTGCCGGCCACGTCGGTCAGCCTGTCGAGGCGTGCCCGAACGGCTGCCGTGGGGGCCGATTCAAGGAGAGTGCGCAGAGCGGACTTGGTCAGAGTCGCGTTCTCCCGGATGGCCTTGAGCATCTCGTGCATCTGACCGGGCTGCACCCGGGTCCCCGCCAACACCGCCACGACCACCGCGTGTACTGACGACAGCTTGGGCAACTGGTACCAGTTCTCGCCGTTGCGCTGCCGTTCCGCCCAGGCAGTCAGGTCCTCGCGGGCCGTGCGCCAGCGGGGCTGGAGCCCGCCTTCCCCGACCTGGCCCCCTTCGACAGGCAACAGCACTTCCGCGGCGGCCTTGCCCAGGAGCGGCGGCACCGCGTTGCCGATCTGACGGAAGGCGTCACTGCGCGTCCCAGCGAACCTGAACCGGTCCGGGAAGGTCTGTACCCGTGCCGCCTCCCGAACGGTCAGGGTGCGGTTCTGGTCCGGATGGATGTACCAGTAGCCGTCCTTGGCGATGTGGGCGGTGATCGACCTGCTCAGGTCGTCCCAGTCAAGCTTCTTATACTTGTCGGTGAAGTGCTCGGCGCTGTACCGCTGGAGCTCCGGGTCGATGTCCGAGTACAGGGTGTCGGAGTCCATGCTGTCGAAGATCATCCAGTCGTCCGGCCTGACTCTCCGGGTCATGTGGTCGAAGACGACCTCACGCTTCGCGCGCTTGCGCATCTCCCTGGCAAAGTCGGACAGATCTTCGGAGGGGGTGCCGTAGGGCATCTCACGCTCGCCGACACGCTCCGTGGGCACCACAGTGAGGGGTGGGAGGTCACCAATGGCATGGCGCAGGGTGGTGCGTTCGTCCTCGGCGACCTCCTGCTGCCACTCGAACTTCTCGATGTCGTTCCTGGCCAGAAGGATGAGCCGCTTCCGGTGCTGGGGAACTCCATGGCGCCATGCGTCGACAAGGCGTACCTGGGTTGCGTAGCCGAGCTCCTCGAGCTGCTGCTCGATCACGCGGACCACGAAGAAGTCGTCGCCGAGGCCCATGTCCGGGACGTTCTCCATGAGGACGGCGCGCGGCCTGATCCTCTTTATGACGTCCAGGTACGCGCTCCACAGCTCTTTACGGAGGTCGTGAGGGGCGCGGCCATGGTGCTCTACGAGGTGGCGGATCTTGCTCCGCCCAGCCCTGCTGAACGGCTGGCACGGCGGCCCCCCCGCCACCAGATCGACCTTCCCCTTCGCCGGCTCCAGCAGCTCCTCGAGCCTGTCACGCTCGGCTGGGTTCCCCAGGTCCATGCGCAGACTCATGCCGGGGAAGTTGGCCGCATGGGTCTCAAGGGCACGCTCGTCGAAGTCGACAGCGGCTGCAGTGGTCCAGCCAGCTCGCTGAAGCCCAAGGCTCAGACCGCCTGCTCCGGAGAAGAGGTCCACGGCGAGGCGACGCCCCTTGCCGTACCCTTCGAGCCACTTTGCGAACCGCTCGGGCCTGCAGCTGTGCCGGTGCCGCGGGAGCTTGAGATAGTCGCTCCGTTCCAGGGGTACGCCATAGTGCGACTCCTGCACAGCACGCACCTCCACACCGAGAACAACGAGCACCAGGAGATCACAGACGCGCTGGTGGAGGCAAGGATTCCACCACGCTGACCTCCGGAAATCCCGTGAGACCGATGCTGCGCTCTGCCGGGTACCGGCGCGAGTCCGCGCGGCCCCCCAGCCCTCGGCTTCGAACCGACGTTCTGGTGCGTTACCAGAGGCAATCGTAGAGGACAGCAGTGACAGCGTCGCTCCCGGGGCCCGGATTGGCCGGACAAGCTGGTCAACGATCCGGCGGGGCTGAAGACACGTTCGAGTCGGCCTGAACCTGTGCACGGTTTCGGCCACTTACGAGAGCCGCCCACCTAGCTCGCTGATGGGTAGTTAGTAGAATCTTGCCCGCCACACACTGCAGAACATGGCAGACAGTTGACGAGCGGGGGCATGGGTGGACTCCGAGAACGCGAAGGCGTATCTCCGGCCGCGGGCCAGGCTCATGAGCACGCTCGGCGAAGAACTGATCAGCAACGAACGCGTCGCCCTCACCGAGCTGGTGAAGAACGCCTACGACGCGGACGCCAGCCTCGTCCTGATCCGCTTCAACCCTCCCCTCGAAGAGGGTGAGGGCTCGATCGAGGTATGGGACAACGGGCACGGCATGTCGCCGGCCACAGTGCGCGGCACGTGGATGGAAATCGCCACCCCGCACAGGCACCGGAACCCACGCAGTGAGTCAGGTGGGCGTCGCGTGCTGGGCGCCAAGGGCATCGGCCGGTTCGCCTCGGCTCGACTTGGCCATACCGCCACAATCACGACTCGGCGGGTCGATGAGCAGGAGGTCACCCTTCGCATCGACTGGGGGGACTTCACGGATGGTGACGCGTACCTGGATGAGGTTCCGGTCTCCCTGTCCACGACCACTCCGAGCGTCTTCGTGGACGGAGGCACAGCAGCGCAGACCTTTTCCGAGGTTCTCCGGGAATTTCAGTCAGCGCCTGCTACAGCCGTCGGCACGGCGCACGGCACCGTGGTCCGACTCGAGAGGCTTCGCACGGCTTGGGGAACGAACGAGATCGAGGCCCTCAAGCGTTCCCTGTCCAGGCTCCTCCCCCCGCCGCCTCCCGCCGAGCTCTCTGTGCCGGACCAGCCTGAGTTCTCGATCTACATCGACACTCCGGAGGGGCCGCTCCGCCACCACAGCGGGTTCGTTTCTGCGAGTGAGACACTGGCCCATCCCCGCTATCGCCTCGTCGGCGCCGTGGATGCTGACGGGGACGCGAGCCTCGCCATTTACGCTGGCGACGAAGAACCGGTAGAGGTCGTCCAGGACAACCTCCGGAAGGACTCGAAGAGGCCCTCGTGTGGCCCTCTGAAACTGGACTTCCGAGTCTGGGACCTTGAGTCGTCGGCCATCAAGCCGCTCCTGGCACTCGACACCAGCGCGAGGAACACCAACGACGTACGGGAACTCATCCGAAACAACAGCGGTGTGGCCCTGTACCGGGACGGGTTCCGTGTGCAGCCGTTCGGGGAACCCGGGTTCGACTGGCTTGGTTTCGACCAGCGACGCATCAACAACCCGACGCTGCGTCTCTCCAACCGGCAAGTGGCGGGATTCGTCTACATCTCGGCCGATGACAACCCCGGCCTCATGGACCGCTCGCACCGAGAAGGACTGATCGACTCCCCGGAGTACGAGGAACTGAAGGCAGTCATACTCCAGGCGATTGCCAGGTTGGAGACGCAACGCTACCGGCTGCGTCGGGAACCCACTGCTCCGACGGACGCCCCGCTCCTTGCCGGGCCGTCCGAAGGCAGGGGCCACGGGCTCTTTCAGAACTTCAACCTGGACCCGCTGCGACAGGTGGCTGCCGAGCGGCACCCAGATGACATCATCCTCAGCCGCGCCATCGAAGAGGCCACGGAGACGATCAACGAAGGCGTACGCAAGGTACAAGAGGTCATCGCCCAGTTCTCCCGCCTCGCGACGCTGGGAACCCTGGTCGATGTTGTCCTCCATGACGGACGTACCGCCCTTTCCCGCATCGGCGTGGGCCTTCGCCGCCTCGGCAAGATCACCACGAAGGTCGAGACACACGATGTGGAGTTGTCAGCTGCGCTGGGCAAGCTTCGCACGGACTTCACCGCACAGGAGAGGGCTCTCGACCGGCTCTTCGCTCGCATCGAGCCACTCAGCGGACGGAAACGTGGACGGCCCCGCCGGCTCTCTCTGCACCAGAGCATTTCCGAAGCCGTTGACGTACTGGAGTCGGAGATCACCAAGCACGGTGTAGACGTGAAGATCGACGGGGAGGACGTGATCGTCACTGCCGAGCCAGGTGACATCAGGACTCTTGTGGTCAACCTCGTGAGCAACGCCGTGCACTGGCTCTCCACCACGCCCAAGGGCACCCCACGCGAGATCCTGATCGAGACGGAGCGTAACCATGAGGGCGAACTGGACGTGGTTGACATCACGGTCAGTGACAACGGCCCTGGGGTGCGCGAGGAGATCAAGGATCTGATCTTCGAGACCTACTTCAGCGACAAGCCTGATGGCGTCGGCCTCGGCCTCAGCATCGCAGGCAGCGTCGTGAAGGATTTCTACGACGGCGACCTGGGGCTGGTGAGCCCCGGCACCCTCTCGGGTGCGAGTTTCCGGGCACGACTGCGAAGGAGAGTTGGGTGACGTCGACCGACGTTGCGTACCGGGTGCTCATAGTCGATGACGACGCCCAGATGATCGCGGACCTTCGCGAAGTGCTGTCCGAGGAGCTCACAGACCTCGGGGAGATCCACTTCGAGTCCGAGCAGGACTTCTCCACAGCCGAGCAGCGGTTGATCGACGAGGACTTCGACCTGGTCATCCTCGACGTCCGCGACGCCGCCGATGGCAGGCCCTCCGCCGCCATAGAAGGACGGGGACACGAACTGTACGACGCCATCGCCGGCGCGCGGTGGCTGCCCGTGGTCTTCTTCACAGCTGTCCCTCAACAGGTGCGTGACCTGGAGAAGCCTCCACTCATTCGTGTGGTGACCAAGAATGCCTGGGACGAGGTCGCTCCCGCAGTCCGGGACGGACTGCTCTCGGGAGTGTCGGAGTTGAGACGCCGTATCTCCGGTCTCGTCGAACGCAAGGTCCGCATTTTCCTCCGTGACGTCGTGGCCCCGCACTGGCACGAGATGGCGGGCGCTGATCCCCACGAGATCACCCCGATCATCGTCAACCGCCTCGCGGCCGAGCTCCGGGAGAACGGCCCCAGCGAACTGGGTTACGCCGGGGACGGCGAGGCGGTCGCCACTGCTGGTCAACCCTCCGCTGCGCGGGTCTACTTGAAGCCGTTCGTGACCCACCACCTCACCGCCACGGACCTCGTGGTCAGCCCCGAGGGCGATTGGTGGATCGTCCTCACCCCTGCTTGCGACCTGTATGAGGACCACCCGGACGCCAACGTGGCGAGACCTCGTAAGGCCAAGGCACAGTACGTTCGCCTGGCCAAGGCTGACCGCATCTTCACCGAGGACGGCGAGGAGTCGGAGTCGCCAGCGATCGCCGCATGGCTAGCCGGCTCGAAGAGCAACAGCCACAAGGACCAGGCCAAACAGGTCTTCGGGGACAAGCAGAACCGGTACCGCGCTCTTCCTGGCTACCTCGACATCCCCGACCTCTTGGTCGACTTCGAGAACGTGGTGTCGGTCCCGCTCGCCGAGGCACGCACCTGGCGACGTGTCGCAACCCTCGACAGCCCGTTCTCGGAGGCGATGCTCATCGCCTACAGCCGCTCGGTGGGGCGTATCGGAACCCCGGACCTCAGCTTCGAGGACGTGAAAGTGCGGTTGGAACTCGAGAAGCCGAAGGCCAGGCACGTGCCGACGCAGGCTTCAACGCCATCAGCGAACGGCGAGATTGTGAAGGACTGAGCTTCCAGGTATTCGGACAGCGTGCGCGATCATCAGCGGAGGGCACGCCGGACGCGGAAGCCTTGGCCCTCGTTGTGGTCGACACAGGGATGCCCTGGCATAGACCTACACGCCGCCGGTGGGCGCCACGCCCGGGGAGCCATCTGGGAGCCGACCCGCTCCCCGAACCCCTTCCAGGCCCCGCGACACCAACCGAGCCCACCCATCTGACCCGCGGAAACGCCATCGAGGCTGGCAGTCTCCCCAACCGAACCTCGTTCGGGACGAAGAGGTCGTGGGTTCAAATCCCGCCACCCCGACACTGGTCAGAGGCCCATTCGCGTGATCGCGGATGGGCCTTCTGGCTGTCCTGGGGCCAAACGAGGGTCCAAACGGTTTTGATCAAGCGCCGTCGGCGGCCGCCCCCTGATCACCGGCAAAGATCTCGTCCATGGCTTCCGCCCCATCGGTGATCACCGGGCGGAGCTGCCCCGCCGGGACAGCCACGTGAGCCGGGGCCCGGATCCGGTTCCCCCTGGGGGGCCGGACCCGGGGTCTTCGTGCGTGTCAGCCGCCGACGCCTGCGAGGCGGTGCTGCGGCGGTGTGCGCGCGGGGTCCGGGGCGTTTACGGCGTCCGGGACCGGGGCGCCTCGCAGGGCCAGGGCCACCGAGGCGGCCACCTGGGTGCCCGCCTTTTCCTGGGCTTCCCGGGTCGAGGCGCCCAGGTGGGGCGTGGCCACCACGTTGTCCAGGGCCAGCAGCGGGGAGCCGGTGGGCGGCTCGTTCTCGAAGACGTCCAGGGCGGCGCCCGCTATGCGGCCGGCGCGCAGGGCCTCGGCGAGTGCCGTCTCGTCGACGATCCCTCCGCGGGCCGCATTGACGACGTACGCAGTGGGCTTGGCCATGGCCAGTTGCTCGCGGCCGATCAGGCCGATCGTCTCCGGCGTCCTGGGCAGGTGGACGGTGACGAAGTCCGCCCGGGCGAGGAGGTCGTCGAGACCCACCGCGGCGATGCCCAGCTCCGCGGCGCGCGACGGGGACACGTAGGGGTCGTAGGCCACGATCTCCATGCCGAAGGCCCTCAGCCGCTCGGCCACCAGCACGCCGATGCGGCCCAGCCCCACGATGCCGAGCACCTTGCCCGACAGCTCGACGCCCGTGAAACGGCTGCGCTCCCACGAGCCCTGTTTCAGGCTGTGCCCGGCTTGCGGGAGGTTGCGGGCCGCTGCCAGGAGCAGCGCACAGGTCATCTCGGCGGCGCTGACGACGTTGGCCATGGGCGTGTTGACCACGAGGACGCCGGCACGGGTGGCCGCGTCGACGTCGACGTTGTCGAGGCCGACGCCCGCCCGGCCGATGACCTTGAGGCGGGGAGCGGCGGCGATGACCTCGGCGTCGGCCCGGGTGCCGCTGCGGACGAGCAGGGCGTCGGCGTCACGGACGGCCGCCAGCAGCGCGGCCCGGTCCGTACCGTCGCAGTGGCGGATCTCGGCGCCTTCGCCCAAAGCGTCGGCCGCGGCGGGAGAGAGCGGATCGGCTATCAGCACGACGTGGTGCTTCATCACGGTTCTTTCTGTGGGTACGGGCTTTCTGTCGTACGGGACGGGGTTCCTCGGCCTTCGTTCGTCCGTCACTGCCAGAGGACGGCTATGCCGCCCGTCGTGAGGAACACCAGGGCGTGCACGGAGAGCACCGTGCGCAGCACCCACCGCGTGTCCACCGGCTTTCCGGCCCCCGACTCCGTCCGCACCTCCGCAGGTGCCTGCAGGACCGGCGTCACGGTGCCGCCTCCCGAGGAGCCGGCGGACGCGGGTGCGTCGGCCTGGGATGCCGCAGGGGCGGTGGCGGCCGCCGGGCCCGGGGCGTTCTCCGCCAGCTGTGCGGCCAGGACGACACGGGCGCTGGACGCGCCCGAGGCGAGCGCCGCGCTGACGTTCTGCACCGCTACGAGGTGCCCGGTGGAGTAGCCCAGCGCCTCGGCGGTGTTCGCCTGGCTGGCGGCGAACATCGCGTTGGCCCCGGTGTTGGAGCCCGCCAGGAAGCCACCGATGGCGCCGATCCAGGGCGCGAGCACGAGGTAGGAGGAGCCGATCGAGGCGCAGGCCTCGGCGAGCTCCCGGCTCATGCCCGTCACGGTGAGGAGGGTGCCCAGCGTCAGGAACACCACGGTCGTCAGGGTCACCTGCCACCAGCGGCCGAGCGCGGCGCGGGCGGCCGGTCCGAGGACGGGCCCGTCCGCTCCCGCGCCCAGCAGCTTCGGCGTGAGGGCGGCGGTCACCAGCAGCCAGCCGCCGGGGCCGGCGACGACCGTCCACCACCCCTCCTTGACGCCCGCCGACTCGAGGACCAGCCGGCTCACGAGCAGACCGGCGACGAGGAAGGCGTACGGGGAGATCGTGCGGCCGATGGGCTCGCGCTTCGCCCCCGTGCCGTCCCGCTCCAGCAGCCGGGAGACGAGCAGCAGAACGACCATGGTGACGAGTCCGCCGAGGACGCCGGCCAGGGGCACGCCGATGAAGGTGTTGACGGCCCAGACGGTGCCCCACAGGGCTGCGACGGCCAGGAGCAGGTCACCGGCAGCGGCCACCGCCCGGCGCACGCCGAGCGCGACGATCAGCGTCGCCGATCCGGTGATGAGGAAGACCGGTGCGGACAGCAGGGCGGAGTCGATGCCCAGTTGCTGGAAATCGACGCCGCCGAGTTCCGCCGCAACGAGGCTGCCCGGCGCCAAGGATCCCCACGGCACGGTGACCAGGCCCAGCAGGCCGACCACGGCGGCCTTCGCGGGCGGCAGGCCCAGTTGGCGCAGGAGGGGTATGGCGACGATGACGCCGATGCCGAAGCCGGTGAGCGACTCGGCGAAAGGCGTCACTCCAAGCATGACGAGCAGCACCGCACGGCTCGGCGAACTGCAGGCGCTGCCGATCCAGTTGCCCAGTCGCGACTGGGCACCGGTCCGGGTCATCAGCTCGCTGAGCAGGATGCCGCCGAAGAGGATTGCGGCCAGTTCGGTGATGGTAGGCAGCATGTGCTGTTCGGCGTGGCCGAGTTCACCGAGCGGGGTGTGGAAGGACGTGGCCGTGAGGACCACCGCGGTCGCCAGTGCCGACAGGGCCGCGTAGAGCGCACGTACGCCGAAAGCGAGGAGTCCCAGCGTGACGAGGATGGGGAGGGTTGCAAGAGCAGCGTTCACAGAGCCACCCTTGCGGATGACGCCTCTGTGAGTGAGCCCTTTTCGGCCACCTCTGCTGCAGTGTCCGCGCCCGCTGCAACCGCCGCAGTGGCTGCAGTTGTTGTAGCCGCTGCGAGCATTGCGGACACGCTGCTGTGCGCGTCCATCAGCGCCCGCGAGAACCCGCCCGGCGACGGCACGTAGTGGTTGTAGAAGGTGGTGCCTTCGGACAGCGGTCCGAGCACCCATATGCGCTCGTCCGCCGCGCCGTCGCGGCCGACCGGGTGCAAGCCGCGCGTGAGGTCCACGCCGCGGCTGCTCGCCACGGTGGGCCGGTGCCGGCGGATGATGCCCGTACGGACCAGATCGGCGAGCAGCCTGCTGCCCGTACGCTCGACCTCCGGCTGACCGGAAGTGGCGTGGCAGAGCCAGTCGGCGGTGGCCGAATACGGCTCGGCCAGCCGGGTGGAGGACAGGCGCCAGCACGCGCCCTCCCCGTCCCAGGCCACCGCCGGCTCGGGGCCGAACGGGACGGCGACGGCTCCGGCCCTCAGCAGGGCGAGCAGTTCCTGGTGCCGGTCGAGCTGGGGGCCGGTCACGGCCCGGTTCAGCACGGCGGTGAAGGAACCGTAGAACTCGTCGTGGGACTTCTCGTCGAGACCCGCGAAGTCGACGGCGCGCCGGATCAGCTCGCGGCGGTCGCGGAGCACTTCGAGGGCGGCCTTGAGGGGGCTGCCGGAGAGCCCCAGCTCCGCCTGTTCCAGGTCCGCGGCGAGGCGCCCGCCGTACCAGTCCTGGTAGGCGCGGCTGCCGGAGAGCCCGGCCGGCTCGGGGAAGAGCAGCTCCTCCGGGTCCAGGACCCCGAAGGCGGCGCGGTGAGCCTCGTCCAGCCGGTCCAGCTCGGAGTCCAGCCGTCCGGCCGCGACGGCCGCACGGAGGGCGTCAGCCGTCCGCTCCTCGGCTGCCATCCGCTCCTCGGCCGCCGCGCGGTCCCCGCCCGCGCCGTCGCCGCCGAGAAGGGCGGCACAGCGCAGGTGGAAGGCGACGCGCATCTCCGTGCGGATGAGGGGCAGCAGGTCGCCGTGGAGGCTGAGCCCCTCCGCCGGCGCTTCGGCGCGCAGACGGTCCACGGCCTCCGGCGTGAACACCAGTGGCTCGTACAGCGGGCCCTGCCGGTTGGCCTTGGGCCGGGCGCGGAACGGCAGGCCGGTGCGGGAGTAGAGCAGGATGCGCGGTTCGGCGCCGCTCGGCACGTACTGCAGCTCCCCGCCGGCGGTGACGTACCGGCCGCCGCGGCCGAGGGTGAGCGCCGCGAGGGCGTCCATGCCGGACAGGCCGGTGCCCGCGAGGGCGACCGTCTGACCGGGCAGGATGTCCGCGAACCGGCTCGTCGGCGGGTAGATGTCCCGGACCCTGCGGTGCTCCCCCAGCAGCCGGTCCTGCTCGGGCAGGGCGGCCGGCGGGGTGTGGCCCGTGGTGAGGAAGACGAACGGGGCGGTTACGACGCCACCGTCGTCGAGGACGACGCGGCGGTTGCCGCCGGGCAGGACGGTGAGCCCCACGGCCTCGGTCCGGTGGAACCGGATCTCCAGATGGTCGGGGGCGCGGTCCAGGACGCGCTGGAGGAACCACGAGAGGTATTCGCCGAGTATGCGGCGCGGAAGGTAGTCGTCCTCGCGTATCTCGCGGCCCACGGGGCCGAGCGTGTAACCGTCCTCGGCCAGCCGGAGGCCGCGCTCACGGACCCATGCGTAGAGGTTGGGTCCGCGGTCGCCCACGGTGTCGCCGACCGTCGCCTCCTCGGGGAACGGGGAGACCTGGCTGCACGTGGTGTTGAGCAACAGGTAATCCGGCTGGGCCGGGTCGTGAATGCCCGTGGCGTCGCATCGGGAATCGACGATGTCGACGGTGAAGGGCCGGCCGCCCCATTCGGGGGCAGCGGTCAGCGTGACGATGCGCTCCAGCACGCCGAGGCCACGGGAGCCGAAACCGATGATGCAGACACCGGTCGTGGACAAGGAATCAGGAGAAGGGGAAGCAAGAGGAGAGGGGGAAGAATTCATCGTCACCACCGCCGGGTCTCACCGAAGAAGTCCGGCACGTCGACGGCTTCGCCGCTCTCCCGCGCCGTGCGGTAGACGTGCATGCCGACGGCGAGGTCGAGGACGCCCAGCCCGAACGGGGAGAAGATCACCGGACGGTCCTCGTCCGGCCGGACGTCGCCGCGGATGACGTCCGCGAGCGTGCCGTCGATGAAATCGCGGTGCCCGTACTTCTGCTCCGCCAGGTGCGGCGAGGTGTTGGCGGTCATGCAGTGGTCAATGTCGTCGAGAATGTTCTGCGCGCCCAGGATGATCTCCGGCCCGATGTCGCGCAGGGAGACGTTCAGCACGACCTGCCCGGCGGCGAAGGCGGCGGGGTCCGTGATGTACGGCTCGCCGGCCGTGGTCGCCAGGACCACGACGTCGGAACCGGTCAGGGCGGCCGACAGATCGGCCTCGGTGGTCGTCCGGTAACCCAGCGAGGAAGTGGCGTACTCGGCAAAGGCCTTGCTGTATTCGGGCAGCTGGTCATGGATGACCAGTTCCTCCACGGCCCATTCCTGAGCGGTGAAGAATTCCAGGATGTTGCGGGCGATGATGCCGGCGCCCACGATGGTCAGCCGCCGGGCGGTGCGCCCGCCGGTCAGCTGCTCCGCGGCCAGGACGGCGGAGGCGGCGGTGCGGGCCGCGCTGATCTGCGAGGCCTCCAGGCAGGCGAAGGGATAACCGGTCTCGTAGTCGTTGAGCAGGAGGGCCGCCGAGGCGCGCGGGAATCCCTTGGTGATGTTGGCCGGGAAGCTGCTGATCCACTTGATGCCGGCCACGTCGGTCTTGCCGCCCAGGTAGGCGGGCAGGGCGATGATGCGGCTGTCGGGCTTGTCGGGGAAGCGCAGGAAGTAGCTGTTGGGGTTGACCGATTCGCCCGCGTGGTGGGTCAGATAGGTCTCGCGCACCTCCGACACGATCTGCTGCCGTGTGCGGCCGATGATGTCTCGCGCGGTCTTTCCGCCGATGACGCTGAACTCGAACATCGCTATCCCTTCGGGGGGTTGGGGAGAACCGGGTAATCCGGAACGGGCAGGTAATCCGGACCGGGCAGGCGGTCCGGAACGTACGGACACTCCGGTGGTTACTGGGGAATTCACCGGCACGACTGCGCCGGGACCCGTGGCCGCGGTCGCTGCGCGGCGCCCGCGGAATCCGGCGCCGTGGCGTCCGCGCCGAAGCGTTCCCGGACCCACGTGTCGTCGTAGATGGTGCTCAGGTACCGGTCGCCCAGGTCGGGCGCGATCGCCACGACGCGGGCACCGGAAGGGATTTCCGCGCTCCGGCGTTCGACGGCGGCCAGCACGGTCCCGGTCGAGCCGCCGGCCGCGATGCCCCGCTCGGCGGCGAGCCGGCGGCACATGCGTACGGCTTCGGCCTCGGGAACCATGACCAGGTGCTCGATCTGTTCCGGGTCGAAGATCTCGGGCCGGCGGCTGGTGCCGAGACCCGGTATGTACCGCCTGGCGGGCGGATTTCCGAAGGTGACGGAACCGACGGTGTCGACGGCGATCACCTTCGTCCGCGGGGAGTTGTCCCGGAAGTACGCGACGCAGCCCATCAGCGTCCCGGTCGTTCCGGCCCCGACGAAGAGGTAGTCGATGTCGAGCCCCTGCTTGACGATTGCGGCCGCCGTGCGCTCGTAATGCGCCCGGGGATTGGCCGGGTTCGCGTACTGGTTGGGCCAGACCAGCGCGGGGTCTTCGGCGAGCCGCCGGTGGATGTAATCGATGCGGGACTGCAGGAATCCCCCGTTGCCGTCCCGCTGGTCGACGGAGACGACCTGCGCCCCGTAGGCCCGCATCAGCGCGATGCTGTGGGCCGACGTATTGGGGTCGACCACACAGGTGAAGCGGTAGCCGCGGGCGGCGCACACCGAACTCAGTGCGATCCCGAGATTGCCGGAGGAGGATTCGATGACGTGGCCCCCGGGCCTGAGCAGCCCGCGGTCCTCCGCATCGTCGAGCAGACCGACGGCGGCCTTCATCTTGATGGAGCCCGCCGGGTTGAAGCCTTCGAGCTTGAGCAGGAGATTGACTCCCGATATGAAGTCGGACAGGTCGAGAAACACGTCGTCCAGGATCATTTCGTGAGCGCTCTGATAGATCATTGATCGCCTCGTATTTCCGCGTACCCCAGGCGTCCCCTTGTCCCGGGATGGTCGGCGTGGCGGCGGGCTGCGGCAGGTGGGAATAACACCAACTGGTCTACCGGCCTGTTCTTACGAGCGCGACAGCGAAAGAGGCAGCAGAAAACACGTGAGCCACATGGAAATCCCCCCGTTGCGCGGCGGCAGGCCGGGCCGCCACTCCCTGGAGATCAACTCTTACCGGACGAGCCGGATCGGGCCATGAGATCCGGTGACGAGAAGTCGTCAGACGAGTTCTCGTCACCGGTTGAAAATGCAGTAAATAATCTCAAAAGTGAACCAACGTGCATGCAGCACCGGGTACGCGGTAAGGGGCGCCGGAAGGCGAGAGCCGGCCGTTGCCGGGGTCGGCCCGGAATACCGATACGGAGCCGGAGCGCTGGTTCGCCGCGAAGAGCAGGCGTTCGTCCGGGGAGAAGGCGAGGTGGCGCGGGAAGTCGCCCCGCACCGGAACGGTGCCGAGCAGACGCAGCTTGGCACCCGCCGCCTCGACGGCATAGTGGGCGATGCTGTTGTGCCCCCGGTTGGCGAGGTACGCGAAGCGGCCCGTTTTTCCGACCAGGAGTTGTGCCGGGTGGTTCACCGTGCCGCGGGGGCCGGAACCGGTGGGCTGCGCCGGCCCCGGGCTGAGGTCGCCCGTCGCGGGGTCGTAGGCACAGACGACGACGGTGTCGTCGAGTTCGTTCGCCAGATAGGCGAACCTGCCGCGGGGGTGGAAGGTGAGGTGCCGCGGCCCCGCCCCCGGGGCGAGGCTGACGTAGGCGATCCGGGCGAGCCGCCCGGTGGTGGTGTCGAGCCGGTACGTGTACACGGTGTCGTTGCCGAGGTCCACGGCGAGGACGTGACGCCCGTCCGGGCTGGTGACGATCTGGTGCGCGTGCGCGCTCTCCTGGCCCGGGCCGGGCGGAGGCACGAGGTGGGCGACCACGTCGGACGGTTCGCCCAGAGCGCCCGTTCCGTCGATCGGGTGGACGGCCACGCTTCCCGAGAGGTAGTTCGCGGACAGCAGCCAGCGGCCGCTCGGGTGGACCGACAGGTGACACGGCAGGGCACCGCCCGTGCTCCTCGTTCCCAGGATCCGGTGGTCGGCCATCCGGACGGCGGTCACGCTGCCGTCCTGTTGCTCGTTGACCGCGTAGAGGGTGTGCCCGCGCGGATGCAGCGCCAGGTAGGACGCGTCGGCGACCCCCTCGATCGTCCCCGCCGCGGTCATCCGTCCCGTCTGCCGGTCGTACGCGGCGAGCCCGATGCCGGTGCCTCCGCCGGGGACGGACGTGTAGGTGCCGAGGAGGACGAGGCCCGTACGGGCAGCGGGCTTCCCGGGCTCCCCGGGCTCCCCGGGCTCCCCGGGCTCCCCGGGCTCCCCGAAGGCAACTCCTGCGGCGAGCCCCGCAAACCCCTTCAGCAGGCCGCGGCGCCGAGGGGCGTGCGGCGCACCGCCCCCGTCCGCTCCTGCTCTCGCCCCCGTTCCCTCTTCCGCCCCCGCCCCTCGCTCTCGTGAAGTGACCAAATGCGGCTCTCGTGTCGGCTTTCCCGGGGAAGGCGAAGGCATTTCCGGTACTGCTGTCTTCGCCTGCCTTTTCGATTGCCCTTGTAGTAAATCTTGCCCTTGCGGTAAATCCCGGGAAAGGCGCGACCGAGGGTGCTCGCCACGCCGGGAACGGATTCCGGATGGCTGCGAGCAGGGCGGCGACCGGCGTTACGAGCTACGAGCTACGAGCTACGAGCTACGAGCTACGAGCTGAGCGAACCTTTGACCGGCTCGTGCGTGTGCGACTCGATGTCGCGCGCGGCGTTGTCGAGCAGCTTGTTGGTGAGATCGGAAAGCGCGCGGGCCGCCGCGAGCTCGTCGCCGATGGCCGGGTCGTTCTGGTCGGCCGGATTGCACCGGGCGACGCCGTGGCCCACCAATTGCCGTTCGCCGCCCTTGCCGATCAGCGTGGCGTCGGCGGTGACCTTGCGGCCTTCTTCGGTGATGTCGATCTGGGCGTTCCACGCCGTCTTGGTCGTCATGGCAAACCTCCTGTACCGGGGGCGCCAGGACACCGAGCACAGAGCACAGACCTGGGCCCACTCTCCACGCTGGCACCGGTAGGGGGCGAGCGCATCTCAAGCCACGACCCGGCACGGGCTGCGCCACGAATCGACAGGACAGGGTCACTCTCCACGCCCACGCGGCCACTTTGCGTCTTCTGACGCCCGCTTCTTGACCTTGCCCTCGGGGGCAGGGTTTACCGTCCGAAACCATGAGCGACATACGGAACGGCGGCGACACGGGCGGTGGCGGCCTGCGCATCGGTGAGCTCGCACGGCGTGCCGGCACCACGGCGAAGGCCGTGCGCTATTACGAATCGCTGGGTCTCCTCACCCCCGCGCGGCTGCCCAACGGCTATCGCTCCTACGACGCGCAACACGTACGGCTCGTCCGGGAGATCAGGGCGCTCGGCCGTCTGGGCATCCCGGCCGAGCGCACCCGGCCCTTCCTGGAGTGCCTGACGGCCGGCAGGCAGTACGGCGACGACTGCCCGGCCTCCCTGGCCGGATACCGCGCGGCCATCGACGAGCTGACCGAGCGGATCGAGGGCCTCACCGCCCGCCGCACGGCCCTGCTCGGGCAGTTGCACGAGGCCGCGTACCGCAACAGCTCGGCACCGCGGCCCGCTGTCACCGATCACGGCATCCTCCCCGCCGATCACGGCGCCCTCCCCACCGATCACGGCGCTCTTCCCGCCGGTCTGCCCGTTCCGGAGGACGACGGGGCGGCCCGGCACCTGCCCGGGCTGCGGGTTCCTCGCCTCTCGCTGCCCGGCACGGCCGGCGAAACGGTACGCCTGGACGAGCCGGGCCCGGGCCGGACGGTCCTCTACGTCTATCCGCTGAGCGGCCGCCCGGACACCGACCTGCCGGACGGCTGGGAGGCGATCCCCGGGGCCCGCGGCTGCACCGCCGAGGCGTGCGGCTTCCGGGACCACCACCAGGAGCTCGTCGCCGCGGGCGCGGCGCGCGTCCACGGCCTGTCCGGCCAGGACACCACCTACCAGCGCGAGCTCGTGGAACGGCTGCGGCTGCCCTTCTCCATGCTCTCGGACCCCTCACTGAGCCTGGCCGCGGCGCTCGGGCTGCCGACGTTCGAGGCGGGCGGGCAGCGGCTGTTCAAGCGGCTGACGCTGATCCTCCGCGACGGCGTGATCGAGCACGTCTTCTATCCCGTCTTCCCGCCGGACCGGCACGCGGCCCAGGTGCTGGCCTGGCTGCAGGAGAACCACTGACCACGCCAGTCACTTCTCTCCCCAACAGCCCCGCAGTGGAATGGAGGTTATCCACAGGCTGGGGCTCGTCTCGGCGCCATGTCCGTACTCCGGCGCAGAATGGGGCCATGACTGAGAGCAACGGGTCCGAGCAGAACGACGATGCGGCGGCCGTGCCGGATGCGGCAGCCACGCCGGAAGCGGCAGCGATGCCGGATTGGGAGAAGCGCTTCCGGGCGCCGCGCGTCGGGCTGCCGAGATGGGCGAAGGACGCCCCCGACCGCGCCCTGTTCGTGTCGAACGTGACGGGCACGTTCGAGGTGTACGCGTGGGACCGTGCGACGGGCGAGCAGCGCCAGGCGACGGACCGGCCGAACGGCACGACGGGCGGCGTGCTGTCGCCCGACGGCGAGTGGATCTGGTGGTTCTCCGACAAGGACGGGGACGAGTTCGGCGTGTGGATGCGCCAGCCCTTCCACGGCGGTCCCGACGAGCCGGCCGTGCCGGGCCTCGAACCGTCCTACCCGGCCGGCCTGGCCCTGGGCCGCGACGGCACGGCGGTGGCCGGCCGCTCCACGGACAAGGGCGGCTCCACGGTCCACGTGGCGCGGCCCGGTGCCGGGCCCGTCGAGATCTACCGCCACGCGGAGTCCGCGGGCGTGGGCGGCATGTCGTACGACGGCACGCTGATCGCGATCGAGCACACCGAGCACGGCGACGCGATGCACTCGGCCGTCCGGATCGTGCGGCCGGACGGCACCACCGTCGCCGAGCTGGACGACACCCGCGGCGGCACGGAGGAGCTGGGCCTGGCCGTCATGGGCTTCGCGCCGGTGCCCGGCGACTCCCGGCTGCTCGTCGGGCACCAGCGGCGGGGCCGCTGGGAGCCGATGCTGTGGGACGCCGCCACGGGCGAGGAGACGGCGCTGGTCCTCGGCCTGCCGGGCGACCTGGACGCCACCTGGTATCCGGACGGCTCCGCGCTGCTCGTCGAGCACAGCTTCCAGGCCCGCAGCGAGCTGTTCCGCTGCGAGCTCGCCGGGGGCTCGCTGACCCGCCTGGACACCCCTGCGGGCACGGTGTCGGGCGCCCTGCCGCGGCCGGACGGGAGTGTGGAGTTCCTGTGGTCCTCGGCCGCCGAGCCGTCGGTGGTGCGGTCCACGCACGGGCAGGTCGTGCTGGATCCGCCGGTGCTGCCGGGCGGGGTCGGCAAGGCGCCGGTCTCCGTGCCCGTCGAGGACGTGTGGGTGGAGGGGCCCGGCGGCAGGGTGCACGCCCTGATCCAGAAGCCGGAGGGAGAGGGCCCCTTCCCCACGGTCTTCGACATCCACGGCGGCCCGACCTGGCACGACAGCGACGCGTTCGCCGCGGGGCCCGCGGCCTGGGTGGACCACGGCTACGCGGTCGTCCGGGTCAACTACCGCGGCTCGACGGGCTACGGCCGCGCGTGGACGGACGCGCTCAAGCACCGGGTGGGCCTCATCGAGCTGGAGGACATCGCGGCCGTCCGGGACTGGACGGTCTCCGCGGGGATCGCCGACCCCGGACGGCTGGTGCTGGCGGGCGGGTCGTGGGGCGGCTATCTGACGCTGCTCGGCCTGGGCACCCAGCCGGAGGCGTGGGCACTGGGCCTGGCCGGCGTGCCCGTCGCGGACTACGTCACGGCGTACCACGACGAGATGGAGGCGCTGAAGGCCCTGGACCGCACGCTGCTGGGCGGCACCCCGGAGGAGGTGCCGGAGCGCTACGCGGCGTCCTCGCCGCTGACGTACGTCGACCAGGTGCGGGCGCCGGTCTACATCTCCGCGGGCATGAACGACCCGCGGTGCCCGATCCGCCAGATCGAGAACTACGTGGAGCGGCTGGAGCAGCGGGGCCACCCCCTGGAGGTGTACCGCTACGACGCGGGGCACGGCTCCCTGGTGGTGGAGGAGCGGATCAAGCAGCTCCGGCTGGAGATCGCTTTTGCGGAGCGTCATCTGGGCCGTCCTGACCGGGCCCGCCCGGAGCCGGCTCCGGAGTGATGCCGAGGGCCAGGTCCCGTGCGGCCTCCGCCTCGCGGCGGAAGAGCCTGGCCCACATGAACAGCACGAAGCCGGCGAAGACGAACCACTCCCCGGTGTAGCCGAGGTTCTGGAAGGCCTTGAGGTCCAGGCCGCTGCCCGGGGCGGCGGCCGGGGGCACCGGGGTCATGGCCCCGTCCGCCTCGGTGGCCGTGATCCACGCATCGTGGACCCCGTACGGCACGAGGTTGACCAGTGAGGCGGCGCTGATCACGCCGAGCTGACCCCGGGGCAGGCCGCCCCCGGACCGCACGCCCTTGGAACCGGGGCTCTCCGAGGACTGGAGGGCACCGGTGACGGTCACATGACCGGTCGGCGGGGCCGGGACCTTGGCGGTGTCGGCCTTGGAGTCCGCGTCGCCGGGCAGCCAGCCGCGGACGACGGGAAGGGCCTTGCCGTCGTCGGTGCGCAGGAGGGTCAGCACGTAGAAGCCCTGGCGGTCGTCCAGTGTCCGCTCCGGTACGAGCAGCTGGTGCTCGGTGTCGTAGCGGCCGGAGGCCGTCGCCCGGCGGCCGGAGGTCTCGGTCGTCACGGGGAGGAGGTCGCGCAGCGGCTCGGCCTCGGCCTTGCGGGCGTCGTCGGCCTGCGTCTGCTGCTCGCGGTGCGAGTCGACGCGCGTTTCGAAGCGGCCGAGCTGCCAGCTGCCCATGAAGAGACAGAAGGGGATGGCCACCACGGTGAAGACGTTGATCGCCCACCAGCGGGGAGTCAGCAGGAACCGATACACACCACCACGGTACGGGCACGGCCGCAGAGCCGGGCACCGGCCCCTTCGAGGGGCGCCGCCGCGGTCCCGCGAACCGGTCGCGGTCCCGGCCCGTGCCCCGGCCGGCACCGTCGTGGCGGGGTCAGCTCGCCGTGACGATGGGGCCCGTGCGGTAGACGGTGCCGGCGCACGCGTCATCGATCTTGGCGTCGGCTATCGCCGGCTCGCCCACGTCCGGGGTGTGGCTGAGGACGACGCTCGGCGGATGCGTGGGCGGCGGCGAATCGGGCACGATCGACTGCTGCTGCGGCGCGGTGCCGGAGCCGGCCGGGGAGGCGCTGGCGCCGCCTCCGGACGAAGGCGCCGGAGAGGGGCCGGCGGTGCTCTTGGGACAGCCGTTGCGCCCGCCGTCACCGGCCGGGATCCAGGCGAACTTCACCTCGTAGGCCTGCCCGGGCTGCAGGATGACCTCGCTGGGCTCGGTCGTGGGGTCGGGCAGACCGGTCGCGGCGTCACCGGGCGTGTGGTCCACGACGGAGACGCGACCGCTCTCGGCGCTCCCCCGCGGGCTCGCGGCGACGGTCCCCGGCCCGCCCACCGTACAGACGGCGCGGGAGACGTTGACCACGCGGAAGGCGCCGTAGACGCGCCCGGCGCGGTCGGCCGGCCCGACCGTTCCGCTGCCCTTGCCGAGCTGGTCGCGGTCGCAGGTCGGGGAGACCGCGGCGAAGGTGTTCGTGGGGGCGGGGGGGACACCGGCCGGGGAGGAGCCCGCGGGTTTCGGTTCGTTCCCCTTCTTCCCCTCTTCCTTGCGCTCTTCCCGCTTGTCGTCGTGGTTCCGGGCCTCGCCCTCGTCGGGCCGGCCGGCGCCGTCACTGCCCCCTTCGGGCTCGGTGCCCGTCTCCTCGGGAGCGTGCCGGCTGCTGGCCGTGTTGGCGTGGCGGTCCTCGACCGCATCCTGGGTGGTGGCGACGTGCACGACGGCCGGCAGGGCCGTGCCGCCGAGGATCAGCGCGGCCGCGGCGCCGACGAGGACCTGCCTGCGGCGGGTACGCCGGGCCGGCACGGCGCGCCGGATGTGCTCCAGCGAGTCGGGGGCGGGCTCGAGGTCCCCGACGGCGCCCTGCAGCAGCTGCCGGAGCGTCTGTTCGTCCATGCCGGGTCCGCCGGTGCCGCCGTCGTGCGCACCGGGCTCGTCCCTGCCACCGCCGTGCTCGCCGGCGGGACCGGGCCCGTCGTAAGGGGGGCGGGTCATGCCGGAGCCTCCATGGCGACGCGGAGCGCCGCGATGCCCCGCGACCCGTACGCCTTGACCGAGCCGAGCGAGAGGCCCAGGGTCTCGGCGACCTGGGCCTCGGTCATATCGGCGAAGTAGCGGAGGACGAGGACTTCACGCTGGCGGCGTTGCAGTCCGCGCATCGCTTTGATCAATTGGTCGCGCTCCAGCTGTTCGTACGCACCCTCTTCGGCGCTCGCCATGTCGGGCATCGGCTTGGAGAGCAGCTTCAGCCCGAGGATCCGGCGGCGGAGCGCGGAGCGGGACAGATTGACGACGGTCTGCCTCAGGTAGGCGAGGGTCTTCTCGGGGTCCCGGACCCGGCCGCGCGCGGAGTGCACCCGTATGAAGGCCTCCTGGACCACGTCCTCGCAGGAGGCGGTGTCGTCGAGGAGCAGCGCGGCAAGGCCGAGGAGGGACCGGTAGTGGGCCCTGTAGGTCTCGGTGAGGTGGTCGACTGTGGTGCCCGCTGCCATTGCTTCGTCAGCGTCCCCCCGCTGGGGCGGGATCTGGGCGGCGGGGCGGGCGGTCGGCCAGGGAGCAATCACCGGCATGCCGCCCGGCGAGTGGGAACGCGGACGCAGTGGGCTGCTGCCACGCCTCGGGGCGGTTGCGATGCTGATGACCTCTGCCACGCCTGTTGGACACGCTTCCCCCCGTCAGGGTTGTACACGCGAGGCGCCGCGTCTGACGATGCGCCGCGTGACGATGCGTCATATGCCCTCATGCGTACCAGCTCTTCCTCAATGCCCCGGTTTTGATACCGCCCTGAGAGACGGCAGCAAAGACGCCCCCCGGCCCGCTGGCGGTTGCAGTGGGCGGGGAGCGCATCGTCGAACACTTCATCTGCCCAGTTCAAGAGGTCTGGACCAACGACTTGATCACAGGACCTACAAGACCTTCACCACTTCTCCAGATTAGGGAGTGGTCAGCTCGGCCGCCACGCATTCGGCGACCTGGACCGTGTTCAGTGCCGCTCCCTTGCGCAGATTGTCGCCGCAGACGAAGAAGTCGAGCGCCTCGGGGTCGTCGAGGGACCGGCGCACCCGGCCGACCCACGTCGGATCCGTGCCCACCGCGTCGGCCGGCGTAGGGAACTCCCCCTCGGCCGGGTCGTCCACGAGCACGACTCCCGGCGCGCTCGCCAGGATCTCGTGGGCCTGCTCCACCGTGACCTCGTTCTCGAACCGCGCATGCACGGCCAGCGAGTGCGTGGTGACCACGGGGACCCGTACGCACGTCGCCGCGACCCGCAGCGACGGCAGCCCCAGGACCTTGCGGGACTCGTCCCGGATCTTCAGCTCCTCGGAGGACCAGCCGTCCTCCCGGAGCGCCCCCACCCACGGCACCACGTTCAGCGCGAGGGGCGCGGGGAAGGGGCCGAGCCCGTCGCCGACGGCCCGGCGCACGTCGCCGGGCTGCGTCCCGAGGGACGAACCGGCCACCGCCGAGAGCTGCGCCCGCAGCGTGTCGACGCCGGCCCGGCCCGCTCCGGAAGCCGCCTGGTACGAGGAGACGACCAGCTCGCTGAGCCCGAACTCGGCGTGCAGCGCGGCCACCGCGACGATCATCGACAAGGTGGTGCAGTTGGGGTTGGCGATGATGCCCCGCGGCCGCACGCGCGCCGCGTGCGCGTTCACCTCGGGCACCACCAGCGGCACGTCCGGGTCCATCCGGAAGGCCGCGGAGTTGTCCACGACGACCGTGCCCTTGGCCGCGGCGATCGGCGCCCACTGCGCCGAGACCTCGTCGGGCACGTCGAACACGGCGACGTCGACGCCGTCGAACGCCTCCTCGCTCAGCGCGACGACCTCGGTCTCCTCACCACGCACGGTGAGCCGGCGGCCCGCCGAGCGCGGGGACGCGACGAGCCGGATCTCGCCCCACACGTTCTGGCGCTGCGAAACGATCTCCAGCATGACCGTGCCGACGGCACCGGTGGCGCCGACGACGGCGAGCACCGGCTTACGGCCCGCACCGGCATCCGTGGAGGTGCCGGTACGGGCCGCGGGGCCGGACGTCATCGCCCGGTGCCGCCGTAAACGACCGCCTCGTCGCTCTCGCTGTCCAGGCCGAAGGCGGAGTGCACCGCGCGGACGGCCTCGTTCACGTCGTCGGCACGGGTGACCACCGAGATGCGGATCTCGGAGGTCGAGATCAGCTCGATGTTCACGCCGGCGTTCGACAGCGCCTCGAAGAACGTCGCGGTGACGCCCGGGTTGGTCTTCATCCCGGCGCCGACCAGCGAGATCTTCGCGATCTGGTCGTCGTAGCGCAGCGAGTCGAAGCCGACGCGCCCCTTGGTCTTCTCCAGCGCCTCGATCGCCTTGCGGCCCTCGGTCTTCGGGAGGGTGAAGGAGATGTCGGTCAGGCCGGTGGACGCCGCGGAGACGTTCTGCACGACCATGTCGATGTTGATCTCGGCGTCCGCGATCGCCCGGAAGATCGTCGCGGCCTCACCCGGCTTGTCCGGCACCCCGACGACCGTGACCTTGGCCTCGGAGGTGTCGTGCGCGACGCCCGAGATGATCGCCTGCTCCATCGGCTGGTCCCCTTGCGGTTCGTTGCTGACCCAGGTGCCCTGGAGCCCCGAGAAGGACGAGCGCACATGGATCGGGATGTTGTAACGGCGTGCGTATTCGACGCAGCGGTGCAGCAGCACCTTGGAACCGGAGCTCGCGAGCTCCAGCATGTCCTCGAACGAGATCCAGTCGATCTTGCGGGCCTTCTTCACCACCCGCGGGTCGGCCGTGAAGACCCCGTCGACGTCGGTGTAGATCTCGCAGACCTCGGCGTTCAGCGCGGCGGCCAGGGCGACGGCGGTGGTGTCGGAGCCGCCGCGGCCCAGGGTCGTGATGTCCTTGCTGTCCTGGGACACGCCCTGGAAGCCGGCCACGATCGCGATGTTGCCGGAGTCCACCGACTGCTGGATGCGGCCCGGCGTCACATCGATGATGCGCGCCTTGCCGTGGACCGCGTCGGTGATGACACCGGCCTGGCTGCCGGTGAACGACTGTGCGGCGTGGCCGAGGTTTTTGATCGCCATCGCCAGCAGGGCCATGGAGATCCGCTCTCCGGCGGTCAGCAGCATGTCGAACTCACGACCGGCAGGCATCGGCGAAACCTGCTCGGCGAGATCGATCAACTCGTCCGTCGTGTCACCCATCGCGGAAACCACGACGACCACCTGGTGGCCGTTCTTCTTGGCTTCCACGATTCGCTTGGCGACCCGCTTGATGCCCTCGGCATCGGCAACGGAGGAGCCTCCGTACTTCTGCACGACAAGGCCCACGTGCGCTCCTCGCAGCTCTGTGTAATGCGGTCGGCTCAGTCTAACGAGAGGCCGGAATCAGCCATGCCGATATCGCATGGTGAGACATGCCGCCCGCGTCATGATCGTGAACGGTACGCCGTCGGACCGCCCGGGGTCGCTCCTGCCCTGCCGGAGCGGCCCCACTCACTTTGTGAGCTGCACCATACGGAACCATACGGGGCCGGGGCCTAGACGGCGACCGCCTCGACGACCGAGGCGTAGCGCGGGGTGGGCACGATCCGGTCCACCCTGAAGCCGGCCTCCCCCAGCAAGCCGCGGAACTCCTGCTCCGTACGCTCCCGGCCCTGCACCACGGACAGCATGATGATGTCCAGCACCTTGGCGAAGTGCGGCTCGTTGCCCGGCGGAAGGACGGCGTCCACGGCGAGCAGCTTGCCGCCCGGGACGATCGCCGCGCGGATCGCCCGCAGGATGCGCAAGCAGTCCTCGTCGTTCCAGTCGTGCAGGATGTGCTTCAGGAGGTAGATGTCGCCGCCGGGCGTCACGGCCTCGAAGAAGCTGCCGGCGTCCGTCCGCCAGCGGCCCGCGATCTCCTTGGCGCCCTCCCCCGAGTCCAGGAGATGGGTGGCGACCGTCTGCTCCTGGTCGAAGAGGACACCGGAGAGCCCGGGGTTCCGGCTGAGCACGGCCCGGAGCAGCCCGCCGCGGCCGCCGCCGACGTCGACGACCGTGCCGGTGGCGGGGAACGGGTACGCCTCGGCGACGAGTTCGTCCTCCGGCCCGGACGCGGCCGCCATCCCCTCGTCGAACACGCGCTGGGCGTCCGCGTTCGCCTGCAGGTACGCGAAGAACGGCAGGCCGTACGCCGTCTCGAACGGCGTCACGCCCGTACGGAGGGCGTCCTCCAGCCCCTCGGCCGAGCGCCGGAAGACCTCTTCGGTGATCCAGACCATGCCGGCGTGCGCCGACGCGGGCACGTCCGTACGGAGCAGCTCGGCGGCCGGGGTGAGGGCGAAGGCGCCCCGCTCGTCCTCCGCGAAGATGCCGTGCGTGGCGAGCAGCCGCAGGACGCGGCGCAGCGTCGGACCGTGCAGGCCCGCGCGCCGGGCGAGCTCTTCCGGCTGCAGCGGGCCGTCGGCGAGGTGGTCGGCGACGCGGTGCACGGAGACGGCACGCAGCGCCGAGGCGTAGAAGTGACCGTACGCGACCTCGCCCAAGTGGACGGCGGGGTCGGTCTGTTCGGCGGGGCCTATGCCGGGGCGGCCGGCACCGGGAGTGACGTCCATGTCTTCTTCCCCTCGTCTTCCCTCGTCAAGGGCAGCTCGCTTCGCAGGCTACGAGGGGAAGGAAGGCCGGGGACGTCGAATCCTCAACGATGGCCGAAGTCGGCGGGGCGGGCGGGCGTGCCCGTCAGGCACCGCGCAGCCCCAGCGGCCCCGCGATCTCCTCCTGCATCACGCGCCCCGCCTCCTCGGCGAGCTGCTCCTCCGTGGCCCCGGAGTCCGTGTCCAGACCGCCCAGCTCGTCCAGCGGCTGGTCGAGGCGGACGTGGGCGACCAGGGACTGGAGCGCGCGCAGGGCGGCCGACGCCGTCGGGCCCCAGTTGGAGAGGTAGGAGAACTGCCACCACCACAGGGCCTCACTGACCCGGCCGTCCCGGTAGTGGGCCATGCCGTGCCGCAGGTCGGTGATGATGTCGGCGAGGTCGTCGGAGATGCGGCAGGCGACGGGTGCGGTGCGCGGCACGTACGGGTCGAAGACCTCCGAGTAGACGTCCACGGGGTCGAGGAGCCTGGCGAAGCGCTCCCGCAGCTCGTCCACGTCCGGCTCGGGGCCGACGTCGGGCTCGTACCGCTCGTCGGGGAAGAAGTCCTCGTGCGCGCCGAGCCTGCCGCCGGTGAGGAGCAGCTGGGAGATCTCCAGCAGCAGGAAGGGCACGGCGCTGTCGGGCTCATCGCCGCGCGACACCTCGGCGACGGCGACGATGAAGCTCTCGATGGAGTCCGCGACCGAGACCGCGAAGTCGTCGGGGTCGCGCTTGGCGTCATGCAGCGTTGCGTCAGACATCGAGAAGTCGTCTCCCTTCGAAGGCACGCCCGAGCGTGACCTCGTCGGCGTATTCAAGGTCTCCCCCTACGGGGAGGCCGCTGGCCAGCCGCGTGACCTTGAGCCCCATGGGCTTCACCATGCGGGCGAGGTACGTGGCGGTGGCCTCACCTTCCAGATTGGGGTCGGTGGCCAGAATCAGCTCGGTGACCGTGCCGTCCGCGAGCCGCGCGAGCAGCTCGCGGATGCGCAGATCGTCGGGGCCGATGCCCTCGATGGGGCTGATGGCCCCGCCGAGGACGTGGTAGCGGCCGCGGAACTCTCTCGTCCGCTCGATGGCGACGACGTCCTTGGACTCCTCCACCACGCAGATCACCGCGGGGTCGCGGCGCGGGTCCTGGCAGACCCGGCACCGCTCCTCCTGGGCGACGTTTCCGCAGACCGCGCAGAACCGGACCTTGGCCTTGACCTCGGTCAGGGCGTGGGCGAGCCGGCGGACGTCGGCGGGCTCGGCCTGAAGGATGTGGAAGGCGATCCGCTGCGCGCTCTTGGGACCGACGCCGGGCAGCCTGCCCAGCTCGTCGATGAGGTCCTGGACCACGCCTTCATACACGGATCGAGTGCTCCTTCTTCGCTTTCTTCGCTCTTCGTTTCTCGGTTCGCCCGCCGGTTGTCCTTCTTGCCCGCTGGTTGCCCATCGGGCTTCCGGCCGGGGTCAGAAGGGCAGGCCCGGGATGCCGCTGCCGCCGCCCAGACCCTGGGCGAGCGGGCCGAGCTTCTCCTGCTGCAGCTGCTGCGCGGCGCCGTTGGCGTCGCGGACGGCGGCGAGGATGAGATCGGCGAGGGTCTCGGTGTCCTCGGGGTCGACGGCCTTGGGGTCGATGACCAGGGCCTGGAGCTCACCGGCTCCGGTGACCGTGGCCTTCACCAGGCCGCCGCCCGACGTGCCCTCGACGGGCGTGCGGGCGAGCTCTTCCTGTGCTGCGGCGAGATCCTGCTGCATCTTCTGCGCCTGCTGGAGGAGCTGCTGCATGTTGGGCTGGCCACCACCGGGAATCACGGGTTCGCTCCTGGCTTTCGACGACGTTTACTGCTTCGTTGCTGCTTGGTTTGCTGCTTTGTTTACTGCTCTGTTCTCCACCGATTGTTTCGGTAGCCCGAGCCTACGTGGTTGCCGCCTCCGGCGCCCCATGCCGGAGGAAGAAGAACAGGGGGCGCCCTGGGGCGCACGCGGCGCACCCAGGGGGTTTCTCTCGTTGTGGCTGCTCGGTTACGCGGTGCGTGTCGATTTCTTGTCCACGGGTCGCGTGCGCGCTCGCGTGCTGCCGTAGCGCTTGCCGCTCGGTCGTGCGCGTCTACTCGTTGGCGATCTCTTCGATGACCGTGGCACCCAGCTCGCGGACGATGAGGTCGTGGCCGCTCAGCGCCGTCTCGTCGAGGTCGGGGTCGTCCTCGGCGGGCATGTCGTCCTCGGGGGCGACGGGCGGCGGCTCGGGCTCGCGGTACGCCTGGGCGGGCGGGGGCGGCGGAGGCGTGGGGGCCCCGGACGCCTGGTACTGGTGCTGCTGCTGGTTCCCCTGGGGCTGCGGGGCCGCCGGGGCGGGCGCTGCGGCGGGGCGGGGAGCTGCGGCGGGTGCGGGGGCCTGCGGGGCGTAGCCGCCACCGCCGAAGCCGCCCGCGGGGGCCCCGAAGCCGCCTGCGGGACCGCCGCCGGAGAACGCACTGCCTGCGCCGCCACCGCCGCCGGGCGGGCCGACGACGAGCTCGATCTTCCACTGGACCTGGCCCTGGTAGACGTCGCCGATCGCCTGGCGGAGGACCTCTTCGCTGCCGCTGTTGGCGAAGCTGTCGCGCGCGCCGGCGTTGGCGAAGCCGACCTGCAGGGTGGTGCCGTCGAAGCCGACGACCTCGGCGTTCTGGCTGAGGACGATCCAGGTGAAGCGGCGGCGGTTCTTGACCGCGTCCAGGATGGCGGGCCACATCTGGCGGACCTGCGTGGGGTCGCCGGCGGGACGCGTCTGGGCTCCTGCCCCGGCTCCTGCCGCGGGGCCTGTGGCTACGGGTGCGGCCGGGGCGGCGGGGGCCGGGGTGGGCTGGCCCTGCCCGGGGGCGACGGCGGAGGGCCAGGCGCCGGGGCGGGAGCCTCCGCCGCCGCCCTGTCCCGGTGCGGCAGCGGTCGGCCAGGCACCGGCGGGACGGGCCGCGGGGGCCTCGGGAGCGGGGGCCTGGGGGGCGGGCTCGGGTACGACGGGCGCAGGCGGGGCCTGGGGGGCCTGCGGGGCCATGGGTGCGGCCGGCGCTGCTGCGGGAGCCGGGGCCGGGGGGGCGGCCTGGGCGGGCGCGGCCTGAGCGGGGGCGGCAGCAGGTGCTGCGGCCCCGGAGACCGCCGCGCGGGCGGCGGCCGGGCCGGACAGCCCCGGGGCGGGCGCGGACTGCGCGTAGGCCTGGTCAGGGGCGTGCGCACCGGGCCCGGGCACGTATCCGGTGGCGGGAACCATGGGCGCGGTCACGACCGCGGCCGCGCCTCGCTCCAGCTTGTCGAGCCGGGCCCGTACGGACCGCTCGTCGTCGTACGCGGCGGGAAGCAGCACGCGCGCGCAGATCAGCTCCAGCTGCAGCCGCGGCGAGGTCGCCCCCCGCATCTCCGTCAGGCCCTCGTTGACCAGGTCGGCGGCGCGGCTGAGCTCGCCCGGCCCGAAGACGCCGGCCTGGGCCTGCATGCGCTCCACGAGATCGGCCGGGGCGTCGATCAGCCCCTTTTCCGCCGCGTCGGGCACGGCGGCGAGGATCACGAGGTCGCGGAGGCGCTCCAGGAGGTCGGCGACGAAGCGGCGGGGGTCGTTGCCGCCCTCGATGACGCGGTCGACGACCTCGAAGGCCGCGGCACCGTCGTTCGACGCGAAGGCGTCGACCACGGCGTCGAGCAGCGACCCGTCCGTGTACCCCAGGAGGGAGGTCGCCATGGCATATGTCACACCGTCCTCGGCCGCACCGGCGAGGAGCTGGTCCATGACGGACATCGAGTCACGCACGGACCCGGCGCCCGCGCGCACGACGAGCGGCAGCACCCCGTCCTCCACGGGAATGGCCTCGCGCTCGCACACCTCGCCCAGGTAGTCACGCAGCGTGCCGGGCGGGACTAGGCGGAACGGGTAGTGGTGCGTACGCGACCGGATGGTCCCGATGACCTTCTCGGGCTCCGTGGTCGCGAAGATGAACTTGAGGTGCTCCGGCGGCTCCTCGACCACCTTCAGCAGGGCGTTGAAGCCCGCCGAGGTGACCATGTGGGCCTCGTCGATGATGTAGATCTTGTAGCGGCTGGAGGCGGGCCCGAAGAAGGCCTTCTCCCGCAGCTCACGGGCATCGTCCACGCCACCGTGGGAGGCGGCGTCGATCTCGATGACATCGATCGACCCACGGCCGTTGCGCGCGAGGTCCTGGCACGACTGGCACTCCCCGCAGGGGGTGGGCGTCGGCCCCTTCTCGCAGTTCAGACAGCGGGCGAGGATGCGCGCGCTCGTCGTCTTGCCGCAGCCGCGTGGTCCGCTGAACAGATACGCGTGATTGACCCTGTTGTTCCGCAGCGCCTGCTGCAACGGGGTGGTGACATGCTCCTGCCCGATGACCTCGGCGAAGGACTCGGGGCGGTAACGGCGGTAGAGCGCGAGGGACGACACACCTACGACGATATCGGGCCGCACTGACAAGTGGCCTCGCTCACATCCACAGGCCCTCCCGCCCCGGCCCGCGCTCCCTGGAACACCCCGGGAAACACAAGGGCCCCCCACGCACCCGCCAGAGCCCACCTACCCTTGCTGCCTTCCGGCCCTGGGGGAGTTCAGTGAGATAGCGCCACGTGAGGGGCTTGCCCCCAGCCTAGCGGATCCCGCACCGTGCCCGTGCCCCCTCCCCCTCCCCGCACCCACCCCACCCCCACCTCACGACCAGGCGTTCGCGAGCACCCCTCCGCGTCTTGTATTGTTTGCGGCGGAGGATTCGCCTAGAGGCCTAGGGCGCACGCTTGGAAAGCGTGTTGGGGGCAACCCCTCACGAGTTCGAATCTCGTATCCTCCGCCTGATCAGAGGCCCGGACCGCATCAGCGGTCCGGGCCTCTGGCGTTTCTCCGCCTCAGTTTCCGTCTCAGCCGGGGCCACGCGACCCCCGCTCGGGCCGGCGCCGCGGTCCTCGTCCACATCCGCGCGGATCCGCCCGGCCCTCAGCCTCAAGCAGCCCCACCAATGCATGGGCTCGGCCAACGGGCCTCCGGCCGCTCTACCGGCCGATCGGTCAGGTACCGAAACCCGCCGCCAGCACTCCCAGGCACAAGGCCATGCAGCCGGCGAACGCCGTGCCGGCTACGAAGACGGCCTCGGATCTGCCCGTCCCAGAGCCTCGCTTCAGCATGAAGGCCAGCAGGGCGACAACGACAGAAGCGAGTGCGGCCACGAGCAGCCAGGCGATCCGCGTCAAGGCAGGGAGGTCACTCATTGGTGTGTCCCTTCGGGGTGAGGCGATCAGAGCGACCAGGTCCGGGGGAAGAGGGCACTGCAGCGGCCTCAGGTGCGGGCGGGTGTCCATCGGACCGGAGAGCACCCCCCATCAGCAGGGTCGCCACCTCGCTGTGCGTCCGTTCCGCCGCCGCCATCACCTGGTGGTGGGCCACGATCTGGCTGTCCAGTGCATACAGGAGATCAGCGATGTGACGCTGCTCCTCGAGCGGCGGCAGCAGCACAGGAAGCTGTTGCATCGCCTTCGTCTTGATCGAGGCGACGGTGGTCATCGCGGCTCGGTCTTTGATCCACGCCTGCACTTCAGGGAGGGAGAGGAAGGCGAGGACAAAGCGCGAGTCCACATCGGGCTTGAAGGCGTGCAGGCGGAGGAGATTGCCGCTGTAGAGGTACCCGGCTTCCGCTGCCTCCACGACGGCCGAAGGCCCGACCGTCCCCGTACGCGTGCACAGGATGTCGCCCTCACCGACCCGAAACCGCTCCAGCCGTCGCGCGTCCCGATGCGAGACTCTGCTGTCCTCGATATCGCAGATACGCCGATTACGCAGATGCTTGGGCAGTACAACAGGGACCTCCCCACCGCCGGAGAACATCTTCGGGTTCAGCAGTGAAGGGGAAGGACCGGCCTGGACGTTGCACAGATCGCCCAGGAGCCGGCTCGACCAGCCGTGCGACGGGCGTTTGCGGATATAGCCGAACGTCATGCCCTGCTCCCAGAGGGACTGCGCCGTCGAATCGGAGGACAGCGCGGACTCCTCCGCTCTGCAGAGCCGCTCTCGGGATGCAGCCACGTCCGCGAAGGTCGCCGCTGTGTGCGCTCCGACGCCCACGTAGTCGACAGGGCTGAGCGAATGGTCCCTCTTCTTGATCTCCTGCACGGAGACAGACCGGCCCAGTACCCGCGCATCGTCAGGCAGAGGGCTCCCCTCACACAGCGAACGGTGGACCTGCCGCAGCAGCCGCACGTCATCGGCTTCCAGCTCCCGACGGGTTCGGGAGGTCATCTTCCCCGCACGGCGAGCGTTGATGAAGTGCACTTCAGTACGCGTCGACGGCGTCGTCAGAAACCAGATGCATGCCGAGACAGTGGTGCCCGTGAAGAGGTGCGAAGGAAGGGCGATGATGCATTCGACCACGCCGTCCTCGACCATGGCTTGGCGGATCGCCCGCTCTTTCGGCTGGTCGGACACAGCAGCGTTGTCGGCCATGATGACGCCGGCACGCCCCCCGGGCCTGAGCTTGGAGAGCACGTACTGGAGCCAGGCAAAATTGTCGTTGGATGGCGGTGGGGTCCCATATCGCCAACTGGTGGAACCGGTTCTCCGGGATTCCGCATTGAACGGCGGATTAGTCAGGATGAAGTCAGCCCCATCGAAGTGGTCCCGCGGCATGGCAAGCCATGGGGCCCCGTCGTAGGAATCCAGCTGCGGGACGACACCGTGGATCATCAGATTCATGGCGGCCGTACGCAGCATTCTGCTGTTCGGTGCCTCCGCGCGAACCGTGGAAAGCGAAGGATCGCCACCTGCCACCGCCGCCGCGAGCAGCTCACCTCCTCTGGGATAGGGGTCGTTGATCCGATGCGGCGACCCGTCCGTCAGGGACAGCTCGCTCAGCAGACTCACGACGCCCCTAGGCGTGTACGCCTCACGGCTGCCGAGAGCCACGGCTTCTGCGAACGCGTCGAGCAGGTCACGGAAGGCTTCCCGGTCGAGCAAGGCGATCCGGCTCAGCAACTGTGCCGCGTCCGCGTCCGGCTCGGGCGCCAGACCCTGCAGCGCCGTCCTCAAGGCGGGGACCACACCTTGCCTGCGGAGCAGCTCGTCCGCCTCAGCACCCGCTCTCTGCAGGAAGGACTTGAGGTCGACCGGTGGACGAGACTCGACCAGACGCTTCAGGTCTGCGTACCTCTCGGGGCCCGCCCATCTCAGGAACGTCAGGCAGATCAACAGCGGAAGATAGCCTTCCAGAGAGCGAGCCCCCCATCGCCGCAGCATCGGCTGCTTCAACAGTTCGGCAAGCGTCTTGCGCGCCAGGGACCGGACACGCTCGGCGTCCGAATCGGGAGACACGCGTCGCGCGTCGGCACTCGGCGATGACGCCTGCCTCTGTTGCAGCGACGCACGGAGGCGATCACCGTACGTAAATCCTTGGGCCTCCGACGGGCGACGGTCCCGGTCCGGGATCTGACGGGTGTTCAGCCACCGGGCGATGTCAGCGAGCCGAAAGAACTCCCGCTCTCCGGCTCGGAGCGCCTCGGGGAAAGTGGCGTGGCGCCGCTGCCAGTTCGTTACCGCCGAACGTCCGACGCCGGCCATGGCAGCGATCTCGGCTCGTGAAACGAGCCGCCCTTCTCTGTTCTGTTCACTCGTCATGTCCCACCTTCACTGCGTCCTTGGGCGCCGATGCGATGAGGTGACCGTATGATTCTGGGTGCACGTTAGGCAATTGCGCACTGCAGTGCGCAGTCCGTTCCCTTCGCTCAGGGGAGTCTGTTGCCGCATCCCTGCTGCGTCTTTCACAGCTATCTACTGGTGCAGGTACCGCCGTGGCGGGCTCGAAGTGCCCCATGATCACTAGCATCATGTGAACGCATACACAGCAGCGTCACGCCCCACCCCCGCCGAACGCTCCACACCCACCGAGTGCTCAGGGTTAACGCCATGCCCTGGCAGACCCGGGTCGGCACTCGACGGGGCACAACTACGGTCACCGGTCATGGACTGGCTGGAGCGGACCACGAAGTTGAGGCAGTGGGCCAGAAGCGGAGTGCGCGCTCCGCATAAACCACTGCTGCTCCTCTATGCCCTGGGCCGGTTCCAGCAGGACGCCGACGGTGAGCTGCAATACAGCGCGGTGGAGGAAGACCTGAAGCAGCTGCTGGTCGAGTACAGGCCGCCCAACAAGACGACTCCTGCGGATGGCGCGAGTACTGCTCGACCTGCGCTTCCCGCCCTCACTCCGCGGTGAGCTGTGCGAAGCCGTGGGCCTTGAGCTGGACCCAACGGAGACCGGACAGCTCTCAGCCGCACGGAGGGGGCGGGACCGGCGGATGCGGGAGCTGGTCCTCACGGTCTACGAGTACCAGTGCCCCTGCTGCGGCTACGACGGCAGGATCGGCACGGTGTCGGTCGGGCTGGAAGCCGCACACGTGCGATGGTGGGCGTTCGGCGGCCCGGACAACGTCGAAAACGGACTGTGTCTTGCTCGCTGCACCAAAAGGTTCTTCGACAAGGGGGCCCTCGGCATCGGTGATGACTACCGCATCCTTGTCTCTCAGCGCTTCGCCGGCCATGGCCGCGCCGCCCGTGAGCACGTCATAGCGCTCGCGGGCCTCCGTCAGGTCTTCCACGGCAGCCCACGCCCTGCCGCTACTGCCTGACCGCCGTCCGCCTGCGTCACCTCGGCCCGCCGCGGGAAGGCTGGTAAGGGCGATAACACCAAGAGTATGGTCGCTTGTATGGCGACCAAGAAAGTGACAGTGACGATCCCCGAGGATCTCCTCGACGAGATTCGCGCGGAGGCTGCGGAGCGGGGCCTGTCGGCGTACGTCGCCGAGGCTCTGCGCTCCAAGCGGGATCGAGACCGGTTGCAGGAACTGGCCGACTGGTTGCAGGAGGAACACGGCCCCGTCACCGAAGACGAGCGCGCGGCAGCGCTCGAGGAGCTGGAGAACCTCGACGCCGAGCATGAAGGCCGCCGCGCTGCTGGAAAGCCTCAGTCTGGAGAGGCTGCGTGAAGAAGCGGGCTGGCGAGCACAGCCGGCCTCCGCTGCGCGTCTTCGTACTCGACTGCGAAGCCCTGTCCCTAGCTGTACGCGGCGACCGGAAGATGATCGCCTGGTTCGTCCTCGCGGCACGGGGTGAGGCCGAGGTGGTGACGTCCCCGATGACATTGGTCGAGGCGTACGACGGCAGAACCACGGAACAACGCTGGGACTGGGTGCTCTCCCGGCTGAGGGTCGCCGACATCGGGAAGGACGAGGCCCGCCAGGCCCGCCGGCTCCTCGCCGACGCCGAGCTGCACGGCCACAAGTACGCGATCGACGCGGTACTCGCCGTCATCGCGAGACAGCAGAAGGGACAGGTCACGATCTTCACATCGGACGTGGACGACCTGGAGAAGCTGGTCCCGGACACAATCGTCGTAAAGAAAGTGTGACCGCTCCGGTCTCAGCCCTGGTCTCATTCGGCCCGTCCGGCACCGTACGGGGCCCTGGCCTCCACCAGCTCTTTCCGAGGCCAGAACACCACCGTCCCGTCCCGAACCCCCGGACGAAGGTTTGGAAAGCGTGTTGGGGGCAACCCCTCACGAGTTCGAATCTCGTGTCCTCCGCCAGTGCCTCACCGGGCACGAACCGAAGGCCCCGACCGGGAAACCGGCCGGGGCCTTCGGCGTTCCCTGGCTGCAGTTCTGGTTGCGGCCCTCATCCGCGACCATCCAAACCCCCTCTTGGTAATGGTTTCCGTTTTCAGATAGCGTGACGGCACGTACCGACAACGGAGGTTCCTTTCCCATGGCCGTGCCCAAGCGGAAGATGTCCCGCTCCAACACCCGACACCGCCGCGCCCAGTGGAAGGCGAGCACGACCCAGCTGGTGCCCGTCACCGTCGAAGGCGCCGTGCACCTGGTGCCGCAGCGCCTGGTGAAGGCGTACGAGCGCGGGCTGCTGCACCCGGAGGGCTGACGGCCATGGCTGACCGACGGCTGCCGGTGACCGTCCTGTCCGGCTTCCTCGGGGCGGGCAAGACGACACTGCTCAACCACGTCCTCGCCAACCGCGACGGTCTGCGCGTCGCCGTGATCGTCAATGACATGAGCGAGATCAACATCGACGCCGCGCTGGTCCGGGGCGGAGAAGGCGCCTTGTCGCGGACCGAGGAGCGGCTGGTCGAGATGACCAACGGCTGCATCTGCTGCACGCTGCGGGACGATCTCCTCGAGGAAGTGGACCGGCTGGCCCGCGAGGGCCGCTTCGACTACCTGCTCATCGAGTCGAGCGGGATCTCCGAACCGATGCCCGTCGCCGCCACCTTCGCCTTCCCCCGGGACGACGGCGCGACGCTCGGCGACCTCGCCCGGCTCGACACCATGGTCACCGTCGTGGACGCCGCGAACTTCCTCCCCGAACTCGGGTGCGGCGACGGCCTGGTGGAGCGCGGCCTCGACCAGTACGAGGACGACGAGCGGACGGTGAGCGATCTCCTGATGGACCAGGTCGAGTTCGCCGACGTCATCGTGGTCAACAAGCTCGACCTGGTGGACGCGGCGGATGCCGGCCGGCTCCGGGCTGCGCTCGCCCGCCTCAATCCGGCCGCCCGCATCGTGCCGGCCGAGCACGGCCGGGTGGACGCGGCAGCGGTCCTCGGCACCGGCCTCTTCGACCTGGAGCGTGCCCAGCAGGCGCCCGGGTGGGTCATGGAGCTCAACGGCGACCACACCCCCGAGACCGAGGAGTACGGCATCTCCTCCACGGTCTTCCGCTCCGAGCGGGCCTTCCACCCCGAGCGGCTGTGGACATTCGTCACCGAGGAACTCGGCTCCGGGGCCTACGGCCACGTGCTGCGCTCCAAGGGCTTCTTCTGGCTGGCCGGACGTGACCGGGTGACGGGACTGTGGTCGCAGGCCGGAGCCGTGGCCCGGTTCGAGCCCGCCGGCGCCCGCGAGCACGGCGGTCAGGGGCAGGAGCTCGCCTTCATCGGCAGGGAGCTGCGCCCGGAGGCGCTGCGGCGAGCGCTGTCCGCCTGCCTCGTACGGCCGGACGAGGCAGGGACGTCCTGGCCCGACCCCTTCCCCGCCTGGGACGCCCACGGGCTGGACGACGCCACGTGCGAGCACGACCACGGGCCGGCGGAAGCCCGCGCATGAGTGCCCGGGCGTGAGGCCCGGACGTCAGCCGTCCCGCCGGGACCGGCCCGGCGGGACGGCACTCGGCGAGGCGGCGCCGGTATCCGTCTCGTCATCGTTCATACGCACGGTGATCCATACGCCGGTGATCGATGGCCGGCTACCCG
Source organism: Streptomyces sp. NPDC008001 (assembly GCF_042958085.1). Taxonomy (NCBI): domain Bacteria; kingdom Bacillati; phylum Actinomycetota; class Actinomycetes; order Kitasatosporales; family Streptomycetaceae; genus Streptomyces; species Streptomyces sp. NPDC008001. Next base: position 526,558 of record NZ_JBIBIZ010000002.1, on the reverse strand, counting down.
CCGCACTGGCACGGGCCGCCGGACTGGCATCCGCAGTTGCAGCCCGGACCACAGGTGCAACCCGAGCTGCACGTCGGGGACGGCGTGGGAACGGTCATGAGTCAGCGCTCCTTCTTCGCGTACGGCCTTCCCATCGAGCGAACACCCGGCCGGTTCCCGGTCGCAAGAGGCCGGACGCAAGCAGCGACCGCGAGCTCGCCGGTTTCACGTCACGAGCCGCGACACGGGCGGCGGCCGCTTGATGCCCGAGTCATCTTCCGGCGCTTGGCGTGTTTCCAGCCGACTTCTGGAAACCTTCGTGAATCCCCGGCGCGGTCAACACTGGAAGAGCAGGCTCTCCGGTCGGACACATCCGATCCCGCGGGGGAGAAGGAAGGCTCTGTCATGCTGACCAGCGCTCACGCTTCTCACGCGAACCACGCCCACCAGCACGGGGCGGCGTGCGGACACGTCGCCGTGCCGCACAGCGATCACACCGGCTACGTCCACGACGGGCACCGTCACGCCCAGCACGACGGGCACTGGGACGACCACTGACCCCGTGGCGAACAGCAGCGGGCGGGCGGCGACGAGCCCACCGCCCGCCCACACGCGCGGGGTGCGTTGTCAGCGGGTGGTCATGGGGGCTGCGCGCATTCCGATGTATACGCAGGGGGTGCCGTTGGCGAGGGTGGAGAAGACGACCGGCATCCAGTCTTCGCTGAAGGAGGGGCCCGCGCCTGAGGCGGCGAAGACGGTGGGGGACAGCGGGGTCAGGTCCATGGCCAGCGGGGGTGAGAAGTCCTTCATGCCGTCGACGAATTCGTAGCGCAGGTGCGGCTTCGACTCGTGCTCGGAGACGGTGATGACGACGCCCTCGCGGCGGTACGTGCCGAGGAGCGGGGCGAGGTCGACCGCCGGCGGCCGGGCCGGCGGGGCGAAGGGGGCGGGCATGCGGACGGCGGCCAGGTCGGCGAGGAGTTCGCGGAACAGGGCGGCGTAGAGCTGCCGGGCGCCGCCGCCGTTGGTGAGGAGGACGACGGCCACGCCGGCGTCCGGGACCACGCGCAGGTATCCGTACTGGCCGATCGAGGCGCCGTCGTGGCCGAAGCCGGGGATGCCGGACCAGTCGTACAGGGTCCAGCCCAGGCCCCAGCCGTCGGCGCTGACCGTCCACTTGTCCGGGACGTCGATCTCGCGCTGCTGCATGGCGGCAGCGGTGCCGGCGGCCAGGAGGCGGGTGCCGTCCGGGCCCTTACCGCCGTCGAGGTGCATGCGGGCGAAGCGGGCGACGTCTCCGGCGGTGGCGCAGACCCGGCCGTACGGGCCGGCCGAGCGCGGCATGAGGTCCCAGGCGGGGGCGGGTTCCGGGGCGCGGCCCGGCTCGCCGAGGTGGCCCATGGCCGCGCGGAAGCTCAGCACCTCCTCGGGCAGCGTCATCGTGTGCGTGAGGCCGAGCGGGGTGAGGAGGCGGTCCTTCAGCGCCTGGTCCCACGTCAGGCCGGTGAGCACCTCGACGATGCGGCCGAGGACGTTGTAGCCGACGCTGCTGTACGAGACGGCCGTCCCGGGCGGGCAGTCGAGGGCCACGTCCTGCGCGGCCTCCACGTACTTGGCGAGGCAGTCGTCGCCGCGGCCCGTGTCCAGGGTGAAGTCGCAGGTGAGGCCGCTGGTGTGGCTGAGCAGCTGCCGCGGCGTGATGACCTTGCCGGCGTCGGGGTCGGCGACCGCGAAGCCCGGCAGGACGTCGGCGACCGGCGCGTCCAGGTCCAGCGCGCCGGACTCCGCCAGCTGCATCACCAGCGTGGCGGTGTACACCTTGGCGATCGATCCGAGCTGGAAGACCGAGTCCGTGGTCGCCTCCACGCCCGTGCCGCGGTGCAGTACGCCGGAGGCCAGCTCGTGGATCCGTCCGTCGGCGGTGAGGACGGCCAGGGACGCGGCCGGGACGTGGTGGGCGGCCCGCAGGTCGTCGAGGCGCTTCTGCCAGTGGGCCGGGTCGAAGGCGGGGGCGAAGGCCGGGACTCCGGTGGTCGTGGGCTGCTCGGGCTCGGGCTGCGTGCGGTTCTCCTGCATGGTTCCCCCTGGACTCGATCGAACGTGAACCCCATCGAGCGCACGGCGTGCGCTGCTCCGAACACTGTACGGTGGCCGCACACTGTTCGGCAAGGCGTACATCGTTCGGGAAGCCCGCTATCCTGCACGAGCCACAGAAGCCGCAAGCCGCAAGCCGCAAGCCGTAAGAGAGGAGCCCGCATGCCGGCCCACGAGCAGCAGCCGATCCCGTCCGTGTGGACCCGCCCCCAGCGCCGCAAGCGCGAGCAACCCGCGCTGAGCCGGGAGCAGATCGTGACCGCCGCGCTCGAACTGCTCGACGCCGAGGGCCTCGACGCCCTGAGCATGCGGAAGCTCGGCACCCGGCTGAACGCCGGCGCCACCTCCCTCTACACGCACGTCGCCAACAAGGACGAGATCGTCGAGCTGGTCGTGGACGAGGTCTACGGCGAGATCGACGTACCCGGCGCCGGCGGCGGCGAGGCCTCCGCGGCCGACTGGCGCGAGGCCGCCACCCGCTGCGCCCTGAGCCTGCGCGCCACCGTCCTCAAGCACCCCTGGATGGGCACCGTCCTCGGCGGCATGGGAGTGACCCAGCTCGGCCCGAACGTGATGCGGCTGTCCGAGGGCCTGCTCGCGATGTTCGGCGCGGCCGGCCTGCCCGCGGACGAGGCCGACCTCGCCGTGTCCACGCTCAGCGCTTACGTCATCGGCATGACCGTGAGCGAGGCCGCGTGGCTGACGACGCTCGCACGGAGCGGGCGCAGCGAGCAGGAGTGGGTGGAGAGCCTGTGGCCCGCCGCCGAAGAGGCGGCGCAAGAGCACCCCCGGTTGCGGGAGCAGTACGCCGCACTGCGCGGCAAGGACCCGCGCGAGGAGCGCGACGCGCAGTTCCGCTACGGCCTGGAGCGGGTCCTCGACGGGCTGGCGGGACGGATCACCCCGGCCACCACCACCGGCTGAGGCGCCTCACGACCCGGACGACCCCCGCGGCTTTCCCGTCAGTGCCGAGGCGAGGTACCGGCCCACCCCCGGCAGCCGGGCCGCGCGCAAGGCGAGGCGGCGGGCGCGCAGTTGGGCCGGGGTGTGGGGGAGGAACCAGCGGACGCCCTTGCGGGCCGCGCGTTGTTTCTGCGTGACCACGGGGCGCCACTGTTCCTCGTAGCGCCGCAGGGCCGTCACGGCCGAGGGCGCCTCGCACAGCTGCTCGGCGAGGAGGCGGGCGCCGGCCACGCCGAGGGAGGCGCCCTGGCCGGCGAGCAGGGAGACCGCGTAGCAGGCGTCGCCGACGAGGGTCACGCATCCCCGGCTCCAGCTCGGCACCTCGGTCTGCGCGACCTGGTCGTAGTAGACGTCCTCGGCCGGCGGGCAGGCGCGGAGGGCCCGCGGGACGACCCAGCCGAGTCCGCCGTACTCCCGGCGCAGCGCCTCGCGCGGGTCGCCGGGCCGGCCGGGGTCGGCCGTGCGGTGGACGGCGAAGGCCGCCACGTGGCCGTCGCGCAGGCTGTAGAAGCCCATCTGCCGGTCGGTCGTGTCGGTGAGGACGAAGCTGTCGCGGCAGGCGGCGTGGACCTCGGCGTCCTCGAAGACGAACGCCGCGGTGTGGAAGCCGAGATGGCGGACGTACCGCTCGTCCTCGCCGAAGGCGAGCCTCCGCACCGCCGAGTGGACGCCGTCCGCCCCCACGACGACGTCGGCTTCGAGGCGCGTGCCGTCGTCGAGCGTGACGCAGGCGCCGTCCTGGTGGCCGGCGACCGCCTTGAGGGTGCTGCCGAACCGTACGTCGACGCGGCCGGGCAGGCTCTCGTACAGGGCGCGTTCCAGGTCCGGCCGCATGATGCTGACCAGCCGGCCGTGGAGGGCCTTGTTCAGCGTCGTGTACGTCATCCCGGCCGTCCGGTGCCCGCGCTCGTCCACGTAGCGGAGCTCGTCCACCGCGTAGCCGAGCTTGTGCAGGCGGGGCAGCAGGCCCAGCTCCTCGGCGGCCTCGTAGCCCGGGCCGAAGAAGTCGATCATGTAGCCCTGCGTGCGCAGACCGGGGGCCTTCTCCAGGACCACCACCTCCCAGGCCCGGTCACCGAGACACCGGGCGAGGGTGAGTCCGGCGATGCCACCTCCACAGATCACGGCCTTCATCGGATCAGCCTCCTCTCGCCCCGTGTTCCCGGGGAGGCTGCGGCCACACTCGCCCCGCCGGGCGTTACCTCCCGGTAGTACGGCGGGAAGACCCGGGATGTGCCTGGTCAGGGGCGGGGTTCGCGGACTGGGGCGTGATCTGCCATACGTCCACAGCGGATCCCGTCGCAGCTACGGCTTCTTCGTCCGGCCCGCTATCACCGCCGCCTGCACCCGCCTCCCCACCCCCAGCTTCGCCAGGATGGACGAGATCCGGTTCTTGACCGTCTTCTCCGCGAGGAAGAGCCGGTCCGCGATCTGGCGGTTCGTCAGCCCCTCCCCGATGAGGTCGAGGATCTGCCGCTCGCGGGGCGAGAGGCTGTCGAGCTCCGACGTCTCGGGGGCCTCCGGCTCCCGCGGCGCCCGCAGCCTGGCCATCACCCGGGACGCCGTGCGCGGGTCGAGCATGGACCTGCCCGTGGCCACCGTCCGTACCGCCGAGACCAGCTCCGAGCCGTTGATCTGCTTGAGGACGTAGCCCGCGGCGCCCGCCATGATGGCGTCGAAGAGGGCCTCGTCGTCGTCGAAGGACGTCAGCATCAGGCACGCCAGCTCCGGCATCCGGGCGCGGAGCTCGCGGCACACCCCGATGCCCCCGTGGTCGCCGCCCTCCGCGGCCGCTTCCCCGAGGCGCACGTCGAGGACGGCCACGTGCGGGCGGGACGCCGGTACGCGCGCGAGGGCCTCCCGGCCCGTGGCCGCCTCCCCGACGACCTCGATGTCCGGCTCCGCTTCGAGGAGGTCGCGCACGCCGCGGCGGACCACCTCGTGGTCGTCGAGGATGAACACGCGCAACGGCCCGGCGGCGCCCGGCGTTTCGGCGGTTAACCTGTCCATTCCGTCCATTCGGCCCGTTCGATCTATTCGGCCTGTTCGGTCTATCCAGTCCATACGGGGCAGTATGTCCGGCGCCCGTACGAGGCAGTGTGTCCGGCCCGTACGAGGCAGTGTGCCCGGCGGCCGGGGCCAGCTCACACCGCGCCCGTACCCGCCGGATAGGGCCGAACGGCCCTGCGGACCGGGGCCGGGTGGTCCCGCAGGCCCGTTGCCATACTGGCGCGCCCCAGCCTGTGCGAGGAGCTGCCGACCCGTGAACCCCGTCAACGACACGTACCACTCCCTGCTCGCCCGGCACGACGCGATGCGGCTGCGGAGGCGCCTGCTCTCCCCCGGACAGCAGGGAGCGGAGGGCGCCGCGCGCTCCTTACGGACCGGAGCACCGGCCCCTGCATCGCAGCAACCGTACGACGGCGCCGCCGACCAGCGCGTCATCACCGAGCACCTCGAACTCGTCACGCCCTTCGAGGACTTGATCGCCCACCTCTACGAGGCGATGTTCGCCCACTGGCCCTACCTGCGGCGCCTCTTCCCGGATTCCATGGAGTTCCAGCGCAAGCACCTTGCATCGATCTTCTGGTACCTGATCGAGAACCTGCACGAGCCCGGCGAGGTCGCGGCCACCTTCACCCGTCTCGGCCGCGACCACCGCAAGCTGGGCGTACGGCCCGCCCACTACCGGGCGTTCGAGGCGGCGCTGTGCGAGGCGCTGCGGCGTGCGGCGGGGCCGCGCTGGAGCGAGGGCATGGAGCAGGCGTGGGTGCGCATGCTGCGGTTCGCGGTGGCGGCCATGGTCGAGGGCGCGGAGGCCGCCCTGGGCGAGCCGCCGGCCTGGCAGGCCACCGTCACCGGCCACGACCTGCGCCGCGCGGACCTCGCCGTCCTGCACGTACGGCCGCACGAGCCGTACCCGTACCGGGCCGGGCAGTTCGCCTCCGTGGCCTCGCCGCTCCTGCCCCAGGCGTGGCGGCAGTACTCGCTCGCGTGCGCGCCCCGGCCGGACGGCGAGCTGGAGTTCCACGTGAAACTGACCGGCCGCGGCGGCGTCAGCGAGGCCCTGGTGGCGGGCACGCGGACCGGGGACACCCTGCGACTGGGGCCGCCCGGCGGGACGATGACGCTGGACGACAACCTCGCCGACGACCTGCTGCTCGTCGCGGGAGACACCGGCTGGGCCGCGGTCAAGGCGCTGCTGCAGGAACTCGCCGCGCGCAGGGCCGCCCGCCGTACCGCGCCCCGCAGCGTGCACTTGTTCCTCGGGGTGCGGCACCCTTCCGCGCTGTACGACACGGAGTCGCCCGCCGAACTGCGCCGCCGCTACCCGTGGCTCCGGGTCACCCAGGTGACCGGCGAGGGCCCGGCACCGGGCGAGTACGGGGCGCTGGCGGACGTGGTCGCGGGGCACGGCGACTGGTCCACGCACCTCGTCTACGTGAGCGGCCCGCCCCCCATGGCCGGGCCGCTCGTGGCGAGGCTTGCTGCGGAACGGGTGCCTGCCGGGCGCATCCGCCACGATCCGCTGCCGGACCGGGCGTGAGACCCCGAAGGCCCCGTAAGCCCCGCAAGCCCTGTAAGCCCCGAAAACCCCGCCGCACCCCCGGCCCGCTCGTACCGCCGCAGGACCAGCCGCACAACGGCCTCATGCGCCCCGAGCGGATCCGAGACGACTACCCCACCCCCGTCCCCGACCCCACCCCACGCCCGCGCATCCCTCACTCCCCTCCGTACGGACTCGCTGAAGTGTCCCGGCGCCGTCAGGTACGTGGCCACGGAGACGTCCTCGTGCCCCTCGGCCCGCAGCTCCGCGACGGCCGCCGCGGGGCGCGGCCCGTCGCCCGACACGTATGCCGGCACGACCCTCACTCCCGTCCGCAGCGCCAGCAGCCGGGCCATGCGCTCGGTGTCCGTACGGGCCGCGGGGTCGGAGGAGCCGGCCGCGGCGAGGACGACGGGCGCCGGGCTCCGCGCGTCCCGCCCCGCCTCCGCCAGCCGGTCCGCGAGCGCCTCCGCGAGCAGCGGGTGCGGTCCCAGCGCGGGGGCGGTGCGGCAGCGCAGCCGGGCCGCCGCGGCGGCCACCGCGGCGGGGACGTCGGCCCGTAGGTGGTAGCCGGTCCCGAGGAGCAGCGGTACGAGCACGGCGCGGCCGTGCAGCCCGGCCAGGACCTCCTCCAGGGAGGGCGCCACCAGGCCGAGGTAGCCGGCCCGGACGACGAGCTCCGGCCGCAGCGCCCGCAGGCGCCCTGCCAGTGCCTCGGTGACGGCGGCCCCGGCGGGGCTCCGGGTGCCGTGGGCGACGAGGACGAGGGCGGGCGTCGTCACCGGCACCGGCTACACCCCCGCCGGGCGGCCCGGGCGGGGCCGCAGGTACACCGCCCACGTCAGGGCCGCGCACAGGGCGTACGTGGCCAGGAAGGCCAGGTACGCCGCGTCCCCGTTGTGCGAGCCGAGGAAGGACTGGCGGAAGGCGAGGTTGACCAGGACACCGCCGAAGGCGCCCACCGCGCCGGCGATGCCGATCAGGGCCGACGAGCGGCGCCGGGAGGCCTCCTCGGCCTCGGCGGGGTCGGCGCCGTGCTCCTCGACCGCGGTCCGGGCCCGGGCGCGGAAGATCGCCGGGATCATCTTGTACGTCGAGCCGTTTCCGATGCCGCTGAAGACGAACAGCGCCACGAATCCGGTGAGGAACAGCGGCAGCGAGTCCTGCCGGGAGGCGATCAGGACGGTCACCGCGCCCGCCGCCATCGCCCCGTAGTTCGCCAGGGTCACCCGGGCCCCGCCCCAGCGGTCGGCCAGCAGCCCGCCGACGGGGCGCACGAGCGAGCCGAGGAGCGGGCCGAGGAAGGTGAGGCCAGCGGCCTTGACCGGGGTGCCGAAGTCGCCGTGGAACTGCACCTGCAGCACCTGCCCGAAGGCGAAGCCGAAGCCGATGAACGAGCCGAAGGTGCCGATGTAGAGCACCGACATCACCCATGTGTGCGGCTCGCGGCAGATCTCGCGCAGAGCGCGCTTGTCGTTGCGCAGGGCGGTCAGGTTGTCCATGCGCAGCGCGGCGCCGAGGGCCGCGAGGGCGATCAGCGGGATGTAGAGCAGCGGCAGCAGGCGCGGGTGGGCACTGCCGGCGGTGGCCAGGATCAGCAGGCCGAGGAGCTGGACGACGGGGACGCCGAGGTTGCCGCCGCCGGCGTTGACGCCGAGGGCCCAGCCCTTGAGGCGCTGCGGGTAGAAGGCGTTGATGTTGGCCATGGAGGACGCGAAGTTGCCGCCGCCCACACCGGCGACGCACGCGACGGCGAGCAGGGTCCCGTAGGAGACGCCGGGTTCGAGGACGATGCCGGCCAGGACGGTGGGGACGAGCAGCAGGAGGGCGCTGATCACCGTCCAGTTGCGGCCGCCGAACTTCGCCACGGCGACCGTGTACGGCAGCCGCAACACCGCCCCGAGGGCCGTGGGCAGGGCGGTGAGCAGGAACTTCCCGGCGGGGTCGATGCCGTACTCGGGCCCGAGGAAGAGAACCAGGACGGACCACAGGCTCCAGACGGAGAAGCCGATGTGCTCGGAGAGGACGGAGAAGAGGAGGTTGCGGCGGGCGACGCGGGCGCCGGTCTCCTGCCAGAAGGCGGGGTCCTCGGGGCGCCAGTCGCCGATGTCGCGGGGGCGGGCCCGGGGCGGCGGGGCGGGGCCCTCCGCGGCCGCCGGAGCCGCCGGAGCCACCGCGGCCGGGCCGTCCGCCCGCCGCACCGGCCACACCCGGACCGACGCCTCGCTCCCGTCCGGCGCCACCGGCTCGTCCAGGCAGGTGCCCGTCCGCAGGCAGAACGCCTGCTTGTACATGGGCGAGGCCACGACCGGCGCTCCGTCGCGGCTGCCGAGGATGCCGCGCGACAGGACGTACGCGCCGCTGAACGGGTCGCGGTTGCCGACGGCGTACACCTCCCCCGCGCGGTCGCGGAAGACGGCCACCTGCTGCTCGCCGACCAGTACCGCGACCCCGCGCCCGGGGACGAGCGCCTCCCAGTCGCACACGGGCCGCCAGCCCGTACCGTCGTGGATCTCCACGGTCATCGTGCACGCACCTCGAGCTCGGCGCCGGCCACCAGGGCCGGGCGGATCTGTCCCCGTTCGGGGACGAAGCGGATGGTCGGGTCGGGGGTGCCGGGGGCGTTGGCGAAGGAGGCGAAGCGGCGCAGCCGCACAGGGTCCGCGAGGGTGGCGGCCCACTCGTCCTCGTACGTCGCGATGTGCCGCTCCATGAGCGCGTCCAGGTCGGCGCAGATGCCGAGGGAGTCGTCCATGACGACGGCCCGCAGGTGGTCCAGGCCGCCGTCGAGGCGTTCGAGCCAGGGGGCGGTGCGCTCCAGGCGGTCGGCGGTGCGGATGTAGAACATCAGGAAGCGGTCGATGGTGCGGATGAGCGTCTCGCGGTCGAGGTCGGAGGCGAGCAGGTCGGCGTGGCGCGGCGTCATGCCGCCGTTGCCGCCGACGTAGAGGTTCCAGCCGGCGGAGGTGGCGATGACGCCGAAGTCCTTGCTCTGCGCCTCGGCGCACTCGCGGGCGCAGCCGGAGACGGCGGACTTGAGCTTGTGCGGGGCGCGCAGGCCGCGGTAGCGCAGCTCCAGTTCGACGGCGAGGGCCACGGAGTCCTGGACGCCGTAGCGGCACCAGGTCTCCCCCACGCAGGACTTCACGGTGCGCAGGGCCTTGCCGTACGCGTGGCCGGATTCGAAGCCGGCTTCGACCAGGCGCCGCCAGATGTCCGGGAGCTGGTCGACGGTGGCGCCGAACAGGTCGATGCGCTGCCCGCCGGTGATCTTCGTGTAGAGGCCGTAGTCGCGGGCGATCTCGCCGATGACGATGAGGCCGTCGGGGGTGATCTCGCCGCCGGGGACGCGCGGGACGACGGAGTACGAGCCGTTGCGCTGGAGGTTGGCCAGGAAGTGGTCGTTGGTGTCCTGGAGGGCGGCCTGTTCGCCATCGAGGATGTGGCCGTTGCCGAGGCTCGCGAGGATGGAGGCGACGACGGGCTTGCACACGTCGCAGCCCTCGCCGGTCCCGTGTTCCTCCACGAGGCGCGAGAAGCTGTCGATGCCCTTGACGCGGACGATCTCGTAGAGCTCGGCGCGGGTGCGGTCGAAGTGCTCGCACAGGCCGCGGGCGGTCTCGACGCCGGCGGCGGCGAGCTCCTCGGTCACGAGGGTGCCGAGCAGTTTCACGCAGCTCCCGCAGCCCGTGCCTGCCCTGGTGCACTGCTTGACCTCGGGGACGGTCGTGCAGCCGGTGTCGTTCACGGCCGCCCTGACGGCGCCCTTGGTGACGTGGTGGCACGAGCACACGACCGCCTCGTCGGGCAGCGTCACGGGCCCGGCCGGGGCGCCGGCGGAGGCGGGCAGCACCAGCTGCTCGGGCGGGGCGGACAGGGGCGTGCCGCTGAGGGCGAGGGGGCGCAGGACGTCGTACGCCTCGGTGTCGCCGACCAGGACGCCGCCGAGGAGCGTGCCGCCCTCGCCGATCACCAGCTTCTTGTACACGCCGTCGCGGCTGTTGGAGTACGTGACGTCGAGGGAGCCCTCGGCGGCGCCATGCGCGTCGCCGAAGCTCGCGACGTCGACGCCGAGGAGCTTGAGCTTGGTGGAGGTGTCGGCGCCCGTGAAGGTCCCTTCGCCGTCGCCCTCCCCCTCGCCGCCGCTGCTCGCGAGGTGGCGCGCGGCCGTCTCGGCCATGGCGTAGCCGGGGGCGACGAGCCCGTACACGCGGCCGTCGGCGGCGAGCGCGCACTCGCCGATGGCGAGGACGGCGGGGTCGGCGGTGCGGCAGTGCTCGTCGACGACGATGCCGCCGCGCTCGCCGACGGGCAGGCCGCAGGCGCGGGCAAGTTCGTCCCGCGGGCGCACCCCGGCCGCGAAGATCACGAGTTCGGCGGGGAGTTGCGTGTCGTCGGAGAGGGTGAGGGCCCGGACGCGGCCGTCCTCGCCGGTTTCGACGCGCCGGGCGCCGGCGCCCGTGTGAACGGTGACGCCCAGGTCCTCGATCCTGCGGCGCAGGACGGCGCCGCCGCCGTCGTCCACCTGGAGCGCCATCAGGCGGGGCGCGAACTCGACGACGTGGGTGGCGAGTCCCATGGCCTTGAGCGCGCCCGCCGCCTCCAGGCCGAGCAGCCCGCCGCCGACGACCGCGCCGGCGCCGGCCGTGGCGGCCGCCGCACGGATGGCCTCGACGTCCTCGATGGTGCGGTAGACGTGGCAGCCGGGGGCGTCGTGGCCGGGGACGGGCGGCACGAAGGGGTACGAGCCGGTGGCCAGGACGAGCGCGTCGTAGGGGAGCAGGCGGCCGGAGGCGGTGGTGACGGTGCGCGCGGTGCGGTCGACGGCCGTGGCGGGGTCGCCGAGGTGCAGCTCGATGCCGTACTTCTCCATGAAGCCGGCGGGGCAGAGGGAGAGGTCGTCGGCGGAGGTGCCGGAGAACCAGGAGGTGAGGTGGACGCGGTCGTAGGCGGGGCGCGGCTCCTCGGCGAGGACGGTGACCTGCCACTCGGAGGCCTGCCCGCCCGGCGTGCGCCCGGCCGGGGACTGTTCGAAGAAGGCTTCCAGGAAGCGCTGTCCGACCATGCCGTGGCCGATCAGCACCAGGCGTTTTCCGGGCGTCATCAGAAGGCTCCTCGGGTGGTGAGCAGGTGGAAGGGGTCGGCGGGCACGGGTTCGTCGCGTTCGTAGGCGCGGGTGAGGAGGCCTACCGTCGCCAGGTCGCCGAGGAGGATGCCCCCGGCGATCCGGTCGCCGCGCAGGACGAGCTTTTTGTACGAGCCGCGGGTGGCGTCGGCGAGGCGGAGCACGTCCAGGCCGTCGCCGGGGCCCTGTTCGCCGAACGCCGCGTACTCCAGGGGCCCGGCCGTCAGCCGGGCGTACGGGCGCGAGCCCGCGTACCGCGCGTCCGGGCGGGCGCCGGAGAGCCGGGCGGCCAGCAGGTCGGCCTGTTCCCAGGCGGCGCCGGCCGTGCCGTGCGTCAGGCCGCGGTGCTCGGCGCAGTCGCCGATCGCGTACACGCCGGGGGCGCAGGAGAGGCGGTCGTCGACCACGATGCCGGTGCGGACGGGGAGCCCGGCGGCGCGGGCGAGGGCCGTGCGGGGCGCGGCGCCGCAGGCCAGGACGACGAGGTCGGCGTCCAGGGCCTCTCCGTCGTCCGTCTCCACGGCGGTGACGCGGTCCGTGCCGGCCAGGGAGCGGACCCGGCTCCCGGCGCGCACGGTGACGCCGAGGCCGGCGAGCCGGTGCTGCAGCAGCGTCCCGGCCTGTTCGTCGAGGTGGCGCTCCACGAGGTGGGGGCCGTTGTGGAGGAGCGTGACGGACGGGGCGGGAGCGTCCTTGCGGGCGGCGCCTCGCGCGGCCAGCGCGCGGGCGACGCTCACCCCGAGCACTCCGCCGCCGACGACCACCGCCCGGCGGGCCCGTGCCGCCTCCTCGGCCAGGGCGCGGCTGTCGGCGGCGGTCCGCAGCACGTGCACCCCGCGGCGCGGCGGGCCGCCGGCGCCCTGCGGCACGACCGGCTCGGCGCCGGTGGCCAGGACGAGCTCGTCGTACGGGACTTCGGTGCCGTCCTCCGGCTGCAGGGTGTGGGCGACGGTGTCGATCGCGGTCACCGCGCGGCCGGTGCGCAGCCGCGCGTCACCGCTGAGCAGCGCGAGGTCGTCCGCGGCGTACCGGCCGGTGAGGACGTCCGCGAGCAGGGCCCGGTTGTACGGGTCGCACGGCTCGGCGCCGTACAGCGTCACCTCCGCGTCCCCGCCGAGCGCGTGGAACCGCTCGGCGAACCGCGCCGCGGCCATCCCGGCGCCGACCACGGCGATCCGGCGGGTCACCGCCCGGCCTCCGCCGCCGCGCCGGCCGCGGCCGGCTCCCCGCGCTCCCCCGGCCCCACCCGCTCCACCCGCACCGCGCACACCTTGAACTCGGGCATCCGCGAAACGGGGTCGAGGGCGGGGTTCGTGAGGGAGTTGGCGCGCCCCTCCCCGCCCCAGTGGAAGGGCATGAAGACGGTGTCCGGCCGGATGGTGTCGGTGACGCGCGCCGGGGCGACCGCCCGCCCGCGCCTGCTGCTGACGGCCAGCAGCTCGCCCTCCGCGACCCCGAGGCGGCCGGCGAGGACCGGGTGGAGCTCCACGAACGGGCCGGGCGCGGCCTTGTTGAGCGCGTCGACGCGCCGCGTCTGGGCCCCGCTCTGGTACTGGCCGACGACGCGGCCGGTCGTCAGGAACAGCGGGTAGTCGCCGTCGGGCTCCTCCGCCGCGGGCCGGTGCGCCACGGCGGTGAACCGCGCCCGCCCGTCGGGGGTCGCGAAGCGGTCCAGGAAGAGGCGCGGCGTGCCGGGGTGGTCCGGGGCGGGGCAGGGCCAGAAGACGCCGTCCTCGGCGCGGATGCGGTCGTAGCTGATGCCCGCATAGTCCGCCTGGCCGCCGGCCGAGGCGCGCCGCAGCTCCTCGAAGACCTCCTCGGGGTCGGCGGGGAAGCCCTTCGGCACGCCGAGCCGGCCGGCGAGCCCGTGCAGGACGGCGAGGTCGCTGCGGACGCCTTCCGGGGCGTCGACGGCCTTGCGGCGCAGGATGACGCGGCCTTCGAGGTTCGTGGTGGTGCCGGTCTCCTCCGCCCACTGGGTGACCGGCAGGACGACGTCGGCGAGCCGGGCGGTCTCGGAGAGGACGATGTCGCCGACGGCGAGGAAGTCCAGGGCGCCGATCCGTTCGGCGACGTGGGCGGCGCGGGGGGCGGAGACGACCGGGTTGGAGCCCATGAGCAGGAGGGCGCGGACGCCGCGGGCCCCGCCGTCGCCACCGCCCTCCGCGGTCTCACCGCCGCCGAGCGAGTCCAGCAGCTCGTAGGCGCTGCGGCCCGGCCCGGGCAGGTCGGCGGGGTCGACGCCCCACACGGCGGCGACGTGGGCGCGGGCCGCGGGGTCGGTGATCGAGCGGTAGCCGGGGAGCTGGTCGGCCTTCTGGCCGTGCTCGCGGCCGCCCTGGCCGTTGCCCTGGCCGGTCAGGCAGCCGTAGCCCGAACCGGGGCGCCCGGCCTTGCCGGCCGCCAGGCACAGGTTGATCCACGCGCTGACGGTGTCCGTGCCCTTGCTCTGCTGCTCGGGTCCGCGCGCGGTCAGCACCATGCCCCGCGGCGCGTCCCCGAACATGGCCGCCGCCGCGGCCAGTTGCGTCACCGGCACGCCCGTCAGCCGCTCCACGCGCTCCGGCCAGTGCGCCATCGCGGCGGCCCGCGCCTGCGCGAAGCCCGTCGTGCGGCGGGCGATGAAGTCCTCGTCCAGCCGGCCGTCGGCTATCAGGAGGTGCAGCAGCCCGAGGGCGAGCGCGAGGTCGGTGCCGGGGAGGGGCTGCAGGTGCAGGTCGGCCTGGTCGGCGGTGCGGGTGCGGCGCGGGTCGACGACGATCAGCCGGCCGCCGTTCTCGCGCAGTTCGCGGAAGTAGCGCAGCGCCGGGGGCATCGTCTCGGCCGGGTTGGCGCCGACCAGGATCACGCAGTCCGTACGGGCGACGTCCTCCAGCGGGAACGGCAGGCCGCGGTCGAGCCCGAACGCCCGGCGGTGCGCGGCGGCGGCGGACGACATGCAGAAGCGGCCGTTGTAGTCGATGTGCGGCGTGCGGAGCGCGACCCGCGCGAACTTGCCCAGGAGGTACGCCTTCTCGTTCGTCAGCCCGCCCCCGCCGAAGACCCCGACGGCGTCCTTCCCGTGGCGGCGCTGCGCGGCCGTGAGGCCCGCGGCTGTGAGGTCGAGGGCCTCGTCCCAGGAGGCGGGCCGCAGGGGCAGGTGCTTCGCGTCGCGGACGAGGGGCCGGGTGAGCCGGACCCCGGGGCGCAGGACCGCCGCGGCCGACAGCCCCTTGCCGCACAGCGCACCGCGGTTGACGGGGAAGTCCGGGCGCTCCAGGACCTCCACCGGCTCGGGCCCGGTGCCGCCGGCGAGCGGGCGCAGCCGCATGCCGCACTGCAGGGCGCAGTAGGGGCAGTGGGTGTCGGTGGCCGTCCCGGTCGCCGGGCCGGCGGCCGTACCGGAGGTCGTGCCGGGGGTCGTCATGCCACTGAGCGTCACGCCGTCCCGTTACGCGCCGACATCGGCGATGTTGCTTGTGCGGTACATGCCGTTCACACGAGCGAGCGGGCGGCGTCGGGCGTACGACACGTGCCGTAACGTGCGCGACGTCTTCCCTAACGCCTGTGTGACGGGTGCGCAACGACACCGAAACACGGGCGACGGACCATGCGCGCATGGCAACTGGCACCGCCCCCGCACCCGGCCCGCTCACCGGCTTCGTCATCGGGGTGACCGCGGACCGGCGGCGCGACGAACTGACGGCCCTGCTGGAGCGCAGGGGCGCCCGGGTGATCGAGGCGCCCACGATGCGGATCGTCCCGCTCGGCGACGACGCGGCGCTGCGCCGCGCCACCGAGCGCTGCCTCGCCGCGCCGCTCGACTACGTCGTCGCCACGACCGGCGTCGGCTGGCGGGGCTGGATGAGCGCGGCGGAGGGCTGGGGGCACGGGGCGGAGCTCGCCGAGGCGTGCCGGGGCGCGGAGGTCCTCAGCCGCGGGCCCAAGGCGACCGGCGCGGTGCGCGCCAGCGGCCTGGCGGAGGCGTACTCGCCCGGCTCGGAGGCCACCGACGCCCTCCTGACGTGGCTCCTCGCCCGCGACCTCACCGGCCGCCGCATCGCCGTCCAGGAGCACGGCGCGCCCCTGGAGGGCTTCTCCGCCGCCCTGCGGGAGCGCGGCGCCGAGGTCATAGAGGTGCCCGTCTACCGGTGGACGCCGCCGGAGGACCCGGACGCGGTGCGGCGCCTCGTCGAGCAGACCGTGCGCCGCGAGGTCCACGCCCTCACGTTCACCAGCGCCCCGGCCATCGTCTTCTTCCTGGAGTCCGCGCAGGCGGCCGGGCTGTACGGGGAGGTGCTCGCCGCGCTGCGGGAGGACGTCCTGCCGGTCTGCGTCGGGCCGCTGTGCGCCCGGCCGCTGGAGGACGTCGGCGTCCCGGCGGTGCAGCCGGACCGCGGCCGCCTCGGTGCCCTCGTCCGCACCCTCACGGACACCCTCCCGGCCCGCGACCGGCGGATCCTGCGCACCGGCGCCCGTCCCCTCGTCCTCCAGGGCACGGCCCTCCTCACGGGCGGCGAGGCCGTCTGGCTGCCGCCGGTCCCGGCCGCGCTCCTGCGCGCGCTGGCCGCGCACCCGGGCCGGGTGCTGAGCCGGAACGAGCTGCTCCAGCGGGCCTGGGCGGGCACCGGCGCCGACGAGCACGCGGTGGAGGCGGCAGTGGGGCGGCTGCGCAGCGCGCTGGGCGCGCACGCGGGCCTGATCAGGACGGTCCCCAAGCGGGGCTACCGGCTCGTGGTGGACGACTGAGGCGGGACACCGGCAAACCCGGTGCGACCCTCGGGGTCAGGAGGTGACGGCGTCACTTCTCGTCCGTCATCTCCGGCATCCTGCCCGTCCTCGCGCCCAGGTCGATGACGGCGAACGCGGCGCCCTGCGGGTCGGTCAGGGCCGCGAAGCGGCCGAAGGGGCTGTCCATCGGGCCGAAGTCGAGCTCGCCGCCGCGCTCCCTGGCCTTGGCGACCGCCACGTCGCAGTCGCCCACCGCGAAGAACACCTGGATGTGCGGCGGGGCCTCCGGCGGGAACTCCTCGCCCATCACCATGCGGCCGAGCACCGCGTCGCCGCCGAGGCGGTAGATCTTGAAGTCGATCTGCTCGTCGTCGGTGTCCGCCTCGCCCTTCATGTGCTGCACGCCGTAGGGGAAGACGGCCGGGAAGAAGGCGTCCGCCTTCTCGGGGTCGCGGGTGAAGATCTCGGCCCAGCAGTACGCGCCGGGCGCGCCGCGCTTGCCGAAGCCCTCGTGGGTGCCGGCCTGCCAGACGCCGAAGGCGACGCCCGAGGGGTCGCGCGCGAGGACCATCGTGCCGAAGTCGCCGACGGTCATCGGCTCCATCAGCACCTCGCCGCCGTGGGCGCGGATCCTCTCGGCAGTGGCGGCCGCGTCGGGCGAGGCGAAGTACAGGCACCAGGCGGACCGGCCCTCCTGGCCCGGCATGGGCGGGACGACGGCGGCTACGGCCTTGCCGTCCGCGTACGCCTCCGTGTAGTCGCCGAACTCCGGCGCGCTCTCGCCGAACGTCCATCCCAGGACGTCACCGTAGAAGTCCTTGGCCTTCTCGACGTCCGTGAACATCGCGTCGGCCCAGCACGGCGTGCCCTCTGCTTGAGCGGCCATGGTCGCGGCTCCTTCCGGGCTGGTGCGCAGTCCCCGAGCGGGCCCCGCTTGCCACGCTAACCACCCGCGACCTCGCCCGCACGGGGAGCGCGCAGGGCCGCCAGGCCCACCAGGCCCGCCGCGGCGAGCCCCACCGCCCCGCACGCCAGGAGCCCCGCCCGCGCCCCGTAGTGCTGGACCAGCCAGCCGACCACCGGGCCGCCGACCGGCGTCCCGCCCGTGTAGACGAGCATGTACAGGCCCATCACACGGCCGCGCATCGCCGGGTCCGTGTTCAGCTGCACCAGCGCATTGGCCGTGGTGGAGAACGTCACGCTCAGCAGTCCCACCAGCACCATCAGTACGCCGAAGAACCACACGCCCGGCGCCAGCGACGTCAGCGCCTCCAGGGCGCCGAAGCCGGCCGCCGTGGCCACCAGCACCACCGTCCTGCTGCTCCGCCGCCGCGCCGACAGCAGCGCCCCCACCAGGGCGCCCAGCCCGACCGCCGTCGTCAGGAAGCCGAACTCCTTCGCCCCGCCGTCGAAGACGTTGTACGCGAAGCCGGACAGCAGCGTGGGGAAGTTGAAGCCGAAGGTGCAGACGAACCCGACCAGGACGATCGGCCGCAGGAGCTGCGGATGCTCCCGCACGTGCCGCAGGCCCGCCCGGATCTGGCCCTTCTCGCGCGGCTGCGAGGCCGCCGGGCGCAGTTCGGAGGTGCGGACGGCCAGCAGGGACGCGATCACGGCCACGTAGGAGAGGGCGTTGAGGGCGAACGCCCAGCCGCTGCCGATCACGACGATCAGCGGGCCCGCGACGGCCGGGCCGAGCAGGCGGGCGCTCTGGAAGTTGACGGCGCCCAGGCTGACCGCGTTGGCCACGCGCTCCGGGCCGACCATCTCGGGGACGAACGTCTGGATCGCCGGGTTGGCGAAGACGTTCATGAGGCCGAGCAGGAACGCGAAGACGTAGACGTGGGCGACCACGACGGCGTCCGTCAGCGTGAGCACGGCCAGCGCGGCCGCGAACAGGCCCATCGCGCTCTGCGTGGTCAGCAGGATCCGCCGCTTCGGGTACCGGTCGGCGACCACGCCGCCGAACAGGCCGAACAGCAGCACCGGCAGGAACTGCAGCGCCGTGGTGACGCCCACGGCGAATGTGCTGCCGGTGAGGTGGAAGACCAGCCAGTCCTGGGCGACGAACTGCATCCACGTGCCGGAGTTCGAGATGAACTGCCCGAAGAAGAAGTAGCGGTAGTTGCGGACGGCCAGCGACGCGAACATGCGGGTGCCCGGCTTCGCGGGCGCGGGGGCGGGGGCCTCGGCGGCGGGCCCCCGCCGGGACGGAGCGGTCATCTGTACCAAACCCTCGTGCGGAGCGGAGGACGAGTGGGGCTACGGGTGGCGGGTCGCGACGGCCTGCGGATCACGCGGCGCCACGGCGCGGTCACGCGCCTCGCTTACGCGTCGCGGCGCGCGAGGACCAGCAGATAGGCCAGGCCCGGCAGCTCTCTCCGCACCGTGCGGACGGCCGTCACGGTGAACCCGGCGCCGGCCAGCAGCTCCGTCGCCTCCCCCTCGGTGAACCAGCGCGACAGCCGGCCGTCCTCGGCGCGGTTCAGGACGCCCTCGGCGAGCTCGTCGGCGGTGGTGAACAGGCTGACGGCCAGCAGGCCACCGGGCCGCAGCCGCTGCCGCACGTTCGCGAGGTACGGCTCGTAGTCCTCCGGGGCCTGGTGGTGGAGGACGCCGTTGTCGACGGCGGCGTCGAAGACGCGCTCGTCCGCCAGGTCGGCGAAGTTGCCGACCTCGAAGGAGGCCGCGGCGCCGTGGCGGCGCGCGATGTCGTCCCAGTCGGGGAGCCGGACGAGGTCGACCGCGGTGACGCGGTGGCCGCGCTCGAGCAGGAGCTCCATGTCCCGGCCGCGGCCCGCGCCGATGTCGATGACGCTGCTGCCCGGCGCCAGCTCCGTGCAGAGCAGGGGCACGAGCTCGCGCATGGCCGGTTCCTCGCTCCAGGAGTCCGCGCCGTCCTCGTAGCGCCGGACGAACGCCTCGCGGAGCACCTCGCGGTAGTCCGCGAAGTCCGCGCCGGTGCCGGGGCTCGTCGTACTCACAGGCCGCCTCGCTTCCTCTTCGCTTCCGTGCCGGCCACGACCATGACCGGCTTGCCCTTCGGGTGGATCTCGCTCTTGGGCGCCCAGACCCGGCTCCCGGCCGGGACGTCCGTCGTCACCAGCGCGTGCGCCCCGACGAGGCTGTCGTCGCCGATGCGCACGGGGCCGAGGACGGAGGCGCCCGCCCCCACCACGACCCGGTCGCCGAGGGTGGGGTGGCGCCGCTCGCCCGGCAGCCGGTGCCGGTCCCGCCACCAGCCGACGGCGCCGATGGTGACCTGGTGGTAGAGGGTGACGTCGTCGCCGATCACGGCGTCCTCGCCGATGACGACGGCCGCGCCGTGGTCGATGAACAGCCGCCGTCCCACCTGCGCGCCCGGGTGGATGTCGACGCCGCCGGACAGGAAGCGGCCGGCGAGCGACAGCACGCGGGCCGCGACCCGGTGGCCCCGCGCGTGCAGCCTGCTCGCGGGCCGGTGCAGCCACAGGGCCGGCAGGAAGGGGGCCAGGAGCGCCTCGCCGCGGCTGCGCACGGCGGGGTCGCGGTCGGCCACGACCTTCAGGTCCTCGCGCAGGCAGCGCAGGAAGGACCGCGGACCGGAAGAGACCGGGGAGGCCGGGGAGGGCGGAGGTGACGGATGGGACGGGGGAGGCGAGGTCAAGCCGCCACCTCCGCCCGGTCGCCGGGGACGCCCGTGCCGCGCATCGCGCGCGTGAAGGCGGCGAGCTGGCCGGCCAGTTCGCCGCACCGCGCGTGCACCGGCCCCTGTTCGTCCAGGGCCCTCCCCACGTAGTCCGCGGTCACCGTGCTGACCTGCATCGGCACTGCCCACCCGCCGAGCGCCTTCACCACCTGCCGCAGCTGCTCGCAGGCGGTCGCCGAGCCGCGCGGCCCGCCGGCGTGCGACACCAGGGCCACGGCCTTGCCCTCGAAGGCGTCCGGCGGCAGCAGGTCCACGGCGCTCTTGAGCAGCCCGGAGTAGCCCGAGTGGTAGACGGGCGTCCCGAGGACCAGCGCGTCGCACTCGCGCACCGCGTCGATGAACGCACGCGCCTGCGGTACGGGGTGGGGTTCGGGGCTCCAGTAGTGGTCGGGGTGGGCCGGCGGCAGACCGAGCACGGCGAGGTCGGCAAGCACGCTCTCGAAGCCGTGCTGCTCCAGCAGGCCGCCGACGTGCTCCACCAGGGCCCGGGTGTGGGAGCCGTGGCTCGGGCTCCCGGCGACGCACAGCACGCGCGGACGGCTCACGACGCACCGTCCGCATCGCCCGCGCGCCGGGACCCGTCCGTCTCGACCGTCACCCGCACGAGGCCGTGCGCCTCTTCCGCCGCCTTCCTCGCCTCGGCGGCCGTGCCGCCCGTCGTGATGAGGAAGCCGAGCCGGTCGAAGTTGTTGCGGGCGGGGCGCACCTGCTGCCCGGGACGGGCGTGCAGCATCACCTCGGCCGTTCCGGGGGCGCTTCGCGCCGCCTCCGCGTCGATGCCGGCGAGCACCCCGGACACCGGTGCGGTGATCGCCCGGATGCAGCCCACGCCGTGCGCCGCGGAGGGCGACGGGCTGCCGCCCAGGGCGAGTTCGATGACGTCGTGGTAGATGTTCCGGCCGAGGACGTAATTGATCATCGTGGGGACGTAGCCGCCGATGAGCCGGCCGTTGATCTCGATGATCTGCGGCCCGTCCGGGCCGAGGACCACCTCGGTGTGGGTGTGCGCGCGCCGGATGCCGGCCGCGTCGAGCGCGTCCGCGACGACGCGCTCGACGGCCTCGCGCACGTCGTCGGCGAGTTCGGCGGGGAAGCAGCCGCCCAGCTCGACCGGGTGCGGCGCGGGCGCCAGCATGCGGTCCACGCAGCCGTACGGGGTGCTGGTGCCGTCGACGGTCACCATCTCGCAGCTGACCACCGGGCCGGGCACGTAGGCCTCCAGCAGGGCCACGCCGCTGCCGGCGACGCCGCGCCCGTACGAGCGCGTGCCGGCGATGGCCCGCGTCAGCTCCGCCACCTCCGCGGCGTCGGTGGCGACGCCGACGTGGAGGGAGCCGAAGCCGTCGGCCGGCTTGACCACGACGGGGTAGCCGATCTCGCCGGCCGCGGCCACGGCCTCCTCGGGCGTCAGCGCCCGCCGGAACGCCGGCTGCGGGACGCCCGCGGCGGCCAGGAGCTCGCGCACGGCGTGCTTGTCGCGCAGGCGCCGCATCACCGCCGCGCTCTCGAAGGGCAGGCCGAGCGACTCGGCGACCTCGGCCGTGGCGGGCAGGTGGCCCTCGCTGAGGGCGAGCAGGCCGTGCACGGGGTGCTTGCGGTGGAGCGAGCCGATGACGTCGAGCAGGCCGCCCGGGTCCGTGGTGGGGACTCCGGCCAGCAGCCGGGTCGGCACCTTCAGCGCCTCCTCGCCGCCCTCCGCGGCGAGGTAGGGGTCGAGGGAGTGGGCCACGAAGGTCACTTCGTGGCCGAGCGCGACGGCCTCGGCCACGATCTTGAATCCGGCCGTCGGGGTCGTTTCGACCAGGACGAGGTGGGCCATCTCAGCGGCCCCCGCCCGCCGTGAGCTGCTCCCACTCCTCGGGCGTCCCGGCGTCGGGGAACACGGTGACGACCGTCGCGGACGGCGGCAGGCCGGCGGCTATCTCCTTGGCGGCCAGCCAGTTGGCGGCGGCCGAGCTGCCGATGCGGACGCCCGTGAGGTCGTGGAACTCCCCCATGGCGGCGAAGGCCTGCGGGTACGAGACGGTGCGTTGCTCGGTCTCGTCGTCGTACAGCGTTACGAACGGCTGCCGGATGCCGTGGCCCATGCCGCCGGAACCGGCGTACTTCCGCTGCCCGTTGGGCGGCTGCTCACTGCCGTAGGGCAGCTCGGCGGGCGTGACGCCGACGGCCCGGACGGCGGGGAACCGGGCCCGCAGGGCGCGCAGCACGCCGATCAGCGTGCCTCCCGTGCCGATCGAGGCCACCCAGGCGTCGGGGACGCGGCTGCCGAGCTGCGCAACGATCTCGGCGCCGGTGGTGCGCTCCTGCAGCAGCACGTTGGCCGGGTTGCGGTGCTGGTAGAGCAGCGTCCACCCGGGTTCTTCCGCGGCGATCCGCAGGGCCTCGTTGACGACCTCCAGGAAGCCGCGCTCCTTGTCGACCAGGTCGACGCGCGCACCGCGCTCGGCGAGGGTGTCGAGGAGGCTCCGCGGGCTCGCCGAGGAGAGCACGAAGCGGGAGCGGATGCCCAGCTCGGCGCAGAGGTGGGAGAGGGCGTTCGCCAGGTTGCCGCCGGAGTACTCCAGGATGCGGAGCTCGTCGAGCGGCCGGTCGCCGTGCTGCTGCAGGGCACTGCCGAGCAGGGCGTAGGCGACCCGGTCCTTGACGGAGCCGGCCGGGTTCTCCCACTCGCACTTGGCGAGCACGGTGGCGCCGCCGTCGGGGCCCGGGACCTCGGTCAGGGGCGTGTTCCCGAGCTCCTGGCCGAACTTCGCGTACGCGGGGTGCCGCTCGCCCACGGCCGCGGTGTCCACCGCGGCCCGGTCCGGGTCCAGGCTGTGGAGCGGATAGGGCGCCTCCAGCGGTTCGGGCCGGGGGGCGAGGTGAGAGGAATGTGTCTTGGTTCCGGCCTGATCCACCGTCAGCCTCCCTGAGCGGTTCACCCGTTCACATGCGTGTTCATAAGGCAGCGCGATCACCCTAGGTGCCTTGACGGTCACGTCAACAGCGATTGTGATTGGCGCCACATTTCCCGGGTGAAGATGGCTGATTGCTTTTCGGGGGAGTCGTCCATTGCGGCAGGTCGAACGGCAAAATGGACGATCAACTTCCGCTACTGAAAGGACGGTTGAGGAATTCCGGGACGCTCGTCCCGCAATGCGCCGACCGTGTAATTCCGGCCACCTTCGGCGTCTTCCGATGTTTGCGCCACGGGTAAGGGCCCGATCGATTCAGCACACACCTACCGGTTGACCGTCCGCTTTACGGGCCGGGCGCCGACGGCACCGAGCAGCTCGTTCCAGCGCAGGGCCCGCCGCCGCGCGGCACCGTCCGCGAGCTCGCGCGTGGTGTGCGCGTAACGGGCGCCGAGGATCTCCAGGGAGTCCAGGACGCGGGCGGCGGCGCGGCCCCGGCCGGTCACGGCGTCGCCCTGCGGGTTGCCGCGCTCGGCGACGGCCTCCAGGGTCGCGGGGCTCAGCGTGGTGATGGCGTCCCGGACGACGAGCTCGTCCACGTAGCGGGTGTCCGGCAGGCCGGGGGCGCGCACGGCGGTCTCCGTCCAGCGCATCCGGTGCGGGCGGGCGCCCAGGGCGGCCAGCTCGCGCCAGGCCGGACCGGCCAGCAGCTGCTCGTAGCAGTGGAAGACGAGCCGGGCGGACGCGAGGGCCGCCTCCCCGCGCATCGCCTGGGCCGCCTCGGAGGCGGAGCGGCGCAGCCGCTCGTCGAAGGCGGCGTCCACGGGCGCGAGCGGCACCGAGACGACGACCCGGACCGCGGAGAGGTCGCGGCCCGCTCGGTGCGCCCGGCGCAGGCCCTCCAGCCACGCGGCGGCCGCCTCGTCGTAGTGGGCGGGCGACAGCACCGGGCCCACGTCCACGCCGACACCCTCGGCCAGGCAGTCGGCGGCCGCGGCCAGCCCCTCGGGGCCGGCAGGCAGGGCGACCAGGGCGTTGGGGCGGTCGACGGCCCGCGCCAGGCGCAGCGCCGTCGCCGTGTCCGCGGCCGGGCCCACCTCCAGGGCGACGTGCCCGTCCCGGCCGCCGGTCCGCTCGTGCACGGGCAGCAGCACGTCGCACGCGCGCCGGGCCTCGGCGGCGAGCAGCGCCTCGGCCGCGGGCCCCGCCTCGCACCGGGGGCGGTCGGGCCACGGCGTGCGAGGGGGCCACGGCGCACGGGCGCGCCGGAGCAGGGACCGCGTCAGCGGCTCGGGGCCCAGGGCCAGCCCGGTGATCAGTCCGTCGTCGACGAGGCGGCCCAGCCGGCGCGGGTCGGGTTCGTGCCACTCGGCACCGTCCAGCCAGCGCGATACGCCCTCGTCCGCCAGCAGGCCGATGATGCCCGCGCCGCACACCTTGTCACTCCCCCTGCCCCGTCACATCTCCGACAGCATCACATTCCCGGCGGTAACCGTGCGAGCCGCGCCGCCGGGCGCACGCCGCGGCATCCTCGGGGGAAACGCCGGACCGGTCAAGGACGCTGACGGGATGTCGCGCGCCCCCGGAGGTCCCCCGGAGCCCCCCCCACAGGCCCTCCGGAAACGCAGAACACCCCTCCGCCCGCGTTTCCACGGGCGAAGGGGTGTCGCTGGCGGTAGCGGTGGGATTTGAACCCACGGTGGAGTTGCCCCCACACACGCTTTCGAGGCGTGCTCCTTAGGCCGCTCGGACACGCTACCGAGAGAGAGCTTAGCGGACGGTGGGCCGTGCTCTGAAATCGGTTCCGGGGCGGACCGGTGTGACGCTCCTCATCAGAGCCCCGCCGAGGCGCCGGGGGGCGCTCAGCGGGAGCGGAAGAAGTCGGTGAGGAGCGCCGCGCACTCCCCGGCGAGGACGCCCTGGATCACCTCGGGCCGGTGGTTGAGGCGGCGGTCGCGGAGGACGTCCCAGAGGGAGCCGGCGGCCCCGGCCTTCTCGTCGGCGGCGCCGTAGACGACGCGGTCGACGCGGGAGAGGACGATCGCACCCGCACACATCGTGCACGGCTCCAGGGTCACGACGAGCGTGCAGCCCGCGAGGCGCCACTCGCCCACGGCCCGCGCCGCCTCGCGCAGGGCGAGGACCTCGGCGTGGCCGGTGGGGTCCCCGGTGGCCTCGCGTTCGTTGCGGCCGCGGCCGAGGACGGAGCCGTCCGGGCCCAGCACGACGGCGCCGACCGGCACGTCGCCGGTGGCGGGGGCCCGTACGGCCTCGTCCAGGGCGGCCCGCATGGGGGCGAGCCACGGGGCGCGCACGGGGTCGTGGTCGGTCGGCTCGCGGACGGCTTCGTTCATGGCACCAGTGTGAGCGAACGTGCCCGGGCGGACGTCAGCGCACGGCCTCCAGGACGTCCGTGCAGCCGAGGGCGTCGGCGATCTCGCCCAGGGCGTCCCCTTCGAGGCCGAGCAGCTCCTTGGCGCCCACCCCGAAGTCGGCGAGGAGCCCGGGGTCGCCGAGCGGGCCGGACGGGCGCGGCTCGGCGGGGGCCTCCCCCTCCGGCTCGTCCTCCGCGGGATCGGGCTCACCGTCCTCCGTACCGTCCAGGTCGAGGTCGTCGAGCTCGTCGGCGTCGGTGTCGTCGCGGCCGATCAGCTCGTCGACCAGCATCGCGCCGTACGAGCTGCGGCCGGCGACGACCGCGTCCGAGACGAAGACCCGGGGGTCGTCCTCACCGTCCACGCGGACGACACCGAACCAGCTGCCCTCCTGCTCGATGAGCACCAGGACCGTGTCGTCGTCCAGCGCGGCCTCACGGGCCAGGTCGGCGAGGTCGGCCAGGGTTTCCACGTTGTCGAGTTCTGTGTCGCTCGCTTCCCATCCGTCGTCGGTGCGCGCGAGCAGTGCGGCGAAGTACACCGTGACTCTCCCACTGGTCATAGGCGGTGCCGGGCCGGACGGGGACCACCCCGCCCACTCGGAATCGTGGCAGAAACCTCGCCGTTGCGAGAGGTCTTCCGCGCTGCGTCGTGCAGCAGTCCGAAGAGATGTGCCTCACGTGAGGCCGCCGGGACCGCCGTCCGGGCGGCGCGCCGCCCGGCGATCAGCCGCGGATCACCAACGGAAGGTCCGCATCCGCATTTGCTGGCGCATCCGGGCCGCCCGGGCCCGGCGCGGCTGCACGCGGTCGCGCAGCTCCTTCGCCTCGTTCAGCTCGCGCAGGAACTGGGCGCGTCTGCGACGGCGTTCCACGTCTTCCTCGGTCTCGGGTTCGGGGGCGGGCGCCGGTGCGCCACGCTGTGTTTCGGGCTTCTCGGGGGCGTCTTCAGCCATGGCAGGACCACCTCGTGCCGAGTGCTTCGCCGGCCACGCCCGGAGCGACAGACCGGGCGTACGTGCCCACTTTCCCCCTAAGTGGTGGTTTGATGCCAGTGCTACGACAGACCGCCTCCGACCTGCGGCGGAGGGTCGAACGCCGCACGGCGGCCGCCGGGGGCCGAAAGCTCGGTTAATGTCGATGTCATGCGGATCCACGTCGTCGACCACCCCCTGGTGGCGCACAAGCTCACCACCCTGCGCGACAAGCGCACCGACTCCCCCACCTTCCGGCGTCTCGCCGACGAGCTGGTCACCCTGCTCGCCTACGAGGCCACGCGCGACGTGCGCACCGAGCAGGTGGACATCGAGTCCCCGGTCACGGCGACCACCGGCGTCAAGCTCTCCCACCCGCGCCCGCTCGTGGTGCCGATCCTGCGCGCCGGCCTCGGCATGCTCGACGGCATGGTCCGGCTGCTGCCGACCGCCGAGGTGGGCTTCCTGGGCATGATCCGCAACGAGGAGACCCTCAAGGCGGAGACGTACGCCACGCGCATGCCCGACGACCTCTCGGGCCGCCAGGTCTACGTGCTGGACCCGATGCTGGCGACCGGCGGCACGCTGGTCGCGGCGATCCAGGAGCTGATCTCCCGCGGTGCGGACGACGTCACCGCGATCTGCCTGCTGGCCGCCCCGGAGGGCGTCGAGGTCATGGAGCGCGAGCTGTCCGGCGCCCCGGTGACCGTCGTCACCGCGTCCGTGGACGAGCGCCTCAACGAGAACGGCTACATCGTCCCGGGCCTGGGCGACGCGGGCGACCGCATGTACGGCACGGCTGGCTAGCCGCCGGCTCCCACGACGAAAGCGTCGGCTGCGGCAGCCCGGCAGTCCGCCGGACCCTCGCCGTAGGGGTACTTCGCCGTTGCGGCGGGCAGATTTTTTCCGCCGCAACGGCGAGAAGCCACACCGGCGCAGTCCGGCGGTGCCGGACCGCCGCAGCCGTCATCCCTTCAGCACTTCGAGGGCCTCGGTGCCGGGGACGCCGCCTTCGACGGCGGTGCCGAGGACGGCGATCCCGAGGGCGCCGGTCCCTCGCCCGGCTCGACGCCCATGTCGGTCAGTGCCCGGTCCGCGTCCTTCCGCGCCGTGAGCTCCTTGAACTCGTTGCCGATGACCAGGTCGACGTCCTCGTCGGTGTCGCGCTGGTCGTTCTTGACCTCGGCCCCGGCCATCTGCGTGCCGATGACCCGCAGCGCCCCCTCCGCGGCCGTCGGCGCGCCGATCAGCAGCCCGACCCGCTCGACCTTCTTGTCGTAGAGGGCGGGGGCGTTCCCCACTTTCCCGATCTTGAAGCCGCGGCTCTTGAGCTCGTCCGCGGTGGTCTTGGCGAGCCCGCCGCGCGGGGTCGCGTTGTAGACGTTGACGGTGATGTCGGAGGGGCGGGGCGGCGGTTTCGACTCCGCGCCCTCGTCCGCGGCCGCCTTGCAGTCGCCGTCCTTCGCCCCTTTCCCGCCCTTCGCGCCCGCACCGTGGGCCTGCGTTTCGCTCGGACCCCCGGTGAAGACATCGACGAGCTGGAAGGTCCCCCATCCGGCCAGGGCGAACGCGGCGGTGGAGGCGACTGCGGCGAGCACGATCCTGCGGCGGTTTCTGGGGCGGCGCATGTGCGGGAATCGCTTGCCCGTAACGCGGTATTTGCCGCCCATACCGGGAGGGGTGAGCATGCTCATGGGCGCAGCGTAGTGCGGGGCAGGGCCGATGCCTACTAAATGATCAACGGGTTCGCACGGCCCAACCCGAAAGGCCGAACAACGGCCGGAAACGCCCTCCGAACGGTCCTAGCCCAGTTCGAGTACGCGCGCGTGCAGCACCTGGCGCTGCTGGAGCGCGGCCCGCACGGCGCGGTGCAGGCCGTCTTCCAGGTAGAGGTCGCCGTGCCACTTGACGACGTGGGCGAAGAGGTCGCCGTAGAAGGTCGAGTCCTCGGCCAGCAGGGTTTCCAGGTCGAGCTGCTGCTTGGTGGTCACCAGCTGGTCGAGCCGCACCGGGCGCGGGGCGACGTCCGCCCACTGCCGGGTGCTCTCCCGGCCGTGGTCGGGGTACGGCCGCCCGTTTCCGATGCGCTTGAAGATCACACGGAAAGCCTACCGGGCGACAGGCTCCCGGCGCAGCCACGGCACGGCGGCGCGAAGGCGACAATCGGCCGCATACCAGGAGCAGCGGGGACCGCCCTCGGCGGAGGAAATCCGTCGTCCACAGGCTGGGGACATCAGGCGTGCGGCGGGACGAGGACGACGCCCGCGTACTCGGTCTCCGACTCCGTGCGGTTCGCGTAGGAGTGGGGGTGGTCGCCCGCCATGCGCAGCCCGTACCCCTGCGGAAGGACGACCTCCTGTCCGCCGACCGCGACGGTGAGGGTGCCGCGGAGGACGTGGAGGAGCTCCACCGTGCCGCGGACGTGGGCCTCGCTGTGGTGCTCCTCGCCGGGGGCGAGCCGCCAGTGCCACAGCTCGGCGCCCACGGGCGGGGCGGCGCCGGTGACGAGCAGGCCGCGGCCGCCGTCCGGGCCGGTCCACAGGACGGGCTGGTCCGCGGGCGGCGCGGGCTGCAGGAGCGGCGCCGCGGGCTGCTGCAGCAGGGTGGTCAGGGGGACGCCGAAGGCGTCGCAGAGGCGGACGAGAGTGGCGAGGTTCGGATTGGAGCGGGCGTTCTCCAGGGCGACGAGCATGCCCTTGCTGACCCGGGCGCGGGCGGCGAGGGCGTCCAGGCTCCACCCGCGCTCCTTGCGCAGGGCCCGCACCCGGGCGGCGACGGCCTCCATGACGGCCCTGTCCTCGCCGGCCCCTGCCTCTGCTGCTTCCGCGCTGTTCCCGCTCATGCCGGCCATCTTCGCGCCTCCCGCACTTCGGTCGTTTGATGTTACCGTCCACATCACCAAAATGACCGAGCGAGGAGCGAGCGACGTGAGCAAGGACCGGGACCTCGGAGCAGTGGCCGCGAGCGTGCGCGTGGACGAGGCCGTCCGCGCGCTGCGGCCCGATTTCGCCGTGCTGGTGATCGCGGCGGACGGGCTGCCCGCCGGGCCGACCGACGCCTGGTCGCGCGGCCTGCTCAAGGAGGCCGCCGCGACCGCCGGCGGCCTGGACGTCACCGCCGATCCGCACGTCGCCGCCTGGCGCTCGGCGTACGGCGCGTTCGGCGCCAGGCCCGGCCGCACGCGCAACAGCGCGGAGGCCCTGCTCCGCCGCGCCTCCGCGGGCCTGCCCGAGGCCGGCCTCCTGGTCGACGTCTACAACTCCGTGTCCGTCGCGCACCGCCTCCCGGTCGGCGGCGAGGACCTGACCGCCTACGCGGGCGCGCCGCGCCTGGTGCGCGC
The DNA here is from genome assembly GCF_042958085.1 of Streptomyces sp. NPDC008001. NCBI lineage: Bacteria > Bacillati > Actinomycetota > Actinomycetes > Kitasatosporales > Streptomycetaceae > Streptomyces > Streptomyces sp. NPDC008001. The sequence continues at coordinate 496,867 of NZ_JBIBIZ010000002.1, read as the reverse complement.
CACGGGCGACGAGGTGTTCGACACGGTGGCCGGCGGCGAACCGGTCACCGAACACCCGGAGCCCGGCGAGGTGATCTGGCGCGACGACCTGGGCGTCACCTGCCGCCGCTGGAACCACCGCCAGTGCGTGCGCACCCGCATCACCGAGGAGACGACGAGCGCCCTGTTCCTGCTGGAGCGGCTCGACCCCATGCCGCTCGGCGCCCTCGACGCCGCGGCCGGCGACCTGCTCGCGCGGCTGCGCGAGCGCGCGCCCGGCCTGCGCGCGGTGACCCGCCTGGTCCGGTGACGGCCTCCCGCGCCGGGCGGACGCCCGTCAGGGCTTCTTCTTCGCCGGCCGGATGGTGGCCTTGGCCGCCGCCGCCTTCTTGGCGGCGGCCTTCATCTCCTGCTTGTGCGCCCGCACCTTCGCCAGCGACTCGGGCCCGGTGATGTCCGCGACCGAGCGGTAGGAGCCCTCCTCCCCGTACGCGCCGGCCGCCTCGCGCCAGCCCTCCGGCGCGACCCCCAGCTGCTTGCCCAGCAGCGCGAGGAAGATCCGGGCCTTCTGCTCGCCGAAGCCGGGCAGCTCCTTGAGGCGCGCGAGCAGCTCCGCCCCGGTCGTGGCGTCCGACCACACGGCGCTCGCCTCGCCGCCGTAGTGCTCCACCAGGTACTGGCAGAGCTGCTGGATGCGCTTGGCCATCGAGCCCGGGTAGCGGTGCACCGCCGGCTTCTCCGAGAGCAGCCCGGCGAACGCGTCGGGGTCGTAGGCGGCGATCTCGTACGCGTCGAGGTCGTCGCGGCCCATCCGCTGCGCGATGGCGTACGGGCCGGAGAACGCCCACTCCATGGGGATCTGCTGGTCCAGCAGCATCCCGAGCAGCGCGGCGAGCGGGCTGCGGCCGAGCAGGGCGTCGGCCTCGGGCTGCTGTGCGAGGTGCAGGGTGATGTCCATGCTCCGATGATCGCCCGGAAGCGCCGGGGGAAACGGTCTTGCGGGTGCGGCGGCGCGGCGGCCCGGCGCCCGTCATGACACGGCGTGATGCCCGTGCGGGCGTGCGCCCCGGTACCCGAGCCTCCGCGCGCCGTGTGCCCCGCCGCCCGCTCCGGGGCGCCACTCCAGCGCGTCATCACTCTCTGTGCAGGAGCGGCGGAAGTGCACGACTGTGGACGGGCGGACACAGTGCCCGGCCGCGCCGGCAGGAAGGCCGTACCGGCGGAAAGAGCCGTGCCGGACAGAGGGAGACCGCGATGGAGCTCAGGCACGACACGACCACGCCGACGACGGACGAATCCGCGCCCCCCAGGCGCCCGCACACCGCCAAGCGCCCCTACGTGGAACCGCAGATCGACGAGCTCGGCACCGTCGAGCACCTCACCGTCCGCGACGGCGGCCCCCTCCCCGGCTCGCCGGACGCCCGCGCCATCCTCTGACCCGCGCGCCCGCCGCCCCGGGCCCGCGCCCGGGGCCGCACCCGACCGTACGGACGTCCGATCCCCGAGCGAGCACTGCCCGGAAGGGGAAGCCTTGGAGACCGTGCCCGTTCCCGCCGGCGACCGGCCCGCAGGCGGCCGTCCCGTCGGCGACTACCTGGGCTGCTACGGGCGCGTCCCGCTCGGCGGCCCCCCGCCCCGCATCTCCTGTGTGACCGCGCCCCTCGGGCAGCGCCCCTCCTGGTCGGACCCGGGCGTCCACCTCGTCCAGTGGGCGGTGCCGGGGGCCGCCCGCGTCCCGTCGCCCTCCCAGCGGGAGCGGCTGCTCCTGACCGGCGTCGTCAGGGGCCCGGTGACGCCGGCCTGGGCCGGCCGGCTCGCCCGCGTCCTCAAGCAGGGCCGGCACGCCGAGCTGGCCCGCGTGCCCGGCGCGCTGGCCGGTGCCCTGGTCGCCGACCACCGGGTGTTCCTGTTCCGCAGCGCCACCAGTGAGGAGGCCCTCCACTACCGCTGCTCGCGGGACCTGGTGCGCTTCTCCACCGACCCCACCGACCTCCTCGACGGCCCCGGGGAGGCCGGCCGCGAGGAGATCTGGCGGGCCTGCCGCGGCGACGCGGTCTTCGTCTACCCCGGCATCGCGCGCGTGCCGCCCGGCACGGTCGTCACCGTCGGCCGCGGCTCCGTGACCACGGCCGCCTACGACCCCGTGACCCCGCTGGAGCTGCCCCCGCGCACGACGATGGCGGAGTTCGCGGAGGCCGCCCGGCCCCTCGTGACGGAGGCCGTACGGCCGTACGCGGGCACCGGCCGGACCGGCGTCCTGCTCAGCGACGGCCTGGGCTCGGCGGCCGTGCTCGCGGCGCTCGTAGAGTGCGGTGCGGACGCGGTCGCCTACCACTACGCCACCCGCGACCCCCTCGCCGACGAGTCGGCCTACGCCCGCGCCGTCTGCGACCACCTGGGCGTGCCGCTCATGCTCGTCCCCACGGAGCACGGCAGCGGATACCTCGACGAGCGCTGGCAGTTCCCCCACCCGTACAACCGCCCGGCCTACCGGTGGCTGGAGCAGATGGCCGAGCGCGTCGCCAAGGACGGCATCACCTTCCTGGCCCGGGGCCGCGAGGGCGACCGGATCTTCGGTCCCGCGCGCTACGGGCTGCACGACGTCCTCACCGGCGACCTGCCCGCCCGGGAGAAGGCCACGCTCTGCCGGGGGCTGCTGACCTCGCGCTGGGAGCTCCCCCGCATCCTGCGCAGCGCCTCGCCCCGCACGTCGCTGCTCGACGACCTCGTCCCGGCCGGCGGCGCCGCACGCCCCGCGGATTTCCTCACTCCCCTCCCCGGGGCCCCGGCGGACGCCGCCGACGCCGATCACACCCCGCAGGAGCACTGCGCGAACCTCACCGTCTGGCGGCCCCGCGGCATCCAGCTGTGCAACCCCCTCGGGAGCAAGGGCCTGCGACGCCTCGCCGCCCGCCTGCCGGGCGCGTACCGCCTCCTGCCGCACCAGGGGCGGCTGATCACCCAGCCGGTGCTCCGGCTGATGCTCGCCGGACGGTTCCCCGCGGCCGTGTGGCGCCGCCACGGCCGGCTGTGGCTCGGCTCCCCGCACAAGGACTACGCCCTCCGCCACCCGGACGTGTTCGCCGCCCTGCTCGGCCGGCCCGGCGCGCACCTCGTCCGGATGGGCGTCGTGGACCCCCGGCGGCTCGCGCACGTCCTGGCCGAGCCGGCGCGGCTGCGCCTGAACGCCGAGACCCTGATCGGCGCCGCCATGACCGAGCTGTTCCTGCGCAGCGACGCCCGGCGGACACCCGCCGCCCGGAGAGGAACGCCCCCATGCCCCTGATCGGACTCGCCGAGCACGTCGTCTTCGACGACACCGACGGCGCCGGCGTCATCCTCGACACCCGCCGCGGCGTCTGCCTGTCCCTCAACGCCACCGCCACCCGCATGCTGCGCACCGCCCTGGCGTGCGACTCCGTGGCAGCGGCAGTCGCCCTGCTGCGCGAGGACTTCGACGCGGACGACGAGACGCTGGCCGCCGGGCTGACCGGCCTCACCGCCCGGCTGGGCGAACACGCCCTGCTCCGGAAGACCGGCGGCGCGGCACCCGCCCCGCGCCGGTGGGGCCGCCGGAAGGAGCGCCGGTGAGCGCCGGCCAGGAGCCGGTGACGGACTGGGAGTTCTTCCTGGACGGACTCCCGGAGGGCGCGCCGCCACCGCCCGTCCCCCACCGGCTGCGGGCCGTCGCCCTGCTGCGCACTGCTCGGGCGCTGTGGCTCTTCCGGCGGCGCGGCTGGCGGGGGGCGTACCCGTACCTCTGCCGGATCCGGCCCGCGCGGGGCTCGGCGGCGCTGTCCGGCCTGCCGCCCGCCACCGCGGTCCGGCTGGCCCGCCGGGAGATCCTCGCCGCCCAGCTGGTGCTGCGCGCGATGCTGCCCAACGGTCTCTGCCTGCCGCGCTCGCTGGCCCTGACCGCGTATCTGTGCGCGCTCGGGCTGCCCGCCCGCATGACGGTGGCCCGGGGCCGCGCCCTGACCGCCCCGGCGAACGCCTTCCACTCGTGGGCCGAGCTCCACGGGGCGGTCCTGACCGACAACCCCGACGTACGGCTGGGGTACACGGTGCTGCAGCGGGTCCCGTGACGGGATGCCCTCAAGGCCCTTGCCCGCCGTGATCGTTTGTTCTAGCGTGATGCGAACAAAGGGCCGCACTTCGCGGTCCGGGGGTCCGGGGAGGCTGTCGTGGCGGTCTGGAGCCGTACGGTCGTGGCGGGGTGGATGGTGGCCCTGGGGGTGGTGTCCGCCGCGGGGTTCGCCGCGGCGGCCGTGCTGGTGGCGAGCCAGCGGTTCGTGTTCCTCTGGCTCCTGGCGGCCTCGGCCGCCCTGCTGGCCACGGGCGCGGTGCGTGTCACCGTGGACGACCGCGGGGTGACCGTGCACGCGCTCCTGCTCCCCTTCCTGCGGCGGCGCATACCGTTCACTCGCATCCGGGAGGCGCATGCGAGGCCGGCCCGGCCGATGGAGCTCGGCGGCTGGGGCTACCGCTGGATGCCGGGCCGGACAGCGGTCTCCCTGCGGGCCGGTGACGCCCTGTGGCTCGACCTGTCGAACGACAAGGGCTTCGTCGTGACGGTGGACGATGCCGCCGGGGCGGCGGAGGCGGTCAACCAGCGCCTGCTCCGGACGATGGGAAAGTGACGGGAGTTGCCCCACTGACGGATACGACAGGAGCACACCAGCGCCATGACCGCAGCACCCGGAGTGACCCGGACCCTCACCCGCACCCCGGCCGGACAGGCCGTGGACGTCTACGGGCCGCCCGGCGGCGGCACCGCCCCCACCGTCCTCCTCTGGCACGGCATGGGGCCGGACGAGCGGGCCATCATGCGGCCCGTCGCGGAGGCGGCAGCGGCCCAGGGGGTCGTGGTCTTCGTCCCCGGCTGGCGCTCCGACGCACCCGACCGCGGCGCGGCACACCTGCTGGACTCCCTGGCGTTCGTCCGCGAGCAGGTGGCGCAGTCCGGCGGTGACCCGGACGGGATCGTGGTGGCCGGCTGGTCGGCCGGTGCGGGAGCGGCCGTGGCGACGGCGCTCCGGCCGGACCTCTTCGGCGGCCGGCGCCCGGCTGCCGTGGTGGGCATAGCGGGCCGGTACGACGTGCCGGCGCGGACGACCGGCGCGGCCCCGGCGGACGACCTCGCGCACGCCGCCGGCCCGGCGGCCGTCCCGCCCGTGCCGGTGCTGCTCGTGCACGGCACGGAGGACGGCGAGGTGGACGGCCGCTCCGCACGGGAGTTCGCCGCCGCGCTCGCCGCGCACGGTTGGCCCGTACGGCTGGAGGAGCCCGGGACGGACCACGCCGGCGTCCTCATGAGCGCCTACGACCCGGCGCTCGGCCGGCTCGTCCCGAGCAGCGCCGGGCACGCCCTGGAGGGCGGCCGGACCACGGTCAGGGTGCTGGTGGAGGCGGCGAAGGGCGCCGTACCGCGCTGAGCGGCCGGCCGGTGCCGGGGGCCGGGGCACCGGGGCGCGAGGCAGGGACCGACCCGCTAGGCGACGCTCCCGTCCTGCGGACCGGCTTCTTCCCCCGGCCCGAATTCCCCTTGCCCGAACTCCGTCTGTACGAGCTGTACGGAGGGGAGGGCCGGAGCGACCCGGACGGCCGGGTCCGCCGGGAAGGCGTCCACGAGGGTGAAGGCCGCGTCCACTCCGGCCACCCGCATCACCCGCGCCACGCGCGGCACGCCCCGCACCACCCGCAACCGCCCGCCCCGGCAGAGCATCCGGTGCCGGGCTCTGAGCAGCAGCCGGAGCCCGCTCGCGTCCAGGAAGGTCACCTGTCGGAGGTCGATCACGATGTCGGCGCGGCCCCGCTCGGTCAGCGCGTCCACGCGCGGCCCGAGCTCCTGCTCCGCCAAGATGTCCAGCTCACCGTGCAGTTCAATGATGATCGCGCCGCACGCCACGCGCTCCCGCATGGCGAAGGCGGGCTCGTCCGCGCCCATGTCGCCCCTCACCGACCTCCCTCGGCCCTCGGCCCTCGGCCACTCACGTCCGGCACCGGCACTCCGCCGGTTGCCGGATACCTTTCTGGTGCCCCCGCAGTAGGCGGATCTCACCTTCGGCACACAGCCGGGATCGCGCCTCCGGGCGCATCGTGCGGGGCGCACGCGGGCGTGGAGCGCACGGAGCCCCGGTCCCGGGCCCGGCGCGAAACCGGGACCGGGGCCGGGGCTCCGGAAGACGCAGGTCGGGGGAAGCGGCATCGGGGGGACAAGCCGCTTCCCCCGGCGGGGCCACGGCCTCCAAGTACGGGCCGCAGTCGGGGGGAAGTCGCGGCCCGGACCCCGCAGTGAGGCCATGTCCCTGCCCGGCGGATTCCTGCCAGATCCGGTACGGGCACCCCCCATCCTCCGCCCCGCCGAAGGGCTCCCCTTACGGCGAAGGGCCCGGCTTGGCGGGCCTTTGGTCCTTAAAGACGGCGTGAGCGGGCGGGAAAGGCGGCGTGAGCAGGCGGGCATGTTCTTTGTCCATGCGGACGCGTTCCCGGCTTTCGGGCAAACGTACGGTTAGACTCCGCCACCGGAACGGGGGATCACGGGGATCGCCGGGGAGGGAATGCGCGCCGTGGAGAAGGCGAAGAAGATCACGCTCTGGGTGCTCGGCATCTTCGTGGCGTACACGATCATCCACTCCCCCAAGCGGTCGGCGGAACTCGTGCAGATAGGGTTCGAAGGCATCTCGGACGCCGCCAAGAGCGTCGGCGAGTTCATGACCCAGCTGATCAGCTGACCGACCCGGCGTGGAGGCAGTGCCGTGATTCGTCACCTCGTCCTGTTCAAGCTCAACGAGGGCGTCACGCGTGACGACCCGCGCGTCGTCGCCGGAGTACAGGCGTTCGAGGAGCTGGGGAAGCTCGTCCCCGAGCTGCGCTTCTGGGAGTGCGCCTGGAACGTCTCGGACCGGCCGATCGCCTACGACTTCGCCATCAACTCCGCCGTCGAGGACCCCGAGGCGCTCCAGCGCTATCTGGACCATCCCGCGCATCAGGCGGGTGTCGCGCAGTGGCGCGAATTCGCCACTTGGGTGATCGCCGACTACCCCTTCTGAGCGCCCGCAGCGCACGGCCCCTCGCCACCTTGGCGGGGGGCCGTTTTTATGGTCAACACGATGTTATGGGGTTCTTGCACACAGTGCACATGTCTTGTGATGCTATGACCGCTTTTGCCGGATGAGTTGACCATGAAGGGTGGCAGAACCGTGTCGGCCCGAACCGTCCCCGAAGCCCCCCTCCACGAAGCCCCTGCTCAGCCCCTCGGCCCCGCCGCCGGGACCACGACCGCCTCCGCCGACGCCTCCGCCACCACTTCCGGCCCGGCCCCGACGCCGGACACCGGCCGGGAGCCCGGCTCCCGGGAGACCCCGGACTCCCCCTCCGGCTCGGACGCCCCCGACTCGGACGCCCCCGACTCCGACCCCTCCGGCTCCGATCAGCCGGACCCCGATCAGCCGAGGAGCCGCGGGGCGGACGCCAGGGCGCTCACCCAGGTGCTCTTCAAGGAGTTCGTCACCCTGGAGCCCGGCACACCGGAGCACGCCCGCGTGCGGGCCGCACTCATCGAGGCCAACCTCCCCCTCGTCCGCTACGCCGCCGCCCGCTTCCGCAGCCGCAACGAACCCATGGAGGACGTGATCCAGGTCGGCACGATCGGCCTGATCAACGCCATCGACCGGTTCGACCCGGACCGCGGCGTGCAGTTCCCGACCTTCGCGATGCCGACCGTGGTCGGCGAGATCAAGCGCTACTTCCGCGACAACGTCCGCACCGTGCACGTGCCGCGCCGGCTCCACGAGCTGTGGGTGCAGGTCAACGGCGCCAGCGAGGACCTCACCGTGCTGCACGGCCGCACGCCCACCACCGCCGAGATCGCCGAGCGGCTGCGGATCCCCGAGGACGAGGTGCTCGCCTGCATCGAGGCCGGCCGCTCGTACCACGCCACCTCGCTGGAGGCCGCCCAGGAGGGCGACGGGCTGCCGGGCCTGCTGGACCGGCTCGGCTACGAGGACCCCGCACTCGCCGGGGTCGAACACCGGGACCTCGTGCGCCACCTGCTCGTACAACTGCCGGAGCGCGAGCAGCGCATTCTGCTGCTCCGCTATTACAGCAATCTGACGCAGTCCCAGATCAGCGCCGAGCTGGGCGTCTCCCAGATGCACGTGTCCCGGCTGCTCTCCCGGAGCTTCGCGCGGCTGCGTTCCGCAAATCGAATCGAGGCCTAACCCTCACGGGTGACCCCCTCTCCATACGAGGCAGCAGATATGTCGACTTGACGCTACAGCGTGTTGCCGACATGTGACATTCTGCAGGAACTGCGTTTGCCACAGCGCGGCCTCCGGTATTCAGGTGGGGGCCAACCCCTCGCGCGAGGGGCCCGCTGTGACCCGTCCGCGACCTCAAGGGGGTGGCATGTCCGTAGACCTGGGCAGCGCGAAGGTGCTCGCCACCGACGCACCGCACGCCGTGCTCGACGACTGCGAAACGATCGACACCCGCACCCTCTCCCGTTCCCTCTTCACACGGCTGGCCGCCCTCGACCGGGACAGCGCCGAGCGCGCCTACGTACGCGACACCTTGATCGAGCTGAACCTCCCCCTCGTGCGCTACGCGGCCGCCCGCTTCCGCAGCCGCAACGAACCCATGGAGGACATCGTCCAGGTCGGCACGATCGGCCTGATCAAGGCGATCGACCGGTTCGACTGCGAACGGGGGGTGGAGTTCCCCACGTTCGCCATGCCGACGGTCGTGGGCGAGATCAAGCGGTTCTTCCGGGACACGAGTTGGTCGGTGCGCGTGCCGCGCCGGCTGCAGGAGCTGCGCCTCGCCCTGACCAAGGCCAGCGACGAGCTCGCACAGAAGCTCGACCGTTCGCCGACCGTGCCCGAACTGGCCCTGTGCCTGGGCGTCTCCGAGGACGACGTCGTCGACGGCCTGGCCGTGGGCAACGCCTACACCGCCAGCTCGCTCGACTCGCCCTCCCCGGAGGACGACGGCGGCGAGGGCTCCCTGGCGGACCGGCTCGGCTATGAGGACAGCGCGCTGGAGGGCGTCGAGTACCGCGAGTCCCTCAAGCCCCTGCTGGCCAAACTGCCACCGCGGGAGCGGCAGATCATCATGCTGCGGTTCTTCGCCAATATGACGCAGTCGCAGATCGGTGAGGAGGTCGGCATCTCGCAGATGCACGTGTCCCGGCTCCTGACCAGGACGCTCTCCCAGCTCCGCGAGGGACTCATCGCGGACTAGCCGCACCGTCACGGGGGATCTTCACGGGGGGATCACCCATCCACGGCGAGCCGCACGGGGGACCGCCGACCCGCACCACCCGCTTCCGGACTTCGCGCCGGACCACTTCCGTACCGGGTGGCCTTCACACCCGGGACGACCTCTGTACTCCTGACGGACCGTCAGCCAGACTGGGCCGATGCGCCGGAAGACGATCGTCTCCGCATCCGCCTCAGCCGCGGCGGCCGCACTCGCCCTGGGAGCCCTGCTCGCAGGTTGCGGCGGCAGCGACCGCGATGCCTATGTCGCCTCCGAAGCGGCAGGCCCCGGCTCGTCCTCCCACCCCTTGGACGGCCCCGTTCCGCCCACAGCAGGCGTTGAGCTCCACCCTCTGCCCGCAGCGCCGCCTTCCGGCCGCCCCCCGGGCACCTCATCGGGTTCTCCGGCTCCGGCTTCCTCCCGGCCACCGGCATCGCCGCAGGCGCCTCAGTCGCCTCCGTCGTCTCCATCGCCCCCGCCGCCTCCCGGCAGGAGCAGCAGCCCGCGGAGCACCGGGCACGGCACGGATCCCCGTACGGGCACCGGAAGCCTTCCGCGTACGGCAGCCCCCGCGCCTCCCGCCAAGCCGGGGCCCGCGCCGCAGCCGAGACCGCAGTCACCGGCACCGCACCTGCCGTCGCCACCGTCCGGACAGCCGTCGCGCACGGCCGAGCCGGCCCGGCTCGACGTGGGCGTACCGCGCCGGTCGGCGGACGACGAAGGGCGCCGCTGGTGCGAGAAGGTCACCGTGTCGCTCACCAACTCCGGCGGCAGTCCCGTCACCTCGGGCACCGTCGCCTTCGGCGCACACGTGATCGACGCGCTCGGCATCGACTGGGCCACGGTCACCTCGTCGCAGCCGCTCCCGGTGCCGATCGAGGCGGGTGCGGCGACCGAGGCGTCGTGGACGGTGTGCGTCGACGCCTGGCGCGTGCCGTGGGGCATGCACGTCGAGACGCGCGACGTGGCCGTGCTGCCCGGCGCGGCCGTACTGCCCGGGGGCTGACCCCCGGGTTCCCGGTGGGGGCGGTGGTCAGCCGAGCGCCAGCCACACCACGGCCGCGACGACCACGACCGCCGCGATCACTCCGGCGATCACACCGGTGCGGGGGCCGGAGGACCGGGCGGGGGCCGGGGCGGCGGCGCGCCGGCCCGGGGTGCCCTCGTCGACGAAGGCGCGGAACATCTGCGTGCTGCCCGCGGGGTCGTAGCTCTCGGGGTTCTGCTGATGGGGGTTGGCCATAGGCCAGGACCCTAGCGAAGGAGGGACGGACGGCGCGCGGCGGCCCGCCTTTGCGGAGGCACTCCCTCCCCACACCTGAGGCACTCCGTCCGTTTCGCGCCCGACCTGCGGCTTTACGGGGGCCTGGGGATCCTTGGCCCTACCTTTACCCACGGAAACCCCTTTTCACTTGCCTGCAGCAACCAAATTCTGGTTACATCGTTGCCCTAAGCAACTGAAGGTGGGGAGGGCGGCGCGCATGGCCGAGCAGGAGCAGTACGAGGAGCTCGCCCGGCAGCTCAGCGCCGTCGCCGCCGTCCGGCGCGATCTCGCCCGGGTCCTGCCGGCGGACTGTTCGCCGGCCGCGGCCGTCGTGCTGACGATGCTGCGGCAGTACGGCGAGATGCGCATGGGCAAGCTGGCCGAACTGCTGCTGATCGACATGTCGGTGACCAGCCGGCACGTCGCGTACGCGGAGGCCCGGGGCTGGCTCGAACGGCACCCCGACCCCGCGGACAGGCGGTCCCGGCTGCTGCGCATCAGCCCCGCGGGCGAAGCCCTGCTCCGGCAGGTTTCCGGCCGTTACACGCAGGCGCTCGCGACGTGCCTGCGGGACTGGTCGGCGGAGGACGTCGGCCGGCTGACCGAGCTGCTGGGGCGGTTCCGCGACAGCTTCGACGGCTGCCGGCCCCGACCGTAGGCGCACACCACAAGCCACACACGCACAGCAAAGGAACTCAATGGCTACGACCACACCGGCCGGTGTGGGGGGCGGCCACGCCAAGCACGGCGGCCAGGACGGCGGCGCCCCCATGACTCACCGGCAGATCATGGAGGCGTTGTCCGGGCTGCTGCTCGGCATGTTCGTCGCCATCCTGTCCTCGACGATCGTCTCGAACGCGCTGCCGGAGATCATCTCCGATCTGCACGGCAGCCAGTCCTCCTACACCTGGGTGGTCACGGCATCGCTGCTGGCGATGACCGCGTCCACCCCCCTGTGGGGCAAGCTCTCCGACCTGTTCAGCAAGAAGCTGCTGGTCCAGATAGCCCTGATCGTCTACGTCGCGGGCTCGGTCGTGGCCGGTCTCTCGCAGAACACCGGCACGCTCATCGCCTGCCGCGCCGTGCAGGGCATCGGCGTCGGCGGTCTGTCCGCCCTGGCGCAGATCATCATGGCGGCGATGATCTCCCCGCGGGAGCGCGGGCGTTACAGCGGCTACCTCGGCGCGACGTTCGCCGTCGCCACGGTCGGCGGCCCGCTGCTCGGCGGCGTCATCACCGACACCGACTGGCTCGGCTGGCGCTGGTGCTTCTACGTCGGCGTGCCGTTCGCCGTGATCGCGCTGATCGTGCTGCAGAAGACGCTGAAGCTCCCCGTGGTGAAGCGGGACGTGAAGGTCGACTGGCTGGGCGCGTTCTTCATCAGCGCCTCGGTCACGCTGCTGCTGGTGTGGGTGACGCTGGCGGGCAAGAACTACGACTGGATCTCGTGGCAGACGTACGCCATGGTCGGCGGCTCGATCGCGCTCGGCGCGATCTTCGTCCTCGTGGAGTCCAAGGCCGCCGAGCCGATCATTCCGCTGCGGCTGTTCCGCAACAAGACGATCACCCTGTCGTCGGCGGCGAGCCTCTTCGTCGGTGTCGCGATGTTCAGCGGCACGGTCTTCTTCTCGCAGTACTTCCAGCTGGCGCGGGGCAAGACGCCCACGATGTCCGGCGTGATGACGATCCCGATGATCGGCGGCCTGTTCCTGTCGTCGACGATCTCCGGTCAGATCATCACCAAGACCGGCCGCTGGAAGGCCTGGCTGGTCAGCGGTGGCGTGCTGCTCACCGCGGGCCTCGGGCTGCTCGGCACGATGCGGTACGACACGCCGTACTGGCACCTCGCGGTCTACATGGCGCTCGTCGGCCTCGGCATGGGCATGATGATGCAGAACCTGGTGCTCTGCACGCAGAACCAGGTCGCCCCGAAGGACCTCGGCTCCGCGAGCTCCGTCGTCACCTTCTTCCGCTCCCTCGGCGGCGCGGTGGGCGTCTCCGCGCTCGGCGCGGTGCTCGGCCACCGGGTGACGGACTACGTCAAGGACGGTCTCACCGCGCTCGGCCCGCAGGGCGCGGCGGCCGCGGCCAAGGGCGGCGGCTCCGGCGGCGGCATCCCCAAGCTCGACGCGATGCCCGCTCCGCTGCGGACGGTCGTCGAGAGCGCCTACGGGCACGGGGTGGGCGACGTGTTCCTCTACGCGGCGCCGTGCGCGCTGCTGGCCTTCGTCCTGACGCTGTTCATCAAGGAGGTCGCCCTGCAGAGCCGGTCCGGCGGGCATGCGGCCGACGCGGCCGGGAAGGGCGCCGAACCCGCCCGCCAGGGCGGCTGACAGACCCCGTCGGCGGGGGCGCGTGATCGAGCGGAGACGCGCCCCGGCCGGACGGAAAACCGGGACCTGAACGGCAAGAAACGGTCCCGGAGACGGGCCCCGGTGGTGGCGCGCGCACAGGCAGGGGACGGCCTGCGCGCCACCGCCGGGGCTTCGGTCTTTTGCCGTTCTCCGGGCCTTCCCGCTGCGGGGGGCCTCAGGCGCTCCCGGCGCCCTTCGTGCGGTCCCGCATGACCTCGATGCCGGCGATCAGCATGTCGAGGGCGAAGGCGAAGTCGCGCTCCCGCATCTCCCGGATGCTCCCGGTCTTGACCAGCGTTTCGGTGACTTCCGCCGTCGCGCTGTACTCCTCCGCCCACGCGGGGTCGGCGGTGACCGCACCGATGACGTTCCTGAAGTACTCGTCCTCGCTGACGCCCGCATCCCGCACGCGCTCCTTGTACAGGCCCTCGATCGTGCAGAACCCGTAGACGAACTGGAAGACGCCGGAGAGCGCGCCGGTGATGTGTTCCGTCGGGAGACCGCTGCGGCCCATGACGGCGACCGTGGCGTTGGAGAACGCCATCGCGCGGGGGCCGATGTTGAGGTACCGCCCGAGCAGGGCGGGGGCCCAGGGGTGGGCGGCGAGGGTGTCGCGGTAGCCGGCGACCAGGAGGCGGAGCTGGTCGCGCCAGTCGGCGCTCTCGTCGGCCGGGTCGGGGATCCCATCGCTGATGATCTCGTCGAGGGCGTACTCGAGGAGGTCGTCCTTGTTGTCGACGTACCAGTAGACGGACATCGCGGTCACGCCGAGCTCGGCGGCCAGCCGCCGCATGGAGAACTTCTCCATGCCCTCGGCGTCGAGGAGGCGGATCGTGGCGTCGACGATGCGCTGCCGGTCGAGGGCGCCGGCGCCCTGCTCCTGCCCGCGCCGCGGGGCGGGGGCGGGTTTCCCGGTCAGCCACACGCTGCTCCGGGGATCCTTTGTCCGTTTTCCGCCGCCGGCCATCTGTTGGTACCCCTCTGTCCGCCCTGTCCACGACCCTACGCCCCGCATGCTAGGCGCCTCCGCTCCGGGCAAGGACCATGCACCTCGGCCCCTCCGGCACCGCCGGACCCCGCCGCGGGGGCTGATCACAGCTGCGGCGGGCGCAAAGGGCCTGGGCCCACCCCCGGAGGGACCCCCGCTGCCGGGCCCACCCCCGTGGGGCCCGGCATCAGGGGGCTACTGGGCCCGTTCCGCCCTCCGCAGGAGGAGCGCTGCGGTGAGGCCGCCGGCCAGGACCGCGGCTGCGCCGACCAGTTGGCTGGTGTGGACGCCCGTGGCGAAGGCGTCCGCGATGGCGGCCCGCTGCGCGTCCGTGCGCGCGTCCGCGAGCGCCGCCGGAAGCGACCCCGCCCCCGCGGCCACCGCAGGGACCAGCGCCGCGAAGCGCGAGTTCAGGACGGCGCCCAGCACGGCGACGCCGAGCCCGTTGCCGCACTCCTGGAGCGTGCCGTTCAGGCCGGCGCCCACGCCCGCCTTCTCCGGCGGTATCGCGGACATGATCGCCGTGGCCATCGCCGGCATGGACAGCGCGATGCCGACACCCATCAGCAGGAGCCCGAAGAGCATCCCGCCGTACCCGTGGGCGCCCAGCACCGCGATCGCCGCAAGCCCCGCAGCCAGCAGCGCCATGCCGCCCGCGATGGCGACCGGCGTGCCGATCTTCGGCAGCAGCCGCGCCCCGACCCCGGTGAGGTTGAGGACGACGATGACCAGGGCCAGCGGCGACATCCGCAGACCGGTCTGCAGCGGGTCGTAGCCCAGCACGAGCTGCAGGTGCTGCGTGAGCAGGAAGAACGATCCGCCCATGCCGAAGGCGACCAGGACGGAGCCGGAGACCGCACCCACGAAGCGCCGGTTGCGGAAGAAGGCCATGTCGAGCATCGGGTACGGAGCCCGCCGCTCCCACACCGCGAACGCGGCCAGCACGACGACACCCACGCCCGCGGAGAGCAGCACCCGCGCGGACGACCAGCCGTACCCCGGCCCGGAGATGATCGCGAACGTCACGCCGGTCATGCCGATCGTGGACAGCACCGCGCCGGGCAGGTCGGGCCGGTCCCCGGCCGGGTTCTTGGACTCCGGCACCCACTTGAGGACGGCCAGCAGGCCGAGCAGGGCCACCGGCAGGTTGATCAGGAAGATCGAGCCCCACCAGAAGTGGTTGAGGAGCGCCCCGCCGATCAGCGGCCCGGCCGCGAAGCCGAGGGAGCTCACCGCGCCCCACAGCCCGATGGCCTTCGTCCGCTCGTCCGCGTCGAAGACCTGGACGATGACGGCGAGGGTGGTGGTCATCAGCAGCGCACCGCCGACCCCCATGCCCGCCCGGGCGGCGATCAGCTGCCCGGTCGTCTCGGACAGGGCCCCGCCGAGCGAGCCGGTCCCGAAGAGCGCGAGCCCGAGGGCGAGCAGCTTCTTGCGCCCGTAGCGGTCGGCGGCGCTGCCCGCGGTGAGCAGCAGCCCCGCCTGGACCAGCGAGTACGCGTTGATCATCCACTGGACGTCGGACGTGGCGGCGCCCATCTCCTCCGTGAGGGAGGGGATGGCCACGGTGAGCACCGTGTTGTCGAGCAGCACCGTGAGCTGGGCGAGGCAGATCACGCCGAGCACGAGCCAGCGCGTGGGATTGCGCTGCGGCTGCTCCCCCGCAGTGGTTGGTGATTCCTTGGCCGGCGCTGTCACGGGATCCCCCTTGTACGGTGTACGACTACCGGTGACATACACCGTACAAGCGCTCCTCTACGCCGTACAAGAGGTTTTTTCAGGAGCCCGCCCGCACCGGCCGCGTCAGGTCGTAGAACACCGCCCCGCCGACGGCGACCTTCGTGAAGCCCGCCTCCGCCCACGCGGCGATCGCGGCCGAGGCGGACGCGCTCCCGCCGCGCCCGCGCCCCTCGCCGCCGCCCGCGGCGATGAAGTAGTGCACCTTCCCCGCCGCCACGTACGCCTGGAACTGACGGAGCGTCGGCGACGGGTCACTGCCGTTGAAGCCGCCGATCGCCATCACGGGCACCTGGGTCGCGAGCTGGTAGCTCGCCGCGTTCTGCGAACCGACCGCGGCCGCCGCCCAGCGGTACGCCGCCGCGCCCTCCTTCACCGCGGCCGCGGCGGCGGCACTCACCCGCTGCCCTCCGAGGAGCCCGCCCATGGCACCGCCGGGAGCGCCTTCGAACCGCGGCGCCTTACCCATGGGCCCCGCCGAGCCGCCCCGGCCGGCCGGACCGCCCGGCGCCCCCGGCCCACCCGGTCCACGCCCCCCGGGCGCACCCCCGGGCCCGCCGAACCGCCCGCCGGGCTGACCGGCCCGCCCGCCGGCCCGCTCCGCACCCCGCCCGGCCGCCCGCATGCCGCCGCCGAAGCGCCCCGCGCCCTTCACCGCCGGCCCCGCCGTCACGATCGACCCGCCGTGCGGCGTCCGCACCGTGTTCAGCGTGTACGCCAGCGGCGCCGCGAGCGCACTCGTTACGGACAGCGCGACGGCAACCCGCGCGACGGGAACGCGCTTCGCGCCCAGCAGCGCGCACCCCGCCGCGACCCCGCCCAGCAGCACCGCCCACCTCAGCCACGGCAGCCACTGCGGAGTGCGGTCCAGGAGGACAAACGCCCAGCCCGCCGTTCCGGTGACGACCGCCGCCAGCGCGGTGAACGCCCGGCGCTCCCACAGCAGCACGGCGCCCATGCCGGTGAGCGCCGCCACGTACGGCGCCAGCGCGATGTTGTAGTACTGGTGGAAGATCCCGGACATGAAGCTGAAGACCGCGAAGGTCATCAGCATCGCCCCGCCCCACGCCAGGAACGCCGCCCGGTGGACGTTCGTCCGCCCCGCGCGCCGGGTCAGGATGAGCCCCGCCAGCAGCAGGACGAACGCGGCCGGCAGCAGCCAGGCGATCTGCCCGCCCATGTCGGAGCCGAACAGCCGCAGGATGCCGGTGTCGCCCCAGCGCCCGCCGCCCCCGCCGGGCCCGTGACCGCCGCCGCCCACGCTCCCGGTCTCGTTGCCGTTGATGCGGCCGAGTCCGTTGTAGCCGAAGGTGAGTTCGAGGAAGCTGTTGTGCTGCGAGCCGCCGATGTACGGGCGGGAACCCGCCGGCCACAGCTCGACCACGGCGACCCACCAGCCGCCGGAGACGACGGTCACCAGGCCCGCGAGCAGCAGCTGTCCCGCGCGCCGCAGCGGCCGGACCGGCGCGCACACCGCGTACAGCACGGCGAGCGGCGGCAGGATCAGCCATGCCTGCAGCGTCTTGGTGAGGAACGCCAGCCCGAAGCAGAGCCCCGCCAGGAGCAGCCACACCGTCCGCCCGCCCTCCAGCGCGCGCAGGACGCACGCCACGGCGCACACCATCAGCAGGCACAGCAGCGCATCGGGGTTGTCGAAGCGGAACATCAGCGCGGCGACGGGCGTCAGCGCGAACGCCGCCCCCGCGAGCAGCCCGCCCGCCTCGCCGAAGTGCCGCCGCACGGCCGCGTACAGCACGCCCACCGCAGCCACGCCCATCAGCGCCTCGGGCACGAGGATCGCCCACGAACCGAGCCCGAAGACCCGTACGGACAGGCCCATCGGCCAGAGCGCGGCGGGCGGCTTGTCGACGGTGATCGCCCCGGCGGCGTCGGACGCGCCGAAGAAGAACGCCTTCCAGCTCGCGCTGCCCGCCTGCGCGGCGGCGGCGTAGAACTGGTTCGCGTAGCCGGACGCGCCCAGGTCCCAGAGGTAGAGGGCGGCGGTGACGGCGAGCAGCGCCGCGAGCCGCAGCCGCACGGCCCTCCCGGCCTTCGTGGGCCTCGCGGCCTCCGTGACTGTGGTCATCGGTCCTTCTTTGCTGTCGGAACTGCCGGAACTGCCGGAACGGTCGGATCAACCGGAACCGCCGGTACTACGGGAATCGCCGGAACCGCCGGGGCTGCCTGGGCTGTCGTGGCCGCCGGAACCACCGGGTCCGGAAGGTCTCCCGGCGCCGCCGCGAACACCCACGCCCTCAGCAGCAGGAACCGCAGCACCGTCGCCGCCAGGTTGGCCGTGACGAGGACGGAGAGCTCCGCGCCGTGGGACGGGGAGCCGCCCGCCGCGTGCAGAGCGGCGAGCGAACCGCTGGTCAGGGCCAGGCCGATCGCGAAGACCACGAGGCCCTGCGCCTGGTGCCGCACCGCCCGGTCCCGGCCCCGCACGCCGAAGGTCAGCCGGCGGTTGGCGGCGGTGTTGGCGAGGGCGGACAGCAGCAGCGCCGCGGCGTTCGCCGTCTGCGGGCCCGCGGCCGTCCGCAGCAGCGAGTAGAGCGCCAGGTAGAAGCCGGTGCTGAGGACCCCCACCACGCAGAACCCCAGCAGTTGCCGGGCCAGTCCGCGCGGCACGCCCGGCACGGCCCGGTCGCGCGGGTCGTCGCCGAAGGGACGGCGCAGCCGGTCCAGGGGCAGCGCCCCCGTGGCCAGGGCACGCCCCACGCGCCACACGCCGCGCAGGTCCTCCGTCGCCGTGCGGACGATGTGCACGGAGCTGTCCGGGTCGTCGACCCAGTCCACCGGGACCTCGTGGATCCGCAGCCCCGCCCGCTCGGCCAGCACCAGCAGCTCGGTGTCGAAGAACCACCCCGTGTCCTCGACCAGCGGCAGCAGCCGCTCGGCAACGTCCTTGCGCAACGCCTTGAACCCGCACTGCGCATCGGAGAACCGCGCCGCGAGCCCCGTCCGCAACAGCACGTTGTACGCGCGGGAGATGAACTCCCGCTTCGGCCCGCGCACGACCCGCGAGCCGCCCGCCAGCCGCGTCCCTATCGCCAGGTCGGAGTGGCCGGAGATGAGCGGGGCGACGAGCGGCAGCAGGGCGTTGAGGCCGGTGGACAGGTCGACGTCCATGTAGGCGAGCACGGGCGCCTCGGACATCGACCAGACCGTGCGCAGCGCCCGCCCGCGGCCCTTCTCCTCCAGCCGGACGGCGGTCACTTCGTCGAGCGCGTCGTCCAGCAGGGCGGAGACCTCGGGGGTGCGGTCGGTGCTCGCGTTGTCCGCAATGGTGATCCGGAACCCGTAGGGGAACGTGGCCGTGAGGTGGGCGTGCAGCCGGCGCACGCACGCCTCCAGGTCGTCCTCCTCGTTGTGGACGGGAATCACGACGTCGAGCACGATCCCCCGCGGGGACAAGGGCGCGCGTGCGGGAAGCGGTTGCCGGGTGGCCTCAGTCATGCGGCGACCCTTGCCGGGGCCGCTGTCGCGGGCGTGTGCAAACCCTGTGCGCCACCTGTGAATGCCCGCACCGCGCATCCCGTACGGGCAGGAAAGCGCAGCCACCGGAGGGCCCGCCCCGGCCCCCGGTTACGGGGAGCGGGGGTGCCCCCTCCGGGAGAGGGTCCGGGGAATCTCCCCCACCGCAACGGCGAGTTGCCCCGGCCCCGCAACCCGGGTGTGCCGGACGGGCAGTTCCACCGCAAAAACGGTCCGCCCGGGCTCGCTCTCCACCCCGACCCGTCCCCCGTGCGCCTCCACGACCGCCCGGACGATCGCCAGCCCCAGCCCGGAGCCCCCCGCCGCCCTGGACCTGGACGCGTCTCCCCGCGCGAACCGCTCGAACACGTGCGGCAGCAACTCCGCGGAGATCCCCGGCCCGTCGTCCTCGACCGACACCACCGTCCACGCCCCGCCGGAGGCCCCCCGTACGCGCGCCGTCACCGTCGTCCCCGCCGGCGTGTGGGTCCGGGCGTTGGCCAGCAGGTTGACCAGCACCTGGTGGAGCCGCGCCGCGTCACCCCGTACGGTGACCGGCTCGGCCGGCAGGTCCAGGCGCCACGCGTGGCCCGGCCCGGCCGCCCGCGCGTCGCTCACGGCGTCGACCACGAGCGGAGACAGGTCGAGGTCCGCGAACGCCTGCGGGCGGCCGGTGTCCAGGCGGGCGAGCAGCAGCAGGTCCTCCACCAGCCCGGTCATGCGGCGCGCCTCGGACTCGATGCGGGCGAGCGCGTGCCGGGTGCGGGGCCCGGTCTCCTCGCCGCCGGCGCCGCCGGCCCGCCGCGTGAGCTCGGCGTACCCGCGGATGGAGGCCAGCGGAGTCCGCAGCTCGTGGCTCGCGTCCGCGACGAACTGCCGCACCCGCGTCTCACTCTCCTGACGTGCCGTCAGTGCCGAACCCACGTGCCCCAGCATGCGGTTGAGCGCGGCGCCGACCTGACCGACCTCGGTCCGCGGATCGGCCTCCGCCTCCGGGACGCGCTCGTGCAGCGCCACTTCGCCCTGATGCAGTGGGAGTTCGGAGACGCGCGTGGCCGTCGCCGCCACCCGCCGCAGCGGCCCCAGCGCGAGCCGTACGGTCGCGGCCGCGGCGATTCCGGCCGCCACGAGCCCGGCGGCGGTGACGCAAATCTCCACCAGGATGAGCGTGTTGAGGGTTTCCTGAACGCTCGCGGTCGGAATGCCGACCAGGTACGTCGTGCCGCCGTGCGCGGTGACGGACCGGGCGCGGTAGTCACCCCGGCCGGGCAGCTCGACGTCGTGCGGCCTGCCGTCGCGGGGAAGCCGCGCGAGGGCGTCGCTCTGGGCGGCGGTCAGCGGCTCGCGCAGGGGATCGCCGTCACCCCACCAGGTGCGCGCGGGCGTGCTGACCGCTGAGTCGGTGACCCGCCCGTCGTCCCCGGTCAGCGCACCGACGGTGCCGATGGGCTGGCCCCCGCCCTGGACGAAGCTCAGCGGGCCGCCCCGCCGCAGGTCCGGCGGGCGGGGCGCCGCGGCCCGCCGCACCACCTCGCCCAGCTGCACGTCGAGCTGCCCGTACAGATAGCTCCGCAGCACGATGGCCGTCACCGTGCCGATCACCGCGCAGACGACGGCGACGAGCACGACGGTGGACAGCACGAGCCGCGTCCGCAGCGTCCGCGGCCGGGCGAGCAGCCGGCCGGGCGCACGGCCGGGGCGGCGGACGGGGGCAGGCCGCGGGGAACGGGCCGTGCTCACGCCGGCGTGGCCGGCTTGATGAGGTAGCCGACCCCGCGCCGCGTGTGGATCATCGGCGGCCGCCCGGCGTCGATCTTCCGCCGGAGGTAGGAGATGTAGAGCTCGACGACGTTGGCCTGCCCGCCGAAGTCGTACGACCAGACCCGGTCGAGGATCTGCGGCTTGCTGAGCACGCGCCGCGGGTTGCGCATGAGGAAGCGCAGCAGCTCGAACTCGGTCGCGGTGAGGTGGATGTCGGTGCCGCCGCGGGAGACCTCGTGGCTGTCCTCGTCCAGCACCAGGTCGCCCACCGTCAGGACGGAGCCGGGGCGGGCCGCGACGGCACGGGCCCGGCGCAGCAGCCCGCGCAGCCGGGCGACGACCTCCTCCAGGCTGAACGGCTTGGTGACGTAGTCGTCGCCGCCCGCGGTGAGCCCGGCGATGCGGTCCTCGACGGAGTCCTTGGCCGTGAGGAAGAGGACCGGGACCTCGGAGCGTTCGCGGCGCAGCCGCCCCAGGACCGTCAGCCCGTCCATGTCGGGCAGCATCACGTCGAGGACGACGGCGTCCGGCCGGAAGTCCCGTGCGACCCGTACGGCCTCGGCGCCGCCCGCCGCGGACCGCACCTCCCAGCCCTCGTACCGCAGGGCGAGGCAGAGCAGCTCGGCCAGCGACGCCTCGTCGTCCACGACGAGGACGCGGACGGGGCTGCCGTCGTCCCGCAGGAGAGGGGCCGGGGCCGCCGGGGCGCCCGGGACGGGGGAAGCGGCGGGGGCAGCGGTGAGCGAGGGGTCGGCCGTCATGGGGACGAGGGTGCGATCGGCGCGTGAGAGGCGCCTTTCGGCTCTCTGTGATTCTCCTGAGAATCGCGCGCCCGGCCGGAGGAAGCGCTCCGGATACGCCGAAGGCCCGGTACCTGAGGTACCGGGCCTTCGGTCTTAGTAGCGGGGACAGGATTTGAACCTGCGACCTCTGGGTTATGAGCCCAGCGAGCTACCGAGCTGCTCCACCCCGCGACGGTCGAGTGAACAGTACCACCTGAGTGGTGACCATACTCTCGGCTGTGCGCTCGGCAGGATTCGAACCTGCAACCTCTTGATCCGTAGTCAAGTGCTCTATCCGTTAAGCTACGAGCGCTCGGCTTCCCGGCGTTTTCTTGCCGGTCGGCGTTGCGTGGACAACATTACATGAACTCCGCCGCGACGCGAAATCCATTCCCCGCACCGGCTCCGACCTGCCAAAACGCCCTCCGGAGCGGCTCCGGAGGACCCTGCGGACGCGGCGGCGGGCGACCCGCCGGAAGCCCCTGCGGACACTCCTGCGGCACCCCTGCGGACAAGATCCCCGGATCCCCCGGGAACGCGGAAGCCCCGGCCGTCTCAAGGACGACCGGGGCTTGCCGGTGGTGCGGAGGCGGAGGGATTTGAACCCTCGATGGGCTTTAAGGCCCAAACCGCATTAGCAGTGCGGCGCCATAGACCGGACTAGGCGACGCCTCCAGCCCACCCGTGCGTACACGAGTGGTGCGATGCAGATGATGACACAGCCTCGCGGCCGCTCACCAATCGCACCCCTACGGTACCGGGCTTTCACCGGGCGGGGCAAAGACGTTTTCCGGAGCGCAACGCGTTGCCGCCCGGCGCGTTAGGAGGGTGAAGGGTTCGGCCGGGCCCCGCACGCCCCCGTTCCGCCTCACCTGCCCCCGGGAGTCCCGCATGCTGCTCCGCCGTCTCGCCCTCGCCGCCGCCGCACTGGCCCCGGCCGTCCTGCTCGCCGTCCCCTCCGCGTCGGCCGCCCCGGCCGCCGTTCTGCCCATGCCCCCGGCGAACCCCGAAGGCTACGACCACCTCACCGTGACCGTCAGCGAGAACGGCAGATTCGACGGCAGGGGGCAGACCGCCCCCGTCTCGTATTACCTCTACTGCCACCCGGCCGGCGGCACGCACCCGCGCGCCCGGGAGGCGTGCAGCCAGATCGATGGCCGGACCACCTGGGGCAAGGACCCGTTCGCCCCGGTGCCCGACGGCCAGGTCTGCACGATGATCTACGGCGGCCCGCAGCGGGCCAAGGTCACCGGCCAGTGGGCCGGGCGCCCGGTCCGGGCGGAGTTCAAGCGCACGAACGGCTGCGAGATCGAGCGCTGGGACAAGTTCTCGCGCCTCCTCGGCACGCCCGGGAGCAACCGTCCGGGCTCCCGCTGACCGACCGCAATGTCAACCACAAGGTCTGACACATAAGACATGTCGGGCCTGCGGCAGACGCCCCACGGCGCCCGTCCGGCGCGCCTCGCCGCACGCCTCGTCCGCCGCCGCGCCCGCCCCGGCAGCCCGTAGACTGCGCTCCAGTGACACGCCACGGCGCGGCGGCCAGCCCGCCCGGCGCGGTCTGCAAGGTGCGGTAACCAGGGAGGAAGCGTCGTCGTGAGCAGCAGGCCATCCCGAGGCGCTGCTCGCCTCGCAGCCATACTCGACGCCCTCCCCGATGCCCTGTTGCTCGTCAACTGCAACGGCACGGTCGTCAACGCCAACCACATAGCTCTCGAAACCTTCGAGGTCCCCGGCACGGGGCTCGTCGGCCGCGGACTGCTCTCCCTGCTGCCCGACTTCGACTCGCGGCGCATCCCGGGCTCGATGCGGCTGCCCGACAGCGACGACGGCCGCACCAAGCCGACGCGCATGATCGCCCGGCGCACGGACGGTTCGCAGTTCCCCGTCGAGGTGACGAGCGCGAACCTGGAGGACGGCCGCACCCCGTACGCCGACCACCAGCCCTACACGGGCGACGAGCTGCTCATGCTCGTCGTCCGCGACCTGACCGGCACGCTCGACACCGAGGCCGAACTCGCCCGGCAGCAGCGGCAGACCGAGATGATCCTGCGCGCGGCCGCGGAGGGCGTCGTCGGCGTCGACACCGCCGGCAAGATCGTCCTGCTCAACCCCTCCGCCGCGCAGATCCTCGGCTACCGCGCCAGCGACCTCGGCGGCAAGGAACTGCACCCGCTGATCCACCACTCCCGGCCGGACGGCACGCCGTTCCCGTACGAGGAGTCCCCGGTCTGCGACACGCTGCGCTCCGGGCGCAAGCACCGGGTGCGCGGGCAGGTGCTGTGGGCCAAGGACGGCCGGGCGGTCCCGGTCGACCTCACGACGGCGCCCGTGCGCGACGGCGACCAGCTCGTCGGCGCGGTGATGACCTTCACCGACCGCCGTCCGTACGACGCCCTCGCCGCCCGCCACGCACAGCTGCAGGCCGTCCTGAAGGAGTCCCTGCGCGGCCCCCTGGAGCAACTGCGCGCCGAGCTGGGCACCCTGGCCGCGGACCCGGCCGGCCAGCTGTGGCCCGAGGCCAACCAGATCCTGCACCACCTCTCCGCCGGGTACGCCCGGATGACCACGCTCGTCGACAACGTCCTCGCCTACCAGCAGCTGGACGCCGGCGAGGCCAAGCTGGAGCGGGAGACGGTCGCGCTCGACGAGGTCGTGGCCGCGGGCGTCGAGGGCGCGGTCGAGCTGATCGGGCCCGGGCGGGCGCAGTTCGCTGTGCACGCGCCGGCGATCGAGGCCGAGGTCGACGCGGAGCGGTTCGCACAGGCGCTGGCGCACCTGATCGCGGACGTCGCGGGCGTCGACGCCACGGGCAACGCCCCCGCGGGCGGCGCGCCGTCCGGCGACTCCACGATCGTCGTGGCGGCGGCACAGCGCGGCGAAGTCGTACGGATCGAGGTGCGGGGCCCCTACGCGGGCGGCGATCCCGTCCACGGGCCGATCGTGCGCGGCATCGTGCGGGCGCACGGCGGGGTGCTGCAGACCCACGACGTGCCGGGTGCGGCGGGCGGCAGCGCGTACGTCCTGGAGGTGCCCGTCTCCTCGAAGGGCGGCCCGGTGAGCCCGGCCGCCACGGAGCGGCGGTCCGCCGGGGACACGATGAGCGCCACGACCGTCATGCCGGTGCCGTCCCAGCGGGCGCGCGGCACGACGGAGGCTCCGGCCGGGGCCGCGCCTGCTTCCTCTGCTTCCTCGGCCCCTTCTGCTTCTCCTGCCGCCTCGGCTGCCTCGGCTGCCTCTTCCGCTGGTGCCGGTACGCAGGGCAGCAGCGGGCGGCGGGCGCGGCGGGGCGCGGACGGCGATGCGCCGGGCGACGGCGCCGCGGCGCAGCAGCCTGCCCCGGCCCTGCAGTCCCCTCAGTCTGAGCAGGCTCCTCAGCTCCCGCAGGGCGACGGCACGCCGCCCACCGGTCGGCGGCGCGCCAAGCCGCGCACGGACGAGGAGCCGGTGCCCTCCGCGGCGCCGTCCGACGGCGAGGGCGTGCCCGCGGCCCGCTCCAGCCGCCACGGGCGGGGCGGCACGGACGGTTCCGGTACGGGTCCGGGTGCTCCGGCCACGGGGCCCGGCGGTGACGGTGACGCGAGCGGGCTCGTACCGCCGCAGGCGCAGGGCACGCCGGCCGGGCCCACCGGGCGGCGCGCGCGCAGGGACCAGCCCCAGCAAGGACAGCAGGCGCAGCAGGCGGAGGCGCCGCGAACGGCGTTCGCGCTGCCGCCCGCCGAGGCCGACCGCACGCCGGAGTCCGCCACGGCGGCCGCTCCGACGGGCCGGCGGGCCCGGCGGGCGCTCGCGGAGTCCCCGGAGCGCCCGATTCCCGGCCAGGCCACGGGAGAGCCCGCGGGGCCGCGGACGGCGTTCGCGCTGCCGCCGGCGGAAGCGGACCGTCCGCGCGAGGCGGGCGCTCACCCCGAGCCGAGAGCGGTGGCATCGCCGGTCGCCCCGGGCACGGCTCCCGGGCTGCCGGGCGCGCCGCGCAAGCCCGCCGACGACGAAAGTGCCGGTTTCCCGGGCGGCGGCGCGCCGCAGGTGCCCGCCCCGCCCTTCCCGAACCGGAACGGCACCGGCCGGGCGATGCCCGGCCACGGCGGGGAGGCTGCCGCCGACGCGGCGGCGGGAACGCATGCTCCGCGAGGCGGCGCGGCACCCTTCCCCGGTCAGAACGGTCCTGGTGTTCCTGGCGGCCCGGGTGTTCCGAACGCCGCGGGCCCGGCCGGTGGCGGCGGCACCGCGACCTTCCTCGGCCCGGCCGGCCCCACCGAAGGCACACCGGCACCAGCCCCCGCGCCCTTCCCCGGCCAGAACACCAGCTCGGGTGCTCCTGGCGGCCCGGGTGTTCCGAACGCGGCCGGCCCCGCCGGTGGCGGCGGCACCGCGGCCTTCCTCGGCCCGGCCGGCCCCACCGAAGGCACACCGGCACCAGCCCCCGCGCCCTTCCCCGGCCAGAACACCGGCAGCAGCGGCGTACCGCCCTTCCCCCGCCCGAGCGGGCCCGCGCCCGTAGGCCCGGCCGAGGCTCAGCCCAGGCAGGGCGGGACGGCGGCGTTCCTCGCCCCGGACGGCGGCCCCACGCCCGGAGGCGCTGGCAACGCGCACCCGGAGCACGGCGGTGCCGCACCGTTCACCGGCGGGAACGGGCCCACGCCCGGCGCCCCGGCGAATGCACCGATCCCGGGCCGGCCCGGTCAGCCGGCTCAGCCCGGTCAGCCCGGTCAGAGCAGCGGGAACAGCCAGAACGGCCCCCACGGTCCGGGTGGTCCCGGCAGCCCGGCGTCCGCCGGCGAGGGCGGCCCCCGCCCCGAGCACGGGGGCGGCACGGCGGCCTTCCTCGGCCCGGCCGGCGACGCGCAGGGCGCCCCGGCGCCGTTCCCCGGCCGGAATCCGTCCGCGCCCGCGCACCCGGCCACCGCGCCCGCGTACCCGGGCGGTCCCGGAGCGGGCCCGCAGCCCCGCCCGGCCGCCGAAGCGAACGGCCCGTCCCACGCACCACACCAGGCACCGCCCTTCCCCGGCGCGGCCCCGGCCGCCGCACCCGGCGGCCCGAACGGTCCCGCCCCCTCCCCCGGCACCGGGGGCGGCGAAGCGGCCTCCGCCTCGTACGGGGCCACGGGCCCGCGCGAGGCGGACCCGTCCGGCGCAGGCGCCCCCGCCGACCAGCCCGAACCGGGCGCTCCCGCCCCGACGGGCCGCCGCCGGGCGCGCCGCCCGCTCGCCGAGGAGCCGGGCGCCGCAGCCGCGCAGGGCAGCTCGGACACCTCCGGGCGGCCGATCAGCGTGCGCGCACTGGGCCAGGCCCCGCCGTTCGCCCAGCAGCCCGGCCAGGAGCCGGCGCCCGGCGGCGGTTCGGGCCGTCGCCGGCGGCTCGGCAACCCCGCCGAGGGGGAGCGCGCGGCACCACCGCAGCCGCAGGGACAGCCCGAGCAGACGCAGCCTCAGCCGCAGCGCGGCAACGCGCCCATGGCGCCGCGGCCCCCGCTGCTGGACGCCCAGGAGGGGCGCGCGTTCGCCATAGGAGCGCCGGACGAGGGTTCCGAGGGGCCGGAGCCCCTCGACGGCCCCAACGGTGCGGTCGAGGTGATGAACGCGCCGCGCCCGCCGATGGACGACGAGCTGCCGCCCGAGCCGCTCGACAATCCGCGCCGGCTCCTCGTGTGGCCCGCCCCGGACCCGTCCACGGAGGCCGCGCTGACCGAGCGCGGCTACCGCCCGGTGATCGTGCACTCGCGCGAGGAGGTCGACGCCCAGACGGCCGCCTATCCCGCGGCACTGTTCGTGGACCCGCTGACCGGCCCGATCACCCGCACCGCGCTGCAGTCGCTGCGCGAGGCGGCCGTCGCGGCCGAGGTCCCCGTGCTGGTGACGGCCGGCCTGGGGCAGGCGACGCGGGAAGCGGCCTACGGGGCGGACCCGGCGGTCCTGCTGAAGGCACTGGCTCCGCGCGACAGCGAGATGCACCCGCCGCGCGTGCTGCTGATCGAGGAGCACGAGCCGATCGCGGAGGCGCTGACGGCGACGCTGGAGCGGCGCGGCATGCAGGTGGCGTGGGCGGCGACGGACGCGGAAGCGGTGGCGCTGGCGACGCAGATGCACCCGAACCTGGTGGTGATGGACCTGATGCAGGTGCGCCGCCGGCGCGCGGGCATCGTCGACTGGCTGCGCGGCAACGGCCTGCTCAAGCGCACGCCGCTGGTCGTCTACACCTCGGCCGGGATCGTCGATCCGACGCAGTTCTCGCGCCTGGCCACCGGGGAGACGGTGCTGTTCCTGGCGGAGCGGTCGACCAGCGCGGAGGTGCAGGGCCGGATCGTGGACCTGCTGTCGAAGGTCGGAACGGACTGAGCCGGCGCGAGGGCCGGACAAACCGGCGGGCCACGGCGGTCAGTGGTCCGGCCCGCCGGTGTTCAGTCCGTCAGTAGCTCTGTCAGTCGACAGTTCAGTCAGTCGGCCGGCTGGGTGATCCGCCCCGCCGCCGTCCGTACGGACTCGCGGAGCCCGGCCAGGTCCTCCTCCGTCCCGCCGACGAGCAGCCGGCGGAACTGGGGGACGGCCGTGGCCCACCCGGCGAGCGCACTGATCATGAAGAGCAGGTGCCGCGGCGGCAGCCCCCGGTCGACCCTGCCCTTCTCCTGGGCGGTCGCGAAGGCCTCGGCCTTGGCGTCGTAGCGGGCGCGCCGCTCGGCCTCGTGCGGGATCTCGCCGTTCCCGTACTCCAGCCCTTCCCACAGGAGCAGCCGCACCAGCTCGGGGTGGACCCGGTGGTACTCCATGAGGCGGTCGACGTAGCAGTCGGGATCGTCGGCGTCGACGGGCACGGCGGAAGCGAGCTGCAGCAAGGCGTGCTGCAGTACCTGCGAGAACAGCTCTGCCTTGTCGCCGAAATAGGCGTAGATGAGCTGTTTGTTCGCCTTGGCCTCGCGGGCGATGCGGTCGATGCGCGCCCCGGCGATGCCGTGGGCGGCGAATTCGGCGGTGGCCGCGGCGAAGATGCGCGCCTTGGTGGCCTCGGGGTCCCTCACTCCTGCCATGCACCCAGCGTAACCAACTATTTAGTTGACAGCATGCACCGTTTCACGTGAAACTTACAACCAACCAGTTGGTTGTAAGCGATGCCGCTCTCAGGGGGACCCGCCGCTCATGCCCACGTCCATGCCGACACCGACGCCGACACCCACGCCCGCGCGCCCGCCCGTAGCCACGGCGGCACCGTCCGCCGTGGCTACAGCCGCCGCACCGCAGGCCGCGCCCGCGTCCGCCCCCGCGGCGCGCACCGGCAACACCGTCCTCCTCGCGGTCATCGCCCTCTGCACGGCCGTCACCGCCGCGAACATCTACCTCGCGGCCCCGCTCCTCGGCCTGATCGCCCGTGACTTCGGCGTCGCCCCCTCCGCAGCCGGCTGGATCGCCTCCGTCGCACAGCTCGGCTACGCCGTCGGCCTGCTGGTCTTCGCCCCGCTCGGCGACACGGCCGACCGCCGCCGGCTCGTGGCCGTGCTGTCCGCCGTGGCCGGCGCGGCCCTCGTCGCGGCCACGTTCGCACCCGGCCTGCCCGCGCTGGCCGCGGCCGTCCTGGTGGCGTGCGCCGCGACGGTCGTCCCGCAGCTGCTCGTGCCGCTCGTCGCGGAGCGGGCGCCCGCCGACCGGCGCGGCCGGCACGTGGCCGCGGTCGTGGCCGGGCTGTTCACGGGCATCGTCGCGGCCCGCGTCCTCGGCTCCCTCGCCGGTCAGGCGTACGGCTGGCGCGCCGTCTTCCTCGGCTCGGCCGCGCTGACCGTCGCCATCGGCCTGCTCACCGCCGTGCTCCTGCCCGCCGAGACCCGCCCGCGCCGCGCCTCCCGCCCGCTCAAGGCCATCGCCGCCCTGCCGGGCCTGCTGCGCGCCTCCGCCGACCTGCGCGCCGCGTGCCTGCGCCAGGCCGGGCTGTTCGGCGCCTGGAGCTCCCTCTGGACGTCGCTCACCCTGCTGCTCACCGCGGACCGGCCGTTCCACCTGTCCACCGCGGCCGCCGGCCTCTTCGGCCTGTTCGGTCTCGTCTCGACCGCCCTCGCCCCCGTGTCGGGCACGCTCATCGACCGCTTCGGCGCACAGCGGGTCGTCACCACGGCCTACGCGCTCACCGCCGTCTCACTGCCCCTGTTCTGGCTCGGCGGGCACGAGCTGTGGGCGCTGTGCGCGGCGGCCGTCGTCATCCACGCGGGCCTGATAGCGGGGCAGGTCGCCAACCAGACGCGTGCGCTGGCCTCGACCGGCACCCCGGCAGCGGCCAACACCGCCTACGTCGTGACGGCGTTCATCGGCGGCGCGAGCGCCTCGGCCCTCGCGGGCCCCGCGTACTCCCACTGGGGCTGGAACGGCGTGTGCGTGATCGCGGCCGCCTCGGTGGCGATCGGCTGGGCCGGCAGCGCGGTGGCGGCCCGCAAGAGCCGCTGACGCGCGGGGCGGCTTCCGGATGCCGGAGGCCGCCCCGTTTCGCTATCCCGCTGTCCCGTCCTCGCGCCCTGGCGCTATCCCGCTATCCCGCTATCCCAGGACGGTGACGTCCAGCTCGCCCTCCGCGTACTGCTTGCGCAGCACCTTCTTGTCGAACTTGCCGACCGACGTCTTCGGTACGGACGGGACCGACGTCCAGCGCTCCGGAAGCTGCCAGCGGGCCACCCGCTCGCCGAGGAACGCCCGCAGGGCGGGGTAGTCCACGGCCTTGCCGTCCTTCAGGACGACCGTGGCGAGGGGCCGCTCGCCCCACTTCTCGTCGGGGACGGCCACGACGGCCGCCTCGGCGACGTCCGGGTGGGCCATCAGGTGGTTCTCCAGTTCGACGGAGGAGATCCACTCGCCGCCGGACTTGATCACGTCCTTGGCGCGGTCGGTGAGGGTAAGGAAGCCGTCGGTGGTGATCGTTCCGACGTCGCCCGTGCGCAGCCAGCCGTCCGGGCTGAACTTGTCCTCCGGGCGGACCGGTTCACCGGCCGCACCGCCGAAGTACGCGCCCGCTATCCACGGCCCGCGGACCTCCAGCTCACCGGCCGACTTGCCGTCCCAGGGCAGGATCTCCCCGCCGGGACCGGCGAGCCGGGCTTCCACGGAGGAGGGCAGCCGGCCCTGGGTGACGCGGTAGGGCCACTCCTCCTCCTCGCTCAGACCGGCCGGCGGGTAGGCGACCGAGCCCAGCGGCGACGTCTCCGTCATCCCCCAGGCCTGCACGATCCGCACGCCGTGGCGCTCGTGGAAGCCCTGCATCATCGCGGGCGGCGCGGCCGAGCCGCCGCTGATGACCGTCCGCAGCGAGGACAGGTCCCGCGGCCGCTCGTCGAGCTCGGCGAGCAGCCCCGCCCAGATGGTGGGGACGCCCGCGGAGACCGTGGGCCGCTCGGAGGCGATCATGTCGGCGAGCGGCACGGGCTGCAGGAAGCGGTCGGGCATCAGCAGGGACGTACCGGCCATGAAGGCGGCGTGCGGCAGGCCCCAGGCATTGACGTGGAACATCGGCACGACGGGCAGACACGTGTCGGCGGGCGTCAGGCCGAACGCCGCCGCCGCGTTGACCTCCATCGCGTGGAGGTAGACCGAACGGTGGCTGTAGAGCACGCCCTTGGGCTCGCCGGTGGTGCCGGAGGTGTAGCAGAGCGCCGCGGCCTGCCGCTCGTCGAGCTGCGGCCAGTCGAAACCGGACGACGGGCGGCCCGCGAGCAGTTCCTCGTACTCGTGCACGGCCGGCCGGCAGCCCTCCAGCAGGGAGCGGTCGCCGGGGCCGGAGACGATCACGTGCTCGACCGTCGGAAGGTGCGGCAGGAGCGGCGCGAGCAGCGGCAGCAGCGAGCCGTTGACGATGACCACGCGGTCCGCGGCGTGGTTGACGATGTAGACGAGCTGCTCGACGGGCAGCCGCAGGTTCAGCGTGTGGAGGACGGCGCCCATGGAGGGGATCGCCAGATACGCCTCCAGGTGGTCGCTGTTGTTCCACATGAGGGTCGCGATCCGCTGGTCCCCGGTCACCCCGAGCTCGTCGCGCAGCGCGTGGGCCAGCTGCACGGACCGCTCCCCGACCTCACGGAAGCTGCGCCGCGATGGCTCGCCGTCCCCGGTCCAGGTGGTCACCGTGGCGCCCCCGTGCACCCGCGCCCCGTGGGCGAGGATGCGCGTGACTGTGAGCGGAACGTCCTGCATCGTGCTCAGCACCGGGGTCCTCCCGAAGACCTGGTCGGCGGGTGTCGTCCGCTGATTGTGCTGGGGTATCTCGCGGTAAGTCACTACCCCGACCCGCCCGGGCAGCGTGATCGGGACAACGTTGCCGCTACGCCGCGCAGGCCAGCTCCGGATCCTCGCGGAGCTTCCCCAGCGCCCGGGAGACCGCGCTCTTGACGGTGCCGACGGAGACGCCGAGCAGCTCGGCCGTCTGCACCTCGGTGAGGTCCTCGTAATACCTGAGGACGACCATGGCCCGCTGCCGCACCGGGAGCCGCAGCACGGCCCGCCACATCGCGTCGCGCAGCACCTGCTGCTCGGCGGGGTCCGCCGAGGGCGCCGCGTCGGGCTCCGGCAGCTCCTCGTAGGGGAACTCCTCGACCTTGCGCTTGCGCCACTGCGAGGTGCGCGTGTTGACCAGCGCGCGGCGTACGTAACCGTCCAGGGCCCGGTGGTCCTCGATCCGCTCCCAGGCCAGGTAGGTCTTGGTGAGCGCGGTCTGCAGCAGGTCCTCCGCGTCGCACGGGTTCGAGGTCAGGGAGCGCGCGGTGCGCTGCAGCACCGGACCGCGTGCCCGTACGTAGGAGGAGAACGACGGGTACACGGCGTTGGATGCGCTGGTACACACAGGCGTCGTGGTTGCTGTCATGCCTCAACGCTAGGAGCGCGCCTGTACCCCGCGGATCGGCCGCAGGTGCCGAAGCGCGCTCCGCCTCAGGTCGTACAGGTGGGGCTGCCCCCACCTCCCGGAGGGGGAGAGGACCGGGGGACCGCTCGGGGACGGCTCCCTTCCGCCCCCCTTCCGCCCTCCCCTTCCGACCCTCTTCCCCCCGCTCAGTCGATGATCGCCACCGGCGCGTCCACCATGTTGCGGTCGACGGTCAGTTTCCGGCCGCCGTGGGACTCGGTGACGTTGCCCTTGTACTGGTGGATGCGGCGGTGCGGCTGCCACGCGGTGCGCCCGATCGACGGCTCGTCGTCCGTCGTCGGGTCGACCCGCCAGCGGGCGAACCAGAGCACGTCGGGCAGCTCCGTCGTGCCGGAGCGGCGGGCCCGGTCCATGTGCCGGACCCCGGACTCGGCGCTGCTGTAGAAGCCCGGCAGGTAGCCGGCGCCGCGCACGGCCGCGGCCCAGCCCCGGATGAAGGACAGCGTCGTGCGGGCGCAGTCGCCGTCCTTGTCGTTGTACGCCTCCATGTCGAGGTAGATCGGGCTGTGGATGTCGATGCCGAGGGCGGAGGCCCGGGAGACGGCCTCCTCGCCCTCCGTCTGCCCCTGGTCGTAGGGGTAGGAGCCGATGGGGTAGCCCTTCTTGTTGGACGCGCGCACGCAGGGCGACTGGGAGCCCACGTAGATCGGCAGGATGCGCCACCCCAGGTCGTCGGCGCCTTCCAGCCACCGCTCGCTCAGGTACGTCTGGTGCGGGCAGGCGCGGGCGCGGCCGGCGAAGTAGACGCCGACGGCGCGGTAGTCCGACGACTTCCACGCGCTCAGCGTGGTCAGAGCCGGGGCCTGGCAGGTGTCGAAGCCCCAGCCCTTGAAGACGGACGCCCCCTCGTTGCGCGGGTCGCCACGGTCACCTGCGCCCGCCGGCTCGGCGACGATCAACTGGGCCACCACCGCCATAAGGGCGAGGAGATATCCGATGATCTTCCTTCGTCGGTCCATACCCGGAGTCAAAGGCGCCGGGCACCGGCGGCCTTCCGTGACACGCCCTCCGTTCATCCGTCTGCCCCGAGAAGCAGCCCGGACGTGGGAACTCCGGTACCGGCGGTGACCAGCACCCGGGCGGCGCCGGGCACCTGGTTCACGGCCGTGCCGCGCACTTGCCGCACCGCCTCCGCGATGCCGTTCATCCCATGGAGGTACGCCTCCCCCAGCTGTCCACCATGCGTGTTGAGCGGCAGCACGTCCGACTCCACGAACGCACCGCCCTCGCCGGGCGCGCAGAAGCCGAACTCCTCCAGCTGCATCAGAACATACGGGGTGAAGTGGTCATAAAGGACAGCCACGTCGATGTCCGCCGGGCCCAGTCCGCTGCTGCTCCACAACTGCCGTGCCACGACGGCCATCTCGGGAAGTCCCTCGATCCCGTTCCGGTAGTAGCTCGTCATCTGCTCCTGCGCGCGGCCCGCTCCCTGCGCCGCCGCCAGGATCACGGCGGGCGGGCGGGCCAGCGACCGGGCCCGCTCGACGGAGGTGACGACCAGGGCCTGGCCGCCGTCCGTCTCCTGGCAGCAGTCGAGCAGCCGCAGCGGCTCGGCGATCCAGCGGGAGGCCGAGTGATCGGCGAGCGTGATCGGGCGGCCGTGGAAGTACGCGGCCGGGTTCGTCGCGGCGTGCCGGCGGTCGGTGACGGCGACGTGCCCGAAGACCCCCGGCTCCAGGCCGTACGTGTGCAGGTAGCGGCGGGCGGCCATGGCGACCCAGGAAGCCGGCGTCAGCAGCCCGTACGGCAGCCCCCAGCCGAGCGCCACCCCCTCCGCCGAGGGCTCGCGCGACCGCACCCCGGCGCCGAAACGGCGGCCGGACCGCTCGTTGAACGCGCGGTAGCAGACGACCACCTCGGCCAGGCCGGCCGCGACGGCGAGGGCGGCCTGCTGGATGGTCGCGCAGGCGGCGCCCCCGCCGTAGTGGACGCGCGAGAAGAAGGTCAGCTCGCCGATGCCGGCCGCCTGGGCGACGGTGATCTCGGGGCTGGTGTCCATGGTGAAGGTGACCATGCCGTCGACGTCGCGGGGCCCGAGCCCGGCGTCGTCGAGGGCCGCGCGGACGGCCTCGGCGGCCAGCGCGAGCTCGCTGCGGCCGGAGTCCTTGGTGAACTCGGTGGCGCCGATGCCGGCGACGGCCGCGGTGCCGCCGATCACGTGGTGGTCCCGGGGCCGTGGGAACGGGCGACCACGACCGTGCCGGTGACGTGGCGGCCGAGGCGGTTCGTCCCCACGACGGAGATCTCGATGGTGCGCTCGTTCACGGAAAGGATCCTTCCGGTCAGCACCAGAACGTCGCCTGGATAGCTGGGCACCCCGAGCCGGATCGAAACCTTGCGGAGGACGGCGTTCGGGCCGCAACGGCCGGTCAAGTAATCGGTGACGTAACGGCCGACCAGGCCATTGGTGGTGAGGATGTTCAGGAAGATGTCAGGGGCGCCTTTTGCGCGGGCCGCTTCGGCGTCGTGGTGCACGTCCTGGTAGTCGCGGGAGGCGATGGCGCCCGCGATGACGAGCGTACGGGTGATGGGAATGGTGAGCGGCGGAAGCTCTTCACCCGGTGTCATCCGGACTCCTCCCCCGACCCGTCCGACCGGGCGCGGAATACCGGGAGTTCCCATTCCGCGTCCACTCGTATGAATTCCAGCTCGACGGACATGCCGATGCGCACGCCGTCGTGCGGGACCCCGGTGATGCTGCTGATGATCCGTACGCCTTCGGTGAGTTCGACGAGCACGACGGCGTAGGGCGGGTCGAAGGCCGGGAAGGGCGGATGGTGCACGACCACGTACGAGTGGACGGTGCCGGAACCGCAGGCCTCGACCGTTCCCCACTCCGGCGACCCGCAACGGCCGCAGCCAGGCAGCCACGGGAAGCGGAGGGTGCCGCATGCCGTGCAGCGCTGGATGAGCAGCTTGTGGGCGGCGACGCCTTCCCAGAAGGGGGCGTTGTCACGGTTGATGACGGGGCGGGGACGGGTGGAGGGAGTGGGGACTGCGGCGGGTGTGCCCTCGGGGCGCGCGTGTTTGGTGGGCGCGTACTTGAGGATCCGGAAGCGGTGGGTACCGACGAGCTCGCCGGCGGCACGGACCTGCATGGCCGTGGTGATGAAGTAGCCGGTGCCGAGCTTGGTGTCCTTACGGGGGGAGACGGTCTCGATGACCGTGTCGAAGATCAGCTCGTCGCCGGGGCGCAGCGGACGCAGGTACTCCTGCTCGCAGTCGGTCGCGACGACGGCGCTGTAGCCGGCGCCGTCGAGCAGGGCGAAGAGCTGGTCGTGAGTGGGGGTGCGGGTGGCGGGAGTGCGGGCGGCTGGGGTGCGGGTGGCTGGGGCCGGGGAATCGGGGAAGCCGAGCCCGGTCATGGTCCAGGCCTGGAGCATGGTGGGCGGGGCGATCGCGTCATCACCGGTGTAGGCGGGGTTGGCATCGCCCATCGCCTCGCACCAGTGCCTGATCATGGGGAGGTTGACGGGGTCGGCGGCGGCCACGGAGACGGCCACGGGCCGGCCTTCGAAGGGCTTGAGCAGGTGGTGGATGTCGGCGGCGGGACGCACAGGGACCCCCTCTCGGCGTATCTGACTATCCGTCAGATACGGAGTGGGGGTCAACCCTGCCGGCGTAGGAGGAGGGCTGTACGCGGGGACATGGCTGCGTGCCGGGGGCGCGGCCGAGCGCCGGAACATGGCTGTGCGGCGGCATGTGAATGCCGCCGCACACCATCACCGGCCCCTGTCCCAGCCTCGGTCACCCGGCCGGCCGTGCCGCCCCCGGGCGCCCCTCCCCCGGCCGCTTCTCCACCGGACCGCGGGCTACCAGCGGTCGTCGGTGAAGATGATGGTGACGTTGTCCTGGCGGATGGCCGTGCGGGCCGGGCCGGTGACGCTCGCGGTGTTGGCCTGGTTCTGGGCGCCGGTGCCGGTGGCCTGCTGCTGCGTGGTGGTGGAGTTGCCGTAGTTGTTCTCCCCCACCCCGCTCCCCACGACGGCCGCAGCAGCGGCGTTCGACCCGCGGTTGGCCACCTGGTTGCCGTTGCCGTCGTCAGCGGCGTGAGCGACGCCGGAGAGGAGGACGGCCGCCACGGGGACGGCAGCGGCGGTGGTGAGAACGCGAGCAGTGCGGGTGCTTGCCATTTCGATTCCTCCGGAACGCTGAACGGAACTGCTGCCGCGTAGCGCCAACTACGCGGCAGAGCAGGACGGTTGGCCGACTGCCCTGCGGGTTTTCGACGTCGCGCTTCAAGATTGCCCGGCGAATCCCCGGCGAACCACCTGTCGCTCATCATTCCCTCGCAAGCATGACCACTCCGGAATAAACCCTGACACTCCCCCAAGCACGTGCACCGCGCCCCTCAGAGATCCCTGAGGGCTCGTGGGCCCCAAGGGAAGAACCGTTCCGGCGGAATTCCGGCCGGATCCATAAACGGACCAAGAAGCAAGAAGGGAGCAGGTCGGTCAGCGCAGGGGCGAGGACGATGCGGGTGCCGTGGAATCCCTGGGATCCACGGAATCCACGACACCCGTGGAATCCGTGAGGCCCATGGGGGCCGTCCCCACCACCACGGTCGCGTCCAGTTCGTCGCACTCCACGACCCGCGCCGTGAGCCCGGCCGCGGCGAACACCGCGACCGTCCGCCCCGCCTGCCGCTCACTCGTCTCGACCAGCAGGTGACCGCCGGGGGCGAGCCAGGCCGGCGCCGCCGCGGCGACCCTTCGCTGCACGTCGAGCCCGTCCGACCCGCCGTCCAGCGCCACCCGGGCCTCGTGGTCCCGGGCCTCTCCCGGCAGGAGCGCAATGGCCTCGGTGGGCACGTAGGGCGCGTTGGCCACGAGCACATCTATCCGCCCCTGCAGCCCACGGGGCAACGGCTCGTACAGATCGCCCTCGTAGACGGCCCCGCCCGCGCCGATGTTGCGGCGGGCGCACCGCACCGCGGCGGGATCGATGTCGGCGGCGTGCAGCTCGACGTCGCCGAGGACCGAGACCAGCGCAGCCCCGACCGCCCCGGAGCCGCAACACAGATCGACGACGACCGCGCGCGGAGGGGCGAGCGCGGAGCCGGAGGCGGGGGCCGGTACGGAAGCGGCAGCGAGGGCGGCCGCCTGCCCGACCAGGAACTCCGTACGCCGCCGGGGCACGAAGACACCCGCGTCCACGGCTATCCGCAGGCCGTAGAACTCGGCCCAGCCGACGACGTGTTCGAGCGGCAGCCCGGCGGCGCGGCGCGCCACCATGTCCTCGGCCTCGCTGCCCGTACGCGCCGCGGAGAGGATGAGCCGCGCCTCGTCCTCGGCGAACACGCAGCCGGCGGCCCGCAGCCGGGAGACGACGCGGGAGAACGAAAGGGCGAGGGAGGGAGAAGAAAGAGGAGAGAGCGAAACTGATTCAGCCATGAGAGCCTTCCGGATCACCGAAGGGCGCTCTCGCGGTTCGCTACAGGGGAGAAGCGACCGTACGACCGTGGGATGAGAGCACCCGGCCTGCCACTGCGGTAATGGGTCTCACCTCCTGCGACGGTTTCCTGCCAACTGAACGGCAGCCACAGTACATGATCAACGGCAGGCCGGGCAGGTCCACGTCAATGTGCTCGGACGCCGGTGCCGAAGCCGACTTCGGCGCCGTTTCAGGACGTACTACCGGTAGCCCTTGCGTTCGAGGGGATCGCGCGTGATGGGATGTGTCGATGCGAACCCCCACACGCATACCCTCCCGTCCTCCCAACCCGTACGAAGAACTGGCGGAGCTGGCCGACCCGGACCCCCGCACGGAGCCGCTCCCCCTCATCCCCCTCCGGCTGACGTATCCGGAACAGGAACCGGACCCGGACGAAGAGCCCTGGTCCCCGCCGAACCACCGCCGCGGCCGCGCCCGCAAGCGTCGTGCCGGGCACGGCCGGCGCCGGAACTCCGGCCACCGCCGCCGGAACCCGCTGGCCGCCGTCCCGCGCACGGCGAAACTCCTGCTCACCCTCGCCCTCTGCACCGGAATCCTGGTCCTGGCCGACCGCTGCGCGCAGATGTACGCCGAGAAGAAGGCCCAGCAGAAGCTGCAGCAGGAGCTCCACCTGGCGGCCGCCCCCCAAGTGGACATCCACGGCTTCCCGTTCCTCACCCAGGTCCTGGAGAAGCGCCTGGAGCGCGTGGACATCACCGTGCCGCACGTGGCGGCCGACCGCATATCGATCGCCAAGGTCCACGCGAGCTCGCGCGATATCCAGCTGACCGGAAGCCTTCCGAGCTCCGTCCGGGGCGCCGTGATCGGCAACCTCGAAGGCGACGTCAAGCTGTCCTTCGACGACATGAACCGAGAACTGGCGGCCTCCCAGGTCAAATTCAGCCGCCGCGGCGACGACGCGATCGCGGCCGACGGAAAGCTCACCGTAGGCGGCCAGGAGCTCCTCCTTCGCGCACAGGCCCGGCTCCGCCTGGCCGGAAACCGGGGCCTGTCGACGGACATCGGCGACATGAGCCTCGACCTCCCGGGGATCGCCACCTACCGCCCCGGCGCGAACCAGGGGCTGACCCTCCACCACGAGGCCGCCGCCCGCATCAGCCGGGACGCGGCCCGGGCGAAGGCGCTGCTCTCCGTCCCGGCGGTGGCGGAACGGCTCGGCGTGTCGCGGGAGAACGCCGAAGCGGCCCTGAAGAGCGAGGAAAAGCTGCACCAGCTGACCGGCGCCCCCCGCTTCATGGAACAGCTCACCCACGTCAACCTGCTGGACGCCGTTCTGGACCACCCCTGGCTGCTGAAGAAACTGGGCATCGACCCCCGCCTCCTCACCGCCCTGACCCACATCCGCCCCCCGGAACTGGCGGACCGCCTCTCCTTCTCCTTCACCCTCCCCAAGGAGGCCCGCGACCTGCAGCTGCGGGACGTGAAGGTGGAGAAGGACGGCATCCGGGCAACGCTGTCAGGCATGGAACTCCCGTTGGGCCAGCAGAAGTGACCAGGCCCAGGCCCCGGCCCGACTCGCCCCCCATGCGAAAGGGGCACCCCCACCCCAGGGGCACCCCTTCTGACCTGCGCTAACGCAGGAACGGCGGAGAGTGTGGGATTTGAACCCACGGTGACATCGCTGCCACGACGGTTTTCAAGACCGTTCCCTTAGGCCGCTCGGGCAACTCTCCTCCACCCCGCCCACCTGCTGCGGAGCGGGTACAGCCTACCGGCCGAGGGGCGAAGTCGCGTAAGCCCGTCCACCCCTCGCCCGCAGGCCCCCGGGGTGACCGTCAGTGCGGGATGCCCTCGATGATGTCGCGAGCCCCCTGTCGCAGCAGTTCGGCACAGACCCGGGTGCCGAGGGTGGCGGGGTCGTTGTCGCTCTCGCCCCAGATGTGGGCGTGGACGAATTTCGACCCGTCGCGGGAGAAGACCATCCCGCGGAGGGAGAGCTGTCCGTCGGGGTCTGTGATGCAGTGACCGGCGATGGGGCTGTTGCAGTGCCCTCGGAGGCCATGCAGCATGACGCGCTCGGCAGTGATCTCCGTCATGGTCCGCTCATCGTTGAGCCGGGCGAGCAGCGCCGCTACCGCCGCGTCGTCCCGGCGGCACTCCAGCCCCAGGGTGCCGGCGCCGACCGCGGGCAGCATCTCGTCGACGCTGAAAACCTGGCGCCCGCGGTGGGCGATCCCGAGACGTTCCAGCCCCGAAGTAGCGAGGACCATTGCGTCGAGCTTGGCGTCCACCTTCCTCTTGCCGTCGAGCTTCTCGACCCGGGAGCCGACCGCGCCGCGGACCCGTACGACGCTGAGGTCGGGCCGCACCCGGTTGATCTGCGCCTTGCGGCGTACAGCGGACGTGGCCACGACGGCGCCCGGCGGCAGGTCATCGAGGGTCTGCCGGTCGGAGCCGTCCGGGAAGAGCAGGACGTCCCGCACGTCGTCCCGGACCAGATAGGCGGCGAAGATCAGCCCCTGCGGCAGAGGCCGGTCGCCCGGGACGTCCTTGACGCAGTGGACGGCCATGTCGACATCACCGCGCTGCAGCATGGTGTCGATCTCATGGTGTGGCCTCCTCGTTCCTGGCTTCCAGGTAACTGGCGGGATGGGCACGGTGGGTACGCAGTGCTCGTGCGACGCGGGAGGAAAGTCGGGGGTGGAGCAATTCGAAGGCGGAGCCGGTGTACTTCCAGCGCCACGCGTCGATCTCCTCGCGCTGGATAGCGATGCGGGCCTCGTCCCCGGAGTACAGGCGGGGTCCGGTAAAGAGGAACGACAGCCGGTCGCGCCGCCCCGGGCGGGTGGCCTCCAGCCACTCGACGGCGAGGAACTGCCAGGAGTGGGCATTGAAGGTGAGGCCGAGTTCTTCACGAACTTCCCGCCGTACGGCATCAAGGGGCGATTCCCCCGGTTCAACGATCCCGCCCGGCAGATGCCACGGTCCGCCGGCCTTCGCCGGATGCACCAGCAGCATCCGTCCCAGACGATCCGTGATCAGCACGTAAGCCGTGACCGGGAACCCATGGGCCACCGCCACGGCACCGGCGCGCTCCTCACGGCCCCGTCCCTGCTCGTCGTCCTGGTCCTGGTGGACGTCGGCGTAATCCGTGAAAGTCCGCCGGAAGGGCCGGTGCCCCGTGTCCCGCGCATGGCCGAACATCCAGTCCTCGACGTCCGCACGGTTCAGGAAGCGCCCCGAGCTTGCCCCGCACTCCTCCTCGTCACCGGCCGCGCACTCGGCCATGTACTCCGGATCGACCGCCTCATCCTGCGTGATCGTGTACGGCTCAAACCGAAAGGCCCTGCTCACCGGTGCGCTTCCGTGTGCCTGCGCATCCGGATATCGCAGTCCGTAACGGTCGTGTAGTCACCTGCCGTCCGGGCGGCCAGCCGAGTGTCCGCCAGTCTCGTGCACTCACCGCAGCCAGGG
The DNA here is from genome assembly GCF_042958085.1 of Streptomyces sp. NPDC008001. Taxonomy (NCBI): domain Bacteria; kingdom Bacillati; phylum Actinomycetota; class Actinomycetes; order Kitasatosporales; family Streptomycetaceae; genus Streptomyces; species Streptomyces sp. NPDC008001. The sequence continues at coordinate 455,514 of NZ_JBIBIZ010000002.1, read as the reverse complement.
ACCGGATCCGGCGGCTCAAAGGTCGGCAACCCCAATTGGGGCGCTGGTGACGTGGTCGTCCTACGAGTGCCCATCCCCGCTCCTCGCGTCGTCCGAATGGCGACACGCTAGGAGCACGAAAGTCCGACCATCCAGTGAGTTCTACGTTGTTGCACGCGAGTTCTTCATCAGAGGGAGTCGAGTGCCGCGGTCACCACAGCTCGGGCCGGCGCCCCGTACACGGCAAGGTCCCGCAGCTCTGAGAACGCCTTGACGTACATCGCGACCTCACCCGGCGCAGTGACGGTCACCTGGGCCGTCAGCAGCTCCACGTGGACCCGCTCGTCGTCAAAGATATTGAAGCCTTCCAGGGTCCACATGCCGCGGCCCTGGGCCGTGAACGGAATGATCCCCACGGAGACAGCGGGAAGCGACATCACCGACAGCAGGTGCCCCAACTGGCCGGCCATCGTCTCGGCATCGCCGATCCGGTACCTCAACACCGACTCCTCGATCAGCAGAGTGAATCGGTGCCCCGCCTCCTGGAGGACGCGCGCCCGAGCCATTCGGGCGTCGACGGCTTCGGCAGTGTCGTCCGGTGTGCCGTGGAATCGGCGAATGACTGAGAGCAACGCGGACGCGTACGCGGGAGTCTGGAACAAGCCGGGTACGACGTGTGACGCGTAGCCTCGGTGCAGCTTCGTCCGCTCATAGAGCGGGATACGTGATTCCTGCAATCGCCGCAGGCCGGTGCGCTGCAGTCGCTTCCACTCCAGATACATGGAGTCGGCAGTCCGCGACGCCGCAATGATGTCGGCCGCCTGATCGTCTGCGTCACATGCCGCGCACCAGGCCCGGATATCCGCGTCGGACGGCGGCGTCCGCGCATTTTCGACGCGTGAGGACTTGGACTTGTTCCACCCGCAGCGTACGGCCAACTCATGCCCTGTCAGCCCGGCGTCAAGACGGACCTCACGCAGCTTCGCCGCCACTGCCTTGCGCGCTGCTTCGACGCTCGATGACTGGTATTTGGGCATGAGCTGGCTCGTCTACTGACGCCGCTAGACGGCAAACTCCTCGTGGACCGTGGCGCGCTGCCAGACCGCATCGAACGCCTCAGCGCACAGCTTGACCACTGCCGGGTCGTCGCACAGCTCGTGCCCTGCGGAGGCGCCGTCACCGGTGAAGTGCCCGAAGCGGATCAGCCGGTCATCGAACAGCCAAAAGTCCGCGCCCGGTAGGGCGAGCGTGGCAGCGTCCCTCCTGGGCAGCCATCGGACCTTTTCGCCGGCCGCGATGTTCAGGTACGTCCCGGCGTGCTCGTAACGGATGTACTCGCTCACAGGCACGGAGACCACCCGGGCTCGCCGCATCTCCACGCCGCGCGCTACCGCGCTTCGCACCAGGTCAAGCCATGGGCGACGGCGCTCCACCGACTCGGGCGTGATCCGTCCGCAGGCTTGCCATTCCTCGAAGTCGTCAGCCTCCGAGGCGACGCTGTACGTATCCCGCAGCTCCAGGTGAACGGCCGACCGGTGGCACTCCCTGATCAGATCAGTGAACGGCGGAACGCTGTTCGGCCTCATCGCACGCCTTCCTGATCAGCGGCACCATGCGCGCCGGAATCCGGATCACTGCTTCCGTGTCGGGGATGTGGCCCACCGTACGGCACTCTGCTTCGGTCTCGTCGTCGGCCTTCCAGCCCTGAAACACGAGGTCGGCGCTCTTGCCGTCCACCCACACCGTGGGGCAGTCGTCGCCGTTGGTGTTCGGGTCCTTGCCGAAGAACAGTAGAGCCATGACCGTGACTCCCACCTACTCGGTTGCGTCTGGTTGCACAGACGATGGATCCGCACTTCCCTCCCGTCAAGGTGCTCTGTCTTCCGTAACAACCCGCAGTCGCCAACGGGCAGAAGAGGAGGCATAGCTGGCCGCGGGGTGAAGTCCTACACCACAGGAAGTCAGCCACGACGGCGGGACGAACGAACGGTCGTCCGCCACGTGTGCCACCTGTGCCCCTTCCCGGCATCAGCCACTATGCCGAGGCTTTTCCTCGTCACGGTCTCGGCCGTCCACGGGTCGGAGGCGCTGATGCTGCTACACCTCCCGCAGACAACGACGGCGCCGCACGCGAAGCGTTCTGCACCACAGAGCACCGGCCCACCCTGGGCCTTCGCGGGCGCCGCGAGCCTCGGCAGGGGACGGTCGGGCCCGGGGGCGTGGTCCTGATGGTGATGCTGCTCGAACCCTTCACGACGGCTGGTCGCGGAGTGCTGGCTGGCGATCGGGGGCTGAACGTGTTCCCGGCGGTACGAGGTGACAAGGCAACAAGCAGAAGGGGCGCCCCCTCCCCAGGGGGCACCCCTTGTGACCTGCGTGTGCCCCCGCGCCGCTCGTGCTCGGCGGTGCGGGGCCCGGTGCGTCGCTCAGCTGTCGCCCTTGCGTTCGCCCAACGTGATCTCTGCCGTGGACTGCTTGCCGTCGCGGGTGTAGGTCACCTTGACCTTGTCGCCCGGCTTGTGGGTCCAGATCTCGCTGATGAGGGTGGGGCCGCTGTCGATGGTGGTGTCGTCTAGCTTGGTGATGACGTCGCCCGGCTTGAGGCCGGCCTGGTCGGCCGGGCCGCCCGGGGTCACGGCCGGGCTGTTGTTGTCGCCGGTGGGGGCGATGCGGGCGCCGGCGCCGGCGTCCTTCATGTTCACCGAGGCCGAGATGACCGGGTAGACCGGCTTGCCGGTCTTGATGAGCTGGTCGGCGACGTTGCGCGCCTGGTTGATCGGGATGGCGAAGCCGAGGCCGATGCTGCCGGCCTGCTGCTGCGCGCCGCCGAAGCCGCCGCCGTTGTTCGCGGACTGGATGGCGGAGTTGATGCCGATGACCGCGCCCTGGGCGTTGAGCAGCGGGCCACCGGAGTTGCCCGGGTTGATCGAGGCGTCCGTCTGGAGGGCGCTCATGTACGAGGCCTTGCCCATGCCGCCGCCGTCGCTGGAGGCCACCGGGCGCTTCTTGGCGCTGACGATGCCCGTGGTGACCGTGCCCGACAGGCCGAAGGGGGCACCGATCGCGATCGTCGCGTCGCCCACCGCCGTCTTGTCCGAGTCCCCGAGGGGGATCGGGTTGAGCTTCGCCCCGGCCGGGTTCTTCAGCTTTATGACCGCGACGTCGTAGCCCTGTGCCCGGCCCACGACCTCCGCGTCGTACTGCTTGCCGTCCGAGAACGTGGCCATCAGCTTGCCGCCGCCCTGCGCGGCCGACGCGACGACGTGGTTGTTGGTGAGGATGTGACCCTGCCGGTCGTAGACGAAGCCGGTGCCCGTACCGCCCTCACCGCCGCCGCTCTGCGCCTCGATCGTGACGACGCTCGGCAGCGCCTTGCCGGCGATGTCGGCCACGGAGCCGGGCGTGCGGCTCTCCGTCTTCGGGTCGCTGGAGGAGGAGACCGTCGTCGAGTTGCTGCTGTCCTCCCGGCTGGCCGCCCAGTAACCGATCCCGCCGCCGATGCCGCCCGCGACGAGCGTCGCGGCCAGCACCATCGCCACGAGACCGCCGCCGCGCTTACGGGGCGGCTGGTACGGGTCCGGGCCGCCCGCCCACACGCCGGTCGGGCCGGCCGGGGCACCCCCCGCAGGCGCGCCGTACGGGTACGGGTGAGCCGGCGGGGGCCCAAGCGGCGACGGGTGCTGCTGGGCGCCGGGCTGGGCATCGGCGGGCGGGCCCACCGGGGCGCCGGCCGGAACGCCTGCCGGAGCGCCGTGCGCCCCTGCCTGCGCGTATCCCGGCTGAGGCGGGGCCGCCGGCGGCTCCGGAGCGTGGGCCGGCGCTGCAGCCGGAGGGGCCGCTGGTGCGGCAGGGGCCGCGGGAGCAGCAGAGGCGGGGGCGGCAGGAGCCGCCGGAGCGGCCTGCTCGGCAGCCGGGGCGGCGGTCTCGGCGGGCGGCTCTGCCGCTCCGGGCGCCGCCTCCCCGCCCCTCTCCATGCCCTTCTCCATCGAAACCCCCGACGAGCCGCCCGAAACATCCGGAACGCCCTCCGCAGGCGCGACCACTGCGCCCTCGTTCTCGGTGCTCACAGCTCTCTCCTCATCAGGTGCATGCACATCAGTTCGGTGTGTGGTGTCCACGTCGCCCCGCAAACAGCTTTTCCCAACACGCGTCAGACCACCGTAAGCGGACCCTGTGCCCCACCGCAGCAGACGTTTACTCCGGGCACACTCCGCCAAAAGGGACCACATGCGTGAGGGTGCCGGGCGATGGCACGATAACGCGGTGACCTATGCGCATCCGGCCCGGGACCTCGGCCCCGAGCGCCACCCGCTCGCCGTCATCGCCCACCGCGGGGCCTCCGAGGACGCCCCCGAGCACACCCTGGCCGCTTACCGCAAGGCGATCGAGGACGGCGCCGACGCGCTGGAGTGCGACATCCGGCTCACTGCCGACGGTCACCTCGTCTGCGTGCACGACCGCCGCGTCAACCGCACCTCGAACGGCCGCGGTGCCGTCTCCGCCCTCGAGCTCGCCGATCTCGCCACCCTCGACTTCGGCTCCTGGAAGGCCGACGTGTCCGCCACGGAGGCGCCGGACCTCGACGCGACGTCCGTCCTCACCCTGGAGCGCCTGCTGGAGCTCGTCGCCGACGCGGGGCGCCGCGTCGAGCTCGCCATCGAGACCAAGCACCCGACCCGCTGGGCCGGTCAGGTGGAACAGAAGCTGCTGGAGCTGCTGGGCCGCTTCGGCCTCGCCGATCCGCCCGCCGACGCCCCTTCGCCCGTACGGGTCATGAGCTTCTCCGCCCGCTCCCTGCACCGCGTCCAGCTGGCCGCCCCCACCCTGCCGACCGTCTACCTGATGCAGTTCCTGTCGCCGCGCCACCGCGACGGCCGCCTGCCCGCGGGCGTCCGCATCGCCGGCCCCAGCATCCGCATCATCCGCAAGGACCCCGCCTACGTCGCCCGGCTGCACGAAGCGGGCAACGAGGTGCACGTCTGGACGGTGAACGAGCCCGAGGACGTCGAGCTCTGCGCCCGCCTCGGCGTCGACGCCCTGATCACGAACCGCCCCAAGCGCGTACTCACCCAGCTCGGCCGGCGACCGTAGGCGCCCCGGCACGAGCCCCGCACGGTCCGGCCAGGCCCCGCAGGGCGGCACAGCGCAGGCGGTACGGCTCACGGCCTCCGTTCCATTACATGGAGTGCACCGGCGCGTTCGGTGCGTGTTCGAGTCGCCCGAGTGCACCCGGCGGGTGCGGGATGGCCGGTTTCCGGTCCAGTCCATTGGGGCATCCATCCCCTGACGTGGGGCAAAGGAGGTCTCGGGGGTGGCGTTGGTGGTGGCACAGGAGGTGCCCACGTCGTCGATCATGGCCGTACCCCATGGTCCAACCGGTGTGGGCCAGGCAAGACACCGGATGCGCAAGGATCTGCGCATCATCGGGGTACCGGATTCGGTCATCGACGATGCCGTATTGATCCTCTCGGAGCTGCTCAGCAATGCGTACCGGCACGGACGCCCGCTGAGCATCGCGGGAGGCAGTCGCAGAGACGGAGACGAGGGGGAGACCGACGGGAGAATACGTGCCGCGTGGAGGGTGGACGCCCACGGCCGGCTCACGGTCGAGGTGACGGACGGCGGGGGCCCGACCCGGCCGGTTCCGGCCACACCTTCGATGACCGCCCGCGGAGGCCGCGGGCTCAACATCATCAGCGCCCTCTCCCAGGACTGGGGGGTCAGGGACGCATCCGGTGAAGTGACCGTGTGGGCCGCGCTCTCGGCGCACGACAGCTTCGCCACGCGCGTCGAGGCGGAAGTGACTCCAGGGCCGATCGCCGCACGGCTGGCGTTCGCAGACATCGACGAGCTGAGATGACGACAGCGCGACGCGCGTAGATCCCGACACCGACACCGATAACGACCGGCGACATCGACCAGCGATACCGACCACCGACATCGATCACCGGAACCGATCACCGTACGAGTCCCGCAGCAGTCCCGTACGGCTCCCGTACGAGGACGCACTCGCACGGCACCCCGTACGGCCGATGGGCCCCGTCCCCCGGAGCCGAAGCTCCGCGGCGAGCGGCACCCCACCACCGGCCGCCCGGCGGTCCTGCCCGTTCCTCCCCACCCGCTCCCTCCCGGTCGCCGTCGCTCCTTTCCGGCCTCCTCCCGACGCCCCGCGCGCGTGCCCGTTCCGGCCGTCGCGGCGAGCGCTAGGCTCGCGCCCGTACGAGCTGTACGAGCCGTACGCAACGAGCCGTACGCACCTGCTGCACCGATCGGGAGACACGCACGCCATGGCCAAGAAGCGCCGCCCCCAGACCAAGGCCGCAACGCCGCAGGCCGTCGACGGTCCGATCCCCGTCGTCGGCGCCCGTGAGTCCTGCCCGTGCGGTTCGGGCCGGCGCTACAAGGCCTGCCACGGCCGCGCGGCCGCCCACGCGGCCATCGAGCTCGTCCAGCGGCCCTTCGAGGGGCTGCCCGGCGAGGCCGACTGGGTCGCGCTGCGCGAGCTGGTGCCCGCCGCGACGGTCGAGCTCACCCTCAAGGGCGGCCTGCCGGAAGGCGTCCCGTCCGTGACGCTGGCCACCGTCCTGCCGATGGCCTGGCCCGCCCTCCGCCGCGACAACGGCGCCGTCCTGCTGGGCCTGCAGAACGACACCGCCTCCGGCGACCTCAGCCGCGACCTCGCCGACACCCTCCAGCGCGCCCTGGCCGCCGCCCCGGGCACCCCGGTGACCGCCGGCCGCGCCGCCGCCGACGGGCCTCGCCTGCAGGATCTGCTGGACCCGGAGGGCCCGTTCGAGCCGAACGTCCACACGGGCTTCGAGTTCTGGGTCGAGAACGCCGAGAACGCGACCGGTGAGGTCGCCGCCTCCCTGGACCGGGCCAACGCCGCCGCCATCCCGACGGTCCGCCTCTCGGGCGTCGACGCCGCGTACTGGTGCGAGACCCCGGAGAAGAACCACCTCCGCTGGGTGATGACCCACCCCGAGGAGCAGCTTCTGGACGCTCTGGCCCGGCTGCACGCCGCAGGCACCTCGTCGCTCGGTGAAGGCACCCGCCTGGTCGGCTCGTTCCGGGCCCACGGACTGACCGTGCCCGTGTGGGACCTGCCGAGCGCGATGCGCGCGGAGGACACCGAGAAGCCGGCGGCCGCCTTCGCGGAGCGCCTGGCCACGGCCCTGGCCGACGCTGCTCCCCTGACGGCCGACGAGCGCCGGGCGCGCAGCGGGCTCACCAGCCGTCAGATCACTCTGAACTGACGTCCGTCCGCCGCCGCGGCGGGGGATTGTCCCTGTGACCGGGGGCGGAGTGAGGGCTTCCAAGCAGCGGAGTGGTTGATTCCGGGGGCTAATCCGGCGCCAATTACGTGACTCCTGTCACAACTCCCGCTGTCAGCCCGGAAATACGCGTCCGGAAATCCACGATCGAATTTGCGAACGGCCAATCTCTTGTTACCGTTCTAGGAGCCCGGTCGCTGGTGCATCCCCCGTCGCCAGCGACCGGGCGTTTCCATGCCCGGAAGCGCCGACCGGCCGTAGCCGCCGGTCCCTGGGCCCGCCGGTCGGTCGATGCGCCGGGTCCGGCCGCCAGCCCGGCCGACTCGGCTGTCAGTCCGGCCGACTCGGCCGTCAGCCCGGCGCCCGGCTATCAGCCCGCCTGCTCCGCCGAGTTGCTTCCCGACCGCAGCAGCAGCTTCCCGTCCTCCGAAGCGATCTCCGCCACGGCCGTGTAGGAATCTTCGCCGGGGCCCGCGTCACCGGCCTCTCCGCCCGGCTGCGCATCCGCGCCGGCCGCCGCCGTCCCCGCCCCCGCCCGGACCGTCCGCGCCCGCGGCGTCTCGCACTCGTCGGGGTCGTCGGAAGCGGTCGTGCGGCAGTGCACCTGTACGGTCCGGCCGCCGGGGCCCATGAGGGTCAGAACGGCCCGCAGAGGGGCGCCTGTGGCGTTGCGGTAGTACGTACGGGCCCAGGTCTCGTTCCCCTGCTCCAGGACGCACGTCTGGGCCTCCACGCCCTCCGGCGAGGTGAGTTCGGGGCCGCAGCGCGCGGACGCGGAGACCGCCGACCCGGCCGCGGGTCCCCCCAGCGGCGGCGACGCCGCCGGCCACCCGCCGTCCAGGTCCTTCCCGAGATCCTTGCCGAGGTCCCTGCCGAGGCCCTTCCCCAGGCCGCGGCCGAGCTCCGGACCGGCCTCCTTGGCCGAGCCTTTACCCGGCGCCAGGCGTAGTCCGTTGCCGGCGTCAGACCGTTGACCGGAGCTCTCCCCCCGGCTTCCCTCCGGACCCGGCAGCCCTACGGGACCCGCCGTGGCCGCCGCCAGCGGCAGCACGACGGCCAGAGCCACCGCGCTCGCGAGCGCGACCATACGGAGGTTGGCGCCTCGCGCGTCACCGGACGGCCGGGGTTGCTCGGAGAGACCCGCAGAAGAGCCCGCAGAGGACCCCACAGACGGACCCGCAGACGGACCGAGGCGATCGGGCCGGCCGGGGACGTCAGGCCGGCCGGGGACGTCAGGCCGGCCGGGGAAGCCGGACCGGCAGGGTTCGACGGATTCGCCGGGCTCCGCGGGCACCCTCGACCCGCCGGGCACTCCGGGCACACCGGACGCAGACGCATGCTCCATGGGGACCACCTGAGATTCGCCGCGCGGACGCTGAATGGATCGCGGGGACGGCTGGGACGGCTCGGACCACCCCGCCCTGCGGGGCACCCCTGCCTGATCAACTACCTGATCGACTGCCTCATCGACTGCCTGATAGGCGGACCCGGCCGACACCGTCCGGCCCAAGTCCTCACCTGAACATAGCGGTCAGGGGAAGGCTGTCCCCGGGGCCGCGCGGTGGAATCCCGCAGAACTCGGACGGGCTTACACCCGTACGAGTGAGAGCGCGTGCGTCTCCCGTCCGTACGCGCTCTCCGTGTGCTCGTTGTGTGCCTGTCGCGCTCGTCCTGCCCTACGCGCTTGTCGCGCCCGCTTCCCGCGCCGACGCGCGGGGTTCCCCGTCAGGACAGTCACTGCGCCGTCGCATCGACGTCAGTACGCGAGCCGGCTGCCGCCGCCCGGCGTCCCCGTGCCGGCGCTCTCCTCGACGAGCACGTCGACCAGAGCGGACACGTCCGGCAGCCAAGGCCGCGCGGGCCGGGTCGTACGTTCCTTACGCTCCCCGCGCTCCGCCCGATCAGCACGGAACGTACGGATCCCGCCACTGAAGGCGCCCTTGACAGATTCGGCGGAACCACCGGCCCTGGTCGGCCCGCCCGGACCCGCCGGCTGCGGCGCCCGCTCCCAGCGCACCCGCCCCGCCCCGGTGGGCGACGGCGGCAGCGCCACGAAGCCGCCCTCCCCGTGGAAGAGCAGCGAACCGGGCACCCAGTCCTGCCGGTGGAGCAGCTCGCCGAGGACCTCCAGGGAGTAGGGGGCCACGAGGAGGGCCCAGCGGGTGGGAGTGGCCACCACGGGCCCCAGGCGGATGCCCGCGCGGTCGAACGCCGCCAGGGCGCGTGCGCCGGCCACCGCGGGCAGGCTCACCGCGCACGGCGCGCGACCGCCCGTGGCGAGCACCACCGGTGCGTCGGGACGGTTGGTCCACCACCACCGGACCATCCGGGCGTCCGTGGTGGCCGCCAGCAGCCCCGGGTCGAAGGGGTGGGCGCCGGGGGCCGCGCAGTCGGGCTGCGGGCAGCTGCACCGGCGCAGACGCCCGCCGTCGGGCCTCAGGCCCACGCCGGGCAGTACGGGCCACTGCCATTCGGTGGCATAGGCCAGGGCCGCGGTGAGGACCGCGGACCGGTCGCCTCGCCTGAGCGAGAGCTTGCGTCGCCTTCCGGGGATCTCGCGCATGAGCGCTCGTTCCTTTCCGTGAACGCCGAAGTCGGGGACCCCTGCGGTGGCAGGGGCCGTAACGCCATCGCACTGATGGACTGCATGCGTGCACTTCTGATCTGGAGCAGATGGAGCAGACAGAGCAGGTGGAACAGGTGGAGCAGATCGAGCGGAGTGGAGCAGATGGAGCAGATGGAGCGAAGTGGAGCGGGCCGTACTCACTGGAGCCTTACTGCCTGGAGCGGTACTGCCTGGAGCGGTACTACCTGGAACCGTGCTGCCGGACCGAACGGCCGTACCGGTGGAACCGAACGGCCGTACCGGTCCCGGCCGTGCCGCGGAGACCCGTAAGGCGCTGCAGGGCTCTGCACAACCCTGCTCGGCCCTGCATGGTCATTGCACGGCACTGCGGGACTGCCTACTGGAACTGCACCTGAACTGCTTCCGGGCCGCGTCCGAACTCCATGGCACTACGGCCCGACATGGCGCGCCGCTCAACACGCCGTGGCTCTCACCAAGCCGGCACACCACGTGGTGGATCACAAGTCACTGCTTGTACAACGCAGCGCATCACGCCACGGGCCGAGCGTGAAACATGGCGGGGGGTGGCGCGCGTATGGCGCTTCGTGCTGAGCCTGTCGCCCCTCGCCGGCGGCATGGGTCTCCCCGTCGCCCTCGGGTGCGGGCGCGGCCGTCGCCGGTTAAGACGCTCGGGCCCGCCGCCGGGTTCCGGGGCGGCCCCAACTGCCCCTGCCCTTCTCCGTGTACGTACCCACCGGGGTGGATATGACGCGCTGTCGAGCAACGTCAGTCGACCGCAAATCCATGGCCTCGGGACCATTTTCCGGCCATCTTTGAAACCCCATAGACACCACCAATCCCACCGGTTCAATGCTGGACATTCCCTTGCCCGGGCGTGTACATGTGGAGCACTGATAGCACGCAACGCGACAGGGGGTTTGCGATGCTATTCATGAGAAAACACAGGTCAAGATGGTGGTCAAGAGGGAGCGGCGAAGCGCCGCGGGCCCTGGTGCACATGAGCGCCCGGAGCACCCCGCCGCAGACCGGCCCGGGCAGCCGGCCATGACCACCCCCCACCTGCCGAAAGTGGCCGGAATCAATCCTCCGGTCCCTGCTCCCGCGCAGACTCCGGCCCCCGCATCCGCCACCTCCCCCGCGGATCCCCACTCCCCTGCCGCTTCCGACGGACCCGGCACTTCCGGCGGTTCCGGCGGGCCGGGCACGCCGGACGGCGCCGGCGTGATCGGCGGCCGGGCCGCCGCAGCCGCCCCCGACGGCTCCTCCGGTGCCGCCCTCCTGCCCGGGCCCGTCCTCCCCGCGCCCAACGCCGTCGTCCAGGACCACCTCGCGGGCTGGATCTCCGACCTCACCACGCTCCAGGAGCTCACCGAGCGGCTCACCCGCACCACCAGCCTCGATGCCGCCCTGCACGAGGCGCTGCGGGCGGGCGCGACGCTCGTCGGCGCCCGCCGCGGTCTGGTCACCCTGCACCCCGCCACGGGCCCCGGCCACGACCACGCCGTCACCGTCGGGCTCGGGCTGAACCACGCGGACCTCGGCCACATCGAGACCATCCCGGAGCCCTCCGGCCCGAACGCCTCCGATCCGAACGCCTCCGGTCCGAACGCCTCCGGTCCGAACGCTCCTGGTCCGAACGCCCCCCGTCCGAACGTCTACGATCCCGACGCCTCCGATCCGCAGACGGCGACCGCGTACGGCCGGCTGTTCGACGATCTCCCGCCGGCCGGCTCCCGGAGCGGAACGGCCCACCCCGACATCGCGGCCGACGAGGGCCTCGACCCGCGCCACCGCGAGGTCGCCGCCCGCCTCGGCTACGGCGCGAGCTATGCCCTCCCGCTGGAGACCGAGCACGCGGGCCGGATCGGCGCGGCCGTCTGGCTCTACGACGAGCCGGCCGAGCCCACCGAGCGGCAGCGCCATCTGGCCGGCCTCTACCGCGACCACGCCACGGAACACCTCAGCCGCCAGCTCGAACTGGCCGAGGCCCGGCAGACCGTGGCGACCCTCCGCGAGGAGCTGCTGCCGAGCCGCCTGCCCCGGACGCCGGGCATCCGGCTCGCCGTCCGGCACCGCACCGGCCCGCTGGGCGGCGGCGACTGGTACGACGCGCTGCCGCTGCCCGAGGGCGCGCTCGGCCTGGCCGTGGGCGGAGTAAGTGGTTCCGGTCCGAGTGCCGTGGCGGCCATGGGGCGGCTACGTGCGTCCCTCCGCGCGTACGCCGTCATGGAAGGGGAGGATCCGGTTGCTGTCCTCTCCGACCTGGAGCTCCTGCTGCGGCTCACCGAGCCGTCCCGCGCCGCGACGGCCGTCTTCGCGTACTGCGAGCCGCCCGACCGCAAGGTCGTCCTGGCGGGCGCGGGCCACTGCCCGCCGCTGATCATCGGCGACCACCGCGTCGAGTTCGTCGAGACCTCGCTGTCCGCACCGCTCGGCATGCTGGCCTGCTGGGAGGCGCCCAGCGTGGAGATCGAACCGGCGCCCGGAGAAACGCTCCTCTTCTACAGCGACGGGCTGCTGCACCGGACCGGCCGGCCGATGGACCGCGCCTTCGCACGGCTGCGCACGGCCGCTGCGGGCGTCCCCAAGGCCGCGCGCAGGGATCCGGAAGCCATCGTCGAGCACGTGCTCCGCACCGTGCTGCCGCAGGAGAGCGACCGCGACAGCCACCTGGAGAGCTCCGCCGAGTGGGAGGGAAGCGAGGACGTCGTCCTGCTCGCCGCGCACTTCGAGTGACCATCGACCGCTTGTTGTGACCGCCGCGCACTTCGAGTGACCGCCGCTCGCTTCGAGTGACCACCCACCGCCCAGCCCGCTTCGGATGATCCACCGCTGCTTTTCCCCATAGTTTCCTCGTATTTCGGTCGCACATACGATGGAAAGCGCCCCGTCCGAGGAGGAGAGCAGTGACCGAGCAGCAGCCCGCGCCCGAGAATCCCGAAGGCGACGAGCCGATCAAGCAGCGGAAGAACGGCCTCTACCCGGCCGTCTCCGACGAGCTGGCGGCGAACATGAAGACCGGCTGGGCCGACACCGAGCTGCACGACCTGCAGCCCGTGGAGCAGGCCCCGCACACGGCCCGCCGCCGGGCCGAGCTCTCCGCGCGCTTCCCCGGGGAGCGCCTGGTGATCCCTGCCGGGAACCTGAAGACCCGCTCGAACGACACCGAGTACAGCTTCCGCGCCTCCACGGAGTACGTGTACCTCACCGGTGACCAGAGCCAGGACGGCGTGCTCGTCCTGGAGCCCACCGGCCCCGAGGGACACCGGGCGACGATCTACCTCCTGCCCCGCTCCGACCGGGAGAACGGCGAGTTCTGGCTCGACGGCCAGGGCGAGCTGTGGGTCGGCCGCCGGCACAGCCTCGCCGAGGCCGAGCAGCTGCTGGGCCTGCCCGCCAAGGACGTCCGCGAGCTGGCCGGCGCGCTGCGCGAGGCCACGGGCCCGGTGCGCGCCGTCCGCGGCCACGACGCCGGCATCGAGGAGGCCCTGACCGACAAGGTCACCGCCGAGCGGGACGAGGAGCTGCGCGTCTTCATCAGCGAGCAGCGGCTCGTGAAGGACGCCTTCGAGGTCGGCGAGCTGCAGAAGGCCGTGGACTCCACGGTGCGCGGCTTCGAGGACGTCGTGAAGGTCCTCGACAAGGCGGAGGCGACCTCCGAGCGCTACATCGAGGGCACGTTCTTCCTGCGCGCCCGCGTCGAGGGCAACGACGTCGGCTACGGCTCGATCTGCGCCGCCGGCCCGCACGCCACGACCCTGCACTGGGTGCGCAACGACGGCGCGGTCCGCTCCGGCGACCTGCTCCTGCTGGACGCCGGCGTGGAGACGAACAGCCTCTACACGGCCGACGTCACCCGTACGCTGCCGATCAACGGCACGTACGACGCCCTCCAGCGCAAGATCTACGACGCCGTGTACGAGGCGCAGGAGGCCGGCATCGCGGCCGTCCGGCCGGGCGCGAAGTACCGCGACTTCCACGACGCGGCGCAGCGCGTGCTCGCCGAGAAGCTGGTCGAGTGGGGTCTGATCGAGGGCCCTGCGGAGCGCGTCCTGGAGCTGGGCCTGCAGCGCCGCTGGACCCTGCACGGCACCGGCCACATGCTGGGCCTGGACGTCCACGACTGCGCGGTGGCCCGTACGGAGACGTACGTGGACGGCGTTCTGGAGCCGGGCATGGTGCTCACCGTGGAGCCCGGGCTGTACTTCCAGGCGGACGACACGACCGTGCCCGAGGAGTACCGGGGCATCGGCGTCCGGATCGAGGACGACATCCTCGTGACCGAGGACGGCAACCGGAACCTGTCCGCTGCGCTGCCGCGGACGTCCTCGGACGTCGAGGCGTGGATGGCGGCCCTGAAGGGCTGACGACGTCGCTGCCCGTGCGTGAGCCGGGTGAGCCGCATGAGTCGCTGAGCCTTGGTCCCTCCTGCAGGAGGGACCAAGGCTCACGGCGTTCCCGCAGTGGTGGGTCCGTGAGTGGTGGCCCGGGGGTCCGTGCGCGCATCATGGCCGGAGAAGGTGCACCCGGGGGGACCCCAGGGAGGTGTGAGGAGCCATGGGCAAGTTCATGGACGTCCATCACGGCATGCAGGGCATCACGGCCGAGCAGCTCAAGGAAGCGCACCGCAGGGACCTGGCCATCGAGGCGGAGGAAGGCGTGCACTTCGAGCAGGCGTGGGCGGACCCGAAGTCGGGCACGGTCTACTGCCTGTCCGAGGCGCCCTCGGCGGACGCGGTCAAGCGGGTCCACGCCCAGGCCGGCCACCCGGTCACGGAGGTCCACGAAGTAGCGCTGACGGTCTCCTGACCGCTGACGCTGCCGGTGTCCTGAGCGGAGCCGGTGTCCTGACCGGAGCCGGGGCTCCGGGGGCGGCTCACGACGCCCGTAGCAGCGCCGCGTCCTCTCTCCACTTGAGGATCTTGTCGAACGTGACGACGGCTCCCTGCCGGCCGGGACGGTTCCGGACGCGGACGTGATCGGTGAGCGACTCGATGAGGAAGAGCCCCCTGCCGTGCTCGTCCTCGGCGGGAGCGAGGGGCCTGGGGGGCTGCGGGCGCCGGCTGCGGCGCTCGTGCGGGCGCGGCTGCCCCGGGAAGCCCGGGCCCGAGTCGGTGACCTCGATCCGGCAGGTGTCTCCGTCGATGAACGCCGTGACCAGGTAGCCGGTCGAGGAATCGCCGCCGTGCTCGACGGCGTTCGCACACGCCTCGCTCAGAGCGAGCGAAAGGTCATAGGAAATATCGGGGTCGACGCCGGCCGTCTCCATGGCGCCGACGAGCAACCGCCGCGCGAGCGGAACGCTCGCGGCCTCGCGCCGCAGATGGAGTGACCACCAAATGCTCATGCTCCAGCCTCCTGGCCGCGGCTCGACATACCGATACGTATAGCCAGCACTGACACCCCGTAAGCCTCCCGAGTGTGTGAGACCGCTCATTCGGACGACGCGCCCGGTGGATGCATCGGTGTATGGCGGCGTACGCAAGTGCGCCGGTGCGCCCCCGTCGGGTGGAGATCGAGCGCCCCCTGCCGTAGGGGAGGAGTAAGCCCGGTGGGATGATGGCGCAGCCATGTCTCACCCCGTCGGGCGTGTCGGCGCCGATCTGCGACTGATCCGGGCCGCGGTGTTCACCGCGGTCTGCGTTCTGCTGTCCGCGGGCGGGCATGTGCTGGCCTCCTGTGCGCGGGTGCCGCTGTGGACGCTCGCGGCCGGTTTCCTGGTCGTTCTCGCCGTGGCGCTGCCGCTGGCGGGACGGGAGCGCTCGCTGCCGTCGATCGCGGCCGGCCTGGCCGCGGGGCAGCTCGCGCTGCACACCCTCTTCGGCGTCGGCCAGCAGAGCGCGGGCATGGCGCCGCGGCACACGGCCGCCGAAGGCCGGATGATCGACTTCGCCTCGAAGCTGATCTGCAACCAGCCGCAGCTGATGTCCGCGTCCGCCGCCCGCCGTGTCATCACCGACGCCGGTCTCGACCCGGCCGTGCACCCCATGCAGCCGGATGCTGCGGCCGCGGCCGCCGGGCAGGCCGCGGGGGCGTCCGGCGGCGTGCCGTCCGGCTCGCTGCTCGGGTCCCTGCACGACGCGCTCCCCCTCTCGC
This sequence comes from Streptomyces sp. NPDC008001, assembly GCF_042958085.1. Lineage (NCBI taxonomy): Bacteria > Bacillati > Actinomycetota > Actinomycetes > Kitasatosporales > Streptomycetaceae > Streptomyces > Streptomyces sp. NPDC008001. The sequence goes on along the minus strand of NZ_JBIBIZ010000002.1, from coordinate 439,578 downwards.
TGCCGATGCTGCTCGGCCACCTCCTCGCGGCGCTGGCCGCGGGCTGGCTGCTGCGCCGGGGCGAGGTGGCGCTGTGGCGCTTGGTGAGGCTCTCGGAGCAGTCGGCGCGCGAGGTCGCGCAGACCCCTCTCCTCCAGGCCCTGCGCACCGCCTTCGCCCTCGCGGGCGCCCTGCGCGAGCTCGTCCTCGGGAAGCCGGTGGCCGTCGTTCCGCGTACGGCCGCGGCCGAGGAGCGGCCCGCGGCGGAGCCGGCTCTCCAGCACTCCGTGATCAGGCGGGGCCCGCCTGCCCTGGCCCTCGCGGCCTGACGACGTACCGCCGCCGTATCTCCTCTCCGATCTCCTCTCCGCCGTAAGGACCCTCGGGCCCGCCGTAAGGGCCTCTCGGGTCCGGCGTACGGGCCCTCGGGCCCGGGCTCTTGAGCGCCCCGGTTCTTCTGCGTGCGCTCGCGTACGGCTGTGCCTGCCCGCATTCCGGCAGGCCGCCCCGGGGTGAGAGAAGCAGTCCGGGCAGGAAGGCGGTCGCACCGTCGTCGTCACCACCGCACGCGTGCCACCCCTCCCCTGTTCCCTCCTGTCTCCGGAGTGTCCCCATGAACGCCAAGTCCGCTCGCCTTCGCCGTCTCCCGGTCATCGGCACCGTCGCCGCCGGCGCCGTCCTGCTGCTCGCCGGCCCCGCCTCCGCTCACGTCTCCGTGCAGCCCGGCACCGCCGAGAAGGGCGGCTACAGCACCATCGCCTTCAAGGTGCCGAACGAGAAGGACAACGCCTCGACCGTGAAGCTCGAGGTCACGCTCGACCCCAAGCACCCGCTCGCCTCGGTGATGCCCCAGCCGGTCCCCGGCTGGGAGGTGAAGGTCGAGAAGGCCAAGCTGGACAAGCCGCTGCAGATGCACGGCAAGACCATCGACGAGGCCGTCAGCAAGATCACCTGGACCGGCGGCAAGATCGAGCCGGGCCAGTTCCAGCAGTTCCCGCTGTCCGTCGGCAAGCTGCCCGACGACGCCGACGAGCTGGTCTTCAAGGCGCTCCAGACGTACTCCGACGACGACGTCGTCCGCTGGATCGACCCGTCCAAGCCGGGCGGTGCCGAGGCCGAGCACCCGGCGCCCACGCTGAAGCTCCTCGCCAAGGGCGCCACCGTCCAGGGCGGCGACCACCACGATGACAAGAGCGACGGCAGCAAGAGCGAGAACGCGGCCGGTGACTCCGGCAAGGACGACGGCGGCTCCGGCAGCGACACCACCGCCCGCGTCCTCGGCGTCGTCGGCATCGTCGTCGGCGTGGCCGGCGTCGCGTTCGGCGTGCTCGCCGGCCGCCGCCGCCCGACCGCCTGACACGGGGCCGTCCCGCTCCCCGGCACCACCACCCCTCCCTGGAGAAGAGCTCCATGCGCACCAGAATCCTGGGCGCGGCCCTGGCCACGGCCGCCGCGCTCACGCTGACCGCCTGCGGCGGCGGCTCGGACGACGGCGGCGACAAGCCCGTCGCCGACGTCTCCGCCCAGCCCAAGAAGCCGGCGATCACCCTCGACAGCCCGAAGGCCAAGCCGGACCTGGTCCTGACGGACACGAACGACAAGAAGTACGAGCTGGTCAACGAGACCAAGGGGCGGCCGCTCCTGCTCTACTTCGGCTACACCTACTGCCCCGACGTCTGCTCCACCGTCGTCGCCGACATCGCCGCGGCCGAGAAGTCGCTGCCGAAGGAGGACCGGGAGAAGCTCCGGGTCGTCTTCGTCACCACCGACCCGGAGCGCGACACCCCCAAGCGGATGCGCGAGTGGCTCGACGCCCAGGGCGGCCAGGACATCGTCGGCCTCACCGGCGACTTCGCCACCATCCAGGCGGCGGCGAAGGGCATCGGCATCTTCGTGGAGAAGCCCAAGAAGGAGAAGGACGGCTCCATAACCGTCAGCCACGGCGCCGAGGTCGTCGCCTTCTCGCCGAAGGACGACGGCGGCCACTGGATCTACACGACCGAAACCACCAAGGACCAGTACTCCAAGGATCTCCCGAAGATCATCAAGGGGGAGAACCCGTAATGCGCAAGACCACCGCCGCCACCGCCGCCGCCCTGCCGCTCGTCCTCGCCGGAGGGCTCCTGCTGCTCACGGCCTGCCAGTCCGAGAAGGACGCCCTGGCCTCCGGCAAGCCGGAGATCTCGGTCAGCGGCGCCTACCTGCCGCAGCCCGCGATGACCGACATGGCCGCCGCCTACCTCACCGTCACCAACGACGGCAGCAAGGCCGACCGGCTCACCAAGGTCACCAGCCCGCTCTCCGGTGACATCACCATGCACACCACCGAGGGCTCGCAGATGAAGCACGCGACCACCCTCGACGTCCCGGCCAAGGGCGAGCTCAAGCTCACCCGCGGCGGCACGCACCTGATGCTCGGCAAGCTCGGCCACAAGCCGGACGTCGGCGAGAAGGTCGAGTTCACGCTGCACTTCGCCACCGCCGGGCCGGTCAAGGTCCAGGTGCCCGTGGAGTCGACGACGTTCCGTCCCAAGGACTGACGTGCGATGAAGACCCTGACCGCCGGGCGGCTGCTGCCGGTCCTCGGCACGCTGCTCGCCGCGCTGCTGTGCGCGCTCGGGCCCGGTGCGGGCAGCGCCTCGGCACACGCCGCGCTGACCGCCACCGACCCCGCCTCCGGATCGGTGGTGCCGGCCGCGCCCGGCCGGGTGAAGCTCACCTTCTCCGAAGGCGTCCTGCTGAGCGCGGACTCGGTGCGGGTCCTCGACCCGCAGGGCAAGCGCGTCGACGAGGGCAAGCCCGCCCACGTGGACGGCCGGTCCGACACGGCCGCCGTCGGGCTCGCCGGCGGGATCGCCGACGGCACCTACACGGTGGCCTGGCAGGCCGTCTCCGCGGACAGCCACCCGGTGGCCGGGGCCTTCACCTTCTCCATAGGCGCGCCGTCGAAGACGGCGGCCGAAGTGCCGGCGGCCGGGGCCGACCCGGTCGTCGACGCGCTCTACACCACGGGGCGGTACGCGGCCTATGCCGGCCTCCTCCTCCTCGTCGGCGGCTGTGTGTTCGCGGGCGTGTGCCGCTCCTCTCGGCCCGTGCAGCGGACAGCGGTCGGCGGCTGGATCACTCTCTTCGCCGCAACCGCGGTGCTCCTGCTGCTGCGCGGCCCGTACACCGGCGGCAAGGGACTCGGTTCCTCCTTCGACCTCACCCTCCTCGGCGACGTGCTGGCCACGAAACCCGGGGCGGCACTGCTGTCGCGGCTGTTGCTGCTGAGCGCCGCGGCCGTGTTCCTGGCCGTGCTGTTCGGCTCGTACGCCCGCGAGGACGGCGACCGCACGGGCATCGAGCGCCGTGACGTCGCCTACGGGCTCGCGATCGGCGGCACCGTCGTCGCCGTCGGGCTGGCGGCGACCTGGGCGATGGCCGAACACGCGTCGGCGGGCCTCCAGCCGTGGCTCGCGATGCCGGTCGACGTCCTGCACCTGCTGGGCGTCGCGGTCTGGCTCGGCGGCCTGGCCGCGCTCCTGGCCGCGTTGTGGTCCGGAGAACCGGTCCGCCGCGCGGAAGTGCAGCGCTTCTCCCGGCTCGCCTTCACCTCGGTGTGCGTCCTGGTCACGACCGGCCTCTACCAGTCCTGGCGGCAGGTCGGCTCGTGGGGCGCGCTCACCGGTACGGAGTACGGTCGTCTGCTCCTCCTCAAGGCCGTGCTCGTGGCGGGCATGGTCGCGCTCGCGTCCTTCTCGCGGCGCTGGACGGGCCGGCTCACCGACGGCCGCCCCGCACCGAAGAAGACGGCCCCGGCGGCCGGGCAGGCCCGGCTGGACCGGCCGGGCAAGCCGGCCCGGGCAGCGGCGGCCGGGCAGGGCCGGACGGCCGGACCGGTGAGCTCCTCCCGGAAGGACAAGGCCGCCTCCCCCGAACGGGCCGCCCAGCTCGCCCGCCAGCAGGAGGCCCTGGAAAAGGCCGCCGGGCGGCGGCGACGCGACGCGGACGAAGGCCGGAGCGGGCTGCGCCGCGCCGTCCTGGCCGAGGCCGGGGTCGCCGTCGTCCTGCTCGCCGTCACCACCCTGCTCACGGGCACCCAGCCGGGCCGGGCCGAGACCGAGCAGCGGCAGGCGGCCGCAGGCGGCCCCCGTCCCTCGGGTCCGGCCGCCCCGGGACCGGCCGTGATCAGGATCCCGTATGACACCGGTGGGGCGAACGGGCGAGGCACGGCCGTCGTACGTATCGACCCGGCGCGCTCGGGCAACAACTCCCTCGACGTCTCCGTGACCGACCCGGCCGGCCAGGCCGCCGACGTACCGGAGCTGGAGGTTTCCTTCACCGAGAAAGAGAAGAACATCGGCCCGCTGCGGACGTCCCTCAAGCGCGTCGCCGCCGGCCGCTGGCAGGCCGCCGGCTTCCAGCTGCCCATGGCGGGCACGTGGCAGCTCACCCTGACCGTACGGACCTCCGACATCGACCAGATCACGGAGCTCAGGAACGTGAAGATCAACTGATGGCTGAACGATCCCAGGATTCCCAGGACCCGAAGCAGGACCCGAAGCGGGACGCAGAGCAGGACGCGCGGGAGAACACGAGGGAGGACGCGAAGAAGATCGCGGAGGAGGGCGCGAAGGCCGCCAAGCCCGCCGAGCAGGGCGCACAGCGGTCCGCGGAGCGGGACGCCGGACAGACCCTGACGTCCCCGAAGACGGCGAAGGCCGGCCGGGTGGGCGCGGGGAGCGGCGTCAGCCGACGCCGGCTGCTCGGCACGGCAGGCGCCGCGGGCGCGGCCGGGCTCGTCGCGGGCGGTGCGGCCGGCGCGTTCGCCACCGAGACCGTACGGAAGGACCCGGACCCGCTGACCGGCCTCGGCTCCGCGAGCCGGTCCTTCCACGGCGCGCACCAGGCCGGGATCGCCGACGAAGCGCAGGCGTGCGGTCACCTCCTCGCGTTCGACCTCGCGCCGGGGGCCGACCGCAAGGCCGCCGCCGCGCTGCTGCGCCGGTGGTCGGCCACCGCGGCCGACCTCATGGCCGGGAAGACGCCCAGAGGCGACGAGTCCGGGGTGGCGCTCGATGCGGGACCCTCCTCGCTCACCGTCACCTTCGGCTTCGGCCGGACGTTCTTCGACCGGACGGGTCTGACCGACAAGCGGCCCGTCGCTCTGGAGCCGCTGCCCACCTTCACCGCCGACGCGATCGACCCCAAGCGCAGCGACGGTGACCTGTGGGTGCAGATCGGTGCCGACGACGCGCTCGTGGCCTTCCACGCGCTGCGGCTGCTCCAGCAGCAGGCCGCGGGCACGGCACGGCTGCGCTGGCAGATGAACGGCTTCAACCGGACGCCCGGCGCCACCGCGCAGCCGATGACCGGCCGGAACCTGATGGGCCAGATCGACGGCACGAACAACCCCAAGCCCTCGTCCCCCGATTTCGCCGCCAAGGTCTACGTGCCGGAGGACCGCAGCGGTGAGGACGCCTGGATGGCGGGCGGCTCGTACGCGGTGGTCCGGCGCATCCGCATGCTGCTCGACACCTGGGACCACCTCTCCCTGGAACGCCAGGAGAAGGTGATCGGGCGCCGCAAGTCGGACGGGGCGCCGCTGTCCGGCGGCACGGAGACGACCCGGCCGGACCTCAACAAGGTCCGCGCGGACGGGTCGCTGGCGATCGCCGGCGACGCGCACATCCGCGTCGCCTCCCCGGCCACCAACCGTGGTGCGACGATGCTGCGGCGGGCGTTCTCCTACCATGACGGTTTCCTCGACGACGGTGCTCCGGATGCGGGTCTGCTGTTCATCGCCTGGCAGGCGGACCCGATGAAGGGCTTCGTGCCGGTGCAGCGGAAGCTGGACCGCGGGGACGGTCTCTCCCGCTTCCTGCGGCACGAGTCGAGCGGCCTCTACGCGGTGCCGGGCGGCTGTGCGCCGGGCGAGTACGTGGGGCAGCGGCTGCTGGAGGGCTGACGGAGCGCCTCGGGGCGCCGGGTCGCACTGGGTATCGTGGCGAGACACCGGACGATCGAGGAGCCAGCGTGATGTCGGCCAGCCGCTACACCTATCTCGGCCCCGAGGGCACGTTCACCGAGGCTGCCCTGCGGACGCTGCCGGAGGCGGCGACGCGGGAGCTGGTGCCGATGGTGTCCGTTCCCGCGGCGCTGGACGCCGTGCGCAGCGGCGAGGCGGCGGCCGCCCTCGTGCCGATCGAGAACTCGGTGGAGGGCGGTGTCACCGCCACGCTCGACCAGCTCACCACGGGCTCCCCGCTGATGATCTATCGCGAGGTGCTGCTGCAGATCACCTTCGCGCTGCTCGTGCGCCCGGGGACCGCGCTGTCGGACATCAAGACCGTGACCGGGCACCCCGTGGCGCAGCCGCAGGTGCGCAAGTGGCTGGCGGCGCACCTGCCGGACGCGCTGTGGGAGTCGGCGGCCTCCAATGCGGACGGCGCGCGCCTGGTGCAGGAGGGGCGCTTCGACGCGGCGTTCGCGGGGGAGTTCGCGGCGGCGACGTACGGTCTGGAGCCGCTGGTCACCGACATCCACGACGCGCAGAACGCGCAGACCCGCTTCGTGCTGGTGGGCCGTCCGGCCCGGCCGGCGGCGCGGACGGGCGCGGACAAGACGTCGGTCGTGGTGTGGCTGCGGGAGGACCACCCGGGCGCCCTGCTGGAGCTGCTGCAGGAGTTCGCGACGCGCGGGGTGAACCTGATGCTCATCCAGTCGCGGCCGACGGGCGAGGGCATCGGCAACTACTGCTTCGCGATCGACGCGGAGGGGCACATCGCCGACCGGCGCGTCGGCGAGGCGCTGATGGGTCTGAAGCGGATCTGCCCGCAGGTGCGGTTCCTCGGCTCCTATCCCCGGACGGACGTGGCTCCGCCGGAGGTGGGTCCGACGCGCTACGGCACGTCGGACGAGGAGTTCGTCATGGCGGCGGACTGGCTGGCGCGCTGCCAGGACGGCCGCGCCTGAGGCGATCGTGTCTTCGTTGTCCACGTCTCGACGGTAGCCGTCGGCGCGAACATCCCCAGAGTTATCCACAGGTGGTTCTCGACCTGGGGATAAGTCGACAGAGCGAGGCGGGGTGCCGTCTCCCCGAATCGGCCAAGGTCGACAAATCGCTCTAGCCACCGGGTCGTCATCCACAGCACCTAGGTCCACCCGATCGTGCCGCCTCCCCGCGATCCGTCAGCAGAATGTCGGTGAATAACCCTTTGGGGCGGGGTAATACCACCCGAATGAGTGGCCGCGCGAGGTTTGACCAAGGAATACACGGCGCAGGACAGAAGCGGACGGAACGTTCGATTCCGGCATCCACAGATTTCACGCACAGCCTGTGGACAAAGAAAGCGGAGCCATTCGCTCCTGTGGACAAGGAGTGGGCCAACTCCCCTTGCCCGCAAGCCGATCAGCGGTCGGCACCGCCGCTATGCCCGCTTTTCCGTAAAAGCGCACCCATTCCCCGGGCACTCCACCGAGCGCTTTCCGACGCCTCCCCGATCACCCGGGCTGCTGATTATGCACAGCCTTTTCCAATGCCTCAAAATGGGGCAAACCACCACCAAGAGGAATATGCCGTCGAGTGATCGCGTGCGCAACGGTAGCCTGGAGGGGTGATTGACCTTCGCCTGCTTCGTGAGGACCCCGACCGTGTGCGCGCCTCCCAGCGTGCTCGTGGAGAGGATGTCGACGTCGTCGACGCACTTCTCTCCGCCGACGAACGGCGCAGGTCGTCCAGCGTCCGCTTCGACGAACTCCGCTCCGAGCAGAAGGCGCTCGGCAAGCTCATCCCCAAGGCCACCGGTGACGAGAAGGCCGCGCTGCTGAAGAAGGCCGGCGAGCTGTCCGCCGCCGTCAAGGCCGCCGATGCCGAGCAGGACGAGGCCGCCGCCGAGACGCAGCGCCTGCTGCTGCAGATCGGCAATCTGGTCCACCCCGACGTACCGCGCGGCGGCGAGGACGACTTCGTCGTCCTGGACACCGTCGGCACTCCCCGCGACTTCGCCGCCGAGGGCTTCGAGCCCAAGGACCACCTGGAGCTCGGCCAGCTGCTCGGCGCGATCGACGTCGAGCGCGGCGCCAAGGTGTCCGGCTCGCGCTTCTACTACCTGACGGGTGTCGGCGCGCTGCTGGAGCTCGCGCTCGTCAACGCGGCCATCGCCCAGGCGACGGCCGCCGGCTTCACCCCGATGCTGACGCCCGCGCTGGTCAAGCCGCGCGCCATGGAAGGCACCGGCTTCCTCGGCCAGGCCGCCCAGGACGTCTACCACCTGGAGAAGGACGACTTCTATCTGGTGGGCACGTCCGAGGTGCCGCTCGCGGCGTACCACATGGACGAGATCCTCGACGCCGACCAGCTGCCGCTGCGCTACGCCGGCTTCTCGCCGTGCTTCCGCCGCGAGGCCGGTACGTACGGCAAGGACACCCGCGGCATCTTCCGCGTCCACCAGTTCGACAAGGTCGAGATGTTCTCGTACATCGCGCCGGAGGACGCCGAGGCCGAGCACGCGCGCCTGCTGGAGTGGGAGAAGCAGTGGCTGACCAGCCTGGAGCTGCCCTTCCAGGTGATCGACACGGCCACCGGTGACCTCGGCGCCTCGGCCTCCCGCAAGTTCGACTGCGAGGCCTGGATCCCGACCCAGGGCAAGTACCGCGAGCTGACGTCCACGTCCAACTGCGACGAGTTCCAGGCCCGCCGCCTGTCCGTCCGGATGCGCGACGGCAAGACGGTCAAGCCGCTGGCGACGCTCAACGGCACGCTGTGCGCGGTGCCGCGCACGATCGTGGCGCTGCTGGAGAACCACCAGCAGGCCGACGGCTCGGTGCGCGTCCCCGAGGCGCTCCGGCCGTTCCTGGGCGGTCGCGAGGTCCTGGAGCCGGTCGCCAAGTGACCGACGCGCGCCCCGCCACGGCGGCCCTGCCGTACCGCCTTGTCGCGACCGATCTGGACGGCACCCTGCTGCGCTCCGACGAGACCGTCTCGGAGCGCACCCGGGCCGCCCTGAAGCTGGCCACGGAGGCGGGAGCCGCGCACATCGTCGTGACCGGCCGGGCCGTCCCCTGGACGCGCCACATCCTGCAGGCCCTGGACTACCGGGGCCTGGCGGTGTGCGCCCAGGGCGCGCAGGTCTACCACGCGGGCGAGCACCGGCTGCTGACGTCGGTGACGCTGGACCGGCGGATCGCGGGGCTGGCCGTCGCCAAGATCGAGGCCGAGACCGGCCCGCTGCACCTCGCGGCGGGCCGCGACGGCCTCGACGGCGAGGTGCTGGTCACCCCCGGCTACCGCGTCCAGGAGGGCCCGCTCCCGGCCGTGGTGGCCCACGACCGGGACGAACTCCTGGCCGAGCCCCTCAACAAGCTCTACCTGCAGCACCCCGAGCTCGGCGACGACGCCCTGACCGCCGCCGCCCGCGCGGCCGCGGGCGACCTCGTCGGGGTGACGATGGCGGGCGCGGGCGTCGTGGAGCTCCTGCCGCTGGGCCTGAGCAAGGCCACCGGCCTGTCCCTGGCGGCGCGCCGGCTCGGGGTGAAGGCCGCCGAGACGATCGCCTTCGGCGACATGCCCAACGACATACCGATGTTCGGCTGGGCGGCCCACGGCGTGGCCATGGCCAACGCCCACCCGGAGCTGCGGGCCGTCGCCGACGAGGTCACCGGCTCCAACGAGGACGACGGGATCGCTACGGTCCTGGAGCGCCTTTACGGCTGAGGCCGCTCCGTCCGGGCGGGCCGCAGCGGTCGTGTCCGACGGACACGGCCGCTCGCCGCAGGGCTCCGGGGATGCGCCCGAAGTCCCACACGGGGCGGCCGTGAGCGAATTGCCGGAGGCCGAGCCCGATGGCCACGGCCACCGCGTGCCCCAGGTCGGTGAAGGTGCCCCCCGTAGCGAGGGGGACGCCGAAGAACAGCACCACACCGGCGAGGTAGACCCACCGCCAGGGCCGCGGGATCCGGTACGTGAGGAGCCCGGCGGCGGCCGCGAGCCCGTACGAGACGCCAATGTCGACCACTCTCTTCATCGACCGCGGCAGTGAGTGGTCCTCTATGGACAGCAGCACGACTTCCTGGCTGATGAGCGTCGCCGCGACATGCGCGAAGCCGACGGTGAACAGCCAGCGGGCCGTTCCGGCCCAGCGCTCGACGTTCGCGTGGAAGACCTCGAAGAGAGCCGCGTAGAGCAGGAACGAGGACGGGTCCTCGATCCAGAAGCCGCTGATGAGGAGCGACTGCAGCGGGTGCTTGGTGAGCTGGTGGATGTTGCTGCTGTTGTGGTGCAGCAGGAACGTCTCCAGATCCTGGCTGGCAGCCGCGATCACCAGGCTGGTGACGCCGATGACGAGCAGCCATATGTGCGTCCCCGGCGAGGAGCGGATCCAGGAGGCCGCCCCGGACCGCGCCAGGGAAGCGGCGCGGGCGGCGACGGCCGGCCACCTGCCGAACGTGCCGGAGCCGCGGCGCTCGTCCCGTCCACGCATCCTTCGACGGTAGCCGCTCGGCCCCGGAGCCGCCCCGGAGATGAGTTGTAGGATGACTGGGCAACCGGGTGAATCGGCTCCCCGGTGCACACCAGCTCGGAACCGGAGGACGTATGGCGCTGCGGGCGGCGGGACGGCAGTCCCTCGTGGACACCGTCGTGGATCAGTTGCGCGCGCAGGTCGCCGCCGGAGAGTGGAAGGTCGGCGCCCGCATCCCCACCGAGCACGCGCTCGCCGAGCAGCTCCAGGTCGGCCGCAACACGGTCCGCGAGGCCGTCCGCGTCCTGGTCCACGCCGGGATGCTGCGCTCGCGCCAGGGCGAGGGCACCTTCGTGGTCTCCACCGCCGACCCGGGCGAGATCATGCGCGGCCTGCAGCGGGCGGGCGTGCGCGACGTGCTGGAGCTCCGCATCGCGCTGGAGGCCGAGGCCGCCCGGCTCGCGGCGCTCCGCCACGAGCCCGCCGACCTGGAGCGGATGCGGGCCGCGCTGGACGCCCAGACCGCCTTCGAGGACCCCGAGGGCCAGCCGGACTCCGGCAACCTGGAGCTCTACGCCGACCACGACGTGGAGTTTCACCGCGCCGTCGTGGAAGCCGCGCACAACAGCGCCCTGACGGCCACCTACGCCTGGTTCAGCAGCTCCGTCCGCGAGGCGCTGGTCACCGCCCTGGGGGACCGCGACATGCCGCGCATCATCCACGGCGACCACCACGCCCTCATGGACGCCATCGCCTCCGGCGACCCCGAGGCCGCCGGACGGGCCGCCCGGGCCCTCCTCGAACGTCCCAAGCAGGCCGTCGAGACCCTGCTCGGCGAGAGCTGACACGGCGCTGCCGCACGGCACCGCGCCACCCCTGACGCAGCACATGCACCCCCACTGGAAAGGCACCCCATGTCGGAAACGAGGCCGGACACACGCGACCCCCTGATAGACGCGGAAGCGGATCTCGCGCCCGCGCCGCCCGTGGCCGCCGCGCGCCGCACCCTGCGCGCCCACCCGGCGCTCGTCATGACGGGCATCGTCCTCGCCTCGCTCAACATGCGGGCCGCGCTCGCCGGAGTCTCGCCCCTGATGGGCGAGATCAGCGACCACTTCCACCTCGCGGCAGCGGCGAGCAGCCTGGTCACCACCATCCCGCTGATCTTCATGGGCCTCGGTTCGATCATCGCGCCGAAGCTGGCCCGCCGCTGGGGCACGGAAGCCGTCCTCTGCGGCGCCCTCCTGCTGCTGTGCGGCGGCATCCTGCTGCGCGTCGCGCCCCCCGTCGTGGCCCTCTTCACCGGCTGTGCGCTCGTCGGCACTGCGATCGCCCTGCTCAACGTCCTGATGCCCGGCCTGGTCAAGCGCGACTTCCCCGACCGCGCCGCAAGCATGACCGCGCTGTACTCGACCACGCTGATCCTCGGCGCCACCGGCTCGGCCGCCCTGTCGGTGCCGCTGGAGGACGCACTGGGCGGCTGGCGGGGCTCCCTGGCCTCCTGGGCGCTGCTCGCCGCCGTGGCGGCCGTCGCCTGGATCCCGCAGGCCGTCATCGCGCGCCGCGGCACCCGGCACGGCCAGGCGGCCGCCGCACCCGTGCGGACGGCGCAGAGCGGCCGGAAGCTGACCCGCTCGCCCCTCGCCTGGCAGGTCACGCTGATGATGGGCACCCAGTCGCTGATCGCGTACGTGTGCATCGCCTGGATGCCGACCGTGTTCACCGACCACGGCATGAGCAAGAACGAGGCCGGCATCGTCTACGCCTTCTACACGCTGGTGCAGATGGCCGGTTCGTTCGTGGTGCCCATGGTGGCCGGGCGGATGCGCGACCAGCGGGCGATCGGTGCCGGCGTGGTCGTCCTCATGGCCGCCGGTGTGACCGGTCTGCTGACCGCCCCGGTCGAGGGCGCGTGGGTCTGGGCGACGCTGATGGGCGTGGCGCAGGGCGGTCTGCTCGGTCTCGCCCTGACACTGATGGTGCTGCGCACGCGGGACGCCCACGCGGCGTCCCGGCTGTCGGGCATGGCACAGACGTGGGGTTATCTGCTCGCCTCCGTCGGGCCGTTCGCGATCGGTGCGGTCCACCAGGCGACGGACAGCTGGACGCTTCCGATCGCCCTGCTGCTCGTCGCCTGTGCGGCGCTGCTGCTTCTCGCGATGGGCGCCGGGCGCGATCGGAAGATCTGAGACGTTGGGTGGACAGGAGGCCCTGCGGGGCCTCCCCACCCGTCGTGAGGAGACCGCTGCCCATGCACGCCGCTCACCGCATCACCGTCCCGGCCGAACTCGCCGGATTCCACGAGCAATTCGACGGGGAGCTGGGCCGCTCCTGGGTCGCCGCCCTGCCGGAGCTGGCCGCCCGTTTCCTCGACCACTGGGGCCTGCGGATCGACGGGCCCGCCTCGCACGGCATGGTCGCCCTCGTCCTGCCCGTGCTGCGCGAGGACGGCAGCCGGGCGGCGCTCAAGCTCCAGCCCGTCACCGACGAGAGCGTGGGCGAGCCGGCCGCGCTGCAGGCATGGGACGGTGACGGGGCGGTCGCGCTCCTCGACCACGACGCGGCGACCGGCACGATGCTGCTGGAGCGGTTGGACGCAAACCGTTCACTCTTGTCCATACGCGATGCCGAAGCGTCCCTGCAGACGCTCTCCGAGCTGCTGGCCCGGCTCCTGACGGCCCCCGTACCCGCCGGGCTGCGTCCCCTGGGGGAGGTCGCCGGGGCCATGCTGAAGGACGTGCCCGCGGCCCTGCCCGAGCTGCGCGACGTCTCGGAGCGCCGGCTGGTGGAGACGTGCGCCGCGGCCGTACGGGAGGTCATCGGCGAGCCCGGCGACCGGCTGCTGCACTGGGACCTCCACTACGACAACGTCCTCGCTCCCGTGCCGGGCTCCGCACGTGAGCCGTGGCTCGCCATCGACCCCAAGCCGCTCATGGGCGATCCGGGCTTCGAACTGCTGCCCGCCCTGCACGACCGGTGGGACGACATCACCGCGACCGGTGACGTCGACCGGGCCGTGCTGCGCCGCTTCGACCTGATGACCGAAGTGCTGGGCCTGGACCGGCAGCGGGCCGCCCGCTGGACGCTGGGCAGAGTGCTGCAGAACGCCCTGTGGGACGTGGAGGACGGTGAGAACGCACTCGCGCCCGAGCAGGTGGAGATCGCCCGGGCGCTGCAGCGGTACGTCATCGCGGGATGAAGCCCAAAAGGCTCACTCTTCCCCGGCGAGCGTGAGGGAGCGCAGCTTCTGGCCCGCGAACCACGTCGCCGCCACCGTCACACCGGCGAGCAGGACGAGGGCCAGCGGCAGCCCCACGTCCGAGGAGACGGCGCCGTCCGCGCCGATGCGCTGGGCGAGGGCGAGCGACCACTGCTGGACGCTCAGGGTGCGGGCGCCGGGGACGAGGCTGCCGAAGAGCGACTCCCACACCAGGGCGTAGATCAGGCCCGCCACGACGGCGTGCCGGGTGACCGTGCCCAGCAGCAGGAACACCGCGCTGTAGGCGACGGAGGCGACGGCTGCCGCTGCGGCGTAGGCGACGGCGATCTGCTGGCTGTTGCCGTTGAGGATGAAGCCCGCGACGAGCGTGGGGACGGCGGAGAAGACGGCGGTGACGGTGATCGCGACGATCAGCTTGGTGAGGATGATCGTGGGCCGTTTGACCGGCTTGGAGAGGAGGTAGACGACCGAGCCGTCGTCGATCTCCGGGCCGATCGCGCCGGTGCCGGCGACGACGCCGATGAGGGGGACCATGGTGGCCAGCGCGAAGCCGCCCAGGACGCTGCTCGCGGTGCCGTCGTCCGCGCCGACGAGCACGCGGATGACGACCGAGACGGTGAGCAGCAGGGCGGGCAGCCCGAACAGGATGAAGGCGCGGCGGCGGCCCAGGAGGCCCCGGTAGGTGAGCCGTGCGACGGTGGCGTTGTACATGGCGCTGGGCTCCTTTCAGGCCGCGACGAGGTAGGAGAAGACCGATTCCAGGGACTCGTCCGAGGGCGAGACCGTGAGGAGCCGGATGCCGTGGTCCCGGGCGATCCGGGGCAGCAGCGCGGTGAAGCGGCCGAAGTCGACGGCCTGGATGCGCAGGGCGCCTTCCTGGACGTCCACTTCGATGCCCGCCGTCGACGGGTCGGCGATCAGGGCGGCGGCCAGGGAGCGGTCGTCGCTGGAGCGGACCAGGTAGCGGTGCGGGCGGTCCGTCATCAGCCGGCGGATCTTGCGGAAGTCGCCGGAGGCGGCGTGCCGGCCCGCGACGACGACCTCGATGTGGGTGGCGAGCTGCTCGACCTCCTCCAGGATGTGCGAGGAGAAGAGCACGGTGCGGCCCTCGGCGCCCATCCTGCGGAGCAGGTCCATCAGCTGCATGCGCTGGCGCGGGTCCATGCCGTTGAAGGGCTCGTCCAGGAGCAGTACGGAGGGCTCGTGGACGAGCGCGGACGCCATCTTCACGCGCTGTCGCATGCCCTTGCTGTACGTGCTGATCGCGCGGTCCTGGGCGTACTCCATCTCGACGGTGGCGAGCGCCCTCCGGGCCTCGGCGGCGCCCAGCCCGTGCAGTTCGGCGTTGGCGCGGACGAACTCCAGTCCGGTGAGGAAGTCGTACATCGCCTCCCGCTCGGGGACGATGCCGATGTGGCGGTAGATCTCCTCGTTGCGCCAGATGCGGGTGCCGTCGAGGGTGACGGTGCCGGTGGAGGGGGCGAGGAAGCCGCCCATCATGTTGATGAGGGTGGACTTGCCCGCGCCGTTGGGGCCGAGGAGGCCGGTGACGCCCGGGCCGACGGTCATGGAGACGTCGTTGACGGCGACGACGTTGCCGAACCACCGGGAGACGTTGTCGATACGGATGGAGGTCACAGCCCGACCTTTCGGTAGCGGCGCATCAGCAGCCCGTAGGAGCCGGCGATCAGGGCGAGGAGCACGAGCAGGTAGACGACGCCCGCCGCGGTGCTGGGGCCGTGGCCGTCGGGGAAGGCCGAACTGGCGGAGAGGAACGCCGTCTGCACGCCGTCGATGAGGGTGATGGGCGAGAAGAGGCCGAGCCAGCCGATCGCGTCGGTGCTGTCGCGCTGCAGGGCGATCCCCTGGACGGTGCTGACCACGCCGTAGGAGATGGTCAGCACGGCGATGACGGCGGCGACTCCGAAGCCGCGGCGGGGAGTGAGCGCGGCGATCACCAGGCCGATGCCGGCGAAGAGCAGGGACAGCAGTGCCACGGAGACCAGTCCTTGTGCGAACCCCTTCGTCTGCTCCAGGAAGTCGAGCTTGGCGAGCAGGGCACCGAGGTACAGGATCAGCAGGGGCGTTGCGGTGAGGATGAACAGGGCGGAGAACATGGCGGCGAACTTCGCGGCCACGTAGTCGGCCCGTTCGATGGGGCGCGAGAAGTACAGCGGAACGGTCTTGAAGCGCAGGTCGCGCGAGACGGCCTGCGGGGCCTGCGCGGCGAGGTAGAGGCCGATGACGACCTGCATGATGATCGCGTAACGCGTGTACTCCACCGGCAGCTTGCTGAGCTTGGTGGCGACCGCGACGGCCACCATGATGGCGGCGGGCAGGCACATTACGCCGAAGAGGATCATCGGCAGCACCTTGGACTTCGCCGACCGGCCGAGGCCGTACGCGCCGCGCAGGCTCTGCGAGAAGAGCGAGCGGCGGGCGTAGGAGCGGCCGAGGCGGGCGCCGGAGTAGTTGCGGTAACCAATGTTGTGGATGACGTCCTGCGCGGGCGCGGAGGTGGTCTCAGGCGCCATGGGAGCTGCCCCTTTCGTGTGCGCTCTGGAAGACCTCCGCGATGCGGTGGCGGCGCTGCTCCATGCGGACGAGGCCGAGGCCGAGGCCGGCGACCGCGTCGCGCACGGTGTCGTAGGTGTCGTCGCCGGTGACGTCCACGAGGAGGACGTGGCCGGAGCCGGCGGCCGCGAACTCCGCGGTCCGGCCGACGGGCTGGACGGCGAGGCCGGCCTCGGCGAGCGCGGCGGCGAGGGCCGCCGTGCCGTCCGGGTGGGCGTCGGAGTCGGTGACCTCGACCGCGAGGGAGGCCGTGGCCTGGGTGAAGTCGCTGGTGGAGGAGGAGCGCAGCAGCTTGCCGCCGTCGATGACGACGACGTGGTCGCAGGTGCGCTCCAGCTCGCCGAGCAGGTGTGACGTGACCAGCACCGAAATGCCGAAGTCGGTGTGGATGCGGCGGATCAGGCCGAGCATCTCGTCGCGGCCGACGGGGTCGAGGCCGTTGGTGGGTTCGTCCAGGAGGACGAGCCGGGGGTCGTGGACGAGGGCCTGGGCCAGCTTGACCCGCTGCTTCATGCCCGTCGAATAGCCGCCCATGGGGCGGTACCGCTCCTCGTAGAGGCCCACGTGGCGCAGCGTGTCGGCGGTGCGCTCGCGGGCCGCGGTGACGGGCAGCCCGGACATCCGCGCCATGTGGACGACGAATTCGGTGGCCGACACGTCGGGCGGCAGGCAGTCGTGCTCGGGCATGTAGCCCACCTGCTCGCGGATGGCGGCGCCCTCGGTCGCGACGTCGAGGCCGAGCACGGCGGCGCGGCCCTCGGTGGCGGGGGACAGCCCGAGCAGGATCTTGATCAGCGTGGACTTGCCGGCTCCGTTGGCGCCCACCAGGCCGGTGACGCCCGGCGTGATGTCGACGGACAGCCGGTCAAGAGCGGTCACCCGGGGGAACCGCTTGCTGAGGCTTTCGGTTGCGATCACAGTCACGCCTTCGACGGTAGTGGCGCGGGCCACAGCAGGCGTCAGACCGGACGGCTGCTTCCGTGTACTCCTCAGGTCTGACGTTCCCGTAGGGAACCGGCCCGGCGGGAGGAGCAGGCCGGGAGTGGCGGAGGAGACTGCGGAGCGGGGAAGAGGTTTTCCACAGGCCGTGCACGACCCTTGACGTAGCCGCCGGTCATTGTCACATTCTTCAATGTCAAGTTACGTACGCGTACCGGAGCCGGCACACGGGACGGACGAATGGCCATGACCTCAGTAGTGCCCTGGGAAGTCACCGGCGAGTTGCGGGGCTTCCGGGAAGTCCAGCGGCTGGCCTACGACTGCGCGGAGGCCGTCGCCGCCCAGCTGAGACCGGGGGTCACCGAGCGCGAGGCGGCCCGGATGCAGCGGGAGTGGCTGCGCGGGCGCGGGGTGCGGGACTGGTTCCACCTGCCGTTCGCCTGGTTCGGGGACCGCACGGCCTTCGCGGGCTTCCGGGTGCCGCTGCAGTTCTTCCCCACCGGCCGGCGGCTGGAGCCGGGGATGCCCTTCATCCTCGACATGGCGCCGGTCCACCGCGGCTTCACGGCCGACATCGGCTACTCCGGCTGCCTCGGCCCGAACCCGCTGCACGACCGCCTGCTCGCCGATCTCGGCGAGCACCGGGAGCTGATCCTGCGCGAGGTGCGCGAGCGCCGCCCGCTGCGGGAGATCTACGAGGACGTGGACCGGCTCATGGCCCGCCAGGGCCACACCAACCGGCACCGGGCCTATCCGTTCGGCGTGATCGCCCACAAGGTGGGCCGGAGCAGGGAGCGCCGCTGGTCACCGCACGTCTTCGGGTTCGGCACCGGGGCGCTCAAGGGCCTCGCCTCCGACGCCCTCCACGGGCACCGCGAGGGCTGGTCGCCGCTGTGGAGCCCGTACCGGTTCTCCGATCACCCGCCCCGGCCGGGCCTGTGGGCGGTCGAGCCCCACATCGGCTTCCGGGGGACGGGCGCGAAGTTCGAGGAGCTCCTGGTGGTCACCGACTCCCGGGACCCGGAGGAGAGTGCGTTCTGGCTGGACGACGATCTGCCGCACGTGCGGCGCGGGCAGGAGGAGAGGGCCGCATGAGCGAGCACGCCGGGAACGGCGCCGGGCTGGAGGGCGCGCGCGAGCGCCGCATCCGTACGGGCGGGATCGAGTTGTGCGTCGCCGAGCTCGGCGACCCCTCCCTGCCCACCATGGTGCTGGTGCACGGCTATCCGGACAGCAAGGAGGTCTGGTCGGAGGTCGCGCAGCGGCTGAGCGACCGCTTCCACGTCGTGCTGTACGACGTGCGGGGCTGCGGCCGGTCCACGGCGCCGAAGCCGCTGCGGGGCGGCTTCACCCTGGAGAAGCTCACCGACGACTTCCTGGCCGTCGCCGATGCGGTGAGCCCGGACGCTCCGGTGCACCTGGTCGGGCACGACTGGGGGTCGGTGCAGGGCTGGGAGTTCGCCACCGTCGCGCGCACCGAGGGGCGCATCGCCTCCTTCACGTCGATCTCCGGTCCCTCCCTCGACCACCTCGCGATGTGGTTCCGCAAGCGGGCCGCACGGCCCACGCCGCGGCGCATGGCCCATCTGCTGGGCCAGAGCGCCCGCTCCTGGTACGTGTATCTGCTGCACACCCCCGGGCTGCCGGAGGCGGCCTGGCGCGGCCCGCTGGGCAAGCAGTGGCCCAGGATGCTGGCGCGGGCGGAGAAGCTGCCGGTCTCCGGCTATCCCACGCCGTCGCTGCCGGAGGATGCCGCGCACGGCGCCTGGCTCTACCGCGACAACGTCCTCGCCCGGCTCCGCCGCCCGCGCACCGACGCCTACGCCCACGCGCCCGTGCAGCTCATCACCCCGACCGGCGACGCCTACCTCTCCGAGCGGCTGTACGACGACCTGGAGCAGTGGGCCCCCGGTCTGGTGCGGCGCAACCTGGCCGCCAAGCACTGGGTGCCGCGCACCCGTCCCGACCAAGTGGCGGCGTGGATCGCCGAGTTCGCGACGGCCCGGCAAGAGGGGTCGCCGGCACGGGAGAGCGCACCGGCCCATCCGTACGCGCGCTGGTTCGCCGGCCGGCTGACGCTCGTGACGGGCGCCGGCAGCGGCATCGGCCGGGCCACGGCATTCGCCTTCGCGGAGGCGGGCGCCCGGGTCGTCGCCGTGGACCGCGATGCGGAGGCCGCAGCCCGCACGGCGGACATGGCCCGGCTGATCGGCGCCCCCGAGGCATGGGCCGAGTGCGCCGACGTCTCGGACGAGCAGGCGATGGAGAAGCTGGCCGCCAAGGTCGCCGCCGAGTACGGCGTGGTGGACGTGCTGGTCAACAACGCCGGTGTCGGCGTCTCCGGGTCCTTCATGGACACGACGGCGGAGGACTGGCGCAAGGTCCTCGACGTCAATCTGTGGGGCGTGATCCACGGCTGCCGGCTGTTCGGCAAGCAGATGGCCGAGCGCGGCCAGGGCGGCCACATCGTCAACACCGCCTCCGCCGCCGCCTTCCAGCCCTCCAGGGCCCTGCCCGCCTACAGCACCTCCAAGGCGGCGGTGCTGATGCTCAGCGAGTGCCTGCGCGCCGAGCTGGCCGGGCAGGGGATCGGCGTCTCCGCCATCTGCCCCGGCATCGTCAACACCGGGATCACCGGCTCCGCCCACTTCGCCGGGGTCCCCGAGGAGGAGGCGCGGCGCCGCCGCACCAAGGCCGCCCGCGCCTACGGCCTGCGCAACTACCCGCCGGAGAAGGTCGCCGAGGCGGTCCTGCGGGCCGTGGTGCGCAACCAGGCGGTCGCCCCCGTCACTCCCGAGGCCCATGGCCTCCGCTTCATGTCCCGCTTCACACCGTGGGCGCAGCGCGCCCTCGCCAGGATCGAGCCGCCGCTGTAGCGGCCGGCGGAGGAGAAGCAGAAATGACCGACGGCCACCGGGGCGGGCACGCGATAGCCCCCAGACGCGTCTCCTTCGACTGGGACGCGACACCACTGCACTGGATACCGGGCGAGCCCACCGCCACCCACGTCATCAACGTCCTGCACCTGCTGCTGCCGGCCGGGGAGCGATGGTTCGTCAAGGTGTTCAAGGAAGCCCTGCCGCTGGTGCGGGACCCCGTGCTGCTGAAGGACGTCAAGGGGTTCATGGGCCAGGAGGCCACGCACAGCGTGCAGCACGCCTACGTGCTCGGCCACCTCGCCGCACAGGGCCTGGACACCGCCCCGTACACCCGCCACGTCGACTACCTCTTCGACGTCCTGCTCGGCGACGAGCCGCCGTTCGGCATGCCGGTGACGGCACGGGAATGGCTGCGCTTCCGTCTCTCGCTGATCGCCGCCATCGAGCAGTTCACGGCCGTCCTGGGCAACTGGGTGCTGGAGGCGGAGGGCCTGGACCGGGCCGTCCCGGATCCGGTGATGCTGGACCTGCTGCGCTGGCACGGCGCCGAGGAGGTCGAGCACCGCTCGGTCGCCTTCGACATGTACGAGCACTGCGGCGGCGAGGACCGCGGCCGCTACGCCCGCCGCGTCCTCGGCATGGCCGTGACGGCGCCCGTGCTGTTCCACCTGTGGCGCCGGGGGGCGCGCTTTCTCATACAGAACGACCCGCGGCTCGCGGGCCGGATGCGTTACTCGCTGCGCGAGCACCAGCGGGCCGCGGCCAAGGGCCTGCTGCCGAGCTGGCGCGAGCTGGGCGGAGCCGTCCCGCGCTACCTCCGGCGGTCGTACCATCCCTCGAAGGAGGGGTCACTGCGCAGGGCCGTTGACTATCTGGCGACCTCGCCCGCGGCACGGACCGCGGCGGGCGCGATAGGCCGCGCGGCCCTCTCGTAAGGAGCGACACACTTGTCCGAGCAGCCCGATCGTCCCGGCCGGCGCGGCCACGCCGGCCGGCCCGGCCCCGACCGCGAGTACCGCATCGAGGAACTCGCCCACCGCAGCGGTGCCACGGTCCGCACGATCCGCGCCTACCAGGACCGCGGGCTGCTCCCCAAGCCGGAGCGGCGCGGCCGCGCCAACGTCTACGGGGACGCCCATCTGGCGCGCCTGCGGCAGATCGCCGGGCTCCTCGACCGCGGCTACACCCTGGCCAGCATCAAAGAGCTGCTGGACGCCTGGGACACCGGCCGCGGCCTGAGCGGTGTCCTCGGGCTGGTCGCCGAGGTGGCCGGTCCGTGGACGGACGAGGAGGCGGGCCGGATCACCCGCGCGGAGCTGGGCGAGCGGTTCGGTGGGATCCAGGACGACGAGGCCGTGGAGGAGGCGGTGAAGCTCGGTGTCCTCGTGCGCGTACCGGATTCGCCCGAGGAGTTCCTCGTGCCGAGCCCGCAGGAGCTGGCCGTCGCCGCGGAGCTCCACGCCGCCGGGGTCCCGCTGCTCGCCATCACCGTCCACCTGCGCGAACTGCGCACGAAGGTCGAGCACATAGCGGGCCGGTTCCTGGACTTCACCACCGAGTACGTCTTCCGGCAGTATCTCGACCACCCGCCCACGGACGAGGAGGCCACCGAGGCCGCCTCGCTGGTGCGCCGGCTCCGGCCGCTGGCCCAGCAGACGGTCGACGCCGAACTCGCCCGCGCCATGCGCGCCTTGGCGACGAGCTATCTCCGCCGGCACCTGGACGCCGAAGCCTGCGAGGACAGCCCGGCTGCGGCGGAGGGCGCCCGGGAGGCATCCGAGGGTGAGCCTGCGGCGAACCCTCCGGGCGGCTTGGCGCAGCCCCGGAGCGGTCCGGCGGATCCCGCCGGCTCTCTCCCCCACCACGGCTCCGTCCGGCTCCCGGACCGGACCGCCCGGGCCGTGGCCGCGCTCGTGGGGCAGGAGAACGTCGCCGCCTTCGTGGCCGCCGCGGTGGAGCGCGAGGTGCAGGCCCGGACGATGGATGCGCTGGTCATCGGCCCCGACGCCGGCTAGCCCCTGCCTCTGCAGCCCGCGGCCGCGGGGGCCCTCCTCCGGCTCAGCAGTCCGCGAGCCAGTTGCCGTGGAAACCGTAGGGCACCCGCTGCGGCAGGTGGACGGTGGCGACCGGGTCCGCGGCGAGGTCGTCGGCGTCGAGTATGACGAGGTCGCTCCGGCCGGTGCCGGCGTCATACACGTAGGTCAGCAGCCATCCGGGGCCGCCGGGCCGGTCGTCGGCGGGGGCGAACGCCGCCTCGGCGGGCGTCCTCCCGGGCCCGAAGTCGTGGCGGGCGACGGAGCCGGTCCACAGGTCGTAGCGGAGCAGGGCGCCGCGCTCGAGGGGCCTGCCGGGCAGTGAGGTGGCGGTGACGTGGCCGTACCGGGCGGCGAGGCCCGCGAGCCGGTCGTCCACCCGCGGGAACTCGCAGGGCCGGTCGTCCAGTTGGTCCTCGGTCACCGTCCCTGCCGTCAGGTCGAGGGTCCACCGCCACAGGGTGGCGTGGTCGTCCCGGCCGCCCCCGGCGCCGAAGCGCGGATAGCGGGTCACGTACAGCACGATGCGCTCGCCGCCGGCGTCCTGCTCGTCGTGGGCGTTGAGCGCGTGGAAGACGTAGCAGGGGTCGATGGGGAGCCATCGCACTTCGCCGTGGGGGTCGTCGCGGCGCAGCACGCCCAGCCGGGCGCCGTAGCCGGGGTCCCATGCGTACGGCATGCCGCCGCCGGGCCGCATGGCGCGGTCGAGGTCGAAGACGACGGGCAGATCCATGAAGACGACGTGGGAGCGGGTGAGGTGGAAGTCGTGCATCATCGTGTGCGCCGGCACGTCGATGGGCCTGCTGACCGCCAGCTCACCGCTCGCATCGGCGCGGTGATAGGTCAGGTAGGGCGCGGAGAGGCCGCCGTAGCCGAAGAAGTGCAGCTCGCCGGTCTCCGGGCAGGTCTTGGGGTGAGCGGTCATCGGCGTGGTGAGCCGGCCGCCGAAGTCGTACGGGCCGGTGGTCTCCAGCTCGTGGCCGGGCCGGGAGTCCAGCTCGTACGGGTAGGAGGACTCGACCAGGGCGAGGGTGCGGCCTGCGTGCCGCACCACGTGCGTGTTGGCCGCACCGGCGGTCAGGTCGCGCCTGCCGTGTTCGTCGTAGATGCGGGCGCCGTCGGTGAAGGTGGAGGTGCGCACCCAGCGGTTGCGGTAGGAAGTGGCCCGGCCGCCTTCCAGACGCACTCCGTGGATCATGCCGTCGCCGAAGAACCAGTGACTGGACGCGGCGTCCTGCGGGTTGGGGCCGTTGCGCAGATACCAGCCGGTGAGACCGTGCGGGATCGCCCCGGTGACCGGGAGGTCGTGCGCGGTGAGCTCCTCCGTGACGGGGGCGAAGTTACCGGCGAGGTGGGCGGGCGGGGCGGTCGCCATGGCGCGGGGTCTCCTCTGTGGTGGATGCCGGAGAGGCGGGGTGCGGGGCGGTGCGGTGAAAGTGCCGCGGGGCTCTACCGGGCGGCCTGCATGAAGCGGGCGCGGACGCGCTCGGGGTAGCGGGCGGTGAAGACGGCGGGGAGGACGAAGCCTGCGACCTGCACCGGCGTGGACACCGCGCTGCCGAGGCCCGCGGCGCTCACTGCGGCCAGGGCGGCGGCGGTCACGGTGAACGCACCGGCCCAGACGGACGTGATCACGACGTTGATGCGGCGGAAGACCGGGGTGTCCCACACCGCGGGCGGGGCCTGTCGCTTGGCTATGCCGGTCGTGAACGGGCGGCCGGCGGCCACCGTGGCCCAGGCGGTGAGCGCGAGCCAGGTCAGGGCCATGGCGCCGCCGTAGTGCTGCAGGCCGCTGTGCGGAAAGGCAAAGGCGAGGGCCGTGAGCGCGACGAAGTATCCGACCGTGCTGTGCTCGAGGATCAGCGAATCCGCCGCGGCACCGGCCTTGCGGTCCTGGATGAGCAGTACGGCGCCCGTGAGGAGCCCGGCCACCGCGCCCCACTGCCAGCCGGCGGTGGAGACGACAGCGTAGGCGATCCACGGAATGAAGCTGCGCACGTAGTTCATCGAAAAGGTCCCCCTCGGGCGGTGCCGGTCGCGCCGACATTCCAACTTTGACATGTCGAAAGTAGAGGGTCTTCCCTCGACATGTCAACTGTGGAAGGTAGAGTGGGGCTCATGAGCCTGAGACACGCGATGCTGGGCCTGCTGGCCGACCGGCCGGCCAGCGGGTACGACCTGATGAAGCGGTTCGAGACCTCGCTGAGCAACGTCTGGCCGGCGACTCAGAGCCAGGTCTACGGAGAGCTGGGCAAGCTCACGAAGGCCGGTCTGCTGGAGGTCGCGGCGGAGGGCCCGCGCGGCCGCAAGGAGTACGCGATCACGGAAGAGGGCCGCGCCGAGCTGCGCCGCTGGCTCACCGAGACCAAGCCCGACCCGGTGCGGCGGAGCGATGTCCTGCTGCGCGTCTTCTTCCTCAACCACCTCACGCCCGTGGAGGCCACCGCCTACCTCATGGGCGAGGCCGAGCGCGCCGCGGGCCAGCACAGGGTGCTGAAGGAGGTGGAGCGTAACGTCGACTGGGGCGACGACCCGCTGTCCGTGAACGGCCGGCTGGCCCTCGAGTACGGCCTGCGCTTCATGACCATGCGCGAGGAGTGGGCCCGCTGGGCCGTCGAGGAGCTCGGGAAGGCCCGGGACCGGTGATGGACGCACAGCGCGCGACGCGCATCTCGAAGTACCTGGCCAAGCACCTGCGCCATGAGCCCGGCCGCATCGGCATCACCCTGGACGCACAGGGCTGGACGTCCGTCGGCTCCCTGCTGGAGGCGAGCGCCGCCCACGGCTTCCCCTTCAGCCGGACCGAGCTGGAGGAGGTCGTCGCCGCGAACGACAAACAGCGCTACACCCTCGACGGCGACCGCGTCCGGGCCAATCAGGGCCATTCCCTACCGGTCGACCTCGGGCTGCCGGCCACCGAACCGCCCCCGGTGCTCTTCCACGGCACGGTGTCGCGGTCCGTCGCGGCCATCAGGGCCGAAGGCCTGCGCCCCATGACCCGCCACGCCGTGCACTTGTCCGCCGACCGCGAGACGGCGGTGCGCGTGGGCGCCCGCCGCGGAAAGGCGGTGGTCCTGACCGTGGACGCGTACGGGATGCACCGGGCGGGCCACGTCTTCCGCGTGAGCGAGAACGGGGTGTGGCTGGTGGAGCGGGTTCCGGCCGCGTTCCTGCGGTTCCCCGGCTGAGTCCGCGCCCGGTCGCAGCCGGGTGCCCGGCCCGGTGGGGCGTCCGCTCCCCGGCCGGGCGCGCGGCGGCTCACAGGCCGGGCGCGCCCCACACCGGGAACCAGCGGGCCAGGTCCTCCTCGATACGCAGGTCGTCCGCCAGCAGCGCCCGCACCTGCAGTTCCAGGCCGTTGTCCCGCTTGTCCTCCGCGCCCGCCAGAGGCGCGAAGGGGTAGAACGTGCCGCGCTTGTAGAGGTAGACCAGCGCCAGCGGGCGCCCGTCCGTCCTGCGGAAGCCCATGAGCGAGCAGAGGAGCTGCGGCCCGAAACCGCCCTCCTGGAGCAGGGTGTTGACCGCGTGCAGGTCATTGACGAGTGCGGCCGTGTCCTCGGGCGGCTGCCGTGCGAGCAGCCATGTGTAGCCGTACCCGTCCTGGCTGAACTCGACGGGCTCCCCGCCGCGCTCGGTGTCCGCGTCCAGCAGGTCCCGTACGTCCTGCTGCAGCCGGCCGAAGGCCCCGCCCTCCACGCTGGCGAAACAGACCGAGCCCAGCCCGGTCGGGGTGAAGCCGGCGCCCGCCTCGAGGGTGACCGCGGCGGACGGCAGGGCGAAGAGCTGGTCGAGGTCGGGGCGGACCGGCTTGCTGCGGCCGAGGATGGCATCCAGGAAACCCACGGGCACGCGCTCCTTTCCGGGAGGCGAAGGCGATCGGGGCCGTCGGCGGGAGCCTTCGGCGGGGACCGGCGGTGGCCGTCAGGGGCGTCCGAGCTGGGCCGAGATCCGGCCGAGCTGCTCCAGCCGCTGTTCCAGCGTCGGGTGGGAGGACAGCAGCCGGCTGAAGCTCTCCTTGGAGAAGGCGGGCGCGAAGTAGAAGGCGTTGAACGGCTCGGCCTGCCGGAGATCGCGGGTGGGGATCCGTGCCATCTCACCGGTGACCTTGGTCAGGGCGGCCGCCAGGGCGGACGGCCGGCCGGTCAGCAGGGCGCCCGCGCGGTCGGCGGACAGCTCCCGGTAGCGCGACAGCAAGCGGGTAAGCAGGAAGCTGATGGCGTAGACGACGGCGCTGATCAGCGGGATCAGCACGACCAGCACGGCCGTGTTGCTGTCGCGGCCGCCCACGCGGCGGAGGCCGCCCCACAGCCCGACGCGGGTGATGATCCCGGCCAGCACGCCCAGGAAGGAGGCGATGGTCATGACGGCGACGTCGCGGTGGGCCACGTGGGAGAGCTCGTGGGCGAGCACGCCCTCCAGCTCCTCCGGCTCCAGCCTGCGCAGCAGTCCGGTGGTCGCGCAGACCAGGGCGTTCTTGCGGTTGCGCCCGGTGGCGAAGGCGTTCGGCACGTCGCTGTCGGCGATGGCCACGCGGGGCTTGGGCATGTCCGCGAGGGCGCACAGGCGGTCGACGGCACCGTGCAGCTCGGGCGCCTGCTCGGGGGTGACCTCGCGCGCCCCCATGCTGAAGGCGGCGATCCGGTCGCTGAACCAGAACTGCGCGACGAACAGGCCGCCCGCCAGGAGCAGGATGAGCGGCCAGGCACCGCGCAGCAGTGCCAGGAGGACGCCCACGAAGACCACGTAGAGCAGCCCGATGAAGAACATCGTGCTCACCATGCGGGTGGTCAGCCCCCGGTCGGGGGCGAATCGGGTGCTCTTCGAGGAGCGCATGGGAAACCTCCAAGGCGGCGGCTCTCTGTGGAACACGCCCCCGGTAGGTGTCTATGCCCTGATTCTCCCTCCGCACCGATCGCGGAGGGAATCCCCCGGGCCGGCCGGGCGACCGGATCAGCCGGCGAGCTGTGCGAGTCCGTCCGTGGCGATCTTCTCGAAGACCGCCACGTCCGCGGCGAAGACCGAATCGGCGATCGGCCAGTGCACCACGATCTCGTCGATGCCGAGCTCCGCGTGCGAGCCGGCGAAGTCGACGAAGGCGCCCAGGGAGTCCAGCGGGCGGTCCGGGCTGAAGCCCGTCAGCATCGTCTTCCCCAGCTCCGAGACGTCCCGGCCCAGCTCCGCGCAGGTCGCGCCGAGCCGCTCGATCTGGCGCGCGACGGCCGCCCGGGACTGCTCCGGCGTGCCGGTCTCGTACAGCTTCGGGTCGCCCGTCGTCACCCACGCCTGCCCGTACCGCGCGGCGAGCTTCATGCCGCGCGGGCCCGTGGCCGCCACGGCGAAGGGCAGCCGGGGCCGCTGCACGCAGCCGGGGATGTTGCGCACCTCGAAGGCCGAGTAGTGCTCGCCCTCGTGCGTGACGACGTCCTCGGTGAGCAGGCGGTCGAGCAGCGGTACGAACTCTCCGAAGCGGTCGGCCCGCTCCCGCGGCGTCCACGGCTCCTGGCCGTCCTTCAGCAGCGCCGTGGCATCGAAACCCGAGCCCCCGGCCCCCACGCCGAGCGTGATGCGGCCGCCCGAGATGTCGTCCAAGGAGATGAGCTCCTTGGCCAGAGTGACGGGATGCCGGAAATTGGGCGACGTGACGAGCGTGCCCAGGCGCATCCGGGAGGTGGCGGCCGCGGCCGCCGTCAGCGTGGGGATCGCGCCGAACCACGGCCCGTCCCGGAAGGTCCGCCACGACAGGTGGTCGTAGGTGTAGGCGGTGTGGAAGCCCAGCTCCTCCGCGCGCTGCCAGGCGGCCCGGCCGCCCTCGGACCAGCGGCGGTCGGGAAGGATCACGGTGCTCAGTCGCATGACACCGAGCCTAGGCGGTGGAACCGGTGCACCCTCCGTGACAACGGCCACAGCCCCGGCCTGAACGCATACGCGGAACGACGCACACCTGTGCGTCGCATATGCCTGTGACCCAGAATGGAACCTGTGACTTCAGCTACCGAGCAGCCCGAGACCCCGGCCGCCCCGCGGCCCGCCGACATCCCCCGGCTGATCGCCACCGACCTGGACGGCACGCTGCTGCGGGACGACAAGACGGTCTCCGAGCGTACGGTGGCGGCGCTCGCCGCGGCCGAGGCTGCGGGCATCGAGGTCTTCTTCGTCACCGGCCGCCCGGCACGCTGGATGGACGTGGTCAGCGACCACGTCCACGGTCACGGCCTGGCGATATGCGCCAACGGCGCCGCGGTCGTCGACCTGCGCGACGGCGCGCGCTTCGTCGACATCCACCCCCTGGGGAGCGCCGACGCACTCGCCATCGTGCACGCCGTACGCGCCGCCGCCCCGGGCTCCTCGTTCGCCGTCGAGCGCACCTCCGGCTTCCACTACGAGCCCGCCTACCCGCCGTTCTTCCTCGACCCGTGCGCCGTCGTCGCCCCGGCGGAGAAGCTCCTGGGCGAGGACAGCGGCTACACCGAGCCGATCATCAAGCTGCTGGCCAGCCACCCGGAACTCGGCCCGGACGAGTTCCTCTCGATCGCCCGCGCGGCAGCCGGGGCGCACGGCTCCTTCACCCGGTCCAGTCCGACCGCCCTGCTGGAGATCAGCGGCCTGGGGGTCAGCAAGGCCAGCACCCTGGCGCGCTGCTGCGCCGAGCGCGGCATCTCCCCCGAAGAAGTCGTGGCCTTCGGTGACATGCCCAACGACCTGGAGATGCTCGGCTGGGCCGGTACGGCGTACGCGATGGCGAACGCCCACCCCGACGTGCTGGCGGTCACCGCGCACCACACCGCCGCCAACTCCGAGGACGGCGTCGCGATGGTCATCGAGCAGATCCTGCAGGGCCGCACCGCAGGGGAGCTCCGCTAGCCGCGCCCTCAGGGCCCGCGGGCATCCCCGTGCGGCCGGGCCCTCGGCCGCCTACAGCCGTACTCCCCGGGCATTCAGCCACGGCACGGGGTCGACCGCCGAGCCGAACTCGGGCGAGGTGCGGATCTCGAAGTGCAGGTGCGGTCCGGTGGAGTTGCCGGTCGTCCCCGACAGCCCGATCCACTGGCCGGCACGCACCTGCTGGCCGGGGCTCACGAACATCGCCGCCAGGTGCGCGTACTGCGAGTACCAGCCGTCGTCGTGCTGCACGACCAGGCTGATGCCGAACGCCCCTCCGCAACCGGTCGCGACCACCGTCCCGGCACCGATCGACCGCACGGGCGTGCCGGCCGGCACGGCGAAGTCCTGCCCGCTGTGCGTGCTCGCCCAGTTGGCCCCTACACCTCCGAAGCCCGCGGTCAGCTGGTACGAGGTCACCGGCCGCGTCCAGCGCCCGTTCGCCTGCGCCACAGCCTGGTCCTTGGCCGTCCCGTCGCCCGCGGCCGCACGGCTGAGCGTGGTGCAGTGGCCGCTCTCGACGGCCGCCTGCGCCATGCTGTTGAGGTCTCCGCGGGCCGCCGCGAGGCGAGCCTCGACGGCCTGCACGTGCTCCTGCAGCCGCTCGCTGTCCTTGTCGATCCCGGACCGTTCGGCGGCCAGCTGCTCCTCCTCCGCGGCCAGGCTCCGGTTCCTGCGGCTGTACTCGTCCAGCATCCGTGCGAGCCGCGCACGGCGCCGCGCGTCGGGCACCTGCAGAGCCATCAGTTCGATGGGGTCCTCAAGGGCCGCTTCGTCGGCGGGGACGGTGGTGAAGCCCTCCATGCGGTACTGCGCACGGGCGGCCGACCCCAGGTCCTCGCGCAGGGTGTCGGAGACGGCTCTCCGGTCCTGCAGCTGCCGGCCTATTTCCCGGACCCGCGCCTTGTGCGCCTCGGCCTCGCGCCGGGCCTGCTCGTACCGGTTCCGGGCGTCCTCCGCCTCCCGGGTCAGGCGGAGCACCTCCGAGGTGACCCGGGTGGCGCGGTCCGGAGCGCGCACGGTGCCCGGCGGCCCGGGCGGGAGTGACGGAAATCCGAGCGCGCACACGCTGCAGAGCACGCACAGGACGGAGAGGACCACGGCGCCGGCCTTCGGCAGCAGACGCGGCCCGCGTATCGGAACGCACAGGCGTCGCATGGACGCGATCTTGTCGCGTGTCCTGCGCGAGCGCGCCCGCTGAGGTCCGTTCGATGGACCTCCTGCGGCCGGACGGGCGACCGGAGCGGCGCCCGGCAGTGCTCCGCTGCGGAGCACGGACGCTCCCGTGGACGGCCTCTCCCGGAGGGCTTCCGGACGCGCCTTCCCAAGGATTCACAGGGGCGCTTCCCACACCACCCGCGTGCCGCCCCCGTCCTCCCCGAGCCCCGGCCCGTACGAGCTGGAGCCGCCCAGCGACTCGGCGCGCTTGGCGAGGTTCTTCAGCCCGCTGCGCCGGCCGCCCTCCGGGATGCCGACCCCGTCGTCCGCAACGGTCAGCCGTACCGCCGGTCTGCCGTCCGGGAGCGCGACCGTGGCGTCCACCACCACCTCCATGCGGGACGCGTGGGCGTGCCGGAACGCGTTGGAGAGCGCTTCGCGCAGCGCCGCGATGAGGTTCTTTCCGGTGAGCTCCCCGACCTTGGCGTCCACGGGGCCGACGAAGCTCGCGGAGGGCTGGAAGCCCAGCGGCACCGCCGCGGTGCCCAGCTCGCGCAGGACACGCGTACGGAGCCCCGCAGGAGCCTCCGCGGGCCCTTGCTGCAGCGCGAAGATGGCCGTACGGATCTCCTGGATGGTCACGTCCAGCTCGTCGACGGCCTGGCCGAGCTTCAGCTTCACGTCGGGGACGACGGCGTTGCGCTGGGCGCTCTCCAGCATCAGCCCGGTGGCGAACAGCCGCTGGATGACGAGGTCGTGCAGGTCGCGGGCGATGCGGTCGCGGTCCTCGTAGACGGCCAGCCGCTCGCGGTCGCGCTGGGCCTCGGCCATGACGAGCGCCAGGGCCGCCTGGGCGGCGAACTGGGCGGCGAGGGTGCGTTCGGCCGGTGTGAACTTGCGGGCGCCGCGCGCCCGCGGCGTCGCGAGCGTCCCGAGCACCCGGTCGCCGCTCTTGAGCGGCAGCAGCATGCTCGGGCCGAAGCGGGGCGCCACCTCCGTGATCATGCGCGGGTCGGTGGCGGAGTCGTCGATGAAGACCGGTTCGCCGGCGAGCAGGTGCGAGACGACCGGGCTGTGGGGCGGCATCACCGTGCCCAGCAGACCGGACGGGTCGTCGGCGGAGACGGCCACCATCTCCAGCCCGCCGTCGCCGTCCGGCAGGAGCACGATGCCCGCGGCCGAGTCGGCGAGGCGGCGCGCCTGCTCGGCGACGACGGACAGCGCGTCCTCGGCGTCGCCTCGCGACAGCAGGGCCGTCGTGACGGCCACCGAGCCGTCGATCCAGCGCATGCGCTGGCGCTCCTCGTCGTGCACGCGCGCATTGCCGATTGCGATGCCGGCCTCCGTCGCCAGGATCTTCACCATGTTCAGGTCGGCGAGGCTGAACTCGCCGCCGTCCCGCTTCTCGGTGAGGTAGAGGTTGCCGAAGATCTCCGCCCCGACGCGGATGGGCACGCCCAGGAAGGTGCGCATCGGCGGGTGCTCCGGCGGGAAGCCTGCCGAGCGCGGGTCCGACGAGAGGTCGGTGAGCATCACGGGCGCGGGCTGGTGGATGAGGGCTCCGAGCAGCCCGTGATGGCCGTCGGGGAGGGCGCCGATGCGCTCGTGCTGCTCCTTGGTCACGCCGTAGGTGATGAAGTCGGCCAAGCCCTCGCCGGTGGAGTCGATGACGCCGATGGCGGCATAGCGGGCGTCGGCGAGCTCGGCGGCGGTCCGGGTGATGCGGTCGAGGGTGCTGTGCAGCTCCAGGCCGGTGCCGACCGACCGCATCGCCTCCAGCAGCTGCGGGATGCGCGCGGTGAGCTCCGTGGACATGCCCTGAAGGCTGCGGGTGGCCTCCGTGGCGATGGCCAGGGGGTCCATCAGGCTCGGCCCGCTCCTGGCCGCCCCGGACCCGGAGGAGCCGGTGGCGGCCCGAGGGCCGTGCTCGTCTGCCGTGGCTGCCATACCAAGAGCCTAGTAAGCCCCATTTGTCAGGGAAAGCGCTTCCAGACCGGTGTCCGCCGCGGCCTCGCGCTCCAGCATCCGCCGGAACGGCCCGTCCACGCCCGCCAGCGCCTCGTAGGGGCCTCGCTGGACCGTCCGCCCCCGCTCCAGCACGATCACCTCGTCGACCGCCTCCAGGCCCGTCAGCCGGTGCGTGATGAGCAGGGTCGTGCGGCCTTCGGTGGCCGCCAGCAGGTCGGCGGTCAGCGCGTCCGCGGTCGGCACGTCGAGGTGCTCGGCCGGCTCGTCGAGCACCAGCACGGGGAAGTCCGCGAGCAGCGCGCGGGCAAGCGCGAGCCGCTGCCGCTGCCCGCCGGACAGCCGTGCCCCGTGCTCCCCGACCAGCGTGTCGATCCCCTGCGGGAGACCGTCGACCCACTCCAGGAGGCGCGCCGACCGCAGGGCTTCGCGCAGATCGGCCTCACTCGCCTCCGGCCGGGCGAGGCGCAGGTTCTCGCGCAGGGAACTGTCGAAGATGTGCGCGTCCTGCGCACACAGCCCCACCGGACGGCGCACCGCTTCCCCCGTCATGGGTGCCGTGTCCCTGCCCGCGAGGGTGTACGTACCGGCCTCCGCGTCCAGGAAGCGCAGCATCACCTGTGCGAGCGTCGTCTTGCCCGCGCCGGACCGCCCCACCACGGCCACCCTGCGACCCGCTTCGAGCTCCAGCCCGAACTCCTCCAGGGCGGGGGCGGGCTGCCCCGGGTAGCGCGCCGTCAAGCCGGTCAGTCGCAGGGGGAAGGGTGAGCCGGGTGCGTCTGCCGTCCCTTCCCGTACGGGCGGAGGCGCGTCCAGCACCTCGTAGACCCGCTCCGCGGAGCGCCGTACGCGCTGCCGGTACTGCACTGCGAGCGGGAGCCCGGCCACCGCCTCGAACGCGGCCAGGGGAGTCAGCACGACCACGGCCAGCCACAGGCCGTCCAGCCGGCCGTCGTGCACGGCCGTCACTCCCGTCCAGGCGGCGGCAGCGACCGTCAGGCCGCACGCGAGGGCGGAGAGACCGGAGCCGAGCGCCGTGGCCGCCGCGGCACGCCGGGCGATACGGGTGAGCCTGCCGTCCGCCGCACGCAGTCCGTTCAGCCGCTCGGGCAGGGCACCGGCCACGGTCAGCTCGTCCGTACCGGCCAGGACATCGACCACCTGCACGGACAACTCACCGCGCGCAGAAGCGGACTGGCGCTCCGCGCGGCGGGCGACCGTCCCGGACAGGAGCGGCACGGCCGCACCCGCGACCAGCAGCCCGGCGGCGAGCACCAGGCCGGCCTCCGGAAGCAACCAGGTCAGGAAGGCGACGGACGCACCCCCCACGAGGACCGCCGAGCCGAGCGGCAGCAGCCAGCGCAGGAAGTAGTCCTGCAGGGCGTCCACGTCCGCCACGAGCCGGGACAGCAGGTCGCCCCGGTGACTGTCGCGCAACCCGGCGGGCGCCAGGCGCTCCAGCCGCCGGTAGACCCCCACTCGCAGGCCCGCCAGGGCCCGCAGGGCGGCGTCATGGGAGATCAGGCGCTCGGCGTAGCGGAAGACGGCGCGCCCGATGCCGAACGCGCGGGTCGCGGTGACGGCGACCATCAGATAGAGCACGGGCGGTTGCTGCGAGGCCCGCGAGATGAGCCAGCCGGACACGGCCATCAGCCCCACGGCGCTGCCGAGAGCCAGGGCGCCCAGCAACAGGGCCAGGGCGAACCGGCCCCGCAGAGGGCGCCCGGCGGCGCGCACGCGCCCCAGAATGCGGGGAGGCCGCGGGCCGCGCACGGTGTCGCCCGGGTCGTCAGCGGGCCCGGCCGGCGCGGGGCCCCCGGCCCCCGGACCCTGCACGTCCAAGCTCTGCACGCCCAAGCTCTGTGTTTGGGGGCTCTGCGCCTCGGGCCTCTGCCCTTCCCAGCCGAGCGGTCCCGGTTCACCGGCCCGCTGCCCCGGCACCGCATCCCGCCCGGAAGCATCCAGCCCGGAAACACCCGGTCCGGAAGCGTCCCGCCCCGGGACCGGGCCAGAGACCGAGCCCGAGACCGGGCCGGCGACCGGACCGGCCAGCCGCACCGTCCGGTCGGCCACGGCGAGCAGCGCCGGCCGGTGCACGACCATGATCACGGTGCGCCCGGCGGCCAGCCGCCGGATCGCCTCGACGACCGAGGCCTCGGTCTCCCCGTCCAGGTTCGCCGTCGGCTCGTCCAGCAGCAGGACCGGCCGGTCGGCAAGGAACGCCCTTGCCAGTGCGATGCGTTGACGCTGACCGGCGGAGAGCCCGGCTCCGTTCTCGCCGAGCCGGGTGTCAGTGCCGTGGTGCAGCATGGTGACGAAGTCGAGCGCTCCGGCTGCGCGCAGTGCTTCGCGCACTTGCGCGTCCGTGGCGCCGGGCCGTGCCAGTCGTACGTTCTCGGCGACCGTCGCGGCGAAGAGACGGGGTCGTTGTGGGACCCAGGCCACCTGGTCCCGCCAGCTTTCGGGGGAGAGCGATGCCAGATCCGTACCGCCCACGAGCACCCGGCCGGCGGCCGGGCGGGCGAAGCCGAGCAGCACGTTCAGCAGGGTGGTCTTGCCGGAGCCGCTGGGGCCCACGAGGGCGACCGTCTCGCCGGGAGCCACTTCGAACGACGTTTCGGGCAGCGAGGGTTCGGCCCGTCCGGGGTGGCGCACCTCCAGCCGGTCGACTGTCAGGGCCGCCTGCCGGGCGTCGGGGGCCGGGGCGGTCCCCGCCGGGGCGGGCTCGGTCTCCAGGACGGCGAAGACCTCGTCCGCAGCCGCCAGGCCCTCGGCCGCGGCGTGGTACTGCGCGCCGACCTGCCGCAAGGGGAGGTAGGCCTCCGGAGCGAGCACCAGCACCATCAGCCCGGTGTACAGGTCGAGTTCGCCGTGCACGAGCCGCATGCCGATGCCGACGGCGACGAGCGCCACCGAAACCGTCGCGAGCAGTTCGAGGGCGAAGGAGGAGAGGAAGGCGATGCGCAGGGTCCGCAGGGTGGCCCGCCGGTAGTCGGCGGTGATCGTGCGGATCGATTCGGCCTGCGCCTTGGCCCGGCCGAAGACCTTGAGCGTGGGCAGTCCGGCGACGACGTCGAGGAAGTGCCCGGACAGCCGTGTCAGCAGCCGCCATTGGCGGTCCATCCGCGACTGGGTGGCCCAGCCGATGAGGATCATGAAGAGGGGGATGAGCGGCAGCGTGAGGACGATGATCAGCGCGGAGACCCAGTCCGCGGAGACGATACGGGCCAGGACGGCGACGGGGACGACGACGGCGAGGCCCAGCTGGGGCAGGTAGCGGGCGAAGTAGTCGTCGAGCGCGTCCACGCCGCGGGTAGCGAGGGTGGTGAGTTCGCCGGTCCTGCGCGCGTCCAGCCAGCCGGGCCCGAGCAGGGTGGCGCGGGTCAGCAGCCGGTCGCGCAGCTCGGACTTGACCGCCGCGCTCGCGCGGTGCGCGGCGAGTTCGGTGAGCCAGGACACGGCGGCGCGGCCGGCGGCCACGGCGGCCAGCAGCGCGAGGGCCGTGCCCAGGTCCCCCGAGGTCCGCCCGTTCTGGAAGGCACCGGTGACGATCTCCGCGACGAGCATCGCCTGGGCGATGACGAGACCGGCGCCCGCCAGCCCCAGGACGACGGAGGCGGCCAGGAAGAATCGGGTGGCCGTGGCGTACCTGAGCAGTCGGGGGTCGACGGGCTTCACGGGCCTGTCCTCCGTCCGTCGTCGCGGGTGGGTCCGGGCGCCCTAGTGGGCGGCCGGCGCCGGGATGTGCTGGGTGCCGATCCGCTTGCGGAAGACCCAGTACGTCCAGGCCTGGTAGGCGATGATCAGCGGCGTCGCGGGCACCGCCACCCAAGTCATGATCTTCAGGGTGTAGGGGCTGGAGGCGGCGTCGGCGACGGTCAGGCTCCAGGCGGGGTCGGCCGAGGAGGGCATGACGTCCGGGAAGAGCGCGAGGAAGATCAGCGCGAAGGCCGCGGCGACCGCCACGCCGGAGCACGCGAAGGCCCAGCCCTCGCGCCCGTAGTGGTTCATGACCAGTGCCACGGCCAGCGCCGCGACGGCGACGATCAGGGCGGGCAGGCTGCGTCCGTTGCCGGACTCGACCTGCGTCCAGCCGAGGAAGGCCACGGCGAGCACGCCCGAGGTCATCCCCAGCACGGTGGCGCGGGAGCGGGCCCGGTCGCGGATGTCGCCCACGGTCTTCAGCGCGGCGAAGACCGCGCCGTGGAAGGTGAACAGCACGAGGGTCAGGAGGCCGCCGAGGAGCGAGTACGGGCCGAAGAGGTCGGCGAGGGTGCCGGTGAAGTTCTTGTCCGGCCCGATCGGCACGCCACGGACGATGTTCGCGAAGACCACGCCCCAGAGGAAGGCGAGGAGCAGCGAGCTCCAGAAGATCACGTGCTCCCAGTTGCTCTGCCAGCGCTCACCGCTGCGCTTGTGGCGGTACTCGAAGGCGACGCCCCGCACGATCAGACAGACCAGGATGACCAGGAAAGGCAGGTAGAAGCCGCTGAACAGGGTCGCGTACCAGTCGGGGAACGCCGCGAAGGTCGCACCGGCCGCCGTGATCAGCCAGACCTCGTTGCCGTCCCAGACGGGCCCGATCGTGTTGATCAGGACCCGGCGCTCGGTGCGGTCCCGGGCCAGCAGCTTGGTCAGTACGCCTATGCCGAAGTCGAAGCCTTCGAGGAAGAAGTAGCCGGTCCACAGGACGGCGATCAGCAGGAACCAGAAGTCGTGGAGGTGCATGGTCGGTTCTCCGTTCCGTTCCGCCCCGTCGGCGGACGAAAGCGTCGGTCAGCGCATCCGTAGGCCGGCCGGCGCATCCGTACGCCGGCCGGTGCGTCAGTAGGCGAAGGTCAGCGGCTTGTCGGCGTCCTCGGGGCGCTCCCCCGCGCCGCCGGAGGGCAGCCGCAGTCGCGGGTCCTTCGCGGGCGGCTTCTCGTCGGTGTCCGGTCCGGCCTTGCCGTACTTCACGAGCAGCTTGACCTCGACCACGGCGAGCACCCCGTACAGCAGGGTGAAGACGCCCATGGAGGTGAGCACCTCGCCCTGGCTGACGCCCGGCGACACCGCGTCGGCGGTCTTCATCAGGCCGTAGACGCCCCAGGGCTGACGGCCCATCTCGGTGAAGATCCAGCCGAAGGAGTTGGCGATCAGCGGGAAGCCCATGGTCAGGATGCCGATCCGCCACGACCAGGCGGTGAGGAACGGGCTCATCTCGCGCGTCCGGGTCAGCATCAGCCGCGGGACCTCGGTCTCGCCCGTGCGGAACTCCGGCGCGAGCCAGAACTTCTTGCGGGTCGTCCACAGCCCGATCAGCCCGGCGACGAAGGAGGTCATCCCGAAGCCGATCATGAGCCGGAAGCCCCAGAAGGTCATGAAGATGCTGGGGATGTAGTCCTCCGGCTTGCCGCCGAACTGGGCTGCCTCGCGGGCGGCGATGTCGTTGATGCCGGGGACGGCCTCGGAGAAGTTGTTGTGGGCGAGGAAGGAGAGCAGGCCCGGGATCTCTATCTCGACGCTGTTGTGGCCCTTGCTGACGTCGCCGACGGCGAAGACCGAGAACGGCGCCGGCGCCTTGGTCTCCCACAGCGCCTCGGCCGCGGCCATCTTCATCGGCTGCTGCTCGAACATCACCTTGCCGAGTTCGTCGCCGCTGATCGCGGTGCCCATGCCCGCGATCACCGCGATGACGAGGCCGGTGCGCAGCGAGGTCCGCATGGCGCCGACCTGGCTGCGCTGCTTCTCGCCGAGCTCCTCGCCGCGCAGCTGCTTGCGCTTGGCGCGCCACAGGTGGAAGGAGGCGATGCCGACGATGAAGGCGCCGCCGGTGAGGAAGGCCGCGGTGAGGGTGTGGAAGACGACGACGAGCGTGGTGTTCTGGGTGAACACCGCCCAGACGTCGGTCAGGCGCGCCTTGCCTGTCGCCTTGTCTATGGCGTAGCCGATGGGGTGCTGCATCCAGGAGTTCGCGGCCAGGATGAAGTACGAGGAGAGCAGCGTGCCGACGGCGACGATCCAGATGCAGGCGCAGTGGATCTTCTTCGGCAGCTTGTCCCAGCCGAAGATCCACAGGCCGATGAAGGTCGACTCGAAGAAGAAGGCGAGCAGGGCCTCCATCGCGAGCGGGGCGCCGAAGACGTCGCCCACGAAGCGGGAGTAGTCCGACCAGTTCATGCCGAACTGGAACTCCTGGACGAGGCCGGTGACCACGCCCATCGCGATGTTGATCAGGAAGAGCTTTCCCCAGAACTTCGTGGCGTGGAAGTACTTGTCCTTGCCCGTCCGGACCCAGGCGGTCTCCAGACCTGCGGTGATCGCTGCGAGGCTGATCGTGAGCGGGACGAAGAGGAAGTGGTAGACGGTCGTGATGCCGAACTGCCAGCGGGCCAGCGTCTCAGGAGCCAAAGCCAGATTCACTCGGTCTCTCCTTGCCTGTCGCATCGCCGGCAACACGAGTCTCCGGCGTTATGCACCTGTATGCCCCAGGTAAAGCAGGACATTGAGGCGCGCTTGTGAACGCGTTCACATTCACAAGCATTATGGCGCACCCACTTTCCGGACAACTCAGGGGGGTACCCCCTTCGGCCCTAGCGCGGCCCGGCGCCCGCCCCGCGACCCGCACCCCTGCGCACGACCCACGCCGGACGCACGAACGCCGCACGCCCCGGGAGGGACATGCGGCGTTCGTCGCGCGCGGGCCTGCGGTCAGAGCTCCTTGCGGAACTCCTCGGCCGCCTTCAGGAAGATGTCGTTCGCTTCGGTCTCGCCGATCGTCACGCGCACACCCTCACCCGGGAACGGCCGCACGATCACCCCGGCCCGCTCGCACGCCTGCGCGAAGTCCACGGTCCGGTCCCCCAGCCGCAGCCACACGAAGTTCGCCTGCGTCGGCGCCACCGTCCAGCCCTGGCCGGTCAGCGCCTCCACGACGCGCGCCCGCTCCGCCACCAGCGCGTCGACCCGCTCGCGCAGGGCGTCCTCGCTGCGCAGCGACGCGACGGCGGCCTCCTGCGCGATCTGGCTCACGCCGAACGGCACGGCCGTCTTGCGCAGCGCCGCGGCCACCGGCTCGTGCGCCACGGCGAAGCCCACGCGGAGCCCGGCCAGGCCGTACGCCTTGGAGAACGTCCGCAGCACGCAGACGTTCGGCCGGTCACGGTAGAGCTCCAGACCGTTGGGGTAGTCGGGGTCGCGGACGAACTCGATGTACGCCTCGTCGAGCACCACCAGGATGCCGGAGGGCACGCGGTCGAGGAAGGACTCCAGCTCGGCCCGGTGCACCACGGTGCCCGTGGGGTTGTTGGGGTTGCAGACGAAGATCAGCCGGGTCCGGTCGGTGACCGCCGCCAGCATCGCCTCCAGGTCGTGGACCTCGTCACCCGTCAGCGGGACCTGCACCGGCGTGGCACCGGAGACCTGCGTGATGATCGGGTACGCCTCGAAGGACCGCCAGGCGTAGATCACCTCGTCGCCGGGGCCCGCCGTGGCCTGCACCAGCTGCTGGGCCACGCCCACCGAGCCGGTGCCGGTGGCCAGGTGCGTCAGCGGCACGGAGAAGCGCTCGGCCAGCTCGGCCATCAGCCCGGCGCAGGCCATGTCGGGGTAGCGGTTGAGGGAGCCGGCCGTGGAGACGGCCTTCTCCAGCACGCCCGGCAGCGGCGGATACGGGTTCTCGTTGGAGGACAGCTTGTACGCGACCGGCCCGTCGGCGGCGGCGGGCTTGCCCGGCTTGTAGGTGGGCACGTCGTCCAGCGCGGCGCGCAGCTTCGGGGTCTTCTCGGTCACCGCAGGTCCTCCACGAATAGCGGACATGAATACTGCACACCTTAAGAGGATTCACCGGGTCGGCGTCCAGAGCTGCGGGGTCCGGAGATGCGGGTCCGGAGACGGAGGCCCGCAGACGGGGACTCGGAGACGGGACCCGGCACAGCGGACCGGATCCACGCCCCCCCTGAGCCATGACTCCAGATCCATGACTCCGGAGCCATGAGTCCGGAGCCGCAGAATCCGTGAGCCACGCGCAGACACCCCCGAGCCGCCGCAGGGGGGAGCGCTTCCGTAAAAGCCGCGCGCCGGTGGCGGGCGCCGTGGCGCGCATCCCCCATGAAGGTGAGTTGAGACCTCTTCGAGACCTGGACCATTCACCAGGTGCGGATATGCCACAGGCCACCGGCCCGCCGCCGGTACCCGTAACCGGCTGCGTTTCCATGGTCATTGAAGGGAATTCCTCTTGCAGAAACGTCCCTGTCAACAGTCAAATAGGGCGCCCTGCCAACCGACCACCCGAGCCCTACTATCGGCTCGCCATGACAGCAGCAGGGAAGCATCAGGTGAGCCGGGCGGAACCATCCCGCAGGGGCAGCCGGCATGGACGTGCGGGCATCCGCGACGTGGCCGCCGCCGCCGGGGTTTCGATCACGACCGTCTCCGACGCGCTCAACGGCAAGGGCCGGCTACCGGACGCGACCCGCCGCCATGTCCGCGAGGTCGCCGACCGGCTGGGCTACCGCCCGTCGGCCGCGGCCCGCACCCTCCGTACGGGCAAGTCGGGGCTCATCGGCCTGACCGTGACCACGTACGGGGATGAACCTTTCACCTTCACCGAGTTCGCCTACTTCGCCGAGATGGCCCGGGCCGCCACCTCCGCCGCGCTGGCCCGCGGCTACGCCCTGGTCATCCTTCCCGCCACCTCCCGCCACGACGTGTGGTCCAACGTCGCCCTCGACGGCACCGTCGTCATCGACCCCTCCGACCACGATCCCGTGGTCTCCGACCTCGTCCGCCAGGGCATCCCCGTCGTCTCCGACGGCCGCCCCGCCGGCACGCTCCCCGTCACCGCCTGGGTGGACAACGACCACGAGGCCGCCGTCCTGGGCATCCTCGACCACCTCGCCGCCGCCGGCGCCCGCCGGATCGGCCTGCTGACCGGGACCAGCACCGACACGTACACCCGTCTCTCCACCCACGCCTACCTGCACTGGTGCGAGCGGGTCGGCCAGGACCCGGTCTACGAGAAGTACCCCGCCCACGACCCCTGCGCCGGCGCCGTGGCGGCCGACCGGCTGCTCGCCCGCCCCGACCGGCCCGACGCCGTCTACGGCCTCTTCGACCCCAACGGCACCGACCTGCTGGCCGCCGCCCGCCGCTACGGGCTGCGCGTCCCGGACGACCTGCTGCTCGTCTGCTGCAGCGAGTCCACGGTGTACGCCACCACCGAGCCGCCCATCACCACGCTCTCCCTCAAGCCGCGGCGCATCGGCACCGCGGTCGTCCAGCTGCTCATCGACGCCATCGAGGGGCTGGACAGCGGCCGGCCGGTCGAGCAGGTGATACCGACGGAGCTGATCGTCCGCACCTCCTCGCAGCGCCGCCCGCCGCGCACCACCGTCAGCCCGCCGCGCGGGCCCGTCGTCTGACCTCGGACGGCGGCCGGGGACGTGGCCTCGGACGGCGGTCCGGGAGGGTGACCTCCGGCACAGCCGGGCGCGGCCGTCCCGTCCCGGTGCGGACGCGCCCGCACCGGGACGGGACACGCCTGCTCCCGGGCCGATACGCGCCCACACCGGGGCGAAAACGTGCCCGTTCCCGGGCGGTCAACGCGCCGTTCTTCCCCTCCACCGCCTTCATCGGGCCGTGGGAAGGGCGCTCGGGGGGCGCACAGGCCCCGGGCGAATGGCTCAATTAGGGAGAAAAAACCGTCGTGCGCACTCTCCTGCCCCGATTCGCGGCCCCTGGTGCGTCACAAGCCGCGACGGTCATTCCTATGATGGGCGCACGACACCGCGGACCGCCGTCGACCAGGCAAGGTCCACAAGGTGCACGGCGGCGCAATGGTGGAGGGGTCGATGACTCAGGGGGCCGGTCAAGGACCCGCGGCACGGCACACGGCGGGCATCCCGCCCTTCCCCGGCTACGCCGCGCCTCCCGCGGCCTCCGGGCCCGCGTCCCCGTACGCGCAGTCCGCGCCGCCCGTGCAGCCGCCCATGGACGCTCCCGACGGCTACACGCCGACCGCGCGCGACCTGCCGGTGATCGCCCGCGGCGCCCGCCAGGCGGTCCCCCAGGACGTCCCCACGGTCGAGCTGACCCCGCTCACCGAGCCGCACCCGCCGGTCCCCCAGCAGCCTGCCCTGGGCCCGCTCTACGTCGTGGGCGACGTCCACGGCTATCTCGACGAGCTCTACGAGGCGCTGGCCGCGGAAGGCCTGATCGACGCCGCGGGCCACTGGGCCGCGGGCAACGCCCGCCTGTGGTTCCTCGGTGACTTCACCGACCGCGGTCCGGACGGCGTCGGCGTGATCGACCTCGTCATGCGCCTGTCGGCCGAGGCCGCGGCCGCCGGCGGCTACTGCAAGGCCCTCATGGGCAACCACGAGCTGCTGATCATCGGCGCGAAGCGGTTCGCCGACACGCCGGTCAACTCCGGGGCCGGAACGGCATCCTTCCAGGCGGCCTGGCTGCTCAACGGCGGCCAGCGCTCCGACATGGAGCGCCTGGAGGACCACCACCTGCAGTGGATGTCCCGCCTCGACGCCATGGCGAAGGAGGACGGGCACCTGCTGGTGCACTCCGACACCACCGCCTACCTGGAGTTCGGCGACTCCATCGAGGACGTCAACGACGCGATCACCGAGGCCCTGCAGCGCAACGACCCGGACGAGGTCTGGGACCTCTTCCGCAAGTTCACCAAGCGCTTCGCCTTCCGCGACGAGGACGCGGGCCCGGCGGCCGTGCGGGAGCTGCTGGGCACCTACGGCGGTGGCCGGATCGTGCACGGCCACAGCCCCATCCCGTACCTCCTGGGAGAGGTCGGCACGGAGGAACCGGAGGCCGAGGACGACGGAGCGCCGCTGGTGGACGGCCCGCACCTGTACGCGGACGGGCTCGCCCTGGCGATGGACGGCGGCGTCACGATGG
The DNA here is from genome assembly GCF_042958085.1 of Streptomyces sp. NPDC008001. Classification (NCBI taxonomy): domain Bacteria; kingdom Bacillati; phylum Actinomycetota; class Actinomycetes; order Kitasatosporales; family Streptomycetaceae; genus Streptomyces; species Streptomyces sp. NPDC008001. The sequence goes on along the minus strand of NZ_JBIBIZ010000002.1, from coordinate 396,608 downwards.
CCGGAAAGCTGCTGGTCGTGCAACTTCCGCTGGCCGACTGAGGGTTCAGCGGGCAGGCGCACGGGCAGGTAGGGAGTTCCACCGCCGCGGGGGTAATTCGGGAAACACGCTGTCACCCCGCGCCGGTACGGCTCTACCATCGGCTTATCCGTAGCAGGCTCTCCTCCGTTTCCGCCCACTGCCCGGTGTAAGCCGGCTACACGGCCCTACGGAGCATCGGGGGATGCACATGAACAGCGCTCCGCATCTGCTGGCCGAGGACCACCCGGAATTCGAGCGGGTTCTCGACCAAGCACTGCGTACCGCGAACCATGACCCGGAACTTGCCGCAGCGATAGGACAGCGGCTCAATACAGAACAGCTGCGCGACATGGCGCTCGACGCCATGTCCGCCATCACCGCCTGTGCAGCAGTCGAATACCAGAACTACATAAGGGCGCGCGCTGCACTGCGCGCGCTCTCCGCGAAGGCACGCCCCCAGCCCGTAGGCGCCGGGGGCGCACCGGACGACGAAAGCGCTCCCTCCGGCACGGCCGCCCCCGCTGCCACGGACGGAGAGCCGGAGGAGTCCTCGGGCGCGGGTGCCGGAGCGGTGCTCGCCGTGCTGGCGCCGGTCCTCGCCGGGATCGCCGCGCTGATCTTCCTGACCATCGGCTACGTCCTGCGTTCCATCGGCTCGGACACCACCGTCGCGGATCCGATGATCAACGTGGGCTGGTGGTTCGGCGGGCTCACGGCCGCCGGCGTGTTCATCGCCATGGTCGGGATCGTGCTCACGGCGGTGCGCAACGGCTCCTCCGAGGGGAGTGATGCGCGAGGGGTGCGTGTACAGGAGGACGCCGAGCGCGCCAGAGAGGCGTGGCGGCAGGCCCTGATCCACCGCGGCCTGCTGCCCTTTGTGCGCGAGGCCCTGGCCAATGCTCCCGCCGCCCCGGGCGGTGGCCGGGGTGCGTCCGCCCCGTGCGCCCCGAGGCGCCCCGAGGGCAACGGCCGTACGCCGCAGCTGGGGTACTCCCGGCCCGGCTTCACCAGCCCCGACAGCGAATCGTCCCCCAGCAGCCGCCCGAGCTACACGAGCCCCGACTTCACCAGCCCCGACTACGGCGGCCCGGACCACCGCCCGGAGTGACTCCGGGCGGCAGCCGGAACGGCGACCGTACGGGGGACGCGGGGGGCCGCTGCAGTGCGGCCCTCAGCCGTGCTCAGTCCGCAGGAGCTGCCCGCGGCTTGCAGGAGCCCTTACTCCGCGATGGGCAGGTAGACGCGGTTGCCCGCCGCCGCGAACTCCTTCGACTTCTCCGCCATGCCGGCCTCGGGGTCGACGGCCAGGTCACCGCCGTGCTCGCGCCGGATGTCCTGAGAGATCTTCATACTGCAAAATTTCGGTCCGCACATCGAACAGAAATGCGCGGTCTTCGCCGGCTCGGCGGGCAGCGTCTCGTCGTGGAAGGCCCGTGCCGTCTCCGGGTCGAGGGCCAGGTTGAACTGGTCCTCCCAGCGGAATTCGAAGCGGGCGTCCGACAGTGCGTCGTCCCACTCCTGCGCTCCCGGGTGCCCCTTGGCGAGGTCCGCGGCATGGGCGGCGATCTTGTAGGTGATCACGCCGGTCTTGACGTCGTCCCGGTCCGGCAGGCCCAGGTGCTCCTTCGGCGTGACGTAGCAGAGCATCGCCGTGCCCCACCACGCGATCATCGCGGCGCCGATGCCGGAGGTGATGTGGTCGTACGCGGGGGCGACGTCCGTCGTCAGCGGGCCGAGCGTGTAGAACGGCGCCTCCTCGCAGATCTCCTGCTGGAGGTCGATGTTCTCCTTGATCTTGTGCATCGGGACGTGGCCCGGGCCCTCGATCATCGTCTGGACGTTGTGGCGCTTGGCGATGGTGTTGAGCTCGCCGAGCGTCTTCAGCTCGGCGAACTGCGCCTCGTCGTTGGCGTCCGCGATGGAGCCGGGGCGCAGGCCGTCGCCGAGCGAGTACGTCACGTCGTAGGCCGCGAGGATCTCGCAGAGCTCCTCGAAGTTCTCGTAGAGGAACGATTCCTTGTGGTGGGCCAGGCACCACGCGGCCATGATCGAACCACCGCGGGAGACGATGCCGGTCTTGCGGCGGGCGGTCAGCGGGACGTACCGCAGCAGCACGCCGGCGTGCACGGTCATGTAGTCGACGCCCTGCTCGGCCTGCTCGATGACCGTGTCCTTGTAGATCTCCCAGGTGAGCTCCTCGGCCTTGCCGTCCACCTTCTCCAGGGCCTGGTAGAGCGGCACGGTGCCGATCGGCACGGGGGAGTTGCGCAGCACCCACTCGCGCGTGGTGTGGATGTTGCGGCCGGTGGAGAGGTCCATGACGGTGTCGGCGCCCCAGCGGGTGGCCCACGTCATCTTCTCCACCTCCTCCTCGATCGAGGAGGTGACGGCGGAGTTGCCGATGTTGGCGTTGACCTTCACCAGGAACTTCTTGCCGATGATCATCGGCTCGATCTCCGGGTGGTTCACATTGGCGGGGAGGACGGCCCGGCCCGCCGCGATCTCCTCGCGGACGGTCTCGGGGGAGACGTTCTCCCGGAGGGCGACGTACTCCATCTCCTCGGTGATCTCACCGCGGCGGGCGTACGCGAGCTGGGTGACGGCGGCTCCGCCGCGGCCCCGGCGGGGCTGGCGGGGGCGGCCCGGGAAGACCGCGTCGAGGTTCTTCAGCCCCCCGCGCGGCGAGGTGTGCTTGATGCCGTCGTCCTCCGGGCGCATCGGACGCCCGGCGTACTCCTCGGTGTCACCACGGCCGATGATCCAGTTCTCCCGGAGCGGCTGGAGGCCGCGCCGGACGTCCGTCTCGATCGCCGGGTCGGTGTACGGACCGGAGGTGTCGTACAGCTGCACGTCCTGCCCGTTGGTGAGGTGGACCCGCCGGACCGGCACCCGAAGGTCCGGACGCGAGCCGGTCACGTAGTCCTTGTGCCAGCCGATCTCCCGGCCGGATTCGGACGTGCGTGCATCCTGCGAGGTCATGAGACCAGAACTCCCTACGCCGGCATTACCCGGTAACAGGTTCGGCGGTCGACGCAGCGGTCTTCCGTACGCATTTCCCGTACGGAGGTCAGCGCCCTCTCAGCCCGGTGCTCCGAGCTCCCGCGATTGCAAAGGTGCCACCACGCTAGCGCCTCGCCCGTCCGGAGGGCCAGGGGGGCTTGCGATGATGCAGGCGTGACCCCCACGGAACCGCAATCCCCGTCCCACCCTCCCCACGAGCCCGGGCCACCACCCGCCCAGGAGCCTGCGCACGGCCACGGCCACGGCCATGCGCAGGGTCATGCGCACGGCCACAGCCATGGCCACAGCCACGGTCACGGCCCCGCCTCACCCGTCTCCGCGCACCTGCGCAAGGTGATCGGCGCGATCCTCATCCCCTTCGCCGCCGCGGTGCTCACCGGCCTGGTCGTGCTGTGGCCCGGCGGCGCGCCGCCGCACGAGCACTCCGGTCTCGGCCTCGACCAGAAGACCGAGTCGGGCCGCGTCGTGAAGATCGAGGAGGTCGACTGCGCCAAGGCGGGCGCCCAGCCGCAGCAGCCGCCGCCCGGAGCGCAGGGCGGACCGGACGGAACGGGCGGACCGGGCGGGCCCGCACAGCCGAAGGGCCCCTGCGAGAAGTCGGAGATCGAGGTCACCTCGGGCCCCGACAAGGGCCGGACCTTCACCGAGCTCGTCCAGCCCAGCGCCTCCCGGCACTACACCGTCGGCCAGGACGTCATCCTCGCCTACGCCCCCAAGGCGCCGAAGAACCTGCAGTACTCGGTCACCGACGTGGACCGGGTGTGGCCCATGGCGATACTCGCGGGGGTGTTCGCGCTGGCCGTCGTGGTCGTCGGCCGGCTGCGCGGTGTCTTCGCGCTGGTCGCGCTGGTGATCAGCTTCGGGGTACTGACCCTGTTCATCCTCCCGGCGATCCTCCAGGGTTCCGATCCGCTGGTGGTCGCGGTCATCGGCGGCAGCGCGATCATGCTGATAGCGCTCTACATGTGCCACGGCCTGACCGCCCGGACGTCCGTGGCCGTGCTCGGGACGCTCACCTCGCTGATGCTCATCGGCCTGCTCGGTTCGCTCTTCACCAGCTGGGCCCATCTGACGGGCAACACCGACGACCAGACCGGGCTCGTGCACGGCCTCTACCCGGAGATCGAGATCCGCGGCCTGCTGCTCGCGGGGATCATCATCGGTTCGCTCGGCGTGCTCGACGACGTGACGGTGACGCAGACCTCGGCGGTGTGGGAGCTGAAGGACGCCGACCCGAGCGCGAGTTGGCGCAAGCTCTACGGGGCGGCCATGCGCATCGGACGGGACCACATCGCGTCGGTCGTGAACACGCTCGTGCTGGCGTACGCGGGCGCCTCGCTGCCGCTGCTGCTGCTGTTCTCGATCGCCGACAGCGGAGTGGGGACGGTCGCGACCAGCGAGATCGTGGCCGAGGAGATCGTCCGGACGCTCGTCGGCAGCATCGGGTTGGTGGCCTCGGTGCCGGTGACGACCTTGCTGGCGGCCCTCGTTGTCAGTGCCGACCGGCACAATGCGAGTACGGGGGCGGGTGCCGCTTCGGGCCTCCGTTCGGGCCTCGGCTCGGGCCTCGGCTCGGGTCTTGGTTCGGGCATCGGCTCGGGCCTCGGCTCGCGCCTGGGTTCGGGTGCCGGGTCGCGGGGACGGGGGCGCGGCAGGTCGAAGGGCGGCAGGCGCCGGCGGGCCAAGTGACGCACAAGGCCGGACGAGGGGGGAGCTGCGGTGATCGGTGAGCAGGGGAGGGTGACGGGCACGGTCGGGCCGGGCCTGGTCGGCGAGGTGATGGTGCGGATACGGGGCGGCGCCGAGGCCTTCCTCGCCTACGCGGCGGAGCCGGGCGAGCGGATCGAGCGCGGGACGGTCGTCGTGATCATGGAGTACCAGCCTCCGCGCACGGTCTATGTGACGCCTGCTTACGGCTGATACCACCAGGGCAGGAGGGGCGTGGGGGGCGCCGCACCGGCGCATAACCAGGCTCTGTCACGCCCGTGCACGTTCCTCGTATCAAGACCGTGCCAAGCCGTGCCCGGATCTTCACCACCGGGCTCGTACGGGAGCACACTTTCGAGCTCGGGCTCCGTCGCGGGGCCCATAAGGGGGCTGGACGCATGATCATTGGCGTCGTGGCGGGGGTCGTCCTCGTCGCCGTGGCCATCGTGGTCGGGTTGTTCAAACTGATGTGGCGGGTTGCCGAGCCCAATGAGGCGCTGGTCATCTCCGGTTCCAAGCACCGGACCGAGGGCCTGGAGGAGGGGATGGGGTTCCGGATCGTCACGGGGCGCGGGACTCTCGTGCTGCCCGGCGTCCAGGTGGTCCGGAAGCTGTCGCTCGACCTCAACGAGGCCGATCTCCACGTGGATTGTGTGACCAAACAGGGCATCCCCCTCAAGGTCCACGGTGTGGTGATATTCAAGGTGGGCGACGACTTCGTGTCGATCGCGAACGCCGCCCGCCGCTTCCTCGACCAGCAGAAGTTCATGGGCGAGCGGGTGCACAACGTCTTCGCGGGCCATCTGCGCTCGATCGTCGGCGGGCTCACCGTGGAGGACATGATCCGCGACCGGGAGCGGCTGACGGGCGAGACCCGTGCCGCCTCGGGCAGCGAGATGGAGAAGCTCGGTCTGATCATCGACTCGCTGCAGATCCATGAGATCCAGGACCCCACGGGGTACATCAAGAACCTGTCCGCGCCGCACGCCGCGGCGGTGCAGCGGGACGCCCGGATCGCCCAGGCCGAGGCCGACCGGCTGGCCACGGAGGCGGAGCAGCAGGCCGCGGCCCGGATGGCGCAGGCCCAGCGCGACTCCGAGATCCTGCAGGCCGGCTATCAGGCCGAGCGGGACAGCGCGGCGGCGAAGGCGCGGCAGGCGGGCCCGCTGGCGGACGCGGCGGCCCAGCAGGAGGTCGTGGTCCAGGAGACGCGGGTCGCCGAGCTGGCGGCGCACCGCCGGGAGCAGCAGCTCCAGGCGGACGTGCGCAAGCCGGCGGACGCGGCGGCCTACGAGAAGCGCACCCTGGCCGAGGCCGAGCGCGACGCCCGTATCTCCGCGGCCCAGGCGAAGGCCCGGGAGACGGAGCTGGCCGCGGCCGCCGAGGCCACGCGCGTGAAGGCGGCCGCCGGTGCCGAGGCCGAGGCCACCAAGGCGCGCGGTGCCGCGGCGGCCGAGGCGACCCGGGCGACGGGTGAGGCCGAAGCGGCGGCCGCGCGGGCGAAGGGGCTCGCCACGGCCGAGGCCGCGAAGGCGCGGGGCCTGGCGGAGGCGGAGGCGATCAAGGCGCGGGCGTCGGCCCTGGCGGAGAACCAGGACGCCGTGGTCGCGCAGCAACTGGCCGAAAAGTGGCCCGAGATCGTACGTGCGGGGGCTGAAGCCTTCGGGAACGTTGACCACATGGTGCTGCTCAACGGGGCCGACGGGATGTCCGAGATGTTTGCGAAGGCTCTGACGATGGGGGGCACGGGGCTGGGCCTGGCGCGGCAGCTGCTGAGCACCATGGGCACGGGGGGCACTGCAGGCACTGCAGGCACGGCCGGCGGACCGGCGGAGAACCTTGGCGTCCCCGCTGCCGGACGGACCGGCGGGGAGCGGTCCCCGGGGGAAAACGGCAGCTCAGGGGCGCTGGGGGCCGGGACGGCGCCGAAGGGCGCGCCCCCGCGCACTGAGCGGGTGCCGGTCCGGGACGAGGACGGGGCCGGGGCCGGCGGAGGCATGCCGGGCCGCTAACCGGCGTTCTGTCCCTCGGTGTTGCCGGCGAGGATGTTGTCGAGCGCTGCGGCGAGGTCGTAGTCGAAGTCGGCGACCGACCGCTCCTCGCCGAGCGGGGCGATGCGGTCCGTCCGGTCGAGGAAGGCCACGAGGGGGGCCGCGCCGGCCCGGAACAGGGCCCCTTCGGAGCCCACTTGCAGCCGGATGAAGACGTCCGAGAGGTGCTCGGCGGAGGCGGGGGCGATGTGCACATCCCCCTCGCCGGACGGCTGACTCAGCCCGTCCAGCAACAACTCCCGTGCGAAGGCCCAGGTCACAGGCGCGTCGCCGGGGAGGTGAAAGGTGAACTTCACCGCGTAGGGATCACTGCTGTCGTAGTCCAGTCCCACCGGGATCCGGAAGGACAGCTCCTCGGAGACGAGGAAGGTCATGATCACTTCTGCCTGAACCGTTTCACGCATCGCCCAATGCCCCGTATTCGTCGTTTTTGGCCGGGATTGGCTCCTCGTGCCCGTGAACACCACCGCGCGACGGCATCCACTGATCACCAGGAGTGATTCTTCAGCTACCGATAGAGACCGAGACTGAGCTTACGAGCTCTATGACTCTGGAGCGTAGCGACTCGACTACGGGGCGGAGTCGTTCCACGGGATTCAGGGCGGAGAAATTGCCAGAGCCGTCAACACCGGTCCGGGCGGAGACCGGAAGGACGGCTCTTCCGCGGCTACCAGTCGCTCTTCGACGACGAGCCCGACGTGAACTTCTTGACGACGAAGATCAGACCGCCGATGAGCGCGACCAGCAGCAGCGCCTTGAAGACCAGCGCTATGACGAAGCCCAGCACGGTCATGATCAGACCGCCGAACACCACGAGGACGAGCGCCGGCACGGCGAGCCACTTCACCCACCACGGCAGTCCTGCGAAAATCCCCTTCTCGGCCATGTCGTTCGTCCCTTTGCTTCCGCTTCGTGGTCCCGGAGCCCGATTGCTCCCGGCCTTGGTCTCGATGCTAGGGCGGCCAGGGGGCCCTGCGGGGCCCGCGCAGCCCCCGTCGACCCCTGAGCGTCCCCCTACGGGTTTCCGGGCCCGACCCTCAGCTCTCGGGGGGAGAGAAGACCACCAGAACCCGCAGCGGCTCGCTGACGTGGTGGAAGCGGTGGGTCACCCCGGCCGGCACGTACACCACGCTCCCGCGCCCCACCTCCGTCGTCTCCTCCCCCACGGTGATCGACGCCCGGCCGCTCATCACCACGTACACCTCGTCCTGGGCGTGCGGGGTCTGCGTGTCCATCTGGCCGGCGTCGAGCGCGTACAGCCCGACCGACATGTTCCGCTCGCGCAGGAACTGCAGGTACGCGCCGTCGTTCGCGAGGCGCTCGCCCTCGAGTTCATCCAGCCGGAAGGCCTTCATCTACCGTCCACCCCTGCCGCTCCTCGTCCGTGACCGGTCCGTCCGCCGTGTGCGAACCGTCCGTGCGCCGTGTGCGAACCCGCCCGGCTGTCAGCCTGCTGTGAGCCCACTGTGCTGATCCGCGCTTGACCGGCGCGTCTGCAACGATCTCACCATGAAGAATTTCGTAGTCAAGACGATCGCCAACGCGGCGGCCCTGGCGGTCGCCATCTGGCTGCTCAAGGGCATCACGCTCTCCGGTGAGAACACCGTGCGCAAGGTGCTCACTCTCATCCTCGTCGCGCTCGTCTTCGGGGTCGTCAACTTCATCGTCAAGCCGGTGGTGAAGCTGCTGTCCCTCCCCCTGTTCATCCTCACCCTCGGCCTCATCACGCTCGTGATCAACGCGCTGATGCTGCTGCTGACCTCGTGGCTCGCCAAGCAGCTGGGGCTCGCCTTCCATGTCGACGGGTTCTGGAACGCCTTGATCGGCGGCGTGATCATCTCGATCGTGGCGTGGGCGATGCACGTGATCCTCCCGGACGAGAAGGACTGAGAACCCACGAGAAGGACCAGGCCCGAGGCCCGAGGATCGAGGCCCGAGGCCCGAGGCCCGAGGGTCGAGAATCCAGGCCCGAAGGATCGAGGACCGGCGAGAAGGACCGATCCGGCGAAGGAGCAGCACATGACAGGCGACGGCACCCGGGCCGTACGAGCGGGCCTGCCGGAACCGCGGGCGAACGAGCCCGCGCTCCCCGGCCCGGCCTTCGCCGCCCACTACCACCTCCCGGGCGAGGTCTCCGGCCCGTACACGTACGGCCGCGAGGCCAACCCCACCTGGACCGCCCTGGAGGCGGCCATCGCCGCACTGGAGAGCCCGGACGGCCCGGGCGCGGCGGTGGAGGCCGTCACCTTCCCCTCCGGGATGGCCGCCGTCTCCGCGGTGCTCCTCTCCCAGCTGCGGCCCGGCGACACGGCGGTCCTGCCCTCGGACGGCTATCAGCTGCTGCCCGCGCTGCGCGAGCGCCTGGAAGGCTTCGGCGTCACCGTGCGCACCGCGCCGACCGCCGGGGACGCACAACTGGCGGCGCTGGACGGGGCGCGGCTGCTGTGGCTCGAATCGCCCTCCAACCCCGGGCTCGACGTGTGCGACATCCGCCGCCTCGCCGACGCCGCCCATCGCCACGGCGCACTCGTCGCCGTCGACAACACCCTGCCCACGCCGCTCGGCCAGCGCCCCCTCGAACTGGGCGCCGACTTCTCCGTGGCCAGCGGCACCAAAGCCCTCACCGGCCACGGGGATCTGCTCCTGGGGTACGTGGCCGCACGCGACCCGCGCCTCATCGCGGCCGTACGGAACTGGCGCAAGGTCGCCGGTGCCGTCCCCGGCCCCATGGAGGCCTGGCTGGCGCACCGCTCCCTGGCCACCCTGCAGCTGCGCGTGGACCGGCAGGCCGCCACCGCGCTCGCGCTCGCCGAGGCCCTGCGCGAGCGGCCCGACGTGACCGGACTGCGCCACCCCGGGCTGCCCACCGACCCCGCCCACGAACTCGCCCTGCGGCAGATGCGCGGCGGGCGCTTCGGGTGCGTGGTTTCGTTCGTCCTGCCCGGCCGGGAGCACGCCGAACGCTTCCTCACCGCCCTCCGCCTCGTCGACGAGGCGACCAGCTTCGGCGGCGTGCGGTCGACGGCCGAGCGGCGCGGACGGTGGGGCGGCGACGCCGTACCGGAGGGGTTCATCCGCTTCTCGGTGGGCGTCGAGGACACCGAGGACCTCGTCGCCGACGTCCTCGCGGCGCTGGACGAAGCAGCAGCCGCACGCCCGGGCACCGCTCCTCGCCAGGGGCCCGCGGACGACGCGCCCCGCCCAGAAGGACGGCTCGAGTCTCCCCCCTCTTGACTCGAGCCGTCGTGGTCGGACGTGCGACCCCCCGCACGAATGACCACCCGGTCCAGGCTAGTTGACTCTGCGTCAGTGTCCAATCACACCGGCGACACAGCCCTATCGACTTATTTATAGTTCCCCTACGACCGGGACGCACCGAGTCAGGGGAGACGGCATGGATCTGGCCCTGTTACGCACTTTCGTCACGGTGCACCGGGCCGGGTCCTTCACCCGGGCCGCAGCCCTGCTCGGGCTCTCGCAGCCCGCCGTCACCAGCCAGATCCGCACGCTGGAGACGCAGTTGGGCCGTCCCCTCTTCCTCCGCCTGGCCCGGGGCGTGCGCCCCACCACCACCGGCGAGGAGCTCGCCCACAAGGTCGCGCCGCACGTCGACGCCCTCCTGGAGATCACCGAGGCGGGCATCGACGACGAGGGAGCGTCGAACCGCACCCTCCACCTCGCCGGTCCCCCCGAGTTCACCGACCTGCGCGCCCTCCCTGCGCTCACCCCCCTCATCGCGCAGGGCCTCGCCGTGCGCGCCGCCCACGGCGCCTCCGACGACCTCTTCGAGGGCCTGGCCGCCGGCCACCACGACCTCGCCATCACCACCTCGCGTCCGCGCGGCCGGCTGCTGGCCGCCACCCCGCTCTGCGACGAGGAGCACGTGCTCGTGGCGGCGCCGCGCTGGGCGGCGCGGCTGGGCGGGCCGGCCGTCGTGCGCGACAAGGGCGTACGGGCCCTGGAGCACCTGCCCGTGGTCGAGGTCCACGAGACCCTTCCGCTCGTGACCCGCTACTGGGCCGCCGTCTTCGACACCGAGCCCGTCGCCTCCGGCAAGGTCATCGCCCCCGACCTGCGCGCCGTCCTCTCCTGCGTCGCCGCGGGCGCCGGGATCGGCGTGCTGCCCCGCTACCTGTGCGCGGACGCCCTCGACACGGGAGAGGTCGTGGCCCTCCTCGACCCGCCCGTGCCCCCGCTGCGCACCTACTTCCTCGTCGTACGGACCGGCTCACTGGCCCACCCGCACCTCGCCCGGGCACACGAGTGGCTGCTGCGCGCTGCCGTTTCCTGGTGAGAAAGGGCTGCCGCCAGGGGTTTCACCGACCGCCGTACGCGGCAGATGTCCCCTATGACCGAACGTCCAGTGGTCAAGCGCACCGCTCGTGCCATCCTCCTCGACAGCGGCGGCGACCCCGGTCCCCACGCCGCCCTCGACATGATCCTGATCAAGCGCACCAAGCCCGGCCAGGAGCCGTACTGGATCACTCCCGGCGGCGGCATGGAGCCGGAGGACACCACGGTCGTCGCCGCGCTCCACCGCGAGGTCGACGAGGAGCTCGGCGCCAAGGTCGTCGACGTCGTCCCCGCCTTCGTCGACACCGTCTCCCACTCCCTCCACCACGCCGCCCACGGCGTCAAGGTGCAGCACTTCTTCGTCTGCCGGCTCGCCTCCATGGACCTCTCCCTGCGCCACGGCCCCGAGGTGGACGAGCCGCGCGGGACGTACGAGGTGGTGCGGATCCCCTTCACGCGCGAGGGGATCGCGTCGGTGGAGCTGGTGCCGCCGTCCCTGCGCGCCTACCTCGACGCGAACATCGAGGGCGTACGGGCGCTGCTGGCCGACGACCTGGGGTGAGGGCGGGGCCTCCGCACCGCTGCGTTCCGGCTCAGCCCGGTGCGGCCGCCATGAGGCCGCCGATCGCGTCGTGGCGTATGCGGTGGGACGGGATGCCGATGCCCACCAGGGTGTCCACGCCGCTGCGGATCATTCCGGGCGGGCCGGAGAGGTAGGCGTCGTAGGCGGGCCAGGGGCCGTACTGGCGCACGATGGCCGGGAGTTCGCCGCTGAGGCCGCGGGTGGGGCCGTCGGAGACGACCGGCCGGACCGAGAGCCAGTTGTGCGCCCGCTGCAGCTGCAGCATGGTGTCGATGTCGTAGAGGTCGTCCGCGTGGCGCGCGCCGTAGAAGACCTCGACGGGGCGGCAACGGCCGTGCTCGGCGACGTCCTCCACCAGCGCCTTGATCGGCGCGATGCCGGTTCCGCCGCCCAGGCACAGCAGGCCGTTGTCAGTGCTGTGGTCCACAATCATGGAACCGGCGGGGGGACCGAGCCGCAGGACATCGCCCGGGCGGGCGCGGTGGACGAGGGCGCTGGACACCCAGCCGGCGGGGACGGCCTTCACGTGGAAGGAGAGCAGCCCGTCCGGGCGGGGCGCGGCGGAGAAGGAGTAGTGCCGCCACACGCGCGGCCACCAGGGGGTTTCGAGGGTCGTGTACTGACCCGCGAGGAAGGGATAGGGCTGGTCGGGCCGTACGGTCACGACGGCGATGTCCGGCGTGCGCAGCTCGTGGTGGACGATCTCGGCCTGCCACCAGGCGGGGGACTGCCGTTCGTCCTCGGCGGCCGCGTCGATCATGATCTGGGAGATCGTCGTGTAGGTGCGGACCCAGGCGGCTTCGGCGGCCTCGTTCCAGCTGCTCGGGGCGTAGCGGCTGAGGGCGGCGATCAGGCACTCGCCGACGGCGGGGTAGTGCTCGGGAAGGGTGCCGTACTTCCGGTGCCCCCGGCCGAGTTGGGAGAGGTAGGCGGTCAGGGTGGGGGCGTCGTCCGCGTGCCGGGCGGCGGTCAGCAGCGCTTTGAAGAGGCGGTCGCGCTGGGCGTCCATGGCCACGGGGAAGAGGGCGCGCAGGCCCGGATGCTGCAGGAACAGGAGCGCGTAGAAGTACGAGGTGGCCTTGTCGGCGACGGGCTCCAGCTCCGCCAGCGTGCGGCGGATGGCGTACGTGTCGGGGGACGGTGCCGCTCCGGCCGCGGGGACGGGAGCGGGGGCGGGGCGGAACCTCCCGTCGGGCGGTGGTTCGGCCGGGCGCTGGTGCTCGTGGCTCGCCGCGGAGTGGCGGGGCGGCGTCCGGCGGTATCCGTATCCGTCCGCGGAGCCGGGGGGAGCGGCGGAGGTGGGGGCGTGGGCCGGCGGTGGAGCGGGGGGAGCCTGGGGCGGGGATGGGGGTGGGGGGGAGGGCGGGGTCGGGGCCTTTACCGACCGCACCGCCACCCACTTGCCCGGCCGCGCCGCCGGCCGGGCGGCTCCTTCACCACCGGCCCCGGGTGGCCCGCCGCTCTCCGATGGCCGGCGGCTCTCCTGTGGCCGGCCGCTCTCCTGTGGGCTGCCGTGTCCGTCGGGGGCCGCGGCCCTGCCTTCGCCTCCGTCCGGTGGCTGCGTCGGGGTGAACCAGCCCCGGTCACTCCCTCTGCCGTGCGCGCCGCCACCGTCGGCCGACCAGGTCGGAGCGTCCATCATCGTCTCGCCTCGAACATCTCTCGGTCCGTCCTCGCACTTCCGTCCTAGCCGGAAAGTGTTCGCAATTCCCCGCTCTGCTCATGGGTCGCTGTTCAGGCTGCGCAGCATGCCATCTTCTGCATCGCCTCGCGCACATTCGCGAGAAGTGCGAGTGGGACGGGACCGGTTGAGGCTAGGCTGAGCCCCTTCCCCACGGCCGGGCCAGCTCTTCTTCGTGGTCCTGCACTTGGGTTCCTACGGAATCGCCGGGGATTACCGGCCGGGCCCGACGAGTTCGTACGCCTCTCTGAGGTCGCGGCCCGTATAAGCGTGGACCGCTATGTCCCGCACGTGGTGGTCCGCGTTCACTGCGACGGAAACCGGGACCACGGAGAACAGCTGCGCGTCCGACATCGAGTCCCCGTAGGCGACGCAGTCGGCACGGGTCAGGCCGAATTCGGCGCAGAGCGCGTCGGCGACGCGGATCTTCGCCCCGGCGTCGAGGATTCCCGCCGGATCCACCGGGTGCCGGAACGGCACCGCAGGCCAGAGGGAGCCGTGGGCCGCGTCGGCGCCCCAGGTCAGCAGGCGTTCCACGAAGAATCCCGGCGACAGCGAAATCACGGCACACCGCTCGCCGCGGGCGCGGATCTCCGCCCACACGTCGCGGATGCCGGCCATCCAGGGCGCGCCGTCGAAGGCCGCGGCGACGTGTTCCTCGGTGAGTTCCCGCCACAGCTCGCAGGCGAGTTCGGCGAAGCGGGGCGGGTCGAGCTCACGGGCCGCGAAGGCCCTTTCCAGTTCGGCGATCTCCCGCTCGACCCCGAGCTGCCGGGATATCTCGATCGCCGCCGCGGACCCGTGCATCAGGGTGCCGTCCATGTCGAACAAATGCAGTCTGCTCACGCTGCCCGAGCGTAAGCGGACCGGCGGCGGAGAACACGCGAATAGTGCGCGGGACGGCCCCCGAGCGGCGGGTGCGGCGTCAGCCGCCCAGCACGTCCTCGCTCGCGGTCAGGGCGATGCCGTGGTCCTGGTCCGGCGCCCCGCCGCCGATGCCGATGGCTCCGACGAGCCGGCCGTCGCGATGGAGCGGCACTCCCCCGGCGATGAAGAGCAGCGGCCGGTCCAGGGCCGTGGGCAGGGTGTGGAAGAGCCCGTCGGGCCGGACGGCATCGACCAGGTCGGCCGTCGGGGCGTCCAGCTGCAGTGCGGTGAACGCCTTGCGCGTGCTGGTCTCCCCCGCGATCAGCACGGCCCGGTCGTCCCGGCGGAAGGCCAGCAGGTGGCCGCCGGCGTCGAGGACGGTCACGGCGATCCGTACGCCCTGCTCGTCCGCGGCCCGGCGGGCGGCGGCGACGAGCGCGTCGGCGTCGTCGGTGGTGAGGGGGAGGACGGGGGTGGCGGTGGACGTGGTCATCGGGGACTCCTAGTGGTGCGGTGTTGCTTGTCGGGTGCTCGGTGGTGCTGGTGCCGTGTTCAGTGGCGCCGGTTCAGTGGCCAGTGATGCTGGTGCAGCGGTCGGTGAAGCCGGTGTTGCCGATGCGGGCGTTACGAGTACTGCTTCTCCGGTGCGGGCTCCTGCCGCGCCACGACGCGACCGGCCCGCACGCCGAGGCCACCCGGCGCGTCCTGAGCACCCGCGCGGCGCTCCAGTGCCGCGGAGACGAGGGCCAGGAGGAGGGCGGAGGCGGCCATGGCCGCGCCGGCCCAGTTCGGCGCCGTGTAGCCGAAGCCGGCGGAGATCACGAGGCCGCCGAGCCAGGCGGCGATGGCGTTGCCCAGGTTGAAGGCGCCGATGTTGACGGCGGAGGCGAGGGTGGGGGCGTCCGCGGTCTGGTCCAGGACGCGCTTCTGCAGAGGCGGGACGGTCGCGAAGCCCAGGGCCCCGATCAGCGGGACGGCAATCACCGTGGCGGCCTTGCTGTGGGTGGCGAGCGGCAGCAGGGCGAGCACGATCGCGAGGCCCGCGAGGGCGGTGAGCAGCATGGGCATCAGCGCGCGGTCGGCGTAGCGGCCGCCGATGAGGTTCCCGGCCACCATGCCCAGGCCGAAGAGGACGAGCAGCCAGGTGACCGACGAGGAGGCGAAGCCCGCGCTGTCGGTCATCATCGGCGTGAAGTAGGTGGTCATGGTGAAGACGCCGCCGAAGCCGAGGACGGTCATCGCCATCGCGAGCAGGACCTGGGGGTTGCGGAAGGCGGCCGCTTCGCCGGCGACCCGGCTCCGTTCGGGGCGGGGCTGCGGGGGGACGAGGGCGGCGATGCCGAGCACGGCGAGCACGCCCAGACCGGCGATGAGGAAGAACGTGATCCGCCAGCCGACGCTCTGGCCGACCATCGTGCCCAGCGGGACGCCCACCACGTTGGCCACCGTGAGACCGGTGAACATCATCGAGATCGCGGCCGCCTTCTTCTGCGGGGCGACGAGCCCGGCGGCGACGATCGCGCCGATGCCGAAGAACGCGCCGTGCGCGAACGAGGCCACGATCCGCCCCGCCAGCATCACTCCGAAGACGGGGGCGGCGGCGGAGACGGCATTGCCCGCGACGAAGAGGCCCATCAGGGCCATGAGCATCGTCTTGCGCGGGACCCGGCTGCCGAGGATCGCCAGGATCGGCGCCCCGATCACGACGCCGAGCGCGTAGCCGGTCGTCAGGTATCCGGCGGTCGGAATGGAGACGCCGAATTCGTCCGCGACCTCCGGGAGCAGGCCCGAGATGACGAATTCGGTGGTGCCGATACCGAAGGCGCCGATGGCGAGCGCCAGCAGTGCGAGAGGCATGACGAGGGTCCTTCAGGGAGGGGGAGAGACGGAGGGATCCGATGGCGGTGCCGCACACGGGGGTCACGTGAGCACTCATTGCAACCAACCCTTACCGGCGTAGACAATAATTGTCGACGCTGATACTTGCAAGCGCGGGCTATTGCGGAGCAGGGATATCCTGGTCGGTGACGACACGCGTGTGCGGTCAGAAGGAGGGCCCATGTCCCGCACCCCGGACCCCGCTCTGCTCGGCCTGGCGCAGGGCTGGTGCGCGCTGTCCGCCCTGCACGGCCGGATCGAGGCGCACATCGAGCGGGCGCTGCAGGCGGCGCACGGGCTGAGCGTGCGCGAGTTCTCCGTGCTCGACGTGCTCAGCAGGCAGCACAGCGGCGAGGGCGGCCACCTGCGCATGAACGAGGTCGCCGAGGCCGTCGTGCTCAGCCAGAGCGCGACGACACGCCTGGTCAACCGCCTGGAGGACCGCGGTCTGCTGACCCGCTACCTCTGCCTCACCGACCGCCGGGGCATCTACACCGACGTCACGGAGGCGGGCCTCGCCCTCCTCGAAGAGGCGCGCCCCACGAACGACACCGCCCTGCGCGAGGCCCTCGACGAGGCGTCCAAGCGCGAGGAGCTGGCCCCGCTCGTCACGGCCGTGGAGTCACTGGCTCCCGCTTCGTAACAGCCGCTCGGTCCTACGAGCGGGCCCTGGCCCGCTCCCGGTGCGCCTTTTGCCGGCAGGCCGCACCGCAGTACCGGGCCGGCCGGCCCGTACGCGCCGGGGCCACGGCGCCTCCGCACACCCCGCACCGCGTTTCGTTACGCCCGGCGGGCGGATTGGCGGGGAGTTTCGTTACGCGACGGCCGGGACGAAGGCTGTCGCACGCCAGCGCCGTCATCCTCCCCTGCGCCACGCCCGGGCCACGTCGCTGCTCCATCGACAGACAGCCCATGAGCAGGGCCATCACGTCGTCAATGGTCACGTCCTTCCGTACGGCATCGGCCTGTTGGGCTCGCTGCAGCAGGACGGCGAGGGCTTCCCGGAACGCCTTCTCGATGCCGGGAGAGGGCTCGAAACGGCCCTCCAGGGCGTCGCACAGCGCCTTGTTCCGCACCGTCAGCCGTATGACCGCCGCAAGGTAGCGGTAGAAGACCGCGCCGGGGTCCTCCGCATGCGCCAAATCCCGTGCGGTGTCGGTGAAAAGCGTGACCCTGTCGCCGACCGCCGCCCTGAACAGGGCTTCCTTGGAAGGGAAATGGCGGTAGACCGTCCCCGTACCGACGCCCGCACGGCGCGCGATCTCTCCGAGCGGCACCCCCAACCCGGCTTCCTCGAAGGCGGATCGGGCCGCCTGGAGGATCAGGACACGGTTGCGCCGGGCGTCCGAGCGCAGGGACGCGGAGGCCTGCGAAGGCAGCGAAAGGCGGCTGCGCTCTGCCATGGGGATGTGCCTCCGGAGGCCGGGAAACGAAACGGGTTGCCGGTTCCGATTTTATCCGGGCGTGTGAACGAGGAGCGCGACACGCCATATCGGGGCAAAACAAGGGAATTAAGGATGAAGAGGTGGGGCGGGGAGCGGAAGGAAAAAGGGCCGCCGAAGAACCGGGGGTTAGCCCGGGATCACCGCATCCCACGCCTTCCCCGCGGCCGCCAGGGCGTCCGCCTCGTCCGCGACCGGCACGCCGAGCGCACGCAGGCCCTCGCCGAGCGCCACCAGCGAGGCCAGGACGACCTCGCGGTCGGCGTCGAGGCCGTAGTGGTTGACGCGGATCATCTCCTTGGCGAGCGGCCCGGCCGCCGCCTGGACGGGCACGGAGGCGTCGGCGGCGAGAGCGGCGGCCACCACGTCACGGGCGTCCTTGCCGTCGGGTGCGCGCAGGGTGGTGGCGACCGGGGCGGCGTCCTCGTCCCGGACGACGTACGGGGACAGACCGCCCAGGACCCGGACACCTGCGCGCGTGGCGGCCGCGGCAGCGCTGTGACGGGCCATGACGGCCTCCAGGCCGTCCTCCTCGATGCGGTCGACGGCCTGCTCCAGGGCCAGCATCTCCAGCTGCGCGGGAGCGTGCGGCAGGGCCGTGCGGCCGCCGTCGATCCAGCGCTCCTTCCAGTCCAGCAGGGAGAGGTAGGAGCGACGCGGGGCCTGCTCGTTGGCGGCGATGCGCTCCCACGCGCGGGCGCTGACCGAGACGACGGACACGCCGGCCGGGCCCGCCAGGGCCTTCTGCCCGCCGATGACGCACAGGTCGACGCCCCACTCGTCGGTGAGGAGCGGCTCCGCGCCGACGGACGCGACCGCGTCCAGCATCAGCAGCGCCCCGTGCGCCCGTACGACCTCGCCGATCGCCGCCACCGGGTTGGTGTTGCCGGTGGCCGCCTCGGCGTGCACCAGGCTGACGAAGTCGATCTCCGGGTGCGCGCGCAGCGCCTCCGCGACCTCCTCGGCCCCGACCGCGCCGCTGAACGGCGCCGAGAGGGTGATCACCTCGGCGCCGCAGGAGCGCAGCCAGCCGCCGAACGTCTCGCCGTACGGGCCGGTGATGATGTTGAGCGCGGTGCTGCCGGGCCCGACGGCCGAACGAATCGCGGCCTCCAGCGGCAGCAGCGCCTCGCCCTGCATCGTGACGACGGTCTCGCGCGTCCGCATCAGCGACGCGACCTTGTCCTCGATGCGTGCGAAGTGACCGGCGCCCAGCGGCGCGAGGTCGAGCAGTTCCGGTGCGTCCGGTGCGGGGTTCGCAGTCACGGTGCCAGTGCCTTCCGGGTGTCGCGCCGGGTGTCCGGCGCCCGCCAATCTCCCCCTGACCCTACGTCCGTGCCCCGTCCGGCGCCGACCGTCGTCCACAGGGCCGCAAGGACCAAAGGACTATCGGATTACTTCCGCCGCCTACCCCTCCGCATCCGCAGCCGTATCTGCCTCCGTCTCTGCCGTCCCTCGCGTCCGCCAGCCGCCCGCGTCCACGCCTCCCGGCACCGCGCCCCCCGCCTCGTACGGCTCACGGGTGAAGACGAACGTGCCGAGGTCGAGGTGGCTCACCCGGCCCCCTGCCGTACTGCGTACGGCCGTCAGCGTCTCCCCCGCGTAATAGCCGTCGAGTCCCGTCCACGTGCCGTCCGGCTCGGGGCGGAAGCGCGAAGCGCGACCGGAAGTGCCGAGCGGTGAAAGCTCCAGGACCCCGCCGGCCTCCAGCCGCAGGGTGAACGCGGCCGCGCCCCAGTACCAGGGGCCTGTCAGCTCCACGTGCTCGTCCTTGGCCTCGGTGAGGGGGCGCCAGGGGGCGGGGATGCGCGGTTCGAGGTCGGCGACGGTCGTCAGGAGGTCCGCCGCGACGGCGCACGCCTCGAAGCAGGACGTGCGGTTGGCGAGAGCCACGCCCGCCAGTCCGTCCTGCGGGCTGATCAGCAGCATCGCCACGAATCCCGGCATGGTGCCCGTGTGTCCCACGAGGGTCCGGCCGTCCCGGTTGATCACCTGCAGGCCGAGCCCGTAACCGGTGGTCCAGCCCTGGTCCTTCGGGCCGCCTTCCGGAGCGCGCATCTCGGCGAGCGTCGTCGCGGCGAGCACCCTGTCGTCCCCGTTCAGCAGGAAGGCGGCGAACCGGGACAGGTCGGCCGCCGTCGACCAGAGCTGACCCGCCGGTGCCATCCGCCCGGTGTCGACCGCGGGCTCCGGGAGGAGGACGTCGGCCCAGGGGTGCACGGCCCAGCCCTCCGCGTGCGGCGCCACGGGCCCGAGGGTCGTCCGGTCCATGCCGAGCGGCCCGAGCACCTCGCGGCACAGCACCTCGTACCAGTTCTCCCCGCGGATCCGCTCGACGAGCGCACCGAGCAGCGCGTAACCGGGGTTGGAGTAGTGGTGCAGCCGCCCGGGGGTGTGGAGTTGCGGGTGGTCGCCGAAGACGTCGCCGAGCTCGGGGCGCAGGCTGCCGTCCGTGCGCTCCCACCAGGGCCCGCGCGCCTCCGCCGCAAGCCCCGAGGTGTGCGAGAGGAGCTGGGCGATGGTCGCGTCGCCGCCCGCGGGGGTGTCGAGATGGGCGCCGAGCCGGTCCTCCAGGTCCAGCAGGCCCTCGTCCCTCAGCCGCATCACCAGCACCGCGACGAGGGACTTGGTGATCGAGCCGATGCGGTACTGGACGTCCTCGGCCCGCTCCCCCGCCCCTGCGGGGAGTTCACCGCGGCCGGAGCTCCACACCAGGCGCCCGTCCCGCACCACCGCCCCCACCATCGACGGCGCACGTCCCTCGGACTGGCCGGTGGCGAGGCGGTGGAGGAGCGCCCGGCGGGTGGCGGGCAGGAGCTCGGCATCTGCGTACGAGTCGGCGATCATGAGCGCACCCTAACCAGGAGCCGGCCTTACCAGCAGCCGGTCTTACCAGGATCGGCCTGACCAGCGTTCCGGCCTCACCAGGGTCTGGCCTTGACGTCAGCGTGAACGTTTACGGTCGTGCCATGCGCATCGGGGAACTGGCCCGGCAAGCGGGCACCACCACCCGCACCCTGCGGCACTACGAGGAACTCGGGCTCCTGCCCGCCCGCCGCAGCGGCAACGGCTACCGCACGTACGACGACGGCGACCTGCGGCTGCTCCAGCAGATCCGCACGCTGCAGGACTTCGGCTTCGGGCTGGAGGAGACCCGCCCCTTCGTGGACTGCCTGCGCGCCGGGCACCCGGCCGGCGACTCCTGCCCCGCCTCCCTGGACGTCTACCGCCGCAAGCTCGCGGAACTGGACGACTGCATCGACCATCTGCAGCGGATCCGGGCCGAGGTGGGCTCCCAGCTCGCCCGCGCCGAACTGGAGGCCGCGGCCGATGCCCCCGGCGGCCCGCCGCCGCTCTGCGCCTTCACCCCACCGCCCGGACACGAAAAGGAACCCGGCACACCATGACCACTGCCACGAAGGCCCCTGTCACGCAGACCTTTGCCCAGAAGAGCACTGCCACGGACACACCCGCCGCAGCCGTCCTGACCGTCACCGACGCCACCTTCGCCGTCGAAGTCCTCACCGAGCAGCTGCCCGTCCTCGTGGACTTCACCGCCGCGTGGTGCCCGCCCTGCCGCATGATCGAACCCGTCCTCGCCGCGCTAGCGGCGGAGGAAGCAGGGCGCCTCAAGATCGTCCGGCTGGACGTGGACACGAGCCCGCAGACGCAGGCCGCCTACGGGGTCCTGTCCATGCCGACGCTGATGCTCTTCCGCGCGGGCGAGCCCGTGACCACCCTCGTGGGCGCCCGCTCCAAGGCCCACCTGCTCCGCGACCTCGCCGGCCTCCTCGACTGACCGCCCGCCTCCGGGCCGCCCCACGCCCCCTGAACCAACTGCCGGCCCCCGGCCCGGCAGGTCTGCAGGTTCTCCGCTTCCGTGTCCTGCGGCAACGCTGTGACGTGCGGTTTCTCTGGCTGTCTCACGGCTCGGCCGGAGCGGTCCGTCTCACGGCCGTGTCATTGCCTCAGCGCCCGCGCAGGCTGCACGACTGCGGTGGGGCCCTGGAGGCCGTGCCTCCAGGGCCCCGGGGTTCAGCGCTGGTCGTGGTCCGGGCTCGTGAGCCTGAACCGGGCCATGTTCTCCTCGGTGGCCCAGCGGTGGAAGCCGGCCTTCTCCAGCACGCGGGCGGAGGACGGGTTCGACAGTTCGACGCTGGCGGACACGGTGTGAACGTCCGGTGCGGTGAGGGCGAACTCTGCCAGGGCCCGGGTGGCCTCGGGGGCATAGCCCCGGCCACGGCGGGAAGCCACGATGCCGTATCCGAATTCGAGGATTCCCTCGCTGGGCGGCCAGAACAGGCCGATCGAGCCGACCACCAGGCCGCTGTCACGCTCGATGATCAGACGGTGGCCGTACTCGCCGAGCCAGGCGGGGTTCTGATCGAAGAGACCCGCGATGACGCGGTCACCTTCGGCAGGGAAGTCGTCCGCCCAGTGGGCCGACCTGGTGTCGTCGAGGACGGCGGTGGCCTCGGCCATCGTCCAGGGCCGGAGAACAAGGCGGTCTGTGGTCAGCTGAATGCGGGCTGATGCGGTGGAGGAAGACACGTGTCACTCCTGGTCGTTGGAACGACCCGGCCCGCGCCTTTGCTAGCGCGTGGGCCGGACAAGGGCATGCTGAAGACGGCCGACGGCAGCCATATTCATCAACCTCCCTGTCCCGTGATCACGCGCCTCTCGCGCCGGCGTGACGGTAACAACCCCTCCCCGGCCTGGGCAAAGCGTTTTCGGTCGGCGACGGACTTCCGGATGGCGGTGGCCACGCGTTCTGCACAGGTGTAGGCCCTCAATCGGAATGTCCCATTCCGTTGCGGCGATCTGTGCATTCTCGGTACGTCTCATTTACGGGCCACGGCGTCCTGTCTCACGATCTTGTCCCTGCACCGGTCGTCGAGGAAGCAGCGGAAACAACGGAGGCAGAACCCCATTTACACGGTGCCGTGGGATCGTCTCCAGGTCCTCTCAAGTGTTGGCCCAAACTGCCATGGCATGCCCAGACGTTGCTCATCCTCGCGTCACGGACATATTGATCCTGCTCGGCGGGTCAGGGCAGGCAGCTCCGTCAGTAGTCCATCACTGGACCAAAGTGCGGTAGATACGAAGCGCCACTTCGGGATGCTCCAGGTAGCCGACTATCCCGTGATGGTGAGAGGTTTCGTTTCGGATCTGGTTGAAGTTTTCTACTTCTGGGGTCACCGGGAAGCGCTCGCGGTCGAGTGGACGGAGGGCGACGACGTCCCGCGGGTCGAAGGCGTTGAACCAGACTCTGACACCATGAGGACGGCTGACCGGCCTTAGCTTTTGGGCAATGGGGGCGATTGCTAGCGGCGAGCCCAGCGTGACGAGGGCTGGCACCTTCCACTTGAGCTCTTCGGCATCCCGCTTGAGCACGTTGTAGGCTACGACTGATCCCAACGAGTGGGCCACGACTACGTTTTCCTCATCTGAGGTGATGGCTTTCCGAACGCCGTCGTCTATCTGAGTCTGTATGCCGATGTAGTGCAGATATCGATATACGTCGCGCGTAACGAGTTGCAGACTGGCGCCAGCGAGTCCAGGGGATCGATCGATGGCGCGCAGGGCAGCAAGCACCCACGGCCAGTTCCGAACGCCCTTCTGTATCACGTCTGGCTGGCCGGCTGCGGCACGGATGTCTTCCTCATCTATGCCAAGACGCTGCACAGCTTCCCCGACAACCTCAGCGATGAATCTCTCCTCGCCTGGAGCCAGCTCACCGTAGCCCTTGACGATAACGTCAGGTGCGTCGTCGGGGAGGCCCTCCGCCAGGTGGTACAGCGTGTCTCCGTAGTAGGGAAACCGGATCCGGTCCTCAGGAACGGTCGCATTTACACCCGCATTAGTCAGACCGTTGTGAAGTGCTTGTACCCACTCTTGCTTCAGGTCGGCCGCGTCCTTGCGCTGCTGTGACCGTCCGTGGATGAGAACAAGTCGGCGCATGTCGGCACCTTTCCTACCCTCCAAGAAGGCTTAGGAGACGAGGCAGGTCTGCATCTGTGAAAAGGGTCCAGTGCGATGCCTGCGGAGCGGGCACATCTGGTACTTCGTCCCCCGTGAGCGGACCTACCAGGGCCCACCCGCGAGCCAATAGCGGCGCGAACGGAAACACCGGACGGCCCCAGCCCTCCGACAAGAGCATGACGTCGTAGAACGCATTCCCGGCTTCCAGGTTGTCTCGCGTCAACAACCTCTCGATCAGGTCCCGCTTCCCAAGGCTCGCCAAGCCGTAAGCGAGATAGATCGCCAGTGAAGGGTCGGCCTCGCCGTACTTCTCAAAGAGACCCACCAAGTCGTACGGGGTGTGGCCCTCCCACCAAGTCAATCCGTAGCGGGAAGCCGCAGCGATCCATGCGCGACGATCTACATAGGTCGCATCAAGTAGCTCACGGTGCCCCCGGGTGCCCTCACTCAGCGGTGCGTAAGACACGTCGACGAGCTGGTCCTGCTCAAAGACCGTCGTGGCGACGCGGCCCAGCAGCGCCGGAATGACGGCGCAGTGACCGGATTCCAAGTGGAGCAGAATGCTGGAAGCGCGTTGGGCAGCATCGACCTCGATCTGAACGATATCGGATGCCACCTGCTCCGCCTTAGCGCCGTCCGTATAGACCGCCTTAATGGAGTTACCTGCCACATGTACGGCAGAGCACTCGATCTTTCCGGGGTCTGGCGGAGGAGTCGCAAGGCGGTTGGCCGCGCTTGTGGCTGCGTCATACGCCGGATCCACCGGCGGCGTTACCTCGCGTCCCGACTCGGCCTCATGCGCCAAGGCAGCCGGATCGGGCGCTTCTGCTTCCGGAAGCCGCGACAACCAGGCCTTCTTCGGATGGGAGGTGATCCACCCATCCGGGAATTGGTTGGCGGCCATCTGCGCTCCTAGCTCAAAAATCTGCCTACCCACGTACCCGGGAAGCTGCTCCTTCAGCGGGTGGGGGCGGACGAGCTGGAACACCCTGCTGTCTTGTCGGACCTGTTCGAGCACCTCAGAATAGTCTCCCCCCAACGCCTTGGCGAGAACCTCTGTGTAAACAGCTCGATACTCTCTGCTTGAAACGAGAGGATCGGCGATCTCGAAGGACGATTCTCCAGGTCTGCATGCGAAGAAGACGTCCAACCAGTCTGTATGCCGGGGTCGGTTCTCGAACAGCGATGATCCGGAGTAGACATCCAGGGAACTGCCGCCGCTCGGTGCGGTTCGGCAGGCGTCCGAGACCAGGGTCACATGTCCTACCCCGCACTTCTTCGCCGTGATCCAACTGAGCCAGACGTTGACGGCCTCGTTCGGGTTCTGAGGAGCCCTTGACAGGAACCAGTACTCATTCCCGTTGACGAGTACTCCGTGTCCGCAGAAGTACACGATGAGTTGCTCCAGGGACATAAGATCCGCGAAGGACTGCACTGCCTCACTGACATCCGCGAGGCGGACTTCGGCACCGTTGGTGTCAGAGAAGATCTTGATCCGATGATCGGGAATGCCCTGACCCCTCGCCCACGTCTCCATGTGGTGAAGACCGTGATCAACAGCCTGGAGCTCGGGTAGATCGACGGCTTTATGCACCCCGATCAGAACGACCGCACGATCCGGCTCCATATCCGTTACTCCATTCACCCCCCTTCGACCGTAACCCGGATCACAGGTGAACTCCTGGTGACCGAAAGTAGCAACGGACACAGCCTGTAGCTGTCGCATAGCCACTCACCACACCTGGCGCTGACCAGCTCTTTCATTAGAGAACGGCTCAGCACAGGGGCGCGACGACTACTTCCGATGGCTTCGGCGGCCGCTTCACCGCCCGCGCTCCGTGCTGTTGGAGGAGCCTGTAATGGCCGTCCTGACGGCCCGCGCGACCTCGGCGCCGAACGGAGTCGGTCGCATCCCGCGGCCACGTTCAGCACGTTCGATCAGGGCGTGACCCAGATCCCTTTCGAGCTCGTTGATCTTCTTGATCAGCGTGGAGGGGTGGACACCAAGGGCTTGGGCCGCTTTTCTCATCGTGGCGTACGGGAGTGCGGCAACGACGATCTCCAACCACTTCCAGGCGTAGGGGGCGGTCAGAGCGTCCTGCACGGACGCCGGAACACGGGCAGCCCAATCCGGCGTACTATACGCGGCCGGGGGTGCTCCGCCACGGCGAAGTGGAATCTCGTGGTGACGCGCCCAGTCGGCCAGGGTCTTTGTGTGCATGCCCCTCTCGCGAGCGAGATCGGACAAGAGCCGACGGTGCACTACGTACTGGTCGTAGAGCCAGTCCCGTTCGACCGGTGCGTGCTTCTTGTAGTCCTCGCGCCGGCGCATCGGGATCGCGTACTCACGGGCGAGACGGGTCAGCACCTTGTGGGAGAAGCCGGTGAGCTCGGAGATCTGCGACAGAGAACGGTGCTCGTCAAGGTAGAGGCGGGCCATGCGTTTCTTTGGCAGGGTCTGCATGGCCTTGGCGTAGTTCTTCCTGGCCGTGCCCTGGGCTGTCACCGGCGGGGGCAGTGGGGCGGGATGTTCTCCCAGGATGTATCGGACGGCTTCGACAGAGGTGCCGAGGACGTCGGCCGCGTACTGGACGGCGTGCCTGCGCTGACGGATGAGGCGATGCAGTCGTGGGAGGTCGACCTGGTCCGGATTGAGGCCGGGGAGGGCGAGTCCGTCCAGAAGGGCCTTGGGCGGTTGCCAGACGACCGGCTCGTTGTGGATGTGCCGGGTGGCGAGGAATGCCTGCGCCTCGACATCGAGTGCCTGCGCCAACTGCGGGCTCTGCAGGGCGAGGAAGCGGAAGTATTCCGTACGGAACAACGCCTCACCAACGGTCGGGGCACCAGGCGCGGATTCGGGCGGGAATCCGCTGATGCGCTGGAAAAGGTGGCAGCGGATGATCTGTTCTCGGCGCTCGCCTCCAGGGTGTGTGCCGGTGCGGCGGCAGATCTCACCCCAGCGTCCCGGCGGAAGTAGTGTGGTGTAGTCGAGTCGGCGTCGCCGCGCGTAGTCGATGGGGACGTCCGAGGCGTCGAGGTAGTCGGCCAGTCTGGTCAGGGCGGTGGCGATGTGGGGACATTGCGGCTGATCGTCCAAGCGTTGCAGGGCGTGGGAGACGTCCATACGGTCGGCCACCGACCCCATGAGTTCCGTGGCGGTGTCGAAGTCGGTGCGGCTGTCGACGGTCAGCAGGGCGGCGGCCAGGGCGGGAGCCAGGATGCGCGGGACGGTGCCGTCAGGCGGTGTGATCCGGAGAGTCCACAGGTTCCAGAACGTACTAGGGATCTTCCGGCTCCGCCGTGTGATGTCCTGGCTCTTCGCCATTGGCCGCCTCGGCACCGGTGACGTCAGACGATGTCGCAGATAGTCAGCAGGACGCAGGCCGCCTTTTGCTGCGGCCAGCTGGATGCCAGTGAAGACGGGGGTCACTCGGTTTCCCCAGTTCTTGAGCTGGCCGATGCTGGCCTCGGAAAGGTCGTCGTGCAGAGCCGTGAGCAGGTCCCGCATCGCCTCACCGGCCTGGTGAATGTCCGGCTGGCCAAGGATGTCCAGCGCGACGGTGACAGCGCTCGCCACACTCACGGCTCTGGGCGGGGCCATGAAGCCGGGTCGATCCCCGGCCCGGCCGGCGAGCGTGCAGCCTGCATCGGGACGGAGGTGAGCTCCGGCGATGTCGTCCGGGGCCCGCCGGGTGAGGTCCTCGGCGGAAAGGTCGGACAGCACGCGTCCGCAGAGGGCACGGATGTCGCTGAGTGCGCCCGGCGCCGGCTGCGGCATAAGGGCGTAGACGCCGAAGGTAGAGGTGCCGCTCTCGATGATGTCCATGATGAGGCTCTGCGCGGCCATAGCCGGATGGCCGACGGGCAGACGGAGCGTGAACGTCTGCGCGAGGTCGAGGCCACAACCGCTGGTGAAGGAACCGTCCGGTTTCGAGGGAGCGTTCCCGCAGTGCCGGGGCCTGGGAATGGATTGTGAGCTTCGGGGTCGCATACGAGGGACGCGCCCGCAGCCCGGACAGCAGTCCGCCAGCAGCCGGTGATGGCGTAAACAGGCGAAGGACCAGCCCAGCCGCCAGGACAGCATCCAGCGCCCGTCGGATTCCACCAGACAGTCCGGACAGAAGCGGGAGCCGCCGCCCCGTCCCCAGAGCACCCGGCGGTTCACGAAGCGACGCTCGTGGTTGATCTCCAGGGCCCGCTGGTCGTAGTGGAGCAGCGTCATCTCACGGAGTTGGGCTGCGTCCAGACCCGTCGCCACGGACAAGGCGGCAGCCTGCTGCGAGCCCAACAGGATCGTCCAGTCCGGCGGAATGCCGAGCAACTGGTTGCCGGTCTTCCGAAGAAGCGGCAGACCAACACTCTGCATCACCTCACCCAGCGGCGTCCGAAGCCTCACGGAGAGAGCCTCGATCCAGGAGTCCAGGGCCTCCCCGGGGACCGGGGCCTGACGCAGCGGCAGCGTACGGATGCGGCTCATGCCACGGTCTTGGCCGCCGCGGTCTTCGCGGTGCTGGAGCGGGGCTTGGTCGTCATCCGCTTGCGCTCGAACTTCTTCTCCAGCGCCTTGCGCGCCCGCTCCGCCCCGGCATCAAGTTTCACCTGGTCCAGCAGGTCCTCGTCAAGGAGTTCGGCGCCAGTTCAGGCTGCTCTCTGACAGCCCCGGTTGATGAGCGTCATTAACGAGCCGATGTGCCCGGTGGTGCGGATGTAGAGGTAGTCGGTCAGGTCGTCAGCGAGCATGCCGGGGTACTTCCGGGCCAGGACGAGGCGCTGTTCGAGCCCCAGCATCAGCTTGCGCCACTGCCGTCGTTCCTTGTCGTTGCGCACCGAGTATGCGTCCATGGTCAGCGGGGTGGTGCGGCGCGCGGTCTGGGCGAGGGTGATGTCGCCTCGGGCGTCGGACTCGGAGTACAGGCCGCGGTTGCCCAGTTCGACGCCGATGAAGATGAGGGTGACCGGGAACTCGTTGGCGATGTACTTGAAGTGGTTGCTGACCTCCTTGCCGTTCTTGTCCTGCCACTTGAGGAAGTGTAGGTCGTCGATGATCAGCAGTTTGGTCTCGCATTCCAGGACGCAGTCCAGGGCACGCTGGACGAACAGCGCGGCTGTGCCGCTCTTGCGGCCGGGGTGTGCGAAGAACTCCAACAGGGCCCGGTTGAAATCCTTCATGCCGATGTTGCTGGTGAGGCCGACTCGGCAAACGGGCCACCGTTCGTGCCCGGAGGCGGTGAAGGCCCCGGCCCGGGCGATCTCCTTCTGGTGGTACTTCAGGGCGAAGTCCAGTACCGCCGTGGTCTTCCCAAGTCCGGGGAACGCGTCCACCGCGACGGCTCCCTTGGCCTTGTCACCGTCCTGCTGATTGCTGGCGATGATGTCCCACAGGTCCTCATGCAGCGCTTCGAGCTGCGGCGTCTTGAGCGGGCCGAGGTTGGCGTGCCAGACGCTGCGGAGGTGGTCGTACTCCAGCCGCGCCGCCTCGCCGAGGGTAGCGATCTGCTTGGGGGTCAAGATCTCCGGTTGGACGCGGCGGGGTGCCTCGGCCAGGGCCCTCAGCCCCTCCTTGCGGGAGAGCGTGAGGTTGTCCAGCCGGGGACGAGTGCCTTCGGCCGGCTCGGCGGAACGGGGCGGCATCATGCATCCTCCAGGGCGTCGGCGTAGAAGTCATCGGCCGCGTCCGGGCCGTCGAGCTCGTCCTCCTCGTCGTCATCGCTGGGCGCGAGGCCTTCGTAGGGCTCGGCCTCGTCGACGCCCGAGCCCTCGACGGTCTCCTCGTCGAGCGCGCTGTCGTCGGCGAAGATCCGGGCGACCGACGGCAGTGTGCGGATGTCGTCATCCTTGGTGACGGGCAGGTCGAAGGCGGACCGTTCGCGGGCCTGTCGCAGGGCGATGCGCCGCTCGGCCATGGTCAGTCCCAGGCCGAGGTGCCAGCGTTCCAGCAGCTCGGCGACGGCGGTCTCGTCGTCGGCGAAGCGATACTTTTTACCCGCTAGCTTCCGGGCGAGTTCGATCGCCTGACCGCTGATCGGGAACTTCATCGCCGGGGCGTGTTCCCACTCCAGGGTGTGCCAGCGCCGGGTGTCCAAGCGCCGGAAGTACACGTAGTTGATGTTGTCGGGGTCGACATGGATGGGCCACATTCCCTTGGCCTTCGCCCCCGTGTACGGGCTCGTCTCACCGCGGTAGCCGTCCAGGCCCTGCCCGTTGTACCGGCATTTGCGGATCTCGACGCCGTAGTGGTGGATCGGCTTCCACTCGGTCTTCAGGAACTCGAAGCCAAGCGCCGGGTCGCGCGGCACCTCGATGTATCCGGCGCGAGCGATCCCGTGTTCGAACATCGCTGACGGCGACAGCCGCAGCCCCGGCACGTGCGTATCGAGCAGCCCGTCATGGGGCCTCACGTGATACACGCAGGCCACCCACTCACGGATGATCGCCTCCAGCTCGTGGAGGAAGAAGAACGCCTGCTCTTCCGGCCGTTCTCCGCGCGAGAACACATCCGGTCCCTTGTAGCCGGGCAGCGACTCCAGCAGACCTTCGCGCAGGGTCTTGAAGAATCTCTCGATCGGCCCCTTGTCCCGGCCCGTTCGCAGACGGGCCGGTTGGATCGACAGGCCGAGACGCTGGCAGACCGAGGTGATGTGCTCGCTGATGAAGGGCTTGCCGTGGTCGACCACGATGGTCTCCGGCACGAGGGCTGGCCCTGCGGCGCCCCTCTCCCCGCCGACTTTATCGTCTCCGCCGCCTGCTTCGAGAGCCTCACGCTCCACGAAGACGGTGCGGGGAATGCCGTGATCGGGCCAGACCGCCGACGCCGGCCAGTCCTTGCCCGCCGGACGGGGACGGTAGGTCTGGAACAACACCGCCGCGACGTCGATGGACTGCGTGGACACCGGGGTCACCCTGATCCCCGTGACGCACCTGTCGTACCAGTCCATCGCGACCGTCAACTCAGCCTGCACCCACTTCAGCGTGATCGGGTCCATCGCGAAGACGTCCAGCCGCGTGGTGTCCATCAGCAGGTACTCGCCGGGCCGCGTCGGCCGCAGCTTCCCGTACGCACCCGGAGGTCTTGCGGCGATGTCTCGGTTGCGTTTCGTGCTCAGCCTGAAGGTTGGCTTGCGCCGCTCCAGCTCCTCGAGCCAGCGATACGCCGTCGCACGAGTCGGCAGCTTCACCTCGCCACCGCCATAGCGGGCGGCAAGCCGAGGGCCGACGGTGCGGATCACCTTGGCCCGGGTCGGCTGCGAGTCTTTCTCATGCTCAGCCATGATCTCCAGGGCCATCTCCACCCATCGTGGATCGGCCCGCCCGAGCCCGCCCATGGTGCCGTCACCATGATCTGGCTTGTTATGAACGAGACCGGCTTCCCGATCTGCGCGGAAGGCCCGCACCCACCGCTTGATGGTGCGTACGCTCACCCCGAGTTCGTCGGCCTTGGCCGCGTACCGCTGCAGCTTGGGAACTGTCGCCGCGTACGGCGCTCTCGGTTCGCCCTCCTCTGGGAACTCGGCGTTCCCCGACCGGAAACCGTAGAGGACCTCGTTGATGTGGGCGGCGCGCTCACGCACCGCCGCCAACTCTTCGTCGGTGAGCTGTGCCAGCAGCACGGAGGCCGTCTCGCGTGGCTCATCTGCCACGGGTCCCGGCCCTTCCGGGATGATCCCGGCCCGGCCTGAGGTGAGTGCCTCCCGCAGTGACAACCGGAGTCGGCGGCCCCGACCATCGCGCACTAGGACCTCGTTGCCGGCCGGGGAGGCGAACATCTCCTCCACCGTGACGACTTCACCGTTGTACTTCAGCCTTGTGCCCACGCCGACACGTACCGCGGACTCGTTCACCCGACCTCCCGAGCGAGGCTCCCGCCCATAAACCGTCGTTTCGCTCTCCGCCGCGTCGATGCCCTGCTCACGGTCCACGACCGCCGGAGGAAGTTCGTACCTTCCGGAGCCCGTCACGGCAGCCGTCCCCTGCCGAAGCTCGTGTCGCTCGGACAGGGGCACAGCAAGATCCGTCACGAAGTGCTGGCACCAGAGCAGCCTCAGGACGGCCGCACGGACCCTCCATTCCGGATGGTGCGGAAAGGCACGGAACGCCTCGCCAAGCGAGGCCCCGTATAAATCTGCCTCCCGGATCTCCTCAAGCAGGTCCTCGTTGAAGAACCAGTCGCGTCGGTACCCGGCGAGGAAGCGCAGATTCGCCAGTTCCGCCTCCGGCGGCTCACACCACACCTCGAAGTCCCAGCCGCGAGTCAGAACGACCTCGCGGGCCCAGCCGAGCGCAAAGTTCACCTTCGGCCGGGTGAGCAGGTGCCGGGGCTTTACGTCGACGACCAGCGGTACGTCCTTCTCCCGCAGAACGAGGAAGTCCGGTACGTGGCGCCGCAGTCGCTCGTCCACCGTGGTGGAGAGGAGGAACGGCTGGGCGAAGACCGCCGTCACGTCCCGGTCGAAGTCGGCGTACAGCAGGCGCGTCAGTTCAAGCCGCGACTCGTAGACAACGTGGTCACGCATCGTGGAGGACCAGTACGCACCTGAGTAGTGCTTCTGGCCGTGTCGCCAGCGGAACGTACGCCACGGTACCGATGGTTCGAAGATATCGATGCCTGTCGCCGGCCAGAGCCGGTCCTCGTCGATCTGCCCGTCCGAATAGCGAAGACTCATCGTGACTTCGCCAAGCACACGCGGCATACCCACCCCCAGCAGCGGGGACGAGTGATGCGGAATCAGACTAAAGATCCCTAACTACCGTTTCCCTGCCCCACACAGAAGTGCCCACTGAGAGAGATGGGCATGCCGACGCACCCCCCTCCGTATGAACCATCGAAAATCCGCGCGAGCTATACAGAGCAGCCCATCAACGCTGTTCCTCGAAGAAGTCCATGCGTCCCGTCCCGAACGGACCGTTCTCGTCCTCGTACGGGAAGGCGACCTTGTCCCACAAGGCGATCTGACAAATAGTGACGGCCGCCTCGGGGCCCAGCTTCAGAGCACGACGGGAGTCAGCCGGCTCGGTGTACCACTGCTCGATTCGCCCCAGCCGGAAAGCCCGCATGCTGTCCTGCCGACCGTCCCCCTCGTACACCACCTTCGTGATGGCTGACACGACTTGGCCGTGGTGAAGGCGAAAGTCTCGCCCAGACGGATCAGTGAGGGAGAGCTGCCAGCTCCACCGGCAGCCTTCGGGAAGCGGGTCACCTGGTTCAAGGTCTTCCGGCAGCTCTCCCGAAAAGCCGTACAAGTACGCCGCGTTCTCCCCGACCGGAACTTGAGACCAAGCAATATCACCGAGATAGGGAGAAGCAGCCACAAACGTCTCGGCGATCCTCTGAGTCTCCTCATCTGCGATCCAGTGCGACCCCGAGGGGGCGTGAGAGGCACTACCGGTCTCGACGTTCACTCCATCGACTCCCATTCCTGCTCCTTCCTAGATCCTTCAGTTGCCATCACATAAGGGATGGCGGCCACTCAGTCACCTCAACCAACACGTCTCATCTCTATGTCCTACGGGCCAGACACGGGACACAGAGAATGAGAATGGGACACAAGAAATGGGAACCTACAAACAGGCCCGGTCAGGTCTGGGCCATGTCCACGAAGCGCGAGTAGTGGCCCTGGAAGGCCACCGTGATCGTGGCCGTCGGACCGTTACGGTGCTTGCCGACGATGATGTCCGCCTCGCCCGCGCGGGGCGACTCCTTCTCGTACGCGTCCTCGCGGTGGAGCAGGATGACCATGTCCGCGTCCTGCTCGATGGAGCCGGATTCACGCAGGTCGGACACCATCGGCTTCTTGTCCGTACGCTGCTCCGGGCCACGGTTCAGCTGGGACAGCGCGATGACGGGCAGCTCCAGCTCCTTGGCCAGCAGCTTGAGGTTACGGGACATGTCCGACACCTCCTGCTGGCGGCTCTCGGCGCGCTTGGAGCCGCCGGACTGCATCAGCTGCAGATAGTCGATGATCACCAGCTTGATGTCGCTGCGCTGCTTCAGGCGGCGGCACTTGGCCCGGATCTCCATCATCGACAGGTTCGGCGAGTCGTCGATGAAGAGCGGGGCCTGGGAGACGTCCGGCATGCGGCGCGCGAGCCGTGTCCAGTCGTCGTCCGTCATGGAACCGGAGCGCATGTGGTGCAGGGCGACCCGGGCCTCCGCGGACAGCAGGCGCATCGCGATCTCGTTGCGGCCCATTTCGAGCGAGAAGATCACGCTGGCCATGTTGTGCTTGATCGAGCAGGCGCGGGCGAAGTCCAGCGCCAGCGTCGACTTGCCCATCGCGGGACGGGCGGCGATGACGATCATCTGGCCGGGGTGGAGGCCGTTCGTCAGGGCGTCCAGATCGGTGAAGCCCGTGGGGACACCGGTCATCTCGCCGCTGCGCGAGCCGATCGCCTCGATCTCGTCGAGCGCGCCCTCCATGATGTCGCCGAGGGGGAGGTAGTCCTCGCTGGTGCGCTGCTCGGTGACGGCGTAGACCTCGGCCTGGGCCTTGTTGACGATGTCGTCCACGTCGCCGTCGGCCGCGTATCCCATCTGGGTGATGCGGGTGCCGGCCTCGACCAGGCGGCGCAGGACGGCGCGCTCGTGGACGATCTCGGCGTAGTACTCGGCGTTGGCCGCGGTGGGGACCGTCTGCACCAGGGAGTGCAGGTACGGGGCACCGCCGACGCGGGTGATCTCGCCGCGCTTGGTGAGCTCGGCGGCGACGGTGATCGGGTCGGCCGGCTCGCCCTTCGCGTAGAGGTCGAGGATGGCCTGGTAGATCGTCTCGTGCGCCGGGCGGTAGAAGTCGTGGCCCTTGAGGACCTCGACGACGTCGGCGATGGCGTCCTTGGACAGCAGCATGCCGCCGAGGACGGACTGCTCGGCATCAAGGTCCTGCGGCGGGACGCGCTCGAAGCCCGCGGCCTCCGAACGGCCCTGACCGCCGCCCTGGGACCAGGAGCCGTCCTCCACGCCGCGGTCGTGGCGCTCGCCCCGCGACGGGCCGTCGCCGCGGCGGGGGCGCGAGACGGGGAGTCGGTCGCCGGGACCCGCATCCGCCCAGGGGTCGTCCATGGGCTCGGGGATGCTCATCCCGCCACCTCCTCCCGTCCGCGAAGCGGACCTTGCCGTGCTGTTCTTTCTTACGGCACGGCTCTGACAAACAGGCCGCCCGACTCCGGTTCCGGCGCGTCGAGTCCAGGCGGTCCCGTCAGGTCCGTGAGGTCCCTCGGGCTTCCGGAAACAGGCGGCGGCCGCCGGTCCACGGTAGGGCCGTCGGCACCGTCAGCCAATCTGGTTATCCACAGGCCGTGTGGATGACGGGCCCCATCCTGTGGAGAACTCCGCGCAACC
The DNA here is from genome assembly GCF_042958085.1 of Streptomyces sp. NPDC008001. NCBI lineage: Bacteria > Bacillati > Actinomycetota > Actinomycetes > Kitasatosporales > Streptomycetaceae > Streptomyces > Streptomyces sp. NPDC008001. Next base: position 361,750 of record NZ_JBIBIZ010000002.1, on the reverse strand, counting down.
TGTGTACGGGGCGGGGGAAACCGCTGTGGACAAACCCGGGACCCAACCCGCCGCACGCCTCTGACCTGCAAATTCGCCATCCACCGGCTGTTGAGGAGAAAAAGTTTCCCTGTCTGCGGGAGATCGCGACAAACGGCGCAGAGAAGATCGGACCGAGCGCCGCAATGTAAGGGGCCCAACTGGGTTGCGGCGATTACCTGTGGAAGATTAGGTTAGGGCCATGACCCAGGCTCCCGCGCGTGCCCCGCACACCGCCCGCCGGCACGACCGCGAGATCGTGGCGCTGGCCCTGCCGGCCTTCGGCGCACTCGTCGCGGAGCCCCTCTTCCTCATGGCCGACAGCGCCATCGTCGGCCACCTCGGCACGCCCCAGCTGGCCGGGCTCGGCATCGCCGCGGCCCTGCTCGCCACCGCCGTCAGCGTCTTCGTCTTCCTCGCCTACGCCACCACCGCGGCCGTCTCCCGCCGCGTGGGCGCGGGCGACCTCAAGGCCGCGATAGGCCAGGGCATGGACGGCATATGGCTCGCCGCGCTCCTCGGCGCGGCCCTCGTGGCAGCCGTCCTGCCCGCCGCCCCCGCGGTCGTCGACCTCCTCGGCGCCTCCCCGACCGCCGCCCCGCACGCCACCACGTACCTGCGGATCAGCGCGCTCGGCATGCCCGCCATGCTGATCGTCCTCGCCGCCACCGGCGTCCTGCGCGGCCTGCAGGACACGCGTACGCCGCTCGCCGTGGCCGTCGGCGGCTTCGCCCTCAACGGCGCCCTCAACGCCGGCCTCGTCTACGGTACGGGCCTCGGCGTCGCCGGTTCCGCCTGGGGCACGGTCATCGCCCAGTGGGCCATGACCGCCGCGTACCTCGCCGTGGTCGTCCGCGGCGCCCGTCGCCACGGCGCCTCCCTGCGGCCCGACGCCGCGGGCATCCGGGCCTGCGCCCGGGCCGGCGTGCCGCTGCTCGTCCGTACGCTCTCGCTGCGCGCCGTCCTCATGATCGCCACGGTGGTCGCGGCCCGGCTCGGCGACACCCAGATCGCCGCGCACCAGATCGTGCTCTCCCTGTGGAACCTGCTGGCCTTCGCGCTGGACGCCATCGCCATCGCCGGCCAGGCGATCATCGGGCGCTATCTGGGCGCCGGTGACGCGGCCGGGGCGCGGGCGGCCTGCCGGCGCATGGTGCAGTGGGGCGTCGTCTCCGGCGCGGTGCTGGGGGTGCTGGTGGTGGCCGCGCGGCCGCTGTTCATCCCGCTCTTCACCTCCGACGGCTCCGTACGGGACGCCCTGCTGCCGGCCCTGCTGGTCGTCGCCCTGTCCCAGCCGATCGGCGGCGTGGTGTTCATCCTGGACGGAGTGCTGATGGGCGCCGGGGACGGCACCTACCTGGCCTGGGCGATGCTCCTGGTCCTCGCCGTCTTCGCCCCCGCCGCGCTGCTCGTGCCCACGCTCGGCGGCGGTGTGACGGCCCTGTGGTGGGCGATGACGCTGATGATGACGGTCCGGCTGGCGACCCTGTGGCTGCGGGCGCGCTCGGGGCGCTGGATCGTCACCGGGGCGACCCGCTGATTCCCGTCGCCGGGGCTGCCCGCTGACCGCCGGGCCCCGGCCCGCCGCCTCGTCCGGAGCACCCCGCTAATCGGCACCGGAGTACCCCGCCAACGGCAGGAGGGCCGCACCCCCGCAGGGGTACGGCCCTCCTTCAGGCTCTACCGATCACCGGTGGGTGATCAGGCAGCGACGACCTCGATGCCGAGCTTGGCAACGACGTCGGCGTGCAGACGCACGGAGACCTGGTGGGCGCCCAGGGTCTTGATGGGCGAGCCCACCTCGACGCGACGCTTGTCGACGTCCGGGCCACCGGCAGCCTTGATCGCCGCAGCGACGTCGGCCTGGGTGACGGAGCCGAACAGACGGCCGGCCTCGCCGGAGCGGGTGGCCAGGCGGACCTTGAGGCCCTCAAGGCGGCCCTTGATCTCGTTGGCCTGCTCGATCGTGGCGATCTCGCGGATCTTGCGAGCGCGGCGGATCTGAGCGACGTCCTGCTCGCCACCCTTGGTCCAGCGGATCGCGAAACCGCGCGGGACCAGGTAGTTGCGGGCGTAGCCGTCCTTGACGTCAACGACGTCACCGGCGGTGCCGAGGCCGGAGACCTCGTGGGTGAGGATGATCTTCATTAGTCGGTCACCCTTCCCTTATCGCGCGGACGAGGTGTAGGGCAGCAGCGCCATCTCACGGCTGTTCTTCACTGCCGTGGCGACGTCACGCTGGTGCTGGGTGCAGTTGCCGGTCACGCGACGGGCACGGATCTTGCCGCGGTCGGAAATGAACTTCCGCAGCATGTTCGTGTCCTTGTAGTCCACGTAAGCGGTCTTGTCCTTGCAGAAAGCGCAGACCTTCTTCTTAGGCTTGCGCGGCGGGGGCTTCGCCATTGTCTCTCTCCTGTGTGATCAAGAAGTGTGTGTGCTGCTCGCCCTAGAAGGGCGGCTCGTCCGAGTAGCCGCCGGAGTTGCCGGAGCCGCCGCCCCAGCCGCCTCCGCCGCCGCCCTGCTGGCCGCCGGACGGCGCGCTGGTGGCCCAGGGGTCGTCGGCGGGAGCGCCGCCGCCCTGCTGCTGCTGACCGCCGGAGCCACCGCCCCAGCCGCCCTGCTGCTGGCCACCGCCGTAGCCACCCTGGCCACCGCGACCCGCGGTCTTGGTGACCTTCGCCGTGGCGTTCTTCAGGCTGGCGCCGACCTCTTCGACGTCGAGCTCGTAGACCGTGCGCTTGACGCCCTCGCGGTCCTCGTAGGACCGCTGCTTCAGACGGCCCTGCACGATGACGCGCATGCCGCGCTGGAGCGACTCGGCGACGTTCTCCGCCGCCTGCCGCCACACCGAGCACGTGAGGAAGAGGCTCTCGCCGTCCTTCCACTCGTTGGTCTGGCGGTCGAAGGTGCGGGGAGTGGACGCGACGCGGAACTTCGCGACCGCCGCACCGGACGGGGTGAAGCGCAGCTCGGGGTCGTCGACGAGATTGCCGACGACCGTGATGACGGTCTCGCCTGCCATGGGTGAACCTCTCGGCGGGTGTGCTGCTGGCTGCTTGCTACTCGTTGCGATGCAGCCCGATTACCTCTGAACCGCTGGGGTTCAGTGGGTCTCGGGACGGAGGACCTTGGTCCGGAGGACCGACTCGTTCAGGTTCATCTGGCGGTCGAGCTCCTTGACGACCGCAGGCGTGGCCTGCAGGTCGATGACCGAGTAGATGCCCTCGGGCTTCTTCTTGATCTCGTACGCGAGACGACGACGGCCCCAGGTGTCGACCTTCTCGACCTTTCCGTTGCCCTCACGGACGACGGAGAGGAAGTTCTCGATCAGCGGGGAGACAGCGCGCTCCTCGAGATCGGGGTCGAGGATGACCATCACCTCGTAGTGACGCATGTGGAACCCACCTCCTTTGGACTCAGCGGCCACGGTCGTTCCGTGGCAGGAGGGTCGTAATGCGTGAACAACGGTATCGGCCGACACTGACAATCAGCGGAAAGTCCCTGGGTTGCCCCTGAGGACCGAAGCTGGTCTGGGCAGACACCGGTGCAGACCGTACAGAGTACCCGCACTCCGGCTTCCGGTTGAAATCCGGCCGTCCGGGAACGCAATCTGGACGGACCGGGTGTGACCGGCGCAACAATGCGCCGGTCGCCTTCAGGAGGAGGTAGCCCCATGACACAGGCAGTACGCCAGCCCCGCCGCCCCCGCTCGCTGATCAATACGGTGCTCAACAGCGACGGCAGGCCGCATCCCCTCGAGAACACCTTCGTCGCCGTGACGGTGGTGCTCGGACTGCTGGCCTTCGTTTCCTCGGCCTTCAACAACCTGCATCTGCTGAGCTCGTGGAGCGGACTGGCCGGCATCTTCACCGGTGCCTACGGCCAGTACATCTCGGCCACGACGGGCGAGCGCTTCCTGCTGATCATCGGGCTGGGCGCGGCCGCCTTCGGCTTCTTCCTCGGCATGGCGCACGGGGGCCTGTTCGGGGGGCTCATCGGATAGCGCCGGGGCCCTTCCGGCCGTACACCCGAACGGGCGCCCCCACGGTGTGCGTCCCGGTCACAGTAGGCTTCGGCGCGAGAGCCGGAGCCCCGACCCTGGGGACACACCTGCCGAGGAGCGCCCCGCATGAGCCTGACCCTGAGGACAATCAGCCGAGAGCAGCATCTGGCATACATCCAGAGCCTGCCCGCGGCCAGTCACATGCAGGTGCCGGCGTGGGCCGATGTCAAGGCGGAGTGGCGCTCGGAGAGCCTGGGCTGGTTCGACCGGAACGGGCAGATCGTGGGCGCGGGCCTGGTGCTCTACCGCCAGCTGCCCAAGATCAAGCGCTACCTCGCCTACCTGCCCGAGGGCCCGGTCATCAACTGGTTCGCGCCGAACCTCAAGGACTGGCTCGAGCCGATGCTCGCGCACCTCAAGCAGCAGGGCGCCTTCTCCGTGAAGATGGGCCCGCCGGTCGTCATCCGCCGCTGGGACGCGAACGCGATCAAGTCCGGCATCTCCGACCCGGACGTGAAGCGGCTGCGCGACGTCGAGGCCACCTTCATCGAGCCGCGCGCCTTCGAGGTCGCCGACCAGCTGCGCCGGATGGGCTGGCAGCAGGGCGAGGACGGCGGCGCCGGCTTCGGTGACGTCCAGCCGCGGTACGTCTTCCAGGTGCCCCTGGCGAACCGTTCGCTCGAGGACGTCCACAAGAACTTCAACCAGCTGTGGCGCCGCAACATCAAGAAGGCCGAGAAGGCCGGCGTCGAGGTGGTCCAGGGCGGTTACGAGGACCTGCCCACCTGGCAGCACCTGTACGAGATCACGGCGGAGCGCGACAAGTTCCGCCCGCGCCCGCTGAGCTACTTCCAGCGCATGTGGACGGCCCTCAACACCGAGGACCCCAACCGCATGCGGCTGTACTTCGCGGTGCACGAGGGCGAGGCCGTCGCCGCCGCCACGATGCTGATCGTCGGCGGGCACGTCTGGTACTCCTACGGCGCCTCCGCCAACCACAAGCGCGAGGTCCGCCCCTCCAACGCGATGCAGTGGCGGATGCTGCGCGACGCCTACGCGCTCGGCGCCAGCGTCTACGACCTGCGCGGCATCGGCGACTCCCTGGACGAGAGCGACCACCTCTTCGGCCTCATCCAGTTCAAGGTCGGCACGGGCGGCCAGGCCGCGGAGTACCTGGGCGAGTGGGACTTCCCGCTCAACAAGCTGCTCCACAAGGCACTCGACATGTACATGTCGCGCCGCTGATCCGGCGATCACGTCGCTGACCCCGGCCGTCACGTCGCCGGGGGCAGCAGACACCACAGGCACAGCATCCAGCAGGCACAGGGAAAGGGTTCCGGACCGGCCATGGCGCTCACGCTCTACGTCGACACCGCGCGCTGGCGGGCGCATCAGCAGACCATCGTCCAGCAGTTCCCGGGCATCGTCCCGGTGTGCAAGGGCAATGGCTACGGCTTCGGCCACGAGCGGCTGGCCGACGAGGCCGCCCGCTTCGGCTCGGACATCCTGGCCGTCGGCACCACCTACGAAGCGGCCCGGATCAAGGACTTCTTCAGCGGTGACCTGCTGGTGCTCACCCCCTTCCGGCTGGGCGAGGAGCCGGTGCCCCTGCCGGACCGCGCCATCCGGTCCGTCTCCTCGGTCGAGGGCGTGCGCGGCCTGGTCGGCGCCCGCGTCGTCATCGAGGTCATGAGCACCATGAAGCGGCACGGCATCAGCGAGGAGGACCTGCCCAAGCTGCAGGCGGCCATCGAGGACGTCCGCCTGGAGGGCTTCGCGATCCACCTGCCGCTGGACCGCACGGACGGCTCCGACGCCGTCCAGGAAGTGTCCGCGTGGATGGACCGGCTGGGCAACGCGCGCCTGCCGCTGCGCACCATGTTCGTCAGCCACCTGAAGGCCGAGGAGCTCGCGCAGCTGCGCCAGCGCTACCCGCAGACGCACTTCCGCGCCCGCATCGGCACCCGGCTGTGGCTGGGCGACCACGGCGCCACCCACTACACGGGTGCCGTCCTGGACGTGACGCCCGTGTCCAAGGGCGACCGCTTCGGCTACCGCCAGCAGAAGATCGGCGGTGACGGCCACCTGGTCGTCGTGGCGGGCGGCACGTCGCACGGCGTCGGCCTGGAGGCGCCGAAGGCGCTGCACGGCATGATGCCGCGCGCCAAGGGCGTCGCCCGGGCGGGCCTCGCGACCATGAACCGCAACCAGTCGCCCTTCTACTGGGACAACAAGCAGCTCTGGTTCGCGGAGCCCCCGCACATGCAGGTGTCGATCCTCTTCGTGCCGAGCGACGCGCGGACCCCCCAGGTCGGCGACGAGCTGAAGGCCCAGCTGCGGCACACCACCACGCAGGTCGACCGGCTCGTCGACAAGTAGTCCTCAGTGATCCCCGGCCCCGGGAGACCTTCCCGGGGCACCTTCCCGGGCACCTCCTCGGAACAAGCCCCCTCCCGGCTTACGGGCGGCTCCCGGCCTCCCACCGGACGCTCGTGGCGCCGGAGCGCTCCGTGTGCCCCGGCCGGCGCACGGAGCCGGGGGCGAACACTTCCGGTGCGCCGTCGAGGATGCCGCCCGACGGGTCGTCGGAGCCGTCGCGGCGGACCACGTCCCGCTCGGGCATGAGCACGTCGCGCACGACGACCGCGCACAGATAGAGCGTGCCCAGCAGATGCAGGGCGATGGCCAGTTGATAGCCCTCCGTGGGCAGGCCCTGGTGCTTGTCGCCGCTGCCCGTGTAGGCGAGATACGACCAGATGCCCAGGAAGTACAGCACCTCGCACGCCTGCCAGATCAGGAAGTCACGCCACTTGGGCCGCGCCAGCACGGCGAGCGGGATGAGCCACAGCACGTACTGCGGTGAGTAGACCTTGTTGGTGAGGACGAAGAGCGCCACCACCAGGAAGGCCAGCTGAGCGAAGCGCGGCCGCCTCGGGGCGTACAGGCCGAGGCCCACCAGGGCCAGGCAGCCCAGGACCATCAGCAGGCTCACGTACGTGTTGGCGTGCACCAGGGGATTGCCCGTGCGCTGGGAGATCAGCAGCCAGATCGAGCCGAAGTCGATCGGGCGCTCCTGGCTGAACGTGTAGAACTTCGCCCAGCCCTCGCGGATGTGGAAGCCGGCGGCGTCGTGCGTGAGCATCACCGGCAGGTTCACCACGAGCCAGGTGGCCACGGCGGAGACGGTGCTCAGGGCGAAGGCCTTCATGCGCCCCGCCCGCAGGCACAGCACGAACAGCGGCCCGAGGAGGAGCAGCGGATACAGCTTCGCGGCGGTGGCCAGGCCGATGAGGACACCGGCGAGCACCACCCTGCTGCGCGACCACATCAGCATCGCGGCGGCGGTGAGGGCGACGGCGAACAGATCCCAGTTGACGGTGGCCGTGAGGGCGAAGGCCGGGGCGAGCGCGATCAGCAGGGCGTCCCAGGGCCGGCGCCGGTGCGTACGGGCCGAGCAGATGGCGATCACGGCCGTGCAGGCCATCAGCATCCCGGCGTTGACCAGCCAGTTGATCTGCTCGCGGTGCTGGATGGTGCCGCCGCCGGGGGTGAGCCAGGCGGCGACCTGCATGAACAGGCCGGTGAGGACCGGGTATTCCAGGTAGTCCATGCCGCCGGAGAGCGCCTGCGGGATGCGGTCGAAGTACGGCAGCAGGCCCGCGTCGAAGCCGCGGCCGCTGTAGAGGTGGGGGATGTCGGAGTAGCAGGCGTGGGTGTACTGCGTGGTGGCGCCGAAGAACCACCCGTACTCGTAGCAGGGCAGCTTCTGGACCATGCCCAGGGCGAACATCCCGATCGCCACCAGCGCGATCACGCGGACCGGCGTCCACCGGCCCGCGCCGGGCAGCGCCCGCTTGCCGGCCGGCCCGCCGATGAGCTCGCTGCCTGCGGCGGCCACCTCGTCCTCCTCGGTGGGCCGCACACTTCGGTCGTCGTCCCGCGTGCTCCTCATGGGGGCCATCCTGCCGTACGAGGCTGTGGGCCGCCGGAGCCTGTGGATAACTTCGAGGGCCGTCACGCGAACGCGCGACGGCCCTCGATGCGGATGCCGGAACAGCAGGTCCGGCCCGGTCCGCGCCGGTCAGCCGTTCATGCCGCCGAACAGCCCGCCACCGCCGCCGCCACCGCCGGGGCGCCGGCTGACGTCCGGCGACGGCGAGGTGCCGGGATCGCCGCCCGGGCCGCCGTTGCCGCCCGTCGTGCCCCCGGGACCGCCGCTGCCGCTGCCGCCGCCGTGCTTGCACTTGAAGTCGAAGATCGAGCAGGACCGGCTCGCCGACGGGCTCGGCGAGGCGGACTTCGACGGAGTGCCGGAGGGCGTGGTGGACGGCGCCGCCGACGGGGGTGCGGACGGCACGGCGCTGGGGGAGGGGCTGGCGCCGTCGCCGAAGATCTTCTCGCCGAGCGGCTGCGCGGGCTCGAACTGCTCGATGGGCTGGCCCTTGAGCGCCGCGTTCATGTAGTCGGCCCAGATCTCCGCCGGGAACGAGGCACCGTGGATGGTCTCCTTGCCGCCCACGCCGCGCATCGACAGGAACTCCTGCTTCTTCGCGTTCGGGTCGACGCGGTACATGCCGATCGCCGTGGACAGCTGCGGGGTGTAGCCCGCGAACCAGGCGGAGCGGTTCTCGTCCGTCGTACCGGTCTTGCCCGCGGCCGGGCGGCCGCCCGCGAGCTTCGCCGCCGTTCCCGTGCCCTCCTCCACGACGGTCTTGAGGACGTCGGTGACGTTGTTCGCCACGTTCGGGGAGAACGCCGTGTCCGACTTCATCTCGTGCGTGTAGGCGGGCTTGCCGTCGCGCTCGACCTTCTCGACCGAGTACGGGTCGATCTGCTTGCCGCTGGCGGCGAAGGTGGCGTACGCGCCCGCCAGCCGGATCGCGCTGGGCGCCGATGTGCCGAGCGAGAACGTGGGCGTGGTGGCGGCGAGCTGGTCCTTGTCCAGGCCGGCCCGCAGGGCGGCCTCCTTGACCAGATCCGTGCCCACGTCCATGCCGAGCTGGATGTAGGGGGTGTTCACCGAGAACTGCATGGCGGTGCGCAGGGTGATGGGGCCCTTGTCCTCTTCACCGTCGTTCTTCTGGTGCCACTCGCTGCCGTCGTTGTCGTGCCAGACCTGGCCGTTGTACTTCCGGAGCGTCAGCTTGTTGTTGCCGTTGTAGATGCTCTCGGGGGAGACCAGCGTGCGCTGGTCGTCGCTCTGCGTCTCGCCCAGGGCCGGGTTGCGCTTGCCGTGCGACATGGCCGCGGCGAGCACGAAGGGCTTGAACGTCGAGCCCACCTGCACACCGGTGTAGTCGGCGTTGTTGGTGTAGTGCTCCAGGGCGTTCTCGCCGCCGTAGATGGCGACGATCTTGCCGGTCTTGGGGTCGACGGAGGCGCCGCCGAACTGCACGAACTTGTCGCGGTCCCGCACGTCCGGCTTGATGTTCGCCTTGCGGACGTCCTCGACCGCCTTCGACAGGGCGTTGACCCGGTCCCGGTCGAACGTCGTGTAGATCTGGTAGCCGCCGCGGTCGAGCTGGGTCTTGCTGATGCCGGAGTGGGCGACGACGTAGTTGTCGGCGAGGTCCGTGAGGTAGCCGATCTGGCCGGCGCGGTTCGTCGCGGGCTTCGGCTTCTGGGGGGTGGGGAAGCCCTTGGCGACCCACTTGTCGCGCTCGGCCGCCTCCAGGTTGCCCGTCTCGACCTCGCGGTCCAGGGTCCACTTCCAGCGGTCGGTGGCCCGCTTGAGGTTCTTCTCCGGGGTCGCCGCCGGGCCCTGGCCGCCGTACGGGTCGTACAGGTTGGGGCCGTTCAGCGTGGCGGCGAGGAAGGCGCCCTCGCTCGGTGTGAGGTCCTTGCAGTCCTTGTCGAAGTAGGCGCGCGCCGCGGCCTGGATCCCGTAGGCACCTCGCCCGTAGTAGGCGGTGTTGAGGTAGCCGGCGAGGATGTCGTCCTTGTCCTTGGTGGCGCCCACCTTTATGGAGATCAGCAGCTCGGTGGCCTTGCGCTTGAGCGTCTGTTCCTGGCTCAGGTAGGTGTTCTTCACGAACTGCTGCGTGATGGTCGAACCGCTCTGGGTCTCACCGCCCTGCGCCATCTTCACGACGGCGCGCAGGATGCCCATGGGGTCGACGCCCCAGTCCTTGTAGAAGCTGGCGTTCTCGGCCGAGATCACCGCTCGCTGCATCGACAGCGGGATCTTGGAGATCGGCACGATCTGGCGGTTGAGCGCACCGCCGCCCGCGACGACCATCTGCTTGCCGTCGGCCCAGTAGTACACGTTCTTCTGCACCTGGGCGGTCTTCTGCGCCGACGGCACCTGCACCACGGCGAGGGCGATGCCGACGGTGCCGAGGATCAGCACGATGAAGGTGAACGCGGCGCCCAGGACGAGCCGCCAGGAGGGCAGCCAGCGCTTGTATCCCTCTTTCCCCGACCGCGGGTAGTCGATGAAGCGCTTCTTCCCCGGGCGCCCGCGGCCGCCCGCACCCGGATCGGCCCCGCGTCTGCGCCCGGCGGCCGCCGGGCCGCGCGGGTTGGCACGCCGGGCGTCGGCCCGGCTGCCGGACCGGTCGGACTCGCCGCGCCCGGGCTGCGCGGCGGAACTGCTGGTTGGCGCGGAACGGCGGCCGGGTCCCGGCTGCTGTGCCGCGCGCCTGGCCGCGGCTCGTCCGCCACCCTGAGGCTGCGGCGGCTTGCGGCGGTGCTCGCTCATCGAACGACTACTCCTCGGGCAGGCGCTATCGCCTGGAAGCGGCAGGTGGCTTGCGTTCCCCCCGATGCGCTGACCGGCTGCCTGAGGCAACCGGGCGCATTGCATACGGGACGAGGACGCCTGTCGTCGTCACTCGGTTCCCGCTGGTCTGCATGGCGCACAGACTACGCACGCCCAAAACGCTTCTACTGGGGATGTTCACTCCAATTCAGGCAGGTTGTGTCCCACGAATCGGTGATGTGACCTCGTTCACCGTGCCCCCTCTTGTCGCATCCAGAGGTGCGTTCTATCGTCTGGATGTATCGAGTCGATACATCAGCTCGGCATAAAGGTCGGCCCGGCGTCGGCATAAGGGACTAAAAGGGACTAGGGATCACAAGGACTAGGCTGTGTGCGACAAGGAGGCGAAACATGAGCAGACGCTCCGGCATCCTCGAGTTCGCCGTCCTCGGCCTGCTCCGCGAGTCCCCGATGCACGGCTACGAGCTGCGGAAACGCTTGAACACCTCGCTCGGGGTGTTCCGTGCGTTCAGCTACGGCACCCTCTACCCCTGCCTGAAGTCCCTCGTGGCGAACGGCTGGCTGGTCGAGGAGCCGGGGAACGCTCCGGAGGACGCCCTTGCGGCGTCCCTGGCCGGACGACGGGCGAAGATCGTCTACCGCCTGACGGCAGAGGGCAAGGAGCACTTCGAGGAGCTCCTCGCCCACACGGGTCCCGATGCGTGGGAGGACGAGCACTTCGCCGCCCGCTTCGCGTTCTTCGGGCAGACCTCGCGGGACGTACGGATGCGCGTGCTGGAAGGCCGCCGCAGCCGTCTGGAGGAGCGTCTGGAGAAGATGCGCGCCTCCCTGGCCCGCACCCGGGAACGGCTGGACGACTACACCCTCGAGCTTCAGCGGCACGGCATGGAGTCCGTGGAGCGCGAGGTCCGCTGGCTGAACGAGCTGATCGAGAGCGAGCGGGCCGGGCGTGACAAGCGCACCGGTCCGGACCAGTGAGCCCTGCACTCCGCAGGGCTTCGTCGAGTACTAACAGGGAGCAACCGGAATGGGTTCGGTTCGCGTAGCCATCGTAGGCGTGGGCAACTGCGCCGCCTCGCTGGTGCAGGGCGTCGAGTACTACAAGGACGCCGACCCGAACGGTCGCGTGCCGGGTCTGATGCACGTGCAGTTCGGCGACTACCACGTCGGCGACGTGGAGTTCGTGGCCGCCTTCGACGTCGACGCGAAGAAGGTCGGCCTCGACCTCGCGGACGCCATCGGCGCCAGCGAGAACAACACCATCAAGATCTGCGACGTGCCCGCCTCCGGTGTGACCGTCCAGCGCGGTCACACCCTCGACGGCCTCGGCAAGTACTACCGCGAGACCATCGAGGAGTCCGCCGAGGCTCCCGTCGACGTCGTCCAGGTCCTCAAGGACAAGCAGGTCGACGTCCTGGTGTGCTACCTCCCCGTGGGTTCCGAGGACGCCGCCAAGTTCTACGCCCAGTGCGCCATCGACGCCAAGGTCGCCTTCGTCAACGCCCTCCCGGTCTTCATCGCCGGCACCAAGGAGTGGGCCGACAAGTTCACCGAGGCCGGTGTGCCGATCGTCGGTGACGACATCAAGTCGCAGGTCGGCGCCACCATCACGCACCGCGTGATGGCCAAGCTGTTCGAGGACCGGGGCGTCGTCCTGGACCGCACGATGCAGCTGAACGTCGGCGGCAACATGGACTTCAAGAACATGCTCGAGCGCGACCGCCTCGAGTCCAAGAAGATCTCCAAGACGCAGGCCGTCACCTCGCAGATCCCCGACCGCGACATGGGCGAGAAGAACGTCCACATCGGTCCCTCGGACTACGTGGCCTGGCTGGACGACCGCAAGTGGGCCTACGTCCGCCTCGAGGGCCGCGCCTTCGGTGACGTTCCGCTGAACCTGGAGTACAAGCTCGAGGTCTGGGACTCCCCGAACTCCGCCGGTGTCATCATCGACGCCGTCCGCGCCGCGAAGATCGCCAAGGACCGCGGCATCGGCGGCCCGATCCTCTCCGCCTCCTCCTACTTCATGAAGTCGCCGCCGGTGCAGTACTTCGACGACGAGGCCCGCGAGAACGTCGAGAAGTTCATCAAGGGCGAGGTCGAGCGCTAAGCGTTCCGCTCCCTCCGCTCCGTCCCGCACGCACAGGTCCCCGGGTTGTCCGCCCGGGGACCTGTGCGTTGTGTGAGGCTGTGGTCCATGCCCGTTGTGCGTGATCTTCGCGTCCTGCTCCGCCTTCGCGATTTCCGCCGCCTGCTGGCAGTCCGGCTCCTCTCCCAGGCGGCCGACGGGGTCTACCAGGTCGCGCTCGCCACCTACGTGGTCTTCTCCCCGGAGAAGGAGGCGTCCCCCGCCGCCATCGCCTCGGCCATGGCCGTGCTCCTGCTGCCGTACTCCCTCCTGGGACCCTTCGCCGGAGTGCTGCTGGACCGGTGGCGCCGCCGCCAGGTGCTGCTCCACGGCAACCTGCTGCGCACGGCCCTCGCCGGCGTGACCGCCCTGCTCGTCGTCGCGCGCGTCCCCGACTGGCTCTTCTACGCCTCCGCCCTGTCGGTCACCGCCGTCAACCGCTTCGTGCTCGCCGGGCTCTCCGCCGCCCTGCCCCGCGTGGTGGACTCGCGCGAGCGACTGGTCATGGCCAATTCGCTCTCGCCGACCGCCGGGACGCTGGCGGCCACCGCGGGCGGCGGCCTCGCCTTCGCCGTCCGCCTGGGAGCCCCGGAGGGGGCGGGGGCCGACGCCCTGGTCGTCCTGCTCGGTGCGGTCCTCTACCTGTGCGCCGCCCTGTGCTCGCTGCGGATGCCCGTCGGCCTGCTCGGCCCGGATCTGCCGCTCTCCCACCGGCTGGGCGCCGTCCTGGCCGGCACGGCGCGCGGCCTGGCCGCGGGCCTGCGCCATCTCGCCGAACGCCGCACGGCCGCCTGCGCGCTGGCCGCCATGACGCTGATGCGCTTCTGCTACGGCGCCCTGACCGTCACCGTGCTGATGCTCTGCCGCTACGCGTGGGCCGGCTCCGAGGCCAAGGGCCTGGCGCTGCTGGGGCTCGCCGTGGCGGTCTCCGGCGCGGGATTCTTCGCGGCGGCCGTCCTCACTCCCTGGGCGGTGTCCCGGCTGGGGCGGCTCGGCTGGATGGTCGCCTGTGCGTCGACCGCGGCGGTGCTGGAGCCCGCGCTCGGCCTGCCCTTCGAGCGCGTGCCCATGCTGATCGCCGCCTTCGTCCTCGGGCTCGTCACCCAGGGCGCGAAGATCGCCACGGACACGGTGGTGCAGGCGTCGGTGGACGACGTCTTCCGGGGCCGGGTGTTCTCGCTCTACGACGTCCTCTTCAACGTCGCCTTCGTCGGCGCGGCAGGGGTGGCGGCCCTGATGCTGCCGCCGGACGGCCGGTCGGCCCTGCTGGTGTCCACCGTCGCGGTGCTCTATGCGGTGGTCGCCGTCGCCCTCGCGGGCTTCCGGCGGCGCGAGGGCGCATAAGAAGCGGGGCCGGTGGGTGTTTCACGTGAAACACCCACCGGCCCCGCTGCCGCATCACGTTTCACGTGAAACGGCGAAACGGTGAATGAGCCCGGGACGAGCCCGGAGCCCGTCAGCCCTGCGCCGCCCACCACTCCTTGAGCGCGGCGACGGCCTCGTCATGGCTCATCGGGCCGTGCTCCAGCCGCAGCTCCAGCATGTGCTTGTACGCCTTGCCGATCTGCGGGCCGGGGCCCACGCCCAGAATCTCCATGATCTGGTTGCCGTCCAGGTCCGGCCGGATCGCGTCCAGCTCCTCCTGCTCCTGCAGGCGGGCGATGCGCTCCTCCAGGCCGTCGTACGCCCGCGAGAGCGCGTTGGCCTTGCGCTTGTTGCGCGTCGTGCAGTCGGAGCGGGTCAGCTTGTGGAGCCGCTCCAGCAGGGGGCCCGCGTCGCGCACGTACCGGCGCACGGCGGAGTCGGTCCACTCGCCGGTGCCGTAGCCGTGGAAGCGCAGGTGCAGCTCCACCAGCTTGGAGACGTCCTTCACCAGCTCGTTGGAGTACTTGAGCTTGGTCATCCGCGCCTTGGTCATCTTGGCGCCCACCACCTCGTGGTGGTGGAAGGAGACGCGGCCGTCCTTCTCGAAGCGGCGCGTGCGCGGCTTGCCGATGTCGTGCAGCAGGGCCGCGAGGCGCAGCACCAGGTCGGGGCCGCCGCCGGGCTGGTCGCGCGGGGCCTCCAGCGCGATGGCCTGCTCCAGGACGATGAGCGTGTGCTCGTAGACGTCCTTGTGCCGGTGGTGCTCGTCGCGCTCCAGGCGCAGGGCGGGGAGCTCGGGCAGGACGAGGGCGGCGAGGCCGGTGTCGACCAGCAGCGTCAGGCCCTTGCGCGGGTGGTCGGAGAGGATCAGCTTGTTGAGCTCGTCCCGGATCCGCTCGGCCGAGACGATCTCCAGCCGACCGGACATCTCGGTCATCGCGGTGACGACCTCGGGGGCGACCTCGAAGTCGAGCTGGGCGGCGAAGCGGGCGGCCCGCATCATGCGCAGCGGGTCGTCGGAGAAGGACTCCTCCGGGGTGCCGGGGGTGCGCAGGATCCGCGCGGCGAGGTCCTCCAGGCCGTTGTGCGGGTCGATGAACTCCTTCTCCGGCAGCGCGACGGCCATGGCGTTCACCGTGAAGTCGCGGCGGACGAGGTCTTCCTCGATGGAGTCGCCGTAGGAGACCTCCGGCTTGCGGCTGGTCCGGTCGTACGCCTCCGACCGATATGTCGTGACCTCGATGTCGAAGTCGGCTTTGCGGCAGCCCACGGTGCCGAAGGCGATGCCGACCTCCCAGACGGCGTCCGCCCAGGGCCGGACGATCTTCAGGACGTCTTCCGGGCGGGCGTCCGTCGTGAAGTCCAGGTCGTTGCCGAGCCGGCCGAGCAGCGCGTCCCGTACGGATCCGCCGACCAGGGCAAGCGTGAACCCGGCTTCCTGGAATCGGCGGGCGAGATCGTCGGCCACGGGGGAGACCCGCAGGAGCTCGCTCACGGCACGGCGCTGCACCTGGCTGAGCTCATTGGTCGACGACTGGGTGAGGCTGTCATTGTTGGCATTCGGCACAACAGAAGAGGGTACGTGGCCGCGCGCCCCGGGGCCTCCCGGTTACGGACGCATGGCGCAGGCCGCGCAAAGCGGGCGCAGCCGGGACATCGGGCCGGCCGCGCGATCTTGCGGAGCGGTCCGCAGCACTTCGTCACAGCGGGCCTCGTTACCATTCGTGGACGCACAACCGACGACCACTGACGACGACGAGGGACGGGCGAGCGCGTGGCCGAGGCGGCAGAGATCCAGGAGACCCCCTCCGCTTCTGCCTGCCGGTGGTCCCGGCTCCTCACGACGCTGCTGACGGGAGCGGCGCTGCTGCTGGGCCTGGTGCAGCTGCCGGGCGCGCAGCCCGCCCGCGCCGAGTCAGCCGGTTCCCGCCAGGTCGACGTCTCGATCAACACGCTGACGCCCGTCGCCCCGAAGCCGGACGACACGCTCACCGTCTCGGGCACCATCACCAACACCGGCGGCTCGGCGGTCTCCGACGCGCACGTCGGCCTGCGGGTGGGCGGCCAGATCAACAGCCGGGTCGACGCCGACGAGATCGGCAACCGCACGCCCTTCTCCCCCGGCTCCGACGGCTCCGAGGTCGGCAAGCACACCCAGAAGGTCGACAGGCTCCCTCCGGGGGGCAGCCGCGAATTCAGCATCTCGCTGCCGGCGAAGGACCTGGACCTGAGCAAGGACGGGGTCTACCAGCTGGGCGTCTCGCTGTCCGGGCACACCGCGGACCAGGGGTCCGAGCGGGTGCTGGGCATCGGGCGGACCCTGCTCCCCTGGCAGCCCTCCGCGATCGAGGGCAAGAAGACGCAGCTCACCTTCCTGTGGCCGCTGGTCTCCGCGACCCACCTGACCGCCCGCACCGAGTCCGACCAGCAGCAGACGCCGATCTTCCCCAACGACGACCTGGCCGCGGAGCTGGCACCGGGCGGACGGCTGCAGCAGCTGGTGGCGCTGGGCAAGGGCCTGCACATCACCTGGGTGATCGATCCCGATCTGCTCGCCACGGTCGAGGCCATGACCAAGGCCTACCGGGTGGACGGACCGGGCGGGAAGACCACGCCGGGCCGCGGCCAGGCGGTCGCCAAGCAGTGGCTCAGCCAGCTGCAGAACGCGGTCGGCGGCGACCAGGTGGTGGCGCTGCCGTTCGGCGATCCCGACCTCGCGTCGCTGGCCCACCACGGCAAGGACGTCTCGGGCTCCCTGAGCCACCTGCAGTCCGCCACGGAGCTCGCCTCGACGACCGTGGACACCATCCTCGGCGTGAAGCCGCGCACGGACTTCGCGTGGCCCGTCGACGGCGCCGTCGACTCCTCGGTCATCGACGTCGCCACCTCGGCCGGCGCCCACAACGTCATCGCCCGCAGCGACAGCTTCCGCGACCACATGTCGTACACCCCGACCGCGGCCCGCCAGATCGGCAGCGGCAACACGGCCGTCGTGGCGGACGCCCGGATGTCCAACGGCTTCCAGGGCGACCTGATCCGCGCCGGCGAGTACTCGCTCGCCGTGCAGCGGTTCGCCGCCCAGACCCTCCTGGTGAACCGGCAGGCACCGGACAACGAGCGCAGCATCGTCGTGGCACCGCAGCGCATGCCGGCCACGAGCCAGGCCCAGGCGATGGCCGCGGCGATCGGCGGCATCTCGGACGGCCGCTGGACGCAGCCGCTCAGCCTGGGCGACGCGGCCGCCGCCAAGCCGGACCCGGACGCGAACCAGCAGGTGCCCGGCTCCGGCTCCTACCCCGACTCGCTGCGCGAGCAGGAGCTCACCACCAAGGCGTTCCAGGAGATCCAGAAGACCCAGTCGACCCTGGACGGCTTCAAGGTCATCCTGACCTCGCAGGACCGCGTGGTGACCCCGTTCGGCAGCGCGATCATGCGCGAGATGTCGGCGTCCTGGCGCGGCAACCCCAAGGGGGCCGCCGAGTTCCGCGACGCCGTGCAGTCCTATCTGTACGGGCTCACCCGCCGGGTCGAGCTGATCAAGAAGTCCGATGTGACCCTCTCCGGGCGCAGCGCCACGATCCCGATGACGGTCCACAACGGCCTGCTGCAGGGGATCGAGGGGCTCCACCTGGTGCTGGAGTCCAGCCAGACGAACCGCCTGCAGGTCGACCGGTCCCAGCCGGTGAAGATCAACGGCGGGCAGAACCAGTCGGTGAAGTTCGAGACGCGGGCCAACGCCAACGGTCCGGTGCGCGTGACGGCACGGCTGTACACGGACGAGGGCCAGCCCTACGGCGACCCCGTCGTCTTCACTGTGCATGTCACGTCCATCACCCCTATGGTTCTCCTCGTCATCGCCGGAGGCGTGCTCCTGCTGGTCCTCGCGGGGCTCCGCATCTACATCAAGCGGAAGCGCTCCGCCGCCCGTGCGGCCGACGGTGGCGAGCCCGGCGCGGACGGCGACGGGCCCGGCAACGGTGGCCCGGACGACGACCGTCCCGGCAGGCAGCCGGGTGACCCGGCCCCGGACACCGGATCGCATGACACGGAGCCGTCCGGCTCGGGTGAGAAAGTGGAACGTTGACGCGTAGTGGGGCCGGCCGGCCGCGGACGATGAGGTGGGGTAGCGATGAACGCGCCGTACGACGGTGACCGCGGGCAGGGCGCGGGTGGTGAGCAGCGGGGTCAGTACCCGCCGCCCCCGCCTGCCCCCGGCACGCCCCGCCAGGGCCCGTACGCCCGGGATCCCTACCTGCGGGACGCCTACGCGTCCGAGCCCTACCCGGGGCACGACCCGGCCGCCCAGGACCCGGTGAGCGACGCACTGTACGACCGCGCCGCATCCCCGGCGCCGCCCGGCACGTACCGCAACACCTACCCGCTGCAGCAGGGCCCCGACACGGGCTCGCGCCCTTGGCCGCCGGCCTCCGGCGGGCCCGAGGGCTCGCCGGGCTTCCCCGCCTCCGGTGACGCCGACGCCACGCAGCCGTTCGCGGCCGTGGACGGCTTCGCCGACCGGCCGGGGGAGGACGGCCCCCAGCGGGACGCGTTCGCCCACCTCTACCGCGACCAGCAGCAGCCCTACGAGCCGCCGCGGCCGCCGGGACAGCAGATCCCGGCGCCGGGGCAGTACGGCTCGCCCGTGCCGCCGCCGAACGTGCCGGGCGCCGAACCGGCTGCGGAGCCGGAGCCCGCCGCGGCTGCGGCACCGGCGCCGGCCAAGGGCGGCAAGGCGGCGAGCCTGCTGAAGTCGAGCGCCCTGATGGCGGCGGGCACGATGGTCTCCCGCATCCTGGGCTTCGCCCGGAACCTCGTGATGGCGGCGGCGATCGGCGTCGGCACGCTCAACGACGGCTACCAGGTCGCGAACACCCTGCCGACGATGATCTACATCCTCGTCGCCGGCGGTGCGCTCAACGCCGTCTTCATCCCGCAGCTGGTCCGCGCGATGAAGAACGACGAGGACGGCGGAGAGGCGTACGCCAACCGCCTGCTCACCCTCGTCATCGTGCTGCTGGCGGGCGTCACCACCGTCTGTGTGCTGGGCGCCCCGCTCTTCATCCGGATGATGTCGCCGACCATCGCCGACGACCCCACCCGCATGGACGTGGCGGTCGCCTTCGCCCGCTACTGCGTGCCGACCATGTTCTTCATGGGCGTGCACGTCGTCATGGGGCAGATCCTCAACGCGCGCGGAAAGTTCGGCGCGATGATGTGGACCCCGGTCCTCAACAACATCATCATCATCGCCACCTTCGGTTCGTTCATCTGGGCCTTCGGACCGGCCCACACCAGCAACATCAGCTCCGAGACCATCACGCCCGAGGGCATCCGCCTGCTCGGCATCGGAACCCTGCTGGGCCTCGTCGTCCAGGCCCTCGCGATGCTCCCCTACCTGCGCGACGCCGGTTTCCGCATCCGGCCGCGCTTCGACTGGCGGGGGCAGGGGCTCGGCAAGGCCGCCGGCCTCGCCAAGTGGACGTTCTTCTTCGTCCTCGCGAACCAGGCCGGTCTCGTCGTCGTCACTCAGCTCGCCACCAAGGCGGGCGCCCTGGCGGAGAAGGCGCACCAGCCGGGCACCGGCATCACCGCCTACAACTTCGCGCTGCAGCTCTGGCAGATGCCGCAGGCCATCATCACCGTCTCGGTGATGACCGCGGTGCTCCCCCGGATCTCCCGCGCCGCCCACGACGGCGACGCCTCCGCCGTCCGCGACGACCTCTCCCACGGTCTGCGCACCTCGGCCGTCGCCATCGTGCCGTGTGCCTTCGCCTTCCTGGCGCTGGGCGTTCCCATGTCGACGCTGATGTTCGGCAGCGGCTCCGGAACCACCGCCGCCACCAACATCGGCTTCATCCTCATGGCGTTCGCCCTCGGCCTGATCCCGTACTCCGCGCAGTACGTCATCCTGCGCGGCTTCTACGCCTACGAGGACACCCGCACCCCCTTCTACAACACGGTGATCGTCGCGGCC
Source organism: Streptomyces sp. NPDC008001 (assembly GCF_042958085.1). Lineage (NCBI taxonomy): Bacteria > Bacillati > Actinomycetota > Actinomycetes > Kitasatosporales > Streptomycetaceae > Streptomyces > Streptomyces sp. NPDC008001. Next base: position 341,541 of record NZ_JBIBIZ010000002.1, on the reverse strand, counting down.
GTCAACGCCGCCGCCTCCTTCGTGAGCTACCTCGTCCTCCCCGCCCGATGGGCCGTGGCGGGCATGGCCTTCTCCTACGGACTCGGCTACGCCGTCGGTGTCGGTGTGGCGTGGCGCCGCCTGCGTACCCGCCTCGGTGGCGACCTGGACGGCTCGCGCGTCATCCGGACGTACGCCCGCCTCGCGGGGGCGTGCATTCCGGCGGCTCTCATCGGCGGGGCCGTCTCCTACGGGATCGGCGAGGTGCTCGGCCTGGGCGTGCTCGGTTCGCTCGCCTCCCTGATCGGTGGCGGTCTGGCCTTGATCGGCGTCTTCTACGTCGCCGCGAAGCGGATGCGGATCGAGGAGCTGACGGCCATGGTCGGTATGGTCCGCGGGCGTCTCGGACGCTGACGGAAGCACAACCTTCGCCCGCCGCCGCGTGTCGTGCATAGCGCTGGACTGTGGGCACAATTGTCTTGGCTGTGGACGGCGTGCAACGGATGGGGAGGCAGGAACGACGGTGGCAGAACGGAGCACAGCTGCCGTCGACGTGGCAGGCAACAGCGGCGGTGAGCCGCTGACCGCCAAGGCGGGCAAGGCCACGGCCGACGGGGCGGAGGCCGCGATCACGCCCGGCAGCCACAAGGACGCCGGGCGCACGGACGGCAAGAAGAAGGACGCCGAAAAGCCCGCGCGCGACGACCGGACCACCGAACTGCACAGCGGCCACAAGCTCGCCAAGCGGTACCGCTTGGAGGAGTGCGTCACCCGTCTGGAGGGATTCAGCAGCTGGCGTGCGGTGGACGAGAAGCTCCGCCGCGCCGTGGGCGTCCACCTCCTGCCCGCCGACCACCCCCGCGCCCGCCCCGTCCTCGCCGCCGCCCGCTCGGCCGCCCTCCTCGGTGACCCCCGCTTCGTCCAGGTCCTCGACGCCGTCGAGGAGAACGACCTGGTCTACGTGGTGCACGAGTGGCTGCCCGACGCCACCGAGCTCACCAACGTTTTCGCCGCCGGCCCCATGGAGCCGCACGACGCCTACCAGCTCGTGAGCCAGGTGTCCCAGGCCATGGCCGCCGCCCACCGCGAAGGCCTCGCGCACCTGCGCCTCCACCCCGGCTCCGTGCTGCGCACGGGCACCGGGCAGTACCGCATCCGCGGCCTCGCCGTCATGGCCGCCCTCCGGGGCATCACGTCCGACCACCCCCAGCAGACCGACACCGAGGCCATCGGTGCCCTCCTCTACGCCGCGCTCACCCAGCGCTGGCCGTACGAGGACAGCGCGCACGGCCTGCCCGGTCTGCCCAAGGGCGTCGGCCTGATCGCCCCCGACCAGGTCCGCGCCGGCGTCCACCGCGGCCTGTCCGAGCTCGCCATGCGCGCGCTCGTCAACGACGGCTCCACCGCGTCACGGCAGGAGAAGCCGTGCACGACGCCGGAGGAGCTGTCCAAGGCCGTCGCGGCGATGCCGCGCATCCGGCCCCCGGAGTCGTCCTTCGCCGGTCCGCCCAGCGGCTACCAGCGCCCGCACGCGTACGGCCAGCAGCCGCCGCACGGCGGCGGGGCCACGGGTCCGCTTCCGGTGCCCCCGCCGCCCCCGCTGCAGGGCCGCACCGGGCGCGCGCTCAAGTGGAGCGTCGCCGCCCTGCTGATCGCCGCCCTGGGCCTGGCCAGCTGGCAGCTCGCGGACACGCTCCTGAAGGACGGCCAGGAGGACCGCCCGCAGATCTCCGAGTCGACGGGGGACGACGACCAGAAGCCGACCGGCGATCCGATAAAGATCATCGATGCCCGGGAGTACGCTCCGGACGGCACCCCGCAGCACGAAGACCTGGTCAAGAACACGTACACCCCGTACGACGACGTCGCGAAGACGTGGCGCTCGCGCAGCTACCGCGAGGGCCCCTCGCTGGCCCAGTACAAGGGCGGCGTCGGGATCGTCTACGACCTCGGCAGCAAGCAGAAGCTCAGCTCCGCGGACATCAAGCTGCTCTACGGCGGCGACCACACCGATGTGTCGCTCTACGCGGCGAAGTCCCTCAGCAGCACCGACCCGCTGACGTCGCTGAAGAAGCTGACGAACAAGCGGACGTCGACCGATTCGATAAACCTCTCCCTCAAGAAGCCGTTCGAGACCCGGTACGTCGTCCTGTGGATCACCGCGGCGCCTTACTCTGGCGCTGACCAGAACACCTTTGCCGGTGATGGTTACAAGCAGGGCATCAGGAACGTGAAGTTCACCGGCTGACGCTCGCAACGGACCTCAGGGGGAGGGCTCGACGGTGGACGACGCCTCGCGTGACGGCCTGAGCGATGCCGATCTCCTCGCCCGGCACGTCGCCGGCGACCCCGATGCCTTCGGCGAGATCGTGCGCCGGCACCGCGACCGCCTCTGGGCCGTCGCCCTGCGGACGCTCGGCGACCGGGAGGAAGCCGCGGACGCCGTGCAGGACGCGCTGGTCTCCGCCTATCGCGCCGCACACACCTTCCGCGGGCAGTCCGCCGTCACCACCTGGCTGCACCGCATCACCGTCAACGCCTGCCTGGACCGCGCCCGCAAGGCCGCCTCACGGCGGACGGCGCCGCTCGCCGAGACCGAGCGGCTTGAGCAGCTCATCGAACCCCACGAGTCGGCCGCCGCGCCCGCGGAGCGTGGTGACCTGCACCGGGAGCTGGTGCAGGCCCTGGCCACCCTGCCTCCCGACCAGCGCGCGGCCCTCGTCCTGGTGGACATGCAGGGGTATCCCGTGGCGGAAGCGGCCGAGGTGCTGGACGTGCCCGTGGGCACGGTGAAGAGCCGCTGTGCACGGGGAAGAGCCCGTCTGCTGCCGATCCTCACCCATCTGCGTCCCCGCGGCGGGGGTAGCCCACCGTCCGACGGGGGAAGGAACCGGTCGCAAGGGACGTCCGTCCCACCACCGGCAGGACAGAGCGACACAGATCCAGTGAAGGGCGGAGGTGGGCGAGCGTGACTTCGATGACCGGCACGGATGGGCACCCGGAGGTCGCGGAGATCTCCGCGCTCACCGAGGGGGTGCTCTCACCGGCACGTACCGCGGATGTCCGGGAGCACCTGGCAGTCTGTGAGCTGTGTGAGGACGTCCGCAGCTCCCTGGACGAGATCCGGGGCGCGCTGGGGACGCTTCCCGGCCCCTCCCGGATGCCCACGGACATCGCCAGCCGTATCGATGCCGCCCTGGCCGCCGAGGCGCTGCTGGACTCGACCACGCCGCCCCACGGCGTTCCTGTTTCACGTGAAACAGGAACACGTGAAACAGGAACGCTGAACTCTTCGGCCTCGGGTCCGGGGAGCGCTCCTCGGGAGTCCGCAGCACATGAACCCGAGATCCGCGTTTCACGTGAAACCGGGAGCCGCGTTTCACGTGAAACAAGCGGGCGCGCTCCCGAGCGTCCTCTCGGTCGCCCCCGGAGCGCGACCGGCCCCGGCAAGCAGACGCCGCCGTCCCGGGGGCGGCGGAGCGGTCGCGCCCGGCGCTGGCCGACGGTGCTGCTCGGAAGCGCCTGTGTCGCGGCCGCGATCAGCGTGGGTGCGATCTTCCTGCAGCCCGGTGGTACGGACGAGCCCCGGCAGACGCCCGCCAAGGGCCGCGAGAGCCACGCGCCCGCGCCCGCCCTCGCCTCCGGTGATCTCACGGCGCGGGTGCAGGAGCTCCTGAGGCCGTCGCCGTTCAGCGCCAACGAGGCCCGCGGGAAGACCGCCGAGTCCCCGGAGACCCCGCCGGGCGCGACCCTGAACGACCCGGGCGGGGCGGCACCGCTCTGCGTCCGGCAGGGCATCGGCCGCCCGGAGCAGGCCCTGGTCTCCCAGCCGGAGACCTATCAGGGTGAGGACGCCTATCTCGTCGTTCTGCCGCACCCCGGGGACGGCACGCGCGTGGACGCCTATGTGGTCTCTGCCACCTGCGTCGATGCGGGCGGCGCCACGCCGGGCAGGGTATTGCTGACCGAGACGCTGCCACGCGCCTGAGCCGTACCGGCCGCAGCAGGCGCTCACGGGAATGCTTGCCCCGTAGGATCCGTTGGGTGGGGTGAACCCCCTCAAGGACCCGAGACAGCAGTCGGCAGACAAGGAAGACTCCCGTGAGCGACGTCCGCAACGTGATCATCATCGGCTCCGGGCCCGCGGGCTACACGGCCGCGCTCTACACCGCCCGCGCCTCGCTGAAGCCGCTGGTCTTCGAGGGCGCCGTGACCGCCGGTGGTGCCCTGATGAACACCACCGATGTCGAGAACTTCCCCGGCTTCCGTGACGGGATCATGGGTCCGGACCTCATGGACAACATGCGGGCGCAGGCCGAGCGCTTCGGCGCCGAGCTGGTCCCGGACGACATCGTCGCGGTCGACCTCAGCGAGGAGATCAAGACCGTCACGGACTCCGCCGGCACCGTGCACCGCGCCAAGGCCGTGATCGTCACCACCGGCTCGCAGCACCGCAAGCTCGGTCTGCCGCGCGAGGACGAGCTGTCCGGCCGCGGTGTCTCCTGGTGCGCCACCTGCGACGGCTTCTTCTTCAAGGACCAGGACATCGCCGTCGTCGGCGGCGGCGACACCGCGATGGAGGAGGCCACCTTCCTCTCGCGGTTCGCCAAGTCCGTCACCGTCGTCCACCGCCGTGACACCCTGCGGGCCAGCAAGGCCATGCAGGAGCGCGCCTTCGCCGACCCGAAGATCTCCTTCGTGTGGGACAGCGAAGTCGCGGAGATCCACGGCGAGGGCAAGCTCTCGGGCCTGACCCTGCGCAACCTCAAGACCGGCGAGACCTCCCAGCTGCCGGTGACCGGCCTGTTCATCGCGATCGGCCACGACCCGCGCACCGAGCTCTTCAAGGGCCAGCTGGAGCTGGACGACGAGGGCTACCTCAAGGTGGACGCCCCGTCGACCCGCACCAACCTGACCGGTGTCTTCGCCGCCGGCGACGTCGTGGACCACACCTACCGCCAGGCGATCACCGCCGCCGGCACGGGCTGCTCCGCCGCGCTGGACGCCGAGCGCTTCCTCGCCTCTCTCTCGGACAGCGAGCACGTTCGCGAGCCCGAGAAGACCGCCTGACCCCACCCCCCAAACCCCGCCCCCCCCACGCAGAGAATGTAAGGAGACCTCCGTGGCTCTCAAGGCTGTGACCGACGCATCCTTCGACGAGGACGTCCTCAAGAGCGACAAGCCCGTTCTGGTGGACTTCTGGGCCGAGTGGTGCGGTCCGTGCCGCCAGATCGCCCCGTCCCTGGAGGCGATCGCGGCCGAGCACGGCGACAAGATCGAGATCGTCAAGCTCAACATCGATGAGAACCCGACCACCGCCGCCAAGTACGGCGTGATGTCGATTCCGACCCTCAACGTCTACAGCGGCGGCGAGGTCGTCCAGACGATCGTCGGCGCCAAGCCGAAGGTCGCCCTGGAGCGCGAGCTGGACAGCTTCCTCAGCGCGAAGTGAGCCGTCGCTGTTTCACGTGAAACAGCGGCTTCGACGTGTGAAACGGGTCCGGCCCTTGCGGGGGCCGGACCCGTTCGCGTGCCCGGCGGCAGTGAACCCGTCACAGCGGCCGTAGCGCGGGCTCCTTCTGCACCGCGCCCAGCAGACGGTCCAGCGCGAGCTCGACGTCCTCCTTCCAGGAGAGCGCCGTCCTGAGCTCCAGGCGCAGCCGCGGATAGCGGGGGTGCGGACGCACCGTCTTGAAGCCGACGGCCAGGAGGTGATCGGCCGGCAGCACACAGGCCGGTTCCTTCCACCGCGCGTCGGCGAACGCCTCGATGGCCTTGAACCCCCGTCGCAGGACGTCCTTGGCGACGGTCTGCACCATCATCCGGCCGAGGCCCTGCCCCTGGAACCCCGGCGTCAGCCAGGCCGTCATCAGCTGGACGGCGTCCGCCGCGACGGGGCTCGTGGAGAAGGCGGCCGAACGGGGGACGTAGGCGGGCGGCGCGTAGAGCACGAAGCCCACCGGGACCTCATCCACGTAGGCCACGCGGCCGCAGGAACCCCACTCCAGGAGGACCCCGGAGATCCAGGCCTCCTTCTCCAGCTCGGGGCGGCCGGCCTTCAGCGCCGCTTCGCCGCTGACGGGGTCGAGTTCCCAGAAGACGCAGGAGCGACAGCGCTGGGGGAGGTCCGGGAGATTGTCCAGCGTGAGCGGTACGAGCCGACGCCCCATGGAGCCAATTCCTCACTTCCGTCGCGTGCCATGCCCCGGGCGGCGCTCAACGCGCTCCGCTCCCGGAGGAGGCTGCCGACGAATCCGCCGACTGCTCCCAGGCCGAAGCCTGTTGCCACGAGTCCGGTCCGGCTCACCAATCGCATGGCCCCGCCCCTCCGCGAACTGTGTCAACGTGGTTGCGCCATACCCCAACGCATCGTATCCGGGGAGGGGTTGAGCGAACAGCGGGACAAGGCAAAGGGCGGGTGGTGTTTCACGTGAAACACCACCCGCCCTTTGCCCGGCCCGACCGGTATCAGTCCTCGTCGTCGGCCGAGAGCTTCTGTTCCAGGACGCGCCCCTCGCCCGGGGCCAGCGTGCCCAGGATGCGCTCCAGATCCTCCATCGAGGCGAACTCGACGACGATCTTGCCCTTCTTCTGCCCGAGGTCCACCTTCACCCGGGTCTCGAAGCGGTCCGACAGCCGAGTGGCGAGATCGGTCAGGGCCGGGGAGACGCGGGCGCCGGCGCGGGGCCCCTTGGGTTTGGCCGAGCCCTTCGTCTCCCGCTTCAGCAGGGTCACGATCTCTTCCACGTTACGCACCGACAGCCCTTCGGCCACGATGCGCTTGGCGATCCGAATCTGCTCCTCGGGGTCCTCTACGGAGATCAGTGCCCGGGCGTGACCGGCCATCAGCACGCCGGATGCGACCTTGCTCTGCACCTCAGGAGAGAGCTTGAGCAGCCGCAGCGTGTTGGACACCAGAGAACGCGACCGTCCGATGCGGTCCGCCAGCTCCTCATGGGTGCAGTTGAAGTCCTTGAGCAGCTGGTCGTACGCAGCCGCCTCCTCAAGGGGATTCAGCTGCGCACGGTGCAGGTTCTCCAGGAGGGCGTCGAGAAGGAGCTTCTCGTCCTCGGTCGCCCGGACGATGGCCGGGATGGCTTCCAGGCCGGCTTCCCTCGATGCCCTCCACCGGCGCTCGCCCATGATGAGCTCGTAGCGCTCAGAGCCCACACGCCGTACGACCACGGGCTGGAGCAGGCCCACCTCACGGATGGAGTGGACCAGCTCGGCCATGGCATCCGTATTGAAGTCGTCCCTCGGCTGCCGCGGATTGGGCGTGATCGCATCCAGCGGCAGCTCAGCGAAGTACGCCCCGGTTCCCCGGATCTCCTCCCCCTCCGTTTCACGTGAAACGGAGACCTCGGTCACCGGCAGCGTGGTCACCTTGGCCGCCGCCACCCCTCGCTCCGGCGTGAGAACCGGCACCGCGGCGGGGGACGTCGCGCCCGCCCCCATGACCGGGGCGGCGCTCTCCGTCGCCTTCGGCGCCGCTGGAATCAGGGCACCGAGCCCACGGCCCAGTCCTCTACGTCGATCGCTCACTGCAGCCCCTCCGACATGCTGTGCTGGTCTTGCTGTTGCTGGCGGCCCACGAGGTGAGCCATGCTCCCGTCGTAACGTACGCCGACCCCCCGCAGCGCGATCTCCCGGGCTGCCTCCAGGTAGGAGAGGGCTCCGCTGGAGCCCGGGTCGTACGTCAGGACCGTCTGTCCGTAGCTAGGCGCCTCGGAGATCCGGACGGACCGGGGAATGCTCGTCCGGAGCACCTCGTGACCGAAGTGGGTGCGCACTTCCTCGGCCACCTGCGACGCCAGCCGGGTCCGCCCGTCGTACATCGTCAGCAGGATCGTCGAGACGTGGAGCGTGGGGTTGAGATGCCCCCGCACCAGCTCGACGTTGCGCAGCAGCTGGCCGAGGCCTTCCAGGGCGTAGTACTCGCACTGGATGGGGATCAGCACCTCGGCGCCCGCGACCAGTGCGTTGACCGTCAGCAGGCCGAGCGAGGGCGGGCAGTCGATCAGGATGTAGTCCAGCGGCTGCTCATAGGCCTTGATCGCACGGTCGAGCCGGCTCTCACGGGCGACGAGCGAGACCAGCTCGATCTCGGCACCGGCCAGGTCGATCGTGGCGGGCGCACAGAAGAGGCCCTCCACGTCGACGACCGGCTGCACCACGTCGGCGAGCTTCTTGCTGTCCACCAGGACGTCGTAGATCGACGGGACCTCGGCGTGGTGGTCGATGCCCAGGGCCGTCGAGGCATTGCCCTGGGGATCGAGGTCGATGACCAGCACGCGGTTGCCGTGCAGGGCCAGTGAGGCCGCCAGGTTCACGGTCGTCGTGGTCTTGCCCACGCCGCCCTTCTGGTTGGCGACCACCATGACCCGGGTGTGGTCCGGCCTGGGCATCGGGGGCGGCGTTTCACGTGAAACAAGCTCACCCGCAGAGTCGGCGGGGCGGGGACCGGGGACCGGGTCGGCCATCGGCCCCGCGATATTGGCGTCGGACCGCAAGGATTCACTCTCCTCGACATCAGGCTCGCAATGGACAGAGCCTGCCATGCTTTCGGGGTTGTGAACCAGCGAGCCCTGTTCTCCTGTGGATGAATCCAGGATTCCTGTGGATACACCGGCGTCACCGGCGTACTCGGACGCCCGGTGGCCGCGCGGTACGGCCGCGCGACCCCGGTCGATGATTCCCTGCAGCAGTGAGCGTCGTTTCACGTGAAACACGATGCAGCGCACGCTGGGCGCCGGAGTGACGACACTCCGCTACAGGTAGGTTTGGCAGGTTGTATGGAGCATTGTCCTGCTCCCCAAGGGTGACCTCAGCGCCGGCGCCGCGAGCGGCCCGCCGCCTTGGCCCGCTTGGCGGCGAAGCGCACACCGCCCGGGCTCTCCCCCACCTCGACCCGCACCAGCGTGGACGGCGGATCCACGACGCCCTGGCCGACCTGCAGGATCGAGGTCCGCACGACACCGAGCTTGCTGAGCGCCGCACGGGCGCCCTTCAGCTCCTCCTCCGCCGTATCGCCCTTGAGGGCGAGCATCTCGCCGTACGGACGCAGCAGGGGCACGCCCCAGCCCGCCAGCCGGTCCAGCGGGGCCACGGCCCGCGCGGTGACGACGTGCACCGGCTGCACCTTGCCGAGCATCTCCTCGGCGCGGCCACGGACGACCGTGACGTGGTCCAGGCCCAGCAGCTCCACGACCTCCTGCAGGAACGTCGTACGGCGCAGCAGGGGCTCCAGGAGCGTGATCTGCAGGTCGGGCCGGACCAGGGCCAGCGGGATGCCGGGCAGCCCGGCGCCGGAGCCCACGTCGCACACGGAGACGCCGTCCGGGACGGCCTCGGAGAGCACCGCGCAGTTCAGCAGGTGCCGCTCCCACAGCCGCGGAACCTCTCGGGGACCGATGAGACCTCGCCGTACGCCCGCGTCCGCGAGCACCTCGGCGTACCGAACGGCCTCCGGCAGGCGGTCACCGAATACCTCCCGTGCCTCCGGGGGCGCCGGGGGGAGCTCCGCTGCCTCATCCACGGGAAACCGTCCTTCCGTACGACGTCTCTCTGAGCATCACTGGAATCAGAGTCTGAATATCAGGCTGACAAGGATCGGCCCCGCCTGCGAGCAGACGGGGCCGGACACACCTAGAAGTGGGATCGGGAAAGCCGGGGAGCCGGGCGGGGAACCGCTCAGGCCGGGAGGACGACGACGAAGCGCTGCGGCTCCTCGCCCTCGGACTCGCTGCGCAGGCCCTCGGCGGCCACGGCGTCGTGGACGACCTTGCGCTCGAAGGGCGTCATCGGGTCCAGCTTGACCGGGCTGCCGGTGCTGCGGGCCTCGGCGGCCGCCTGGGCGCCCACCTTCGCCAGCTCCTCGCGCTTGCGGGCGCGGAAGCCGGCGATGTCCAGCATGAGCCGGCTGCGGTCGCCGGTCTCCCGGTTCACGGCCAGCCGGGTGAGCTCCTGGAGCGCCTCCAGCACCTCACCGTCGCGGCCGACGAGCTTCTGCAGGTCACGGCTGGTCGAGTCGCTGATGATCGACACCGCGGCGCGGTCCGCCTCGACGTCCATGTCGATGTCGCCGTCGAGGTCGGCGATGTCGAGCAGGCCTTCGAGATAGTCGGCCGCGATCTCGCCCTCCTGCTCGAGGCGGGACAGGGTGTCGGTGCCCTCGGCGGCGACACCGCTGTTCTGGCGCTGCGTGTCCGTCACAGTGGACTCCTTCATCACTTCTTGGAGGGGTGCTTGGGCCGCTGCGGGCCGCTCTTGCGCTGCCCGGGCTTGCCGCCCGCCTTGGCGTCCTTCGTGCCGCCGGCGGCCTTGGCGTCCTGCGAGGCCTCCTGCTTCTTCTCCATCGAGGGCTTGCCCTCGTCGGAGGCGGCGGTGGTCCCGGCGTCGGCCGAGGTGGCGGAGGGCGTGGCGGTGGCCGTGCCGACCTGGCGCTTGGCCTTGGTCTGGCGCTTGGGCTGCTGACGCTTGGCGCGAGCGGCCTCGACGGCCTTGCGCGCCTCGACCTCGGCCGGGTCCTCCGTGAGCTTGCCCTTGGCCCGCAGGCGCTCCTGGCGCTGCTTGAAGGCGAGGCTGCCCGGGGTGGGGTTACGGCGGATGACGAACATCTGCTGGCCCAGGGTCCACACGTTGGTGGTCAGCCAGTAGACGAGGACACCGACGGGGAAGTTGATGCCGAGGACGGCGAAGATCAGCGGGAAGACGTACATCAGCATCTTCTGCTGCTGCATGAACGGCGTCTTCACCGAGAGGTCGACGTTCTTCGTCATCAGCTGGCGCTGCGTGAAGAACTGCGACAGCGACATCAGGACGATCATGGTGACCGTGACGACGCGCACGTCCAGCAGCGAGGCGCCGAAGGACTCGACCTTGGCCGCGGAGTCCATGAACTTCACCGACAGCGGGGCGCCGAAGATGTGCGCCTGCCGCGCGCTGTCTAGCAGCGTCTGGTCGATGACACCGACCGTCTTGCCCTGCGCGATGTGGTTCAGGACCTGGTACAGCGAGATGAAGAAGGGCGACTGGGCCAGGATCGGGAGACAGCTCGAGAGAGGGTTGGTGCCCGTCTCCTTGTAGAGCTTCATCATCTCTTCGGACTGGCGCTGCTTGTCGCTCTTGTAGCGCTCCTGGATGGCCTTCATCTTCGGCTGGAGCGCCTGCATGTTCCGCGTGGCCTTGATCTGCTTCACGAAGAGCGGGATCAGGCAGATACGGATCAGGACCACCAGGGAGACGATGGACAGACCCCACGCCCAGCCGCTGTTCTTGTCGAAGACAAGGCTGTACAGCGAATGGAACTGGACGATGATCCAGGAAACTGCGTAATAGAGGGGACCGAGGATCGTGTCCACGAATCAGGCTCCTTGGGCGTTGGGCTGAGTCTCGGGCTGTGCGGCAGGCCCCGAGGCGGGGTTCCCACCCAGTCGGCTCCTCAGCCGCTGGTGCCAGACCGGACGCTTCCGGGGAGGTACGTGGTCGACGCCACCGAGCGACCACGGGTTGCAGCGCAGGATGCGCCAGGCCGTCAGCGCCGTTCCTTTGACCGCGCCGTGCACGTCAATGGCCGTGTAGCCATAGTGCGAGCACGACGGGTAGTACTTGCAGACCGGGCCCAGGAGCGGGCTGATGGTCCACTGATAGATCTTGATCAACCACAGCAGCGGATACTTCACCGTGCGCTCCCTCCCTGGCTTCGGCCAAGGTCCCGGGGAGTGTCCCCGGGGGGATCGGAACGGCGCGGCACCCCTCCCAACAGCCGCTGCAGTGCGGTGTCAAGATCACGGGCCAGCTCATCGTGGTCCGCCTCGCCCGAGCCGGGCAGGGCCCGTACCACCACCAGGCTACCGGCGGGCAGCTGATCGAGCCGGTCACGCATGAGGTGGCGAAGCCTGCGCTTCACCAGATTGCGGACTACGGCGACGCCGACGGCCTTGCTGACGACGAAACCCGCACGCACCGGGGGAACACTCTCCCCAGGTGTGTGCGGGTCCGTTGTACCGCTACGGAGGTGGACGACGAGGAGCGGGCGGCCGGCCCTGCGTCCTCGGCGCACCGCGGTCGCAAAGTCCTCGCGCCGCCTCAGCCGATTGTCGGTAGGCAGCACGGCATGGACCTATTGGTCGTCAGGCCGCTCAGGCCGACAGGCGGGCGCGACCCTTGCCACGGCGGGACGCGAGGATCGCGCGGCCGGCACGGGTGCGCATGCGCAGGCGGAAGCCGTGGGTCTTCGCGCGGCGGCGGTTGTTCGGCTGGAAGGTGCGCTTGCTCACTCGGGGGCTCCAGAAATGAATCGGTGGTGGCGGGACATCGCCTGGCTGTCACCGTGCGCCCACGAGAAGCTCGCAACGCCCGAGTGCACCGCTTCTTGACCGCGTACAGACTCGACGCGATCTTTGCCCATCGGAGGCAGGCGGCAGCAGCCATCGACAACTCGACCTGGTCACGGTACGCGCGGCTACGCCATTCGGTCAAACCGGCAGCGCACCAGGGATACACCGTAGCCCGCCGCAGGCCGAGGGGACGACACGGCTCGCGCCATGGCACATTTGTACACACCCTGTGGACAACGACTTGAACCACGCACCGCGGGCTGACTACCGTGGCTGAACTCCGAATCCTTCCCGCCCGTCCCGAGAACCACACATTCGTGGGACTGACGGGGCGCCCCCAGTGACTGAGAGAGCGTGCCCTGTGGCTGACCTGCCTGCCGATCTTGCCGCAGTGTGGCCGCGCGTGCTCGACCAGCTCCTGGGCGAGGGCCGGGACAAGCGCGGCCAGGGCGTGGAGACCAAGGACGAGCACTGGATCAAGCGGTGCCAGCCGCTGGCCCTCGTCGCGGACACCGCCCTGCTGGCCGTGCCCAACGAATTCGCCAAGGGCGTACTCGAGGGCCGGCTCGCGCCGCTCGTCAGCGAGGCGCTCACCCGCGAGTGCGGCCGCCCCATCCGGATCGCGATCACCGTCGACGACTCCGCGGCCGAGCCCCCGGCCGAGCGCCCCCAGGCCCCGCAGCAGTCCCGCTACGACGAGTCCGCGACCCGGGGCGGCGGCCAGGGCCGGGACGCCTACGAGCCCCGCGACGACTACGAGAGCTTCGACAACGGCGCCTACGAGGGCCGCGAGAGCTACGGCCGCCAGGCCCCCGCCGACGACCTGCCGTCCGTGCGCCCCGCCTACCCGGACTACCAGCAGCAGCGCCCCGAGCCCGGTGCGTGGCCGCGCCACTCGGCCCCCTCGGGGCCCCCGGTGCCGCCTCCCGGTGACAGGGGCGACAGGAACGACTACAGCTGGCAGCAGCAGCGCCTCGGCGGCTTCGCCGAGGGCGAACGCGACCCGTACGCCTCGCAGCACTCCGGCGGCGGATACGAATCGCAAGGGTCCGACTACCGGACGCAGCCGCCCGAGCGCATGTCGTACGAGCAGCAGCGCCGGGACATGTCCGGTCGCGACATGCCGGGCCGTGACATGCCGGGCCGTGAGGCTCCGGAGGGCCACCAGCGCGGCGAGCGGCCCGAGCGGCCCTCGGGGGGCGCCCCCGGCCCGCTCGCGGCGAAGCCCTCCCCGGCCCCGGGCCCCGGCGAGCCGACCGCCCGCCTGAACCCGAAGTACCTCTTCGACACGTTCGTGATCGGCGCGTCCAACCGCTTCGCGCACGCCGCCGCGGTGGCGGTGGCCGAGGCGCCGGCGAAGGCGTACAACCCCCTCTTCATCTACGGCGAGTCGGGGCTGGGGAAGACCCACCTGCTGCACGCCATCGGGCACTACGCGCGCAGTCTCTATCCGGGCACGCGCGTGCGCTACGTGAGCTCCGAGGAGTTCACCAACGAGTTCATCAACTCCATCCGCGACGGCAAGGCGGACGCGTTCCGCAAGCGCTACCGCGACATGGACATCCTGCTGGTCGACGACATCCAGTTCCTCGCGAGCAAGGAGTCGACGCAGGAGGAGTTCTTCCACACCTTCAACACCCTGCACAACGCCAACAAGCAGATCGTGCTGTCCTCGGACCGGCCGCCCAAGCAGCTGGTGACCCTCGAGGACCGGCTGCGCAACCGCTTCGAGTGGGGCCTCATCACGGACGTCCAGCCGCCCGAGCTGGAGACCCGTATCGCGATCCTCCGCAAGAAGGCCGTGCAGGAGCAGCTGAACGCCCCGCCGGAGGTCCTGGAGTTCATCGCCTCCCGCATCTCGCGCAACATCCGTGAGCTGGAGGGCGCCCTGATCCGGGTGACGGCCTTCGCGAGCCTGAACCGGCAGCCCGTCGACCTGGGCCTGACCGAGATCGTCCTCAAGGACCTGATCCCGGGCGGTGAGGACGCCTCCCCGGAGATCACGGCGCCGGCCATCATGGCCGCGACCGCCGACTACTTCGGGCACACCGTCGAGGACCTGTGCGGCGCTTCGCGCAGCCGGGTTCTGGTGACGGCCCGGCAGATCGCCATGTACCTCTGCCGCGAGCTCACGGACCTGTCGCTGCCGAAGATCGGTGCGCAGTTCGGCGGGCGGGACCACACGACCGTCATGCACGCGGACCGCAAGATCCGGGCGCTGATGGCGGAGCGGCGCTCCATCTACAACCAGGTGACCGAGCTGACCAACCGCATCAAGAACGGCTGACAAGAGCCGCGAGGACCGCCTGAGGGCGCTTCGGGACGCTTCCCGGGGCGCCCTTTTCGCGGTCCCGGAGGCGTGCCGGAGGCAGCTTTGGGACGACTTGGGGACGGCTCGGGGGCTTCCGGGGAGCCTCCAGGGGGCCTCCGGCGTCCACAGCCGTGGACAGCGCTGTTCGATTACGTGCCGCTGACCCGGGGTTCTCCACAGATTCCTCGCCGACCGGCTGTCCACACCCTGGGGACCGCAAAGTTGTCCAGACGCTGTCCACAGAGGAGGCTGTTGACAACTCATCAGTGGAGGTCAGCCGGGTGTGGATTTGTGGCCGACGGGATTCCACAGCCTGTGGATGACGGTGTCACCCACAAGGCGGCATCGCCGCTGTCCACCGGCCGCCCACAGGAGAGTGGATGTTGTACACAGTCTTTCCACACCCCTGTCCACTGTTCGGCAACGAAACACCCCCTCTCACCGCACCGAGTGAAAGGCGTCACACCAAGGTGCCGGATTGGGCTGTGGGGAACCTGGGTAAACCTGGGGACAGCCCTGGGGAGAAGTACCCCCTGCCTGTGCACCGCCTGTGCAGAACTTTCCGTGGTCCACAGCGCACCCCGCTTATCCACCGCCGCCGCCCACAGGCCCGGTGGACAAAAAAGCGGCGCTGAGCTGGGCAAAGGCAGTTTTCCACCGTTTCCACAGGCCCTACTACTACGACCACTGAGATCAAGCGGGGAACTCGTTTCGAAGTGGGTCCTGTGCACAACTCGGCTGCGGACCGCGCCACGCCCTCCGACCCGACTTGACCCCGAGACGCACGAGCTGTCAGCGGTGTGCGTCAGACTGGTCTCCGGCAAGCAGCCGACGAAGAAGCCAGCAGGGCGAGCCAGCAACAAGCAGGAGGCGGTTCCGGTGAAGATCCGGGTGGAGCGCGATGTACTCGCGGAGGCAGTGGCCTGGGCGGCCCGCAGCCTCCCGGCCCGTCCGCCGGTGCCCGTCCTCGCGGGCCTCCTGCTGAAGGCCGAGGACGGCTCCCTGAGCCTCTCCGGCTTCGACTACGAGGTCTCGGCCCGCGTCTCCGTCGACGCGGACGTGGAGGAGGACGGCACCGTCCTCGTCTCCGGCCGCCTCCTCGCCGACATCTGCCGCGCACTTCCCAACAGGCCTGTGGAAATCTCCACCGACGGTGTGCGCGTCACCGTCGTCTGCGGCTCCTCGCGATTCACACTCCACACCCTGCCTGTGGAGGAGTACCCGGCGCTGCCGCAGATGCCCACCGCCACGGGCACCGTCCCTGCCGAGGTCTTCGCCGCCGCGGCCGCGCAGGTCGCCATCGCCGCCGGCCGTGACGACACGCTGCCGGTACTCACCGGTGTCCGCATCGAGATCGAGGGCGACACCGTCACCCTGGCCTCCACCGACCGCTACCGCTTCGCGGTCCGCGAGTTCATGTGGAAGCCCGAGACCCCGGACATCTCCGCGGTCGCCCTGGTCCCCGCCAAGACCCTGCTGGACACCGCCAAGTCGCTCAGCGGCGGCGACGCGGTCTCGATCGCCCTGTCCGGCTCCGGCGCGGGCGAGGGCCTGATCGGCTTCGAGGGCGCCGGCCGCCGTACGACGACGCGTCTGCTCGAGGGCGACCTGCCGAAGTACCGCACGCTCTTCCCGACGGAGTTCAACTCCGTCGCCGTGATCGAGACCGCCCCGTTCGTCGAGGCCGTCAAGCGCGTGGCCCTCGTCGCCGAGCGGAACACCCCGGTGCGGCTGAGCTTCGAGCAGGGCGTGCTGATCCTGGAGGCCGGCTCCAGCGACGATGCACAGGCTGTGGAGCGCGTGGACGCGCAGCTCGACGGCGACGACATCTCGATCGCCTTCAACCCGGGCTTCCTGCTCGAGGGCCTTTCGGCCATCGACTCGCCGGTCGCCCAGCTGTCCTTCACGACGTCGACGAAGCCGGCGCTGCTGAGCGGGAAGCCGGCGGTGGATGCCGAGGCGGATGACGCGTACAAGTACCTGATCATGCCGGTGCGCCTGTCCGGCTGAGGATGGCGGTGAACGGCGCGCGCGCCGAGGCCTCCGGCCGGGAGCGCGAGGGTCGCTCCTCGCAAGAACGCAGCATGCCGGTGCGCCTGTCCGGCTGAGGCTCGCCCTCCCGGGGCTCCGCCCCGGACCCCGGTCCTCAAACGCCGGACGGGCTGATTTTCGTGAGGCCCGTCCGGCGGCCTTTTGAGCGACCCCGCCCCACAGGTGTGCAGCGTCTCCCCGGCGTAGGCTCGGACCCAGGTACGAACCCACTCAAGGCATAGAGGATCACCCATGGAGCTCGGTCTCGTCGGTCTCGGCAAGATGGGCGGCAACATGCGCGAGCGCATCCGCCGCGCAGGCCACACCGTCATCGGATACGACCGCAACCCGGACCTCGCGGATGTCAGCAGCCTCAAGGAACTGGTCGACTCCCTCCAGGGCCCGCGGGTCGTGTGGGTCATGGTCCCCGCGGGTGCCGCCACCCAGTCCACGATCGACGAGCTCGGCGAGCTGCTCTCCCCGGGCGACATCGTCGTCGACGGCGGCAACTCCCGCTGGACCGACGACGAGAAGCACGCCGAGGAGCTGGGTGCCAAGGGCATCGGCTTCGTGGACTGCGGCGTCTCCGGCGGCGTCTGGGGCCTGGAGAACGGCTACGCCCTGATGTACGGCGGCGACCCCGCCAACGTCGCCCGCGTCCAGCCGGTCTTCGACGCGCTCAAGCCCGAGGGTGACTTCGGTGCCGTCCACGCCGGCAAGGTCGGTGCGGGCCACTTCGCCAAGATGGTCCACAACGGCATCGAGTACGCGATGATGCAGGCCTACGCCGAGGGCTGGGAGCTCCTGGAGAAGGTCGACTCCGTCACCGACGTGCGCGAGGTCTTCCGCTCCTGGCAGGAGGGCACGGTCATCCGTTCCTGGCTGCTCGACCTCGCCGTCAACGCCCTCGACGAGGACGAGCACCTCGACAAGCTGCGCGGTTACGCCTCCGACTCCGGCGAGGGCCGCTGGACGGTCGAGGCCGCGATCGACAACGCCGTGCCGCTGCCCGCGATCACCGCGTCGCTCTTCGCCCGCTTCGCGTCCCGCCAGGACGACTCGCCGCAGATGAAGATGATCGCCGCCCTGCGCAACCAGTTCGGCGGTCACGCCGTCGAGAGCAAGTAGCACCAGCGCACCAGTAGCACTGGCAACACCAGCAACACCCAGCAGAACCTGCAGTACACAGCGGAAGAGGTCGGCGCACCATGCATGTCACGCATCTGTCGCTGGCCGACTTCCGCTCGTACGCCCGGGCCGAGGTCTCCCTCGACCCGGGCGTCACCGCTTTCGTGGGGCCGAACGGCCAGGGGAAGACCAATCTCGTCGAGGCCGTCGGCTATCTGGCCACCCTCGGCAGCCACCGGGTCTCCTCGGACGCCCCGCTGGTCCGGATGGGCGCCGAGCGCGCGGTGGTCCGGGCCTCCGTCGTGCAGGGCGAGCGGCAGCAGCTGATAGAGCTGGAGCTCAACCCGGGCCGCGCCAACCGCGCCCGGATCAACAGGTCGTCCCAGGTCAGGCCGCGCGACGTGCTCGGCATCGTGCGCACGGTGCTGTTCGCCCCCGAGGACCTGGCCCTGGTCAAGGGCGACCCCGGCGAGCGCCGCCGCTTCCTGGACGAGCTGATCACCGCGCGCGCCCCGCGCATGGCGGGCGTCCGCTCCGACTACGAGCGGGTCCTCAAGCAGCGCAACACCCTCCTCAAGAGCGCGGCCATGGCCCGCCGCCACGGCGGGCGCGGCCTGGACCTGTCCACGCTCGACATCTGGGACCAGCACCTGGCCCGTGCCGGCGCCGAGCTGCTGGCCCAGCGGCTGGACCTGATCGGCGTGCTGCGGCCGCTGGCCGACAAGGCCTACGAGCAGCTGGCGCCCGGCGGCGGCCCGGTGGCGTTCGACTACCGCGGGCCCGCCGCCGCCGAGGGCGCCCGCGGCCGCGAGGAGCTCTACGAGGCGCTGCTCACCGCGCTCGCCGAGGCCCGCAAGCAGGAGATCGAGCGGGGCGTGACGCTGGTCGGCCCGCACCGCGACGACCTCCTCCTGCGGCTTGGGGAGCTGCCGGCCAAGGGGTACGCGAGCCACGGCGAGTCCTGGTCGTACGCGCTGGCGCTGCGCCTGGCCTCGTACGAGCTGCTGCGCTCCGAGGGCAACGAGCCGGTGCTCGTCCTGGACGACGTCTTCGCCGAACTGGACGCCCGCCGCCGGGAGCGGCTGGCGGAGCTGGTGGCCCACGGCGAGCAGGTGCTGGTCACCGCCGCGGTGGACGACGACGTGCCGGAGGTCCTCACCGGCGCCCGGTACGCGGTCTCGGACGGCAAGGTCGAGCGCGTATGAACACGCCCTCCGAGCACCCGAAGCAGCCCGAGCCCTCCGGCGTGGACCTGGCGCGGGTGGCGCTGCGCGCGGCCAAGGAGCAGGCGCGGGCGCGGGGCGCCGCGGCCCAGCAGAAGAAGCAGGCGCGCCGCGGTGGCGGACTGCGCTCCGGCGCCCGCGCCGACGGCCGCGACCCGCTGCCGCTGGGCGCCGCGATCAACCGGCTGATCACCGAGCGGGGCTGGGAGAAGCCCGCGGCGGTGGGCGGGGTGATGGGCCGCTGGCCGCAGATCGTGGGCGACGCCCTGGCCCTGCACTGCGCGCCGCAGAACTTCGACGAGGACTCCCACGTCCTGACGGTGCAGTGCGACTCGACGGCGTGGGCGACGCAGCTGCGGCTGCTGGCGCCGCAGCTCGTGGCCCGGCTCAACGACGACCTGGGGCAGGGCACCGTACGGACGATCAAGGTGCTCGGCCCGGGCGGGCCCGGCCGCCGCTACGGCTCGCTGCGCGCCCCCGGCAGCACCGGTCCGGGCGACACCTACGGATGACCGGAGTGACGCGAGGTGACGCGGGTCGGTTCCCGGGACGAGGGGGCCGGCGCTGAGACCCCGCTCACGGTAGCGGGCGGTTGACAGCCAGAAGCGCTGAGTGCCGCTGTGAGCCTCTCGGAGCCCGGGGGCGCATATAGGGAGTCGGCTGATGCCGGTTCAGGGCGGCACGTGCAGGCTCAGGCACCGCCAAACCCCCATTCATGTCAGCGCTACCGGTAGACTGGTGGCAATCCCGCCGGCTCGCGGGACTCGTCGACCAACGCAGAACGACGCAGCCGCTCCTGCCTGCCTCGGGTGGGGTCTCCCCGCCGCAGTCGGGGATGGCCTGTGCTGTGCCAGAAAGGGCGCTTCGTGGCCGATTCCGGCAACCCCAACGAGAACACCACCCCTTCTACGGATGACACGGCCGTGACGGCCGGGGCCGCCCCTGCCGGCGCGCCCGGTGCGGTGTCCTACGACGCCAGCGCGATCACCGTCCTGGAGGGCTTGGACGCCGTCCGCAAGCGGCCCGGCATGTACATCGGCTCGACCGGTGAGCGCGGCCTGCACCACCTCGTCTACGAGGTCGTGGACAACTCCGTCGACGAGGCCCTCGCGGGCCACGCGGACACCATCGACGTCACGATCCTCTCCGACGGCGGCGTGCGCGTCGTGGACAACGGCCGTGGCATCCCGGTCGGAATCGTGCCCTCCGAGGGCAAGCCGGCCGTCGAGGTCGTCCTGACCGTCCTGCACGCGGGCGGCAAGTTCGGCGGTGGCGGCTACGCCGTCTCCGGCGGTCTGCACGGCGTCGGCGTCTCCGTCGTCAACGCCCTGTCCACGCGCGTCGCGGTCGAGGTGAAGACCGACGGCCACCGCTGGACCCAGGACTACAAGCTCGGCGTGCCGACCGCTCCGCTGGCGAAGAACGAGCCGACCGACGAGACGGGCACCTCGGTCACCTTCTGGGCCGACGGCGACATCTTCGAGACCACCGAGTACTCCTTCGAGACGCTCTCGCGGCGCTTCCAGGAGATGGCGTTCCTCAACAAGGGCCTCACCATCTCGCTGACGGACGAGCGCCCGGCGCACGTGGACGAGGAGGGCAAGCCCCTCACCGTCCGCTACCACTACGAGGGCGGCATCTCCGACTTCGTCCGCTACCTCAACTCGCGCAAGGGCGAGGTCGTTCACCCCACCGTGATCGACTTCGAAGCCGAGGACAAGGAGCGGATGCTCTCCCTCGAGGTCGCGATGCAGTGGAACACCCAGTACACCGAGGGTGTCTACAGCTTCGCCAACACCATCCACACCCACGAGGGCGGCACGCACGAGGAGGGCTTCCGCGCGGCGCTCACCGGTCTGATCAACCGCTACGCGCGCGACAAGAAGCTGCTCCGCGAGAAGGACGACAACCTCACGGGCGACGACATCCGCGAGGGCCTGACGGCGATCATCTCGGTCAAGCTCGGCGAGCCGCAGTTCGAGGGCCAGACCAAGACCAAGCTGGGCAACACCGAGGCCAAGACCTTCGTGCAGAAGGTCGTCCACGAGCAGCTGACCGACTGGCTGGACCGCAACCCCAACGAGGCCGCGGACATCATCCGCAAGTCCATCCAGGCCGCCACGGCGCGCGTCGCGGCCCGCAAGGCCCGTGACCTCACCCGCCGCAAGGGCCTGCTGGAGACGGCGTCGCTGCCGGGCAAGCTGTCCGACTGCCAGTCGAACGAGCCGGCCAAGTGCGAGATCTTCATCGTCGAGGGTGACTCCGCCGGCGGCTCGGCCAAGTCCGGCCGGAACCCGCAGTACCAGGCGATCCTCCCGATCCGCGGCAAGATCCTCAACGTGGAGAAGGCCCGGATCGACAAGATCCTGCAGAACCAGGAGATCCAGGCGCTGATCTCCGCCTTCGGCACCGGTGTGCACGAGGACTTCGACATCGCGAAGCTCCGCTATCACAAGATCATTCTGATGGCGGACGCCGACGTCGACGGCCAGCACATCAACACCCTGCTGCTCACCTTCCTCTTCCGCTTTATGCGGCCGCTGGTCGAGGCCGGGCACGTCTACCTCTCCCGTCCCCCGCTCTACAAGATCAAGTGGGGCCGGGACGACTTCGAGTACGCGTACTCCGACCGCGAGCGCGACGCCCTGATCCAGCTCGGCCGGGAGAACGGCAAGCGGATCAAGGACGACTCGGTCCAGCGCTTCAAGGGTCTCGGCGAGATGAACGCCGAGGAGCTGCGCGTGACCACCATGGACGTCGACCACCGCGTCCTCGGCCAGGTCACCCTGGACGACGCCGCGCAGGCGGACGACCTGTTCTCGGTGCTCATGGGCGAGGACGTCGAGGCACGGCGCTCCTTCATCCAGCGCAACGCCAAGGACGTCCGCTTCCTCGACATCTGAGCCTGTCGGCCCCACCCGAGACAGCCGCAGCGCGAAAGGACTTTGAACACCCATGGCCGACGAAACCCCTGAGACCCCCACCGCCCCCGTGCCCGAGGTGACCCCCGAGGGCGCGCCCGCCCCGCTGGAGGGCGTGGGCATGCGCGTCGAGCCCGTCGGGCTCGAGACGGAGATGCAGCGCTCCTACCTCGACTACGCGATGAGCGTGATCGTCTCGCGTGCGCTGCCCGACGTCCGCGACGGCCTGAAGCCGGTGCACCGCCGCGTGCTCTACGCGATGTACGACGGCGGCTACCGCCCCGAGAAGGGCTTCTACAAGTGCGCCCGCGTCGTGGGTGACGTCATGGGTACGTACCACCCGCACGGCGACGCCTCCATCTACGACGCCCTCGTCCGCCTCGCCCAGCCCTGGGCCATGCGGATGCCGCTGGTGGACTCCAACGGCAACTTCGGTTCCCCGGGCAACGACCCGGCCGCCGCCATGCGGTACACCGAGTGCAAGATGGCGCCGCTGTCCATGGAGATGGTCCGGGACATCGACGAGGAGACCGTCGACTTCCAGGACAACTACGACGGCCGCAACCAGGAGCCGACGGTCCTGCCGTCGCGCATCCCCAACCTGCTGGTCAACGGCTCCGCGGGCATCGCGGTCGGCATGGCCACCAACATCCCGCCGCACAACCTCCGCGAGGTCGCCGAGGGCGCCCAGTGGTTCCTCGCCAACCCGGAGGCGAGCTCCGAGGAACTGCTCGACGCGCTCATCGAGCGGATCAAGGGCCCCGACTTCCCGACCGGCGCCCTCGTGGTGGGCCGCAAGGGCATCGAGGAGGCCTACCGCACCGGCCGCGGCTCGATCACCATGCGCGCCGTCGTCGCGGTCGAGGAGATCCAGAACCGCCAGTGCCTGGTGGTCACCGAGCTGCCCTACCAGGTCAACCCGGACAACCTCGCGCAGAAGATCGCCGACCTGGTGAAGGACGGCAGGATCGGCGGCATCGCCGACGTCCGCGACGAGACCTCCTCCCGCACGGGCCAGCGCCTGGTGATCGTCCTCAAGCGGGACGCGGTCGCCAAGGTCGTCCTGAACAACCTCTACAAGCACACCGACCTGCAGTCCAACTTCGGCGCCAACATGCTGGCCCTGGTCGACGGCGTGCCGCGCACCCTCTCCCTCGACGCGTTCATCCGCAACTGGGTGACGCACCAGATCGAGGTCATCGTCCGGCGCACCCGCTTCCGGCTGCGCAAGGCCGAGGAGCGCGCCCACATCCTGCGCGGCCTGCTGAAGGCCCTGGACGCCATCGACGAGGTCATCGCGCTGATCCGGCGCAGCGACACCGTCGACGTCGCCCGCGAGGGCCTGATGGGCCTGCTGCAGATCGACGAGATCCAGGCCAACGCGATCCTGGAGATGCAGCTGCGCCGGCTGGCCGCCCTGGAGCGCCAGAAGATCGTGGCGGAGCACGACGAGCTCCAGGCGAAGATCAACGAGTACAACGCGATCCTCGCCTCGCCCGAGCGCCAGCGCCAGATCATCAGCGAGGAACTCACGGCGATCGTCGACAAGTTCGGCGAGGACCGGCGTTCGGCGCTGGTGCCCTTCGACGGTGACATGTCCATCGAGGACCTGATCGCCGAGGAGGACATCGTCGTCACGATCACCCGTGGCGGCTACGTGAAGCGCACGAAGACCGACGACTACCGCTCGCAGAAGCGCGGCGGCAAGGGCGTGCGGGGCACGAAGCTCAAGGAAGACGACATCGTCGACCACTTCTTCGTCTCCACCACGCACCACTGGCTGCTGTTCTTCACCAACAAGGGCCGGGTCTACCGCGCCAAGGCCTACGAGCTGCCGGACGCCGGGCGCGACGCCCGCGGCCAGCACGTGGCCAACCTGCTGGCCTTCCAGCCGGACGAGAAGATCGCCCAGATCCTCGCCGTCCGCGACTACGACGTCGCGCCGTACCTGGTGCTCGCCACCAAGTCCGGCCTGGTGAAGAAGACCCCGCTCAAGGACTACGACTCCCCGCGGTCCGGCGGCGTCATCGCCATCAACCTGCGCGAGACGGACAGCGGTGCCGAGGACGAGCTGATCGGTGCCGAGCTGGTCTCCGCCGCGGACGACCTGCTGCTGATCAGCAAGAAGGCGCAGTCCATCCGGTTCACCGCCACGGATGAAGCCCTCCGCCCGATGGGCCGGGCCACCTCCGGCGTCAAGGGCATGAGCTTCCGCGAGGGCGACGAGCTGCTCTCCATGAGCGTCGTGCGCCCGGGGACGTTCGTCTTCACCGCCACGGACGGCGGCTACGCGAAGCGGTCGAACGTGGACGAGTACCGCGTTCAGGGCAGGGGCGGCCTCGGTATCAAGGCGGCCAAGATCGTGGAGGATCGTGGCTCGCTGGTCGGCGCGCTGGTGGTCGAGGAGACCGACGAGATCCTTGCCATTACGCTCGGCGGCGGCGTGATCCGCACACGGGTCAGCGAGGTCAGGGAGACGGGCCGTGACACCATGGGCGTCCAGCTGATCAACTTGGGCAAGCGCGATGCCGTCGTGGGCATCGCGAGGAACGCCGAGGCCGGTCGCGAGGCTGAAGAGGTCGAGGAGTTGGCCGATGCAGCCGAGGGCGACGGGGCCCAGGGCGCCGAGGGCGCATCCGCCCCGGCAGGAAACACCGAGGAGTAAGTCGTGAGTCGAGCCACGGGCGCCGCGGCAAGCGGTGCAGGTGCCGAGCGCAGCACTACCGCCGCACCTGCTACCGATCAGGCCGGCGCCCGTGGCTCCGCCGCGGACGCCGACTCCCGAGGGGGGACGTTGACGGACACCCGAGAGCCGGAGCCCTACCACCCGCCGCAGGCCTACGAGCCGCCGGCGGGCCCGGGGAAGACCGGCAAGGCCGGGGCGGCCGGGAAGGCCGAGGCCGGGGGTGCGGCAGGGAAGTCCGGGAAGGCGGCGAAGACCGCGAGCTCCGAGGCCGCGCAGTCCGCAGACGTGAAGGCCGCCGAGGCCGGGAAGGCTGCAGCCGTGGCGGATGACACCAAGAGCGCTGAGGAGACCGGCGGCAAGCCTGCCGCGAAGCCCGTCGTGAAGGGTGCGGCGAAGGCGGCCCCCGCGGCCGACCCGCGGAACGCCGTCAAGGCTCCGCCCCGTATCCCCGGCCAGGACAACGGCCCCAAGAGTGCCGCGGGCTCCCTCAAGAAGGGCGCCGCGGGCAAGGGCTCTGCCGCCCCCCAGGCGGCCTCGCAGGAGCCCCGCCAGGGCGGTGGCGCGGCCGCGGCCGTTCCGCGCCCTGCGGCCCGGCAGGAGCCCGTGCTGAACGGCGGGGCCTCCGGTGCCGCGCCCGCTCCGGCGGGGCGTCCCGCGCCCCGCACGCGCACCGCGCGGCTGCGGGTGGCCAAGGCCGACCCGTGGTCGGTGATGAAGGTCAGCTTCCTGCTGTCGATCGCGCTGGGCATCTGCACGATCGTCGCGGCGGCCGTGCTGTGGTCGGTCATGGACGCCATGGGCGTCTTCTCGACCGTCGGCGGCACGATCAGCGACGCCACGACCTCCAGCGACGGCGGCGGCTTCGATCTGCAGTCGTTCCTGTCGCTGCCCCGGGTGCTCCTCTTCACGTCGGTCATCGCGGTGATCAACGTGGTCCTGGCCACCGCCCTGGCCACCCTGGGGGCCTTCGTCTACAACCTCTCGGCGGGCTTCGTGGGCGGCGTGGAGCTGACCCTCGCCGAGGACGAATAGCCGTGCGCAGGGGCCCGGCCAGGCAGGATTTTGGGACTGGGCCCCAAGTGCGCTAATCTTTCGGTGTCGCGCGGGGCTATAGCTCAGACGGTTAGAGCGCTTCCCTGATAAGGAAGAGGCCACAGGTTCAAGTCCTGTTAGCCCCACCGCACGATCGGCCCGGACGGAGATTTCTCCGCCCGGGCCGATCTGTTTTTCCCGGCCGGGAGTTGGGCGCGCGACCGGCGGGCGGACCGGCCGCCGCACAGGTCACCGATCGGTATCGGCCGGTGTGTATCATCGGCCACCAGAGGTCCCCTTACGTCAAGGAAAGACGAGGTCGCGCGGTGAAGAAGCTCCTCCTGGTCGCACTGGCCGCCATCGGCGGGCTCCTCGTGTACCGCCAGATCCAGGCGGATCGCGCCGAGCAGGACCTGTGGACGGAGGCGACCGACTCCGTGCCCGCAGGTTCGGGTGTGTGAGACAAAACGAGTCCTGAGCAGGGCCCCGGCCGACACGGCCGGGGCCCTGCTGTTTTCGGACACTCCCACCGTTTTCGCCTGCAAATGGTTGTGTTGCGAAAGCAATTTATGCGGCTTTGAGCGCCCAGATGCCGATCCCCAGGCAGAGCAGCGCGACGATCAGCACCGGCACGGCCACCTTCGCCGGCGGCCCGGGGGCGCGTGCCGCCCGTCGTGCCGCCCGTCGTGCGGGCCGCCGTGCAAGCCTCCGGGAGGGCTCGAATGCGGGCTCCCGTAAGGGCTCCAGCACGGTGTACGGGCGGGTGAGCGGCGGCCTCGGCACGGGCGCCAGGGGCGCCGGGAAAGCCGGGAGCACCGGGGCGGGCGGATAGGCCGGCAGGGGCGGCGGGACCGGCCCCGGCGGGCGCTCCGGGCCGTCCGGGCCGAATCCCGCGGGCAGCGGCCCGAGCTGGTCGAAGACCTCGATGGGCTCCTCGTCCGCCGCGGGGGGCGGCAGCAATTCCACCGCCGCGGCGAGCGCCTTGCGCGCGCCCGTGGCCGTACGGAAGCGCAGCCCCGGTTCGGGCTGCAGGAGGCCCGCAATCACCTGCCAGAGCGGCTCGGGGACCTCTTCCGGGGCGCAGGGAGTGCCGTGCTCGGCGAAGCGCTCCACGAGGGCTTCGGCGTCGGGTTTGCAGCCGGTCAGGAGATAGAGCGCGGTGAGGCCGACCGCATAGAGGTCGGCGGGGAAATCGGGCTCCTCGCCCAGCATTTGCTCCGGCGCGAAATAACCGGGTGTGCCCATCACGTAGTTGGCGTCCGTGAGGCGGGGCTCGCCCTTCCGCATGGCGATGCCGAAGTCGGAGAGCCGGACGTGGGGCCGGCCGGTCCCGGTCGCCTCCAGCAGGACGTTGGCGGGCTTGATGTCGCGGTGCACCACGCCTTCGGCGTGCACCGCCGCGAGGCCGGACAGCAGCTGGTCCAGCAGCACGCACACGTAGTGCGGCGGAAGGGCGCCGTAGTCGCCGATCAGGTGGGCGAGGGAGCCGCCGCTCACCACGTCCATGGTGAACAGCACCTTGTCGTCGTCGGCCGCCCAGCTCATCGGGGCGACCACGTGGGGGTGGTCGATCCGTAACCCCTGCTCGCGGACGAACCTCAGCAGGGTGTGGGCGTCGCTCTGCTGGAGGACCTTGGCGGCCACGTAGCGGCACCGCCGCCGGTCCCAGGCGCGCCAGACGGCCCCCACCCCGCCGCGCCCGATCGGGTCCACCAGCTCGTAGCGCCCGGCGAAGAGCTCACCCATCGCGTGCGCGCGGTCAGCTCTGGTGGGCCTCGTAGTGCGCGACCGCCTCGGCGGTCCGCCCGGCTCCGTACACCCGCAGGAACTCGGCGAGTTCGGGGTGCGTGGGGGCGAGGCTCTGCGCGGCCTCGATGATGTCGCCGGCGCCGGCCACGGAGCGCAGCAGCGACTGGATCTCGCGGACCACCCGGCGGACGGTCGGCGCACCGCTGCTGGCCGTCGTCTGCGTGGAGTTGAGGACGGAGCCGCCCGAGCTCTTCTTGACCTCCTCCATCCGGTCGGCGGCCTCGGCGGCGCTCACGGTGCCGTCCGCGACCTGCCGGGAGAGGTCCTGCAGCGCCTGGACCCGCTGCACCACCGCGGGGTTGCCGATCTTCGCCCGCTGGCCGCTCATCAGCTGGGAGAGCATGGGGGCCGACAGGCCGAGCACGGAGGCGAGCCGGGCCTGGTTGAGGCCGAGATCGTCGATGAGACGGCGGAAGAGCGCCCCCAGCGGCTCTCCGTACCAGCTCCGCTGCAGCTCCCGTGCGCGGGCGGTGGCTTCCTGCTGTGCTGCGTCCATCTCGCTCTCCCCTTCGCTTCGCTGCAGCGAATCTTGCGGTGCATCCTACGGAGAGTGCCGGGCCCCGGCGATACCCGGTCGGAAAACACCGTGGGCACCGGGTAGTCTGGTCGGCGACGGGGCCTTAGCTCAGTTGGTAGAGCGCTGTCTTTGCATGGCAGATGTCAGGGGTTCGACTCCCCTAGGCTCCACGCACAAGACCCCTCCGACCTGTGGAAAAACAGGCCGGAGGGGTCTTTTTTCATGCCGTTTGCTCTTCCTGCCGTCCCAGCCGCGCGACGAACAGCGTGCCGGTCAGCGCCGCCCCCGCCACGACCAGGCCGAGGAGGGAGGAGCTGAAGCCGATGCCCTTGGCGTCGCTGAGGTAGCCGGTGCCGACGGGGAGGATGCCGGCGAAGAGGTAGCCCCACGCGCTCAGGGCCGCGTTCGACTCGGCCAGCCGGAGCGCCGGTACCCGCGCGTTCAGCAGGGAGAAGCCGCCGAGCTGGCCCATCCCCTGGCCGGTGCCGGCCAGCACGGCCGCGGCGAGCAGCAGCCAGATCGACTCGGCCCGGACGGCCAGGATCACCAGCAGCATGCCCGCGGCGGTCGAGAGCGTCGCCACGGCGAGGAGGCGGTGGGGCCGCCACCGGCTGACGAAGAACTGCACGGCGGTCGACGCGCCGAACATCACGAAGGCCGAGCCGCCCGCCACGATCCGGTTCGTCGTGCCGAGGAGGTCCGCCAGCATCGACGGGCCGAGCGCCAGCAGGAACGAGGTGCCGGTCATGCCGGGCATGTACGCGGCCAGGCTCACCAGCAGGTCCCGCCGGTTGGGCCGGGGGACGGAGGGCATGCGCAGCCACGAGCCGCCGCCTTCGCGGCGCACCTGCGGCAGGGTGCGGACGACCAGCAGGGCGGACAGCAGCAGGACGGCCTCGGCGACGAAGACCGTCACCGTCGGGGCCGGGAGCAGCTGGGCCGCGCAGCCGGCCAGGAGCGGGCCCGACGCCAGGCCGGTGCCCATGGCCACCGACCCGGCCAGCGAGGCCTGCCGGCGCCGTTCGGGGCCGCCGATGTCGGACACGGCCGCCATGCCGGCCGCCACCGTGCCGCCCACCGCGAGGCCGGTCAGCAGCCGCGCGGCCAGCAGGGCGGCAACGCTTCCGGCCGTGGCGTAGAGCAGGCAGGCGAGGAGGGCGGACAGCACGGCCGGGACGAGGACGGTCCGTCTGCCGTAGCGGTCCGACAGCACGCCCGCCACCGGCAGGGCCACGAGCAGCCCGCCGATGTACGAGGCGAAGACGACCGTCAGGGTGCCGGTGCCGAAACCGATCCGGTGCTGCCACAGGACGAACAGCGGGGTCGGCGCGTTGGACAGCATGAACACGGCGGTCAGGGGCCAGGCGGCGAGCCAGACGCTGCGCTGCCCGGCCCGGGACCGCCCTGCAGTGCCGGTGTGCTGGACGGCGCTCATGCGAGGCCGCGCAGCAGCGGCAGCAGCTGCTCGGCGGTCCGCTCCAGGGCGGCTCTGTAGCTCGGCTCGTGGAGGTCGGGGGTGGGCAGCCGGAGGACGAGGTGGCGGGCGCCCGCCTCGACGTAGCCGGCGAGCCACTCGGCGACCTGCTCGGGGGTGCCGCCGAAGATGCCCTGGGTGGTGCGCATCGTGGGCAGGTCGAGGCGGTAGTAGGCGCCGAAGTAGGCCTTCAGCGTCTCCTCGGCCTTCGCGGCGCTCTCGTCCACGGCGACCGAGAGGTAGACGGCGCCGGTGACGTCGGACTCGGGCCGGCCGGCGGCCTCGCGGGCCTCCTGGACCTGCAGCCAGCCCTTCTCGTAGTTCGCGGCGGTGGTGCTGGTGGGCATCCACCCGTCGTAGATCTGCCCGGTGCGCTCCAGCATCTTCGGGCCGGAGTGCGCCATCCACAGCGGGGGACCGGCCGGCCGCTCCGTGACGGGCAGCAGCGCCACGTCCTCCAGCCGGTAGTACTTCCCGTCGAACGAGACGGGTTCGCCTTCCGCGCGCCACAGGGCGCGGCAGATCTCCAGGGTCTCCCGCATGCGGCCCACGCGCTCCTTGAACGGGATGCCGTAGGCGGCGAACTCGGCCTGGGTGGCGGGGGAGGAGAAGCCGGAGCCGAGGCCCGTGATGAAGCGGCCGCCGGATATCCGGTCGAGGCAGGCGAGTTCGTGGGCCAGGTGGACCGGCGGGCGCAGCGGCAGCAGGACGGCCGTGCCCAGCTGGACCCGCTCCGTGGTGGTGGCCGCCGCCGTCAGGGCGAGCACCGGGTTCATGCGGGAGCGGGCCAGCGGGGACTCGCCGGCCCATATCGAGTCGTACCCCAGCTCTTCGATCTTCCGGCTCAGTTCGCCGAGGTGGCGGGGGTAGTCGTTGCGTTCGACGACGGATTCGCGTCCGGGAAGGACGACACCGATACGGAGGTCGGTCGGCGTCTGGGGCACGGTGTTCCTATCTGCGAGGGCCGGCCCGTCCGGGAGGGCCGGCGGGGGTGTCAGGAGAAGACGGCGTCGATCAGCTCGCGGGCCTGCGCGGGGTTGAGGCGCGGGTCGCAGAGCGTCTCGTAGCGCTCGGACAGGGCGTGTTCGCCGGCGACGGGGCCGCCGACGCACTCGGTCACGTCGGCCGCCGCGGTCTCCAGGTGGAGGCCCCCGGGGTGCAGGCCCTGCTCTTCGAGGGCGCGCCGGAAGGCCACGGCCTCGCCGACGGCGTCATCGAGCCGGCGGGTCTTGAGGCCGGAGGACGTCTGCACGGTGTTGGCGTGCAGGGGATCGCTGACCCAGATGACCGGGTGGCCCGCGCTCCGCACCGCCTCGGCGATCGGGGCGATGGCCAGTCCGGGCGCCCGCACCCCCATCCGCAGGATCAGCGTGAGCCGGCCGGGCTGCCGGTGCGGGTCGAGGACGCCGCAGAGCCGGACCACGTCCTCGGCGGTCGCGGACGGGCCGATCTTGCAGGCGACGGGGTTGGTGACGGAGGCGAGGAGCTCCACGTGCGCCAGGCCCGGCTGGCGGGTGCGCTCCCCGATCCACGGGAAGTGGGTCGAGGCCAGGTAGAGGTCGCCGGTCTCCGGGTCGCGGCGCACCTGCGGGCTCTCGTAGTCCATGACGAGCGCCTCGTGGGACGCCCACGGTCCGTGCGGGCCGGTGCGTTCCGCGCCGAGCGCGCGCAGGACGTGCGCGCTCGCCTCGTACGCCTGGAGCATCCGGTTCGGGTCGTGGCGGCGCGCCCGGGCGTTCGGTTCGGGGGAGTTGACGATGTGGCCGCGGAAGACGGGGAGGTCGACACCGTCGTGGATCTCGGTGGGGCGGCTGCGCGGCTTGGCGAACTGGCCGCCCATCCGGCCGATGCTGACCACGGGCTGCCCCGTGTGCCGGCCCATCCTGCCGGCGAGGCCGGTCAGGAGCGCCGCCTTGGCGGCGGTGTGGGCGGCCCCGCACTCGCGGACGTCCTCGGCGCAGTCGCCGGCCTGCAGTAACCGGGCCCGGCCGAGCGCCACGTCGGCGAGCTGCCGCCGCAGGGTGCGAACGTCCTCGGCCGTGGTGAGGGCCGGTGCCTCGCGCAGGGTGCGGCGCACTTCCGGGAGGTCCGGGTGGGCGCTCCACTGCGGCTGCTGCTCGGCGGGGAGGAGGTCCCACACCGCGGTGGGTGCGGCCGGGGCTCCCGCGGCGGCGGCCGGCGGAACGGTGATCGGCTGAACGGTGAGGGATTCGTTCACCGGGTCCACTCCTGGCCGGGGACGAGGCCCTCGATCTCCACCAGCAGGTCGTCGCGGCACACGGCCACGTTCATGTACATGACCTCGGTGTCGGGGCCGAAGGCGGCGGCGCAGCGGTCGCGCACGGCCGGCAGGTCCGCCTCGTGGCGGACGTACACCTTGACCAGGCGGAGGTCCTTGAGCTCGTGGCCCTCGTCGAGGCCGGCCGCGGCCAGGTTGGGGCCGCCGATCAGCTCGGCGATGTTCTCCAGGACCACGTCGGTCTGCTTGCCGATGTCGCCGCGGTGGACGGTCTCGTGGCCGAGGATGGCGGCCGTGCCGGAGACGAACAGCGCGCCGTCGCCCTGTCCGGCGCCGGCCGGGTGGAGCCGGGTGGCGCGGGCGAAGCTCGGCGGCTTCGGGCCGTACTGCTCGGGGTAGTGGTAGGCGGGCGTCTGCCGCTGGTTCTCCACGTGCTGGGGGCGGCCCTCGCGGCAGGCGAGCAGGGTGAAGGAGATGCCCTCGCCGCGGGTGCCGATGCCGGTGGCGGCCGGCATGTGGCCGGTGCCGTCGCCGTAGGACGCGAAGGCCTCGGCCCGGCCGGCGACGAAGTCCTGGTAGATCTCCATGCCTTCGGCGTTGGCGCCGATGATGTCGCCGACGAAGTTCCACATCCGGAAGATGTGGGGGTAGCCGAGCTCGTTGACGAGGGCGAAGGCGTCCTCGTACACCTCGCGCACCGTCGGGCCGTAGACCGGCAGCGGGTCGATGGTGCCGGAGACGAACAGGTATTCGCCGTCGTGGGTGAAGGCCAGCTTGCCGCGGGTGCCCGTGGCCGGCTCGGCGCCGGTGGTCCACACCTCGCGGAAGGAGTCGAAGCCGGCGGAGGACATGGGGATGGCGAGTTCCGGGTGTCCCTGCGGCGTGAGGGAGAGGCCGGTGCGCTCGCCGAACGCGACCGTGCCGAGGACGTGGCGACCGGGAGCGGGCTGCGCGGTGTCGCCGAGAGAAGTGAAGTGGGCCTGCAGAGCGGCGTGGTGAGACATGTCAGCACCCTTCAGTGGGCCGTTGCCGAGGCGGATGGGCTTCAGTGGCACTGCAGGGGGCAAGACGAGTGAGCCCTGCGGTGTGGGCTGTGCGTGAATGAGGAGCCTCGGTCGCGCGGAACCGGTCCGGCGCGTCGACAAGGCATGAAAAAGGCACAGTCGGGTCCGGCGCAGCAGACGTGCACCGGCCCCCGGCTCACTCCCCCCGTGATCGTTTGCCGGTGACGACGCTACCCGCCTGTGTATGTGCACGGTCAACTTGTATTGCGTTGTGAAAGAGGTGAGTTGAGCCACAGCCGGGCGGCGCCCGCCCGTTGCGGGCGGGCGCCACAAGGGACGTCAGCCGTCCAGCAGGCCCGCGCGGCGGGCGTAGCTTCCCGCCTGGAAACGGCTCTGGGCGCCGAGTTCGGCGAGCAGTTCGGTGACGTGGCGCCGGTAGGTGGTGACGGACATGGCGAGCCGGCGGGCCGCCATCCCGTCCTTCATGCCGGACTCCAGGAGTTCGAGGATCGACCGGCGCAGTTCGTCCTTGGCCGATCCGTCGTCGGTGGCTCCGGTGAAGGGCCGGGCGGACTCCCAGACGCTCTCCCAGGACCGGTAGAGGAAGCGCACGAGCGAGGGGTCGCGGACGGCGAGGGCGCCCTTGCCTTCGCCGGGGGAGCTGCCGTGGTCGGCGAGGACGGCGGTGGTGGCGTCGAAGAAGAGGATCCGGTCGGGAACGTGGGCGGTGGTGCGGATCTGGGCGCCGAGCGCCACCATCCGGCTCAGGTGCTGCTGCATGTAGGCATGAGTGAGCACGGAGTGGGGATAGATGGTCCGCATGAGCACGCCACGTCCGATGACCTCGGTGGTGCGCTGCAGCCCTTCCTCCAGCGTCGCGGGGGCCGGCAGGTCGGGGTGGGCGGCGGCGACCTCGACGCGGGCGGAGGCGGAGAGGCGTTCCAGGGCGGAGCGGACGGCGTCGAGCAGGGTCAGGTACTCGATGGGCGTCCGGGTGAAGTGGCCGTGCCAGGACTCCTCGAAGACCGGCTTCATGGCCATCACGTGGCAGCTCATCCGCTCGGATTCACGGTGCAGTTGCTGGATCTTCGCCTCGATGGGCCCGGTGACGTGGGTGACGGCGACGTCGGGGCTGCGGGGCGCGTACTCGGTGTCGAGGGGGGAGCCGGCGGAGGGCTCCCCGGGCGGCGGGGCGGTGCCGTGCCCCTCCTCGGCGGGGTGCAGCAGGTGCAGCCGGGAGAGGTCCTCCACGGCGGCCCGGACCTCGGACTGGGGGACGTCCAGGCGGATCGCCGCCGCACTCGGCCGGAGCCGGCCCTGCTCGAGCGCCATGCGGTAGAGCAGCACATGGAGGTCACCGAGAGGCGAGATCGCCGCCTCCGTAGCGATTTTGTCCATTTTCTTCTCATTCGTCGGCCTGGTTGAGGGTGGAGAGAACTCACTGACGACTTCTCGTCATGGGGTTCTTATGGCGTCCGGTCTCCCTCCCGGGGCACCGTATGGGCATCGGGAAGTGGCGCCTGACTCGCCACGAAATAACGGGGGGATTTCACATGAAGTTCAAGTTCGCTATTTCTTCTTTCATTGTTTCGCTCGGCATTGTCGGGGCGGTCGGGGGGACCGCGGCCGCGGCCCAGGCGGGTACGGGGGCGGGAGCCGCCGGAAAGGTGGTTGTAACCAGCAACCAGGACGCCGCCGACGACATCATCTGGCAGAGCCAGCCCCGGTAGGACGGGCCGACGACACGGCTGAGGGGAACCTTTGATTCCGCTGGTGTTCGCCCCGACAGGAACCGAACGGTGGTATCCGATGTACTGCGGAAACATTCCATTCATGGAAGTGCGCAGCTCTGTCCAGTCATCTGGTCCGACGTCCCCCCGAGTAGTGGCCGGGGACCGGGCGGTCCGCCCGTTGAACGATGACGAGGCGGCAGCATGACCGGTCTATCGGCCTTCGCAGACTCTACCGGCGGCCTTTCCGAAAAGGAATGGGATTCGCTGGCAGGTAACTGCCTCTACTCTTTGAGTAACTGGCTCCGCTTCTGCGCCGACGATATCGGCGGCAGCGTGACGGCCGGAGCGGTGCACACACCGGAGGGCGCCGTCCCCG
Organism: Streptomyces sp. NPDC008001; assembly: GCF_042958085.1. Lineage (NCBI taxonomy): Bacteria > Bacillati > Actinomycetota > Actinomycetes > Kitasatosporales > Streptomycetaceae > Streptomyces > Streptomyces sp. NPDC008001. The sequence goes on along the minus strand of NZ_JBIBIZ010000002.1, from coordinate 306,740 downwards.
TGACGGCCGTGGTGGAGGAATCCAATTCCTTTTACCAGTGGGGGACGCAGCTCGCCGCGCGCGGCCTGCCCTCCCCGGGCCCGTCCGGGCTGCTGGTCGGCCAGCGGCGCGGCTACCAGACCCGCCTGCTGACCAAGGGCGGCAGCACGGCCGAGCAGGCCGCGCCGGGCCTCCTGGACGGCGTGCGGAGCCTCGCGGCCGCCCTGCCCGGCACCGAGCTGCTTCCCGGCGCGCAGTCCGGCCCCGTCCCCTGCGTCGCGGGCTTCGTCAGCACCGGCGACGTGCTCGCCCTGCGGGCGGCGGGGGCGAGCACCCTTCCGGTGCTGCTCACCACGGACGCCTGGGTCTCCGTGCCCGAGGGCGGCTGGGCGGAGTGGCTCGCGACGCTGCCCTCGAAGGGCCGCCGGGACTCGGTCAAGCAGGAGGTCAAGGCCTTCGCCGCGGCCGGCTACGAGATCACCCGGGTACCCCTCTCGGAGAGCTACGAGGAGGCGGCCGGGCTGCTCGCCGACACGCAGAAGCGCTACGGGCACCCGTACGACCTGTACGTGCTCGGAGAGTCCTTCCGGCGGCAGAGCGTGGCCATGGGCCGGCGCGCCGAGGTGCTGTTCTGCGCCCGGCCCGGCGAACGGCCGGTGGGCTTCAGCCTGTTCTACATCCACGGCGACACGCTGTTCGTCCGCGCCGTGGGCTTCGACTACGAACGGCTGGTGCGGGGCGCCGCCGAGTACTTCAACCTCGTCTACTACGCCTCGGTGCGGATCGCGCAGGAGAACGGGCTGCGCTGGATCCACCCGGGCATCGAGTCTCCGGACGCGAAGGCGCTGCGCGGAGCGCGGCTGCGGCCCCTGTGGCTGCTCGACCTCACGGAGGACAGCCCCCTGGAGGGGCGCGACGACGACGTGCGGGCGCACAACGCGGCGCGCCTCGCGAGCCTCGGCGAGATCTCGCCGGCGGTGTCGAAGGCGCTCGAGAGCGAGCTGTTCGCGCCGTTCTGCTAGCCCGGCCGCCCGGCCGCCCGCACGGTCACCGCAACCAGCACGCATGTCCACAGAAAGAGTTGTCACCGTGTCCACAGACACTCCCTCCGACGCCACCCGTCTGCCCGGAGCCGTGCTCTTCATGGGCGACCTGGTCGTCCTCGCCCGGCAGGGCCGGCTGATCCGGCAGGCCCGCGAGCGCGGCCTCGCCCCGCTCGCCGTGGTCTCCACCGACACCGACCTCGCGCGGCTCGACGCCGTACGGGCCGACCCGTCGCACACGCTGAGCGCCCTCGCCGAGGTCGTCCAGGTCAGCGACGCGCGGATCTCCGTCGTCCTGCCCGCCGTCCAGCCGCTGCTGCGCCGCTACGCCGTGCGCGGCGTGATCTCCGTCGGCGAGGTGTTCGTCGAGCCGGTGGGCGTGCTCGCCGACTGCCTGGGCCTGCCCGGCACCGGCTCGGCCGCCGCCGTGATCTGCCGCAACAAGCTGCTGCAGCGCACCACCGTGCCGGAGTTCTCGCCGCGCTGGGAGGTCGTTCCGGCCGCCGAGCGGGCGGAGTTCACCCTTCCGGCCGACGCGTACCCGGCCGTGGTCAAGCCGGCCGGCCGGTTCTACAGCTCCGGCGTCCGCCAGGTGGAGAACCAGGCGGAACTGACCGACGCCCTCGCCCAGTTCGGCGAGGACGAGATCTCCCTGGTGGAGAGCCGCGTGGTCGGCCGCGAGTTCTCGGTCGAGGCGCTGGTGCAGAACGGCGAGGTCTTCTGGTCCGGGGTCACCGGCAAGGAGACCAACGAGCACGAGGGCGCGTTCTTCACCGAGCTCTCCCACACCAGCCCCGCGCCCATCGGCGCCGCGGACGAGGCGGCCCTGATCGCGGCCAACACCGAGATCCTGCGCCGCGTCGGCGTCCGGGACGGCTACACCCACGGCGAGTACCGGCTCACCCCGGACGGCCGCGTCGTCCTCATGGAGGTGGCCGCCCGCCTGCCCGGCGACGCCATCACCTTCCTGTGGGAGCTGGCGACCGGCGAGCCGGTGGAGGGCGTGATGCTCGACCTGGCCCTGGGCGAGCCCGCCTCCTACCCCGCGCCGCGCCGCCGCGCCCGCCAGCACTTCCTCGACCACCCGCACGGCGTCCTGCGCGACGTCACCGCGGACGGCCCCGAGGTCTCCTGGCCGTCCCGCGACGACCGCTGGCCGCTGTTCGCCCCGGTCGCCGAGGGCGACGCGCCCGGGACCCGCGGGGTCCTGGTCGGCCGGCTGCCCGGCGACGTGCTGGGCGTCCAGCGCGACTCCGGCCACCGCTCGGCCTCCGTGATCGTCGACGCCCCGCTGGACGCGGACATCGAGACCGTGACCAAGCAGGCCGCCGGCCTGGTGACGCTGCACGTGGACCCGGCCTGACCGGGACCGCGCACGGCGCACCCCCGAAGCCCCCCACGGCCCACGAACCCCCCACCACCACCCGAAGTACCGGTCACCTGAAAGGACATGACATGACCACCGCCATCGAGAGCCCGCAGTGCCTGGTGTGCGACACCTCGTTCGAGGTCGGCGCGGACTGGGAGAAGGGCGAGATCGTCGAGTGCGGCGCCTGCGGCCAGGAGCACGAGGTCGTCGAGAAGACCGACGCCACCGTGCGCGTCGAGCTCGCACCCGAGGTCGAGGAGGACTGGGGCGAGTGAGCTCCGACGCACCGGAGGTCCTGCTCTCGGTCACGATGCTGCGGCCGGACGAGAAGCTGCTCCTGCAGGCGCTGCGCGCCGAGGGCGTCGCCGTCCGCACCACGCTGCTGGAGGACCTCGCGGGGGTCCTGGCGGGGCGTTCCGCCCCGCCGGGCCTCGCCCTGATCAGGAACCTGTCCCACCGCGAGGCGATGGGCGTCGCCCAGCGCCTGGAGTTCACCGGCGTCACGACGCTCAACCGCGCCGCCACCATCGAGATCTGCAACGACAAGGGCCTGCAGGCCCTGCTCTTCGCCCGGCACGGCATCCCCCACCCCGTGTCGCTGCACGCCTACGGCTACGACCAGGTCCGCGAGGCCGTCGCCGAGCTGGGCCACCCGGCCGTCCTCAAGCCCGTGAGCGGCTCGTGGGGACGGGGCGTGACCAAGCTGAGCGACGAGGCGTGCGTGGAGGCCTGGGTCGGCGGGCGGGAGTCCGCGGACGCCGCCGGGAAGCTCTTCCCCGTCCTGGTCCAGCAGTACATCGACAAGCCGGGCCACGACCTGCGGGTCGTCGTCGTCGGCCGGACCCCGGTCGTGGCGATCGAGCGGGTCTCGGACGACTGGCGCACCAACACCCACCTGGGCGCCCGGGTCCGCCGGGTCGAGATCGGCGACGAGATCGAGAAGCGCTGCGCACAGGTCGTGGACGCGCTGGGCGAGGGCTTCTACGGCGTCGACCTGGTCGAGGACCGCACCACGGGCGAGCTGATGGTCCTGGAGGTGAACGCCAACCCGGAGTTCGCCCGCTCCTCCGCCCAGCACGGCGTGAACGTGGCCGGCCACCTGGCCGCGCACGTCGCGGAGACGTACGGGCGCACGGGCGACCGCACGGCCGCCTGAGCCGAGAACGACGGGAACGACGGGAACGACGGGAACGAAGAGGAAAATGGAACTGTTCGACACAGCGACCGTGCTCACCCGCGTCATGACGTCCGGCGTGGTCATGAGCATCGAGAAGAGCGACCGCGAACTCCCGGGCCTGGAAAGGCTCCTGACCAAGAAGACCGGCCGTGCCAAGGCCGTCCTGCTCAACAGCCGCAGCGCCGCCGTCCACGCCGCACTGGCCGGCCAGGGCATCGGCCACGGCGACACGATCCACCGTCCGGGACTGGCGGAGAAGGACCTGGCGTTCCTGGCCTGGCTGGGGATCTCCACGGGGGACGACGCGGCGGAGGGCGCCGTCCCCGCCTTCGACGACATCTCCCTGGACCCGGCCAACGCCGCCGGCCTCGGCGAACTGGCCGCCGCGGCACAGGCCCCGGCCCTCGTCGTGGACCTCACCGGCATCGGCTTCGGGCCGGCGGCCGCGGTGCTCACCGACGACGCCAAGGTCTGGGCCCGCGCCGAACGACTGAAGATCTTCGGCGCGTACGACCTGCGGACCATGTGGACGCAGCAGGAGGACGCCGCCGACCTGGTCCCCGGCGTCCAGTTCAACTACCGGCTGAGCCCGCTCGTCGCCGCCTGCATCCGGATGGCCCTCGGCCAGGCGGTCCGGCCCCTGACCACCACCGGAGCTGAGAAGTGATCACCGACTTCCCCGACCACCCGCTGCCCCTGCCCGACGCCGCGGACCTCACCGCCGAACTCGCCGCCTTCGGCGGCGGCCAGATGATCCCCAAGGAGCTGCGCCGGACGATCTTCCCGGTCATCACCAAGGAGGACGTCTTCAACCTGATGCTCGCCCAGCGGGCCACCCCGGAGAAGGTCGTCGGCGACTTCGCCGAGGCCTACCGCTCCTACGTGGGCGCCCACCACGCGCTCCCCACCGCGAGCGGCACCTCCAGCCTCCACCTGGCCCTGGTCGGCGCCGGCGTGCAGCCCGGCGACGAGGTCATCGTCCCGGCGTTCACCTTCATCGCCACCGCGCAGGCGGTCGTCGCGGCCCACGCGATCCCCGTCTTCGTCGACATCGACCCGCGCACGTACTGCATGGACCCCGAGGCGGCCGCCGCGGCGGTCACCGACCGGACGCGCGCCATCATGCCCGTCCACGTGCACGGCCTGCCCGCCGACGTCACCGCCCTGCGGGCGCTCGCCGACAGCCGCGGCATCGCCTTCGTCGAGGACGCCTCGCACGCCCACTCCGCGAAGGTCGCGGGCCGGGTCGCCGGCTCCTTCGGCGACGCCGCCGGCCAGAGCCTGATGGCCGACAAGAACTTCCCGCTCGGCGGCGAGGGCGGCATCGCCTTCTTCAAGGAAGAGGCGTCCTACGAGCGGGCCGCCGAGTACGTCCGCCGGCACGGCATCGACTACGAGATGTCCTGGGTCGCGGCGGCCTTCGGCGCCAGCCAGCTCAAGCGCCTCCCGTACTACGACGAGGTCCGCGCCCGCAACGCGAAGCTCCTCGGCGAGGCCCTGGAGGAGACCGGCCTGTTCCGGGCCCCGTACGTGCCCGAAGGCCACGTCCACGCGTACAACATGTACCGGATCACGCTGCGCCCGGAGGCCGCCGGCCTGGACGACCTGCCGGTGTGGGCGGTCAAGGAGGCCGTGCACGAGCTGCTGGTCGCCGAGGGCGTCCCGGCCCGCGAGTGGCAGAACACGCCCATCCCCTGCCACCTGCCCTTCCGGCACCGCCTCGGCTTCGGCAACGGCTACCCCTTCACCCTCAACCCGGACGCCGTCCGCGACCACCGGCCCGAGGACTTCCCCGTGACCCTGGGGATGCTCGACAGCACCCTCGTCCTCTGCCGCGAGCTGCGCTCCCCCGTCGAGTACGAGCGGGCGCTGCGCTACGCCGACGCCTTCCGCAAGGTCGCCCGCCGCCCCGACGCCATCCGCAAGCTCGTCGGGGACCGCGACTACGTCCGGCCGTACGAGAAGGCGGCCCGCCTTGGCTGAGACCAGGCTGGAGAAGCTCAGGGTCGCGGTTGTCGGCGCGAGCGGCTACACCGGCGGCGAGGTGATCCGGCTGCTGCTGGAACACCCCCACGTCGAGCTCGCGTTCCTCTCCGCCGAGCGCAGCGCCGGGGCGCAGGTCGGCGCGGTCCATCCGTGGCTGCGCAACCACCCGGGCGCGGCGGGCCTGAAGTTCCGCCCGCTGTCCGAACTCCCGGACGTCGACGTCGCCTTCAGCTGCCTGCCCACCGGTGCCCTGCCGGAGCGGCTGCCGCTGCTCGCCGAGCGGGCCAAGCGGGTGCTGAACATCGCGGGCGACTTCCGGCTGCGCGACCCGCACGAGATCGCCACGCACTACCCGAACACCGCGGCGCACCCGCCGCAGGAGCCCTTCGCCTACTACGTGCCGGAGCTCTCGACGGCCGTCCCCGGCAGCAGGTTCGTCAACCTGCCCGGCTGCATGGCCGTCACCACGATCTACGCGCTCCACCCGCTGCTGGCCGCGGACCTGGCCGCCACCCGCGTCATCGTCGACGCCAAGACCGGCTCCACGGGCGGCGGGCGCGGCGGCAACGAGCCGCCGGCCGAGCGGGCGGGCAACTTCCGGGTGCACAAGCTGCACGGCCACCGGCACGCGCCGGAGATCCACCAGGCCCTGGGGGAGTTCACGGGAGCCTCCCTGGACCTGCAGTTCTCCACCCACAGCCTCGACGTGCCGCGCGGCATCATGGTCACCGCGTACGCCCGGCTGAAGCCCGGGGTCGAGCCGCTGGACGTCAAGCGGGCCTACGCCAAGGCGTACGTCGGCAAGCCGTTCGTCCGGGTGCGGCCCGCGCCCAAGACGCCGCAGGACTTCCCGATGCTCAAGGCCGTCATCGGCTCGAACGTCGCCGAGGTCGCGGTGTCCGTCCGCGACGGCGAGTGCGTCGTCGTGGCCGCCCTGGACAACCTCATCAAGGGCGCCGCGGGCCAGGCCATCCAGGCCATGAACCTCATCAGCGGCTTCGACGAGGCGGCGGGCCTGCCCCGGACGGCGGTGTCGCCGTGAAGCCGCTCTACGTGGTCAAGGTCGGCAGCGCCACCCTCGACCGGGGCGCCGTCCACCAGGAGATCGCCGCGCTCGCCGGCCGGGGCGCCCGCGTCCTGCTGGTGGCCGGCGGCGCCGTCGGCATCGAGCAGCACTACGCGGCCATCGGCCGGCCCATGCCCCGGCTGCGGCTCGCCAACGGCGACGAGGTGCGCTACTGCCCGCCCGAGGAGATGCCGCACCTCGTCGACGCCTACGAGCGGGTCACCCTGCCCGCCGTCGAAGAGGGCCTGCGCGCCCTCGGCCTGACCGCCTTCACGGCCGTCGCCGCCCGCGGCGGACTGGTCACCGGGCGCGCCAACCGCCCGCTGAAGGCCGTCACCGCCGAGGGCAGGGCCACCGTCGTCCGCGACCACCGCGCGGGCGTCCCGGAGGACGTCGACACCGTACGGCTGAACGCCCTCCTCGACGCGTACGACGTGGTCTGCCTCTCGCCGCCGGTCCGCGACCGGGACGGCGGGGTGCCCCTCAACGTCGACGCCGACGTGCTCGCGGCGGCGCTCGCCAACGCCCTGGACGCCGACCACCTGCGGCTGGTCACCGGCACAGCCGGACTCCTCACCGACCCCTCCGACCCCGCCTCCACGCTGCGCCACGCCCACCCGGGCGAGGCCCGGCAGTACGCGGGCGGCCGGATGCGGCAGAAGGTCCGGGCCGCCGAGCTGGCCCTGGAGGGCGGCTCCGCCGACGTGGCCATCACCGGCCCGCACACCATGGCGGACCCCTCCGGCTGGACCCGCTTCTGGCGGACCGAGGAGCCGGCGGAGGACCTGACGCTGCTCAGCCGCGCGGTCGGGATCTCCTCGGTCTCCGGGGACGAGCACGAGCTCGCCGTCTACCTGCGCGACTGGTGCACCGAGCACGGCATCGACGCCTTCATCGACGAGGCCGGCAACCTCGTGGCCACCCGCGGCACCGGCGAGCGCCGGCTGCTGCTCCTCGGCCACCTGGACACCGTGCCGCACCGCTGGCCCGTCGAGTGGCGCGAGGACGAGCTGTGGGGCCGCGGCAGCGTGGACGCCAAGGGCTGCCTGGCCACCTTCCTGCAGGTGCTGGCCGCCGCCGAGGTCCCGGAGAACGGGCAGCTGCGCGTCGTCGGCGCGGTCGAGGAGGAGATCTCCTCGTCCAAGGGCGCCTTCCACGCCCGCGACCACTACCCGGCCGACGCGGTCGTCATCGGCGAGCCCAGCGGCTCCGGGAAGCTGACCCTCGGCTACTTCGGCCTCTTCAAGCTGCGGGTGACGGCCAGCGTGTCCAGCGGCCACTCGGCCGGCATGGATGCGGTGTCCGCCCCCGACGCCCTGATCCGGGTCCTGGAGGACATCCGCGACGCCGTGCGCGGCGAGGCCTCCGACGCGCTCAGCGCCGTCATCGACATCAGCTGCAGCACCGGCCGCGAACGCCACCGCGCCGTCGGCATCCTCAACTTCCGGGTGCCGCCGGACGCCGACCTCGCCACCCTGCGCAAGCTCGCGCTCGACCAGGCGGGCCCCGGAGTGGAGATCGAGGTGCTGCGCGCGACCCCCGGCCACGCCGGCGGCCGGACAAGCCCGCTGGCCAAGGTGTTCACCCGGGCCTTCGGCGCGGCGGGCGTGCGCCCCCGCTTCGTGGTCAAGAAGGGCACCTCGGACATGAACACCCTCGCCACCACCTGGCGGGACGTCCCGATGGTGGCCTACGGGCCGGGGGACTCCGCGCTCGACCACACCGACGAGGAGCGGATCGGGGCCTCGGAGGCCCGTACGGCCCGCACCGTGCTGGCGGACGCCGTCACCCGGTGGTTCGCGCTGGACGAAGGGGGCCGGTGATGACCGTCCTGCTGGAGAACGACACCGCGCTGGAGGCGCGGGCCGCCGAGGCCCGCCGGCTGGTGGTCGACATGGCGGCGAGCCCCCGCGGCTGCCACCTGGGCGGCAGCCTGTCGGTGCTCGACATCCTGATCGCGGCGCTGCACCGCGCCTCCCGCGGCGACGGCACCGAGGTCGTGCTCAGCAAGGGGCACGCGGCCGCCGGGCTGTACGCGGCGCTGCACGTCAGCGGCGTCCTGCCGGAGAACCCGGCCCCGCTCTACGGGCGGGCCGGCCACCCGTACACCGGGCACCCCGGCCCCAAGGTGCCCGGCGTGCGCTTCCCCACCGGCAGCCTCGGCCACGGTGTGCCGTACGCGGCGGGCTGGGCGCTCTCGGAGCGGCTGTCGGGACGGAAGGGCCTCGGGATCGCCGTCGCGGGGGACGGCGAACTGCAGGAAGGTCTCGTCTGGGAGGCCTGCCAGGTCGCCGCGGCGCAGCGGCTGGGCAACTTCGTCCTGGTCGTGGACCGCAACGGCGGCCAGAACGACGGCATGGTCGACGACATCTCCCCGCTGCCCCACCTCGCGGAGCGGTTCGTGAGCTTCGGCTTCAACATCGCCCGCGTCGACGGGCACGACCTCGCCGCCCTGACCGCGCTGTTCGACGAGGACCGCCGGGAGGCCGGCCGGCCGCTCGCGGTGATCGCCGACACCGTCAAGGGCAAGGGCCTGCCGCCCGTCGAGGGCAAGGCCGGCTCGCACTACGTGACCATCGACGCCGCGCGCGCCGCCAAGTGGAAGCGGATGATCCGATGACCCTGTCAGGGCGCGACGCCTACCGCGCCGAACTCACCGCCCTCGCGGAGGCCGACCGGCGCATCGTCTGCCTGGAGGCCGACCTCGGCGGCAAGAACCACCCGTTCCAGACGGCCCACCCGGACCGGTTCTTCAACCTCGGCATCGCCGAGGGCGCCATGGTCGACATGGCGGCCGGCCTCGCCGCCGGCGGGCACCGGCCGTTCGTCTCCACCTTCGCGCCGTTTGCCGCGCTCCGGGCGGCCGAGAGCCTCAAGCTCACCCTCGGCTACCTGGGCGCGGGCGTCACCGTGGTCGCGCCCTACGCGGGCGTCTCCGGGGCCTGGTTCGGCACCACCCACCACTGCCTGGAGGACCTGGCCGTCCTGCGCAGCGTCCCCGGCGTGACCATCGCCGCCCCCTACGGCGAGGCCGACATGCGCGCCGTGGTCCGGGCCGCGGCCGCGTCCGGCCGCCCGCACTACATCCGCACCGGCCGCAACGCGGCGTACGAGAGCCTGCCGCGGCCCGCCGGCGGCGAGCTCCCGCTGGTCAACTGGGCGCGGCCGGGCGAGGCCGGCGAGCTCTGCCTGGTGTCGGTCGGCGAGGAGGGCACGCGGCTCGCCCTGGAGGCGACGGAGCAGCGGCCCCGGCTGGGCCACGCCCACCTGACGTACCTGGACCACCGGAACCTGGCGGCCGCCGCCGCGGAACTGGCCGGGCGGCATACCCGCTTCGTCGTGGTCGAGGAGCACCGGCAGGAGGGCGGCGTCGCGGAGGCGCTGGCGCTGCTGCTGCCGCGGTGCGAGGTGCACGGCGTGAGCGCGGGGCACGGGTGGCCGGCCGAGGGCGGCGACCACGGCGAGGTCATGGCCGGGCTCGGCCTCGACCTGCCGGCGGTCCTCGCGGCGACGGACCGCCTGACGGCCGTCGCGGCGTAGAGCCCGCCGGCCCGGTCCGGCATCACCGGTCAGGTACGCGGTGGTTGCGCGCCGGAAGAAGTCCCGCCGCCATGGCGCGCAACCCACCCCGGTGACGGTCCGGCGGAATCCGCGGCCACCGAAATCGTCCACCAACCACCACAGGAGAAACACCCGTGTCGCAGCAGTTCGAGATCGACCACCTGGGCCAGGCCCCCACCCCGGCCCCCGACGTCCCCGGCGCCCGCCGCGGCGGCCGCGTGACCCTGCTGGCCGACGCCCCGCCGGAGCACGTCGACCCCACCCAGATGTACATCGGCACGACGCTCGGCGTCGCGACCGGTCTCTTCCACCGGACCCTCACGGGCTACCAGGAGAGCTACGACGGCGGCCCCCGCCGCCTCGTCGGCGACCTCGCCACCGACACCGGCCGGACCACCGACGGCGGCCGGACCTGGACCTACACCCTCCGCGAGGGGCTGAAGTTCGAGGACGGCACGCCGGTCACCTCGTACGACGTGGCCCACGCGATCACCCGCTCGTTCGGCCCGAACGGCGTGTACGGCCCGCAGTTCATCCAGCAGGCCCTGGACCCGGAGCGCGGCTACCGCGGCCCCGAGGAGGACGGCCCGCAGGCGCCCGGCCTGAGCACGCCCGACGAGCGGACGATCGTCTTCTCCCTCCCCGAGCCGACCCCCGGCTTCCCGTTCTTCGCGACCACGACCACCACCACGCCCGTCCCCCGCGACCGCGACACCGGAGCGGACTACGAGACGTCGTGGCTGGCCACCGGCCCGTACAAGGTCAAGGAGCACGTGCCGGGCGAGACCGGTCACTACCTGCTGGAGCGCAACCCGCACTGGGACCCGGCCACCGACCCGATCCGCCACCAGTACCCCGACGAGATCTTCTGGGAGTTCGGCGTCGCCCGCGACCGGCAGACGGAGCGGCTGCTGGACCCCGCCGGGCAGGACCGGTTCGCCGTCGCCACCTTCGACGTCGCCGACGCGCACGTCGCGACGGTCCAGGGCGACGAGCGGCTGATGTCCCGCGTCATCGCCGGCCCGTCCGCGTACCTGCAGTACGTGTACATCAACACCCGCCGCGTCACCGACGTGGACGTGCGCCGGGCCCTCAACTTCGCCTTCGACCGCGGCACCTGCGTGGAGCTCGCGGGCGGCACGGCGGGCGCCCAGTACGCCACCACGATCCTCGCCCCGATGGTCCCCGGCTACCGCCACCACGACGTCTACCCGTCGGGCGAGCACGGCGACCCGGTCAAGGCGAAGGAGCTGCTCGCCGGCAAGGAGCTGCGCCCGCTGGTCTTCGCCTACCCGGACACCCTCCCGAACGCCCCGGTGGCGCCCGCGGTCAAGACCGCCCTGGAGGCGGCCGGCTTCGAGATCGTCCTGCGCCCGGTCGACAAGGCCGCGTTCTACAGCCTGATGGGCGACGCCGAGAACGACTGCGACCTCATCTACGGCGTGTGGGGCCCGGACTTCCCGGACGCCTCCGGCGTCTTCGACGTCCTCTTCCGCGGCGACCGGCTCACCGCCCGGGGCAACATGAACCTCTCCTACTTCGACGACCCGGAGATCACCGCGGAGATCGCCCGGCTCGCCCAGGAGCCCGACCGCGCCGCCGTCGCCGAGGGCTACGCCGAGCTCGACCGGCGCCTGATGGCCGAGCACGCGCCCGTCGTCCCCGTCTACTACAAGCGGCAGTTCACCCTCTTCGGGCCCGGGGTGGGCGGGTTGTTCCTGAGCGGGCAGTACTTCGTGCCCAATCTGACCCGCGTCCACGTCGTCGCCTGACCCGGCGGGCCGGAGAGGAGGAAACCACCGATGAGCACCGCAACCTCGCCCCTGCGCACGGCGTTCCGGAACAACTTCGGCGGACTGCCGCGGCCGTTCTGGATCGTCTTCGCGGGAATGATCGCGAACCGGATCGGCACCATGGTCGTCCCGTTCCTGGTCTTCTACCTGGGCTCGCGCGGCGTCAGCACCGCGCAGACCGGCGGCATCGTCATCGCCCTCGGCATCGGCGGCATGTTCGGGCCGGTGCTCGGCGGCTCCCTGGCCGACCGCATCGGCCGCCGCTCCGCGGTCATCATCGGCCTGGTCGCCACCCCCGCCGGCCTGGGGGCGCTGCTCGCGGCGCCCAGCACGGTCACGCTGGGCGCCGCGGCGGCCCTGCTCGGGCTGACCTCGGGCGTCTACCGCCCGGCCGCCTCCGCGCTCGTCGGCGACGTCGTCGGCTCCGAGCTGCGCGGCAAGGCGTTCAGCCTGCTGCACTGGGGCTTCAACATCGGCACGGCCGTGGCGAGCGCCGCCGCGGGCTACCTGGCGGCGCGCGGCTTCTGGCTGCTGTTCCTGCTGGACGCCGCGACCTGCCTGATCTACGCGGTCATCGTGGTCCTCGGCATCCCCAAGGACCTGCCGCGGCCGGAGACCACGAAGGCGGCGGCGGGCGAGGGCGCCGACGGCAAGGCGGCCGGTGGCAAGGCGAAGGGCGGCCTCGGCTACGGCGTCGTCTTCCGCGACCGCCTGATGCTCGCCCACATGGCGCTCAGCACGCTCGGCATCACCGTCTACACCCAGACCGAGTTCACCATCCCCCTCGCCATCCGCGAGGACGGCCTCTCGCCCGAGGTCTACGGCTTCGTCGGCGTCGCCAACGCCGTGCTGGTCGTGGCCCTCCAGCCCGTCCTCTACGGCCGGCTCGCCAAGCTGCCCCGCATCAAGGTGCTCGCCGCCTCGTGGGCGCTGATCGGCATCGGCGTCGCCTCCACCGGGCTCGCCGGCAACGCCTGGCAGTACGTCCTGACCGTGGTGGTCTGGTCGGTCGGCGAGGTCGTCAACGGAGTCGTGGCCGGCGCGATCGTCGCCGACATCGCCCCCGCGGAGGCCCGCGGCCGCTACCAGGGCGCGATCAGCTGGGTCTGGTCCGCGGCCCGCCTCGCCGCGCCCGCCACCGCCGTCGGCCTGTTCACCACCGTCGGCCCGGCCGCCCTGTGGTGGGGCTGCGCGGTCACCGGCATCCTCACCGCCCTCGCGACGCTGCGCCTCACCGCCGCCGTCGAGCGGCGCGTCAACCCCCCTCAGCCCGAGAACACGAAGCTTACGGAGAACGCACTGTGACCACTGATTCCACTGGGACCACCGAGACCGCCGGGTCCCCCGCCGCCTTCACCGCCGACGAGCTGGTCGAGCAGTACCACCGGCAGGACGCCCTGCGCCACGTCGTCGACGAGATCGACCGCCACCCCTCGCTGAGCAACTGGACGGGCTCCTACCTGCCCCGCCCGCTGTTCGTCGACCACCGCGAGATCACCGACTTCGGCACCGACGTCCTGCGCCTCTTCGAGCTGATCACGTCGCTGCCCGAGCGGCTCTTCGACGGCGACATCCGGCGCTACACCTCCACCCTCGGCATAGACGAGCGGCGCGCGGACCTGATCACCTCGCTCGGCGGCATCAAGCCCCCCTGCTACGGGCGCGCCGACATGTACCACGACGGCACCTCGTTCAAGCTGCTGGAGATCGGCATCGCCAGCGAGGTCGGCGGCGCGGACCGGGCGGGGGAGATCCCCAAGGCGCTGCTGGAGAACGAGGCGTTCGCGAAGTTCGCCGCCGACCACGGCCTCGGCCACACCCACACCGGCCGCGAGGTCGCCGAGACGCTGCGCCAGGCCGGGCAGCACCTCGCCGACTCGCCGGTCGTCGCCCTCCTGGAGGGCCCGGGCGGCCTCGCGGGCTACGCGGCCCACTGGAACACCTTCCGCGACGTGATGCGCGGCTTCGGCCTCGACTTCCACGTCGCCGAGATCGGCGACGTGCGCGAGCGCGACGGCAAGCTCTACCTGGGCGGCACGGGCATCGACGTCGTCCTGCGCTGCTTCACCGTCGAGGAGATCATCGGCGACGCGGACGGTCTCGCGCTGGTCGAGCCGGTCCTGCGGGCCCACCGCGCGGGCGGCACCGTCCTGTTCACGCCCCTGGAGAGCAACCTCTTCGCCAACAAGGGCGCGCTGGGCCTGCTGTCCGACCCCCGCTGGCGCGACCGGTTCAGCGCCGGCGAGCTGGAGGTCGTCGACCGCGTCCTGCCCTGGACCCGCTCCCTCAAGGGCGCCGCGTCCCTGGACGACGAGCTCGTCACGTACGCCCGCGACCACCGCGAGGAGCTCATCCTCAAGCCGAACGGCTACTACGGCGGCGTCGGCGTCGTCGCCGGCTGGGACACCGGCGCGGACGCCTGGTGGAAGGCGCTCAAGGACGGCGTCGAGGACGGCTGCGTCATCCAGCGGCGCGTGATCCCCCGCTCCGAGCCGGTCCGCGACCCGCAGACCGGGGAGATCGAGCCCTGGCAGGCGGCGTGGGGCCTGTTCTACACGCCGCGCGGCTACGCGGGCGCCTACGCGCGGGCCGTCCCCGCCTTCGAGAGCCCGGTCATCGGCGTCACCGCGTACAAGAACACGCGCACCGCCGGCGTCTTCCACTACGGAGAGGTCTGAACCGCACCATGACCGTCACCGAGACCTACCTCCGGCGGACGGCGGAAGGCGACCGCGGGCTGCTCGACGCCGTACGGGACGCCGAACTCCCCGAGGCCTTCGCCGAAGCCTTCGGCAAGGTGCTGCTGCCGCGGCCGTTCTTCGTCCCGGAAGCCGAGATCCGTGCCGTCGCCGACGACCTGAGCACCTTCTTCGGGCTGCTGTTCGACATCCCGCAGCGGCTCTACGACGGCGACCTCGGGCGGTACTGCGAGGCCCTGGGCATCGACGCGGCCCGCGCGGCCGTCATGCGGCGGCTGGGCGACCGGCCGGCGCTGTACGGGCGCGCGGACCTCAGCCACGACGGGGAGTCGTTCAAGCTCTTCGAGCTGAACGTCGGCAGCTCGCTCGGCGGCACGGACCGCGCCGAGCTCGCCCGGGTCCTCCTCGGCGTGCCCGCCTTCCGCGCCTTCGCCGACGAGCACGGTCTCGGTCACGTCCACACCGGCGAGCGCCTCGCCGCGACCCTGCGCGAGGTCTCCCGGGACCTCACCGGCGGCGCCGAGCCCGTCGTCGCCTACGTCGAGGCCAACGGCGGCCTGGCCGGCAGCACCCACCTGGCCCGCTCCTTCGCGGAGATGATGCACCGCTGCGGCATCGACCTCGTCGTCGGCGAGGTCGGCCAGCTGGAGGAGCGGAACGGGCGGCTGCACCTGCACGGCCGCCGCGTCGACGTGATCCTGCGGTACTTCACCCCCAACGAGATCGTCGACGACCCCGCCGGCCCGCGCGACCTCGAACCCGTCCTGCGGGCCCACGAGGAGGGCCGCGTGGTCCTGTGGACCACCCCGCAGAGCGCCCTGTTCGGCAACAAGGGCGCCCTGGCCCTGATGTCCGACCCGCGGCTCCGCGAGGGCCTCACGGACGCCGAGACGCAGCTGATCGACCGGGTCCTGCCCTGGACCCGCCTCCTCACCCCCGAGCTCGTCGACCACTGCCGCGCCCACCGCGACGAACTCATCCTCAAGCCGCGCGCCGACTACGGCGGCGCCGGCATCGTCGCCGGCTGGGACAGCACCGACCAGGAGTGGAAGGACATGCTCGGCGAGGCCGCCGGGGCGGGCTTCATCGTGCAGCGCCGGGCCGGCTGCCGCCCCGAGACCGTCATCGACCCCGTCAGCGGCGAGGCGGCCGAGTGGAGCGCGACCTGGGGCGTGTTCCTGCTCCCGTCCGGCTACGCGGGCTCCTACGTGCGCGCGCTGGAGGACGCGAGCGGCGTCGTCCGCGCCGGCACCTTCAAGACCACCACCGTCTTCCACACCCCCGACCCGGCCCCCGTGGTGACCGGCACGGACCCCGGGAAGGACGCGGCATGGCAGGCAATCTGACCCAGGACGAGGCGCGGGAGCGCGCCCGGCTGCTCTCCGTCGAGTCGTACGAGGTCCACGCCGACCTGACCGGCGGCCCGGACGCCTTCCGCTCCACCACCGTCGTACGTTTCACGTGCAACGAACCCGGAGCGGTCACCTTCGCCGAGCTCGCCGGCGCGGACGTGCACGAGGCGGTCCTGAACGGCGCCCCGCTCCCCGCGGGCTCCGTGCACGGCGGCCGGATCACCCTGCCGGGCCTCGCCGCCCGCAACGAGCTGCGCGTCGTCGCCGACTGCCGCTACTCGCGCACCGGCGAGGGCCTGCACCGCTTCACGGACCCCGCCGACGACCGCACCTACCTCTACAGCCAGTTCGCGACCGCCGACGCGCAGCGCGTCTTCGCGTGCTTCGACCAGCCCGACCTCAAGGCGCGGCTGGAGCTGACCGTGACCGCGCCCGCGGACTGGGAGGTGCTCTCCAACTCCGCCGCGGGCGACCGGACCCCGGCCGGCGAGTCCGCCACGACCTGGCACTTCCCGCCGACCGGGCCGCTGCCGACCTACGCGCTCGCGCTCGTCGCCGGCCCGTACCACGTCACCCACGACACCTACCGGGCCGCCGGCGGCCGCACCGTCCCCCTGCGGGCCCTGTGCCGGGCGTCCCTGGCCGCGCACCTCGACGCCGACGCCGTCTTCGGCATCACCAAGCGCGGCTTCGACTTCCTCCACACCCTGTTCGGGACGCCCTACCCGTTCACCAAGTACGACCAGGTCTTCGCCCCCGAGTTCAACGTCGGGGCGATGGAGAACGCCGCCTGCGTCACCGTGAACGAGAAGTACGTCTTCCGCTCGCGGCCCACCGCGCTGCTCCGCGAGCGCCGCGCCGAGACGCTGCTGCACGAGCTCGCGCACATGTGGTTCGGCGACCTCGTGACGATGCGCTGGTGGGACGACCTCTGGCTCAACGAGTCCTTCGCCACGTACGCCGGCGTGCTCGCCCAGAGCGAGGTCACCGAGTGGACCGGCGCCTGGGCCACCTTCGCCGCCCTCCGCAAGGCGGAGGCGTACCGCCAGGACCAGCTGCCCTCCACCCACCCCGTCGCCGCCGCCATCCCCGACATCGCCGCCACCGAGGTCAACTTCGACGCCATCACCTACCTCAAGGGCGCCTCCGTCCTCAAACAGCTCGTCGCCTACGTGGGCCGCGAGAACTTCGAGGCGGCGATCCGCACGTACGTCCGCCGCCACGCCTGGGGCAGCACCACCCTGGCCGACCTCCTCCGCGCCCTGGAGGAGACCTCCGGCCGCGACCTCGCCGCCTGGTCGCGGGAGTGGCTGGAGACCTCTGGCGTCAACACCCTCCACACCGAGTACGAAACGGACGGCGCCGGCCGGATCACCCGGTGCACCGTCGTCCAGGAGGCCCCGGAGAGCAGCCCCGTGCTGCGCGCGCACCGGATGGCGATCGGCCTCTACGACCAGGGGCCGGACGGCATCGTCCGCCGGCACCGCGTCGAGCTCGACGTGGCCGGGGCCCGCACGGACGTCCCCGCACTCGTCGGCGAACGCCGCCCCGGCCTGCTGCTCCTCAACGACGACGACCTCGCCTACGCAAAGGTCCGGCTCGACGAGCACTCCCTGCGCACCGTCCTCGGCGGCATCGGCGAGATCCGCGACCCGCTGGCCGCCGCCCAGGTGTGGACGACCGTCTGGCACATGACCCGCGACGCCCTGCTCCCGGCCCGCGACTACGTCGCCCTCGTCGTCTCCGGCCTCGGCTCGGTCACCGACGCGACCCTCGCCCAGAGCCTCCACGACCAGGCCCGCAAGGCCGTCCACGACTACGCCGACCCGGCGTGGCGGGACGAGGGCCTGGAGATCCTCGCGGACGCGGCCCTCGGGCTGCTGCGCGCCGCCGGGCCCGGCTCCGAGCTCCAGCTCGTCCACCTCCAGGCCTTCCTGGCCGCCGCGGCCTCGCCCGGCCACCTCGCCGTCCTGCGGGGCGTCCTCGACGGCACCACGGACGTCCCCGGCCTGGAGGCCGACGCCGACCTGCGGTGGGCGCTGCTGCGCCGCCTGGTCGCCCGGGGCGCGGCGGGCCCGGACGACATCGACGCGGAGCTGCGCGGCGACCGGTCCGCGGCGGGCGTGCGCAACGCCGTCGTCTGCCGGGCGGCGCTCCCCACGGCCGAGGCCAAGGAGGCCGCCTGGCAGCGGATGCTCGCGGACGACCTGCCCAACAGCCTGCTGCGCGCCACCCTCGAAGGCTTCGCCGAGCCGGACCACCGGGACCTCCTGGAGCCCTTCGCCGACCGGTACTTCGCGGAGGTGCGGCGCATGTGGGCCGAGCGGCCCGGCGGCAACGCCCAGCGCTTCGCCCGCGAGGCCTTCCCCGCGGGCGCCGTCTCCGAGCGCACCCTCGCCGCGGCGGACGCCGCCGCCACGGCGGACGGCGTGCCGGCGGCCCTGCGCCGGCTGCTCGCCGAGGGGCGGGACGAGGTCGCGCGGGCCGTCCGGGCACGCCGGTGCGACGCCCTCAGCACCACCACGACCACGCTTGTCTGACCCCACGGAGGGTCCGACCCTACGGAGTGCGAGGAGGCACCGTGAATCGCACGCTCCCCACGAGCGGTGAAGTCCATGTGTGGTGCGGCGACTCGCACCGCACGGACGCCCTCGGCGACATCTCCCTGCTGTCGCGCGAGGAGAAGATCCGGTGCGCACGCATTGCCGGCCCCGCGGAGCGCCGTGGCTTCGCGGCGGCCCGCGCCGGGGCCCGGCGCATCCTGGCGGACCTCGCCGGCGGAGTCCCGGCGGGGGTGGGCCTGCCGCTGGGGCCCGGCCGGGAGAAGCACTGCGTGGTGATCACCGAGGGCACGCGCGCGACGCCGCTGGCCCTGGACCTCGTCTGGTCCGCGGAAGGCTGGCTGCTCGGCCTCGCCCTCGACGCGCGGATCCGGCTGGCACTCGGCCCGGCGGGGGACGCGACGGCCGGTCCGCGCCTGCGGCAGCAGGTCCGGCAGAAGGCCCTGGACCGCCTCGCCGGTGCCGAATCCACCGTGGCACCGTCAAGATCATCGGGTAATTTCTCGGTGCACGACGTGCCCATGCCAGGCGCCGCCATCGCTGCCGTCGCCTGCTCCGGCCGGCACCGCCGATCCGGGCCGGTGTCACTCGTTCTGAGAGAGGTACCCGTTGTCACGTAAATTCGTTTTCCTGCTGGCGAGTTCGCGCAAGCCCGGCGTCACCGGCAACTCCGAGCTGCTGGCCAGGCGGGCCGCCGAGGCGCTGCCCGGCTCGGTCGAGCAGGAGTGGCTCCGCCTCACCGACTTCCCCCTCGACCCGTTCCAGGACATACGCCACGACGGCGACGGGGTCTACCCGCAGCCCGCCGGGAACGAGAAGGTGCTGCTGGACGCGACCCTGTCCGCCACGGACCTCGTCATCGTCTCGCCCGTCTACTGGTACAGCCTCGCCACCCCCGCCAAGCTCTACCTGGACTACTGGTCCGCCTGGCTGCGCGTGCCGGGCGCCGACTTCCGGGCCGGCATGGGCGGCAGCACGCTGTGGGGCGTCACCGGCCACGCCACCCGCGACCGCGCGGTCGCCGAACCGCTCATCGGGACGCTGCGCCTCACCGCCGACTTCATGGGCATGAACTGGGGCGGGGTCCTCCTCGGCAACGGCACCCGCCCGGGCCAGGTCCACGACGACGAGAGTGCACTCGACGAGGCGCCGGGGTTCTTCGCGCGTCAGCCGCAGGAGTACGTGGCGTCCTGACGCCGCTCCCGGGAGCCTGTCCGCCCGAAACGACCGGGGCCCGTCCTCCGCGCCCTCGCGCGGCGGACGGGCCCCGGTCGTGGTGCGGGGTCAGAAAGGCTTGTCCTTGGGGCCCTTGTCCTTCTCCGGGGAGGACTCCGCCTCCGCCTGCTTGGCCTGGACCTCGGGGTCGAGCGGAGAGGAGGACGTCTCCGGGCCCGTGCCGTCGACCGAGCTCAGGGTCCGGCGGTCCTGGACCTCGGTGGCCTCGGGCGGCTCGACCAGCCAGTCCGGGTTGGCCTGCTTGTCCCACCACTTCCAGGCCGCGTAGGCGCTGCCGGCGATCAGGCCCGCCACGGCGAGGCGGCGGAACATCCGGCCCGCCCGGCAGCGCCGGTCACGCCGGGCGATCAGCTTCTCGATCTCTTTCGGGCTCACCTGGCCGCGCAGCGCGGCGAACGCGGCGGCGCTCCGGGCGACGGCCTCGTCCTTGACCGGCTCGACGGCCGTGCGGGCCCGTACCGCGGCCTGGTCGATCTTCGGAGGCAGGGCGCCGCGCGCGTGCTCGATCCGGGGCTGGAGATGCGCGTCGTACTGGCAGCGGGCCTGGTGCGCCGCCTCCACGACCTTGGGCGCCAGCCGTGTGCGGGCCTCATGCGCGTAGTGCACGGCGGCGTCCTTGGCCGTGCCGGCGTACGGCGCCACCACTTCCGCGGCGTGCCGGACACTGTCCTTCGCCGAGCTGGTCGCGGCACGCACGCTGTCCTTGCGGGTCACGAGATCCTCCTCCTCGGTGGCGTATGTTTTGTCGCCTTTCCACCCAGTGAAAAATCATGCCTGCGGACGGGCGGTCCGGCATGTGCGGGCGGGCATCCGGGTCATCGGGACATGAGCGAGGGGTGAACGGGGCATGAGCCCTGCTCGACCATGCCACGGTTTCGCGCGGCGCGCGGGGATTTGCCCGCTACTCGCCGCGAACCGGTCCGTGCGAGGATCGTTAGCCGTCAGTGCAGACTATGGAAGGTAGACCGTGGCCGAGCAGCTTTACGCCACCCTGAAGACCAGCCAGGGCGACATCGAGATCAGCCTCCTCCCGGACCACGCCCCGAAGACGGTCAAGAACTTCGTCGAGCTCGCCAAGGGCGAGCGCGCGTGGATCAACCCGGAGACGGGTCAGAAGACCACGGACAAGCTGTACGACGGCACGGTCTTCCACCGCGTCATCGAGGGCTTCATGATCCAGGGCGGCGACCCGCTGGGCAACGGCACCGGCGGCCCGGGCTACCAGTTCCAGGACGAGTTCCACCCGGACCTGGCCTTCACCAAGCCCTACCTGCTGGCGATGGCCAACGCCGGCCCGGGCACCAACGGCTCGCAGTTCTTCATCACCGTCTCGCCCACCACCTGGCTGACCGGCAAGCACACCATCTTCGGCGAGGTCGCCGACGACGCCTCGAAGAAGGTCGTGGACGCCATCGCCACCACCGCCACCAACCCGCGCACCGACCGCCCGGTGAAGGACGTGGTCATCGAGTCGGTCGTCGTCGAGACCCGCTGACGGCAGCACGGCACCGCCCTCGCCACGCCCGGGGGAACCCGGCGCCCCGCTCGTCCGTATGACGGGCGGGGCCGCGCGTCCCGGACAGGCCCGCCCATCACCGGCGCAAGGGGAACGCATGAACGACCAGGCCGTCGGCTGCTACCGGCATCCCGAGCGGGAGACAGGCATCCGCTGCACCCGCTGCGAGCGGCCGATCTGCCCGGAGTGCATGGTGAGCGCATCGGTCGGGTTCCAGTGCCCGGCCTGCGTCACCGGTGACTCCGGCACGGGACACCCCCCGCGGGCCACCGCCCCGCGCACGCTGGCCGGCGGGGTGCACGCGGCCGACCCGCGGCTGGTGACCAAGATCCTGCTGGCGGCCAACGTCGCCCTGTGGATCGCCGTCATGGCCACCGGCGACGGCCTGCTCGACGCCCTGGAGCTGTTCGGCCGCGCCGTGCTCGGCGGCGAGCCGCAGGGCGTCGCCGAAGGCCAGTGGTACCGCCTGCTGACCTCGATGTTCCTGCACCAGGCCCCGATGCACATCGCGTTCAACATGCTCTCGCTGTGGTGGATCGGCCCGCCGCTGGAGGCGGCGCTGGGCCGGGCCCGCTACCTCGCGCTGTACTTGCTGTCCGGCCTCGGCGGCTCCGCCCTGACCTTCGTCGTCGCGGACCCGCGCCAGCCCTCGCTCGGCGCCTCTGGTGCGATCTTCGGCCTGCTGGGCGCCACGGCGGTGCTGATGCGGCGGCTCAACTACGACATGCGCCCGGTCGTGGCGCTGCTCGTGCTCAACCTGATCTTCACCTTCACCTGGAACAACATCGCCTGGGAGGCCCACATCGGCGGCCTGGTGGTGGGCACGGTCGTCGCGTACGCGATGGTGCACGCGCCCCGCGAGAAGCGGGCGCTCGTCCAGGGGCTCACCTGCGGTGTCACGCTGGCGGTGATCGTCGCGGCGGTGATCGTCCGGACGGCGACGCTGCCGGAGCTCATCGCTTTCCCCGGCTGACCGCTGGGTTTGTCCACAGCGTGTACAGGATCTTGTTCATGCTGTGGGGAACATGTGTCCGCGCTCGCACAGAGCTGCGTTTCCGCTGGTAGGTGGGGCCGCCAAGCGGCCCCACGCGCTAGTGATCAGTCACACCGGCGTCAACGCCGGGGAAGTTATCCACAGATCTTCTGAGTTTTTCCCCACTGTGGACGAGGGTGTGGATAACTCCTCGGAAGGCTCCCCGGAAGGCTTGCTACTTCCACTGCGTGGAGACTACGAACCCCGCCGCGATGAAGCCGAAACCGACCACGATGTTCCAGTTGTGGAGGGACTCGATGGGCATGTCGCCGCTGGTCACGTAGAAGATGACGATCCAGGCCAGCCCGATCAGGAACATCGCCAGCATCAGTGGCGCCACCCAGCCCCGCCCGCTGCTGAGCTTGATGCTCTGCTGCTTCGCCGGCGGCGGCGTGAAGTCGTCCTTCTTGCGGATCCGTGACTTCGGCACGAGGAACTCTCCTGTCGATGCGCTGCGTGACCGCGCTGGGCTGCTGGGGGCTGGGACAAAGGGCTGGTCCGAGGCGGCGAGCGGCGGGAACGCCACCTTCGCTCGGGCGTCCGTTAGCGTAGTGCTTCCGTGGCGCCGGAGAGGATAAGGGTACGTTGAGCAATTCTGCGGACTCCACCAGCAGGCCCACCCGGCGCTTCAGGCCCGTCCGGCTGCTCACCGGGGGCGTGTTCGCGCTGGCCGGCCTCATCTTCTGGATGAGCTTCAACACCGCCCACGGCACCGACATCCGCACCGACGACTCCATGCTCCGGCTCTCCGACCTCATCCAGGAGCGCAGCCGCAAGAACGCCGGGCTGGACGAGAGCGCCGGGGCCGTCCGCTCCCAGGTCGACGCCCTCGCCCGGCGCGACAACGGCAACACCGCCGCCCAGAACAAGAAGCTCGCCGACCTCGCGGCCGCCGCCGGCACCGAGAAGCTCAGCGGCACCGGACTGACCGTCACCCTCATGGACGCCCCGCCCAACGCCACCGCCAGGATCCCCGGCGTCCCCCAGCCGCAGCCCAACGACCTGGTCATCCATCAGCAGGACCTGCAGGCCGTCGTCAACGCCCTGTGGCAGGGCGGCGCCAAGGGCATCCAGGTGATGGACCAGCGGCTGATCTCCACCAGCGCCGTCCGCTGCGTCGGCAACACCCTCATCCTCCAGGGCCGCGTCTACTCCCCGCCGTACAAGGTGACGGCCGTCGGCGACCGCGGCGCGCTCCGCAAGGCCCTCGACACGTCCCCCGCCATCCAGAACTACCTCCAGTACGTCACCGCGTACGGGCTCGGCTGGAAAGTCGACCAGCACGATGCGGTGACTCTTCCGGGCTACTCGGGCACAGTGGACCTCCACTACGCCAAGCCCGTGGGGTGATCCGGGAGGGATCCGGCGATGGGGTTACGGCTCGTCGTCCGCACGCTCAGCGAACTGTGCCTGACCATCGGCACCCTGCTCGTCCTCTTCGTCGTCTACGTCCTCTACTGGACCGGCCTGCGCGCCGACAGCGCCATGGACGAGGAGCTCGGCCGGCTGCAGGAGCGCTGGTCGAGCGGGGCGGTGGGAGCGGCCGCCGCGCCGGGGGAGCCGGCACCGGAACAGCAGCCGGGGCAGCCGCAGGAGCAGCCGGCGGGTGACGCGCCGCCCGAGGCCGGAACCCCCGGCCGGGCGCCTGACCGGCCGGGGGCCCCGCCCGCCGCCGCGCAGCAACCGCAGCCCGGAGCACCCTCCCGCACCACGCCCGGCACCGGCACCGCCGGCACCGTTGGCACCGCTGGCCAGGCGCCCCCGGTGGGGACCGGCCTGCAGGCCGGCCGGGCCTTCGCCGTCATGTACGTCCCCCGCTTCGGCGCCGGATGGGCCAAGCCCGTCCTCGAAGGCACCGGCACCGAGCTCCTCAAGAAGGGCCTCGGCCACTACGAGCAGACCGCCCGCCCCGGCGCGCCGGGCAACTTCGCGGTCGCCGGCCACCGCCGCACCTACGGCGACCCCCTCAAGGACCTCGACGAACTGCGCGCGGGCGACGCCGTGGTCGTGAACGACGGCACCACCTGGTTCACGTACCGCGTGGACGGCCGCCCGTACCGCACCCGGCCCGACGACACCGGCGTCATCGACCCCGTCCCCGCCGCCTCCGGCTACCCAGGCCCCGGCCGCTACCTGACCCTCACCACCTGCGAACCGGAGTGGGGCCACAGCCACCGGCTGATCGTGTGGGCCCACCTGGACACCACCTCGCCCGTGGCGCAGGGCCGCCCCGGTGCTTTGTCACGCTGACCCCCCGGGCGCCCGCCCGACCCTTAGTCTGGTGCTGCAATTTCGACTACGTCATCGGCAAGTGGGGACAGCATGTACGGCTGGATCTGGCGGCATCTGCCGGGCAACGCGTGGGTGCGGGCAGCGATCTCGCTGGTGCTCGTACTGGCGGTCGTCTACGCCCTCTTCCAGTACGTCTTCCCCTGGGCGGAACCGCTGCTGCCGTTCAACGACGTGACGGTCGACAACGGAATGGCGGTCAATCGGTGAGTGCGCGCATCCTCGTCGTGGACAACTACGACAGCTTCGTCTTCAACCTCGTCCAGTACCTCTACCAGCTCGGCGCCGAGTGCGAGGTCCGGCGGAACGACGAGGTCGAGCCGGGCCACGCCCAGGAGGGCTTCGACGGCGTCCTGCTGTCCCCCGGCCCGGGAGCGCCCGAGCAGGCCGGCGTGTGCATCGACATGGTCCGGCACTGCGCGCAGCACGGCATCCCCGTCTTCGGCGTCTGCCTGGGCATGCAGTCGATGGCCGTCGCGTACGGCGGCGTCGTCGGGCGGGCGCCCGAGCTGCTGCACGGCAAGACGTCGCTGGTGACGCACGAGGGCGCGGGCGTCTTCCAGGGCCTCCCCTCGCCCTTCACCGCCACCCGCTACCACTCGCTGGCCGTCGAGCGGGAGAACTGGCCGGACGAGCTGGAGATCACCGCCTGGACCGAGTCCGGCGTCGCGATGGGCCTGCGCCACCGCGACCTGCCGGTCGAGGGGGTGCAGTTCCACCCCGAGTCCGTGCTCACCGAGTGGGGCCACCGGATGCTCGCCAACTGGCTGGTCGCCTGCGGTGACACCACGGCGGTGGAGCGGTCGGCGGGCCTGGCCCCGGTGGTGGGCAAGGCCGGGGCGTGACCACCCACCCGCGGATCGTCTCGCAGCCCCTGCCGCCCGAGGACCGGGCGACGATGGAGCTGCGCAAGGTGGAGGTGCCGGCCTCGCCGGCCCGGGTGCCTCCGCCCGGACGGACCGGGGGCCGCGCCGCACGGCGCGAGGCGGCGCGGAAGGCCCGCCGGAGCAGCATCGGCGTGCAGCTGTGCCGGCTGACGGGCGAGCTGTTCATCACGGCCGGCCTGGTCATGCTGCTGTTCGTGGCATACCAGCTGTGGTGGACCAACATCCGCGCCCACCAGCAGGCCGGCGGAGCCGCCCACCACCTGCAGAGCCGCTGGGACGAGGACGGCCAGGGCGCCGCCGACCGGGACGCGGGGGAGTTCTCGCCGGGTGAGGGCTTCGCGATCCTCTACATCCCCTCGCTGGACGTGAAGGCGCCCATCGCCGAGGGCGTCGGCAAGGCGAAGGTCCTCGACCGCGGCATGGTCGGCCACTACGGGGAGGGGGCCCTCAAGACCGCGATGCCGTGGGACAAGAACGGCAACTTCGCCCTCGCCGGCCACCGCAACACCCATGGCGAACCGTTCCGCTACGTCAACCGGCTGAAGCCCGGCGACAAGATCGTCGTGGAGACGCGGAGCGCCTTCTACACGTATGAGATGACGAGCCGCCTGGAGCAGACCTCCCCGGCGAATGTCACGGTCATCGCCCCTGTCCCGCCCGGCTCGGGCTTCCACGCCCCCGGCCGCTACATCACCCTCACCACGTGCACCCCCGAGTTCACCAGTACCTACCGCCTGATCGTGTGGGGCAAGATGGTCGACGAACGGCCGCGGAGCAAGGGCAAGCCCGACGCGCTCGTTCAGTAACGGCACACGGGAACAGCGAAGCGGGGTACGAACGTCTGTGGCACGGACAGACCGCGTACGGGGGCGCGTCGCCGCCACCGTCAGCGTCATAGGCGAGCTGCTGATCACGGCGGGCGTGATCCTTGCCCTCTTCGTCGTCTACTCCCTGTGGTGGACGAACGTCCTCGCCGACCGCGAGGCGAAGCGCCAGAGCCACCAGGTGCGCGACCGCTGGGCGAAGTCCCCGTCGGGCCCCGGCGCCCTCGACACCAAGGACGGCATCGGCTTCCTGCACGTCCCCGCCATGAAGAACGGCGAGGTCCTGGTCAAGAGCGGCACCGGCACCGACGTCCTCAACGAGGGCGTCGCCGGCTTCTACACCGCCCCCTCCAAGGCCGCCATGCCGTGGGACAAGCAGGGCAACTTCACCCTGGCCGCCCACCGCGACGGCCACGGCGCGAAGTTCCACAACATCGACAAGGTCAAGACCGGAGACCGGGTCGTCTTCGAGACCCGCGACGTCTGGTACGTCTACAAGGTCTACGCCGAGCTGAAGCAGACCTCGAAGTACAACGTGGACGTCCTCGATGCCGTCCCGAAGGAGTCCGGCAAGACCAGGCCGGGCCGCTACCTGACCCTGACGACATGCACGCCGGTCTACACGTCCGACTACCGGTACATCGTGTGGGCGGAACTGGAGCGCACGGAAAAGGTGGACGCGAAGCGGACGCCTCCGGCGGAGCTGCGGTAGGGATCCCCCGAGGTCAGAGCAGGTGATCGGCTTTGCCGGCCTTGATGTCGCGGATCAACGCGCGCAGCGCGTCGCGGGTGTCGGTGATGTAGTGGTCCTCGGCGCCGCTCACGGCGATGTAGGCATTTCCGGCGGAGTCGGTGCCTAGGCGGAAGCAGTTGCTGCTGTCGCCACAGAAGGGGTCTTCCCAGTGGATGTGCGGCATGGTCGCTCCGCCTTCCTTCAGGTCTATGGGGGTTAGATACCCAGGCCCGCAGCGGTACTGCTGGGGCTTCCCAGCCACCCCGTCGGCAGTCGGCCACGCTCAGAGCAGGTGATCGGCCTTGCCTGCCTTGATGTCCTGGATCAGTGCCCGCAGGGCGTCCCGGCTATCAGTCACGTAATGGTCTTCGGCGCCGCTGACGGCGATGTAGGCGTTGCCGGCGGAGTCGGTGCCTAGGCGGAAACAATTGTTTCCTGCGCCACAGAACGGGTCTTCCCAGTGGATGTGCGGCATGGTCGCCTTCCTGCGGAGGCCGGAGTGCGTGCGCGTCTATGGGTATAGATACCCCCGGGCCGTACGAGTACTGCTGGGCTTTCCAGGAGCTGCGCCGTTGGGGTTCGGGTCAGAACAGGCTGGCAGCAGGGGGAGGGGTGGGGGTGCGGGTTCGGTGGCTTTTGCCTGGGACGGGTGGGGAGCTGGGCGCCGTACTCCTGCCGTCATGCCAGCGGGTGCGTGAGGAGACCTTGCGCATAGGTCTGGGCTGAGGGGGAGCTGGCTGCTGCCGCGATGTGTCTGGGCCCGTCGTGGGCGCTTCGCTAGGCTCGCCGCCGTTGTGGTTGAACGGGTGGGTGCGGGTGGTGGGGGTTGGCGGCTGGTGGGCCGCTCTCGGCCCGGAAATCCACCGGCCGGGGCGTAGTACCGGCGGATAAGGGGGCTCAACTGCTCTTCAGCGGCCTTTTTGCCCTTCTCAGCCCCGCAATCAATCGGCCTGGCCCCATGGCCGGTGGCTAACGGGGCTCAACCCCCACTCAGGGGCAGCCAGCCGCTCAGCCACAACGGTGGCGCGCCTAGCGAAGCGCCCACGACGGCAGGCACCACATCGCGGCAGCAGCCAGCTCCCCGCCAGCCACGGCCGGAGGGACCGGTCTCCTTACGCGCCCGCATCCGTGACGGCGCGAGTACGGCGGCCAACCGCCCACCGGCCGCAAGCAATCCCGAGCCGACCCGCGCCCCCCACTCCTCCCCCTGCTGCCAGCCTGTCTTGACCTCAGCCACCGCCCTACCGGCAGTCGGCCACGCTCAGAGCAAGTGATCGGCCTTGCCCGCCTTGATGTCCCGTATCAGCGCGCTGAGTGCCGCGCGGGTGTCGGCGATGTAGTGGTCCTCGGCTCCACTGATGGCTATGTAGGCGTTGCCCGCGGAGTCGGTGCCTATTCGGAAGCAGTTGTTACCAGTTCCGCAGAACGGCTCTTCCCAGTTGATGTGGGTCACGCTCGGCTCCCTTAGAGATCGGACATGATGCGGCTAATGAAGTCGCGCGACTGACGTGCGTCAAGGGCTGCCTGTTCCATCCACTCCAGGTACCCGCGGTACCGGGCAAGCTGAGACTCGGCCGAGACGAAGACCGGACCGCTGGCTGAGTCGAGCTGGACGGTGTCGAGCGCAGGAACGGGGCCCTCTGCGTACAGCGTTGCGTGACCTGCGCCGGGGAACGCTCCTGTCTCCACAGGCACCACTCGCAGTACGAGGCTCTTACGCTCGGACATGAGCAGCAGGTGCTTGAGTTGTTCCCGCATCGCCTTCCGGCCACCGAAGTGCATGCGGAGGGCTGCCTCGTGGACATACCCCGCATAGGCGAGTGGCTGGTTCCTCTCGAAGATCTGCTGGCGTTGCATTCGATGCGCCACGTGGAGCTCGACCTCAAGCCGGGGGAGCCGCGGAAGTACCCCCTCGAAGATCGTGCGTGCGTAGTCTTCGGTCTGCAGGAGTCCTGGAATGTGCATCATCTGCGAGGTGCGTACCCGGGTCGCATGCCACTCCAACTCTGCGATGTCCAGCAGCCCTGCCGGGATTGACCCTCGGAAGCGTTCCCACCAGCCACGCTCCCGGTCGCTGGCCATGGCAATGAGCGCCTGGATGTAGTCCTCGTCGCCACAGGCGTAGTGGCAGGCCAGAGTCCTGAGGCGGTCCGGTGAGATGGCGCGGACACCGGATTCGATGTTGGAGATCTTCCCGCGATCCAGCCCGAGTAGCCCGGCAGCGTAGTCGGTCGAGATGCCTGCAGCCATACGCATCTTGCGCAGCTCGAAACCCAGCCGCTTCTGTCGCTCTGTTGGCGTAGTCCTAGGTGGCATAGCCCCTTCCTACAGCGTAGTTGGGCGGAACGTCCGAGCCGGCGGCTACAGCCACCCTTCCGGGTTAATGGCCACTGGAAAAGTGGCGCGGAGCCACCTTCGTCTCTACGTTCAGTGTCGCCGCCAGCGCATGGCACGGCCGGAAGCGCATCGAAGGCAGGCTCCTGCACGCCCTGCCCTAAGACAGGCCACCGGCTCAGTGTTCACCCGCCCACTCCACTGGAGCCGCCCCATGCCGCCCTCCACCGACACCCACACGCCTCACACCACCCCCACCCCCCTCTGCCCCCTCATCACCCCCACCCCACCCAACCCCTCCACCCTCGCCACCACCCAGCGCCCCGCCTACAAGCCCCGCTCCTGCGACCCCTCCGCCCTCTCCTACAGCTTCACCGTCCCCGGTGACCCCCGGTCCGCCACCGTCGTCCGCGCGACCATCCGCAGCATCCTGCGGATCCACGCACTCACCGCCCTCGAAGAAGCCACCCTCTCCGTAGCCGGAGAGCTCGTCGCCTGCGCCACCCGCTTCGCACCAGGGCAGGACATCTACCACTCGCTCCGCTGGCGCGACGGGGCCCTCCGGATCGTCAACTGGGACGCCCACCACGCCCACTCCGACCCCCGCCAAGCCGCCCACTGCACCGCCTGCCGCAAACGCGCCCTGCTCCTCCTTGCCGCCGTCGTCCACGAATGCCGTGGAACGTGGGGCATCAGCAAGGCCGGGTCCGCTACCGAGGGCACCCGGGTCTGGGCCAGCCTCCCGCTGCCCGGTGCATGAACGGGAACGGCCCCACCCCCTGAGGGGGTGGGGCCGTAGGCCGGAACGGAGCGCCGGGGGCTAGTGGCGGCGGCCTCCTATGAAGCCGCCTCCGATGAAGCCCGTGTCGCCGCCCGTGGCGCCGTTGGCGCCGCCGGGGGTGCCGGTGGTGCCCGTGTCGGTGCCCGGGGCGCCTGCCGTGGTCGTCACGTCGACCGCGGTGCCCTTGGCGACCTGGGTGCCCGGCAGCGGGTTGGTGGTCTGCACGACGGCGTTGTCGTCCTGCGGACCGATGACGTTGCCGACCTTCAGGCCCGCTGCCTCGATCTCCTTCTTGGCGTCCTTGAACTTGTGCGTCAGCACCGGCGGCACGCCGACGTTCTGCGCGCCCTTGGCCACGGTCAGGGTGACCATGGAGCCCTGGGCGGCCTGGGTGTTGCCGTCGGGGCTCTGCTTGGTGACGGTGCCGGGCGGCTGGGTGGAGTCCTCCTCCGTCACCGACACCTGGAAGCCGTTGTCGGTCAGCTGCTTCTTCGCCGCGTCGACGTTCTGGCCCACCACGGACGGCACCGTCTTCGTCGGCTTGGCCGTGGCGACGGTCAGGACGACCTCGGAGCCCTTCTCGGCCTGCGTGTCGCCCTTGGGGTTCTGGTCGAGCACCGTGTCGGCGGCGACGCCGTCGACCTGCTTGCTCTTGGTGCTGACCTGGAAGCCCTTGCCTTCAAGGATCTTCCGGGCGTTCTCCAGCTGCTTCTCGGTCACATCGGGGACGCTGACCTTGGCCGCGCCCTCGGACACCTTGACCTTGACCTCGCCGCCGCGGTCGATCTTGCCGCCGCCCGTCGGGTCCTGGCTGCAGATCTTGCCCTTGTCCTGCTCGCAGGTCTCCGTGCCGTTCTGGACGACCTTGAAGTCGCCGTTGACGCCCTGCTGCTGGGCTTCCTTCAGCGTCTGCCCGACGAGGTTGGGCACGGACACCCGGGAGGCGTTGTTGCTGCCGCTGAACAGCGACTTCCCAATGAAGATCGCACCGACCAGCACCAGGACGCCCGCCAGGATCAGCAGGATCGTGGAGAGGTTGCTCTTGCGACCGCCGCCGCCCCCGCCGCGCCGCCGGCCGTTGCCGTCGTCGTAGCCGCCGTACCCGCCGTCGTCGTCGCGGACGGGCGGGAGCATGGAGGTCTGGCCCATGCCCTGGGGGGCCTGGGGGCGGAGCATGGCGGTCGGGGCGTCCGCGCCGTAGCCCACGGCGTTCAGCGAGGCCGTGGCGGCGACGGGCTGGCCCTCAAGGGCCGCCTCGATGTCGGCGCGCATCTCGTCGGCCGACTGGTAGCGGTAGTCCGGATCCTTGGCCAGCGCCTTGAGGACGATGGCGTCCATCTCGGGCGTGATCTCGGGATCGTGGACGCTCGGCGGGTTCGGCTCCTCCCGCACGTGCTGGTAGGCGACGGCCACCGGCGAGTCGCCCACGAAGGGGGGCCGGACCGCCAGCAGCTCGTAGAGCAGGCAGCCGGTGGAGTAGAGGTCGGACCGCGCGTCGACCTGCTCGCCCTTGGCCTGCTCCGGGGAGAGGTACTGGGCGGTGCCGATGACGGCCGCGGTCTGCGTCATGGTCATGCCGGAGTCGCCCATCGCGCGGGCGATGCCGAAGTCCATGACCTTGACCTGGCCGGTACGCGTCAGCATGACGTTGGCCGGCTTGATGTCGCGGTGGACGATGCCGGCCCGGTGGGAGTACTCCAGCGCCTGCAGGACGCCGATGGTCATCTCCAGCGACCGCTCGGGCAGCAGCTTCCGCCCGGAGTGCAGCAGCTCGCGCAGCGTCGACCCGTCCACGTACTCCATGACGATGTACGGGATCGAGACGCCGTCGACGTAGTCCTCGCCGGTGTCGTAGACGGCGACGATCGACGGGTGGTTGAGCGAGGCGGCCGACTGGGCCTCACGGCGGAACCGGGCCTGGAAGGACGGGTCGCGGGCGAGGTCCACCCGCAGCGTCTTCACGGCGACGGTGCGGCCGAGCCGGGTGTCGTGGGCGAGGTAGACCTCGGCCATGCCACCGCGGCCGAGCACCGAGCCCAGTTCGTACCGGCCGCCGAGGCGACGCGGCTCTTCCATAGCTCCAGCCCTTCCGTTTTCCTGACCGCACCTTCACTACGTCCGGCGGTGTGCTGTCCGGCATACGGTACCCGGCAGGTCACGCCCCTTCCGGCCGCGACGGCCACCTGATACACGACCGGTACCGTCACCCGCGGCTCCGGACGGCGAAGGTGAGCGGCGTCACTTCGCCGTGCTGAGCACCGCCTCCATGACCTTCTTCGCGACCGGCGCGGCGAGGTCGCCACCGGCGATGTCGTCGCGCAGCGTGTCCGAGCTCTCGATCACGACGGCGACGGCGACGGGCGAGCCGTTGGCGCCCTTGGCGTAGGAGATGAACCACGCGTAGGGGTTGCCGCTGTTGTCCACACCGTGCTGGGCCGTTCCGGTCTTGCCACCGACGGTGACGTTCGGGATCTGGCCCTTCTTGCCGGTGCCCTCGTTGACCACGGTCTCCATGATCGACTGCACCTTGCGGGCGTTGTCCCGCGACAGGGGCTGGGACATCTCCTTCGGCTGGTGCGTCTCGATCACGTTGAGGTTGGGGGCGCGCACCTTGTCGACCATGTACGGCTCCATGAGCTTGCCGTCATTGGCGATCGCGGCGGCCACCATGGCCATCTGCAGCGGCGTGGCGCGGTTGGAGGCCTGGCCGATGCCGTCCATGGCGTTCTGCGGACGGTTGTCCTTGGGGTAGACGCTGGTCGCGGCGCGCACGGGCGTGTCGACCTTGTCGTTGTTGAAGCCGAACTTCTGGGCCTCGTCCATCATCTTCTTGTTGCCGAGGTCGGCGCTGACCTTGCCGAAGACGGTGTTGCAGGACCACCGGAGGGCTTCCCGCAGCGAGGCGTCCTTGCAAGGGATGCTGCCCTCGTTGTCGAGGGTGACGCGGGTGTCCGGCAGCGTCCACGGCAGCGGCGAGTCGGTCTTCGCGTCGACGTCCTTGTACAGCCCGTTCTCCAGCGCCGCGGCGGCCGTCACGACCTTGAACGTGGAGCCCGGGGGGTACGTCTGGCGCAGCGCCCGGTTGAGCATCGGCTGGCTCTTGTCCTTGTCCAGCGACGTCCACTCCTTGCCGTCGTTCGCACCCGCGATCTTCGAGGGGTCGTACGAGGGCGTGGACGCCAGGGCGAGGATCTTGCCGGTGCGCGGGTCAATGGCCGCGACCGCGCCCTTCTTGTCGCCCAGGCCGTCGAAGGCGGCCTTCTGGGCCTTGCTGTTCAGGGTGGTGATCACGTCACCGCCCTTCTTCCCCTTGCCCGTGATCATGTCGACGGTGCGGTTGAAGAACAGGCGGTCGTCGTCGCCGATGAGGACGCGGTCGTAGAGCTTCTCCAGCTGGGTGGCCCCGTAGACCTGCGAGGAGCGGCCGGTGACCGGGGCCCACATGGGGCCGTCCGTGTACGTCCGCTTGTACTTGAAGTCGACGCCACCGGTCTCGACGGAGCCGGTGATGGCCTGGCCGTCCACGATGATGTTGCCGCGGGGCTGGCTGTAGCGGGCGATGTCGACGCGGCGGTTGTTCTTGTGCGTCTTCAGCTCGTCGGCCTGGACGAACTGGAGCCAGTTGTCCCGCAGGAGCAGGGCCAGGACGAGGAGGCCGCAGAAGATCGCGATCCTGCGTACGGGCTTGTTCACGGGCGGACCACCTGGGTCATCTCGGCGTCTGGGGACGGTGCGGGGGCCGGAGCCGGGCGCCGTGCCGTGTCGCTGATCTTTATCAGGATGGCGACGAGCGCCCAGTTCGCGATGACGGACGAGCCGCCCGCCGCGAGGAAGGGCATGGTCATACCGGTCAGCGGGATGAGGCCCATGACGCCGCCGGCCACGACGAAGACCTGGATGCCGAAGGCCGCGGAGAGGCCGGTGGCGAGCAGCTTGCCGAAGGGGTCGCGGGCGGCGAGGGCCGTCCGCACGCCGCGCTCCACGATCAGGCCGTAGATCAGCAGGATCGCCATGGCGCCGGCCAGGCCGAGCTCCTCGCCGTAGGAGGCGAAGATGAAGTCGGAGTTGGCGGCGAACTGGATCAGGTCGGAGGCGCCCTGGCCCCAGCCGGTGCCGAAGACGCCGCCGGAGCCGAAGGCGAAGAGGGCCTGGGCGATCTGCTCGGTGGTGGCCCAGGACGGGCGCGGGTTGTCGTAGACCGCGAAGGGGTGCAGCCAGGCCATCACACGGACCTTGACGTGCGGCTCCACGGAGCCGACGACGGCCGCGCCGCCCGCCGACATCAGCAGACCGAAGACGATCCAGCTGGTGCGCTCGGTGGCCACGTACAGCATGACGACGAACATGCCGAAGAACAGCAGCGACGAGCCCAGGTCGGTCTCGAAGACGAGGACGACGAGGCTGAGCGCCCAGACGGCGAGGATCGGGCCGAGGTCGCGGCCGCGCGGCAGGTACAGGCCCATGAAGCGGCGGCTGGCCAGGGCCAGCGCGTCGCGCTTCACCATCAGGTAGCCGGCGAAGAAGATCGCCAGGATGATCTTCGCGAACTCACCGGGCTGGATGGAGCCGAGGCCGGGAATGACGATCCAGATCTTGGCGCCGAACTTGCCGGGGAAGAAGATCGGGGCGATCAGCAGGACCAGCGCGACCACCATGGAGATGTAGGTGTAGCGCTGGAGGATGCGGTGATCCTTCAGGAAGATCATGACGGCCACGAACAGAGCGATGCCGAGCGCCGAGAAGAGCAGCTGGTTGGGGGCCGACGCCTGGAACGTGAAGCCCTGCGCCTTGGCCAGCCGGGCGAGCCGCTCCGACTGGTCCAGCCGCCAGATCATGACGAGGCCGAGCCCGTTGAGCAGGGTGGCCAGGGGCAGCAGCAGCGGGTCGGCGTACTTGGCGAACTTGCGCACCACGAGGTGGCCGACGCCGCCGAGCAGGCCGAGGCCGAGCCCGTAGCCGAGCATGCCGGAGGGCATCTCGCCGTTGAGCGCGAGGCCGACGTTCGCGTACGCGAAGCACGGCAGGATCACCGCGAACGCGAGGAGCGCCAGCTCGGTGTTGCGCCGGCTGGGCGGGCCCACGGTGCTGATCGTGGTCGTCGCGGTCGTACTGCCCGCGCTGGATGGCATGGATGGCATGGCTGACATGAGTTGATGGCCCCCTACGGCTTTACTGCTGAGCGCTGCACTGCGGGACCAACTTCTGCTCTTCCTCGGTGAGGGTGGGGCCCGGACTCGGCGCCGGGGTGGCGGTGGCGGTGGCCCGGCCGGCGACGCCGGAGGCGCCCGGCTTGGCGTCCGCCTTCGGGTCCTTGGGGTCCTTGGGCAGCTCGCCCACGGAACCGACCCGGTCGCCGTTCTGCTTCTCCTTCTCCCGCTGCGCCTGCTCGGCCTTGCGCCGCTCGTCCTCCTTCTTGCAGGCACCGGCGAGCAGGCCGAGGTCCTTGGCCTTCTGCTCCGCCTTCTCGCGGCTGTCGAGCGCGATGGTGTCCTCGACACGGCTGCGCTGGTCGACGGGGAGGTACTTGAGTTCGATCTCGGGGTGGTCCTGGTAGAGCTTGCTGAGGCTCACCCACGCCAGGTCCTGGTTGATGCCCTGGTAGACCGCCACGTGGTTGTTGTCCTTGGCGCCCACGTAGTACTGCGTCTGGGTCCAGCTGTAGCCGCCGTAGAGGCCGCCCGCGACGACGCCGAGGGCGACGGCGATGATCAGCGACCGCTTGAGCCACCGGCCGCGCCGGGGCTCCTTGACGAAGTCCTCGTCCATGAAGGCGCCGAAGGAGCCCTCCGGGGCGCCGTTCATGCCGGGGTCGCCGCTGCCGGGCGGTCCGAAGCCGCCGCCGGGGCCCTGCGGGGGCACGGGACGGTTGGCGCGGGCGTGCTCGGCGGCACGGCCGGCCGGGGTCTGCATGGCGCCGTCGACGCCCGGCTGCAGCTGGTTCTCGGCGACCGCGCCGACGATCACCGGCGTGTCGTTGAGCTGCTGGGCGAGGGTGTCGCCGCCGTCCACGTCGAGGACGTCGGCCACGATGCAGGTGATGTTGTCGGGGCCGCCGCCGCGCAGGGCGAGCTGGATCAGGTCCTGGACCGTCTCGTGCGGCGCCTGGTAGCCGGCGAGCGTCTCCTCCATCGTCTGGTGGCTGACGACGCCGGAGAGGCCGTCGGAACAGATCAGATAGCGGTCGCCCGCCCGGACCTCGCGGATCGAGAGGTCGGGCTCGACGTGGTCTCCACTGCCCAGCGCGCGCATCAGCAGGGAGCGCTGCGGGTGGGTGGTGGCCTCCTCCTCGGTGATCCGGCCCTCGTCCACCAGCCGCTGCACCCAGGTGTGGTCCTGGGTGATCTGGGTGAGGACGCCGTCGCGCAGCAGGTACGCGCGGGAGTCGCCGACGTGCACGAGGCCGAGGCGCTGGCCGGTCCACAGCAGGGCGGTCAGGGTGGTGCCCATGCCCTCCAGCTGCGGGTCCTCCTCGACCATGACGCGCAGCTGGTCGTTGGCGCGCTGCACGGCGGTGCCGAGGGAGGTGAGGATGTCCGAGCCGGGGACGTCGTCGTCGAGCTGGACGAGGGTGGAGATCACCTCGGAACTGGCGACCTCGCCCGCGGCCTGGCCGCCCATGCCGTCGGCGATGGCGAGCAGGCGCGGGCCGGCGTAACCGGAGTCCTCGTTGCCCTCCCGGATCATGCCCTTGTGCGATCCGGCGGCGAAGCGCAGTGACAGACTCATGCGCACCTCGCCCGTCGGCTCCGGGTACAGCCCCTTCCCAGCCACGCTGCCCACCCTCCGGTCGTCATGGTCCTACTACTTCCGCAGCTCGATGACGGTCTTGCCGATGCGGATCGGCGCGCCGAGCGGGATCGGGGTCGGGGTGGTCAGCCGGGTGCGGTCGAGATACGTGCCGTTGGTCGAGCCGAGGTCCTCGACGATCCACTGGCCGTCGCGGTCCGGGTAGATCCTGGCATGCCGGCTGGAGGCGTAGTCGTCGTCCAGCACGATCGTGGAGTCGTGGGCGCGGCCCAGCGAGATGGTCTGGCCCTGCAGGGCCACCGTGGTGCCCGTGAGGGAGCCCTCGGAGACCACGAGCTTGGTGGGGGCGCCGCGCCGGCCCCGGTCCGCGCGCCGGTCGGCCCGGCGCCCGCCCGCCGCCTGCTGCTGGCGCTGCTGCGGCGGTGCGGCCTGGGCCTGCGCACGCTGCGGCTGCCGCTCGCCACCGCCCCGGCGGGAGCCACGCTGGGTGACCCGGGTGCCGAAGAGATCACTGCGGATGACCTGAACGGCCACGATGACGAACAGCCACAGTACGGCGAGGAAACCCAACCGCATGACCGTGAGGGTCAGCTCTGACATTGCCCCCGCTTCACCCTTCGGCTTGCCGATAAACGATGGTGGTGCTGCCCACGACGATCCGTGAGCCGTCGCGGAGCGTAGCGCGAGTGGTGTGCTGTCCGTCCACCACGATGCCGTTGGTCGACCCCAGGTCCTGGATGGTGGCGGGGGTGCCGACCCGGATTTCGCAGTGCCGGCGGGAGACGCCGGGGTCGTCGATCCGTACGTCCGCCTCGGTGCTGCGGCCCAGCACGAGGGTGGGCCGGGAGATCTGGTGGCGGGTGCCGTTGATCTCGATCCAGCGCCGGGTCTGGGCGCCGGGCACGCCGGCGGCGGGGCCCTGCCCGCCCGCGCGCGGCGCGGGCCGCCCGGGGGGCGCGGAGGGCGGCGGTGACGCGGGCATGGGCGGCAGCCCCGACGGCGGGGCCGGATAGCCGGCACCCTGCGTGACGGGCCCGCCCGCGCGCGGACTGCCGGGCGGCCGGCCCGGCTGGCCTTGGTGGTCCTGCGACTCGCTGGCGGCGAGGGTGCGGCTGCGCACCCGGTACAGCCCGGTGTCGAGGTCGTCCGCCTTCTCCAGATGGACCTTGATGGTCCCCATGAAGGTGTACCGCTGCTGCTTGGCGTAGTCGCGGACCATGCCGGACAGCTCGTCGCCGAGCTGACCGGAGTACGGGCTGAGCCGCTCGAAGTCCGGGGTGCTCAGCTCCACGATGAAGTCGTTCGGGACGACGGTGCGGTCACGGTTCCAGATGGTGGCGTTGTTGTCGCACTCGCGCTGGAGCGCGCCTGCGATCTCGACCGGCTGCACCTCGGACTTGAACACCTTGGCGAAGGTGCCGTTCACGAGACCCTCGAGACGCTGCTCGAAGCGCTTCAGTACTCCCACGGGGCACCTCCTTCCCTCAGTGACGTTCCTGATGCTCGGTGTCGTTCCTGATACTGCTTACTGATCGTATCCACGCGCTGGGGAAACGGCCGGTTCCCCTTCGGGGCCAGGAGTGACGAGTGTCGCCCCGGCCCGCCGGCACGACCCTCCCTGTCCCCTTCATAGGGATCGTAGAGGCGGCCGGGAGCCAGTGTCCCGCAACCGGCGGGGTCCCCACCGGTCCCGGTGGCCCGGCACGGCGCCCGCGGCCCCCACCGGGGCCGGTCCGGGGAGAACGAGTGTGAAGGCACCCGCCAGAGCGTGCTAATGTTCTCGATGTCGGAAGGCGCACGGCGCAGACACCGGAAGGGCAAGCCCCCCGGAGGAAGCACCGGAAGCCAGAAGGCAACACCCATGCGCGGGTGGCGGAATAGGCAGACGCGCTGGATTCAGGTTCCAGTGCCCGAAAGGGCGTGGGGGTTCAACTCCCCCCTCGCGCACAGTGAGGACAGACCCCTCGAAGTGACAACAGTCACTTCGAGGGGTCTGTCTCGTTTTGCCCTCCCACAGCCCGGACTCATGTGATCCGAGAGCTTGGCCGGAACGTGGCACGCCGTAGTGGCCGGAGTGGGAACATCATTCCGTAGTCATACCGGGGCGCTGTGTGATCCGGAATGGGGGATGCGGGGTGGCTGGGGACGAGACGTCCGTTTTCTCGGAGTGGTTACTGCCTGCTGCCGTCTGCGCGCCCGTGACCTGGGTGTGCCTCGTCCACCGCTTCCGCGGGCAGGGGAGGCTGCTGGGGACGGTGCGGTCGGCCGCTTCGGCGCTGGCCGTGGTGCTGTGGACGTCCGCCATGGCGGCGCTCGCCAGCGGGCTGCTGCTGCCGCACGCCTCCGACATACCGCCGGCGGCGGTCGGCGCGGTCGCCGGAGCGGGTCTGGTGCCCAAGCGGCGGACCGAACAGGCGGAGCATCCCGTGATGGCGATTCTCACACTCGGGCACTCGCTGCTGATCAGCAGCCTGATGGTGCGCCTGCAGGCGGACCGGGCCGAGTGGTGCGCGCGGATGGCCGCCGGATTCGGCAACTGCTGGGAGCTCGACGTCTTCGCGGACCGCGTCGCCCGCCACCTGAAGTCGCGGGTGGACGTCCCGGGGCGCTCCCCCAAGGGGAAGAGCGGCCTGACGGTCATGATCAAGGAGCGGTACGAGGAGGTGCGGGCCGCGGTGCAGCACGCGGACACCCTCGAGACCGAGATCGAGAAGGCCTGCGAGGACGAACAGCGCGAGCGGACGCGCGAGGAGTCCGGGCGGACCCTGCGGGCGCTCGGCGAGGCCGAGCACCTGTGTGCGTACCTGCTGGAGCTGGCGCACGCCCACGGCAAGCGCAGCGACGACAAGAAGATCCTGGAGCTGCGGCGGCAGCCCTTGTACGCGGCTGCCGCCGCGCCGTCACCGCACTGAGTCCTGACGCCGGCGTGCTGAGCCGGGGTGGCGCCGTGCCGCGTTCAGAGGTGGGCGTTGGCCAATGCTCTGTCCGGGGACTGCTCGTGACGATCGGCCGCGGGCGACTCGGTGAAGGAGATCTCCATCTTCACGTCGAGCGCATCGGCCACGGCGGCCAGCGAACGCATGGTCAGGTTCTCGTCCCCGGACAGGATTTGACTCACCCTGCCCGGCGATACGCCCATGCTCTCCGCCAAGTCCTTGCGGCTCATGCCGCGTTCCGCGAGGAGGCCCGCCAGGGATGCCGTTGCATGGCGGGCCATCCGGGCTCCGGCGGCATCGGCCGTCCGTCCGTTCTCATGCCTGTCGCGCCATGCCATGCGTACCCCCTGGAACCAGAACTCGCGGCGCATCCGGGCGCCTTCTCTTAGAGGATGCCACCTTTAGGGCTAACTAAAAGCCCGCATCCGGCTAAAGATGCCCCGGGTGACGCGGAGTTCGCCCTTTGATCAATCCGTGACCAGGTGTGATGCGGCAATCGGTCGAATTTGGCCAACCTGCGGCCCGCCCGCGGAAAGGGGGGCGCGGGCGGGGCGCAGGGGGGCGCCTATGGCGGGGAGGGGGATGCGGGGGCGCGGGTCAGCGGGCCGCCGTGCCCTCCTCGTCCGCCGGCTCCTTGGGAGCGGGGGACGCGGCCGCGGCGGAGGCCGGAGCCTTCAAGAAGAACAGCAGCAGCAACGACAGGAGGGCGATGCCATCGGCGACGCGGAAGCCGGTGGTGATCGACGTCGCGCCGATGACCGGGCCGATCACCAGGGGCGCGGCGAACTGACCGGTGAAGTTGGCCGTCCCCGACAGGGACGTGGCCTGGCCGCGCATCGCGGGCGGGGCCGTCTCGCCGATCATCATGGCGAGCGCCGGCACGGACATGCCCATGCCGAGGCCGAACAGGGCCGGAGCCAGCACGACCAGTACCGAGTTGGACGTGGTCCCGGCGACCAGGAAGGCCACCACCCACAGGACGGCGGAGACCCGCAGCAGCCGGACGTAGCCCAGGGTCGCCTTGATCTTGGCGTAGGCCAGGCCGACCAGCGTGCCGGCGACCGAGGTGCTCGTGGTGTAGAGCGCGACCAGGAACGGCGTCTCGACGCCGAGGTGCGCCAGCCGCTGGGGGAGGAAGACCGCGAGGACGTAGAGCAGGAACGAGCTGGTGAGCGACAGGGCGTAGAGCCCCAGCAGCCGGGGGCGGGAGCGCAGCAGGGTGAACGTTCCGCCACCACCGCCGGGCCGCTTGGCGCTCAGGCTCTTGGGCAGGGTGAACATCATCGCGATGCCGACCGGGATGCCCAGCAGGTAGATCGCGAACGGGCCGTGCCAGGAGATTCCGCCGAGCGCGCCGCCGAGCAGCGGCCAGATGATGCCGCCGACGCTGATGGCGACGGAGCGCCACCCCGCCACACGGTCCCGCTCGGGCCCTTCGTAGAGCGCCAGCAGGGCCACCGTCGTGCCGGTGAAGACCGCGGCGGCGCCCACGCCGAACGCGAAGCGGCTGATGATCAGCGCCGGGTACGAGGTGGTGACCAGTCCGGCGCCGCCCGCGACGCCGTAGAGCAGGAGCCCGGCCACCAGGGGCGTCCTCAGCCCCCAGCGGTCGATCGTCCAGCCGACGAGCGGGCTGGCGACGGCGAGGGACAGGCCGTGGGCGGTGAGGATCAGACCGGCACTGGTGCCGCTGACCCCGAGTTCGCCGCGGATGACTCCCACGACGGGGGTGAGGATCGTGCCCGCCATGACGGTGAGGGTGGACGCGAGGAGGAGTACGGCAAGAGCGGCCCGGCCGCGCGAGGCGGGCCGGGACGGGGCGGGTGATGACGGGGCGGGTGATGCCATCGGCGGAACCTTAGCTACATGACGGGGGTGGATGGTGCCGGGCGGCTCATGGGAGCGCCCTGCGGGCCTCTCGCCCGTCCAGCCGGCGCACCTCCTTGGCCGGCGCGCCGGGCTCTGCGGTCGGCGTGAGGCCGGGTGTGCCCCTCCGTGACGGACATCAGGACGTGCTCCAAAGTCGGGGCTGCTGCTGCGGGGTGAGTGCCGTTCTGCCACTCCTACAGATGCCGCTCGAGGATCACTCGAGCCGCACTCGAAGACGGTGGGTGATTCCGCCATGCCGTGCGTTCTCGGTCATGGGGGTGCGTTCTCAGTGGTCGAGCAGGGGCTTCCACCACTCCGGGTGGTCGACGTACCAGCCGACAACGCGCTTGAGGCCTTCGTCGAGCGTCCA
This sequence comes from Streptomyces sp. NPDC008001, assembly GCF_042958085.1. Classification (NCBI taxonomy): domain Bacteria; kingdom Bacillati; phylum Actinomycetota; class Actinomycetes; order Kitasatosporales; family Streptomycetaceae; genus Streptomyces; species Streptomyces sp. NPDC008001. Next base: position 264,599 of record NZ_JBIBIZ010000002.1, on the reverse strand, counting down.
CTGCGGCGCGTAGCCGAGCTCGGCGCGGATCTTGTCGTCGTTGATCGCATAGCGGAAGTCGTGGCCCTTGCGGTCCGGGACGTGCATGACCTTGGACCAGTCGTGACCGGTCAGGTCGAGCAGGCGCTCGGTCATCTCGCGGTTGGTCAGGGCGGTGGCACCGCCGATGTTGTACGTCTCGCCCGCGCGGCCGCCCGTGAGGACGAGCTGGATGGCGCGGCAGTGGTCGTCGACGTGCAGCCACTCGCGGACGTTGGTGCCCTCGCCGTAGAGGGGCACCTGCTCTCCCTGCAGGAGGCGGGTGACGAACTGCGGGATGAGCTTCTCGACGTGCTGGTGGGTGCCGTAGTTGTTGGAGCACCGGGTGATGCGCACGTTGAGCTTGTGGGTCCGGTGGTAGGCGCGGGCGAGGAGGTCGCTGCCGGCCTTCGACGCGGAGTAGGGGGAGTTGGGCAGCAGGGGCGACTCCTCGGTCCACGTGCCGGTGGCGATGGAGCCGTAGACCTCGTCGGTCGACACGTGCACCACGTTGTCCACACCGGTGTACAGACATGCGTCGAGGACGCTCTGGGTGCCCAGCACGTTGCTGTGGACGAAGGCCACCGCGCCGTCGACGGAGCGGTCGACGTGGGACTCGGCCGCGAAGTGCACGACGGCGTCGTGGCCGGGGAGCAGCTGGCGCAGCAGGTCCTGGTTGCAGACGTCGCCGCGGACGAAGGTCAGCCGCGGGTCGCCGATCGGCAGGTTGTCCTTGTTGCCCGCGTAGGTGAGCTTGTCGATGACGGTGACGTGCGCGTCCTCGTAGCCGCGGTAGCCGCCGGAGAGCATGGTGCGGACGTAGTGCGAGCCGATGAAGCCGGCGCCGCCGGTGACGAGGACCTTCATGCCATGACCTCCGCGCGCGTGTGGTCCCCGATGATCAGCCGGCTGCCCGAGGCGGCCGTGCCGGGCGCCTCGACCCGGGCCCAGCGGCCGATGACGCAGCTCTGCAGGTCGCGGACGTTCTTGATGGCGGCGCCTTCGAGGATGATGGAGTCCTCGACGCCGGTCTCTTCCAGGACGCAGTCGCGTCCCACGGCCGTGTAGGGGCCGATGGTGCTGCCGGTGACGACGCTTCCGGCGCCGATCACGAGCGGTCCGGTGAGCCTGGAGCGGAGGACGCGGGCGCCGGGTTCGATGACGACCGGCCCCTGCAGAATGCTTTCCGCGTCGACTTCGGCGCCTTCGCGGTCGGCCGCGGTGCCGCCGATGCGGTCGAGGATCTCCCGGTTGCACTCCAGGAGGTCGTCGATCTTGCCGGTGTCCTTCCAGTAGCCCTCGTACTCACGGGCCGTGACGGTCCGGCCCGCGTCCACCAGGTGCTGGATGGCGTCGGTGATCTCCAGCTCGCCGCGGGCGCTCGGCTCGATGGCGCGCACGGCCTCGTGCACGGCGGCGGTGAAGAAGTACACGCCGATCACGGCGAGGTCGCTGCGCGGCGCGCTCGGCTTCTCCACGAGGGCGAGCACGTTGGACTCCGCGTCGACCTCGGCCACGCCGTACTGGCGCGGGTCCGCGACCTTGGTGACCAGGACCTGGGCGTCGGGGCGGCGCTCGTGGAAGGCCTCGGCGGCCTCGGCGATGCCGTCGGCGAGGACGTTGTCCCCGAGGTACATCACGAAGTCCTCGTCGCCGAGGAAGCCGGCGGCGAGGGCCACGCAGTGCGCGAGCCCGAGGGGGGCCTCCTGGCGGATGTAGGTGAGGCGCAGCCCGAGTTGCGAGCCGTCCCCCACCGTGGCCTCGATCTGGGCCGCGTGGCCGCCGACGATGACGCCCACGTCCTCGATGCCGATGTCCCGCAGGTTTTCCAGGCAGTGCACCAGGACGGGCTTGTTGGCCACCGGGACGAGTTGTTTGGCCATCGAGTAGGTGAAGGGACGCAGTCGCGTGCCTTCGCCCCCGGACAGGACCAGTGCTTTCATGGGTTCCCCAGAAATTCTCGCAAGGAGACAGGATCGGGGACAACGTGGTCGACCGCGCTCGACTCCGATTCGAGTCACCGTCGAACTAATGTTGACAACTTCTCTCCCCGTCGCGGTTGCCGATGTGGAGGAGCTGAGTGTCAATGACGCAGGAACCGCAGGCCGAAGCCCAGGCCCTGTCGCCGGACGAGGTCGGCGAGGTCTACGACGAGAAGGGCTGGCTCTGGGAGATCTTCATGGGCCAGAACCTGCACATCGGCTGGTGGGACGACGAGGCCCCCGGGGTGGACCCCAAGGACCGGCTCACGGACGTCCTCATCGAACAGGTCGGGCTGAAGCCCGGGCAGCACCTCCTGGACGTCGGCTGCGGCCGGGGCCGCCCGGCGCTGCGGCTGGCCGAGGCCGGCGGCGGTGAGGTCACGGGGATCACCGTGAGCGCGGAGCAGGTGGCGGCCGGCACGGAGGCGGCGGCCGGGGCGGGCCTCGCGGACCGGGTCCGGTTCGAGCTGGCCGACGTCTCGGCCCTGCCCTACGCGGACGGCACGTACGACGCCGCCTGGGCCATGGAGTCGCTGATGTACCTGGGGGACCGGGCCGCCGCGCTCCGGGAGATCGCGCGGGTGCTCAAGCCCGGCGGCGTGTTCGTCCTGTCCGACTACGTCGAGTCGGCCGAGCTGGACGAGGAGTGGCGCAAGGTCCTGCTGGAGGGCTTCACCGTGGGCTCGCTGCCCACCGCGGAGCAGTACGTCGAGATGATCACCGCGGCGGGTCTGGTCGTCGAGCGGAACCTCGACGCGACCCCGCACCTCCGGCGCTCCGCGGCCCGGATCGACCAGCTGGTGGCGGACAACTACGACAAGGTCGTGGAGAAGGGCGGCCTTGCGTTCGCCGAGGAGTTCAAGGAGATGATCGGCCGCGTCTCGAAGCTGGAGCGCGACATGCTCGGCTACTCGGTGATCACCGTGCGCAAGCCGGCCGCCTGAGCCGCGGGAGGCCGGTGGACCGGGCCCGTTGAGCCGCCGTCGAGCGGGGTTCGAGGCCCGGTTCCAACGATGACCGCATGAAGATTCTCTTTGTTGCGGGAGGCACCTCCGGGGTGATCTTCGGCATCGTCCCGCTGGCCCAGGCCGCCCGCAACGCCGGGCACGAGGTCTTTATGGCCGCCCCCGAGAACATGATGGCGACCATCACGGGTGCCGGGATCCCCGGCGTCCCGGTCTCCGACGTGCCGATGCTGGACCACCTCGTCGACCGGCGCGGCATCCGCGTGCCCATCCCCGAGGATCTTCACGAGCGCTACATCTTCAACGGGCGCACGTTCGGCCGCTACGCCGCCGCCTGCCTGGACGGCCTGCTGTCCCTGGTGGCGGACTGGCGCCCGGACGTCGTCGTGGGCGGGGCACTCGCCTTCGCCGCCCCGCTGATCGCCGGGCACCTGGGCGTGCCGTACGTGAAGCAGGCCATCGACATGGGCGAGCCGCGCACGATCGACCTCGCGGCCGCCGCCGAGCTGGGCCCGGAGCTGGAGCGGCTCGGCATGTACGAGATGCCGCGCACGGACCTGTTCGTCGACATCTGCCCGCCCAGCCTGCGGCCCGCCGACGCGCCGCCCGCGCAGATGATGCGGTACGTGCCGTTCGCCACCCAGATGCCGGTCGAGCCCTGGATGTACACCAAGGGCGACCGGCCGCGGGTGCTGGTGTCGGCCGGCAGCAGGGTCACCCCGGAGTCCGACTTCGACATCCTCAGCGGCCTCGTCGACAAGGTCGGCAAGCTGGACGTCGAGCTGCTCATCGCCACGCCCGAGGCGGTCGCGGAGAAGCTGCGCCCGCTGCCGGACCACGTGCGGGCCGGCTGGATCCCGCTGCACCTGGTGGCCCCGACCTGCGACCTCGTCGTCCACCACGCGGGCGGCAACACGACGATGGGGTACCTCTCGTACGGCGTGCCCCAGGTGCTCGTGCCCTACCTGCCGTACTGCGTGGACTATTCGGCCCGGCTCAGCGCGTACGGGGCCGCGACGATGATCGACCCCGCCGACGACAGCGCCGAGAACATCGCGCGCGTCTGCGCCGAGATGCTGGCCACCCCCTCCTACCGCGAGCGGGCCGCGGAGCTGGCGGCCGAGGTGACCGCGCTGCCCACGTCCGCCGACGCGGTGCGGGCCATCGAGCGGCTCGTCGCCGCCGCCTGACGCCCGCACGCCCTCCACCGCACGCGTTCGCGCCACACCGACTCCCAGGGGTACTACCAAATGATCAATCTCTTCCAGCCGCAGGTGGGTGACGCGGAACTCGCCGCCGTGGCCGAGGTGTTCGACAGCAAGTGGCTCGGGCACGGGCCGCGCACGAAGGCCTTCGAGGCGGCGTTCGCCGAGCGCCTGGGGGTCGCCCCCGAGCACGTCCTGTTCGTCAACTCCGGCACGGCGGGACTGTTCCTGGCGCTGGAGGTTCTCGACCTGGCCGAGGGCGACGAGGTCGTCCTGCCGTCCATGAGCTTCCTCGCGGCCGCCAACGCCATCGTCGCCGTGGGCGCGAAGCCCGTCTTCTGCGACGTCGACCCGCGGACGATGAACCCCACCTGGGAGCACGTCGAGGCGGCGGTCACCGAGCGCACCAAGGCGGTCGTGGTGCTGCACTACGGCGGTTACCCGGGCGACGTCGTGGAGATCGCCGAGCGCTGCCGCGAGCGGGGCCTCACCCTGGTCGAGGACTCCGCCTGCTCGGTGGACTCCCGCGTGGACGGCCGTGCGGCCGGCTCCTTCGGCGACCTGGCCATGTGGAGCTTCGACGCCGCGAAGGTGCTGGTCACGGGCGACGGCGGAATGCTCTACGTGCGGGACCCCGAGCGCGCGTTGCGGGCCCGCCGGCTCGCCTACCACGGTCTCGTGCAGGCCACCGGCCTCGCCTACGCCAAGGTCTCGCACCGCTGGTGGGAGTTGGAGGTCCCCGAGGTGGGCCGGCGCGTCATCGGTAACGACCTGACGGCCGCGATCGGCCTGGTGCAGCTCGGCCGGCTGCCCGAGTTCACCGGCCGGCGCAAGGAGATCGTCGCCCTGTACGACCGCGAACTCGCCGGCATCGAGGGCCTGAAGACGCCTCCGCCACTGCCGGCCGGGCACGAGACCTCGCACTACTTCTACTGGGTGCAGATGGACGCGCGGATCCGCGACCAGGTCGCCTCCGACCTCCTGGCCGCCGACGTCTACACGACCTTCCGCTACGCCCCGCTGCACAAGGTGCCCACCTACGCGTCCGACGCCGACCTGCCCGGCACCGAGCGGGCGTCCGGTGAAACCCTGTGCCTGCCGATCCACCCGGGCCTGAGCGACGCGGACGTGCTCACCGTCGTGGCCGAGCTGCGCAAGGCGATCGAGACCCGCACCCGGGCCCTGGCCCCGGCCGCGGGCTGACCGGACGGGAGACCACGTCATGCGACTGCTGTTCATGTCCCCGCTGGCCAAGACCCTGCACGAGACGACCATCGGGCTCGACCTCGCGGGGCAGCTGGCGGACGCCGGCGTCATCAGCCACTTCGTGATCGACGCGGACAACGAGGACCAGCTCAAGACCGCCGGACACCCGTACACCGTGATCACGCCCGCCATGGGTGCCCGGGTCCGCGAGGAGGTCGGGCGGGTCGTCAAGGAGTTCCGGCCGGACGCCGTCGTGCTGAGCGACTACCTGGCGCACTGGCTGACCCACCTCGTCAGCTATGAGACGGACCCCTGGTACGTCCAGGAGTTCGGCGTGCCGGTGATCCCCCTCGACCTGCACGACCTGACGAACACCACCCGGGAGCTGGAGGTGCTCGGGAAGACCGTCGTCGCCGACGGCAACATCCTCGACATGCCGGTGCACCTGCACCCGGTGCCGATGGGCCGCCCGGAGGTCCGGGCCGGCGGGCAGGGCCTGCCCTACCGCGCCAACCGGAGCATCGTGCCGCTGACGGACGCGGAGCGGGACGCGGTGCGCCGGTCGCTGGGGCTCGGCAGGGCGGAGAAGCTGCTGATGTTCCCGACGCTGCCGTGGCAGGAGACCATGCAGACGCGTGCCGGGCCCCGGACGCGCGAGCTGGCCGTCCGGGTGCCGCAGCTGATCGGCCACTACCTGCGGCAGCTCCCGGACGACACCCGCTTCGTCGTCGCCGGGCCGTACCTGGAGGGGCTGGGGCTGCCGCCCGAGCGCCTCCACGTGGTGCCCTCGTACACCGCGCAGCAGTACCACGCCCTGATCGGCGCCTCGGACGCCGTGATGTCGGCCTTCCTGCCGTCCTACGCGCTGGAGCGGGCCGTCCTCGCCGACGTGCCCGGGCTGTTCACCCTCAACTCCCACGACATCGGGGAGGCGGCGGGCGACGGCGGGCGGCCCGGGGCTCCGGGCGGGCTCTCGCCCGCGGTCCGGGCGTGGCTCGCGGGCTTCCCCGGCGCCGTCCCTCCGTTCCACATGTGGCCCTTGAGCTGGAACGAGGTGCTCGGGCCGCTGCTGGTGGACAACCCGTTCGCCGACACCGCCGTGCGGACCGAGCTGTTCGACGAGCGGGGCGTCGTCGACGGCCTCACGGGCGTCCTCGGCGACCCGCTGGTCCGCGCCCGGCTGGCGGAGGCGCGCGCGGCCTACCGGGACGCCATCGACCGGCTCCCGGAGACCACCGAGGTCTTCGCCACCGCCCTGGGTCGCGTGGGCCTCGCGCTCTGAGGCCCGTACCGCCCCTGAGCCTCCTTCGAGCGGCGCTCTAACCGGGTGCCGGATGTTGAGGCAACCGCACATCATGAGGAGGGCTGCCGTGTTCCGGCAGACAAGCGAGTTCCATGACTGGTTCGCCGAACAGCGCGCGGCGCAGGACCACCGGGTGACGCCCGCCCCGCTGCGCGAGCTCGACGGCTGGTCGTTCGAGCCGGGGACCGGCGACATCCGGCACCGCAGCGGGCGGTTCTTCAGCATCGAGGGCATTGCGGCGGAGACCGACAACCGTGAGGTCGCCGCCTGGTCGCAGCCGATCATCGTGCAGCCGGAGTCCGGCATCCTGGGCATCCTGGTGAAGGAGTTCGCCGGCGTCCCGCACTTCCTGCTCCAGGTGAAGATGGAGCCGGGCAACATCAACATCCTGCAGCTCTCCCCGACCGTGCAGGCGACGCGGAGCAACTTCACCCGGGTGCACCAGGGGAACGCCGTCCCGTACCTGGAGCACTTCCTGGCGCCGCGCGCCGGGCGGGTGGTCTTCGACGCCCTGCAGTCGGAGCAGGGGTCGTGGTTCCTCGGCAAGCGCAATCGCAACATGATCATCGAGGTGGACGGGGACGTCCCGGTCCGCGACGGCTTCTGCTGGCTCACGCTCGACCAGATCGGCGAGCTGCTCAACGTCGAGAACCTCGTCAACATGGACACCCGCACCGTGCTGTCGGGCCTCCCCGACGGCTGGGCGGTCCAGGGCCGCACGACCGGCGCCGAGGGCCGGGCCCTGCACGGGACGGCCGAGCTGCTCAGCTGGTTCACCGAGGCCAAGGCCTCGCACCGGCTCGACCGCCGGCGCATCCCGCTGTCGGAGGTCGCCGGCTGGGGCGAGGCCGGCGGAGCCGTGGCGCACGAGAGCGGCCGCTTCTTCAAGGTCATCGGCGTGGACGTCGAGGCCCAGGGCCGCGAGGTCGCCCGCTGGTCGCAGCCCATGATCGCGCCGGTCGGCCGGGGCGTGATCGCCTTCCTCACCCGGCGCATCGAGGGCACCGTCCACCTGCTGGTGAAGGCCCGCACCGAGGCGGGCAGCTTCGACCTCCTCGAAATGGGCCCCACCGTGCAGTGCGCGCCCGCCAACTACGAGGGCCTGCCCGCCGGGAGCCGCCCGCGGTTCCTGGACGAGGTGCTCTCGGCGGCGCCCGGGCGCGTCCTGCTGGACGTCGTCCACTCCGAGGAGGGCGGCCGCTTCTACCACGCGGAGAACCGCTACCTCGCGGTCGAGGCGCCCGACGACTTCCCGCTCGACGCGGGCCCCGACCACATCTGGATGACGCCCCATCAGCTCGGGGCGATGATCCGCCACTCGAACCACGTGAACGTCGAGGCCCGCAACCTCCTGGCCTGCCTGCGGTTCCTGCGGTGAGCGCCGTGGAGCCGGGCGGCCCGGCCGCGACCGTGCGCCTCGGCCTCCTGGGCTGCGCCGACATCGCCCTGCGCCGGATGCTGCCCGCCGTGGAGCGGACCGAGGGCATCGCGCTCACGGCCGTGGCCGCCCGCGACGCCGCGCGGGCCGCGGAGGTCGCCCGGCAGTACGGGGCCGGAGCCGCCGCCGGCTACGCGGAGCTGCTGGAGCGGGACGACGTCGACGCCGTCTACGTGCCGCTGCCCTCGTCGCTGCACGCCGAGTGGACCGAGCGCGCGCTGCTCGCCGGGAAGCACGTCCTGGCCGAGAAGCCGATGACCCTGGACGCCGGGGAGACGGCACGGCTCGTGGACCTGGCCCGCTCCCGCGGGCTGGCGCTCATGGAGAACTTCATGTTCGTCCACCACCCGCAGCACCGGCGCGTGCGGCAGCTGCTGGACGAGGGCACGATCGGCGAAATCCGCACCGTCCACGCCGCCTTCGCGATCCCGCCGCGGCCCGCCGGCGACATCCGCTACCGGGCCGACCTCGGCGGCGGCGCGCTCTTCGACGTCGGCGTCTACCCGCTGCGGGCCGCCCAGCTGCTGCTCGGGCCCGGCCTGGAGGTGGTCGGCGCGGACCTGCGCACCGACCCGGAGCGGGGGGTGGACGTCGCGGGCGGCGTGCTGCTGCGGCGGCACGACGGGGCGACCGCCCACCTCACGTTCGGCATGGAACACCACTACACGTCCCGTTACGAAGTGCTCGGCAGCGCCGGCCGGCTCCGCCTCGACCACGCCTTCACGCCCCCGGCCGATCACCGCCCGGTGATCGCGATCGAGCGGCGCGACGGCGTCGAGGAGCTGGAGCTGGAGCCGTTCGACCAGGTCACGGCCGCCGTACGAGCCTTCGTGACGACCATCGGATCCGGAGCCGGCACTACGGCCGGCGAGGCGACCGTCCGCCACGCGGAGCTGGTCGCCGACGTCCACCGGGCAGGGCACGCGCGCGGGCCGGGGCCGGCACTGCCCGACGACACGCTGAGCACGCCGTAGGAGGCGAAGAGGAATGAACGAAGCCAAGGCCAGCATTCTGGAGCAGGTCCGTGCGTACCACGGCACGGACGACAAGGAGTTCGTCCCCGGCGAGACCGGCGTGTGGCCGGCCGGTGCCGTGTTCGACGCCGACGACCGCGTGGCGCTGGTCGAGGCCGCGCTGGACATGCGCATCGCCGCCGGCGTGAGCTCCCGCCGCTTCGAGCGCCAGTTCGCCAAGTACTTCAAGCTGCGCAAGGCCCACCTGACCAACTCGGGCTCCTCGGCCAACCTCCTCGCGCTGTCCGCCTTCACCTCCCCCCAGCTGGAGGACCGGCGGCTGCAGCCCGGCGACGAGGTGATCACCGTGGCGGCGGGCTTCCCGACCACCGTCAACCCGATCATCCAGAACGGGCTGGTGCCCGTCTTCATCGACGTCGAGCTCGGCACCTACAACACGACGCCGGAGCGCATCGCCGAGGCCATCGGCCCGCGCACCAAGGCGATCATGATCGCCCACTCGCTGGGCAACCCCTTCGCCGTCGAGGAGGTGGCGCAGCTCGCGGAGGAGCACGACCTCTTCCTCATCGAGGACAACTGCGACGCCGTCGGCTCCCTCTACCGCGGCAAGCCCACCGGCACCTTCGGCGACATCGCCACCACCAGCTTCTACCCCGCGCACCACCTCGCGATGGGCGAGGGCGGCTGCGTGCTGACCGACAACCTCGCGCTCGCGCGGATCGTCGAGTCCATGCGCGACTGGGGCCGGGACTGCTGGTGCGAGCCGGGCGAGGACAACCGCTGCTTCAAGCGGTTCGACTACCAGATGGGCGACCTGCCGCACGGCTACGACCACAAGTACATCTTCTCGCACGTGGGTTACAACCTGAAGGCGACCGACCTCCAGGCCGCCCTCGGCCTCAGCCAGCTCTCCAAGATCGACGCTTTCGGCGAGGCCCGCCGCGCCAACTGGAAGCGGTTGCGCGAGGGCCTGGACGGGGTGCCCGGGCTGCTCCTGCCGGAGGCCACGCCCGGCAGCGACCCCAGCTGGTTCGGCTTCGCCATCACCGTGCGCCCCGACGCGCGCTACACCCGCAAGGACCTGGTGGCGTTCCTGGAGGCCCGGAAGATCGGCACCCGCCGCTTCTTCGCGGGCAACCTCACCCGCCACCCGGCCTACCTGGACCGCCCGCGCCGGATCAGCGGCTCGCTTGCCAACAGCGACCTCGTCGCCGAGCACACCTTCTGGATCGGCGTCTACCCCGGTCTCACCCCCGAGATGGTCGACTACTCCGCCGAGTCCATCCGGGACTTCGCGGCGAAGAACTCCTGACGCCCGCCGCGCCCGGCGCGCGCCTCCCCGGCGCGTGCTCCCGGACGCCGGCCCGTCCCGGCGCGCCCGCACCGCCGTCCACCGCACTACCGCACACCCACAGGAGCCCTCACGATGACCAGGGACGCAGACGCAGCACCCACCCTGCTGGAGGCCGCCGCCGCGGCCGCCCCGCTCGCCGCCGCGCACGCCGCCGCCGCGGAGGCGGACCGCCGGCTGTCCCGGCCCGTCGTGGACGCCGTCGTGGCCGCGGGGTTCTCCAGCCACTTCGCCCCGGCGGCGCTCGGCGGTGCGGCCGGGACCTTCGCCGAGCTCCTCGACGCCTCCGCGGCGCTCGGCGAGGGCTGCGCCTCGGCGGCCTGGTTCGCCTCCGTGATCGCCAGCGCCGGCCGGCTCACCGCCTACCTGCCGCAGGAGGGCCGCGAGGGCGTGTGGGCCAAGGGGCCGCAGACGGTCGTCGTCGCCGGGCTCATGCCCTCGGGCAGCGCCGAGCGGGCCCCCGGCGGCGACTGGCGCGTCACCGGCTCGTGGAACTACGTGAGCGGCGTGGACTTCTCCGACTGGATGCTCGTCGCCGCCCGCACCGGCGAGGAGGGCACCGGCGTCCGCGTCCTCGCCGTGCCCCGCACCGACTACTCCGTCACCGAGACGTGGCAGGTCATCGGCATGCGCGGGACCGGCAGCAACACCGCCGTGCTCGACGAGGTGCTCGTGCCCGGCGCGTACACCGTCCCCCTGGACGTGCTGCTCGCCGGCCTTGCCCCCGGCGCGGAGGCGGACTGCCACCGCGTGCCCATGAAGGCCGCCAACGGCGTCACCCTCGGCGGGCCCCTGCTCGGTGCGACCCGGGGCGCGCTGCGCCGTTGGCGCGAACTCGTCGCCGCCAAGCTGGCCGCCCCCGCCGGTGCCATCTCCGGGGGCTCCGACCACGGCACCTTCGAGCAACTCCTGGCCCGTGCCGAGGGCGAGACCGACGCGGCCGGGCTGCTGCTGGAGCGCGTCGCCCGCACCACCGACACCGGTGCCGTCGACGCGCTCGGCACCGCCCGCAACGGGCGGGACTGCGCGCTCGCCGCGGAGATGCTCGCGACGGTCTCCGACCGGCTGCTGCGCTCCGCCGGCACCCGTGCCCAGGCCGAGGGCGAGGAGCTCCAGCGCCGCTGGCGGGACGTGAACTGCGGCGCGGGCCACAGCGGTCTGCAGTTCCCGGCGGCGGCGGGCGCGTACGCCCGGCTGCTGAACGCCTCCGCCTGACGCCCCGGCGGCGGCGCGTGGCCGCCGCCACGGAAAAGCGCCGGACGGACCCGCAAGGGCCCGTCCGGCGCTTCCTGTTCGCGGATGCGAACGGGGTCAGATGCTCGCGGACACCAGGCGGCGGTGGTGCTGCGCGGGGACCGCGTCCGCCGGGTTGAGCACGTCCAGCTGGAGCCGCTGCAGCTCCGGGGAGGGCTCCAGGCCCAGCTCGTCGTTGAGGATCCGGCGCAGGCTCTGGTACGCCTGCAGGGCCTCCGCGCGCCGCCCGGAGTGGTTGAGGGCGGAGATCAGCTGGCCGTGGAACCACTCGTTGAGCGGGTAGTCGTTGACCAGCGCGCGCAGCAGCGGGATGGACTCGCGCTGCCGGCCGAGCAGCAGCTCCGCCTCGATGCGCAGCTCCAGGGCCCGGATGCGCAGCTCGTTGAGGTGCACGATGCGACCGGTGAGGACGTCGCCCGCGGGGATGTTGGAGAGGGCGGGGCCCCGCCAGAGGGCCAGGGCCTGCTCCAGGCGCTGGACGGCGGCCTCGGGTCTGCCGTTCCCCAGGGCCGTCTTCCCCTGCAGCACGAGGCGTTCGAAGATCTTGATGTCGACCTCGTGGTCCTCCACGCGGATGAGGTAGCCGGGCGGCTGGGTGATCAGCAGGGCCCGCTCGGCGGGCACCAGCCGCTCGGCTATGAACATCTTGCGCGCGTGGTAGATGTACGTCTGCAACGTGGTCAGGGCGCTGCGCGGAGGGGACTCGCCCCAGAGCTCCTGGATCAGCGATTCCGAGGTGACGATCTCGTTGGGCCGGGTCAGGAGCAGCGCCAGGGTCTGGCAGACCTTCGGCGTGCTGGGCAGGTGGGGTGGCCGTCCGTCCTCGGTGACGATCTCGAACGGGCCGATGAGGTTGAATCGCACGTGCACACACTCCTGTACCGGGTGCAAGATCCCTGTGCCGCGTTGAGCAGGATTACTGACAACGTAGGTGTACGCCGCACAAAACCCCCACCTCCATAGGGCGAGAGTGTCAGGCTACCGACCGGTAGGTTTTCTTTTGTCCGGTTCCCCTCACGTCCGGTTCATTGCATGTGTCAGGCGTGGCACACGGGCAGCCCGCCGTGGTACTCGACCATCTCGGAGAAGAGCAGGCCGACGTCGAGCGGAAGGCCGGGAGCCGCCCCCTTCTCCTCCGCGTAGGCGCGGTGCAGATTGGGCACCAGCCGCTCGGAGTCGAGGAGTTCGGCGTACGCGCCGAGATCCGCTTCGCGCGCGGCCTCCAGCGGGCCGATCCCCGCCGCGATCCCCGCCCGCGCGATCTCCTGCACGCGCCGCAGGTACCCCTCCGTCGCGTCCAGCAGCTCCGGTCCGCCCACGGGGCCGTGACCGGCGACGACCGTCACCGGATCGAGCGCGCGCAGCTGCTCGGTGACCGCCAGCGAACCGGAGACCGAGCCCATCAGGCAGAACGGCGTGGCCCCCGACATCACCAGGTCGCCGGTGAAGAGGACCCGCTGCTCGGGCAGCCAGACGACCGTGTCGTTGGTCGTGTGCGCGACGCCCGGGTGCAGCAGCTCGGCCGTGACGTCCCCGATGTGCAGGGTCAGCCGGTCGCGGAAGGTGAGGGTGGGCAGTTCGACGGAGACGTCGCCCCAGCACACCTCGGGCCACAGCCCCGTCAGGTGCAGGCCCACGTCCGCCATCTCGGTGCGGGTGCGCTCGTGGGCGACGACCACGGCGTCGTCGGCGAACAGGTAGTTGCCGAAGGTGTGGTCGCCGTGGGAGTGGGTGTTGACGACGAACTGCGGGGGCCGCGCCGTCAGCGGCGCGAGGGCCTCCTTGAGGGCGCGGGCCCGGGCCTCCGTGGCGGCCGTGTCGACCAGTGCGGAGCGGTTGCCGGCGACGATGAGGCCGGCGTTGTTCAGGCACCAGCCGCCGTCGGGCTGGACGTAGGCGTGGACGTTCTCCGCCACCTCTTGGAGGCGGGGGGTGTCGTGGGTGTGCACGGGTGTTCTCCGCGGTGATCGGGTGTGGGACCGGATCACTGTGGCGAGCGGGAATCGAGTGCGGGTCGAGGGCGCCGGGGCCGGCTTTCCCCGTCGTGCTGAACGCGCTCGTCCTCAGGCCCCGTTCGGGCCGGAAGGCGTGCCGGACGGTGTGCGGGGGCGCGCGGCGATCACCGCCGCCGCCAGAAGCGCGTCCAGCACCGTGCCCGCCGTCGGTCGTCTCGTCGCCCCGAAGACCGCCGGAGCCACCGCCGCACTGACCGTGTAGCCCGCGCCCAGCGTGTGGGACTCCAGGTGCCAGTCGCCGTCGTCGGCCGGCGAGCCGTCCGAGCGCAGCAGGCGGGCGGTGGCGCCCGAGGCGGCCGGGATCGTGAAGCCGAAGGAGGTGAAGGGCAGCCGCAGGCCCAGGCCCAGGGCCTTGCTGTAGGCCTCCTTGAGGGTCCACAGCCGGATCATGGACGCGTTCCGGTCCGGCTCCGGCAGCCAGCCGAGCGCGGCCCGCTCGTAGGCGGTGAAGGACTCCTCGGCCAGGCCCGTGCCGTAGACGGAGCGCGTCGAGGACTCCACGTCGACGCCGATCGGGCCGACGTGGCTGAGCCCCACGGCGAGGATGTTCCCCGTGTGGCTCAGGCTCACCTCCAGCTGCCCGCAACCGCGCAGGTAGGGCCTGCCGTTGGGGTTGCGGGCGAGCTCCAGTTCGCCCGGGTCGGCGTCCAGGACGGCGCCCGCCGCGTGCTTCAGCAGCAGGCGGGAGGCGGCGAAGCGCCGCCGCGTCGTCTCCTGGCGGATGCCGGCGTGGCGCTCCGCCTCCTGCCCGAGCAGCCTGCCGAGCTCGTGGCCGGGCAGGCCGTGGTCGCCCCAGTCGGTCATCAGCCCGTAGACGAGGGCGAAGCCCCGTTCCTCCAGGGCGGCGTCCACCGCGGTCCACGGGCCGTCCGGGGCCGTCACCCGGACCGGCGCCGGACCGGCCAGCCCCCGGGTAGCGGATGTGCCCATGTCAACTCCTTCTGTGTGGTGGGCGGTTACGCGGCAACCGGGCCGCCACCCAGCAGCACGTCGTACAGATCGAGGCTGCGGCCCTGCTCGCAGCGCTCCACGACCGCCGCGAGCAGTGCCTCGCCGCGCCGGCCGCCGGCGACGGGCTCCGGCAGGCCGAGGCGGAACTGGACCCTCCCGAGGGCCGCGATCAGCCACGCCGGGTCGGACAGGAGCCCCGGCTCCCGCTCCCGGTCGCCGTACAGCCACACGCCCAGGCAGGCGGCCGCCGCCGCGAGCAGGCCGTAGCGCTCGGCGAGGGCGTAGCCGTGCGGGGTGGCCAGGGCGGCGAGGTCCCGCTCGGGCAGGGCGCGGCACTCCTCGCCGAGTGTCCGCAGCTCCGCGGCCAGCGCCCGCACTTGGGAGCGCAGCGCCTCCCCGTCCTGGCCGGAGACCGGGAGGGCTTCCAGGGCCTCCTCGGCGTGCGGCAGCACCGCCATGAGCGTGTCCCCGCCGGCGGCGAGGTCGAGCCGGGCGGGGTCGAGCGGGGGCAGGGGCGCCGAGGCGGAGAACAGGCCGGCCGGGGGCGGGGCGGCAGTCCACGCCGTCCGGGCCAGGAAGGGGAGTTGCGGGACGAGGGTGGCGAGCGCCGCGGCGGCGCCGATCGGCCCGGGCGGGATCTCCGACAGGTCGCGCAGGTGCTTGCGGAACGTGCCGAAGCCGCCCTCCTCCTGCAGGGCGCGCGGCCCGAGGACCGCGGCGAGGTCACCCGTGCTCTGCTGCAGCATCCGCACCACCAGGCACATGGCGGCCGCCGTCCACACGCTGGACTCCTCCGGCAGGAGGTGCAGCGACCGGATCGTGGCCAGCAGGAGGCAGTCGCACACCAGGACGTCCGCGAACGAGGACGTGATCGCGCGCCGCGCGTACCGCGAGGTCAGCGGACGCACCCCCGGCGCGCCCTCCAGCACCGCTCCGACCACCGAGCGCAGCGCGGTGTCGGCGCAGCCCACCGCCATCGACGGCACCAGCGGCCTGCTGACCTGCAGGGACCGCAGGGCGACCGCCGTACCGTCGCCGGGCGCGCCGAGCACGCTGCCCTCCGGCACGGGCCACCGGCCGAACTCCAGGTGGCCCGCGGGCAGCCGGCGCACCGCGATGGCCTCGTACGGGGAGAGCAGGCGCACGGCGTCCGGCGGGAGGTCGGCGCGGTCCAGGAGCAGCGCCGAGTGGGTGCCGTCGCCGTCCGCGTGCCGGGCCACCAGGACGAAGCCCGCGGCCAGAGGCGCGTTGGCGATCAGCGGGGTGCGCCCGTCCAGCGTGCCGCCGTCCCGCGGCGCCGGGGTGAGGGTGAGATCGCCGCTGCTGAACTCGTTGCCGTAGGACATGTTCTGGAACGCGACGGCGAGGCGGCCGCCGTCCAGGAGCAGCCGTGCCGTGCGGGCCTGCTGCTCCGGGGTGCCGTGGCACCAGGCGAACACGGCGGTGACCAGGGAGGCCGAGCCGTGGCCGCGGCCCAGGGCGAAGTCCCGACGGAACACCGCGCGCAGCAGCCGCGCCGCGGTGTCCAGGCCGGTCAGCCGGCCGCCGAGCGGTTGCGGGACGAGCTCTTCCCGCAGGCCGAACGCGTCCAGCAGGGCCTCGCCGCCCAGCGGCAGCTCGCCCCGTCGGTCGGCGGCCAGCACCGCGGCGTGGCCGAGCGGGTTGCCCGGGTCGCGGGGGTCGCCGAGGAGGCGTTCCAGCGCGGTCACGCGCTCGGCGGGCGAGGCGGTCCCGGCGGTCCCGGCGGTGGGGCCGCCGGCGGTCCCACCCGTGGGACCGCTGGTGAGGTCGTCGGTGGGGCCGATGTCAGAAGACCTGGTCATGGGTGATCAGACGGGACTTGAGCCGTACCTCGCCCTCGGTCACCACCAGCGTGTCGTGCACCGTGCAGCTCGGGTTGATCTCGGGCTTGCCGCCGGGGCGGACGGTCACCACGAGGGCGTAGACCGTGGACTTGACGGTGCCGTCGTCCTGCGGGTCCAGGGCGATCTGGTTGAACCAGTGGCGGCGCGTGACCGGGTCGCCGTCGAACTTCTTGTGGAAGTTCACGAGCTCCTCGACGATGCCGGCGTGGCCGACGGCGGGCTCGGCGCCCGGCGAGTGCTGGAAGACGCCGTCCTCGGTGAACGTCGCCGCGTACTCCTCGAAGCGGCGGGCGTCGAGGTGGTGCATCTGGTGGGCGTAGAAGTGCTGGACCTGGGAGTGGAGCTCCGTCAGGGACTGGGTGGCGGTCATGGTGCCTCCGGGCGGAAGGAAGAGGGGCGAGGAAGGGGGAGAGGAAGGGGGTCAGCCGGCCTGTGCGGCGGCGCGCTCCTCGGCGTACGTCGCGGCGTGCGCCATCGTGGCGAGGCTGTTGCGGCCGAGGGCGTCGCGGAGGTACTGGCGGGCGTCGGCGAGGGTGGCGTCCGCGCCCAGGACCGCGGTGACCGCCTCGGGGTTGACCGCCACGGTGTGCCGGGCGGTCGCGACGGCGCCGCCTCCGGGCTTGTCCGTGAAGTGCCACAGGCCGCTGTGGCCGAGCAGCAGCTTCGGCATGACGTGCTGCTTGTAGGCGATCCACTCGGGGCCGCGGCAGATGCGGGTGGAGCGCGTGGTGTGGGCCGAGCCGTCGGCGGTGACCGTGTCCATCTCCAGGTCCTGGATGCCGGGGACGTCCTCGGTCAGCCGGGCCTGCCGGACGTGCGGGAGCCGCTCCGCCCACAGGTCGGCGCGGTTGACGAAGTCGAAGGCGTCGGCGGCCGAACCCGTCAGCTCGACGGTGTCGGTGAAGGAGAACACCACGTCGGACGCGGTGCCGCCGTACTCGGCGATCCGGGCCAGCGCCGCCAGCTCCTCGGGGCTGTTGCGGTCCAGCGCGGCGTTGACGGCCGCGACGGTCTCCGGCGCGTCGCCGACGGCCGTGAAGTCGTGGAGCAGCACCACGCGGGTGCCGCCGCCCGGCAGCGCCTCGAAGATCCACTCGCCGCCCATGGAGGCGATGGGGGCCTGGCTGCGCTCCTGCCGGAAGGTCACCCGCAGGGCCTCGGGGTCGAGGGTGCGCCGGGAGGTCCAGGTGCTGACCTTCCCGTTGACCGTGGCCCAGATCTCGAAGCGCTCCGCGCGCTCGCCGCGCTCCAGGTGGTGGACGTGGACGCTCGGACCGAAGATCGCGGGCCAGGTCGTGACGTCCGCGACCAGGCCGTAGAGCACCTCCGGGGGCGCGGAAACATCCAGGGTGTGCTCGGTGTGGTGCCGGCGCGGTTCCGTCATGTCGTTCGTCTCCTCGGTGCGTACGGGGCCGGGCCCGGGCACCGGGCGTCCCGTGCCCGGCCCCGGGTGCTGCGGACCGCTCGGTGCGGCGCGCGGCGCGTCAGGCGGCGGCGGTCTCGGTGACCAGGCCGTTGACGAGGTCGATGAGCGCCTGCGGGGTCTCGGCCTCGACGAGCTCGTCGTCGGGGACGACGACGCCGAACTCCTGCTTGATCTGGGCGGCGCTCTCCATCAGGGCGAGCGAGTCGTAGCCCAGCTCGTCGAACGGGCGGTCGGCGATGTCGCCGGTGATGTCGATGCTGTCGTCGACGCCGGCGCACTCGACGAGGATGCGGCGGACGTCGTCAACGGTCATGCGGGCCATGGGAAGCACTCCAAGTGGGGAAGGGAAAGAGGGAGGCCGTCGGGCGTTACGCGCGCACGACGACGGCCGAGTTGAAGCCGTGGCGGCCGCGCGCGAGCACCAGGGCGGTACGGACCCGCTGGTCGCGGGGCGTGCCCTGGACCAGGTCGAGGCCGTAGTCCCCGGGCACCGGGGCGCCCGCGGGGGTCGGGGGGATCACGCCGTCGCGGATCGACAGCAGCGCCGTCGCGACGTCGAGCGGTCCGCCGCCGGAGTAGAGCCGGCCGGTGAGGGCCTTCGGGGCGGTGACGGGCACCGCTCCGGCGCCGAACAGGCCGCTGATGGCCGTGGCCTCCGCGGCGTCCAGCTCGGGCACGCCCGCGCCGTCGGCGAAGACCACGTCGATGTCGGCGGGCGCGAGGCCCGCGTCGGCCAGGGCGGCCTCCGCGGCGCGGCGCAGGGCCGGGGGCCGGCCCGTGCCGGGGGCGGGGTCGAAGGTCGCGGCGTACCCCGCGAGTTCGCCGTAGACGCGCTGCACGCCGCGTCGGCGGGCGCTCGCCTCGTCCTCGGCGACGAGGATCGCGCCGCCCTCGCCGGGCACATAGCCGGAGGCGTCGGCGCTGAAGGGCAGGTAGGCGCGGGCGGGGTCGGTGACGGTGGTGACGCGGCCGCCGGCCAGCTGCGAGGCGTAGCCCCACGGGTCGAGGGCGGAGTCGACGCCGCCGGCCACCACGAGCGGGGTGCCGCGACGCACCGTGCGGCGGGCGTGGCCGAGCGCGTCCAGGCCGCCGGCCTGCTCGCCGACGAGGGCCGCGCTCGGTCCGCGCAGCTTGTGGCGGATGGAGATCTGGCCGGTGTTGACGGCGTAGAACCAGGCGAAGGACTCGTAGACGCTGACGAACTCCGGGCCCTTGCCCCACAGCTTGTCGAACTCGCGGTGGGTGAAGTCGAAGCCGCCCATCGCGTTGGAGGTGACGACACCCATGTCGTAGTCCGGCAGGGTGTCGGGCGAGACGTCGGCGTCGGTGAGGGCCCAGTCGGCGGCGACGAGCGCGAGCCGCGTCGACGGGTCGGTCTGCGGGAGCAGCCGGCTGTTGAGGTGTTCGGCGGCGTCGAAGTCGTCGATCTGGCCCGCGAGGGAAGAGGCGTAGCGGGAGGCGTCGAAGCGGGTGACGGGGCCGATGCCGGTGTGGCCCGCGAGCACCGCCTTCCAGTAGGCCTCGGTGCCGAGCCCGTTGGGGGCGGTGACGCCGATGCCGGTGATCACGGTCCGGCCGGTGGCGCCGTTCTGACCGTCCTTGCTGGTCATGCCTTCACTCCTTCCGGGGCGCGCAGGATCATCGCGCTCTGGAATCCGCCGAAGCCGCTGCCGACGGTGAGGACGGAGTCCACCCGCTGCTCGCGCGCGGTCAGCGGGACGTAGTCGAGGTCGCACTCGGGGTCGGGCGTGTGCAGGTTGGCCGTGGGCGGCACGACGTTGTGCTTGATGGCCAGGGCGCAGGCCGCGACCTCGATGGAGCCGATGGCGCCCAGGGAGTGGCCGACCATCGACTTGATGGAGCTGACCGGCACGTCGTAGGCGTGCTGCCCGAGCGCGATCTTGAACGCGGCCGTCTCGTGGCGGTCGTTCTGCTTGGTGCCGGAGCCGTGCGCGTTCACGTAGTCCACGACGGCCGGGTCGATGCGGGACTCGTCGAGCGCCGCGCGGATCGCCTCCGCCATCTCCCGGCCGTCCTTCTTCAGACCGGTCATGTGGTACGCGTTGCAGCGGGTGGCGTAGCCGGTGACCTCGGCGTAGATCTGGGCGCCGCGGGCCTTGGCGGCCTCGTACTCCTCCAGGACGAACATGGCGCTGCCCTCGGCGAGGACGAAGCCGTTGCGGGAGGCGTCGAACGGCCGGGAGGCGTGCGCGGGGTCGTCGTTGTTCGTCGTGGTGGCCTTGATCGCGTCGAAGCAGGCCAGCACGATCGGGGAGATCGGGGTGTCGGAGGCGCCGGCGATCATCACGTCGGCGGAGCCCTCGCGGATCAGCTGGACCCCGTAGCCCACGGCGTCGAGGCCGGAGGTGCAGCCGTCGGAGACCATGGTCACGGGGCCTTCGGCGCCCGCGGCCCAGGCGACCTCGGCGGGCATGACGCCCGGGCTGAGGTAGTCGAACATGTGCGGCGACAGGTAGTCGGGGTCGACCAGCCACTCGCGGCCCTTGTCGGCCATCACGAGGTACTCGTTCTCCAGGCTGGTCGCGGAGGCGACGGCGCTGCCGAGGCTCACGCCCACCCGGTGCGGGTCGACGCCGGCGAACTCCAGGCCGCTGTCGGCCACGGCCTCCCGGGTGCAGGCGACGGCGAACTGGGTCGCCCGGTCCATCCGGCGGATCTCCCGGGGGGAGAAGCCCTCGGCCTCGGGGAAGAAGTCGGCCTCGGCCGCGACCCGGGACCGGAAGGGCGCCGCGTCGAAGAAGGAGATCCGCCGGGTGGCGGTGCGGCCCGCGGTGAGCAGGTCCCAGAACTCCTTGGTGCCCGAGCCGCCCGGGGCGCGGACGCCGATACCGGTGATCACCACTCGTCGGGTCATCGCGTGGGCACGCCTTCCTTCGAGCTGAACATCGAGTCACGTTCCTTTCCGCTTGCCTTGCAGCGACGTCCACCGCTGCCTGTCGGGGACGGCGCCGTCGGCAAGGGAAACGGTGCGGCCCGAAGCTCGAACACCGCTCGAAGACGGGTGGGGCAACCCGTAAGAAACCAGCTGGCTGGTTTCTCTCAGTAATCCGACATCGAAAACGCCGCATGCGGCCCTTGCGGTCGGTTTCTGGCGCGCTTTTATAGGCCAGATTTGGCAGGAAAGCGGACAAAAAGGGGTGAATTTCAGCTTCGACTTAACGCTTCCAGGAGCAATAGAAACAACGCAGTCGGTTTGATACGGTCAAATATGCCGTCGGTAGCCATCACGTGGGGAGAGACGATGGAAGCCAGATCCGTGCAACTCAGCCCTGTGGACGACCCTTCGCCCCCCGGGGCACCGCCCGCCGGGAAGCCGTCCCCGGCCGGTCCCTGGGACGTGGAACCGGAGCTCTTCGCTTCGCTCACGCGCAACGACCAGCGCAGGATGGCGGAGCAGTACGTACGCGGCCTGCTGGAGGCGGAGGGCCGCAAGACCCTGCGCAACGTCGCGGACCAGATCGGCGGGAAGGCGCTCCAGCAGAGCGTCCACCACTTCATCACCGCGTCGTCCTGGAACTGGGCCCCGGTCCGCCGGGCGCTCGCGCGCCGCGCGGAGGAGGAGGTGCGCCCCCAGGCGTGGGTGGTCAACTCCACCGTCATACCCAAGGCGGGGGTGCACTCGGTCGGCGTCGACCAGCAGTTCCTCCCCCACCTGGGGCAGACCGTCAACGGCCAGCGGGCGTTCAGCGTCTGGAGCGCCTCCGAGCGGATCAGCGTGCCCTTCAACTGGAGCCTGGTGCTGTCCAGGAGCTGGCTGGAGGACCCGGCCCGGCGCAGCCGCGCCCACATACCCGACGCCAGCCGTGCCATCTCCCTGGAGGAGCACGCCGGCACCGTGGCCCTGGAGGCCGCCGACTCCTGGGGGCTGCGGCGGCGCCCCGTCGTCGTGGACGTGGAGGGGCTCGACGCGGGGGCGACCGTGCGGCGCTTCGCGCGCGCGGGCGTCCCACTGATCATGCGCATCGACGGCACGACCCCGCTGCGGGTCGACGGCAGCCTGCTCCAGGGCTACAGCGACCGGGAAGTGCCCGCGCAGAACCTGATCGACTCGATGCGGCGGATGCGGCGCCGGGTCGAGTGGTCCGACACCTCCGGCGCGGGCTCGCACCGCGCCGTGGTGAGCACGATCCCGGTGATCCTCTCCTACCCCGTGCCCGCGGGCGTGCCCGGCGGAAGCCGCCACCGGCCCATGCTGCTGATGGGCGACTGGGGATCCTCAGGGCAGTGGCCGTCGCGGCTGTGGCTCACCGACTCCAGGCGGCTGCCGCTGGTCACCCTGCTGCGCCTGACCCGGCTCACGGGCGTCGTCCAGCGAGACTTCGCGGAGGTCTCCGAGCACATCGGGATACGGGACTTCGCGGGCCGCTCGTTCTGCGGCTGGCACCGCCACGTCACCCTGGCCTCGGTCGCCCACCTCATCGCCGTGCGCGCCGGGGCGCGGCGGATCCCGGCGCAGCGGCGGCGCACGGCGGGGTCCGTCGCACCGCTGTGCGCCTGAACGGACCGCGTCCGAACAGACCGTGCCCGGGCGGGCCGTCCGTACGGGCCGCGCGTGACCGGGTCAGCCAGTGGCCGGGCCGGCGATCCCGTGGAAACCCTTCCGGTAGTACAGGAGGGGCTCTCCCTCGCCGGCCTCGGCGTGCTCCACCTCGCCGAACAGCACGAGGTGGTCACCGGCCGGCACCTGCCGCTCGGTGCGGCACTCCAGCCGGGCGAGCGCGCCCGGCAGCAAGGGCAGGCCGCGCCGGGACAGGGTCGTGCCGGGCCGGGGGAACTTCTCCGCGCCCTTGCGCGCGAAGAGCCCGGCCAGGTCCTGCTGGTTCCGGCCGAGCACGTGGACGACGAACCCCTCGGCGCCGGTGAAGGCGTCGAAGCAGTTGGCCCGCAGGTCCAGGCACACGAGCACCAGGGGCGGTTCGAGGGAGACGGAGGTGAAGGAGCTGGCAGTGAAGCCCTGGCTGCGGCCCTGCGCATCCACGGTGGTCACGACCGTGACCCCGCTGGCCCAGCGGGCGAGGGACGTCCGGAACCGTTCGGCAGTGATCGTCTCTGCGAGCATCCCCCCACGCTGCTCAGCTCCGCTTGAGCCGGGATCGAGAAGCGGCGGAACCGCCCGGACGGAACCGTTCCCTCGACCCCCCTTCGACCGGCCGTCGAGGCCGCGGCGGCACCCTCGGCGCGATCGGCGTCACGGCTCCGGCAGTGCGTCATCGGTACGGCAGTACGCCATCGGTACGGCATCAGCATTCGCAACCAGCAACGGAGGAACGATGGGCACGCAGAACGCCAAGGTCGCACTGGTGACCGGGGCAACGAGCGGCATCGGCCTGGCGATCGCCACCCACCTGGCCCGCAACGGCGCCCGCGTCTACCTGTGCGCCCGGGACGCGGAGAAGCTGGCGGCGACCGTCAAGTCCCTGCAGGACCAGGGCTTCGAGGCCGACGGCACCACCTGTGACGTGACGGACCGCGAGGACGTCAAGCGCTTCGTGGCCGCCGCGGTGGACCGCTTCGGCACCGTCGACATCCTCGTCAACAACGCCGGCCGCAACGGCGGCGGCGCGATCGCCGAGATGTCCGACGAGCTCTGGTACGACGTGATCAACACCAACCTCAACAGCGTCTTCCTCGTGACGCGCGAGGTGCTGAGCGCCGGCGGCCTGCTCACCAAGGGCTGGGGCCGGATCGTCAACATCGCCTCGACGGCCGGCAAGCAGGGCGCGGTCACCGCCGCCCCGTACTCCGCCTCCAAGCACGGCGTGGTCGGCTTCACCAAGGCCCTCGGCCTCGACCTCGCCAAGACGGGCATCACCGTCAACGCCGTCTGCCCCGGCTTCGTCGAGACGCCGATGGCCGAGCGCGTCCGCGGCCACTACGCGGAGATGTACGGCATCACCCTGGAGGAGGCGGCCGAGAAGGTCACCACCCGGGTGCCGATCGGCCGTTACGTCGACGTCGAGGAGGTCGCCGCCATGGTCGACTACCTGGTCGGCGACGGCGCCTCGTCCGTGACCGCGCAGGCCCTCAACGTCTGCGGCGGCCTGGGCAACTACTAGGCCCGCCCGCGGCGGACGGACCGGGCGCGGAACATCCGTGTCCGGTTCGACCGCCGCTCTAATTCCGCACGAGCCCGTCGCGGCAGCCTGTGCAGGCAGCACCCACAGGCAGCAGGACGACAGGAGCAAGCGGTGACAGATTCCCCTTCGCCCATAGGAACGCGCATCCGCACGGCGGCCGTGATCGGCGTGGGCACCATCGGCCTCGGCTGGGCGGCGCTGTTCGCCTCCGCCGGGCTGACCGTTCGCATCAACAGCCGGCGCCCGGACGCCGAGGCGCACGTCCGCAAGGCGTTCGAGCTGTACGCGGCCTCGCTGCCGGGCGGCCCCGCCGACCCGGCCGAGCTCTGCGCCCGCCTGGAGTTCGAGCCCGACGTGGCCCGCGCGGTCGAGGGCGCCGACGTCGTCCAGGAGAACGCGCCGGAGGACCTGGCCCTCAAGCAGGACCTCTTCGCCCGCATCGCCGCCGCCGCCCCCGCCCACGCGCTGCTGCTGTCGTCCACCTCCACACTGCTGCCCGACGCACTCGGCGAGAAGACGGCCGACCCGGGCAGGCTGCTGGTCGCCCACCCCTTCAACCCGCCGCACATCGTGCCGCTCGTCGAGATCGTCACCGGCGAGCGGACCGACCCGCGGGCGGTCGAGGAGGCCGTGGCCTTCTACCGCGCCCTCGGCAAGACCCCCGTGGTGCTGCGCCGCGCCGTCCCCGGCTTCGTCGCCAACCGGCTGCAGTCCGCGCTGCTGCGCGAGAGCATCCACCTGGTCCGCGAGGGCGTCGTCTCCGTCGCCGAGCTGGACGAGATCGTCACCTCCTCGATCGGCGGCCGCTGGGCGGCGGTCGGCCCCTTCCGCGCCTTCCACCTCGGCGGCGGCCCCGGCGGCCTGCGCCACTGGTTCGAGCACCTGGGCGCCGGACTGGAGAAGAGCTGGCAGGGGCTCGGCAACCCGCCTGTCGACGAGGAGACCGTCGCCCGGATCCTCGCCCAGGCGGAGGAGGCGTTCGGCGACCGCGGCTACGAGGAGCTCGCGGCCGAGCGCGACGCGAAGCAGACGCGGGTGATCGCCGCGGCGGCGGGCGCGGCCGCGGGCACCGGTGCCGAGGCCGGCGCCGGCCCGGCGGAACGCCCGTAGCCGACCGCACCCATCGGGCGGACGGTCGAGTTCCGCTCGAAGTGCACTCGAAGCGCGCTCGAAGCCCGGTCGACATCCGCTCAAGGCTCGCTCGAAGCGCGCTGGAAAACCGCACGAAGCGTCGTTTTCCCCGTTGACCTCAACTTCGGTTGAGGTTGAAAGATGCAGAACACCAGCCCCACCCACAGAGAAGGACATGCCATGAAGGCGGCAGTTTTCCAGGAGTTCGGCGGCCCCGAGGTGCTCAAGACCGAGGAGGTCGAGACCCCTCGTCCCGGCGCCGGCGAGGTGCGCGTGCGCGTCAAGGCCGCCGGTGTGCAGGCGTACGACACGGCCGTCCGCGCCGGCTGGACGCCGCCCAACACGACCCTCTCCTTCCCGCAGACCGTCGGCAACGACTTCGCGGGCGTCGTCGACGAGCTCGGCGAGGGCGTCACCGAGTTCGCCGTCGGCGACGAGGTCCTGGGCTGGGCCATCCTCTCCTGCTACGCCGAGTACCTGGTCGTCTCCGCCGAGCAGGTCGTCGCCAAGCCGGCCGGCATGCCGTGGGAGGTGGCCGGCGCGTTCTCCGCCTCGGCGCAGACCGCGCACACCGCCCTCCAGGCGCTGGAGATCGGCGCGGGCGACACCCTGCTCGTCCACGCTGCCGCCGGCGGCGTCGGCACGATCGCCGTGCAGCTGGCCCGGGTGCTGGGCGCCACGGCCATCGGGACCGCGAGCGAGCGCAACCACGAGTACCTGCGGTCGCTGGGCGCCACCCCCGTCACCTACGGCGAGGGCCTCGCCGACCGCGTCCGCGAGCTCGCCCCCGGCGGCGTCACCGCGGCCCTCGACGGCATCGGCGGCGACGCCCTCGACGTCTCCGTCGAGCTGGTCAAGGACAAGAACCGCATCGCCACCCTCGTCGACTTCGGCCGCGTCGAGGAGCTGGGCGTCCGCGCGGTCTTCAGCCAGCGGGCCAAGGAGCGCCTCGCCGAGCTGACCGCCCTCTACGCCGAGGGCAAGCTGCGCGTGGAGGTCTCCAAGACCTTCCCGCTGGAGCAGGCGGCGGACGCCCACCGCGAGATGGAGACCGGCCACGTCCGCGGGAAGATCGTCATCACCGTCGGCTGAACGATCGAACGTCCGTCGAGCGTCAACCGAGGAGACCTGCCATGAAGATCGAGATCTACTCCGACGTCCTCTGCCCCTGGTGCTACATCGGCAAGCGCCGGATAGCCGCCGCCCTGGACGGCTTCGCCCACCGCGACGAGCTGGAGATCGTCTGGCGCAGCTTCGAGCTCGCGCCGGGCGAGGGCAGCGAGCCCGGCCCGACGGCCGCCGAGGCCATGGCGGAGTGGACGGACCCGGCCGCGCTGCCGGGCCGGATCGAGCTGATCAAGTCCCAGGGCCGGCAGGAGGGGCTGGAGCTCAACCTCCACAAGTCCCGCCCCGTGGGCACCTTCGACGCGCACCGGCTCACGCACTTCGCGGCCGAGCGCGGCCTGCTGGAGCCGGTCATGGAGCGGCTGTTCCACGCGTACCACACCGAGGCCCTCAACGTCGGCGACCGCGAGGTGCTGGTGCGGCTGGCGGGCGAGGCCGGGCTGGACGAGGCCGAGGTCCGCGAGGTGCTGGCGGGCGACCGCTACGCGGACGCCGTGATCGCCGACGAGAACCGCGCCCGGCAGTTCAACGTGACGGGCGTGCCCTCGGTCGTCATCGACGGCCGCACGCCGGTCTCCGGCGTCCAGGCGCCCGAGAAGCTGCTGCACTTCATCGAGCGCGCGTGGGAGCGGGCGCAGAAGGAGCCAGCGGCGTCCGTCTGAGCGCCCCGGCGCCGATCCCCGCAGGTCCGCAGGGCGCACGCAGGTCCGCCCCAGGCCGAAACCCGCTGCCAAGGCCGGAATTCGATCCGCTCTCCATCGGGACTCCAGCCGTGTTCCGGAGTCTGTTCCCGGCGCTGGAAGTACTCCACGCCGTCTGAGAGAGGAAATGCAGTGCAGCACAAGTGGAAGCTGACGGGCGGACTTGCGGCCTCACTGGGGCTTGCTCTGACGGGGATCATGTCCTCGGCCGGAACGGCGAGTGCCGACACCGCGACGAAGACGCTGAATTACACCTGCCAGACCCGGTACGACGGCAACTGGATCCCGGTCACGTACGCACGTGACTTCACCACCACGGCGCCGGCCAAGGTTGCCCCGGGCCAGACCTTCAAGGTCACCTTCGACTCGGCCCCGATCAAGGCCGTGGCGGACTTCAACAAGCTCCTCAACACCGTGAGCATCGCCTACAAGGTGCCCGAGAACGCCAAGGTCGTCGGCTACAGGCTGACCGGCGGCAGCAACCTCGGCTCCGCGAAGCAGTGGGTCGAGCGCAACGGCAACAACCTCGCCGTCAAGTCCGACGGCGAGTGGGCCGGCGGCGTCGAGTTCGACTTCCCGAACCTGGAGGTCACGCTCAAGGCCCCGAGCACCGGCGGCGCCACGCTCACCACCGGCCCGGGCGGGTCCAGCTTCACCGACCCGGCCTTCTCCTGGAACCGGCTGCAGCCGGTGACGAACCAGTGGGACCCGTTCCAGTGCTACGTCGACCCGGCCAAGCCGGTGGCGTTCTCGACCACGCAGGTCGGCTGACCGATCACGCAGGTCGGTTACTGACCGACCACGCGGGTCGGTCACTGACCGGGCGGATGACTGCCCGGGCGCGCCTGCCGGCGGCCGCGCCCGGGTGCCCGCCGCACCGAAGGCCGCCGAACGAGACGAGTACGTGATGAGCAGCGCAGTACAGCCTTCCGAGGACGCGGTGCGGCCTCCCGGGGAACGGAACGTCGTCGCCGTCATCGGCGCGGGCACCATCGGGCTCGGCTGGATCGCCCTCTTCCTGTCCCGGGGCCTGCGGGTCCGGGTCAACAGCAGACGGCCCGACGCCGAGCGGGTGGTCAGGGAGGGCCTGGCGGTCTTCGCCCCCACCCTGCCGGGTGGGGCCGCCGACGTCGATGCGCTCATGCAGCGCGTCGAGTTCGAGCCCGACGTGGCGCGCGCGGTCCGCGGGGCGGCAGTGGTGCAGGAGAACGCCCCCGACGACCTCGCCCTCAAACAGGAGCTGTTCCGTACGGTCGAGCGGGCCGCTCCCGCGGAAGCGCTGCTGCTGTCCTCCACGTCCAAGCTGCTGCCCGATGACATGGGCGCGCTGATGTCCGAGCCGGGGCGCGTCGTCGTGGGACACCCCTTCAACCCGCCGCACGTCGTCCCCCTGGTCGAGGTCGTCGGCGGCCGGCACGCCCCCGCCGGGCTGATCGACGAGGTCACGGCCTTCTACCGGGCGGTGGGCAAGGTGCCCGTCGTGGTGCGCAAGCCCGTACCGCGCTTCGTCGCGAACCGCCTGCAGTCCGCGCTGCTGAAAGAGAGCGTCCACCTCGTGCAGGAGGGCGTCGTCACGATGGCCGAACTCGACGCCGTCGTCACGCACTCGATCGGTCTGCGCTGGGCCGTGGTGGGGCCGTTCGAGGCCTTCCACCTGGGCGGCGGCGAGGGCGGTCTGCGCCGCTGGCTGGGCGGCACGGCGCCCGCACTGGAGCGCGCCTGGCGCGCCACCGCCGTCCCGGCCCTGACGCCGGAGGCCGTCGAGGCCCTGGGCGCCGAGGCGGACCGGACCTTCGGCACGGATTACGCCGCGCTGTCGCGCGCCCGTGACGAGAAGCAGAACGCCGTGCTCGACGCGCTCGCGCGGGTCGACGCCCGGGAAGCCCCGGAGGCCCGGAGCGACCGGGCACCCGAGTCACACAGGGAAGACGAGAACATGGAACCCCAGCCCCAGCAGCCGCCGCAGGCCGAGTCGCATGCCGTGGACTTCTGGTTCGACCCGCTGTGCCCCTTCGCCTGGATCGCGTCCCGGTGGATCACGGAGGTGGCCGGCCGGGCCCCGGTGACCGTCCGCTGGCACGTGATGAGCCTGGCCCTGCTCAACAGCGGCAAGGACATGCCCGAGGCGCGGCGGACGATGCTCGACCTCTACTGGGGCCCGGTCCGGGTCCTGGCCGCCGCCCGCGCCGCCCACGGCGACGCCGTCACCGGCCCCCTCTACACGGCGATGGGCTCCCGCTTCCACGGCCCCGGCGGCATCTTCGAGCCCGTCCGCACCGCCCCGGCCGAGGAGTTCCGCGCGGCGATGATCGAGGGGCTGGGCAAGACGCGCCCGGACATCGAGGCGGCCCTGGCCGAGACCGGCCTGCCCGCGGAGCTGATCGACGCGATGGACGACGACCGCTGGGACGCCGAACTGCGCGCCTCGCGCGACCGGGTGCCCTCGGACGGCCTCGGTCAGGACCTGATCGGCGTCCCCACGATCTCCGTCGACGGCGGCGCCGGCCAGTTCGGCCCGGTGCTGTCGGAGATACCGCGCGGCGAGCGGGCGGTGCGGCTCTGGGAGGCCTTCCGGACCCTGGCCGGCGACCCGGCGTTCTTCGAGCTGAAGCAGAGCACGGGGCGCACCGAGCCCCTGACCCACGACTCCCTGACCCACTGACCGCAATTCCGACTGGAGGAATCCCAGGTGCGTGTGATCCGTATCCATGAGTTCGGGGGCCCGGAGGTCATGCGGGTCGAGGAGACCCCCGTGCCGCAGCCGGGTCCGGGCGAGGTGCTGATCGCCGCCGAGGCGATCAGCGTGGGCTTCGCGCAGACGCAGATGCGGCGCAATATCTTCCCCGCGCCGATGTGGCGGCCGGAGTTCCCGGTCGTGCTCGGCGGCGACGTCATCGGCCGCGTGGCGGGCGTGGGTGCCGGCGTGACCGGATTCCGCGAGGGCGACCGGGTCGGCGCGTTCACGCTCCACGGGGCGTACGCCGACTACGTGGTCGTCGACGCGGCGACGGTGCTGTCCGTGCCGGAGGGGCTCGACGCCGCCCAGGCCACCGCGCTCCCCTCGCCCGGCCCGATCGGCACCGGCACCCTGGGCACGGCGAACCTGCGCCCCGGAGAGAGCGTCCTGGTGCACGCCGCGTCCGGCGGCATCGGCCACCTGAGCGTGCAGTGGGCCAAGGCCCGCGGCGCCGGCCCGGTCATCGCCACCGCGAGCTCGGCCGAAAAGCTCGGCTTCGCCCGCTCCCTCGGCGCCGACATCGTCATCGACTACAGCCAGGACACGTGGGTCGACGAAGTCCGCGAGGCCACCGGCGGCGCCGGCGTCGACATCATCCTCGACAGCATCGGCGGCGACGTCCTCCGCCGGGGCGTCGGCCTGCTCGCCCCCTTCGGCCGCCTGGTCTTCTACGGCTCCGCGGGCGGCGGGCTGGAGGTCCCCCGGATCTCGCCCATGGAACTCATCGAGATGAAGTTCATCACCGGCTTCGCCCTCTCCCGCTGGCGCGCGGCCCGCCCGGAGGAGTACCTCGCCAACCACGAGGAGCTGGCGGCCGGCCTCGCCGACGGCACGATCCGGCACGCGGTGCACGCCACGTACCCCCTCGAAGAGGTCGGCCGAGCTCACCAGGAGATCGAGTCCCGGGCCCACATCGGGCGCATCGTGCTGCTGCCGGGCACGGCAGGCTGAGCCCCCCGCCACCGGCACCGCGAAGAAGCTGCTCGACCAGCTGCTGTGGTGGGCCGTCGCTCTGCGCGAGGCGCGGGCCAAGACCCCGTACAGCGCCTGACGGCCGACCGGAACGCCAACGACCCCCTCCATCCCACCACCCGACGTCCTAGGGAGCGATGTGTCCCGCCGCCTGTTCACTTCGGAGTCCGTGACCGAGGGTCACCCCGACAAGATCGCTGACCAGATCAGCGACACGATCCTCGACGCCCTGCTCACGGAGGACCCGGCCTCCCGCGTGGCCGTCGAAACCCTGATCACCACCGGCCTGGTGCACGTGGCGGGGGAGGTGTCCACGAAGGCGTACGCGCCGATCGCCTCGCTCGTGCGCAACAAGATCCTGGAGATCGGCTACGACTCCTCGGCGAAGGGCTTCGACGGCGCCTCGTGCGGCGTTTCGGTCTCGATCGGCGCGCAGTCGCCGGACATCGCCCAGGGTGTCGACGCGGCCTACGAGGCCCGCGTCGAGGGCGACGAGGACGAGCTCGACAAGCAGGGCGCGGGCGACCAGGGCCTGATGTTCGGCTATGCCTGCGACGAGACGCCGAACCTGATGCCGCTGCCGATCGAGCTGGCGCACCGCCTTTCGCGCCGCCTGTCGGAGGTCCGCAAGAACGGGACCGTCCCGTACCTGCGTCCCGACGGCAAGACCCAGGTGACCATCGAGTACGACGGCAACAAGGCCGTCCGCCTCGACACCGTGGTCGTCTCCTCGCAGCACGCCTCCGACATCGACCTGGACTCCCTCCTCGCCCCGGACGTCCGCAAGTTCGTGGTCGAGCACGTCCTGGCGGAGCTGGTGGAGGACGGCATCAAGCTGGACACCGACGGCTACCGCCTGCTGGTGAACCCGACCGGCCGCTTCGAGATCGGCGGCCCGATGGGTGACGCCGGCCTGACCGGCCGCAAGATCATCATCGACACGTACGGCGGCATGGCCCGCCACGGCGGCGGCGCGTTCTCGGGCAAGGACCCGTCCAAGGTCGACCGCTCCGCCGCCTACGCGATGCGCTGGGTCGCCAAGAACGTCG
Organism: Streptomyces sp. NPDC008001; assembly: GCF_042958085.1. Lineage (NCBI taxonomy): Bacteria > Bacillati > Actinomycetota > Actinomycetes > Kitasatosporales > Streptomycetaceae > Streptomyces > Streptomyces sp. NPDC008001. Next base: position 232,833 of record NZ_JBIBIZ010000002.1, on the reverse strand, counting down.
TGGCCGCGGGCCTGGCCTCGCGCTGCGAGGTGCAGGTGGCGTACGCGATCGGCAAGGCCGAGCCGGTCGGCCTGTTCGTCGAGACCTTCGGCACGAACACGATCGACACCGACAAGATCGAGAACGCCATCGCCGAGGTCTTCGACCTCCGCCCGGCCGCGATCATCCGCGACCTCGACCTGCTGCGCCCGATCTACTCGCAGACCGCCGCGTACGGCCACTTCGGCCGTGAGCTGCCCGACTTCACATGGGAGCGCACGGACCGCGTGGAGGCCCTGAAGAAGGCCGCCGGCCTCTAGGGCTGTGCGGAGTCGCTGCGCGACCAGGGTGCCCGCACCAGACGACCGTGGGAAACCTCGGTCACTTAGGCGACGAGATCGACACGGCCGGCCCAGCGAGGATTCCCGGCAGGGGACGCGTACGTCCTGCCGAAGTCGCCGGACGAGAAGGCGGCCCGGCTGCACCTGGACGCGCTGGGTGTGAAGCTGACCGGGCTCCGTTGACCGAACTCCGTCCGGAGCAGGCCGCCTGCCTTGGTGTCCGCTGTAGGGTCCGTACAAGCCGGACCACCACCGCTACTGACGCGCCGACGACCGGCCGGCCCCGGGCCGGCCGGTCGTCTCCGGCCCATCTCCAGCGCATCTGCGCTCTGTCTCCGGCCCAAAGAGTCGGAAAAGGGTAGGCAATAAAACCATCTAGTTGGTTTTATATTGCTACACTTCCTCCATATTGCACGCGGGTGACATGTCCCCGTCCAGTTCCCGCATTCCCCGCCGGGGTTGCAGGGGTTCGAGTTCGTTGCGGGAGTCGTCCATCATGAGGCAGCAAGAGCGAGCAGAGCGCACTCGCCGCGCACTCATCCACTCCGCCGCCGCCGCGTTCGACCAGTACGGGTACGCCAGTTCGCGGGTCTCGGGGATCAGCGCCAAGGCCGGGGTGAGCACCGGCGCGTTCCACTTCCACTTCGAGGACAAGGAGTCGCTGGCCGCGGCCGTCGAGTCCGAGGCGCGCGAGGCCCTCCTCACCATCACGCGCTGCGCGGACAGCCGCGACGAACCGGCCTTGCAGGTGCTCGCGGACGCCTCCCACGCCATGGTGAGCCGCCTCCGCAGCGACCTCGTCGTCCGTGCCGGGTTCCGGCTGAGCTGCGACGTCTCCGATGCGACGAAACCCGATCTGCGCCGGCAGTGGCAGGACTTCGTGCGCCGGCAACTGGTGCGGGCCGGCAGCGAAGGGGCGCTCGCCGAAGGGGTGGAGCCGCAGGACGCGGCCACGGTGATCACGGCGTCGACGACGGGGCTGGAGGTCCTCGGTCGCGGCGACCGGGAGTGGCTGTCCCGCGAGGCCGTGACGGCCTTCTGGCGGCTGCTGATGCCCCGGCTCGCCGCCGAGCACGTAGTCGGCCGGCTGGACCCGGCGGGGTCGGACATTACGGCGGAGTACGGCGACCACTGCGGCGGCACTTGTGCGGTCACGACGCTGCCGCGGGCGGTGGAGCCGGCCGCCTCCTGACTTTGCCGGAGGCGGGACGGCTGAGAGCCCCGGAGGCGGCTTGGGGGGTCCTGGAGGGCTCCTGGAGGGTTCCTGGAGCGGTGGTCGAGCCCAGTTGCAAACTGGGACAAACTGCCCGGTTCTTCCTTGACATACAAACTGGTCGGTTTGCTACCTTCGCGCTATGCGTCGGGGGTGTTCCGCGTGTGCCCTGCCGCTCATCCGCGAGGGCGCCCGCTGCGGTGCGGTGCCCGTGGCTTCGAGGAGGCGCCGGTGCGAGCGTCGAAGGAAGAGATGACGGGGCCCGGTCTGGGTTCCACTTTCGCGGCAGCCCTGCATGACGGCCTGTCCCGTTACGGCTCGTTGAGGACCTGGCGCGAGACGCCCGCCCCGCCCGTCGCCTCCGCCTCACCGGCCCCGTCCGGCTCGCCTGCCGTGTCCGGCGCCCCGGCGGCATCCGCCCCGGCGGCATCCGCCCCGGCGGCGGCCGAACGGCAGGCCCCGGCCTCGCCGGGCACCATATCCGTGGCGGCGGTGCTCGAAGAGGCCTTGCCGCCGTGGGCGCTGGCCGCGGTCGCCGGCGTGCTGCTGGAGTCGACCGCCCGGCAGATGCTGGAGCAGCCCGGCACCGCCGCCGGGGACGAGGCGTTGCGCGCCCTCGGCATGGCCCAGGTCCTGGGCTACGCCACGACCCGCGGGGCCGCGGGGGTGGAGTCGGCGCCTCCTCCGGCCGTGTCGGCCGCACTGCGAACGGTCAGGACGTCGCTGGAAGCCGCCGTGGGAAACGCTACGGGCGCGGCCCGGGCGTGACCTCGTAGGCGAGGTAGGTCGGAGCCCCGGGCATGTTGATCTCAGCCTTGCCGGGCAGGTTCTCCAGGGCCTGACGGATGGCGGCCAGGCGGCCGTCGGTGTCGGAGTTTTCCACGAAGTTGCGGTAGTCGGCCTCGGTGGCCCAGTGGATGAGGTTCACGACGCGGGTGCCGTCCGTGCTGAGGTGGAACTGTGCCGAGCGGTAGCCGGGGTAGAAACGCACCCAGGACTTCTGGATCTCGGTGAACTCCTTCAGCAGGGCGCGCTGCGTCTCGGGTCCGTCGACGGTGTAGTCGATGATCGAGTAGAAGCCGGATTCCTTGGTCATCGCGTTCTCTCGCTCTCTCCCCCGCGTAGCCGGTGCTGCTTGCCTGTACGTCCGGAGCCGAGGCTCGTGCTTGCATCCTCGAACCTCAACTTTGCTTGAGGTCAAGGGCGGCCTCTGGCGGAGAGCAACGTTTCAGCCAAGCGGTGCGGGAACCGGGGGTGGAACCGGGGCGGGGCCCTCGGGGTCTTCTCTCGGGCAGGTGCTCAGCCTGGCCCGGCCGGTCGGCTCCGTCGGCCCGCTCGGCTCATACGCTCATACGAAGGGGGAGGTGGGCGCGATGGCGCGACTGCCGCACGTGCCGGGGTTCGCCCGGGCCGCTCGTCCGAAGGGGGCGGCCGGGTCGCCGAAGGCGGAGGGGAAGGCGCTGCGGGAGCGGGTGCCGCGGTCCGCGCACGCGCGGTGGGCCCCCGGGGCCGGTCGTCCGGACGCCGTCGCCGCGGTCGAGGCGTCGAACGCGGGCCGGCTGCCCGAGCTCACGCCGATACGGGTCGGCCGGATGGCCGCGTCCCCGTTCGCCTTCCTGCGCGGTTCCGCCGGGCTCATGGCGTACGACCTGATGGACACGGCCGTGACCGGTGTCGGCGCCCAGCTCTGCGGCGACGCCCACGCCGCCAACTTCGGGCTCTACGGCGACGCGCGCGGCGGGCTCGTCATGGACCTCAACGACTTCGACGAGACCCTGCACGGGCCGTGGGAGTGGGACGTGAAGCGGCTCGCCGCCTCGCTGGTGCTGGCCGGGCGGGAGGCGGGCGCGGACGAGGACACCTGCCGGGCGGCGGCGCGGGACGCCGTGGGCTCGTACCGGCACACGATGCGGCTGCTCGCCGGCATGCCGGTCGCGGACGCCTGGAACGCCATCGCCGACGAGCGGCTCGTCTCCCACGCGGACGCCCGCGACCTGACCGGCACGCTGGACCGGGTCGCCGCCAAGGCCCGGCGGAACACGAGCGCCCGCTTCGCCGCCAAGGCCACGGAGAAGGCGGCCGGCGGCCGGCGCTTCGTGGACGCCCCACCGGTCCTGCGCCGCCTGCCGGACACCGAGGCGGCCGCGGTCGCCCTGGCGCTGGGCGGCTACCTCGGCACCCTCCCCGAGGAGCTGCTGCCGCTGCTCGCCCGCTACGAGGTGCAGGACGTGGCGTTCCGCATCGTCGGGACGGGGAGCGTGGGGCTGCGCTCGTACGTGGTGCTGCTCCTGGACCACTGCGGGGAGCCGCTGGTCCTCCAGGTGAAGGAGGCCCGGCCCTCCGTCCTGCTGCCGTACGCGGAGAAGGCCGGCTTCGCCCTGCCGCCGGACGGGCACGAGGGGCGGCGCGTCGTCCTGGGCCAGAAGCGGATGCAGGTCGTCAGCGACGTCCTGCTCGGCTGGGCCACGGTCGAGGGGCGCCCGTACCAGGTGCGGCAGTTCCGCAACCGCAAGGGCAGCGTGGACCCGGCGGCCCTCGCCCCCGCCGAGCTCGACGACTACGCCCGCCTCACCGGCGCCCTCCTCGCCCGCGCCCACTCCCACACGGCGGACCCGCGGCTCATAGCCGCCTACTGCGGCAAGTCCGAAGCCCTCGACGATTCGGTGGCCGCCTTCGCCCGGACCTACGCGGACCGCACGGAATCCGATCACGAGGCCCTGACGCGGGCGATCCGCGAGGGGCGGGTGAAGGCGGAGGAAGGCGTGTAGGGACCCCGGCTGCTGCTCTTGCTCTCCTGCGTCCTGCGTTGCTCCGGCGGCATCCTCCCGCCGGAACACCCCCCCTCCCGGAGGGAACTACGCTGGTCGGGTGATGAATCCGGAAGCAGACACTTCCCGCCTGGAGCAAGCCGTCCGCACGGCCGAAACCGCGCTGATCGAGTTCGAGATCGCCGTGGAGACGTTCCGTGTGGAGGTGGAGAACTTCTCCCGCCTGCACCACGAGCGTCTCGGCCCGGTCTACGCCCGCCTCGAAGAACTGGACGCCCGGATCGCCGAGGCCGTCGCCGCGCGCAGCGGTGACCCGGAGGACCAGCGGAAGGCCCGCGAGGCCCGCGCGCTGGTGCAGCCGCTCCCCGGCGTGGAGGAGCTGTTCGGCGGCTGGCTGGACTCGGACGGGCTGTCCCCGGAAGGGATGGCGATGCTCACGGAGAAGCAGGTCCGCCCGCCCCGCCGCGTCCGCCCGAGCGACGAGGCCCGCAAGGCCTTCCGGGAGCTGGTCCGTGAGGCCCACCCGGACCTGGCGCGGGACGAGGCCGAGCGGCTGCGCCGCGAGGCGTTCATCGTGCGGGTCAACGCCGCGTACGCCGACGGTGACGAGGCGCTCCTCAAGGAGCTGGCCGCGGAGTGGGCGGCGGGCCCGGCGCCGGAGCCGCGCCCCCTGGACCGTGCGGAGGAGCTGTACGCCCGCCTGGAGTGGCTGGCGCAGCGCAAGGAGATGCTGTCGGGGCTGGCCGCCGAGCTGGAGGGTTCGGCGATCGGCGCGATGCTGCGGATGGCGCCGGAGGACCCGGACGGCCTGCTGGAGGAGATCGCCGAGGGCCTGCGCGCGCAGGTCACCGAGCGCGAGGCGCAGCTGCGGGAACTGGTCGGGTAGCGTCGTGGGCATGAGCTTTGGTTCCGGAATCCCCACGGTCGGCGTCGATGCCCTCTCGGCCGACGACTTTCTGCTGGATGTGCGCGAAGCCGACGAGTGGGCCGCCGGCCACGCGGAGGGCGCGCTGCACATGCCGATGAGCGACTTCGTGGCCCGCTTCGGCGAGTTGACGGAGAAGGCGCCCGACGGCGGCCGGATCAACGTGATCTGCCGCTCGGGCGGCCGTTCCGCGCAGGTCACCGCTTACCTGGTGCAGCAGGGCCTGGACGCGGTGAACGTCGACGGCGGCATGCAGGCCTGGGAGGCCACCGGCCGCCCGGTCGTGGACGGCAACGGCGCTCCCGGCAGCGTGATCTAGAGGCGGTCGGGCCGGGTACCCCGGGTACCCGGCGGCGACCGGGCCGGGTACCCGAGTATCCGGCGGCGGTCGGGCCGGGTTTCCGGCGGTGATCGGCCGGGGCCTAGCCTTCGAGCGCGTGGGCGGCCAGCAGGTCGCCCAGCGCCTCCTCGTGCGCCGCGGCCGGGCCCAGCGACAGCTCCAGCTGCTTGGCCCAGGCGTGGTACCGGTGCAGGGCGTATCCGGTGTCGGCGCCGAAGCCGCCGTGCAGGTGCTGCGCGGTCTGCACCGCGCGCCGCACCCCTTCCGAGGCCCACACCTTCGCCACGGCGAGGTCCGCGTCGGCGGGGAGCGGCCCGCCCGCGCCGGTCTCCAGCCGCCACGCGGCCTGCCAGAGCGTGGCCTCCATGGCCCGCAGGTCGATGTAGCGGTCCGCGGCCTGGACGGCCACCGCCTGGAACGTGGCCAAGGGGAAGCCGAACTGCTCCCGTTTGCTCGTGTACGCGCTGGTCATACGGCATACCGCCGTCCCCACCCCGAGCGCGAGCGCGCACGTCCCGGCGGTGAGCAGCCGCCGCAGCCGTGGCCACGCCCCCTCGGTGGTGACGACCTGCGTGCCGTCGAGCCGTACGCCGTCGAGCCGCACCTCGGCATACCGCTCGCCATTGGTGGACACCTGCTCGGACAGCACGACCCCCGCGTGCTCGCGCGGCACGAGCCCGAGCACCGCGGGCCCGCCTGCGCCCTCGCCCGTACCCTCCGCCGCCACCCGCGCGGGGATCACGAGCACATCGGCGCACGGCGCCCACGGCACGGCCGTCTGCACGCCGTCGAACACCCAGCTCCCGGCGCCCGACGGCCGGGCGCCGGCGGCGAGCTCCGCCGCGTCATGGCCGGTCCGCCCGCTGGAGGCGACCGTGGCGACCAGCTCGCCCCGCCCGACCCCCGGCAGGATCCGCTCTCCTGCCGTGCCGCCGTGCGTGCTCAGCACGAGCGCCGTGGCGCCGGTCTCCAGCAGCGGCACCCGGGCGAGCACCTGCCCGGCCTCGCGCAGCACCAGGCACAGGGCGATCGGCCCGAGCCCCGCCCCGCCGTGGCCGGTGCCGACGGTCAGGCTCAGCAGATCGGCCGCGGCCAGCCTGCGCCACAGCGCGCGGTCGAAGTCCTCCGCAACGGGGCCCCGGGAGAGGACCGGGCTGGGCACCGCGTCGGGGGTGACCCCGGAGAAGACCGCCCGCGCCGCTTCGAGGGCCGCCTGCTGTTCCTCGCTGAAGGTGAAGTCCACCGCCGCCGCCCTCCCGCGCCCGCTTACCTGACGGACCGTCAATGTAGGGCGGGAGGCGGCAATTGGGAACCGGAGGCGGCGACGGGGAACTCAGCGGTCGAAGTCGAGCTCCACCTCCTCCGTCACCGGATGCGACTGGCACGCCAGCACATGGCCGCCTTCGACCTCCTCCGGCTCCAGCGCGAAGTTCCGGTCCATCCGCACCTCGCCGCGGACCAGGAACGCCCGGCACGTCCCGCACACCCCGCCCTTGCAGGCGTACGGCGCGTCGGAGCGGTTGCGCAGCACCGCTTCCAGCAGCGTCTCCCCCTCCTGGACCGGCCAGCTGCCGCTGCGCCCGTCCAGCGTGGCGGTCACCCTGGCGGCCGTGCTGCGCGCCGGGGAGGAAGCGGTCTGCTCTGCGGCGCCGCCCACCGGCGGGGCCTGCTCCACGTGGAAGATCTCCTGGTGGATGCGGTCCCGGCCGACACCCAGGCCGCGCAGCGCCCGCTCCGCGCCCCGGACCAGCCCGAAGGGCCCGCACAGGAACCAGCCGCTGATCTCCTCCACCGGGACCAGCGCGGGCAGCAGCCGGGTCAGCCGCTCCTCGTCCAGCCGCCCGGACGGCAGCCCGGCCTGCTGCTCCTCGCGGGAGAGCGTGGTCACCAGCTGGAAGCGGTCGGGGAAGCGGTCCTTGAGGTCGGCGACCTCCTCCAGGAACATCGTGGAGGCCGTGGTCCGGTCGCTGCGTACGAGGCAGAACCGCGCCCCGGGCTCCCGGGCCAGCAGCGTCGAGGCGATGGACAGCACGGGTGTGATCCCGCTGCCGCCCACGATCGCCGCGAAGTGCCCGGCCCGGGGCTCCAGGACGAACCGCCCGGCCGGGGCCATCACCTCGACCGTGTCCCCGGCGGCCAGCTCCTTGAGGGCGTACGTGGAGAACTCGCCGCCGTCCACCAGCCGGACCCCCACCTTCAGCTCCGCGGGCCCGGGCGCCCCCGCGGCGGGTGCGGGAGCGCACACCGAGTACGTACGGCGGATCTCGCCGCCGTCGCGGGCGGTGCGGCGGACGGCGATGTGCTGACCCGGTGCGTAGCGGTAGGTCTCCCGTAGCTCGGGCGGCACGGCGAAGGTCACGGCGACCGAGTCGTCGGTGAGCGGTTCGACGGCCGCCACCCGCAGGGGGTGGAAGGCGCCGTGGCGGGCCGCTGCCATCTACAACTCCTTGAAGTGGTCGAAGGGTTCGCGGCATGCCTCGCAGCGGCGCAGGGCCTTGCAGGCGGTGGACGAGAAGCGGCTGAGCAGCGTGGTTTCGGTGGAGCCGCAGTGGGGGCACCGGATGGCCAGGCCGACCATGACCGGCCCGGCCGGCCCCGTGGGCCGGGGCGGGGCTATGCCGAACTCCTCCAGCTTGCGGCGTCCTTCGGCGGTGATGTCGTCGGTGGACCAGGCGGGGGAGAGCACGGTGCGGACGGAGACCTCGGCCTGGCCGTGCTCGTGCAGCACGCGCTCGATGTCCGCGGACATCGCCTCGATCGCCGGGCAGCCGGTGTACGTGGGGGTGAGCTCCACCTCGACCCGGCCGGGGCCGGTGACGTGCAGGCCGCGCAGCACGCCCAGCTCGGCGAGGGTGAGGACGGGCAGCTCGGGGTCGGGGACGGCTCCGGCCAGGGCGCGGAGCTCCTCTTCGAGGCGGGTGGGGGAGGCCGTCTTCACCATGACGCCCCCGGGTGGCTGCGGTGCAGGTGCTGCATCTCCGCGAGCATCCGGCCGAACGGCTCGGTGTGGATGCCCTGCCGGCCCGCGCCCGCGGTCCAGGCGCCGGTCTGCGGGCCGCCGGGCAGCGTCAGCGTGGCGCGCTCGACGACCTCGGTCACCGCGGCCAGCCAGCCCTCGCGCAGCGCGGTCCAGTCGACCGGCAGGCCCTCGACGGGCTCGAAGAGCTCGCCCGTATACCGCCAGAGGCCGTCCAGGGCGCTCTGCATCCGGGCGTGGCTCTCCTCCGTGCCGTCGCCGAGCCGCAGCGTCCAGTGCTCGGCGTGGTCGCGGTGGTAGGCGACCTCCTTGACCGCCTTGCCGGCCAGGGGGGCGAACGGTCCGTCGCCCGAGGCCAGCTGCCCGTACAGCAGGTGCTGGTGGACGGAGAAGAACAGCTGGCGGGCGATCGTGCGGGCGAAGTCGCCGTTGGGCTGCTCGACGAGCTGGACGTTGCGGAAGGCGCGCTCTTCCCGGAGGTAGGCGAGCTCGTCCTCGTCGCCGGCGAGGGAGAGCAGGGTGCGGGCCTGGCCGAGCAGGTCGAGGGCGATGTTGGCGAGGGCGACCTCCTCTTCGAGCACGGGCGCGTGCCCGGCCCACTCCCCCAGCCGGTGGGAGAGCACCAGGGCGTCGTCGCCGAGCGCCAGGGCCGCCGCGGCCGGGGGCGCTTCGGCCGCCGTCGTCACAGGTACGCCTTTCATAGGTGCCGCACCCCTTCCGGGATCTCGTAGAAGGTCGGGTGGCGGTAGGGCTTGTCGGCCGCGGGCTCGAAGAAGGGGTCCTTCTCGTCGGGGGAGGAGGCGGTGACCGCGGCGGACGGCACCACCCAGATCGAGACCCCCTCGGAGCGCCGGGTGTAGAGGTCGCGCGCATTGCGCAGGGCCATCTCCGCATCCGGGGCGTGGAGGCTGCCCGCGTGGGTGTGGGCGAGCCCGCGCCTGCTGCGCACGAAGACCTCCCACAGCGGCCAGTCAGCGTTCGTCATGCCGTCGCCTTTCCGTGCTTGGCCGCATATGCGGCGGCTGCTTCGCGCACCCACGCGCCCTCTTCATGGGCGCGCCGGCGCTGACCGATCCGCTGGTCGTTGCAGGGGCCGTTGCCGCGGAGGACCTCCTGGAACTCGGTCCAGTCGATGGCTCCGAAGTCGTGGTGGCCGCGCTCCTCGTTCCACTTCAGGTCGGGGTCGGGGAGGGTCAGGCCGAGGGAGGCGGCCTGGGGGACGCAGATGTCCACGAACCGCTGGCGCAGCTCGTCGTTGGAGTGCCGCTTGATCTTCCAGGCCATGGACTGGGCCGAGTGGGCGGACTCGGCATCCGGGGGGCCGAACATCATCAGCGAGGGCCACCACCAGCGGTCCACGGCGTCCTGCGCCATCGCGTGCTGGGCCTCGGTGCCGCGGCTCAGGGCGAGCAGCAGCTCATAGCCCTGGCGCTGGTGGAAGGACTCCTCCTTGCAGATGCGGACCATGGCGCGGGCGTAGGGCCCGTAGGAGCAGCGGCACAGCGGGACCTGGTTGGTGATCGCCGCGCCGTCCACCAGCCAGCCGATGGCGCCCACGTCCGCCCAGGTCAGGGTGGGGTAGTTGAAGATCGAGGAGTACTTCTGGCGGCCCGAGTGGAGCTTGTCGAGCAGCTCGTCGCGGCCGGTGCCCAGGGTCTCCGCGGCGCTGTAGAGGTAGAGGCCGTGGCCGGCCTCGTCCTGCACCTTGGCCATGAGGATCGCCTTGCGCCGCAGCGAGGGCGCACGAGTGATCCAGTTGGCCTCGGGCTGCATCCCGATGATCTCCGAGTGGGCGTGCTGCGCTATCTGGCGGACGAGGGTGGCGCGGTAGGCGTCGGGCATCCAGTCCCGCGGCTCGATGCGCTCGTCCGCGGCCACGGCGGCATCGAAGGCCGCCTCGTAGGCCGTGGTGTCCTGGGCTCCTGCGTCCGGCGCCATCGTCGTCATGGCATTGCCCCCTGCCTCTCCGCCCGCTCGCGACCGGCCCGACCGACCGATCGTTCGGTTCAATGGTGGTGCGACCGCAGAGGGGTGTCAAGCCTGTGGATAACCCCCGGGCGCTGTGCCCCGCGAGACGACCTCGGTACCGTTCGGGTGCACAGCACGGGCAGGACGCAGGAACGGGGCGGGGTATGGAGTCGGATGACGGGCACGAGCGGGCCGGCGCCCTCACGGGGCTGTCCATGCCCGCGCGCTTCGTCGTCGCGGCGGGCGCAGCGGTGATCGCGGTGACGGCGGCCGTGCACCTGGCGATGGTGTTCCTGCACGTGGCACCGTCGAACACGGTCACGAAGCAGAACGCCGCGGCGATAGACGACTACATCTATCCGGAGTACGAGCAGAACTGGAAGTTCTTCGCTCCCAACCCGCTCCAGCAGAACGTCGCCGTCCAGGCCCGCGCGGAGCTCCGCGGCCCCGACGGCAGGACCACGGTCACCGGCTGGACCGACCTCACCGCACAGGACGGCGCCGAGATCCACCACAACCTCCTCCCCAGCCACACGCAGCAGAACGAGCTGCGCCGCGCCTGGGACTTCTACACCAACTCCCACGACGCCAAGGAACAGCCCAACGGGCTGCGCGGCGGCCTCTCCGAGCAGTACGTCCGGCGCATCGTCGTCGGCCGGCTCGGCGCCGGGCACGACGGGAGCACCGTCCAGCGCGTCCAGGTGCGCGCCGTGACCACCCTGGTCGCGCCGCCCGTCTGGAGCGACGAGAAGTCCGAGCCCAAGCCCGCCTACCGGGTGCTGGGCTGGTGGCCGGTCACCGCCGCCGACCGTACGGAGGCGAAGAACCGATGAGCACGACCCTGCCGCTCGGCGCCCGGCTCTCGCGCGGGATCGACCGCGTCACCGGCACCGCCCTGGGCGCCCACCAGGCGGCCGTGATCCGGATAGGCCTCTCCTTCACGTGGCTGGTCTTCCTGCTGCGCGAGTGGCCGAACCGGCACGAGATGTACGGCCCCGACGGGCCGTGGAGCTGGGAGATGGCCCACCGGCTCACGGCCGAGAACCACGCCTTCACCGCCCTGCTCTGGTCCGACGGCAGGCTGTGGTTCGAGGCCGTCTACGCCTTCGCCGTCGTCACGGCCGCCCTGCTCGCCCTCGGCTGGCGCACCCGGACCATGACCGTGCTCTCCATGATCGGAGTGCTGTCGCTGCAGAACCGCAGCGTCTTCCTCGGCGACGGCGGCGACAACGTCATCCACCTGATGGCGCTCTACCTGATCCTCACGCGCTGCGGCCGCGTCTGGTCCCTCGACGCCCGCCGGGCGGCGCGGCGGGCCGGGAAGCCCGCCGGGCCCGACGTGACGGGCATCGTGCTGTGGGCCGGCTGCGCGCTGGCCCTCGCCGCCGCCCAGCTCTTCGGCGACACCCGGATGTCGTGGACCGGCCACGGCCCGCTGCCCGGCGTCGGCTGGGCCACCGCCCTGTGGTGCCTTTGGCTCGTCCAGGGCCTGTGGTGGGTGGCGGTGCGCCACGGCTCGGGCGAGCCCCGCGCCGTGCTCGACGCCCTGGCCAACCTGCTGCACAACGCCGGCCTGCTGGTGATCATGGCGGAGGTCTGCCTGATCTACGCCACCGCCGGCTGGTACAAGATCCAGGGCTCTCGCTGGCAGGACGGCACCGCCCTCTACTACCCGCTGCACCTCGACTACTTCTCGCCCTGGCCCGAGCTCTCCCACGCCCTCGCCGGCAGCGGGCTGCTCGTCCTCCTGCTCAGCTACGGCACCGTGGCCGTGCAGGTCGCCTTCCCGTTCACCCTGCTGAACCGGCGGGTGAAGAACGTTCTGCTCGCGGCGATGATGATGGAGCACCTCGGCATCGCCCTCCTGCTCGGGCTGCCGTTCTTCTCCCTGGCGATGATCGTGGCCGACGCGGTCTTCCTGCCCACCTCCTTCCTGCGCCGCCTGGGCGCCCTCGTCGCCCGCGGCCGCGACCGGCTGCTCCCGGCCCGCGGGCAGCAGGCCCCGGTGCGGCCCGAGGGCGACGAAGCGGCTGCCAGGACTCTCGTAGGCTGAGGGCATGACCGAGGACGAAGCCGCTGCCGCAGTCCGGCAGTGGGGCGAGCGCGCCCCCGACGCCGTACTGCTCGACGGCTTCCACGCCCTGAAGCACGCGCTGCGCTTCGGTGCCGACGTGCTCCTCGCGGTCACCAGCGACAAGCAGGCGGCGCTCGCGCTCGCCGCCGCCCTGGCCGACGACCTCACCGCGACGCTCGCCGAGCGCCTGACCGAGATCCCGGCCCGGGAACTGCGCGAGCTCGTGCCCAGGATCCACCCCACGGGCGTGGCCGCGCTCGCCGTACGGCCCGGGCGGCAGGCCAACCTCGACACGCTCTCGCGGGCGCCCCGCAAGGCCCCCGTCGTCGTCCTCGACAACCCCCGCAACCTCGGCAACGTGGGCGCGGTGATCCGGCTCGCCGCCGGCTTCGGCGCGACGGGCGTCGTCACCACCGGGGACATGGACCCCTGGCACCCCAACGCCGTACGGGCCGGGGCGGGCCTGCACTACGCCACCGCCGTCGAGCGGCTGCCCCTGCCCGAACTCCCGCCCGGGCCGCTCTACGCCCTGGACCCGGAAGGCGACGACATCCGCTCCCTCACACTGCCCGACGACGCCCTGATCGCCTTCGGCTCCGAGCGCCACGGCATCTCGCCGGAGCTGCGGGAGAGGGCGACCCGGCTGGTCGCCCTTCCCATGCGGCCCCAGGTGTCCAGCTACAACCTCGCCACGAGCGTCGCCATGGCGCTGTTCCACTGGGGCGGGCCGGGGCCCGCCCCTTCCGGCGACTAGGCCGGGCGACGCACCTCGACCGTACGGAAGCGGTTCGCCACGAACGCGCCGTCGCACAGGGCCGCGTTCGCCGCGGGGTTGCCGCCGGAGCCGTGGAAGTCGGAGAACGCGGCCGTCTGGTTCACATACACGCCGCCGGTCAGGTTGAGGGAGAGCTGGGCGCACTCCTCCAGGCAGGCCTCCTCCACCAGCCGCTCGACCTCGGGCGACGTGGTGTACGCCCCGACGGTCATCGCGCCCTTCTCGCGCACCGTGCGGCGCAGCAGCTCCACGGCGTCCGCCGAGGAGTCGACGGCGACCGCGAAGGACACCGGGCCGAAGCACTCCGAGAAGTAGGCCGCCTCGGAGTCGGGCTTGGCACCGTCCAGCTTCACGATCACCGGGGTGCGGACGGTGGCGCCGGGGAATTCGGGGTTGGGCACCGTGCGGGAGGCGAGGGCGACCTCGCCGAGCCGGCCGGCGGCGTCGATCCGCTCCTTGACCTGGTCGTTGACGATGGCGCCCAGCAGGGCGTTCGCCCGGGCGTCGTCGCCCAGCAGGCCCTGGACGGCGGCGGCCAGATCCGACACCACCTCGTCGTACGACTTGGGCCCGGCGTCGGTGGCGATGCCCCCGCGGGGGATCAGGAAGTTCTGCGGGGTGGTGCACATCTGGCCGCTGTAGAGGGACAGCGAGAAGGCCAGGTTGCCGAGGAGGCCCTTGTAGTCGTCCGTGGAGTCGATGAGGACCGTATTGACACCGGCCTTCTCCGTGAAGACCTGCGCCTGGCGGGCGTTGGCCTCCAGCCAGTCGCCGAAGGCGGTGGAGCCGGTGTAGTCGATGATGCGGATCTCGGGGCGCACGGCGAGGGTCTTGGCGATGCCCTCGCCGTCCCGCTCGGCGGCCAGCGCCACCAGGTCGGGCGAGAAGCCCGCCTCGCGCAGCACCTCACGGGCGATCCGCACGGTCAGGGCCAGCGGCAGCACCGCGCGCGGGTGCGGCTTGACCAGGACGGCGTTGCCCGTGGCGAGGGAGGCGAAGAAGCCCGGGAAGCCGTTCCACGTGGGGAAGGTGTTGCAGCCGATGAGCAGGGAGACACCGCGCGGCACGGCCGTGAACTCCTTGCGCAGCTCCAGCGGATCCCGCTTGCCCTGCGGCTTGGACCAGTCCGCCGAGGCCGGAGTGCGGACCTGCTCCGCATAAGCGTAGGCGACGGCCTCCAGGCCCCGGTCCTGGGCGTGCGGCCCGCCGGCCTGGAAGGCCATCATGAAGGCCTGGCCGCTGGTGTGCATGACGGCGTGCGCGAATTCGTGCGACCGGGCGTTGATCCGCGCGAGGATCTCCAGGCAGACCATGGCCCGGGCCTCCGGCCCCGCCTCGCGCCACTGCGGCATCGCCGCGCGCAGCGCCGGCAGCAGCTCCTCGACGGCCGGGTGCGGATACTCGACGCCGAGCTCGATCCCGAACGGCGACACCTCCGCGCCCGCCCAGCCGTCGCTGCCCGGCTGGTCCAGCTCGAAGCGCTTGCCCCGGAGCGCCTCGAAGGCGGCCTGGCCCTCGGCCGCGCTCAGGCTGCCGGGCACGGATCCCTCCGCGCCGTACGCCTTCGGGTGCTCGGGGAACGGGGACCAGTAGGCGCGCGTGCGCATGGCATCCAGCGCCTGATCGAGGGTGGGGCGGTGCTTCTCGGTCAACTGAGCGGTGGTGAGTCCGGCGGTCACGGCTGACCAACTCCTTGTCGAGCGGGGCTCCGATACGGGGGACCAGACGCACCCCCGGTGGATACAGTAACCGAACGATCGGTCGGGACAAGGGGGCCCGGCGAACCTGTGGACAACTCTTCGGGGAGGATCACTGCCATGACCCCAATCGACCCCGCCGGGACCGTCGCCGTCGTCGGCGCCGGCACCATGGGCCAGGGAATCGCCCAGGTCGCCCTGGTCGCCGGCCATCCCGTGCGGCTGTACGACGCCGCGCCCGGCCGTGCGGAGGAGGCGGCGCGGGCGATCGCCGGCCGGCTCGGCCGCCTGGTGGAGAAGGGCCGGCTCGACGCGGCCGGCCGGGACGCGGCCCTCGCCCATCTGCAGCCCGCCGCACGGCTCGCCGAACTCGCCGGTTCCGCCCTCGTCATCGAGGCGATTGTCGAGCAACTGAACGTCAAACAGAAGCTGTTCGCCGAGCTGGAATCGGTCGTTCCCGACGACTGCCTGCTGGCCACCAACACCTCGTCCCTGCCGGTGACCGCCGTCGCCGGCGCCCTGCGCCTTCCCGGGCGCTTCGCCGGCCTGCACTTCTTCAACCCGGCCCCGCTGCTGCCGCTGGTCGAAGTGGTCCGGGGACACGCCACGGACGAGGCCACCGCCGACCGGGCGGCGGCCACCGTCGCCGCCTGGGGCAAGACCCCCGTGCGCTGCGCCGACACCCCCGGCTTCATCGTCAACCGGCTCGCCCGCCCCTTCTACGCGGAGGCCTTCCGCGTCCACGAGGAGGGCGGCGCCGATCCGGCGACCATCGACGCCGTGCTGCGGGAATGCGGCGGTTTCCGCATGGGCCCCTTCGAGCTGACCGATCTCATCGGCCAGGATGTGAACAACGCCGTCACCCGTTCGGTCTACGAGGCGTTCTTCCACGATCCCCGGTTCACGCCCTCGCTCGCCCAGCAGCGGCTCGTGGAGGCGGGGCTGCTCGGCCGCAAGACCGGCCGCGGATGGTTCGGCTACGACGAGGCCGCCGGCAAGCCCGTACCGGCCACGGCGGCCCCGTGCGACCCGCCCGCGGAGATCGGCTGGCACGCCGCGCCGCCGCCGGTCTGCGGCCCCCTGCAGGACATGATCGAGGAAGCCGGGATCAAGGTCGTGCGCGACCGTGCGCCCAACGCGTCCGAGTGGCACATCACCCTCCCCGGCGGTGCGGCGCTGACCCTCACCGGGGGCGAGGCCGCCACTCCGCGGACCGGCGGGGCGCAGATCTACTTCGACCTGGCCCTGGACTACCGCACGTGCACCCGGATCGCCCTCGCCCCCTCCGAGAAGGCGTCGGCACGGGACGTGCAGGCCGCCGTGGGCCTGTTCCAGGCGCTGGGGAAGCAGGTCAGCGTCATCGCGGACGTCCCGGGCCTGATCGTCGCCCGTACGGTTGCCATGCTCGTGGACTTCGCCGAGGACGCCGCCGGGCGCGGCGTGGCGAGCCGCGAGGACATCGACACCGCCATGAGGCTGGGCGTGAACTACCCGCGCGGCCCGCTGGAATGGGGCCGGGAGATCGGCCTGTCCCGCGTGCGCTCCATCCTGCGGGGCCTCGCCCGGGAGTATCCGGGCGGCCGCTACGACCCCTCCCTGTCCCTCCGCCGCCGTGCGGCCGTCGAAGAGAGCCTGCTGTAATCATGACCATGGCCAAGCGCGACACCTACACGCCCGAATCGCTGCTCGCGGTCGCCGTCAAGGTGTTCAACGAGCGGGGCTACGACGGCACGTCCATGGAGCACCTCTCCAAGGCGGCCGGCATCTCCAAGTCCTCCATCTACCACCACGTGAAGGGCAAGGAAGAGCTGCTCCGGCTCGCGATAAGCCGTGCCCTGGACGAGCTCTTCGCCGTGCTGGACGAGCCGGGGGCGGCCGAAGGCCGTGCCGTGGACCGGCTCCAGTACGTCACCCGCCGCACCGTCGAGGTGCTCATGGCCGAGCTGCCCTACGTGACGCTGCTGCTGCGCGTGCGCGGCAACACCGGCACCGAGCGCTGGGCGATGGAGCGCCGCCGCGAGTTCGACCACCGCGTCGCCGACCTGCTCAAGCAGGCGGCGGCCGACGGCGACCTGCGGGCGGACGTGGACGCCCGCCTGGCCACCCGGCTGCTCTTCGGAATGATCAACTCCGTGGTGGAGTGGTACCGGCCCGACCACGGCGGGGCGGCGACCAGCGAAGAGGTGGCCGACGCGGTGGTCCGTACGGCGTTCGACGGCCTCCGCACGAACCACTAGGCCCCTGCGGCCGCCGGAGTCCCTCAGAGGCCTCCCTCCTGGAGGTCCGTCTCCTCGAAGATCAGCAGCGTGCGGGTGCTGAGCACCTCGTCCATGGCCTGGATGCGGGTCAGCACCAGCTCGCGCAGCGCGCGGTTGTCCTTCGTGTGCACCAGCAGGAGCACGTCGAAGTCCCCGCTCACCAGGGCGATGTGCGCGGCTCCCGGCAACTCCAGGAGCTTGTCGCGGACCGCGCGCCAGGAGTTCTGCACGATCTTCAGCGTGATGTACGCGGACGCGGTCTGCCCCGCCCGCTCCTGGTCGACGCGGGCGCCGAAGCCCTGGATGACCCCGTCGTCGATCAGGCGGTTGATCCGCGCGTAGGCGTTGGCGCGCGAGACGTGCACCCGCTCGGCGACGGACCGTATCGACGCGCGCCCGTCGCTCTGCAGCATGCGCAGGATGGCGCGGTCTATCTCGTCCAGCGGCCGTGCGGGGGCCTTGCTCCCGGTGAAGGCCATCTGTTCGTCCGGCATGGCGTCCCGCCTCCCCGTCTTGGACGTCCTGGCCATATCTCAGGCTGTGGAGAACCGTTTGTCCACAGGCTCGGGCCGCCTGTAGCCAAAATGTGCCGACGACCGAACAATCGGTAGGGAGGGCGCCCGGCATATTCCGCCGCACGTCCGGTCAAGCCCGTCCCCACGAAGGAGGTGCTCGTCATGACGGTTCTGGAGCAGCCCGGCTCGTACCGGCCCATCCCGCCGCCCGCCTGGCGGCCCCGCACCGACCCCGCGCCCCTGCTTCCCGACGCCGAGCCCCATCGCGTGCTGGGCACCGAGGCGGCGGACGGGCTCGACGCCGGTCTGCTGCTGCGGCTCTACGGGCACCTCGTCCGCGGCCGGCGGTACAACACCCAGGCCACGGCGCTCACCCGGCAGGGCCGGCTGGCGGTCTACCCCTCCTCCGCGGGCCAGGAAGCGTGCGAGGTCGCCGCCGCGCTCGCCCTGCAGGAGCAGGACTGGCTCTTCCCCAGCTACCGCGACACCCTGGCCGCCGTCGCCCGCGGCCTCGACCCCGTCCAGGCGCTCACGCTCCTGCGCGGCGACTGGCACACCGGATATGACCCCCACGAGCACAGGATCGCACCGCTGTGCACCCCTTTGGCCACCCAACTGCCGCATGCGGTGGGCCTCGCACACGCGGCGCGCCTCAAGGGCGACGACGTGGTCGCGCTCGCCATGGTCGGCGACGGCGGCACCAGCGAGGGCGATTTCCACGAGGCGCTGAACTTCGCCGCCGTGTGGCGCGCCCCCGTCGTCTTCCTCGTGCAGAACAACGGCTTCGCGATCTCCGTACCGCTCGCCAAGCAGACCGCGGCCCCCTCCCTCGCCCACAAGGCCGTCGGCTACGGCATGCCCGGCCGGCTCGTCGACGGCAATGACGTCGCCGCCGTCCACGAAGTCCTCACCGACGCCGTGCGCAGGGCCCGCGAAGGCGGCGGCCCCACCCTGGTCGAGGCGGTCACCTACCGCATGGACGCCCACACCAACGCCGACGACGCCACGCGCTACCGCAGCGACGCCGAGGTCGACACCTGGCGCGGCCACGACCCCCTCGCCCTGCTGGAGCAGGAGCTGACCGAGCGCAAGCTGCTCGACCCCTCCGTCGTCGCGGCCGAGCGGGAAGCCGCCGAGCGCATGGCCGCCGACCTGCGCGACCGCATGAACCAGGACCCCCTGCTCGACCCGATGGACCTCTTCGCCCACGTGTACGCCGAGCAGACCACCCAGCTGCGGGAGCAGGCCGAGCTGCTGCGCGCCGAGCTTGCCGCAGCGGCCGAGGCCCCCGGGGCCGGAGAAGGGGCGCAGCGATGACCACCGCCGTCCGGGCCGGAGCCCGGCCCGCCTCCATGGCCCAGGCCCTCAACCGGGCCCTGCGCGACGCCATGGCCGAGGACCCGTCCGTCCACGTCCTCGGAGAGGACGTCGGCGCGCTGGGCGGCGTCTTCCGCATCACCGACGGCCTGGTGAAGGAGTTCGGCGAGGACCGCTGCACCGACACCCCGCTCGCCGAGGCCGGCATCCTCGGCGCGGCGGTCGGCATGGCCATGTACGGGCTGCGGCCCGTGGTGGAGATGCAGTTCGACGCCTTCGCCTACCCCTCGTTCGAGCAGCTCGTCAGCCACGTCGCCCGGATGCGCAACCGCACGCGCGGCGCGATGCCCATGCCCGTCACCATCCGCGTGCCCTACGGCGGCGGCATCGGCGGCGTCGAGCACCACAGCGACTCCTCCGAGGCGTACTACATGGCGACGCCCGGCCTCCACGTCGTCGCGCCCGCCACCGTCGCCGACGCCTACGGGCTGCTGCGCGAGGCCATCGCCTCCGACGACCCGGTCGTCTTCCTGGAGCCCAAGCGGCTCTACTGGTCCAAGGCGCCCTGGGACCCCGAGGCGCCCGAGGCGGTGCCCGGCATAGGGCGCGCCGCCGTCCGCCGGCGCGGCACCTCCGCCACGCTCATCACCTACGGGCCCTCCCTGCCCGTCTGCATGGAGGCGGCCGAGGCGGCCACCGCCGAGGGCTGGGACCTCGAAGTGGTCGACCTGCGCTCCCTCGTGCCCTTCGACGAGGAGACGGTCTGCGCCTCCGTCCGGCGCACCGGCCGCGCCGTGATCGTCCACGAGTCCACCGGATTCGGCGGCCCCGGCGGGGAGATCGCGGCCCGGATCACCGAGCGCTGCTTCCACCACCTGGAGGCGCCGGTGCTGCGCGTCGCCGGCTTCGACATCCCGTACCCGCCGCCCATGCTGGAGCGGCACCACCTGCCCGGCGTCGACCGGGTGCTCGATGCGGTCGCACGGCTGCAGTGGGAGGCGGACAGCTGATGCCCGAGGTCAAGGAATTCCGGCTGCCGGATCTCGGCGAGGGGCTCACCGAGGCGGAGATCGTGCGCTGGCTGGTGGAGGTCGGCGAGGTCGTCGAGATCGACCAGCCCGTCGTCGAGGTCGAGACGGCCAAGGCCATGGTCGAAGTGCCCTGCCCCTACGGGGGCGTGGTGACCGCGCGCTTCGGCGAGGAGGGCACGGAGCTTCCCGTGGGGTCGCCGCTCCTGACGGTCGCCGTCGGAGCGCCCGCGGAGACGGAGCCCGGCTCCGGGGCGGAGTCCTCCGGCAATGTGCTCGTGGGCTACGGCACGGGGGCGCCTGCGGCACGGCGCCGCCGTGTCCGGCCGAAGGCCGGTCCTTCCGGCCCCTCCGGCCCGTCGCGGGGTGCCGGCGGTCCTGCGGACGGCTCCGCGGGCGCCACTGCGGCGAAAGGGATGGCCGGGGCTTTCAGCGATCTCGTCGGCCAGGGGTCGTCGCGGTCCCTGACCGGGACGCGGCGTGCGGGTGCACCCGGGGTCGCGGCCGTGGCCGTGGCGCGGACTTCCGCCCCCACCGGGCCCGTACCCGTCATTTCGCCGCTCGTCCGGAAGATGGCGCGGGAACACGGCGTCGATCTGCGCACCTTGACCGGATCCGGCCCCGAAGGGCTGATCCTGCGCGCGGATGTCGAGCACGCCGTACGGGCGGCCGCGGACCGGGCGGCGACCCCGGTCGCGGCAGCACCGGCCCCGGCACCCGCCACCGGCACCGCCGGCGCCGAGCGCATCCCCCTCAAGGGGCTGCGCGGCGTCGTCGCCGAGAAGCTCGGCCGCAGCCGGCGGGAGATCCCCGACGCCACCTGCTGGGTGGACGCCGATGCGACCGAGCTGCTGGCGGCCCGCCGCGCCATGAACGCCGCGGACGGCCCGAAGGTCTCCCTCCTGGCCCTGCTCGCCCGCATCTGCACCGCCGCCCTGACCCGCTACCCCGACCTCAACGCCACCGTCGACACCGAAGCCCGGGAGATCGTCCGGCTGCCCGGCATCCACCTCGGATTCGCCGCGCAGACCGAGCGCGGGCTGGTCGTCCCCGTCGTCCGGGACGCCCACCTGCGCAATGCCGCCGGCCTCTCCGCGGAGATGGCCCGGCTGACCGAGGCCGCCCGGGCCGGCACCCTCACCCCGGCCGACCTCACCGGCGGCACGTTCACGCTGAACAACTACGGCGTCTTCGGCGTCGACGGCTCCACACCGATCATCAACCACCCCGAAGCGGCCATGCTCGGAGTGGGCCGGATAGCGCCCAAGCCCTGGGTGCACGAGGGCGAGTTGGCCGTACGGCACGTCGTCCAGCTGTCGTTCACCTTCGACCACCGGGTCTGCGACGGCGGCACCGCCGGAGGCTTCCTGCGCTACGTCGCCGACTGCGTCGAACAGCCCGCCGTCTTGTTGCGCTCCCTCTGAGCCTGCGCCGCAACCGAAGCGGCCATACTCGACGGGTGACTGGTTACGACGCCGTAGTGCTCGCCGGTGGCGCCGCCCGCAGACTGGGCGGCACCGACAAGCCCACCCTGCGCGTGGGCGGGCGCACACTGCTGGACCGTGTGCTGGAGGCGTGCGCGGACGCCGAGGAGACCGTCGTCGTGGGGCCCCGCCGCCCCACCGCACGGCCCGTGCGGTGGGAGCGGGAGGACCCTCCCGGCGGCGGCCCCCTCGCCGGGCTCGCCGCCGGCCTGCGCCACACGGCCGCCCCCACCACGCTCGTGCTCTCCGCCGACCTGCCGTTCCTGCGGGCCGGCACCGTACGGGCACTGCTCGCCGCAGCCGCCACCGGCGGCCCGTACGTGGAAGGGGTGCTGCTCACCGACCTGGACGGCCGCGACCAGCCGCTCGTCGCCGCCTACCGCACCGAGCCGCTCCGCCGTGAGCTCGCCCTGCTCGCAGCCGAGCACGGCAGCCTCGCCGGGCTGCCGCTGCGGCTGCTCACCGACGAGCTGACCCTCGGCCGCTTCCCGCACCCGACCGCCTCCTTCGACTGCGACACCTGGGAGGACGTCGCCACCGCCCGCGCGCGCATCAGGGACGATGGGAGCGTGCTGGATGAATGGATCTCCGCGGCCAAGGCCGAGCTGGGCATCGACCTGGACGTCGACACCACCGCCCTCCTGGACCTCGCGCGCGACGCCGCGCACGGCGTGGCCCGGCCCGCCGCGCCCCTGACCACGTTCCTCGTCGGCTATGCCGCCGGGCGCCTGGGAGGCGGCCCCGAAGCGGTGGCCGAGGCGACCCGCAAGGCCGTCGCCCTGGCCCAGCAGTGGGCCGCGGAGGCGGCCGAGGCCGAGGCGGCGGCCGAGCCCGCCGACGGCGCCGGGAAGCCCGCAGGCGACGGCGTGAAGCCCATAGACGGCAGCGCCGCCGGAAAGGCCGACGGGCCGCGATGACGGACGCGGATGCCCATGCGGACGCGGATTCCGCGCTCGACCGCGCGACGGAGGAGGCCCTGGCGCTCTTCGCGGAGCCCCGGCGCGGCACACGCTCTGACGCCGGAGGCCGGCTCCCGGACGACGCTGCCCGGGCTCCGGGGCTTCGGTACGGCCCGGAGCCGGGCGGCCGTGCCGAGCCCGAGTCCGTGCGCGGCAGCCAGGCACAGGCCCACGCCCAGGCACAGGCCCACGCCCAAGCCCAAGCCCGGGCACGGGCCCAAGCGCCCTTCGCGTACTTTCCGTTCGACGAGATTCCCGTCGGAGGCGGCGTGGTCGACGGCGGCCGCGCCATCGGCGCCACCCGGGCCCCCTCCGGCTCTGCGCAGGTCCCCGCGCCCTCTCCCGCCCGCGACGGATTTCCGTTCATCGACGTCGACGTCGCCAAGGACGAGGAACGGGCTCGCGACATGACGGCCGACGACGCCCACCGCACCATGTCCTGGCCGGAGGCCCGTGCCGTCGCCGCCGCGGCCGCCGGCGTCCTCCCGGCGGAGGACCGGGTCCTCGGGGACGCCCTCGGGCACGTCCTCGCCGAGTCGCTCGTCGCCCTCACCGACCTGCCCTCCTTCGACACCTCCGCCATGGACGGCTGGGCCGTCTCCGGGCCCGGCCCCTGGAAGCTCCCGCCGCCCGGCGCGCAGGACGTCCTCGCCGGCCGCCCCGGCGCGCGCCCGCTGCGCGACGGGCGCGCCGTACGGATCGCCACGGGAGCACCGGTTCCGGCCGGGGCGACCGCCGTGCTGCGCAGCGAGCACGGCGAAGTGACGGTCAAGGGCGAGCTGCTCGCCGCCCGGCACGTCACCCCCGGCCAGGACATCCGGCCGCGCGGCGGCGAGTGCCGGCAGGGCGACGAGCTCGTGCCGGCGGGCAAGGTCGTCACACCGGCCCTGCTCGGGCTCGCGGCCGCCGCGGGCTACGACGCGCTGACCGTCGTCCGGCGCCCTCGCGTCGACGTGCTCGTCCTCGGCGACGAGCTGCTCCGCGAAGGGCTGCCGGAGGGCGGGCTGATCCGGGACGCGCTCGGCCCGATGCTCGGGCCGTGGCTGCGGGGGCTCGGCGCGGAGCCGGGTGAGACGTCGTTCCTCGGAGACGACGCGGACGCCCTGCACGAGGCGCTCGCCGCTTCCACGGCGGACGTGGTCGTCACCACCGGTGGCACGGCCTCCGGTCCCGTCGACCACGTTCACCCGACGCTGCGGCGGCTGGGTGCCGAGATGCTGGTCGACGGGGTCGCGGTGCGGCCGGGGCATCCGATGCTGCTGGCCCGGCTGGGCCCCGGCCGGCACGTGGTCGGGCTGCCCGGGAACCCCCTGGCGGCCGTCGCCGGCCTGCTGACGCTCGCCGAGCCGCTGCTGCGGGCGCTCACCGGGCGGGGTCCGGCCGAGCCCGGCCGGGCGGTGCTGGCGGAGGCCGTGGCCGGCCACGCCCGCGACACGCGGCTGGTGCCGGTCGCGTACGACGGGGCCGGCCGTGTGCGGCCCTTGCGGTTCCATGGGCCTGCGATGTTGCGGGGGTTGGTGGGGGCTGACGGGGTGGCTGTCGTGCCGGGGGGTGGGGCGGGGCGGTTGGTGGAGGTCCCGGTGCTGGGGTTGCCGTAGGCGCGGGCCTTGGAATGCGGGCCTTGGCCCTGCGGCCCTTTGGCGCCTTGGCCTGCGGCCCTCGGTCGTGGTCTGCGCCGGTGGTCGGCTGCGGGTCGTCCGTGGCCGGTCGCGCAGTTCCCCGCGCCCCTTATGGGCGTGAGCCCGGCTTCTGCTGCGGGTTGTGTGTGGCTGGTCGCGCCGTTCCCCGCGCCCCTATCGGGGCGTGGGCCCGTCTCCTGCTGCCGGTCGTCCGTGGCCGGTCGCGCAGTTCCCCGCGCCCCTTACGGGGCGCGGGCGCGAGGCCCCCTTACGCCGCGCCGGGTTCCGGGTGGGGGCTCTTTCTGATGGTGATTACTCGGTCTGCCAGTTGCAGGGTTGCGGCCTCCGGGTCGGTGAAGTGCAGGAGGCGGTGGCCCCGTACCACCGCTACCACCAGGTCCTCGCAGTCCCGCGGCGAGTGGCCGGCCTCGCGCTTGGTGACCGGGCGCTCGGCCACGTCCAGGCCGTTCCCGTACGTCAGCAGGTCCTCCAGCACCGTGCCGACGTTCGGGCTCATCATCGACATGCCGAGCAGGCGTCCCGCGGAGCTGGAGCTCGTCACGACCGTGTTCGCGCCGCTCTGCCGCAGCAACGGCACGTTCTCGTCCTCCCGAACGGCGACGACGATGGTGGCCGACTTGTTGAGCTGCCGCGCCGTCAGGGTGACCAGGGCCGCCGTGTCGTCCCGCTGCGTGGTGATCACGATCTGGGAGGCGCGGGCGAGTTCCGCCCGCAGCAGGGTCTCGGAGCGCGTCGCGTCGCCCAGGACGCCCACGAGGCCCTCGGCCGCCGCCGCGTCGACCACCTTCTTCTGCGGGTCGACCACGACGATCTTGTCCTTGGGCTTGCCCTGTCCGAGCAGCGTCTCGACGGCGTGCCGGCCCTTCGTGCCGTAGCCGACGACGACGGTGTGCTCTCGCATCCGGGACCTCCAGCGGTGGACGCGCACCTGCTGGCGCGTCCGTTCGGTCAGTACTTCCAGGGTCGTCCCCACCAGAATGATCAGGAACAGCACGCGCAGCGGCGTGATCACGAAGATATTCGTCAGCCGGGCCGCGCCGCCGACCGGCGTGATGTCGCCGTAGCCCGTGGTCGACAGCGTCACGGTGGCGTAGTAGGCGGAGTCGAGGAAGCCCACGCCGCCGCCGGCGTTGTCGTGGTAGCCGGTCCGGTCCGCGTAGACGACCAGCGTGGTGACCGCCAGCACCAGCAGCGCCATCACCAGCCGCTGCAGCACCTGCCGCAGCGGCGGCGCGACGCGCCGGACGGGCATGACGATCGAGCGGCCCGCCTCGGCGTCCTCCTCGGCGTCTCCTCGGGAGCGGTTCCACAGGGTGCGGAACAGCGACAGCCGGGTCATCTTGCGCGTCACCATGGCCCCCATGTTCCGGGATCGTCCCCGCACCCCGGCGGTAGCCTCGCGACCATGTATGCGATCACCATTCCCGCACCAGGCGGACCCGAGGCCCTCGTCTGGGCCGAGGTCCCCGATCCCGTACCGGGCGAGGGCGAGGTCCTGATCGAGGTCGCGGCCAGCGCCGTCAACCGTGCCGACGTCGTCCAGCGGCAGGGCTTCTACGACCCGCCGCCCGGCGCCTCCCCCTACCCCGGCCTGGAGTGCTCCGGCCGGATCGCGGCGCTCGGCCCGGGGGTGAGCGGCTGGGCGGTCGGCGACGAGGTGTGCGCGCTGCTGGCGGGCGGCGGCTACGCGCAGAAGGTGTGCGTCCCCGCGGGCCAGCTCCTGCCCGTACCCGACGGCATGGACCTCGTCACGGCGGCCTGCTTGCCCGAGGTGACCGCGACCGTCTGGTCCAACGTGTTCATGGTCGCCCACCTGCACCCCGGCGAGACGTTCCTCGTGCACGGCGGCGGCAGCGGCATCGGCACCATGGCCGTCCAGCTGGCGAAGGCCGTCGGCGCGCGCGTCGCCGTCACCGCGGGCAGCGAGGACAAGCTGGAGGCCTGCCGCGAGCTCGGCGCGGACATCCTCATCGACTACCGCGAGCAGGACTTCGTCGAGGAGCTGCGCAAGGTCACCGGCGGCATCGGCGCCGACGTCATCCTCGACATCGTCGGCGCGAAGTACCTCGCCCGGAACGTGGACGCCCTCGCCGTCAGCGGCCGCCTGGTGATCATCGGCCTCCAGGGCGGCCGCAAGGCCGAGCTCGACCTCGGCACGCTGCTCACCAAGCGCGCCGCCGTGATGGGCACCTCCCTGCGCGGCCGCCCGCTCGCCGAGAAGGCGACGATCATCGCGGCCGTCCGGGAGCACGTGTGGCCGCTCATCGCGGGTGGGCGGGTGCGGCCGGTCGTCGACCGCACGATGCCCATGGCGGAGGCCGCCGAGGCGCACCGCGTCATGGAGCAGAGCGCGCACGTGGGGAAGATCCTCCTCACGGCCTGACGGTCCCGGACCACCGCCCTGACGACCCCGGACCACCCGCTTGAACCATCCGCCGCGACGCTCCGCCCACCCCGTGTGAGGGTGGGCGTGAGCGGCTCGGCGAGGAGCGGAGGGCGGCGACGTGGGCATGGGCGGCGGCAGACTGCGCGCTGGTCTGCGGACGGGGCTGATAGCCGGGCCGGTGCTGGCCGTCACCTCCCTGCTCGTCGCCGTCGCGCCAGGTCTTGAGCCCCCCGAACCGGCCCCCGGCCGCCCGCCTCCCGGCGCGGCCGCCCCCGTACCCGGCTCCGCCCCCGCCGCCGTGCCCGGTCCCACGCCCGGCCCCGCCCCCGGCGCTGTGCGCCGCTTGCCGTCCCCGTCATCCCGGTCATCCCCGTCGGCCCCGTCGTCCCCCGGCCCCCGCGCCCCCGGCCGGGTGACCCGGCCGGCCTCGACCGCGATATCCGGCTCACCTTCGTCGAACTCACGTTCGCCCGCCGAGCCGTCCTCGCCCTCACCCTCCACCGACCCCTCGGACGGCACCGGTACGGACACCGAGGACGGCGACGACGCGACCGACCCCGTCGAGGACGACTCCGGGGAGGACGCCGCCGACACCTCGCCCCCGGCCGCCCCGGACGAGGCGGACGGCGCCGCCGAGCAGCCGCAGGTCCCCGCCCGGCCGCCGGCCCCCGACCCCGTGTCCACCCGCCCCACCACCGCCCACCACGCCAGGACCGCGGCCTACGGCGACCACGTGCTGCGCGTCCTGCCCCTGGGCACCGGCCTCGCCCTCACCGGCCTCGGCCTCGGGTTCTTCGCCATACGGCTGCGCAGGGCGAAGTAGGAAGCGGACGGCAGACGGCGCAGGGAGTGAAAAACAGGGCGTGCGGCGCGAAAGAGGGGCGCACGGCAGGGCGCGCAGCACGGTGGATCAGGCGTGTACGGGGGCATCAACAGGGGGAAATCACATGTGCGAGAGAATGGCGGCATGGATATGCCGAGGAATGAACGGTCGCAGGAGGAGAGCCCCAAAGTCCTGGTCGTAGGCCCGGACGGCATGGCTCTCGGCAGCGCCAGCCCCGGCGGCGGGGAGGGCGACGACGAGTCGCGCGAGGTCCCGGTGACGGAAATGGTCGAACAGCCTGCGAAGGTCATGCGCATCGGCAGCATGATCAAGCAACTGCTGGAGGAAGTGCGGGCCGCTCCTCTCGACGAGGCGAGCAGGGTCCGGCTCAAGGAGATCCACCACAGCTCCGTCAAGGAGCTGGAGGACGGCCTGGCCCCCGAGCTGGTCGAGGAGCTGGAGCGCCTGTCGTTGCCCTTCATGGACGACTCCGTGCCCAGCGAGGCGGAACTGCGCATTGCGCAGGCCCAGTTGGTCGGCTGGCTGGAAGGCCTGTTCCACGGCATCCAGACGACGCTGTTCGCCCAGCAGATGGCGGCCCGCGCCCAGTTGGAGCAGATGCGCAGGGCGCTGCCCGCCGGCATCCTGGGGGAGGACGAGGGCGACGGCCACCAGCACGGAGGCGCCCGCTCCGGTCCGTACCTGTAGGAAATCCGGCCCTATAGGAAATCCGTATTTGCCTGCAGGAAATCCGTACCCGTAGGAACCCGTATTCCCTGAGCAGGCGTCAGCCCGCTTGTGCGTGTGCCCGGTACGTCCCCTCAGGACGTACCGGGCACACGCATGTCACCGATCAGCGAGTCGGCGGCCCCGCAGGCCTACGAAGCCGGGTCCCCCGTCGAGACCGTCAGCACGAACTGGTCCGACGGCGACTTCGGGTCGAACGGGTCGCCCGCGGCCGGCACCTGGTTGAGCACCGTGCCCTTGCCCCACGTGTTCTCCGGCTGCACGTCGACCCGGTACTTCCAGCCGGCGGCCTGGAGGCACGCCTTCACGGAGTCGATGTACATGTAGCGGAAGTCGGGGGAGGACTTCTTCGACTTGTCGCTGTAGTACTCGTAGGCGTTGGTGCACTTCGCCTTGTCGATGGTCTTGGTCTTGTCGCCCTCTTTGTGCTTGCTCTGCGAGCCGCCGGTGCCGCCGGCCGTCCCGCCGCCACCGCCCGTGGACGTGGTGGTGCCGCCGGTGGTGCCGCCGCCCGGAGCCGGGGCGCCGGTGGCCGGGGCCTGGCTCTGCCCGCCGGTGGTGCCGCCGGTGCTGCCTCCGGCCTCGTCCTTCTTGCCGCCGCTCAGCGTGATCGCCACGATCACGCCGATGACCGCGAGGCCCGCGACCACCGCCGAGCCGATGACGACGCCCTTGTTGCTCTTGCCGCCGCCCGACGACGACCCGCCCGAGGACGACGGGGCCGAGTACGGCGGGGGCGTGCTGGGCCCGCCCGGCCCGCCCGGGCCGGCCTGGAACGGCTGCACCGGCGTCGGGTAGCCCGGGCCGCCCTGCTGGACGCCCGAGGAGGGCCCGTAGCCGCCGTTGTACGGCCCGGGGGCCGCCGGGGGCTGGTAGGGCGTCTGGACGCCCCCGGGGCCCGGTGCGGGGGCCTGCTGGTCGACGGGCGGGAAGACCGCCGAGCCGACGCCCGCGCCGCTGCGCGCCGGCGGACCGCCCGCGATGATGATCGGTGACGGCGCGGCCTGCGCGGTGCCCGCCACCCGCGCGCACTCGTCGCGCATGGACTCGGCGCTCGGGAAGCGCTCGTTCGGGTTCTTCTTCAGCGCCCGCGCGACGAGCGCGTCGACCGCCGGCGGGATCGAGCGGTTGATCGAGGAGGGAGCGACGGGCTCCTCCTGGACGTGCGCGTAGGCGATGGCCAGCGGCGAGTCCGCGTCGAACGGCAGCCGCCCGGTCAGCAGCTCGAAGAGCATGATGCCGACCGAATACAGGTCGGAACGGGCGTCCACGCCCCGGCCGAGCGCCTGCTCGGGGGAGAGGTACTGCGGCGTGCCGACGACCATGCCGGTCTGCGTCATCGACGTGACGCCGGACTGCATGGCGCGGGCGATGCCGAAGTCCATCACCTTGACCACGCCGCGCTTGGTCATCATCACGTTGCCGGGCTTGATGTCGCGGTGGACCAGGCCCATCTCGTGGCTGACCTCGAGCGCCGCCAGCACATCGGCGGTGATCTTCAGCGCCTTGTCGGCCGGCATCGCGCCGTACTGCGCCACGTCCGCGTCGAGGACGGAGCGCAGCGGCTGCCCCTCGATGTACTCCATGACGATGTACGGCATGGTCGACCCGTCCAGGTCGTCCTCGCCCGTATCGAAGACCGAGACGATGTTGGTGTGTGTGAGCTTGGCGACGGCCTGGGCCTCGCGCCGGAACCGCTCGCGGAAGGACGCTTCCCGGCCCAGCTCCGTGTGGAGTGTCTTGATGGCGACCTGGCGGTCCAGGACGGAGTCGTAGGCCAGGTGGACGGAGGCCATCCCGCCCTCGCCCAGCAGGTCGCGGAGCTGGTAGCGGCCGCCACCGACAGACCGGCCCGCGTAGCGGCCCTGTGCGCCGTCCTGGCTCATCGTTCTGCTTCCCCCTTGGGCGCACTGCCTGGCGTACGTGGTGCCACGCGCGGTGGCATACGTCTCGTGACTGTCGATATATCTCGGCCAAGTCTGCCCCAGGGCGCGGGCACGTCAAGCCGCGTGCCCGTTCCGTGACGGGATGCGCGACAAGACGTCACGAGATTTGCCTTGCCGAGGGCCGTGCGGGTTTGATAGCGCGTCCATCCCGGACCGGCGCGCGCCGTGGAACCTGTAGCGTGCCTTAGCGGAAGACCGTTTTCCCACCGCAGCGCCTTCCGCGCGACGCGGCCAGACACGACGGCGAGGACTGATGGCACAGACGCAGAGCGCCCAGGGTCCGTCCGACCCTGACGCCAACGAGGGCGGAATGCCCGATGTGCCGGAAATGTGGGGTAACGGCGGACTGGTCGGGGACGGCCGCTACCGGCTCACGCACAGGCTGGGCCGCGGCGGCATGGCCGAGGTCTTCGCCGCCGAGGACGTCCGCCTCGGCCGTACGGTCGCGGTGAAGCTGCTCCGCTCCGACCTCGCCGAGGACCCCGTCTCCAAGGCCCGCTTCACCCGCGAGGCACAGTCGGTCGCCGGCCTCAACCACCACGCGGTCGTCGCCGTTTACGACTCCGGCGAGGACACCGTCGGCCGCAACGTCGTGCCGTACATCGTCATGGAGCTGGTTGAAGGCCGCACCATCCGCGACCTGTTGCTGAACGCCGAGGCCCCGCCGCCCGAGCAGGCGCTCATCATCGTCTCGGGCGTGCTGGAAGCGCTGGCCTACAGCCACCAGCACGGCATCGTCCACCGCGACATCAAGCCCGCCAACGTGATCATCACGAACAGCGGCGCCGTCAAGGTCATGGACTTCGGCATCGCCCGCGCCCTGCACGGCGCGGCCTCCACCATGACCCAGACCGGCATGGTCATGGGCACCCCGCAGTACCTCTCGCCCGAGCAGGCCCTCGGCAAGACCGTCGACGCCCGCTCGGACCTCTACGCCACCGGCTGCCTGCTCTACGAACTGCTGGCGCTGCGTCCGCCGTTCACCGGCGAGACCCCGCTGTCGGTCGTCTACCAGCACGTCCAGGACATGCCGGTGCCGCCCTCGCAGGTCCTCGGCAGTGTGCCGCCGGAGCTCGACGGGCTCGTCATGCGCTCCCTCGCGAAGGACCCGGACGACCGGTTCCAGAGCGCCGAGGAGATGCGCGGCCTGGTCCAGTACGCGCTGCAGATGCTGCACGACGCGGGCGCCCACACCGGCGCCTGGGACACGGGCCCCATCGACCACCTCGGCGGTGCCACGCAGGTGATGGGCGCCGTCGGCGGCCCGCACACCACCGCCATGGCGCACCAGCAGCACGGCGGCGGCACCTCCCAGCAGCCGATCCTGCCGCCCCGTCACGGCGACGACGGCGGCTTCGACGGGTACGGCGGCAACGGCGGCCGCGGCCGGGGCGGCGGCAAGGGCCGGATGGCGCTCGTCGTGGCCGTGGTGGCCATCGTGCTCATCGCGGGCGTGGTCTACGCGCTGAAGTCGATGAACACGGGCGGCAGCAGCGGCAAGACGGGGAACGTCAAACCGTCCGTCAGCCAGTCCGGCTCCGGTTCTTCCTCGCCGAGCCCCGACAGCCAGAAGTCCCCCTCCCCGGGCCACAACGGCACCACGGGCGACACGGGCCGTCAGCGCGGGTCGGACAGCGAGGACGACACGACGGACACCGACGAGGGCACCGGCCGGCACCGTCAGTCGGCCAAGCCGTCCTCGCCCCCCACCGGCGGCTCGACCCCGTCGACCGGCCCGTCGACCCCGGCCGAGCCGTCGACCAAGCCGTCCGGCGGCGGTGACGACAAGCCCGGCACGACCACCGGCACCACGACCGGCCAGCCCGGCACGACCACGGGCACCACGACCGGGCAGCCCGGGACCACCGTTCAGGGCCCCGGGACCACCACGGGCGGCTGAGCCGGCCCGGCGAGCGACAAGTACTTGAGGGCACCCAATGCCGCATTGGGTGCCCTCAGTCGTACGCCGGGGCGGGTTCCGCCCGCTACGCCTGCCCAGTCCGCTCGGGCTGCTCAGTCCGTGAAGGCGTCCCGCACCGCCTCGTACGACCGCGTCCACCACACCGTCAGCGCCGCCGACGCGGGGAAGCCGGGGTCCGCCCGGTGGTCGCCCAGCTGGTAGCGCCAGCGCAGCATCCAGAAGTCGTTCAGCCGCTCCCACCACACGCGGTGCACGGCGGCGCCCAGTTCGGCCGGGTCGGCCCCGCTCGCACGCCGGTACGCGCGCGCGTAGGGGCGTATCTTCGCGAGGTCCAGCGTGCCGTCGGGGCGCAGGAAGAAGATGACGGCCGCGCGGACGGCCTCCTCGGAGCGGGGCTGCACGCCCAGCCGGTCCCAGTCGACGATCGCGGCGGGTTCGCCGCCGCGGTAGAGCAGGTTGAGCGGGTGGAAGTCGCCGTGCACCCAGCCGGGGGTGGTGCCGTCGGCGGGGCGGCGGTGGGCGTGGCGCTCCAGCAGGGCACGGCGCTCGATCAGCCGGTGCTCGGCGAGTTCGTCGAAGGAGTCGCGCGGGCGGCTTCCCCTGCCCCGGCGGACGAGCCCGAGAAGCTCCTCGATGAGGGCGTACGTGTCCTGGGGGTCCGCCGAGGCGTCTGCGGGCCGCCCGGCCCGTCCCGGGCCCTCAGAGGCCCCTCCAGGGCCTTTCCGGGGCGTGAGCGGGCCGTCGGGCGTCTCTTCCCGGCAGACCTTGGCCAGGCAGGTGTGGACGTGGCCGAGGAGCGCGCCGAGCTTGCGGGACTGGGCGCGGGTCAGTTCGCCGCCGCCGCGGTGGCGGCCGTCGACCCAGGGGTGCAGGGCGTAGCAGCGGCCGCCGAGGACGGTGACGGTGGCGCCGTCGGTACGGGCGACGGGCGGGGCGACGGGCAGGCCGAGGGCGGCCAGGCGCAGGGTGACGCCGTGCTGGCGGGCGATGGCGGCCTGGTCGCCGTCGAGGTGGTGCTTGAGGAAGAAGTCGCCGCGGGTGGTGGTGAGGCGGTAGCCGCGGTTGAGCAGGCCCTCGGTCAGCGGGGCGCAGGAGACCAGCTCGCCGGTGAGGCCGTAACGGCGCAGCAGGGTGTGGAGGGTGCCGCTGTCGGGCTCGTCGTGGGCGCCGTGCCCGTCGCGTTGGTCGGGGTGCCTGCCGTGTCTGCCGGGCCCACTGTGAACGGAGGGAACAGTGGGCGGGACAAGTGAGCGTGGCACGTCCCAAATGTTAGATCAGGCTGAGTGCGCGACCTGTCGCGCGGGGACACCTTCGAGGCGATGCAGGGTGGTGAACTGCGGTTCGATGCACAGGTATTCGGGGTGGAAGGGGGTCGCGTCCGCCGTGCGGGGCGGCCGGCCGAAGCGTGCGAGCTCTTCCGGGGAAGGGGTGAAGAGGCGTGCGGTGCCGACGAATTGGACGGTCCACACGTTCTCGTCGCCCTCGCGGCGGTCGCTCAGGTTGTCGGCGCCGTACGCGACCACGTTGCCGTCGCAGGCCTGTGCGTAGCCGAAGCCGCCGTGGAGGCGGAGCAGGACGCTCTCGCCCGAGACGATGTGGCGGGCGACGGTGACGAAGGGAAGCGCGCGCAGGCTGACCGAAAGCCGGCCGTAAGGGGCACGGTCGAGCAGTTCGAGGGCCCGGAGGCGGTCGGTCGGCGCGGAGAGCATGGCACCACTGTGCACGCCCGCCCCACCCGTCCATAGGGGCACCTGTCCCGTGGCGGTGGGCCATAGGTCCCGAATCACCTGTTTACCGCAGCCGGTGCCCGCCGCAGCCGGTGCCCACCGCGGCCGACGCCCACCGCAGCCCGGCGCTCGGCGTGATCAGCGCTTCCGGCGTGGTCAGCGCTTCTCGGCCTGCAGTCGCGCCACGTACGCCGCCGCCTGGGAGCGTCGCTCCATGCCCAGCTTGGAGAGCAGGCTGGAGACGTAATTCTTGATCGTCTTTTCGGCCAGGTGCAGCCGTTCGCCGATCACGCGGTTGGTCAGCCCCTCGCCGATCAGGTCCAGGATCCGGCGCTCCTGGTCGGTGAGGCTCGCCAGCCGGTCGTCGCCCTTGGGGGCCTTGCCGTCGCGCAGCCGCTCCAGCACCCGGGCCGTCGCCACCGGATCGAGGAGGGATTTTCCCGCCGCCACGTCCCGGACGGCGGTGAGCAACTCATTGCCACGAATTGCTTTCAGGACGTAACCGGACGCGCCCGCCATGATCGCGTCGAAGAGCGCCTCGTCATCGGCGAACGAGGTGAGCATCAGGCATTTGATGTGCTCGTCCTGTGATCGGATTTCCCGGCACACCTCGACACCGCTGCCATCCGGAAGGCGAACGTCCAGAACAGCGACGTCCGGTCGCGTGGCCGGAATGCGCACCAGGGCGTCCGCGGCCGTGCCGGCCTCTCCGACGACCTCGATGCCGGCCTCCCCGGCCAGCATCTCGTGCACCCCGCGCCGGACGACCTCGTGGTCGTCGAGCAGAAATACCGTGATTTTTCCTTGTTCGGGCACAGTGCCAGTCTCACACACCAAGTCTTCCCCTGCTCTTGTCCTCCGGGATAACGTGCCGTCGTTCCGGCAGCCCGCACGGGCTGTGCTCACAAGGTCGTGACCAGGAGCGTCGTCCCGCTTTCTCGATTTACTTGGAAATCCAAGCAAAATTGCAGGTCAGGCGGGGTTTCGCAGGAATGCGGCCTTCTGGGTAACGTGCTTATTGCAGGCCTTTCGCCGGGGCGCCTGTCACGCCCGGTTCCGGCCTCGGCACACCCACCCCGTGTGCCGTCGGGGATCGAGCGAGCATTCTCCTGCCTCACGGCGGGGGAACCCCCTCTGGCCGCCGGCGACCCCGGGGGCCGGACTGACGGAGGAGCACACGTGACTGTGGACAGCACTGCCGCGCGCAAGCCGCGCCGCGGCGGCAGCAAGCGCGCCGGCGCCAAGACCGCCGCGGCGGCGGGCGCACCCGAGCTCGTACAGCTGCTGACGCCGGAGGGCGAGCGGGTCGAGCACCCCGACTACTCCATCGACCTGACCGCCGAGGAACTGCGTGGCCTGTACCGGGACATGGTGCTGACCCGTAAGTTCGACGCGGAGGCCACCACCCTGCAGCGGCAGGGCGAACTGGGCCTGTGGGCCTCGCTGCTGGGCCAGGAGGCCGCGCAGATCGGCTCCGGCCGGGCGACGCGCCCGGACGACTACGTCTTCCCGACCTACCGCGAGCACGGCGTGGCCTGGTGCCGCGGGGTCGACCCGACCAACCTGCTGGGCATGTTCCGGGGTGTGAACAACGGCGGCTGGGACCCCAACGAGAACAACTTCCACCTCTACACCATCGTCATCGGCTCGCAGGCCCTGCACGCGACCGGCTACGCCATGGGGATCACCAAGGACGGCGCCGACTCCGCGGTCATCGCCTACTTCGGCGACGGCGCCTCCAGCCAGGGCGACGTGGCCGAGGCGTTCACCTTCGCGGCCGTCTACAACGCCCCGGTCGTGTTCTTCTGCCAGAACAACCAGTGGGCCATCTCCGAGCCCACCGAGAAGCAGACCCGCGTCCCGCTCTACCAGCGCGCGCAGGGCTACGGCTTCCCCGGCGTCCGCGTCGACGGCAACGACGTCCTCGCCTGCCTCGCGGTCACCAAGGCCGCCCTCGACCGGGCCCGCACCGGCCAGGGCCCGATGCTGATCGAGGCCTTCACGTACCGCATGGGCGCCCACACCACCTCCGACGACCCGACGCGCTACCGCCGCGACGAGGAGCGCGAGCTGTGGGAGGCCAAGGACCCCATCGCGCGCCTGCGCGCGTACCTGGAGCGCGAGGGCCTCGCCGACGAGGCGTTCTTCGCCGCCCTGGAGACCGAGGCCGACGAGCTCGCCAAGCGGGTGCGCGACCGCGTCCGCACCATGCCGGACCCCGAGGACATGGCGATCTTCGACAACATCTACGCCGACGGCCACGCCCTCGTGGACGAGGAGCGCGCCCAGTTCGCCGCCTACCAGGCTTCGTTCGCCGAGGAGAGCCACTGATGACCGCCCAGAAGCTCTCCATCGTCAAGGCGATCAACGCCTCGCTGCGCACCGCGCTGGAGAACGACCCCAAGGTCCTCGTCATGGGCGAGGACGTCGGCAAGCTCGGCGGCGTCTTCCGCGTCACCGACGGCCTGCAGAAGGACTTCGGCGAGGACCGGGTCATCGACACCCCGCTCGCCGAGTCCGGCATCGTCGGCACCGCGATCGGCCTGGCGCTGCGCGGCTACCGCCCCGTCGTCGAGATCCAGTTCGACGGCTTCGTCTTCCCCGCGTACGACCAGATCGTCACGCAGCTCGCCAAGATGCACGCCCGCGCGCTCGGCAAGGTCAAGCTGCCGGTCGTCATCCGCATCCCCTACGGCGGTGCCATCGGCGCCGTCGAGCACCACAGCGAGTCGCCCGAGGCGCTGTTCGCGCACGTCGCGGGCCTGAAGGTGGTCTCCCCGTCGAACGCCTCGGACGCCTACTGGATGCTCCAGCAGGCCATCCAGAGCGACGACCCGGTCATCTACTTCGAGCCCAAGCGCCGCTACCACGACAAGTCCGACCTCGACACGGAGGCCATCCCCGGCCCGCTGCACGCCGCGCGCGTCGCCCGCCCGGGCACGGACCTCACCCTCGCCGCCTACGGGCCGATGGTGAAGACCTGTCTGGAGGCCGCCGCGGCGGCCGAGGAGGAGGGCAAGTCGCTGGAGGTCCTCGACCTCCGCTCGATGTCGCCCATCGACTTCGACGGCATCCAGGCGTCCGTCGAGCGCACCCGCCGGCTGGTCGTCGTCCACGAGGCCCCGGTCTTCCTGGGCACCGGCGCGGAGATCGCCGCCCGGATCACCGAGCGCTGCTTCTACCACCTGGAGGCCCCGGTCCTGCGGGTCGGCGGATACCACGCGCCCTACCCGCCGTCCCGGCTCGAGGACGAGTACCTTCCGGGTCTGGACCGGGTGCTCGACGCCGTCGACCGCGCGCTGGCGTACTGAGGGGTTTGAGGAGAGTCGTGACCATGACTGCAAGGACCGCGAACGACCAGCGCTTCCGCGAGTTCAAGATGCCCGACGTGGGCGAGGGGCTCACCGAGGCGGAGATCCTCAAGTGGTACGTGGCCGTCGGTGACACCGTCGCCGACGGGCAGGTGGTGTGCGAGGTCGAGACGGCCAAGGCCGCCGTGGAGCTGCCGATCCCGTTCGACGGCGTCGTGCACGAGCTGCGGTTCCCCGAGGGGACGACGGTCGACGTCGGCCAGGTGATCATCGCTGTGGACACCCGGCCCGGTGCGGGGCCGGCCGCGCCGGAGGAGAGCGCACCGGAGCCCGCCCCCGAGCCGGAGGAGCCGCAGGGGCGGCAGGCCGTGCTCGTCGGCTACGGGGCGGCGCCTTCGTCCACGAAGCGCCGCGCGCGCAAGCAGCCTGTGCAACAGGCGGCTTCTTCGGTTGCCGCTGCCGTCCAGGCCGAGCTCAACGGCCGTGTGGCCCCGGGCGTGCCCGGAGCCGCTGCGGCCGCAGCGCCCGCGCCCATAGTGCCCGGCACCGCGGCCGAAGAGAATTCGCAGGCCCCCGGGGCGGCACAGGCCCCCGGAGCCGGGCAGGCCCCCGCCGGCCCCCGCCCCCTCGCCAAGCCCCCCGTGCGCAAGCTCGCCAAGGACCTCGGCGTCGACCTCGCCGCGGTCGTCCCGTCCGGTGCCGACGGCATCGTGACCCGTGAAGACGTCCACGCCGCCGCCTCGGCCGCGACTGCCCCGGTCGCGGAGGAGCCGGTGGCCGTCGCGGGCGCTCCCGCGGCCGGTGCGGACCTCGCCGCGCGCGAGACGCGGATCCCGGTCAAGGGGGTCCGCAAGGCCACCGCCCAGGCGATGGTCGCGAGCGCGTTCACCGCGCCGCACGTCACGGAGTTCGTCACCGTCGACGTGACCCGCACGATGAAGCTCGTCCAGAAGCTCAAGGCCGACCCGGACATGGCCGGCCTGCGCGTCAACCCGCTCCTGCTCGTCGCGAAGGCGTTCCTCGTCGCGATCAAGCGGAACCCGGACGTCAACGCGTCGTGGGACGAGGAGAACCAGGAGATCGTCCGCAAGGGCTACGTGAACCTGGGCATCGCGGCGGCCACGCCGCGCGGGCTGATCGTGCCGAACATCAAGGACGCCGGCGCCAAGACGCTCCCCGAGCTGTCCACGGCGCTGTCCGAGCTGGTGGCGACGGCCCGCGAGGGGAAGACCAGCCCGGCGGACATGTCCGGCGGCACGGTCACCATCACCAACGTGGGCGTCTTCGGCGTCGACGCCGGCACCCCCATCCTCAACCCGGGCGAGTCGGCGATCCTGGCCTTCGGCGCGGTCAAGCCGCAGCCGTGGGTCCACAAGGGCAAGGTCAAGCCGCGCCAGGTGACGACGCTGGCGCTCTCCTTCGACCACCGCATGGTCGACGGCGAGCTGGGTTCGAAGGTGCTGGCCGATACGGCGGCCGTGCTCGAGAATCCCCAGCGGCTGATCACCTGGGGATAACCGGTCCCCGGCCCCCCGGGGATAACTGGTTGAATTAGCAACATCAGTAGCCCCGGAAACTGCAACAGAAACGACAAAAGGCCCGGACGCTTCTCTCCTCACCCCCCTCCAGCGAGGAGAGAGTGCGGCGTCCGGGCCCCCGTCGTGATGCGGAGCGGCCTGGGGAATCCCAGCCAGGTCAGCAGCTGGAATAGCCCGTGCGGGGCAATTTACTTAGGATTGACCGACACTTGCAGTGTCGGAATGGGAGGACGCGTGGACGGCGCCGACCACGTGAACGGTGGTGAATCCATCAGCCGTCTTCTCCGCGCCTGGCGGAGCCGTGTGGACGCACGCACCGTCCCCGAGCTGCGCCGTGTCCACCCCCGTCCCGGCCGCCGCCTCTCCCAGGCCCACGTGGCCCGGATGACCGGCGTGAGCGAGGGCTGGTACCGCGCGCTGGAAGCCGGCCGCCGGCAGGACTTCTCCGAGAATTTCCTCCTCCGCGTCGCCCGCGCACTGCGACTGAGCGACGCCGAGACACTCACGCTCTTTCTCGCGGTGAGCGGCCGCCGCCCGCCCGGTGAACTCTCCCGGGAAGCCGCCGCCGGCCCCGGCGGTCTGCCCTACGGCGTCAGAATCCTGCTGGAACAGCAGGTCTCCTATCCGGCCTATCTCTCCGACGTGGCCTGGAATATCGTCGCGGCGAATTCCCTCATGGGCGAGTGGTTTCCCTGGGTGAAGCGGCCCGGCGCCAATCTGATGCGGTGGGCGCTGCTCGACCCGGAGGCCCGCGAGCAGATGCTCGACTGGGAGGACGCCTGCGCCCGCACGTACCTCGCGATGCTGCGCGTCGCCGCCAACAGCGACCCGGCCAACACCGAACTGCGCACGCTCGTCCGCGACATCCTCGCCGCGGACGCCGACTGCCGGCGCATCTGGGCCGAGGAGCACGACGTGGTCGAGCACCGCGACGGCGATGTGTTCCGGCTGTGCCTGCCGTACCACGGGGGGCGGGAGGTGCGGGTGACCAGCCATGTGCTGCTGCCGATACAGCGTCCCGACCTGAGGTTCGTCTTCATCACGCCCGCGGACGGCTGGACGGCACCGTAAGGCGAGACGGCCCCTGTCCGGACCTCGGACTCCCTCTTTCTGCGTATGTGTGTTGTATCTAAGCTGTGCGCATGCCAACCGCCTCCCCCGTCGCGATCAAGCCGTCGACCAAGCAGCCGGGCAAGCCGTCGGCCAAGCAGCCGCCGGCCGCCGAGCGCGTCTACGCCCACGTCAAGGAAGCCGTCCTGCACCGCCGTTACGAAGGCGGCACGCTGCTCACCGAGGGGGATCTGGCCGGGGCCGTCGGGGTGTCCCGCACCCCCGTGCGCGAGGCGCTGCTCCGGCTGGAGGCGGAAGGGCTGATCAAGCTCTATCCGAAGAAGGGCGCCCTCGTCCTGCCGGTCTCCGCCCAGGAGATCGCGGACGTCGTCGAGACCCGGCTGCTCGTCGAGAAGTACGCGGCCGCCAAGGCCGTCCCCGCCTCCCCGCTGCTCATCACCCGCCTCGAAGCGCTGCTCGACGCCATGAGACGCCAGGCCGCCGCCGGCGACCTGGCCGCCGTGTCCGTCAGCGACCGCGCCTTCCACGCCGAGATCGTGCGCAGCGCGGGCAACGAGATCCTCTCCCGGCTCTACGACCAGCTGCGCGACCGCCAGCTGCGGATGGGAGTGGCCGTGATGCACGCCCACCCCGACCGCATCGCCAAGAACCACACCGAACACACCGAGATCCTCGAAGCCCTCCGCGCCGGTGACGCCGAGGCCGCCGTGGCCGTCATCGACCAGCACGTCAGCTGGGTGCGCAACCTCGCGCAGGGGGAGATCCGATGAGTCAGCAGGGGGAGGGCCGATGAGCCGGCAGGGCGGCAAGGGGGAGCACCGATGAACCAGGGGGCCGCAGCGCTGCCCGGCGACCCACCCGGCGGACGGCGCGCGGTCGCCGTCTGGAGCCTGGGCGTCGGCGTCTACTTCGTCGCCATCATCTTCCGCACGAGCCTGGGCGTCGCCGGCATCGACGCCGCCGAGCGCTTCCACATCAACGCGTCCGCGCTGTCGACGTTCTCCATACTCCAGCTGCTCGTCTACGCGGGCATGCAGATACCCGTCGGCCTGATGATCGACCGGCTGGGCACCAAGAAGGTGCTGGCGCTGGGCGCCGTGCTGTTCACCACCGGGCAGCTCGCCTTCGCCCTGTCCCACGCGTACGGGACGGCCCTGGCCAGCCGGGCCCTGCTCGGCTGCGGCGACGCGATGACGTTCATCAGCGTGCTGCGGCTCGGCGCGCGCTGGTTCCCCGCCCGCCGCGGCCCGATGATCGCGCAGGTGGCGGCGCTGTTCGGGATGGCGGGCAACCTCGTCTCCACGATGGTCCTGGCCCGGCTGCTGCACGGCGCCGGCTGGACCGCCACGTTCGGCGGCAGCGCCGCGGCGGGCGTGCTCGTCCTCGTCCTGATGCTGCTGTTCCTGAAGGACCACCCGGAGGGCCACGAGCCGCCGGCGGCCGCGCACCCCGGCGGCAAGGGCTTCGTCCGGCGGCAGATCGTCCGGGCGTGGCGGGAGCCCGGCACCCGGCTCGGCATGTGGGTGCACTTCACGACGCAGTTCCCGGCGATGGTCTTCCTGCTGCTGTGGGGCATGCCGTTCCTGGTCGAGGCCGAGGGGCTCGCGCGGGAGACCGCCGGCCTGCTGCTGACCGTGGTCGTGCTCTCCAGCATGGCCGTCGGCCTGGTCTACGGGCAGATCATCGCCCGCCACCACGCCGCCCGGCTGCCCCTCGCCCTCGGCACGGCCGGCGCGACCGCGCTGCTCTGGGCGGCCGTGGCCGGCTGGCCCGGCGCGCACGCGCCGATGTGGCTGCTGGTGACCGAGTGCGCCGTGCTCGGCGCGTGCGGCCCCGCGTCGATGATCGGCTTCGACTTCGCCCGCCCCGCGAACCCGCCCGAGCGCCAGGGCACCGCCTCCGGCATCGTCAACATGGGCGGCTTCATCGCCTCCATCACGACGCTGCTGGCCGTGGGCGTCCTGCTCGACGCCACCGGGAACGACTACCGGCTCGCGTTCTGCTCGGTCTTCGCCCTGGAAGCGCTCGGGCTGTCGCAGATCCTGCGGCTGCGGACGCGGGCGCAGCGGCGGGAGCAGGAGCGGGTGGTGGCGTCGCGGGTGGAGACGGTGCACGTGCCGGCCTGAGCGGTTGAGCGCCCCGCCTCAGGGCGTGATCGCGAACTCCGTGAGGATCGCCCCGGCCAGCTCCCTGTCCCCCTCCACCTTGATCCGCTCCAGCGCCGCCTCCGGCTGCACCCGGCCGCACGCCAGCCGGGCGTACGTCTCCCAGTCCATCGCGAGCGTGACCGTCGGTCCCAGCGACACACTGCTGTCGATCTTCCCCCGCCCCTGCGGGTCGACGCGCACGGTCCGCAGGAACTCCAGCGGGCCGTGCACGTCGAAGGCGACGGCCGAGCCCGGCGGCGCGCCCGCGTCCTTGGCCACGACCTTCGGCAGCGCGCCGAGCAGGAAGTCCCGGGAGATGACGGCCGCGGG
The DNA here is from genome assembly GCF_042958085.1 of Streptomyces sp. NPDC008001. Taxonomy (NCBI): domain Bacteria; kingdom Bacillati; phylum Actinomycetota; class Actinomycetes; order Kitasatosporales; family Streptomycetaceae; genus Streptomyces; species Streptomyces sp. NPDC008001. The sequence continues at coordinate 190,628 of NZ_JBIBIZ010000002.1, read as the reverse complement.
CGAGTCCAGGTTGCCGGGCATGCCGAGCGCGCGGCGCAGGTCCTGTTCGTGCGTCCACACGTCGAAGGCCCGGACGACCAGGGCGCGTTCGAGGGGCTGTTCGTTGCCGGAGCCCAGCGGCCAGCGGATCGCCGTCTGCGGGCCGCGGGACTCGTTGCGCAGCTGGCGGGAGCGGCGGATGACGACGAGCTCCAGCTCGGAGGTCATCTCCAGCGCGGTGTGGCAGCGCCGCACGTCCACTTGCACCTCGTTGTAACGGGAGAACTCGTCGGTGACGTGGAAGAGGTCGCGCGGCAGCGTGTGGATCGGCCGTGGCTCACCCATCATCTCGGTCTCCACGCCGATGACGTGCGAGACGACGTCGCGCACCGACCACCCGGGGCACTCGGTGGCCCGGTTCCAGTCGCTCTCGGCGAGCGGTTTCACCAAGTCGTTGATCGCTTCGATGGAGTGGGTCCAGGCGTCGATGGCAGGCTGAAGATTCGGGTGGACGGTCACGTGATCCCTCGGGCGTGCGGCGGGTGCGTGGGCGTTCCTGATGCGGGTGCGTTAGTTAAGTTACGCTGCGCGCGGGCGACCCGGCAGAGGTTTCGTGTGCTGAGAGCGGTGGGTACTGTGCGTGCTTCCCTGATTCAGATAAACGTCGATCCGGCGGAGCCGGTCGCCGAGCGGCGGGAGCGGGCCGCGGCGCTCGTCCGGGAGCAGGCGGGCAGCGATCTGGTCGTGCTGCCGGAGCTCTGGCACGTGGGGGCCTTCGCCCACGAGTCGTTCGCCGCCGAGGCCGAAACGCCGGACGGCCCCACGGCCGCGGCCATGGCGCGGGCGGCGCGCGACGCGGGCGTCTGGCTGCACGCGGGCTCGATCGCCGAGCGGGACGCCGGCGGCTCGCTCTACAACACCTCCCTCGTCTTCTCGCCCGCCGGTGAACTCGTGCGCAGCTACCGGAAGATCCACCGCTTCGGCTTCGACAAGGGCGAGGCGGTCCTCATGGCGGCGGGCACGGAGCCCGCGACGGTGGCCCTGCCGGCCGTCACCGCGGGCCTGGCCACCTGCTACGACCTGCGCTTCCCCGAGCTGTTCCGGGCCCTCGTCGACGCCGGTGCGCAGATGTTCGTCGTCCCGGCCGGCTGGCCCGAGCGGCGCCGCGGCCACTGGACGCTGCTCGCGCGCGCCCGGGCGGTCGAGAACCAGGCGTACGTGCTGGCGTGCGGCACGGCGGGCACGCACGCGGGCGTGGAGCAGGCCGGCCACAGCCTCGTCGTGGACCCCTGGGGCGACGTGGTCGCGGAGGCCGGGGCGGGCGAGGAGGTCCTGACGGCGGAGATCGATCCGGCCAGGGTGGCGGAGGTCCGCGAGGAGTTCCCCGCCCTCAAGGACCGGGTCCTCGGCCGGTAAGCCCGCGAGGCGGCCGAGCCCGTGAGGCGGCTCCGTACGGCAGCACCGCGCCCTGTGAACGCCGCGTGTCATTCCCCGTCATTCCCCGGACGGCGGAATGCCCGGCCCGGCCGATGTTGTTGGATGGCTGTATGGCCCCACGAGTACGCGTACGCGCCCCCGAGCTCACCGGCAAGGGCGGCTGGCTGAACACCGGCGACACCTCCCTCTCCCTCGCTGACCTGCGAGGACGCATCGTCATTCTCGATTTCTGGACGTTCTGCTGTGTGAACTGCCTGCACGTCCTGGACGAGTTGCGGGAGCTGGAGGAGAAGCACCGCGACACCGTGGTGATCATCGGGGTGCACTCGCCGAAGTTCGTGCACGAGGCCGACCACCAGGCCGTGATCGACGCCGTCGAGCGGTACGGGGTCCACCACCCCGTCCTGGATGACCCCGAGCTCGCGACGTGGAAGCAGTACGCCGTGCGGGCCTGGCCCACGCTCGTGGTGATCGACCCCGAGGGTTACGTCGTCGCCCAGCACGCGGGCGAGGGGCACGCGCACGCCCTGGAGAAGCTCGTCGAGGAGCTGGAGGCCGAGCACGCGGCCAAGGGAACGCTGCGCCGCGGCGACGGCCCGTACGTCGCGCCCGAGCCCGTCGCCACCGACCTGCGCTTCCCCGGCAAGGCCGTCGTGCTGCCCGGCGGCGGCTTCCTCGTCTCCGACTCCACGCGCCACCAGCTGGTCGAGCTGGCCGCCGACGGCGAGACGGTCGTCCGCCGCATCGGCAGCGGCGAGCGCGGCTTCGGGGACGGGTCCTTCAACGAGCCGCAGGGGCTGGCGCTGCTGCCCGGCGGCGAGGTCGTCGTCGCCGACACCGTCAATCACGCCCTGCGCACGTACGACCCGCGGACGGGCGCCGTCGGGACCATCGCCGGCACCGGCCGCCAGTGGATGCAGGGCCAGGCCACCTCCGGGCCCGCCCGCGAGGTCTCCCTCTCCTCCCCCTGGGACGTCGCCTGGTTCGCGGACCGGCTGTGGATCGCCATGGCCGGCGTGCACCAGCTGTGGACGTACGACCCGGAGAGCCGCACCGTCGAGGTCGCGGCCGGCACGACCAACGAGGGGCTCGTCGACGGGCCCGCGCGGGAGGCCTGGTTCGCCCAGCCGTCCGGGCTCGCCGCGGCCGGGGACCGGCTGTGGGTGGCGGACTCGGAGACGTCGGCGCTGCGCTGGGTCGAGCGCGCACCGGAAGGGGGAGGCTTCACCGTCCGCACCGCCGTCGGCACCGGCCTCTTCGACTTCGGCCACCGGGACGGGGACGCGGGGCAGGCGCTCTTCCAGCACCCCCTCGGCGTGACCGCCCTGCCGGACGGCTCCGTCGCCGTCTCCGACACCTACAACCACGCCCTGCGCCGCTACGACCCGGCGACCGGCGAGGTCACGACCCTTGCGACCGACCTGCGCGAGCCCTCGGCCGCGGTGCTCGCGGGCGACGACATCGTCGTCGTCGAGTCCGCCCGGCACCGGCTGACCCGGCTGCGCCTGCCGGAGGAGGCGGTACGGGTCGAGTCCGTCGCGCACCGCACGCAGCGGGCCGCCACGGACGTCGCCCCCGGCCGGCTGCGGCTGGACGTCGTCTTCCAGGCCCCGGCGGGCCAGAAGCTCGACACCCGCTACGGGCCCTCCACGCGCCTCCTTGTCAGCTCCACTCCGCCCGGGCTCCTCGCGGAGGGGGCGGGGCAGGGCACGGACCTCGGCCGGGACCTGGTGCTGGGGGAGTCCGTGACGGAGGGCGTCCTGCACGTCTCGGCGATGGCGGCGTCGTGCGACGACGACCCGGAGAACGAATACCCCGCGTGCCACATGCACCAGCAGGACTGGGGCGTGCCGGTGCGGGTCGTCGCGGGCGGTGCGGACCGGCTGCCGCTGGTCCTGGCGGGGCTGGACGGCTGACGCCCCGGACGGCGCTGACGGCCCGGACGGCCGGCGGCCGCCGCCACGGGGCCGGCCGGGGGTCGTCGCGGGCCGCCGGGGTCGCCGGGAGCTCATCGCGTGTAGCGGTGGTCCTCCTCGACCTCGACGACCGGCGCGGCAGGCCTCGGGGGCTGCGTCTGGCGGCGCTTGTAGATGCTGACGTACGCGCAGGTGCCGATGATGCCGACCGCCATCAGGATCAGGCCCACCAGCGGGACGTTCATCCCGTTCACGTGCCAGTCCACCGCGAACGTGAGGATCGCCCCGATCGCGATCAGACCGATGCACCATCCCATGCCCATGACGAAGCCTCCGTATCGGTTGGCCGTTCCGGTGCCGGCACGAATGCGCCTACCCCGGACCGGAACGGCCAATCGGGCGGGGCCGGTCAGCCCTTGAGCGCGGCGGCCTCGCCGTCCACCCAGTACGTGGCGCGGGCCTGGTCGTCGACGTGCAGGCTGCCGCCGGGCAGCGCCGGGGCCGCGGGGTCGCCCTGCAGCGGATCCCCGCCGGGCGTCTGGAAGGTCACCGTCAGCTTCTTGGCGTCGCGGCCGGGACCGCCCGAGCCGTCCGCCGCCACCGGCGTGACGGCCGCGTAGGCGGACTTGCCCGGCGCGACCTTGACCGGCGCCTTCGGCTTGGTCTCGTCACCGACGCCCGCCGTCGCCTGGTCCTGGTCGAAGCGGACGTAGGGGAAGCCGTAGGCCGTGCACGCCTTCTTGCCGGTGTTGGTGGCCACGAGCAGGAGCTTGCCCGACTGCGCCCTGGCCTCGACCTTCATGCCGGCGGGGGTGCAGGCGTCGCCCGTGTCCTGCGGCTTGTCGTCCTCGGCCGGTTCGTCCTCGGCCGGGTCCTCCCCGGAGGCGGAGGCGGGCGCCGTGGCGCCCGTCCGCTGCTCCGGCCCGGCCTTGTCGCTCTTGCCGCCGCTCCCGCTTCCGCAGGCCGACAGGGCGAATGCCGCGGTGACCGCGAGGGCCGCGGCGGCCGCGATGCGGTGGTGCTTCACGTGCTCAGCCTTCCAGGAACGCCGTCAGCGCCGACGCCAGCAGATGCGGATCATCGGCGCCGCACAGCTCGCGCGCCGAGTGCATCGACAGACAGGCCACGCCGATGTCGACCGTGGCGATGCCGTGCCGCGCGGCCGTGATCGGGCCGATCGTCGTGCCGCAGGGCATGGAGTTGTTGGAGACGAAGTACTGCCACGGCACGCCCGCGCGCTCGCACGCCGCGGCGAACACGGCCCGGCCGCTGCCGTCCGTGGCGTAGCGCTGGTTGACGTTCACCTTCAGGATGGGGCCGCCGTTGGGCACGGGGTGGTGCCCCGGCTCGTGCCGCTCCGCGTAGTTGGGGTGGACGGCGTGGCCGGTGTCGGAGGAGAGGCAGATGGTGCCGGCGAAGGCGCGCGCCTTGTCCTCGTACGTCCCGCCGCGGGCGAAGACGGATCGTTCCAGCACGTTTCCGAGCAGTGGGCCCTCGGCGCCCGTGTCGGACTGGCTGCCGTTCTCCTCGTGGTCGAACGCGGCCAGCACGGGGATGTACGGCAGGCCCTCGGAGCCCGTGGCGGCGATCAGGGCGGCCGTGCCGGCGTGCACGGACAGCAGGTTGTCCAGGCGGGGGCCGGCGAGGAGCTCCCGGTCGCGGCCGAGGAAGGCCGGCGCCTCGACGCTGTGGACCATCAGGTCCCAGCCGGCGACGTCCTCCGCGGCGACGCCGGTCTCCTCCGCGACGAAGCGGATCAGGTCGCCCTCGCGCGGCTCGCCCAGCCCCCAGACGGGCGTCATGTGGCGCTGCTTGTCGAGCTTGAGCCCGTCGCTGTTGACGCCGCGGTCGAGGTGGATCGCGAGCTGGGGGACGCGCAGCAGCGGCCGGTCCACGTTCACCAGGCGGTGGCTGCCGTCCCGGAGGGTGATCCGCCCGGAGAGGCCGAGGTCCCGGTCCAGCCAGGTGTTGAGGAGCGTGCCGCCGTAGAGCTCGACGGCCACTTGCCGCCAGCCCGCGGCGCCCGTGTCCGGCAGCGGCTTGACGCGCAGGTTGGGCGAGTCGGTGTGGGCGCCGACGATCCGGAAGGGACTGGCCGGCGTCGCACCCTCCGGCACGTACCAGGCGATGATCGCGCCACCGCGCGTCACGTACTTGCCGCCCGTCGTGGCGTCCCACGCGTCGGTCTCTGCGACCTGACGGAAGCCCGCCTTCTCCAGCCGGTCGGCGGCGTTGGCCACCGCGTGGTACGGGGAGGGACTGGCGGCGAGGAACGTCAGCAGGTCGTCGGTGTGGCCGCGGTCGAAGCGGTGCGCAGAGCTCATGGCCTCAGGATAAGGATCAGGGCAAGAGCCGGGCGTGTGTTTACGCCCGGGCTCCTGCCCCATGGGTCACGCAGGTCTCAACGGCCCGGGAAGGTCCGTCGGGAGGCTGCTAGAACGCGGCCTCGTCCAGCTCCATCAGGGAGTTGTCCACGGCCTCGGCGAGCGAGCGCTCGACGGAGACGCGCGGCAGGATGTCGGACGCGAAGAACTTCGCCGCCGCGATCTTGCCGGTGTAGAACGCCTTGTCCTTGGCGGAGGCGCCGGCCAGCTTCTCGGCGGCCACGGAGGCGCCCTTGAGCAGCAGGTAGGCGATGACGACGTCGCCGGAGGCCAGCAGCAGGCGGGTGGTGTTCAGGCCCACCTTGTAGATGTTCTTGACGTCCTCGCCGGTCGCGGTGAGGTCGGTGATCATCTTGCCGACGATCGCCTCCAGGTCCACCGCGGCCTTGGCGAGCGCGCCGCGCGCACCGGCCAGCTCCTCGCCGCCGGCCTCGGAGGCCAGGAACTTCTTGATCTCCTCGGAGAGGGTGTTCAGGGCCTGGCCCTGGTCGCGGACGATCTTCCGGAAGAAGAAGTCCTGGCCCTGGATCGCCGTGGTGCCCTCGTAGAGGGTGTCGATCTTCGAGTCGCGGATGTACTGCTCGATCGGGTACTCCTGCAGGTACCCGGAGCCGCCGAAGGTCTGCAGGGACTGGGCGAGCTGCTCGTAGGACTTCTCGGAGCCGTAGCCCTTGACGATCGGCAGGAGCAGGTCGTTGAGGCCGTGCAGCGCCTTGGAGTCCTCGCCCGCTGCCTCCTTGACCATGATCTCGTCCTGGACGGAGGCGGTGTAGAGGACGAGGGCGCGCATGCCCTCCGCGTACGCCTTCTGCGTCATCAGCGAGCGGCGCACGTCGGGGTGGTGGGTGATGGTGACCTTGGGCGCGGTCTTGTCCATGAAGTTGGCCAGGTCCGGGCCCTGCACGCGCTCCTTGGCGTACTCCAGCGCGTTGAGGTAGCCGGTGGAGAGGGTGGCGATGGCCTTCGTGCCGACCATCATCCGGGCGAACTCGATGATCATGAACATCTGGCGGATGCCGTCGTGCTTCTCGCCGACGAGCCAGCCCTTGGCGGGGTGCTTGTCGCCGAAGGTCATCTCGCAGGTGTTGGAGGCCTTGAGGCCCATCTTGTGCTCGACGTTGGTGGCGTAGACGCCGTTGCGCTCGCCCAGCTCGCCGGTCTCGAAGTCGAACTCGTACTTCGGCACGAGGAAGAGGGAGAGGCCCTTGGTGCCGGGGCCGGCGCCCTCGGGGCGGGCGAGGACGTAGTGGAGGATGTTCTCCGCCATGTCGTGCTCGCCCGAGGTGATGAAGCGCTTCACGCCCTCGATGTGCCAGGAGCCGTCCTCCTGCTGCACGGCCTTGGTGCGGCCGGCGCCCACGTCCGAGCCGGCGTCCGGCTCGGTCAGCACCATGGTGGAGCCCCACTGCTTCTCCACCGCGATCTTCGCGATGTGCTTCTGCTGCTCGGTGCCCTCCTCGAAGAGGATGCCGGCGAACGCCGGGCCCGAGGAGTACATCCAGATCGCCGGGTTGGAGCCCAGGATGGACTCGGCGTAGGCCCAGATCAGGGAGCGGGGCGCGGTGGTGCCGCCGATCTCCTCCGGGATGCCGAGGCGCCACCACTCGGCGTCCATGTACGCCTGGTAGCTCTTCTTGAAGGTGTCCGGGATCGGGGCGGTGTTGGTCTCGGGGTCGAAGACCGGCGGGTTGCGGTCCGTGTCGGCGAAGGACTCGGCCAGCTCGTTCTCCGAGAGGCGCGTGATCTCCGACAGGACGTCCTTGGCGGTCTCGACGTCCATCTCCGCGAACGGGCCGGTGCCGTACAGCTTGTCGCGGCCGAGGACCTCGAAGAGGTTGAACTCGATGTCGCGGAGATTCGACTTGTAGTGGCCCATGACAACGGCTCCGTAAGGCTGGGAGGACGATCCTCGAATACGTACCGGGCAGTAATCTGCATGATGCTACCCGTCGGTAATAAGACGCAACCCCTGTCCGCCCCACTGTGACCCTTTACGCTTTGCGGCATGTACGGCTACGACCAGAACGCGGGCACGCAGGGTTACGCGCCGCCGCCACCGCCGCCTCAGCAGCACGGCGGCCCCGGTGTCTACGGCGAACAGCCGCTCTATCCGGAGCCGTCCCCTCCGTCGCTTGCGGACGCGGTGCGGGCCTTCACGACCGGGTCGCTGTCCGCGGAGGACTTCCAGACGGTCTTCTCCACGTCGAAGGTCTACTGCCCCCGGGGCGACAACCCCGGCTTCCTCGCGCTGCACAACACCCAGCAGCCGGTGATCCCGATGTTCACCTCGCTCAAGGAGCTCCGGCGGTACGCGGGCAAGGAGTCGAAGTACTTCGTCATCACGGGCGCGGAGGTGATCGACCTCCTCCCGACGGGATACGGCTTCGTGCTGGACATCGAGGGGGACCACCGCATGGTGTTCGACGCGAAGGCGGTCGAGCAGATGGTGGACTTCACGATGCGCAGGCTCTACGGCTGACGCGGGGGCCCTCCGCGGCTGAGGCCGCCGCCCCGCAGCGGGCCGCGGCCCCGGATCAGACCGTCGCCCTCCGGTAGAGGGACTCGGCCTCGTCGCCGAAGTACGAGCTGTACGAGGTCTCCTCGTCGCCGCCCTCGTCATGGCCGCCCACGACCCCGTTGACCGTGCCCAGCCCGGTCGCGGGGTCGATGTCCGTCAGGAAGGGGCCGCCGCTCGTGCCGTTGGGGAGGCCCTCGCAGTCGAACCGCAGCTGGGCGGGGCCGAAGGACGTGATCCGGCTCTGGCAGGAGACCGGCCGCTCCTCGCCCACCGGGTAGCCGGTCACCCGCGCCGGCCGGTCCGCGGGCGGCCGGAAGCGTATCCGCTCGGCGCCCGTGACCCGCTCCACCGGTGTGCCGTCCGCGCCCGGCCGCCGGACCCGCAGGAACGCCACGTCGTGGTCCGGGTCGCGGTCCGCCGCCCACTCCGGGGCGACGTCCACGGACGCCGGCACCCACACCCCGTACGGGGCGACACCGTCGTGGTAGCCCGGCACGAACGCGATGTCCGTGCGGAAGCCGTCCTGGTAGACGCAGTGCGCCGCGGTGACGATCAGATCGCCCTTCGGGCTGTGCACGACGCTCGCGCTGCAGCCGTGATCCGGCGTGCCCTGGCCCGTGTAGAACAGCGGCCCCACGGCGGGCGAGGGTGCGGCCTCGGTGGCGCGCAGCGGGTCGGAGGCGGGAAGGGGGTCGGTCCTGCCGGTGCCGCCCGCGCTGCCGGCGGCCTTGAGGGGCGCCGTCCCGTTCTCCGTCCGGACGACCTCGCGCATCGCCCGCGCGGTCTCGTCGCCCTGCGCCTGCGGCTGGGCGTAGTGCCCGGAGGCGTCCCCGTCGGCCACGGGGGAGTCCGTGGCCAGGCCCTGGTGCGCCGCGACGATCCCGAGGCCGGCCAGCGCCAGGACTCCGGCGACGAGGGCGGTGAGGGCGGCCGGTCCCGGGCCGCTGACGTTCGGGCGCATTGATCCAGTGTCCATGATCCGGCGGGGGGTACCGGTGGCGGGGGAATGCGGGAGTCCTTGCCAGTTGTTCATCCTTCAACTAAATTGAACGGTGAACGAACCGAGGAGGTCGTCATGCCAGCAGTGACCGTCGAGAACCCGTTGACCCTGCCGCGCGTCACCGCTCCGGCGGGCGCCCCGCAGCGGCCGGTGCTGTACGTCGGCACGGCTCCGTCGGGGTTCGAGGGCGAAGGATTCCCCGTGCGCAGGGCCTTCGCGGGGATCCATTACAAGTACCTGGACCCGTTCATCATGATGGACCAGATGGGCGAGGTGGACTACGCCGCGGGCGAGCCGAAGGGCACGCCCTGGCACCCGCACCGCGGGTTCGAGACGGTGACCTACATCATCGACGGCACCTTCGTGCACCGGGACTCGCACGGCGGGGGCGGCGTCATCACCGACGGCGACACGCAGTGGATGACGGCCGGCTCCGGCCTGCTGCACATCGAGACGCCGCCGGAGGAGCTCGTCGTCAGCGGCGGCCTCTTCCACGGACTGCAGCTGTGGGTGAACCTGCCGCGCGAGGACAAGATGATCCCGCCGAAGTACCAGGACATCCGCGGCGGCAGCGTGAAGCTGCTGGCCTCGGAGGACGGCGGCGCGCTGCTGCGCCTCATCGCGGGCGACGTGGCCGGTCACACGGGCCCCGGTGCCACGCACACGCCGATCACCATGATCCACGCGTCGGTCAGCCCGGGCGCGGAGGTCACGCTCCCGTGGCGCTCCGACTTCAACGCGCTGGCGTACGGGCTCGCCGGGCACGGCGCGGCCGGTGCGGAGGGGCGGCCCTTCGAGGCCGGCCAGACCGTCGTCTTCGGGGAGGGGGACTCGGTGACGATACGGGGCGCGCAGAAGCAGGACTCGCGCACGGAGCGGTTCGAGGTCGTCCTGCTGGGCGGGCTGCCGATCCGCGAGCCCATGCAGCACTACGGGCCGTTCGTCATGAACACCCACGCCGAGCTGGCCCAGGCCTTCGACGACTACCAGGCGGGCCGCCTGGGCGTCATCCCGGCGGCGTAGCGGCCGGGGCGGCACCTTTCGCGGCGGTGGCGTCCATGGCGGTGCCTAGCGCACCGCCATGGACGCCACCGCCGCCCCGTCCTTCTCGTACAGCTCGAACCAGATGTTCTTGCCCTCGCCCCGCGGGTCCACCCCCCACGCCCCGGCCAGGAGCTCCATCAGCACCAGGCCGCGGCCCGAGGAGGCCATCTCGCCGGGGTGCCGCCGGTGCGGGAGTTCGTCGCTGCCGTCGGAGACGTCGACGCGGACCCGCCGCTCCCCCGGCTCGCCGCTGATCCGGGCGATCAGCACCGCGTCCCCGTCCGTGTGGACGAGGACGTTGGTGACCATCTCCGAGACCATCAGCACGGCCGAGTCGACCTGGTCCGCGTCGGGCCAGTCGTGCATCAGGGCCCGCACCTGCTGCCGCGCCTCGGCGATCCGTTCCGGCTCGGCCTGGGCGATGGTGAGGACCGTGCGCCGGGCCGGGTGCGGGACGGCGGCCGGCGCGGCCCCCGTCATGCCGTCCTCGCGGGCGAGGAGGAGGACGGCGATGTCGTCCTCGCGCCGGTCCACGAGCGGCCCGGTCGTGTAGTGGGAGGAGGGCCCGTGGACGGCCCGGACGAGGGCGTCGGCGAGCGCTTCGAGGTCGCTGCCGTCCGGACCCGGGGCGTTCAGGTCCAGCGGCTGCCCCTCGATCACCTGGCGCAGCCGGTTCCAGCCGCTGTCCAGGTCGTGGCCGCCCGTCTCGATCAGCCCGTCCGTGCAGACGATCATCGTCTCGCCGGGTTCGAGGACCAGCCGCGTGGTCGGGTAGTCCGTGTCGGGGTCGATCCCGAGCGGCAGCCCGCCCGCGGTGCTGCGGACGAGCATGGTGCCGTCGCTGAGCCGGATCGCCGGGTTGGGGTGCCCGGCCCGCGCGATGTCGAGCCGCCCGCTCTCCGGGTCGACCTCGATGTACAGACAGGTCGCGAAGCGCGGCTCCGCCTCGTCGCCCTCGGTCTCGCTCGCGTTGATGCCGGCGAGGAAGTGGGAGGCACGGGAGAGCACGGCGTCCGGGTGGTGCCCCTCGGAGGCGTACGCGCGCAGGGCGATCCGCAGCTGGCCCATGAGCCCGGCGGCCCGTACGTCGTGGCCCTGCACGTCGCCGATGACCAGCGCGATCCTGCCGAGGGGCAGCGGGATCATGTCGTACCAGTCGCCGCCGACCTCCAGTCCGCCGCCGGTCGGCACGTAGCGCGCGGCGACGGCCATCCCGGGGATGTCCTGCTGCAGCGTCGGCATCATGGAGCGCTGCAGGCCGACGGTCAGCTCCCGCTCGGACTCGTGCACGCTCGCCCGGCCCAGCGCCTGCGCCAGCATCCGGGCGACCGTGGTGAGCACGGACCGCTCGTCCGGGGTGAAGGACACCGGCACGCTGAACCCGGCCATCCACGCCCCGATGACCTGGCCCGCGTTGATCAGCGGCAGGAACGCCCACGACTGCCGCCCGAAGTGCGCGACGTCCTGCCAGGCCTGCGGGAAGCGGCGCGCGTAGTCCTCGGGCGAGGGCAGGTAGATGCCCCGGCCGGTGCGGATGACCTCGGCCGCCGGGTAGGCCGCGTCCATGGGCAGGTCCAGGAACGGCTCGGCGTCGCCCGGCGCGTAGCCGTGGTGCCCGATGACGCGGACCCGGTTGCCCTCCGAGCTGAAGACCGCGAGCCCCGACGGCTCGAAGCCCGGCATCGACAGGCCGGCCGCCACCCGCAGCACCTCGGCCGTCGACCGGGCCTCCGCCAGCGCCCGCCCCGCATCCAGCAGAAACGCTTCTCTATTACGGCGCCAGTCGCCCGTGACGGTCGTGCTGCGCGCCGCCGACGTGCCCGGCTGCGGCTCCGGCACCTCCTGCACCGTGCCGACCAGGACGTAGTCGATCCGCCCCCCGGGCGTGGGGCGCGGCTGCGGCCGCATCCGGCTGCGCACCGTCCGCAGCACCCTGCCCTTGTCGTCCACCACGCGCAGCCGCGCTTCGGTGAGCGTGCCCTCCGTGACGGCGAGGCTGATGACGCCCTGGATCTCGACCCAGTCGACGGCGTGGAAGCGCGCTCTCGTGGCGGACTCGGTCAGCTCCGTACGGGTGGCGGGGAGGCCCAGCAGCCGGGCGGCCTCGGCGTCGAAGGTGGCGATGCGCGTGGCGTTGTCCCAGTGCCACAGGCCGGTCGCGGTGGCGGCCAGTACGTCCTCGGTGCGCATTGCCCTACTTTATGCAGGTCTGCGCAGGGGGTACCACCGAAGGTACGGTGGGCGGATCTTCACAAGCGCGCAGTACGCTTGCTCCCGTGTTGTATGCACGCTAGCCCCGTGCCGTACGGCCCGCGCCGTATGCACGCTAGCCCACGCCCTCGATCACGACTTGGATGAACGATGCATCGGTACCGGTCCCACACCTGCGGCGAGCTCCGTGCGGCTGACGTCGACACCGACGTGCGACTGAGCGGCTGGCTGCACAATCGGCGTGACCTGGGCGGCATCCTCTTCATCGACCTGCGTGACCACCACGGCCTGGTGCAGCTCGTGGCCCGCCCCGGCACCGCCGCCAACGAGGCCCTGAGCCACCTCACCAAGGAGACCGTCGTCCGCATCGACGGCAAGGTCGTCAGCCGCGGTGCCGACAACGTCAACCCCGAGCTCCCCACCGGCGAGATCGAGGTCGAGGTCTCCGCCGTCGAGGTGCTGGGCGCCGCCGAGCCGCTGCCCTTCACCATCAACGCCGAGGACGGGGTGAACGAGGAGCGCCGCCTCGAGTACCGCTTCCTCGACCTCCGCCGCGAGCGCATGCACAGCAACATCATGCTGCGCTCCGCCGTCATCGCCTCCATCCGCGAGAAGATGACCAACCTCGGCTTCAACGAGATGGCGACCCCGATCCTGTCCGCCACCTCCCCCGAGGGCGCGCGCGACTTCCTGGTGCCGTCCCGTCTGCACGCCGGCAAGTTCTACGCCCTGCCGCAGGCCCCGCAGCAGTTCAAGCAGCTGCTGATGATCGCCGGCTTCGACCGCTACTTCCAGATCGCGCCCTGCTTCCGCGACGAGGACGCCCGCGCCGACCGTTCGCCGGGCGAGTTCTACCAGCTCGACGTGGAGATGTCCTTCGTCGAGCAGGAGGACGTCTTCCAGGTCATCGAGAAGGTCATGACCGACCTCTTCGAGGAGTTCGGCAACGGCCGCCACGTCACCTCCCCCTTCCCGCGGATCCCCTTCCGCGAGGCCATGCTCAAGTACGGCTCCGACAAGCCGGACCTGCGCGCCAAGCTGGAGCTCGTCGACGTCTCCGACGTCTTCGAGGGCTCGGAGTTCAAGGCCTTCGCCGGCAAGCACGTCCGTGCGCTGGCCGTCCCGGCCACCGGCGACCAGCCCCGCAAGTTCTTCGACGGCCTCGGCGAGTACGCGGTCGAGCAGGGCGCGAAGGGCCTGGCCTGGGTCCGCGTCGGCGAGGGCAACGCCCTGACCGGCCCGATCGCCAAGTTCCTCACCGAGGAGAACGTCAAGGCCCTCGCCGAGCGCCTCGGCCTGGAGCCCGGCCACGCCGTCTTCTTCGGCGCGGGCGAGTTCGACGAGGTCTCCAAGATCATGGGCGCCGTGCGCGTCGAGGCCGCCAAGCGCGCCGGCCAGTTCGAGGAGAACGTCTTCCGGTTCTGCTGGATCGTCGACTTCCCGATGTTCGAGAAGAACGAGGACACCGGTCAGATCGAGTTCTCGCACAACCCCTTCTCCATGCCGCAGGGCGGCCTGGAGGCGCTGAACACGATGGACCCGCTGGACATCCTCGCCTGGCAGTACGACATCGTCTGCAACGGCACCGAGCTGTCCTCCGGCGCCATCCGCAACCACGAGCCCGAGGTCATGTACCGCGCCTTCGAGATCGCCGGTTACTCGAACGAGGACGTGGAGCGCGAGTTCGGCGGCATGCTGCGCGCCTTCAAGTTCGGCGCCCCGCCGCACGGCGGCATCGCCCCGGGCGTCGACCGCATCGTCATGCTGCTGGCCGACGAGCCGAACATCCGCGAGACGATCGCCTTCCCGCTCAACGGCAACGCGCAGGACCTGCTGATGGGCGCCCCGAGCGAGGTCGACGAGGCCCGCCTGAAGGAGCTCCACCTGTCGATCCGCAAGCCGGTCGTCAAGTAGCACCTGTCGCACGAACGCCGGGCGGGCCGGTTCTCCGGCCCGCCCGGCGGCGTTCGAGGACACGCCCTCAGGGCACTCCTGCGCGCGCCCGGCCGCACCGGAACCGTCAGTACCCCGTCGCCCCGTCCGTCCGCTCGCGCAGCAGATCCGCATGGCCGTTGTGCCGCGCGTACTCCTCGATCATGTGGAGGAAGATCCACCGCAGCGAGACCTCTTCCCCCTGCACCGTGCCCACCGCGTCCAGTGACAGCGGCGCGTACGCGTCCCGGGCCCGCGCGACCTCCTCCTGCCACACGGCCACCGCCTCCACCAGCCGCGCGTCCGGCGCGACCGCGAGGCCCGCGTCGGCCTCGCCGAGCTCCTCGGCGGTTCTCGCCTCGCTGCCCGCCCCGGGACCGTACAGGGGCGGTGCCGCCTCCTGCTGGAGCACCCGGCGGAACCACTGCCGCTCCACTTCGCCCATGTGCTGCACGAGTCCCAGCAGGCTCAGCGTGGACGGGGGTGCCGCCGGCTGCCGTGCCTGTTCGTCGGTCAGGCCGTCGACCTTGCGCGCGAGGGTGGCGCGCTGGAAGTCCAGCCAACTCTCCAGTGTGGTGCGTTCATCGGCCGTCAGGGGTGGGATGGACCGCTCCGTCGTCACCATGCCCGCAGTGTCACATGAGCGCGGTCACCATGGGCAGCTTCGGGCAGCATCCCGCCGCGGTGTGCACGGCGCGCGACAACTGCCGCCGCGTGATCGCCGGCCGCCACAGCACGGACCGCACGCCGTACTCCGCGACGGCCATCAGCTCGCTCTCCCCGAGCTCGTCGGCGACCAGCACCACCGGCACCTCGCCGGCGCGGGTCAGCCGCCGCACCGTGGCCGCCGCGGCGGGGTCGCGGGCGCCCATGAGGACGAAGCCGACGTCCTCCCCGGCCGCGGCTCCCGCCCCTTCCCCGGCCCGCCGGACCACCCGCACCTCGGGCAGCAGCGCCCGGACCTCGCGGACGAAGCGCGCCCGCGCCAGCTCGTCGGTGGCGTGCACGCTGATGGTGATCGGCTTCTTGAACACTGCTCTTCCTCGTCTTCCCGGCTTCCCCCGCGCGTCTGGCTCCCCAGCCTGGACGGCCGGTCTCAACGGACGATTACCGATCGCTCAACGGGCATGCACGAGGGCCCGGAACCTCGCCGGTTCCGGGCCCTCTGCGCTGTGCTGCGGGAGGTCAGGCCGCCGGCTCCTCGCCGCCGCCGAAGCGCTCGCGGTACGCCGCCAGGTCGTCCTCGGTGATCTTCGCGAAGAGCACCGGCGGGACGGTGAAGGCCGTGCCGGGCGGGAGGAAGGACAGGGAGCGGGCCTCGTCCGCCGTGATCCACGTCTTGGTGTCGCCGGCCAGGGCGAACGCGGAGCGCATGGCCGCCGCCGACGCCGGGATGAAGGGCTCCGAGACCACCGCGTAGAGGTGGATCAGGTTCATCGCCGTGCGCAGGGTCAGCGCCGCGGCCTCCGGGTCGGTCTTGATCTCCAGCCAGGGGGCCTTGGTCTCCAGGTAGGAGTTGCCCGCGCTCCACAGGGCGCGCAGGGCCTGGGCGGCCTTGCGGAACTGCATGGCCTCCATGTGCTCCTCGTACTCCTGGAGCAGCTGGGCGACCTCGCGGCCGAGGTTCGACTCGGCCTCGCCCGCCTCGGCACCGGCCGGGACCTCCTCGCCGAAGCGCTTCTTCGAGAAGGACAGGACGCGGTTGACGAAGTTGCCGAGGACGTCGGCGAGGTCCTTGTTCACGGTGGCCGAGAACAGCTCCCAGGTGAACGACGTGTCGTCCGACTCGGGGGCGTTCGCCATCATGAAGTAGCGCCAGTAGTCGGCGGGCAGCAGCTCCAGGGCGTCGTGCGTGAACACGCCGCGCTTCTGGGAGGTGGAGAACTTGCCGCCGTAGTAGTTCAGCCAGTTGAAGGCCTTGACGTAGTCGACCTTCTTCCACGGCTCGCGGACGCCGAGCTGGGTGGCCGGGAACATCACCGTGTGGAACGGGACGTTGTCCTTGCCCATGAACTGGGTGTAGCGGACGTCCGTCGCCTCGTACCACCAGGACTTCCAGTCCCGGTTCTCCGGGTCCTGGGCCGCCCACTCCTTCGTCGCGCCGATGTACTCGATCGGGGCGTCGAACCAGACGTAGAAGACCTTGCCCTCGGCCGCCAGCTCCGGCCACGTGTCCTCCGGGACGGGCACGCCCCAGTCCAGGTCACGGGTGATCGCCCGGTCGTTGAGCCCCTCGGTCAGCCACTTGCGGGCGATCGAGGACGCCAGGACCGGCCAGTCCTTGCCGTGCTCGTCGATCCACGCCTCGACCTCGCCCTGCAGCTTCGACTGCAGCAGGAAGAGGTGCTTGGTCTCGCGGACCTCCAGCTCGCTGCTGCCGCTGATCGCCGAGCGGGCGTCGATCAGGTCGGTCGGGTCGAGGACGCGGGTGCAGTTCTCGCACTGGTCGCCGCGGGCCTTGTCGTAGCCGCAGTGCGGGCAGGTGCCGACGATGTAGCGGTCGGGCAGGAAGCGGTCGTCGGCCAGGGAGAACACCTGGCGGATCGCGCGCTCCTCGATGAACCCGTTCTTCTGCAGCTGCCGCGCGAAGTGCTGGGTGATCTCCCGGTTCTCCGGGGAGGAGCTGCGGCCGAAGTAGTCGAAGGAGAGCCCGAAGCCCTCGTAGATCGCCTTCTGGGCGTCGTGCTGCCGGGCGCAGAACTCGTCCACGGGCAGGCCGAGCTCCTTGGCGCCCAGCTCGGCCGGGGTCCCGTGCTCGTCGGTGGCGCAGATGTACAGCGTCTCGCGACCGGTCTGGCGGAGGTACCGGGCGTACACGTCCGCCGGGAGCATGGACCCCACCATGTTGCCCAGGTGCTTGATCCCGTTGATGTACGGAAGGGCGCTGGTGATGAGGTGTCGAGCCATTTCCGGCTGCTCCCTGGTCGCGGGTGTATATGGAGGCCTTTAGCGTATCCGAGCAGCAGGGGGTGACCGCGCGGCGATTTCGCGGCCGCGCGGGGGCACCCGTGCTCGCCGGCCGGACCGGCCGGGCTAGACCAGGGGGTCGGCCATCCACGCGCGCCAGGGCCTGGTGATCACCTCCCGGTAGGTGTGGTGGGAGGGGTGGCGGCCGGCGTGCCGGAAGGTCCACGACTGGACTTCGCTCGCGTCCTCGGCGACGGCGGAGCACTCCTCGCACACGGCGCACTGCATCGCGTACGTGACGGGCTCGGCGTCGGGCTCGCGGTCGGGGGTGAGGGTCCAGGTGCCGTAGCGGTAGACGGAGCGCGGGCTCCGCGGGGGCGGCGGAGTCACAGGCCCCACCTGCTCACCGCATTGAGCCGCGCCACGCGGGCGCGGAGCGCTTCGGCTTCGGACGCGGGGCGGGTGTGCTCGGGAGGGCAGTCCCATTCCACCCCGCCCTCGGGCGGGCGCAGCTGGACGCGGCCGGTGCGGAGGTCGACGACCTGGCCGAGGCGGTTGGTACGGGTGTCGACGGCGTAGCTGAGAGGGAGAGGCGGGGGAATCTCTTTGCTCACGCCCTATTCATGCCCCGGGAAGACCGGCCTGATCGGTCGCGGGAAGGAGCGGCACCGACCCCTTTCCGGTGACGGGTTCCGGCGAGGGGCGAACCTATTTCCGGTGGCAGACGAACGTCCGGCTCCCGTCGTCCCCCGTCTGGATCACCGCACTGGCACATCCTTCCGGGCACCTGGGCGGCGCGGCGTGCGCGCTGCGCTTCCGGTCCGGCGGGTAGCTGCAGGACGAGCAGTACCAGCCCGCCTTGTAGGGGTAGGTCACGTCCCACCACATGGCGCTGCGGCAGCGCGGGCACCTGACCAGAGGGGGACCGTTCCGACCGGCGTTCATGCGGGGCATGCTGCCCGACGGGCCGTGGCCCCGCCCCCGGCCCTGCGGAGGGTTCACCCGTCCGGGCACCGAAGGCGGGAACCGGTGCTGAGCCCGCGGCACTTACGAAGACGGGTCGTGCCGCACCGCCATGCCGCCCGGTGAGGGCGGCGGTGCCGGGCACGCCGGACGGCCGCTGCCACCCGGGCCGGGGAAGATCCTCGACGCTTACCCGTTCCTGCTGGGGCTGTGGGGCTGACCTGCGGAGTTGTGACCGGGTGGCGGGGGCTGCCCCTCCCGCCACCCGGTTCCCCTCCCTCTCAAGGAAGCCATCAGCGGAGCTCGCGGAGCTCACTGGAACTCACCGAGCTCAGTGGAAGTAGACGACGTCGACCTGGCCGTCCGCCCGGTAGGAGAAGCCGGCTTCGCCGCTGCCCTCGCCCGGCGGGAGGGTGACGAAGTCGACGGCGTCCTGCAGGGAGGCGAACGTGCCCGCGTGGGACGTCCTCACCTCGCCCTCCCCGTCCGCTGCGGGTGGCGCGCTGTCGACGGGGCGGGTGTCCTCGCCGGGAACGGCCATGAGAGAGCTCCTGTATCCGTTGTATCCGTGTATCCGAAGAGTGATTGCTTGATTACCAAGCGTAGTTGTTCGATCGGCGGACCGTAACCGCGGTCCAGGGGCGCGCGGAGGCATCGGCAGGGGCGCGGGCGGCGCGCTCGTCCGAGGCGAATCCGAGGTGAAGAGGCCGCCATGGAGAGGTTTGCGAAACATGTCCTCCTGTAGACCGCATCCTGGGAAGGGATGCGCTGCCGCCGGAGGAAACGGACGAGGACATGCGGGTACTGGTCGCCGAGGACGAAGAGATACTGGCCGAACTGGTCGCCACGGGCCTGCGCAGGGCCGGGTTCGCCGTGGACACCGTCTACAGCGGCGACGCGGCCATCGCCTACCTCTCCCTCCACGACTACGACGTCGTCGTCCTCGACCGCGACCTGCCGCGCGTGCACGGCGACGACGTCGCCCGGCACCTCGTCGCGGACGGCTCCCGCACCCGCATCCTGATGCTCACCGCCGCCGGGTCGATGGAGGACCGGGTGGCCGGCCTGGACCTCGGCGCGGACGACTACCTGCCCAAGCCGTTCGAGTTCCCCGAGCTGATCTCGCGGGTGCGGGCGCTGCGGCGGCGCAGCGCGCGGCCCGCGCCGCCCCTGCTGGAGAAGGCGGGCCTGCGGCTCGACACGGTGCGGCGGACGGCCGACCGGGACGGGCGGGCCCTCGACCTGTCGCCCAAGGAGTTCGCCATCCTGCAGCTGCTGCTGGAGGCGGACGGGGCGGTCGTCAGCGCGGAGGAGCTCCTGGAGCGCGCGTGGGACGCGCACGCCGACCCCTTCACCGGCGCCGTGCGCGTGGCGATGAGCAAACTGCGCGGCAAGCTCGGGGAGCCGGCGCTCATCCGTACCGTGCAGGGCGTGGGATACGCCCTGTGAAGTCCGTGAGGCGGCCGTTCCTCACGGCCCGTACGCGCATCGCCGCCGCGTTCGGCGGGATCTTCCTCGTGCTCGGCGCGGGCCTCCTGCTCACCGTGAACCTGCTGTCGCGCGCCGGCACGCAGGAACGGGCCACGACGATCGCCCGGAACGCCGTGCCCGTCGAGCTCGTCCGGCCCGGGGAGGAGGTGAGCGCGTGGACGGCCTACCGGATCTCCGGCGACGTCAGCGCGGCCGCCTCCCAGGAGATGGTCATGTGGTCGGCCGTGGCGCTGCTCGTGACGGCGCTGCTGGCGGTCGGCGTGGGGTGGTGGACGGCGGGCCGCTGCCTGCGCCCCGTGCAGGGCGCGTTCGAGAGCCAGCGGCGGTTCATCTCCAACGCCTCGCACGAGCTGCGGACGCCGCTCGCGGTGCAGCGCACGGCGATCCAGGTGGGGCTGGACGGGGACCCGTCCCCCGAGGAGCTGGCCCGCGTGCGGACGACCCTCCTGGAGGCCAACCGCCGCTCCGAACGCCTCATCGACGGCCTCCTCCTGCTCGCCCGCAGCGACCGCGGTCTGGAGCGCCGCGACCCCCTCGACCTGGCCGAGATCGTCTCGGAGGAGACCGCGGCCGTCGCCCGCCGCGCCGAACGGGCCGGCGTACGGCTCTCCGTGCGCAGCGAGCGCGCGCCGCTGCGGGGCAACCGCGTCCTGCTCGGGCAGCTGGCCGGGAACCTGCTGCGGAACGCGGTCGAGTACAACCACCGGGGCGGGGACGTGGAGGTGGTCGTCGAACCGGGCCGGCTGGTGGTCAGCAACTCGGGCCCGGTGGTGGCGGCGGCCGACATCCCGGCCCTGTTCGAGCCCTTCCGGCGCGGCGGGGGCAAGGAGCGCCTCTCCGGCGGCACGGGCCTGGGCCTGTCGATCGTCCAGTCCATCGCCCGCGCCCACGGCGGCCGCGCGAGCGCCACGCCCAACCGGGGCGGGGGGCTGCGGGTGACGGTGGAGATCCCCGCACCGGGGTGAGGGGGAACGGGCGGGGGAGAGGGCGAGGGCGGGGAAACGCAGCCGGGCGGGCCGGAATCCGGCCCGCCCGTCGCAGAGAGGCTGTGTCGCCGTGGTCGTGCCGGCTCAGCCGTGCCGGCTCAGCCCTCGACGATGCCCGCCGCCCGGGCCTCCTTCAGCCACTCCGGGAACTCCACCATCAGCTCCGCGTAGAGCTGGGCGTCCGTGAGGGACTTCGGGTCGCGGCCGGCGTGGAAGAAGCCCGCGTTGTCCACGACGCGCTTCTCCGGGACCGGCAGGTCGTCCAGCTTCCGGAGGAAGTCGAAGCCCTTGCCCTCCGGATCGCCGAAGGCGACGAACTGCCAGAAGATCGGCAGGCGGGAGCTCTCGCAGAGGGCCCGCTCCGCGGCCGGCTTGCTGTACGGGCCGCCGTCCGTCTGGAAGATGACGAACGCGGGGGCGGTCGAGCCGGACTTCTCGTAGTGCTCGATCACCGCCGCCATCGCCCAGTGGTAATTGGTGCGGCCCATGTGGCCCATGGAGGAGTGGAGTTCCTCGATGCGGCCCTCGTAGTTGCCGAGGCCGACCTCGGCCACGCCGTCGACGTCCGTCGAGAAGAAGACGACCGGCACCGTGCCGTCGTCGTCCAGGTGGGCGGACAGGCCGAGGGCCTGCTCGGCGAGGTGCTGGACCGTGCCGTTCTTGTAGAACTCGCGCATGGAGCCGGAGCGGTCGAGGACGAGGTAGACGGCCGCGCGCTGCCCCGTGAGGCCCTGCTTCTCCAGGGAGGCGCCGGCCTCCTTGTAGAGGCTGACCAGACCCGGGGCGCGCTTTGACACCTTCTCCAGGCTGATGGCGGGTGCCGTGGCCGTGTCCGTGACCTCTGCCGTCGTGGCCGTGGCCGTGGCCTCTGCCGTCGTGGCGTCCGCGGCCCCTGCCGTGTCGCGCGGGGGCATGGCCGGGGCCGGCTCCGGCGACGGTCCCGGCGCGGGCTCCGGCTTGCGGACCGGGTCCGGGCCCGGGGCGGGCTCGGGCACCGGCTCGGGCTCGACCGGCGGGACGGGCTCCGGCTCCGGGACCGGGTGGGGCTTCGGCATGGGGGTGGGTTCCGGCTCGGGCTCCGGGCTCGGCTCCGGCGGGACGGGCCCGGGGCCGGGGCGCGGGCCCGGGGTCGGCCCCGGCCGCGGCGGAACCGTCGGCTCCAGCGGCCCGGGGTCGGGGATGCGGCCGCTGCCGGGCGCGTCGAGCGCCGGATCGTCCACGACCGGCCGGCCGGCGACCGGTTCGGCCGTCGTCACTCCGGCGGCCGGCGCGGTCGCCGGAGTGGCGAGCGGATCCGCCACGCGAGCCGTGCTGCCGCCCTGCTGCGGCGGCACCGGTGCGCGTACGGGCTCCGCCGCCGTCTCCTCCGCCGAGGTGCGGGGGCGGGCGACGACCGGTTCGGGACGCGGTTCGGCGCGCGGCTCCGGGTCCGGCTCCTGTGAGGGCGCGGGCACGGACGGCGGCGCGCTCTCCCGGAGGGGGCTCGCTTCGTCTCGCTCGGCCGTCGCTGTCCTGGACCGGCCGAACGCGTTCCGCAGCAGACTCCGAATGCCCATGTGGAGTAGTCCTTCACGTGTCTCGGGAGCTATGAAATGTCCGTCTTGCGGGTATACATCCCCTTGGGGGACGGTGACGTAAGGCTAGCCGCCCCCCTATTCCCCGCATGCTCAGACCCTCGCGCGGCACTCCTGCCCGCCCCACGCACGGGGGACGGGCCCTACGCCCACTTGGGGCCAAGGGACTTCACGCCGCGTCAGTCCCGGCGTTTTCGCGCCATCCGGGGCGGCTCCCGCGACCGGTCGGCGCTCAGCGCTGCAACGGCCGTACGTACACCTCCAGCGCGTCCCCGAGGTCCCCCGCCGCCGGCAGCCGCAACCGGCCGGCCGGCTGCCAGCCCCAGGACCGGCGGGCCGCCTCCGCCGCCGGGGCGTGCGCGTCCGCGGGGGAGAGGACCAGCGCCGCGAGCGCCGCACCGCTGCCGGACAGCAGCCGGTCGTGCAGCCGCCGCCCGATGCCCTGGCGGCGGTGGCGGGGCGCGACCACCAGCTCGGCGACGGCGAAGACCCGGCCGGCGGCGGTCAGCTCCTCCAGCGGGCCGGGGACGGGCCCGGCGAAGCCGTGCCACCGGGCGCTGTCGCGCGGCAGCGGATAGCCGTACGCGCAGCCCACCGGCCCGCCGGCGTCCGCGACCACCAGGTCGAAGCCCGGCCGTGCGGAGTGCTCGGCCAGCCGCTCCCGGAAGCGGCTGCGGCTGTGGAAGGGCTCCACGGGAGGCTCCCCGCGCAGCTCCGTGCCCGATCCCGGCCCCGTGCCCGGTCCTGTGCCTGATTCCACCCGTGGTTCCACGCGTGGTTCCGCGTACGCCGTGACGTGCAGATCCGCGAGCTGGTCGCGGTACTGGTCGGCCTGCCAGCGGCTCAGCCTGCGAAGGAAGACGTCACCCATGCGCCCTTCTTGCCCAGTGGGACCCGTACCCACCCGTCCGCCCGGGCGGCCGTGTTTCCGGGGCGGGAACGGCAGGGGGCCGGCAGGACACGGGCAGGCCAAGAGCAGGGTAAGAAATCGGTCCAGGGCAACCCTGTCCGCCCATTCCGGCCTCTTCATCGGTGAGTATCGCTTTGCCGAACATGAGTACCCACCACGGGGGCAGGGAGTTGAGAGGCGCATGGGCCTGACCAGCAGGTCGCTCTTGTACACGGTGGTGTTCGTCGCCGTGGTGTGTGTCGGTCTCACTGTCTGGCTCTGGCCGCGGCTCTCCGGGCGCGGCGTGCTCCCCCTGTTCGGGCGGCTCGGCGCGATCCTCGTCACCCAGCTCACGATCATGTCCTCGGTGCTGCTGGCGGTGAACTCGGCCAACAGCTTCTACGGCACCTGGGGCGAGCTGATCGGCAAGTACGACCGGTCGCCGGGCGAGGTCACCCAGGTCACCGAGAGCGGCGCCGCGAACGCCGCACCGGTCGACGCGGGCAAGGGCGGGCTCATACGGAGCACCGGCACGGACGGCCTCGACAAGTCCGACATCCCGCAGGGGCCGAAGGAGAAGGTCGGCACGCTGGAGTCGGTGCGGCTCGTCGCCCGCCGGGCGGGGGTCACCGAACCGGCGTTCGTCTACCTCCCGCCGCAGTACTTCCAGGAGCAGTACAAGCGGCAGCGCTTTCCCGTGGTCATCGCCATCAGCGGCTACCCCGGCGGGATCACCAACCTCTCCCACTTCCTGAAGATGCCGCGGACGGCCAGCGACCTCATCGGCGAGCACCGGATGCAGCCGACGGTGATCGTGATGCTGCGGCCGACGATAGCCGCGCCGCGCGACACCGAGTGCGTGGACGTGCCCGGCGGACCGCAGTCGGAGACCTACTTCACCAAGGACGTGCCCGAGGCCCTCAAGAGCGCCTACCGGGTCGGCCACGAGGCCAGCGCCTGGGGCGTCATGGGCTACTCCTCGGGCGGCACCTGCGCGCTCGAACTCGCGATGCGGCAGCCCGGCACGTACCCGGTGGCCGGTGCGCTCTCCGCCGACTACAAGATCAAGAATGATCTGACCACGGGGAACCTCTTCGGCGAGGGCGACGAGGGCGAGAAGAACAAGCGGGAGCACGATCTGATCTGGCGGCTGAAGAACCTGCCCGCGCCGCGCGTCTCGGTCCTCGTCACCAGCAGCAAGGAGGGCGAGAAGAACTTCAAGGAGACGGAGAAGTTCCTCAAGGCCGTCAAGGAGCCGATGACCGCGGCGAAGATCATCCTGCCGTCGGGGAGCCACAACTTCACGACGTGGCGGCGGGAGATCGGGCCGACGCTGGAGTGGATGAGCAAGCAGCTGACGTTCCCGCAGGACGTCAACAACTGAAGGTCGAGGCCGGCGCAACAGCTGAGAGCTCAAGGCTGCCGCGCTGCTGAAGCTCAAGCCTCCCGCAGCAGCTGAAGCTCAAGGCTGCCGATCGGCTGCCGGCGGCGGGACGTCCTCGTCCGGCCCTGGTCCCGGTCCCGGTCCCGCTCCCGGCCCCGGCGGCGCGACTTCCTGCCGTTGCTCCCGTCCTCCCGGGGCCTGCCCTTGCCCCTGGCCCGCTCCCGGTCCCGTCAGCTCCTCGCTGAGCCACGAGAACGCCGCCGGATACATCGAGATCCAGGTGTTGTAGTTGTGGCCGCCTGCCGGCGCCAGCATCGTCCGCAGCCGGACGCCGCTGCCCGCCGCGGCCTGCTCGAACTGCTCGATGAGGGAGGGCGGGCTGGAGCGGTCCTGCCGCGACGTGGCCAGGAACAGCCCGACGTCGGTCTGCGTCGGCTTCGTGTGGGCCACCAGCCACGTCGGGCTGTTGTGCTCCCGCAGGACGGGGTCGGTCAGGGCACCCTGCGCGCCGTTGAGCGGGTCGGGGTCGAGGGCCGCGCCCGCCCCGAAGACGCCGGGGTGCTGCAGGGGCAGCTTGGCCGCGCAGTAGCCACCGGTCGAGATGCCCAGCAGACCCCACGAGCGGGGGCCCTTCCCCGTCCGGAAGTGCTGCCGGATGACGTCCGGGACGTCCGTGGAGAGCCAGGTGGCGATCTTGTGGCCCGGGATGTCGGAGCAGTCCGTGTCCATCCCGCCGGGGTTGATGACCGGCACCGCCAGGATGAACGGGTGCGTCGTGCCCGTCCGGAGCAGCTTCGAGAAGTCCGCCGGCATGTGGCCCTGGTCCAGCCAGGACTGCGGTGAGCCGGGGATGCCGTGCAGCAGCATCACCACGGGGAACGGGGTCCGGCGGAAGCGCGGCTCGTCGTACTCGGGCGGCGTCCACACCATCACCTGGCCCGACAGCGCCGAGCGCGGGCCGCGGACGTACGTCTGCTGCATCCCCGCGTCACCGCGCAGGAAACGGGCGCGGTCGGGCGGCGGGCCCGGCATCGCGACGGGGCCGCTGCCGCCGGTGCGGCCCAGCAGGTCGTCCCAGGAGGCGTAGAGGCCGTAACTCGTGTTGATCCACGCCGCCACCACGCAGATGGCCGTCACCTGGCAGAGGCCGATCAGCACGACGCGCGCCAGCCAGCGGGCGGGGGCTGGGCCGGGGATCCTCGACCAGAGGAGGAGCGTGGCCAGTACGGCGCACGCCGTCGCCGCGGCCAGCGCGGCGAAGAAGCCGGTTCCGGTGAGACTCATCGCTCCCATAGATATCCCATAGATACACGTTGGCTTGTTCGCTCTCCTCCCTTGACGCGGTTGTGCTGCATACGCTCGACGCCGCGGGCGCGCCCGGTACCGGCTGCGGCCGCTGGATGCCCAGCCCCCACCGTGCGGACGCGGTGCGCGGGCCCCATCGAACCGGAGGCGTACCGTGGCCAAGCAGGACCGTGCGATCAGGACTCGACAGAACATCCTGGAAGCGGCCGCGGTGGTGTTCGACGAACGGGGCTATGACGCGGCCACCATCAACGAGATCCTGGCACGGGCGGAGGTCACCAAGGGGGCGCTCTACTTCCACTTCCCCTCGAAAGAGGACCTCGCCCTCGCCGTCGTCGACGCCCAGACGGAGGCGACGTCCGCGCTCCTGGACCTTCCCGGGGGGTGCCGGATGCAGCGGCTCGTCGACCTCGGCATGGTCTTCGCGCACCAGCTGCTCGTCGATCCGGTGCTGCGGGGCAGCGTGCGGCTGACGATGGAGCACGGCTCCCCCGCGCTCCCGCACCGGATCCACCGGAGCGGGCCCTTCGCCGGCTGGACCGAGATCCACACGCGGCTGCTGGCGGAGGGCAAGGAGCGGGGGGAAGTGTTACCGGACGTCGTGCCGTCGGAGGTGGCGGAGCTGATCGTGGGGGCGTTCGGGGGAATCAACGCCCTGTCGCAGTCGGTCTCCGACCGCGCGGACCTCGAACGCCGCGCGATCGTGCTCTACGAACACCTCATGCCCTCGGTCGCCGTCCCCGCCGTCCTGGCCCGCCTCGACATGGCTCCGGGGCGGGGGGCCCGGGCGCTGGCGCTCGCCGCGCTGGAACCGGTGGGGGCGGCGTAGGCGGGCGGGGCACGTCGGCGGCGCACGTCGGCGGCGAAGGGGGCGCCGTACGGCCCGGGCCCCGCCGGTGCGGCAGCCCCGCCGTCACGGCGGCCCCCCGCCGTCACGGCGGCCCCCCGCCGTCACGGCGGTCCCCCGCCGTCACGGCGGCCCCCTCCGCCGGGTCGGCGGCCCCCTCCGCCGGGTCGGTGTCAGGCGTGGTCCGGTGCCAGGGCCGGGGTCGGGGCCGGGGAGTACGCTCCCGAGAGCGTGTCCAGGGCCACGCCCAGCAGCGCCTCGCGCCGCTGCTCCGCGGTGCCGGCCTCCTCGTCGGGCGTGAACGCCCCGTCGAGCGTGAACGCTCCGAAGTGCACGGTGAGCACCGCACTCGTGACCCGCATGCGGCAGCCGGACTCCAGGTCACCCGCGTGCATCAGCCGCGAGATCGCGGTCACCCGGTCCCTCAGCTCCCGGCCGACCGCCAGGTCCCGCAGCGTCGCCTGGTTCTCCTGCAGGATGCGGTAGACCGGCATGGCCGAGGCCAGCGCGGCGCTGTACCGCCGCAACAGTTCCCGCTTCGTCTCCGGCGTCGGCGGTTGTTCCTCCGCCCACGCGATGAGTTCGTCGACCGGCCTCCCCAGGTCGCGTGAGATCGCGCTGAGGATGTCCTCCTTCGTCTTGAAGTGGTAGTACAGCGCCGCCTTCGTGACGCCGAGCGCCTCGGCGATCTCCCGTAGCGACGTCTTCTCGTAGCCATGTGAGACGAAGAGGTCCAGGGCCGTTTTCTGGATGCGCTCCCGGGTGTCGCTCCTGCGCGCCTGAGGGGTGCTGCCCATGGTTCTCTCCTGCCGTTGTCGTGAACCTGTCGCCCCCTGGCCGGTCCCGCCCGACGCCCGGCCGGCCCACGGCCCGCCTTCCGGACCGATCCCAACTGGCCGCGCTCGCAAGCAAGTGGACGTGCCGGGCCGCCGCCGCACATGCCAGGGGAGTGGAGATCATGCCGCAGAAACGCGCCCCGGCGGGCTCGCAGCGACCGACCGCGACATCACCGACACGCAATACATACATTGTCGTGGTCGGAATGGTCTCCGGTGGCCAAGTGGCCACAGAGGTACGGGACATGGCCCGCGTGAACACCCGGCCCGCGCACCGCCTGTACGCGTTCCGCGCCCCCTGTGCCGCACTCCACGCCCCCTGGCCCCGCGGCTCCGCATCCTGCGCTCGCATTGAGGCCGCTGATATCACTGCCATATCAGCGCACTATCGAATGCGCGCCCATTTGTATTTATCGGCCAGTCCTACCTGCGGCCTTCTTACTGGCTCGAATGAGTGAAACGCCGGAACCTCTGTATAGGGCCGGAGTTATTCAGAACGCTTTCCCAGTGGGGGCGCTACACGATCGAAAGGCTTAGGACGTGCTCAATAAGGTAATTGCCACGGCAGCCCTGACGGCGTCCGCGGTCGGCACCATGGCCGGCCCGGCGATGGCCATCGGAAACGACCAGGACGTCGCGAACGGCAACGCCGCGAAGACCGGTTACGGCAACACCAAGACCGGCGGCATTGAAAGCCCGCAGATGAGCCTGATCCAGGGCACGCTGAACAAGCCGTGCATCGGCATCGGCAAGATCGGTATCCAGTCCGTGCTGGCGCTCATCAACATCGGCATCCAGGACATCCCGATCCTCACGTCGCAGCAGCAGCAGCAGTGCACCGACAACTCGACGATCAGCGACGGGGACGACCCGCTGTCGCACATCCTCTCGGAGATCCCGATCATCTCGGGCAACGGCTCCGGCAACAAGACCGAGGGCGGCCACGGCCACCAGGGCTTCGGCGGTCACTGACCATCGCGGTAGTCGGACGGAATTCCCCCTGCGGCGGGTGTGCGGGCCCCGCGGCAGGGGGTTTTCCCCGTCCCGGTGTTTTTCCGTGAGCCGGGCGGGCGCGCGGCCGAACGAGTGAAGGGCCGCACCCGGTAATAACCTCGGGCAAATTCCCGAGTTAGGCAGAGAGCTCAGAGATCCCGTAATCGTCGAGCCAGAACGAGGAACCAAGCGTGATCAAGAAAGTAGTGGCCACGACCGCACTCGTCGCTTCCGCGGCCGGCGTGTCGGCGACCCCCGCGATGGCCGTCGGCAATGGCCAGGACGTCGCGAACGCCAACGGTGCGGGCCAGATGTACGGAAACACCTGGACGGGCGGCTACATGAGCCCGCAGATGGGCCTCATCAACGGCTCGCTGAACAAGCCCTGCATCGGCATCGGCAAGCTGGGCGCGCAGTCGCTGATCGGCCTGCTCAACATCGGTCTCCAGGACATCCCGATCCTCTCCTCGCAGCAGCAGCAGTCCTGCACGGAGAACTCCACGATCAGCGACGGGGACGACCCGCTGTCGCACATCCTGGACGAGATCCCGATCATCTCGGGCAACGGCTCCTGGAACGACCGCGAGGAGCACCACCACCACCGCGGTCACCACCACGGCGGCTTCGGTCACCACGACCGCGACGACGACGACCACCGCGGCGGCCACGGCGACCACGACGACTGGCACCGCGGGCACTGACGGTCAGGCCCCCACACCACGGACGCCCCCGGTCTTCCGGGGGCGTCCGTGCGTGCAGGTGATTACGGTCCTGTGTTCGTGCCCGTCCGCTGCCGGTCAGTGCGCGCCCGCGTGCAGCCAGGCCACCTTGTCGTACAGCTCGTCCGTCGTCAGGGAGCACAGCATCCGGTTGCGGGCGCGGGCCGCGTCCCCCGCCGGGTGGTACAGCTGCTTGCCCATCTCGCGCGCCACCAGCTGCGTCCGCGCCGTGCGTTCGCAGCGCCCCGCGTTGTACTTCTCCAGCCGCCGCCCCAGGGCCGGCTCGTCCGGCTCCGCGCCCCGCAGCAGCTCGCCCAGCAGCACCGCGTCCTCCAGCGCCATGCAGGCGCCCTGCGCCGCGTACTGCAGCATGGGGTGCGCGGCATCGCCCAGCAGCGTCACCCGGCCGTCCGTCCAGTCCGCCACCGGGTCGCGGTCGCACAGCACCCACGCCCGCCAGCCCCGGCCCAGCTCCAGCAGCCGCCGCGCGGCGTGCCCCAGCTCGGGGAACTCGCCGACCACGGCCTCGGCGGGCACCGGCAGCCCCGCCACCGCCTCGGACGCCGCGTCGTCGCGGGTGGCCGCCAGGTTCAGGCACTTGCCGCCCGCGATGGGGTAGTGCACGAAGTGCCACTTGGGCCCGGCCCACAGGGTGACGCTGTTCCAGCGCAGCTCCTCCGGCACCTGATCCATGGGGATCACCGACCGGTAGATGGTGTGGCCCGACACGCGGGGGTCGCCGTCGCCGACGAGCTGGCGGCGCACGGCCGAGCGGATGCCGTCCGCGCCGACCAGCACGTCACCGCGGAAGGTGCGGCCGGTGCACGTGACGACCGTGACCCCGGCGGCGTCCTGCTCGTAGCGCACCACGAACTGACCGCCGAGGAGAGTGACGGCGGGGTGGGCACGGCACGCGTCGAGCAGCGCCTGGTAGAGGTCGCCCCGGTGCACGACGGCGTACGGATTGCCGAAGCGCTCCCGGTAGGCGCCGGTCAGGGGCATGCGGGCGATCCGCTCGCCCGTCGTTCCGTCCATGAACTGCAGCTCGTCGATCAGCACGGCCCGCGCGCGGACCGCGGTGCCCACGCCGAGGCCGTCGAGGGCGCGGAAGGCGTTCGGTCCGAGCTGGATGCCGGCCCCGACCTCGCCGAAGACGTCGCTGCGCTCCAGCACGGTCGCCCGGTGACCCTGCCGGGCGACGGACAGGGCGGCCGCCAGGCCGCCGATCCCGCCCCCGGCGATAAGGATGTTGGCCATGTCGTCTCTCGCAGTCCTCTCGCACGGGGTTCGCGGGGTTTGTGAGGGTCGTAGGGGGTCGTGGGGTGCTTCGGGTTCCCGGCCGGCGGCTCAGACGGCGGTCTTGCGGTCCAGGACCAGGTCGTGGCCGACGACGTAGGACGCCTCGTCGGAGGCCAGCCACAGCACGGTGTCCGCGATCTCCTCCACCTTCGCGCCGCGGCCCAGCGGGCAGGGGCTGATCGCATTGATCCGGATGCCCTTGCCGATGTATTCGCGCGCGGCGGTCTGGGTGAGCGTGCTCACCGCCGCCTTCGACGCGGCGTACGCGCCGAGCCCCGGCAGCATGCCCTGGCTGCCGATGTTGCTGGCCGTATTCACGATCACGCCGCCGCCGTTGCGCTCCATGAAGGCGATTTCATGCTTCATCGACAGCCAGACGCCGGTCAGATTGGCGGCCAGCGTCTCGCCCCACACGCTTTCGCAGATTTCCGCGACGGGCTGGTGGGGGCCGAGTTCGGTGACGTTGTTGAAAGCGACGTCGATACGGCCGTGCCGTTCGACGACGGCGGCCACGATGGCTTCGGCGTCGGACGCCGTGCCGTTCTCGCCGTGCCGGGTCACGTCGGCGACCCCGCAACTGGCGCTGCCGCCCAGTGCCTTGATCTCCTCCACCGTGTCGTGCAGCATTTCCGGGTGGCGGCCGGCGACCACGACATCGGCCCCCTCACGTGCGAATGCAAAGGCGGCAGCGCGGCCGATGCCCTCTCCGCCCCCGGTGACCAGGACAACCTTGCCTGCGAATCGCTTGGACATCGCGTCTCTCCTGTTTCTGCATCAGCGACTGCGTCTGCGCCGTATCAACTGACCTCAGCATCAGGGGAGTCGGGCGCCGACGGGGGCATATGCACCGCACTTCGTCAGGTGAAAAGGGGACGCGGCGCGGGGCCCGGCAACGGGTGAGGGGCGGCACCTGACGCAGTAAGGGAAGGGGCTTTGACCGGCCTGCGGAATGCGGCGAAGACTTCGAGTGCCTTCCGGTTCTTTCTGTCGTTTCGCCGCTCGCAGGAGAACGCATGATCACGCTTTCGTGGACCCGCAAGGTCGATGACGCCGGTGCCGCCCCGTGCACCACGCGGGAACGCCTCTGGCGGGTCCTGCTGCACAAGGCGGAGCATCCCGTCGGCTACGTTCCGGCGATCTCCGAGTGCCGGGTCCTGGAGCGTTACGAGGACGGTTTCCTGCGCGAGGCCAGGCGCGGGTCGCGGCAGCTCGTCCAGCGCGTCACCCCGGACGCGGCGGCCGGCCGCATCACCTTCCGGCACGCCGACTCGTCCGACATCGCGGTGATCACCAACCAGATGGGCGAGGACGAGCACGGCAACCTCACGCTGACCCTCAGCATCACGCTCACCGAAGCGCCGTCGTGCGCCGTGCTCAGGGAGAACGCGTACCTCCACGAGCTGGACACCGACTTCGCGGCCACGCTCGACGCCATGACGGCGGTGCTGCGGCAGCATGCGCTGGAGGGGCTCGGCGATGCGTGAGGGCGGCCGCCGGGCACGCGGGGACGGGTACGGCTACGGGGATGGCGAGTACGGCTACGGGGCCGGGGACGGGCAGGGGCGAGGGTACTCGCGGCGGCAGGTCGTGGCGGGCGCGGCGGCCGTGGCGGCCGGTGTCGGCATGGCGGTGGCCGGCCCTGCGGGGAGCGCGGCGGCGGGCGGGCAGGCGCGCCCGGGGCCTGGCGCGGGCACCGGTGCGGGCGGGCCGGACGCCTTCGGTCCGCTGACCGTCCGGCCGCCCGACCGGCGCTACGCCGACCTCACCCGGGGCGCCAACCGCCGCTGGTCCGGCACGCCCGACGCCGTACGCCTGGTGGAGTCGGCCGACCAGGTGGTCGCGGCCGTCCAGGAAGCGGTCGACACGGGCCGGAAGCCGGCCGTACGCAGCGGTGGCCACTGCTACGAGGACTTCGTGACCTCGGACGACGTACGGCTGGTCATCGACACGGGCTTCATGGACCGGGTCGGTTACGACGCGGCCCGGCGGGCCTTCTTCATCGAGCCCGGGGCCCGGCTGGGGGAGGTCTACCGCGCCCTCTACCGGGGCTGGGGCGTCACGGTGCCCGGCGGCACGTGCCCCACGGTGGGCGCGGGCGGGCACATCGTGGGCGGCGGCTACGGCGCCCTTTCCCGGCTGCACGGGCTCGTCGTGGACCACCTGTACGGGATCGAGGCCGTCGTCGTCGACCGGAACGGGACCGCCCGGAAGGTCCTCGCCACGCGGGAGGAGAACGATCCCGGCCGCGAGCTGCTGTGGGCCCACACGGGCGCGGGGGGCGGTTCGCTCGGGGTCGTGACGCGGTACTGGATGAGGTCGCCGGGCGCTACCGGGTCCGATCCGGCGGGGCTGCTGCCGCGGCCGCCCTCCGAACTGCTCGTCTCGACGGTCACGTGGCCGTGGGAGGGCATGACCGAGGCGGCGTTCTGCACGATCCTGCGGAATTACGGGCGGTGGTGCGAGCGGCACGGCGCGCCGGGCGCCGGTTCCCCGTACGCAAGCCTGTTCAGCCAGCTGAAGCCGGCGCACAAATCGGCCGGCGCGTTCTCCATGACGACGCAGATCGACGCGTCCGTACCGGATGCGGCCGGGCTGCTGGACGCCTTCCTCGCCGAGGTCGGGCGGGGCGCGCGCCCCGGATACCGGGTGGACGACCGGCGGACCATTCCCTGGCTGCACGCCACCACTTCCTGGCCGGGGTTCACCGCGCCCGACACCACGATGCGGTTCAAGGCCAAGTCCGCGTACATGCGGAGGGGATTTCCGGAGGAGCATCTCCGGGCGTTCTACCGGCATTTGACCCGGGACGACTTCGCCGGGCCGATGTCGCTCGTGATGATCAGCGCGTACGGGGGGCGGGTCAATGCGGTGGGCGCGGCGGACACGGCCGTGCCGCAGCGGGATTCCGTCATGAAGCTGCACTACGTCACCTTCTGGCGGGACGCGGCCGGCGATGCGCGGCATCTGGCGTGGATCCGCGAGTTCTATCAGGACGTCTATGCGGCGTCCGGGGGAGTGCCGGCGCCGGGGGACGTGACGGACGGGTGTTTCGTCAACTACGCGGACACGGACCTGAATGCGGCGCGCTGGAACCGGTCCGGGGCGCCGTGGCACGAACTGTATTTCAAGGGGAATTACCGCCGGCTGCAGGCGGTGAAGGCGCGGTGGGACCCGAGGGACGTGTTCCGGCACGAGCAGTCGGTACGGCTGCCGGGCGCGGAGTGATGTGAACCGCCCCGAAGTGAGCCGAGCCGCTGAAGTGAGCCGCTCCGAAGTGACCTGATCCGCTTTGCGGGGGAAAGAGAGGGACGTATGTCGTCCGTATTCGCACCGGATCCGGGAGGCGCGGCCGCCCGCACCGGGCGCGGTTTCGCCCTGCTGGGCGCCGTGCAAGTCGTTCTGATCCTGGCCATCACGATGCTGTCGCCGGCCCTGCCGGCGATCCAGCACGACCTGGGGCTGTCCGGGGCGCAGCTGACGCTGGTCAGCGCGGCGTACGGGCTCTCCTTCAGCGGGCTGCTGATGCTGGGCGGGCGGCTGGCGGACCTGCTCGGGCGGCGCCGGGCGCTGGTGGCCGGGGCCGCGGTCTTCGGGCTCGCGTCGGCGGCGGCCGGGCTCGGCCCGGGGTTCGCGTTCCTGCTCGGGGGCCGCTTCGTGCAGGGCGTCGGGGCGGCGCTGGCGGCGCCGGCGGCGATGTCCCTCGTCCGCTCCCTCTACCCCGGCGAGGCGCGGCACGCGCGGGCGCTCGCGGTGTGGGGCGGGCTGGCCGGGTTCGGGGCGACGGCGGGGATGCTGCTGTCCGGCACGGTCTCGACGTGGGTGTCGTGGCGGTGGGCGTTCGTGGTGCCGGTGGCCGTCTCGCTGGCGGCCGTGACCGCGGCGCGGCGGCTGCTGCCGGCGGGGCCCGCACCGGTGCGGGTGAAGCTGGACGTGCCCGGCGCGGTGCTCGTCACCGCCGGGCTGACCGTCATGAGCTACGGGCTCGTGCAGGCGGGCGAACGGTCCTGGGGCGCGGGTGTCGTGTGGGGGCCGATCGCGGCCGGGGTGCTGCTGCTGGCCGCGTTCGTCATGGTGGAGCTGAGGGTGGCGAATCCGCTGGTGCCGCTGGGGTTCCTGGCGAGGCGCCACCGGGCCACGGCGCTGTGGGCCGTCTTCATCGGCTCGGCCGGGATGTCGACGATCTTCTTCCTGCTGTCCCTGTACTTCCAGGAGGTGCGGGAGGCGTCGCCGCTGCTCACGTCGGCGGCGTTCCTGCCGTTCAGTGCCGCCCAGGTCGTGACGGGGATGCTGGCCGGGCGGCTGATCGGGCGGTTCGGCGGGCGTGCGGTCATGACGGGCGGGCTGGTGGTGGCGGCCGCCGGACTCGTACTGATCGGGCAGCTGGGCGCGTCGACCCCGTACGCGGGGGCCGTGCTGGCCGGTCTGATCGTCTTCCCCGTCGGGATCGCGTGCGTGTTCTCCGGGTCGACGGTGGTGGCCCTGGAAGACGTCGAGGACGCGCGGGCGGGACTGGCGGGCGGCGTCGTCAACACGGCGCTGGAGGTCGGCCCGACGGTCGGCCTCGCCGTCCTGGTCTCCCTGGCCACGGCCCACGCGACCACCCTCCGGGCCGGCGGTGAGTCCGCCGCCGCGGCGACCTCCGGCGGCTACGCCTTCGCCCTGCTGCTGGCAGCGGCGGCCTTCGCCGCGAGCGCCCTGGGCGCGGCGGTGGCGCTCCGGGGCCGCGCGGGGGGCCGGGGCGGGCCCTCGGAGCCGAGGCCGGAAGCGTCCCCGCCTCTCCCGGCTTCTCCTCACCCCGAGGGGGCGGAGCCGCAGCGGCGGTGAGGGGTGCCGGCGGCGCTCTTTGCGGAGGCACCCCCTCACCCCCCACACATTGACGAGCGCCGTGCGGGTGGCATTCACCCCCACGGCGCTCGGGTCACTCAACCCGCGGTCAGACACCCAGCGCCGCACCCCCGTCCACCGTCAGGTCATGCATGGTGATGTGGGACGCCGCGTCCGACAAGAGGAACACCACCGCCTGGGCGACGTTCTCGGGGCGGGCCAGCTTCCGGAGCGGAATGCCCACGCGGAACGAACTCGCGACGCCCTCGATCGACGCCTTCCGCGCCGCCTCCCCGTCCTTCCACATATCGCTCAGCATCGGCGTCTCCGTGGAACCCGGCGCCACCAGATTGCACCGGATCCCGTATTTGGCGACCTCCAGTCCCAGGCACTTCGTGAACATCGTGGCCGCCGCCTTCGACGCCGAATAGGCGGCCATCTCCACCCGCGCCGTACCGGCCGCGTTCGAGGCGATGGTGACCACCGCGCCACTGCCGCGCGGCACCATGCGGTTGACGACCGCCCGGGAGACGAAGAAGACCCCGCTGGTGTTGACGGCGAAGGTGAACTTCCAGTCCTCGTCCGTCAGCCGGCGCGCTTCGCCGAGGCGGAGCACCCCGGCCGCGTTGACCAGGTAGTCCAGCGGGCCGAGCGTCCGCTCGACCGCGTCGACGAAGGCCTCCACTTCGGGGCTGGAGGTGACATCCCCGGGGAACGCCGCGACCTGCAGCCCGTCCGCCGTGCATTTCTCGACGCAGGCCAGCAGCCGGGACTCGTCCTTGTCGACCGCTGCCACGGCGACGCCTTTCTCGGCGAGCGTCCGGACGACCGATTCCCCAATTCCGCCTGCCGCCCCGGTGACGAGAGCGACTTTTCCTTCCATCTGTAAACCTCCATACGCGGAGTCCATGGCACGTCCGTGAACAATTGTCAGAAAAACTGGATGGCGGGTGAAGCGGGGTTTTGTCACTCCGTCAGGTGAGGAGGAAAGGAAAGGAGAGGAGAGGAGGGAGGGCATCGCTCCCGTACCCGGGCCGTACGCCGAAGTGGCCCACGATCCGGCCCGGAAAATGGACCATGGAACCGGGCACTTGTGCCCCTAGATTGATCAACATGACCAACGCGCAGAAGCCCGCCCCCGCCCCGGCCGCCTCCACCCCGGCCGCCCCCGTCCCCGCCCCCGTCCTCGTGCGCGCCGCCGAGGCCCCCGTCCTCAGCGATGGGCCCGGCAGCCTGATCACGCTCCTCGCGGACTCCGGCAGCACGGGCGGGGCGCTCACGACGAACCGCGCCACGCTCGCCGAGGGAGCGGCGGGCGCTCCGGCCCATTTCCACACCCGCGCGACGGAGTTCTTCTTCGTCCTGGACGGGGCGCTGGAGGTGCTGGCCGGCGAGGACGTACTCACCCTGCACAAGAACGACTTCCTCGCCGTACCGCCGGGCATGCCCCACGCGTTCGCCCCCGCGGCCGGCCGGTCCGCCGACGCCCTGGTCGTCTTCACGCCGGGCATGGGCCGCTTCGACTACTACCGCCTGCTGGAGCGGGTGGCGCGCGGCGAGGCGAGCGTCGAGGAGATCAAGGAGTCGTCGGAACGGTTCGACAACCACTACGTGGACAGCCCGGCTTGGCGCGCGGCCCGCTCGGCCGCGTAGGGCGACCGCCGGGGACCGGCCCGTCGGAGCGACCCCGGCACGTAACACCTTCACTGCGTTATCCACAGGCCCGGCCTCGAACTCCTGGCCTGTCGCACAGAGGTGTTAACGTCGCAGCGATCTGAAGAGATCGCATCAAGCAAGGGACGGGGGTCCACGGCGTGGCAGGCGCGCGCGAAGTGGGACGCAAGCACGAGAGCGGCGGACCCAAGGGCGAGATCGCCCTGGCAAAGGGCTCGGCGGTGCTCATCGGCGTCGTCGTCAGCTGGCACCTCGCCGTGTGGGCCACGGCGGACCACATGGCCCTGTCGAACGTTCTGGCCACGGCCGGCGCCCTCGCGGCGCACAAGCCGCTCGCCGGTCTCGGTGACGGCATCGAGCCGGCGTCCGCCCAGGTCACCGTGGCCGCCTGGCTCGGCATCCTCCTCGGCCCGATCGTGCTCGTCGTGCTGGCCGTGCGCGCCCGGCACCGCCGTACCCGCGGCGCGGGCGGCGAGGGCCTCGCCTCCGCGACCGAAGCGCGCCACATGCTCGGCGAGAAGCGCGCCCGCGCGGCCGCCAAGATGACGCGCGCGACGTCGTTCACCGACAAGGAAGGCCGCTACGACGCCAAGGCCGCCGCGCGCGCCGAGCTCCGCGAGGTCGGCTGGCTGCTCGGCACGCAGCTCGGCAGCGGGCAGCCGCTGGTGGCCACGCCGGAGGACTCGGTCGCGGTCATCGCCCCGTCCGGCGGTGGCAAGTCCCGCAACGTCGTCATCCCGGCCTGCCTCGACGCCCCCGGCCCGCTCGTCGTCACCTCCACCCGCGCCGACGTCCTCGACGTCATCGCCGAACCGCGCTCGCGGCTCGGCCGGGTGTGGGTCTTCGACCCGCTCGACACCGTGGGCTGGCCCCACAAGATGGTGTGGGACCCGGTGGCCGGCTGCCAGGAGGGCGAGACGGCCACGTCGCGCGCCCTCTCCTTCTCCGTCGGCATGGGCGCGGACGACAGCTCCTCCAGCAACGGCAGCTTCTTCCAGCAGACCGCCTCGTCGGCGCTCACCCGCCTGCTCCACGCCGCCGCCCTCGAAGGCAAGACCATCGAGCACGTCATGCGGTGGGCCACCAACCTGGAGAAGGCCAGCGAGCCGCGGGCCATCCTCACCGACCACCCCAACGCCGAGCCCGGCTGGGACGTCCTGCTGCGCTCCGTGTCGACCGGCGCCGACGAGACCGTCGCCTCGACCCGGCAGACCCTCGCCGCCCAGATCGAGCCCCTCGCCCTGCGCAAGGTGCTGCGCTGCGTCACCCCGCAGCCGGGCGTGCCCACCTTCGATCCGGACGCGTTCGTCGCCTCCCGCGACACCCTCGTCCTCATCAGCGACTCCAACGCCTCCACGAACGTGTCGCCGCTGACGACGATGCTGCTGGGCGAGGTCGTCGACGCGGCCAAGCGGCGCGCCCCGCGCCTGCCGTCCGGCCGGCTGGACCCGTTCCTGCGCCTCGTCCTCGACGAGGTCGCGAACGTCGCCCCGCTGCCGAAGCTGCCGTCCCTCGCCTCCGACGCGCGCGGCTACGGCATCCACATCGTCTACGCCCTGCAGTCCCTGGCCCAGGCCGTACTCCGCTGGGGCCAGCACGAAGCCGACACGCTGCTCGACAACGCGGCGGCGACGCTCGTCATGGGCGGCCTGAAGGACGTCGAGGCGCTGCGCCGCTTCTCTGAGCTCGTCGGCGAGGCAGAGATCAAGGAGATCTCGACCTCCCGCGACAGCCAGCGCCTCTTCGGCTACGGCACCTCCGAGGTCGAGCGCGAGCGCCGCATCCTCCGTCCCGAGGAGATCCGCCAGCTGCCGCACGGCCAGGCGCTCCTGCTCTTCCGCGGCGCGCCCGGCGTCATAGCCGAGCTGCTGCCGTGGGACCAGCGGCGGGACGGTCAGGCACTGCGGGCCGCCGAGCACGCGACGCGGGCATCGCGCATCGGCCCGCCGCCGCTGGAGAACCCGGTCGCGTAAAGAGGGGGCGGAAAAGGCACGATGGAAGAACAACTCCGAGAAGAGCTGAAGTCCCTCCGGGAGGAGCTCGAAGCCCTCCGGGAGTGGCGCACCCAGTTCGAAGCGGCGGTCAAGAACTTCGCGTCCGGGACGAAGGCCAACCAGGCCGAGGTCACGGAGGTCGTGGCGGAGGTCATCGACCGGCTGCACGCGGTGGAGGCCGCGACGGCGGCGCCTTCCGCGTCCGCTGCCGGCGACGGTCACCAGCCGTGGTCGCTCCGCGCCACGGAGGAGGACTGGCGAAGGCTGTCCGCCTGGGTGGACTGGCTGGGCAAGCACTACGCCCCCCAACTGCACCTGCGCATCTGGCCGTGCTGGCCGCTGCACGGCGGCGTGACGGAGGAGCTGGCCGCCCTGTACGCGGCCTGGCGCGCCGCCACGGAAGCCGACGCGGACCCGGCGCGCGAGGGCAGCGACCTCGCGTACTGGCACCAGATGTGGCTGTGGCCGACGATCGAGCGCATCCGTCAGCACTACATGTTCAGCGAGTGCGAGGACGACCACTCGCACGACCGCCCCGGCCGCCCGACCGACACCACGGCGCTGGAGAAGCGCATGGCGGAGGCGGAGGCCGAGCGCCGGCGCCTGGAGCACGCGAAGTACGACTACTTCGTCAAGACGTCCCCCGGTTATCCGGCCGAGCGCCCGTCCAGCCTGTGGCGCTGTACGGCCGGCCGTGACGAGGACTGGGAGTACCTGTCGCTGCTCGACTGGCAGTGGCACAGGGCGGCCGACACGAACGTCAAACTCCCGCCGGCCGAGGCGGCGCGCCACCCGGTCACGGCCGACCGCGCGGAGGAACTGCAGGCGGACCGGCAGGGCTGGGTCCGCTACTGGGCCCGGTACGTGGACGAGGAGGACCGGCGGGCGGGCGAGCAGCCGGTCTCGGTGGTCCGCCGCCGGCGCAGCCCCGAGCGGATCTACGACGAGGCGTTCAAGGCGACGGACGAGTGGGGCCCGACCCAGGCGGTCTTCGACTTCTTCGACGCCCGCCCGTCGAACCCGCCGTACCTGGTGGAGATCGACGCCACGGAAGCGGAGCGGCTTCTGACCGAACTCCACGGCGCGAAGGGAGCGACGGCACTGTGACGACGAAGAAGCCGGTCACGGCCTGGAAGGACGACACCCCCGGCCCCGGCCGCCGCGCGGAACTGACGGTCGAGCAGAACCAGGCGGTGACCGACCGCTGGGAAGCCGCGCGAGCGGCCCACAAGGGCCTGGACGCCGCGGTGGAAGCCGTCGAGCAGGCGCTGCGCGACACGCACGGCGCCAAGCTGGAAGGCAAGCAGCACCGGCTGATGGGCCTCAAGGCCTTCCGCCGCAAGGTCGCCCTGCAACTGGACGACCGCGTCCCCCTCGACAAGATCCTCCGCACGGTCCGCGACCTGAACCGCTACACCCTGACCTTCGTCCCGGACTCCTACACCGAAGGCGTCCGCCACACCTACGCCCTCCTCCACGAACGCGGCTACGCCATCGTCCCCGGCACGGAGCAGAACACCTGGGAGGACCCGGTCCACAAGGCCTTCCGCGCGGTGTGGCAGCTCCCGGACGGCGGCATCCGTTTCGAGATCGCCTTCCACACCCCCGACAGCTACTGGGTGAAGACGGAGAACCAGCTTCTCTACGATCTCTACCGCGAAAGCCGCCTCCGCCCACTGGACACCGAACCGGAAGAAACCGGCGCCGAGTCCCACGAAGAAGCGGCGAAGATCATCCAGCATGAGCGGTACGGCAAGGTTCCTGTGAAGGGAAACAAGTGATGAGCGAGAACTACGAATACTTCGTAAAGGCGGCCCCGCCCTACACGGAAGAGCGTCCGTCCAGCCTGTGGCGGCGGCGGGGGGAGGAGTGGGAATTCCTCTCGCTGCACGACTGGCAGTGGCACGGCCTCGAGGAATCGACGGTCAGGTCGGCTCCGGAGGCGGACGAGCTGTATCCGGTGACGGCGGAGCGGGCCGCTGCGCTGGAAGCCGACCGGCAGGTGTGGCTGCGCTACTGGGCGCACTACGTCGACGAGGAGGACTGGCGGGAGGGCGAGTCGCCCACCACGGTCGTCCGACGCCGGCGCAGCCCCGAGGGAGTGCTGGACGAGTCGTACCGGTCGAAGGGCTTCTGGGGGCCCACGGAGGCCGTCCGCAACGCCGCCGACCTCAGGACGTCCAATCCGCCCCACCTGGTGGAGCTGAGCGCTGACGGGGCAGAGGAACTGCTCCAGGAGCTTTTCGGTGTGACGGGGGCTACTGAGCTGTGAGCGAGGCAACGGGGGCGTGGGAGGGCGAGGGCTACGAGCTCAGCCCGGAACAGAACCGCGTCATCACCGAGCGGTGGCAGCGCGCGGCCGCCGCACGGGACCGCATGGACGCCATGATGAAGGGCGTCCAGGAGGAGACGGCGCAGTCGCACGGCGGCAAGCTGGAGGGCCTGGAGTATTCGCTCAAGGACGTGGACTCGTTCCGGCGCAAGGCCGCGACCGCCCTCAAGAACGAAGAGGTCCCGGTCGAGACGACGGCGCGCAAGGTCAACGACCTCAACCGCTACACCTTGACCTTCGAGCCCGACGCCTATACCGAGGGCGTGGAGCGGACGTACGAACGACTTCGTGAGTCGGGATACGAGCCCATACCGGGCAAGGAGAAGAACACCTGGCAGGACCCCGTCTACAAGGGAATCAACACCTCTTGGCGGCACACGGAGTCGAAGGAACAGTTCGAGCTCCAGTTCCACACTCCGGACAGCTTCAAAGCCAAGATGGAGAATCACGAGCTGTACGAGATTTCCCGCGGCAGTGAACTCGACAGACTCGCCGCAGGGGACGAAAAGCTGGCCAAGTCCTATCAGGACGCCGCCAATCACCTGCAGAACGAGCGGTACAAGAACGTCAAGATCCCGCCGGGGCAGGAGCGGATCGGGGAGCAGCTGATCCGGGACAAGCTGAATCCCCGGGTCCCCGAGGAGCACGTGGAGCTGATCCGCCGGAAGGAAGCGGAGAAGCACGCCGAGAACCTCGCCAAGGCCGAGGCCAAGGCCGCGCTGAAGCAGGCCGAGCAGGCCACTCTCCAGGTGGACGCTCTCACGCAGGCCGAAACGCAAAGCCTGAGCAGCAGATTGGCCGCGAAGACGGTCCAGGAGCAGCTGCGGCAGAAAGCCGAGGCGTCTCGCACTGAGCTCCTGCCCACCCAGTCCCGCGGTCGCGGTCCGTCACTGAAGTGACCCGGGGAGTACGGCGCTCTCGACCGGTGGCCGCGGCGGCTGAAAGCCCGTGAGTTCGCAACAGGTTCGCTACAGAAACCGTCGTGCGGAGAGGCCCGGAGTGAGTCCGGGCCGTGCGGCTTCGGGCCTGTGCCCGGCAGTTCCGGGGCCGTAACCCGGCGCCGAGGTGACAGATGCCACGAAACCGCTGAGGCAGCGGTCGGAAGCGTCCGCCTTGTCGGGAAATTAAGGACGGCGCCTTGATCAAGATCGTTCATATCAGAACAGAAACTGTTCGTCCGAAGTAATTTGACGATCAGTAACGGTCGACGTACTGTCCTGCCACTCAGGCCTAGCACGGGGGAAGGGTCACCAGGGTTGAGCACGTTCAAGACGGTCATGCGGCGGATTCTGAATCTGCCGGAGCCGCGGGGCGACAAGAACGCGGCGAACTCTCCTGGCGGTGCACCGGCGGGTCAGCCCGTTCCTGGTGCGCCCCAGCAGCAGGCCGCACCGTCTCCCGCCCCGGCCCAGGCCGCTCCGGCCCCCGCCGGCCTGCAGCAGTGGACCGATGCCGCGGCCCGGCTGCAGGCGCAGGCCCCGGGCACGCCGCAGCCGCCCCAGGCGCAGGCCCAGGCCGCCGCGGCGGACCAGGGCAAGGCGCGCGACGTCCCCTGGCAGCTCGAGGACGAGGACAGCGGTAAGAAGTTCCTGGTCAAGGTCGGCCGCGGCGCGCTCTGGGGCGTCGTCGCACTGGCCGCGATCACCGGAATCCGCTCGTGGTTCTGGGCCCCGGCCCCGCCCAAGTCCGGCCCGGTCCAGGTCAGCAGCGGGCCCACGTACCCGGTCCAGGAAGCGCAGGCCGTCGCGGCCCGCTTCGCCCGCGCGTACCTGTCCTGGGACGAGAACGACCCGCAGGCCCGTGCCACCGCCCTGTCGCGCGACCTGGCCCAGGGAATGGACACCGCAGCGGGCTGGAACACCAGGGGGCACCAGGAAGTCCTCGCCGCCCAGCCCGGTCCGGTCTCCGAGGAGAAGGACAAGCGGGCCCGCGTGCGCGTCGACGTCCTGGTGAACGGCTCCGGCGACGACAAGAGCAAGCCGGCGGACAAGCCCAAGGACGACAAACCCAAGGACGACAAGTCCAAGGACAAGAAGGACGACGCCAAGAAGGACGACAAGGACAAGGATTCCAGGCAGCAGGCCACCGGCCCCCGGTGGCTCGGCCTGGAAATCCCGGTCGTCTACACGTCGGGCCGCATCGTCGTGACCGGCCAGCCCGGCCTGGTGGGCGTCCCGCAGAGCGCCCCGGCCGCCCCCGCGCTCACCACGAAGACCGCCGACAACGACTTCGGCAACAAGACCCGTGGCGTGATCGAGGAGTTCTTCGGCAAGTACGCCTCGGGCGAGGCCGAATCCGTTGCCGCACCCGGTGCCTCCATCGCGGCCCTGCCGCCCGGTGTGTCCCTCGGCTCGCTCCGGAACTGGTCGGTCGACGAAGGAAGCGGCAGCGACCGCACCGGCGTCGCCACCGTCACGTGGCTGATGGGCGGAGCCGAAATCGAGCAGACGTACCGGGTCAAGCTGACCCGGGTCGCCTCGGCCCAGGCCGAACGCTGGCAGGTCGCGGAGGTCCACGGCGGAATGTCCTCCTGACCGGCGCCGCAATCCGGACCTGTCCGCTCTTATATCAAGTAAAGGGAAAACGATGGAATTCGCGCTGTCCAATGGTGATGAGCTCAAGTCCTGGGTGATTGCCGTCGCCGGGAACATCTTCCTGATCGTTCTGGCGGTCAGGGCGATCGGCCATTATGCGAAGCGTGAATGGGGCGAGCTGCTCGCCCACTTCATCGCGGGCGTCGTCGTGGCCGGTTTCGTCTACGCGTCGGACAGCGCCAAGGGCATGCTCACCGCGATCTGGACCAAAGTGGCGGGGGCATGAGGGTAGGGCATACCTTCACCCGCCACTTCGACCTGGAGACCCGGCAGCACGAGCTGCTCGGCATGGACCTCGGCGAGGGCCCGTCACGACGGGTCCTCGTCACGGGCGCCGTCGTCTACGCGGTGTGGATGGGCGGGCTCTTCCTGATCTTCGGCTGGCCCTCGCAGATGTTCTTCACCGTCTACTTCGCGCCGCCGGCCCTCATCACCTTCTACGGGTCCCAGCGGTCCCGGCGCAATGAGCGGCGCTGGAACCTCACCCAGTGGGCCCTCACCGTCCGCTACCTGACGGTGGGTCACCGGCCGGTCATCAACGGCGGCCGCCGGGCGGCGGGCCGCTCCGAGTGGCTGCCGCTGCGGGCACGCCTCGGGGAGAAGTCCG
This sequence comes from Streptomyces sp. NPDC008001, assembly GCF_042958085.1. NCBI lineage: Bacteria > Bacillati > Actinomycetota > Actinomycetes > Kitasatosporales > Streptomycetaceae > Streptomyces > Streptomyces sp. NPDC008001. Next base: position 145,989 of record NZ_JBIBIZ010000002.1, on the reverse strand, counting down.
AGGACGTCCTGGCCCTCCCCGGCATGGGCGCGTTCGAACGGTTCCTGGGCGACGAGGAACCGCAGCCGACCTCCGGCCGGCCTGTGACGCTCGACGCCCGCCCCCGGCTCTACGGACCGGACCACGTCTACCGCGCGAGGTCGCGCAACAACTCGTCCAAGAAGGCATCGGTCGGCGGCCCGCAAGGCCGTAAGAGCCGGAAAGGCACGTAGAGGTACGCCATGAAGATCATGAAGGGCATCGCCCGCTTTCTCGGCGTCGACGGTGACCGCTCCGCCCCGCCGCCCCGTTACGTCGGCCTGGCGGACGGGCTGGTCATCACCGAGACCCACGCCGAGGCGTGGTACCTGCTGGGAAGCTCCAACACCGACCTGATGTCGGAGGCGGCCCGGGACGCCGAGCAGGACCAGGCGAGCAGTGCCCTGGCCCGCACCCTGGCCGGCTACGACTGCCACCTCAAGATCCTCTGGTCGCCGCTGAACGCCGAGGACTACCGGACCGAGGCGGAGACCCTCTTCTCGGCGGGCGACTACGCCGCGTGGGCCGACCTGCGCGTCCGGCGCCTGGAGGAGCTGGAGCTCCCCACCCGCATGCTCCTCCTCGGCGTCCGCATATCCGAGCGGGCCAACCAGGCCAAGGCGCGCGGCAGCCGCGGCGTCCAGGACGCCCTGGGCATCGGCTCGACCTCGGTCTCCCAGAAGGAGATCGCCCGGCTCGACGCCCTCGCACGGCGCCTCGGCCGCCAGCTGGAGACCACCCCGTGGAAGGCGCAGCCGGCCACCGTGGAGCTGCTGGCCTGGATGATCGCCCGCGAGCAGCGCCGCGGTACGCCGCTGCCCTCCCCGGACGACAAGGGAATGATCACCGGCGCCAAGCTGGCGCAGCTCACGCGCGGTCGCGTCCTGCCCTACCCCGACCACGTCCGGGTCCTCGACCAGCGCGGCGAGACGGTCGGCTGGAGCGCCATCCTCACCATGGACGGCTTCCCGGAGGAGATGGAGTCGCCGGGCCCGGGCGAGTGGCTGAGATCCGTCGCGGAGATCACGTACGTCCCCGAGCTCCTGGACGACGACGAGGTCGGTGACATCACGGCCCTGCCGGTCAACCCCGAGCCGTCCGTCCGCTTCAAGGTCCTCCACAAGCGCGACGCCCTCAAGCAGATCGACGAGGTCCGCCGCCTGGCGAAGGAACAGCGGCAGAGCGCGGCCAAGCACTCCGCCGGTGAGACCGCCCAGGAGATCGAGGAGACCGAGGACACGATGACGTCTCTCTCGCGCGACATGAAGCGCGAGGACGTCACGCTGCTGGAGGACCACCCGCGCCTGATCGTCAGCAGTGACGTTTCGCTGGACGATCTGCGCAGCCGCTGCGACGCCGTCATCGGCTACTACGGCGGAGTCGGCATCGAGGTCAGCGTCGCCGCCGAGGAGCAGCGGGAGCTGTGGCTGGAGGCCCAGCCCGGCGACATGCTGCGCGTCCCCGACCTGGTGCACACCCGTACGGTCGGCGCCTTCGCCGGCTCGTGGTTCTGGGGCGGCGCCTCGGTCGGTGACGACACCGGCCCGGTGATCGGCTACCTGACCGGCTCGACCCCGGGCGTCGTCCGCAACGACCTCACCGGTGGTTCCGAGCGCGGTGACGCGACGACCACGGCCTTCATCGGCCGAAGCGGCCGCGGCAAGACGACCGCGATGATGCTGTCCCTGCTGGACTCCGGCTTCCGTGGCTCGTTCGTGCTCGCCCTGGACTTCAAGGGCGACATGGGCGGCCTGGTCTCGGCCGGCCAGCGGTACGGGCTGAACGCCCACCTGATCGAGACGGGTTCGCAGTTCGCGGGCGTCGCCGACCTCTTCACCCTGCTCAGCGGCGAGAGCGCCGAGCGGGCCCAGACCGAGGTGCCGGCGCAGCTGGGCATCGCGCTGCCGCAGCACCTGCGGATGCGGGGTGCGGAGACGCCGATCCAGAGCGCCGTCAACGAGATCATCGCCGAGGGCGACCCGGCGACGTGGAAGGTCATCGAGCGGCTGCGGCAGTCGCCCGACGAGCTGACGCGCGAGACGGGCGACGCGCTGTACGAGCTGTCGCTGACGGGCCTGGGCGCGCCGTTCATGGGCAGGCCCGCCGGCACGTCCCTGATCACCCCGTCGCCGGGCATCTGGGTCGTCCAGGTCCCGGGCATCACGCTCCCGTCGCCCGACGACTCCCGCGACGACTGGTCCGTCCACCAGCGGCTCTCGGTGGCGCTGGTCCACTCACTGCTCGCGTACGGCATCAGCATGGCGGGCCGGAAGGACCTGCGCGGCCTGCGCAAGGTCGTGGCGGTGCCGGAGGTCCACGTCCTCACGGCCACGCGCGAGGGCAGCTCGTTCCTCCAGTACATCGCCCGAGTGGGACGCGCCCTGCACACCGCGCTCGTCGTGGACACGCAGGACCCGGAGTCGCTGGCGAGCCTGACGGGTCTGGTGGAGCAGATGACGACGGTCTTCGGCTTCCAGCTGACGACGCCCGAGCAGCAGGACGCGATGGCGGCCCTGCTCGACCTGCCGAAGGGCGGCCACACGCGCCAGCTGATCCAGGCCATCGGCGTCGACGTGACGCAGGAGATCCGGCACGGCCACTGCATCATGCGCGACCGCCGCTTCAGCAGCGCGACGGTCCAGTTCGACGTGCCGTCGGTGGAGATGCTGCAGCTGCTGAACACGACGCCGAAGGCGGACAGCGGCGGGGGCGCGGGGCAGGGCCCGGTGCCCTTGGGCAAGCCGGCTTACGAGGAGGCGAACGCGTGAGGAAGCGTGGAGCGGCGGTGGCCGCGGTCACCGCATCGGTGCTGCTGGTCGCGGGGTGCTCGTCCTCGTCGGACGGGGGCAAGGACGGCGCCAAGCCCGGCGCGAAGAAGACGGAGTCGGCGGCGGACCGGCAGGCCCGGGAGTACCGGGAGGCTGCGGCGAAGGACCGGGCGAAGATGCTGGAGGTGGCGGTCGCGTACCAGAAGGCGACTGCCCTCCACGACGGTGAGACGTCCTGCCGGATGATGACGGAGGAAGGCAGGGGCCTGCACGGATCGTCGCACGAGGCTTGCGTGAAGTTCCTCATGCCGCTGGACGCCGATGTCCGGAAGACGGTGGAAGAAGCCTCGTTCAGCGTCACGGGCGACCCGGTCGACGTGCCTTCGATCGGTGACCATCCGGCCGGTACCGGCGTCATGGTGACCGAGCAGTCCAAGCCGGACGGACATACCAGCTATCACCGGACCGCTCTGCGCATGGTGAAGGTCCAAGGGACCTGGCTGGTGGACCAGGACGAAGACGTCTACGACTCGGAGATGAAGCACTCGAACCCGGTCTTCAGCGCCCTGATGAGGTCGCATTGAGGATTCCACGGTTCCGCAATCTGGCCGTCCCGGTCGTGGGCGCCCTCACCACGCTGATGGTGACGGCTTCCGCAGCCGCGGCGGACGACAAGTACGCGAAGTTCAAGCCGGCCGGCATTGGCAGCCTCCTTCCGGCACCGCACACCTCGTATTCGGGTCCGGGCACGCTGTACGAGCAGTACGGCGACCCCATGCTCTACAACCTGGACGTGCAGCTGGGCTGGGACGAGTTCGGCGACTGGGCGCTTCAGTTCGTCGCCCAGATCTTCATGGGGCTGACCGTCGTCCTGGCCCTGGCCGCCATCGTCGTCGTGCAGTGGACGTTCAAGTTCACGTCCATCGACAAGCTCGAAGACTCCATGGCGACCGCCATCTCCGGCGCGGCGGGCACGGTTTCGACGACCTTGCTTCCGTCGGCGATGGCCGTGGGTGCACTGATCGCTTACGCGAATCACAGGAGAAACGGTACATCCATAAGCCAATTGGGGTGGGTGGCTGCGGCAGCGATCCTGTCCATCTCGCTGCTGACCACTCCGAAGGTGTGGATCGACGGGCTCGACTCGGTCCGGACCATCGGCAGCAACACGGCCATGAAGGCCGCGTCCGCCGGCATGGGGAACGAGTCCAAGGAACCCATCGACATCGGTAAGACGCCCACGTACGGCAAAAACGACCAGGACAACATGCTCCGCCAGTCCGGGGATGCGATCTGGCGGTCCTATGTCGTCACGCCCTGGTGCGTCGCCGAGTTCGGAAACCTGAACACATGCAAGAAGTACGGCCAGGGCCTGCTGGACCAGGGGTCGGACACCAAAACGCGCGAGAGCTGGCTGTCCGACAACGTCAGCTCGGGCAACGTCGGCGATGAGGCGGTCAAGTACCGCCAGGGCCACGTGGGTCACGCCCGGGTCATGGTCACCATGGCCTCCGCGATCTGTGTGGCGCTCTTCGCCGTCCTCGCGGTGGCGCTGGCCTTCGCCTCCCTCGCTTCGTTGATCGGCGCGCTGATGCTGCTGCTGGCGGGCGTCGTCTTCGCCTGTCTGTGGGTGATCCCCGGCAGGCCGCGCCAGTGGGGCGTCCGCTGGTTCGACACCCTGCTCGGCTTCGCCCTGCAGTCGTTCGTCAGCACGATGGTGCTGGGATGCGTGCTCGTGCTGAACACGGCGAGCGTGTCCATGGTCGGCAGCTACGGCTGGTTCGCGTCGGCGGGCATCAGCATCACCTCCGCGATCGTCGCGTTCAAGTTCCGCGGGATCATGGAGAGCATCGTCGGTGTGACCGGCGCGACCAACTCGTCCTTCAACGCCGGTGCGATGCGGCTCGCGCAGGGAGCCGGTTCCCTCATGGCCCGGGGGGCCGGGAAGGGAGCGCTCGGCGCCTTGCGAACCGCCGGAAAGCCTGCCGGCTGGGCGGGCAAGAAGGCGGGGGCCGGCCTCGCCTCGGCGGGCAAGAAGGCCCTCGGCGCTGCTGACGAACGCCTCATCCAGCGTCCCTTCCGGACGGCGGCAGCTGCCAAGCAGTTCAGTGACAGAAACGCGGAGATGGACGCCATGGGCGTTCCCAAGGGCTCCGCGAAACGGCTCACACATGTCACCGGCGCGGACCCGGACCGGCGCAACACGGCCGCCGGGGCGAACGCCGCCAACCGCGCCAGGAAGACGGGCAGCACCGCCCCTCTGCGGGTCAGCAGCTCGGGCCGCCCGGGCGAGCTGAACAGCCGTTCGCTCCGCGTGGGCGAGTTGCAGAGCGTCTCGGCAGCGGCTCAGGCCCGATTGGGCCGGGACGACCGCCGGCCCGACGACAAGAAGGGCACTCCTCCCCGGGCAGCACGCGCCGCGACTTCTGCCGCACGCGGTCAGTCCGGAGGCGGCGACGGGTTCCGGAACGCCCCGAAGCCGGGCAGCGGTGGAGCGCAGCGACGCGTGGCCGAGGCCCGCAAGGCGGCGGCCCGCAGTGGGGCCTCCGCGGCCGGCCAGGGTGCCTCCCGGCCGAAGAGGCGCACCTCCGTGCGGCCTCCCGCCCCCCGTGGCCGCCAGTAAGGAAGAGGACAGGTGAGCAAGAACCAGAACCAGCGCCCGTCCTCCGAGTGGCGGGAACTGCTCAAGGCGGAATACGACTACCCCGAGGAGATCGAGAAGTCCGGCAAGCGCCGCGTCCGCCGGAAGGCCCGCAAGGCCTACCGGCAGGAGCAGCGCGAGGAGTACAAGCGCCGGCTGGCCGAGGAGCGCCGCCGTGAGCCGATCACGGCGGGCGGGGCGATCCTCGTCATGGTCGTCATCCTCGCCATCGGGGCCGCTGCGGCGCACTGGTGGCCGGACCGCACGGGGGCACCGGCGACGGTCGGGCACGCGGGAGACACGGCCCGGACCGCGACGGCGCAGGACGGGGGGCCGACATCCGCGCCGCCGGTCCCCCAGGCGCCGCAGCCCTCCCCGTCGGCCAAGGCCGATCGCAGCAAGCCGGAGAAGTCGGCCGAGGGCTGGGCCCGCGCCTACCTCACGCGCAACCCCCCGGTGGACAAGACGCACACCGCGTCCGTCGACCGGGCCGCGCCGTGGATGACCGACGCGCTGGTGACGAACCTGAAGCAGTTCGACGACAAGGCGTGGGCCGAGCTCGTCTCCAACGGCGGCGTCTCGAAGGTCGACAAGGTCACGGTCGGCCCCGCCGACGACGACCGCGTGCGGCAGCAGGCGGACACGGAGGCACGGGTCTGGCGCAAGACCAGCGTCGACATCACGGTCAAGGGCTACCGGACGTACACCGAGAAGCGCGTGTACCTGACGGAGATCATGCTCACCTCCGACGGCTGGCGCGTGGGCCGGGTCCTGGGGGTCTGAGCGAGTGGTTGCACGTCAGGCCCTCGCCCTGGCTTCGGGCGGGCTGCGCAAGGGGCTCGCGTTCAAGCTGGGCCTGCCCGCGATCGGCATCCTCATGGGGCTTCTGCTGATCGTGGGCATGCTGGCCGGCATCGGCGGCGGCCCCTCGGCCGTCGCCGCCGGCTGCTCCCAGCCCGGCTCGCCCGGGAACGACGGGCCGTCCGGAAACGGGCAGACCGGCGACACCACGGGCGGCGCGAGCAAGAAGCTGCGCGACGAGCAGATCGCGAACGCGAAGATCATCGACCAGGTCGCCAAGGACGGCAAGCTGCCGGGCAGGGCCACGCTCATCGCCCTGATGACCGGGCTCGCCGAGTCGCAGCTGTCGAACATCAACTACGGCGACCGGGACTCCCTCGGCCTCTTCCAGCAGCGCCCGTCCTCCGGCTGGGGCACGAGGGAGCAGATCCTGGACCCCAAGTACGCGGCCCACATGTTCCTCTTCGGCGGCGACAGCGGCGACCCGCCGGGGCTGGAGGACGTCGCCTGGGAGAACATGTCGCTCAACGACGCCGCCCAGAAGGTGCAGCGCTCCGGCTTCCCCGACGCCTACGGGCCCAAGGAGGCCCAGGCGCGCAGCATCGCCAAGGACGCGGGCATCGACCTGGAGCGGCCGGGCGAGAACCACCCGGGCAAGAAGGACGCTCCGAAGGGCGGCGGCGGCGACAAGGACGGCAAGAACCCCGACCAGAAGAAGCGGGAAGGCTGCAACACGTCGGGCAGCAACAACCCCGGCAAGCCCGGAGAGCCCTTCCACGACGGCAAGGCCAACTGGCCCGCCAGTGTGAAGAACCGCCGCTCGACGGAGGACGCGATCGCGTGGGCCAAGCGGGAGGCCGAAAGCCACCGCGCGGACTGGTACCAGAAGTGCCTCGCGTTCACCTCCATCGCCTACGGTTGGAACTTTTCCGGCACGAATTACGCCATCGACCACTACCAGGTCGAGATGCCGAAAGACATGCGCCACGACAAGGACCGCAATCCGCCGCCCGGCGCCCTCATGTACTGGGACACCCACCACCGTGCCGGCCACGTCGCCATCTACGTCGGCGACGGCAAGGTGGCGTCCAACGACATCGTGACCCCCGGCGAGATATCGATCGTTCCGGCCACGGACATCGAGTCCAAGTGGGGCGCGGAGTATCTGGGCTGGTCGCCCCCCTACTACCCCAATGGCGGGTGATCCGGGTCATCATTACTCCGGGGCCGCGGCATATGCGTGCCGTGGCCCCGTTGGCCTGCTGACGGCGGCGGTACGTAAGGATTGACCATGCCTGTTGTGACGGACCTCGACTCGGTCCCCCTGACTCCCGTCTACACCATCGTGATCAGCGCAGCGGGTGAAGCGACGATCGAAGGGGAGCCCGTAGAGCCGCTGCCCGGACAGGACGGGCGGACCTCCGCGCTGGCGGAGATACGGGTGCGGGCCGCGAAGCGGGGCCATCCCATACGCATCAACGCCAAGGAGCCCGACGGGTCGGTCTGGCCGCTGATCGTCGACCACGACGGGGCGGTGACGCCGATGCCCGGGCCCCATCCGGTGCCGGCGCCGGCGCCCGTGGCGCCCCGGCCGGTGCCCGTGACTCCGCCGCCGGCACCCGTGGTGCACGCTCCTGCGCCCGCCCCTGCGCCCGTTCCCGCGCCCGCCCCCCAGCCCGTTCAGGCCCCTCCCGCACCTGCCCCCGACTGGCACGCCCCCCTTCCCCCGCACCACGCCGACGGCTTCGGCCGTATCGTCGCCGCCGAGCTGCGCGGGGATCTGGTCGGGGCCGCGCTCGCGGCCCGGGAGCTGGAAGGGGTGCTCGACCGGGAGTACGGGCCGCTGCACCCGCACACCGTCGGCGTGCTCGGCACGCGCGCGTGGCTGGCGCTGCTGATGCAGGAGGACTGGGCCGCGATCATGCGGCTGCACCTGCGGACCGCCGAACGGCGGCACAACGCGCAGGCACCCGCCGACGAGACCCGGCGCGTGCTGCGCAACGCCCGTGCCGTGTGGTGGCGGCTCGCCGCGGTCGACCGGGCCGAGGCGGACGAGATCCAGCCGGAGCTGCAGCGCGTATCCGAGCTGGTCGAGGGCGTGCTTCCGGAATAATCGCGGGCATGTTGCCGCCCACGCCGCCGCCCGGCCCGGACGAGAACGGCCCCTACGGGAACCGGTCCTATGGAAACCGGCCTTACGGGAACGGCCCGGACGAGAACATCCTGTACGAGCGCGGCCCGCACGCGCCGCAGGAATCGCACGGCCTGCGCGGGCTGCACCGGCGTCTGCTGCCCGACGTGATGGCGGCCGGTGCGGCCTGTCCGCTCATCCTCGGCGGCTCCTACGCCCTTGAGGCGCACGGCCTCCTCGAACCGGGCGCCGCCCGCCGGGACACCGGCCTGGAGCTGGTCACCGAGGCCCCGGACCCCATGCCCGAACTCGTCTCCGCCCTCTGCGAGGGCCTGCAGGAGCGCGGCTGGCAGACCGAGCCGCTCGAAGCCCGGCTCGTCGTCACCGACGCCGCGACCGGCGAGCACTGCACCGTCGGCCTCCGCAAGGAGACCCTGTGGCGGCCGCCGGTGCTCGGTCCGTACGGGCCCGTGCCCGCCGTCGAGGACGTGGTCGGCATGGCCGTGCGCGACCTCGCGGACCTCGGCCTCGCCCGCGACCTCGTCGACGTGCGCGCCGCCTCCGGCACCTGGTCGCACGTCGAACTGGAGGAGCTCGGCCGCCGGCACGCCGGTGACGCGGGCTTCGACCTCACCGACCTCCAGGCCCGGCTCGCCGGCGCCGAGTGGATCGCCGACTCCGAGTTCGCCGCCTACGGCCTCGACGAGACCGGCCGCGCCGAGCTGCTGCGCTGGGCCGAGGCCTGGGTGGACGACATCGCCGAGCGGCTGATGGAGGAGGCCCCGTACGAGGAGGATGAGGAGGACGAAGAGGGCGGGGGCGAAGAGGGCTGACCGCCCGGCTCGACCTCAAGTCTTCGTCTCTTACCCGCCCCCTTCGCCGCCTTCGCCCTCGCCCGAGGTACGAGGCCCTGCCGGTTGATTCCGGGGCGCAGGCCGGCCCCGAAACCCCGTCAGCAGCGGACCGGGCGGCCGCTGTCGCGGATGATGGTGTCGGCGGACAGCCAGCCGGCGCTCTTCGTGCCGTCGATGCGGACGTAGAGCCACGGGTGGCCGTAGGCGTTCTCCACGGAGCAGTGGAACCAGACCTTCGTGCCGGACTTGGCCGGGGCCACGGAGCCGCAGACCTGGTACGGGCCGTTCAGGACGTGGCGGTCGCCGGAGACGTAGCCGTACGTGCCGGGCTTCGGGTCCTGGTGGCTCCAGCCGCTGCAGGTCGTCGGGATGTTGGGCTTCGTCGACGGGGAGGCGGACTTGCCCGGCGTGGCGCTGGGCCGGGCCGAGGCGGAGGCGGGGGACGAGGCCGCGTCGGACGGCGTGGCGGAGCCCGTGGGGGGCGTGGGGGACGGCGGGTGCACTCCGGCGGTCGCTTCGCCGCCGCCCGGCTGGTCGCCACCCGCCGGTGAACTCGCCCCGGGCTGTACCGCCTGCGCCTCGTCGCCCTTTGTGCTGCTGCTGTGGTTGCCCGTCAGGGCGTACGTGACGCCGCCTCCGGCGAGCACGACGGCCGCGGCCCCCGCCGCGATGAGGGTACGGATACGGCTGCGTTTGCCGGCGGCAGCGGGGCCCGCGGCCGGTACCCCGGGCGGGGGAGGCGTGTGCATGTGCGGCGGGCCCGGCTGCGGGTAGCCGGCCTGCGGGGGGTGCGGCTGGTGGTACGGCTGCGGTGCCGCGCCGAACCCGGGCGGCGGCGCGGAAGCGACACCCTGCGCCGCACCCGCCCCCGGACCTGCATCCGGACCGGGCGCAGGCGCCGGCAGAGGCGTCGCCGCAGCCGCAGGCATAGGAGCGGACCCGGCAGCCGGACCCGAGCCCGGCCCCGGTGCGTACGGCGCCGCCGTCCCGCCCGCGGCCACCCGTTCCAGCATGGCGCGCGCCTCGTCGGCGGTCGGCCGGTGTTCCGGTTCCTTGGCCATCAGTGCCTGCAGCACCGGCGTGAGGGGTCCGGCCTGCCGGGGCTCGGGCAGCGGTTCGCTGACGATCGCCGACAGCGTGGACCACACGGACGTCCGGCGGAACGGCGAGGTGCCCTCGACCGCCGCGTACAGCGTCATGCCCAGCGACCAGATGTCGGAGGCCGGCCCCGGGTCCTTGCCCTGCGCCCGCTCCGGCGGCAGGTAGTCCAGCGAACCGATGATCTGACCGCTCTGCGTCAGCTTGGCCATCGCATCATCGCCCGCGGCCTCCATGCTGGCGATACCGAAATCCGTCAGCACCACCCGCCCACCCGGCTCCAGCAGCACATTGCCCGGCTTCACGTCCCGGTGCAGCACCCCGGCCCGGTGCGCCGCATCCAGTGCATCCATCAACCGCGCACCGATCGCCGCCACCTCACGCGGCTCCAGCGCACCCCGCTCACCCAGCACATCATCCAGCGACGGACCGTCCACCAACTCCATCACAATGACCGGAAGCCCCTGCTCCTCAGTCACATCGTGCACCGTGACCACACCACCGTGCCGGATCCGGGCAGCAGCCTGCGCCTCACGCTGCATCCGCACCCGCAACTCCGCCAGCTCGGCCGCAGAAGCATCCGTAAAGGCCCGCAACACCTTCACCGCGACCTCACGATGGAGAAGCTCATCCACCGCCCGCGCGACCACACCCATCCCGCCACGCCCGATCATCGACGTCACGCGGTAACGGCCGCCGAGGACCTTGCCTATCAGCTCGTCGCTGCTCGTTTCCCCCGCCGTCACCACACGCTCCGTTCCGTCAGTGCTGGCCGCCGTCGCATTCGGCGGCCCCAGGGTAAACAAACAAGGCCCAGGTCTGAGACCTGGGCCTTGTGTACGTCTTCGTTTACGTCTTATGGAGCGGGTGACGAGAATCGAACTCGCGCTCTGAGCTTGGGAAGCTCATGTTCTACCATTAAACTACACCCGCGAGGGCGCCCGTTTTCTGAGCGCCTCATCGTCGCACACTCTACCCCATCGAAGGCCCCCGGTGCACTCGCCGTACGGGCCTTCCTGTCGTGTGAGGAGAGTGTGGGGCAGGTGGGGATGGCTGCGTGGGTGCCGGGAGTTGGGGCGTACCGTGGGGCGCTGGAAGCCGGTGGGGGGCTGCCGGGAGTGCCGCGTAGGAGCGAGTCCTATACATCCCCTAATGTGGCTTTTGTCTTCATGTCGTGCCGGGGGCACGCAGTGAGTGCCGCCGTGGGGAAAGGGAGCTCTATGGAGCGCACCGTCGTTCGTTGTGCCGAGGGGCACGTCTTCAGCACCGCTTCGTTCCCGATGCAGCACCTCGGACCCGACCGGATCGGCCCCGGCCGGCTCCTGCGCTGCCCGCGCTGCGCCCGGCTGCGGCATTCCGTTCCGGTCGCGCTCCAGAAGCGCTGATCAAGCACTGACCAAGCACTGATCAAGCGCCGACGGAGCTCTGATCAAGCGCCGGCGAAGCTCTGATCAAGCGGCGTGGCCCGGTCCGCTCGGACCGGGCCCGCGTTGTCCGTCTTCTCCGCGTATCCTCGACCCGTGCTTCTCTCAGACAAGGACATCCGGACCGAGATCGACGCCGGCCGCGTGCGGATCGACCCGTTCGACGAATCGATGGTGCAGCCCTCGAGCATCGACGTGCGGCTCGACCGCTACTTCCGGGTGTTCGAGAACCACCGGTACCCCCACATCGACCCCGCGGTCGAGCAGGCCGACCTCACCCGTGAGGTGGTTCCGGAGGGCGACGAGGCGTTCATCCTGCACCCCGGTGAGTTCGTGCTCGCCTCGACGTACGAGGTCATCACGCTCCCCGGAGACATCGCCTCGCGACTGGAGGGCAAGTCCAGCCTGGGCCGCCTCGGCCTGCTGACGCACTCGACCGCCGGCTTCATCGACCCGGGTTTCTCCGGGCACGTGACGCTGGAGCTGTCGAACATGGCCACGCTGCCGATCAAGCTGTGGCCGGGGATGAAGATCGGGCAGCTGTGCATGTTCCGCCTGACCTCGCCCGTCGAGCATCCTTACGGGTCCGCCAAGCACGGCTCCCGTTACCAGGGGCAGCGCGGGCCCACGCCGTCGCGCTCCTTCCAGAATTTCCATCGCACCCAGGTCTGAGCAGAGCAAAAGGCGAAGAGCAACAGTGAGTGAGATCCGCGAGAACCTGACCTACCCGATCTTCGGGCAGGCCATCCGTGAGCTGGCGCAGACCATCGCGGACGACGGCTACGAGCCGGACATCATCCTGTCCATCGCGCGCGGCGGCGTCTTCGTCGCGGGCGGTCTGGCGTACGCGCTGGACTGCAAGAACATCCACCTGGTCAACGTGGAGTTCTACACCGGCGTCGGTACGACGCTGGAGATGCCGGTCATGCTCTCCCCCGTCCCGAACGCGATCGACTTCTCCAACAAGAAGGTCCTGATCGCCGACGACGTCGCCGACACCGGCAAGACGCTCAAGCTCGTGCACGACTTCTGCCTGGAGCACGTCGCCGAGGTGCGCAGCGCCGTCATCTACGAGAAGAGCCACTCGCTCGTGAAGTGCGAGTACGTCTGGAAGAAGACGGACGAGTGGATCAACTTCCCGTGGTCGGTCGAGCCGCCGGTCGTGCGCCGTGAGGGCCAGGTCCTCGACGCGTAACCATACGTACGCGTAACCGTCGGCACGCGCAACCGTCCGGACGCGCAACCGTACGTACAAGAGGGCCCCCGCCGCGTTCACCGCGGCGGGGGCCCTCTCGTACGCAACGGCGGCGCTACAGCGTGCCCAGCTTGATGATCGAGAGCAGGGCGATCAGCTGGATGGCGGAGGCGCCCAGCGCCTTCGGCCACGGGATGTCGTGCGACTTGCTGACCATGGACGTGAACAGGTAGCCCGCCACGAGCCAGGTCGCCCAGCCCAGCACCTGCACCAGCAGGCTGTCGCCGCCGAGGAAGAGCGCGAAGAGGAGCCGGGGCGCGTCCGTGATCGACATGATCAGCATGGAGAGGCCCACCGTCGGCTGCCACAGGCCGTCGCCGCCGAGCTGGCGCGCCAGGGTGTGGGTGACCGCGCCGAGGATCAGGCCGGAGAGGACCACGACGACGCCGGTCGTCAGCACCCACGGGATGCTGTTGGAGAGCGTGGCGTTGAGCACGTCCTCGCGGGCCTTGTCGAAGCCGAAGACGGCGAGCAGGCCGTAGACGAACGTGACGATCAGGGCCGGTGCCCACACGGCGTGGTCGCGCATCTGCCAGAAGGTCGCCGCAGGGCGCATGACTATGCCCGTCAGCAGCTGCTTCCACGGCAGCCGGGGGCCGGGGGGCGGCGCGGGGGTGCCGTCGTACGGGTCGTGCTGCCCGCCGTACGGGCCCTGGCCGTACGGGTCCTGACCGTACGGATCCCCGCCGCCGTACGCGTCCGGGGCCTCGCCGAGGCTGAACTGCTGGGTGTGGCCCGGGTGGTCACCGCCGGGGGAGGGCCGGCCCTGGCCGTGGTACGGGTCCTGACCGTACGGCTGCTGCCCGTAGTCGCTCTGCCGCCCGTAGCCGGCCTGCTGCCCGTAGCCCGGCTGTCCGTTGCCCGGCTGCCCGTAGCCGCTCGGCTGCGCGCCGCCGGCACCGCCGCCGAAGTACTCCGGCTCGCCGTACGGCGGGGGCTGCTGCTGCCACTGGCCGCCGCCGGCCTGGGCGCCGTACGGGGCCTGGTACTGCCCCGGGCGCTGTCCTTGCTGAGCGGCCCCGGGGTCGTTCGAGCCCTGTCCGCGTCCCATCCTGAATCCAGCCACGGTTCGAACGTACCCGCTCCGTGACGGTGCCGAGTCGGCGCGGTGAGAACGGGCCCGCCATTGCGGCCGAGCTGTGACATCCCCTAAGGGAAATACCAGGGGTTGGGAACGGCAACGGCCGGGCCCCGCGATCGCTCGCGGGGCCCGGCCATCGGCACTGCGTACGGACCGGTTACTTCACCGGCTCCGGAGCCGGCGTCGGGTCCGGCTTCGGGGCGTCCGCGGGCTCGCCGTCGCCGCCGTCACCGTTGTCCTCGCCGCCGTCCTCCGGCGCCGCCGGCGTCTTGACGGACTCCAGCAGGAGCTGGGCGACGTCCACGACCTGGATGGACTCCTTGGCCTTGCCGTCGTTCTTCTTGCCGTTGACCGAGTCGGTCAGCATGACGAGGCAGAAGGGGCAGGCGGTGGAGACGATGTCCGGGTTGAGGGACAGGGCCTCGTCGACGCGCTCGTTGTTGATGCGCTTGCCGATCCGCTCCTCCATCCACATGCGCGCACCGCCGGCACCGCAGCAGAAGCCCCGCTCCTTGTGGCGGTGCATCTCCTCGTTGCGCAGGCCCGGCACCTTGGCGATGATCTCGCGCGGCGGCGTGTAGACCTTGTTGTGGCGGCCCAGGTAGCAGGGGTCGTGGTACGTGATCAGACCCTCGACCGGAGTGACGGGGATGAGCTTGCCCTCGTCGATCAGGTGCTGCAGCAGCTGCGTGTGGTGGATGACCTCGTACTCGCCGCCGAGCTGCGGGTACTCGTTCGCGATCGTGTTGAAGCAGTGCGGGCAGGTCGCGACGATCTTCTTCTTCGCCTTCTCGACCTTGACGCCCTCGTCCGCATCCTCGCCGAAGGCCATGTTCAGCATCTCGACGTTCTGCTGGCCGAGCTGCTGGAAGAGGAACTCGTTGCCCAGGCGGCGGGCCGAGTCACCGGTGCAGTTCTCGTCGCCGCCCATGATCGCGAACTTCACGCCCGCCATGTGGAGCAGCTCCGCGAAGGCCTTGGTGGTCTTCTTGGCGCGGTCCTCCAGGGCGCCGGCGCAGCCGACCCAGTAGAGGTACTCGACCTCGGTGAGGTCCTCGATGTCCTTGCCGACGACCGGGACCTCGAAGTCGACCTCCTTGGTCCACTGCAGGCGCTGCTTCTTCGCCAGGCCCCAGGGGTTGCCCTTCTTCTCCAGGTTCTTGAGCATCGTGCCCGCCTCGGACGGGAAGGAGCTCTCGATCATCACCTGGTAGCGGCGCATGTCGACGATGTGGTCGACGTGCTCGATGTCGACCGGGCACTGCTCGACGCACGCGCCGCACGTGGTGCAGGACCACAGCACGTCCGGGTCGATGACGCCGTTCTCCTCCAGCGTGCCGATCAGCGGGCGCTCGGCCTCGGCCAGGGCGGCCGCCGGGACGTCCTTCAGCTGCTCCTCGGTCGCCTTCTCCGCGCCCTCGGCGTCCTTGCCGCCGCCCGCGAGCAGGTACGGCGCCTTGGCGTGCGCGTGGTCGCGCAGCGCCATGATCAGGAGCTTGGGGGAGAGGGGCTTGCCGGTGTTCCAGGCGGGGCACTGCGACTGGCAGCGGCCGCACTCGGTGCAGGTGGAGAAGTCGAGCAGGCCCTTCCAGGAGAACTCCTCGACCTTCGAGACGCCGAACGTGTCGTCCTCGCCCGGGTCCTCGAAGTCGATCGGCTTGCCGCCGCTCGTCATGGGGAGCAGGGCGCCGAGCGCCACGTCGCCGGAGGCCTCGCGCTTGAACCAGATGTTCGGGAAGGCGAGGAAGCGGTGCCAGGCCACGCCCATGTCGGTCTTCAGCGCGACCGTGATCATCCAGATGAAGGACGTCGCGATCTTCAGGCCCGCGAAGAAGTAGGTGAGGTTCTGGAGCGTCGAGACGTCCATCCCCTCCAGCCACGAGACGACCGGGTACGAGACGAAGAAGGAGGCCTCGTAGCCGTCCACGTGGTGCTGCGCGCCCTCGAGCGCGTGCAGCATGAAGATGCAGACGCCGACGATGAGGATGACGGCCTCGACGAAGTACGCCTGGCCGGTGTTGGAGCCGGCGAAGCGCGACTTGCGGCCCGGGGCGCCCGGCCGGTTCAGCTGCCGGATGACGATGAGGGTCAGGATGCCGAGCGCGGTCATCGTGCCGAGGAACTCGACGAAGACGTTGTACGGCGTCCAGTCACCGATGATCGGCAGCAGCCAGTCGGCCTGGAAGAGCTGGCCGATGGCGTTGACGATCGTCAGCAGCAGCGAGAAGAAGCCCACCGCCACGAACCAGTGCGCGACACCGACGACGCCCCAGCGGTTCATCCGGGTGTGGCCGAGGAACTCCTTGGCCACGGTGACGGTGCGCTGCGCGGGGTCGTCGGTGCGGGTGCCGGCCGGTACGGGCTGACCCATCCGCATGAAGCGGTAGATCTGCAGGATGGCGCGGCCGAACAGCGCTACGCCGACCGCGATTGTTACCAGCGACACGATGATCGCGGCGAGTTGCATGGGTGGGCTCCTCGGGCCTGCGAGAGCGAACTTCTACGAACCACTACTAACGGGTAACTTATCCAGTCCGTACGAGACTACTCACTCTCCCGCGCGCGATATAGCCGCACCGCCGGTGATCTGTGTCGCTCAGGGCACCCTCAGCGCCGGGTCCCCGCAATGGACCCCGGCAACAGACCCCCGGGCCGGCCTCTCCCGCCACGGGCTCTTCTTCCCTCCAGCGTCCCACCCTCCGTACGGGCCCGCCTGCGCATAAGCCCCGCATAAGACTTGAGCCGCCCCGACTCAGCTCCGTTGACAGAATCGGATCCGCATTGCACCCTTGAGTCTGTTCCACTCAAGTCAGCTGGAGGAATCGACATGGCACGTGCGGTCGGCATCGACCTGGGTACGACGAACTCCGTCGTCAGTGTTCTCGAAGGCGGTGAGCCCACCGTCATCACCAACGCCGAGGGCGCCAGGACCACGCCGTCCGTCGTCGCCTTCGCGAAGAACGGCGAGGTGCTGGTCGGCGAGGTCGCCAAGCGCCAGGCCGTGACCAACGTCGACCGGACGATCCGCTCGGTCAAGCGCCACATGGGCACGGACTGGAAGATCAACCTCGACGGCAAGGACTTCAACCCCCAGCAGATCTCCGCGTTCATCCTGCAGAAGCTCAAGCGGGACGCCGAGGCCTACCTGGGCGAGAAGGTCACCGACGCGGTCATCACCGTCCCGGCGTACTTCAACGACTCCGAGCGCCAGGCCACCAAGGAGGCCGGTGAGATCGCGGGCCTCAACGTCCTGCGCATCGTCAACGAGCCCACCGCGGCCGCCCTGGCCTACGGTCTCGACAAGGACGACCAGACCATTCTCGTCTTCGACCTCGGTGGCGGCACCTTCGACGTCTCGCTGCTCGAGATCGGCGACGGCGTGGTCGAGGTCAAGGCCACCAACGGTGACAACCACCTCGGTGGTGACGACTGGGACCAGCGCGTCGTCGACTACCTGGTCAAGCAGTTCGCCAACGGCCACGGCGTGGACCTCTCCAAGGACAAGATGGCTCTCCAGCGTCTCCGCGAGGCCGCGGAGAAGGCGAAGATCGAGCTGTCCTCGTCCACCGAGACCACGATCAACCTGCCCTACATCACGGCCTCCGCCGAGGGCCCGCTGCACCTGGACGAGAAGCTCACGCGCGCCCAGTTCCAGCAGCTCACGGCCGACCTGCTGGAGCGCTGCAAGACCCCGTTCCACAACGTCATCAAGGACGCGGGCATCGCCCTGTCCGAGATCGACCACGTGGTCCTCGTCGGCGGCTCCACCCGCATGCCCGCCGTCGCCGAGCTCGTCAAGGAGCTGACCGGCGGCCGCGAGGCCAACAAGGGCGTCAACCCGGACGAGGTCGTCGCCATCGGCGCCTCGCTCCAGGCCGGTGTCCTCAAGGGTGAGGTCAAGGACGTCCTGCTGCTCGACGTCACCCCGCTGTCCCTCGGCATCGAGACCAAGGGCGGCATCATGACCAAGCTGATCGAGCGCAACACCACGATCCCGACCAAGCGCTCCGAGATCTTCACGACGGCCGAGGACAACCAGCCGTCCGTGCAGATCCAGGTCTACCAGGGCGAGCGCGAGATCGCCGCGTACAACAAGAAGCTCGGCATGTTCGAGCTGACCGGCCTGCCGCCGGCCCCGCGGGGCGTCCCGCAGATCGAGGTCACCTTCGACATCGACGCGAACGGCATCATGCACGTCGCCGCGAAGGACCTCGGCACGGGCAAGGAGCAGAAGATGACCGTCACCGGCGGCTCCTCGCTGCCGAAGGACGAGGTCGACCGCATGCGCGAGGAGGCCGAGAAGTACGCGGAGGAGGACCACAAGCGCCGCGAGGCCGCCGAGACCCGCAACCAGGCCGAGCAGCTCGTCTACCAGACGGAGAAGTTCCTCAAGGACAACGAGGACAAGGTCCCGGCCGAGGTCAAGACCGAGGTCGAGACCGCCGTCACCGAGCTCAAGGACAAGCTCAAGGGCGAGGACACGGCCGAGATCCGCACCGCGACCGAGAAGGTCGCCGCGGTCAGCCAGAAGCTCGGCCAGGCCATGTACGCCGACGCGCAGGCCGCCCAGGGCGCTGCCGGTGCCGCCGGTGAGGCCGGCGGTCCGACCAAGGCCGACGACGACGTCGTCGACGCCGAGATCGTGGACGAGGACAAGCCGAAGGGCGGTGCGGCGTGACGGAGGAGACCCCGGGCTTTGACAACAACGAGAAGCCTGAAGGCACCTCCGACGCCGCCGGTTCCGAGGAAGCGGCGCAGGGCGCCGGGGCCGCCGACAAGGCGGGCCCGGGCTCTGCCCCCTCCGGTGAGGAGCTGGTGGAAGTAGGGCTCCAGGCTCAGCTGGACCAGGCCCAGGCCGCGCTCAACGAGCGCACCGCGGACCTCCAGCGTCTCCAGGCCGAGTACCAGAACTACCGCCGCCGGGTCGAGCGGGACCGGGTCACGGTCAAGGAGATCGCCGTCGCGAACCTCCTGTCCGAGCTCCTGCCCACGCTCGACGACATCGGCCGCGCCCGTGACCACGGCGAGCTGGTCGGCGGCTTCAAGTCCGTCGCCGAGTCGCTGGAGACGGTCGCCGCCAAGATGGGGCTGCAGCAGTTCGGCAAGGAGGGCGAGCCCTTCGACCCGCTGGTGCACGAAGCGCTGATGCACTCCTACGCCCCCGACGTCACCGAGACCACGTGCGTGCAGATCCTGCAGCCGGGGTACCGGATCGGCGAGCGGACGATCCGCCCCGCGCGGGTCGCCGTCGCCGAGCCCCAGCCGGGCGCCCAGGGCGCCAAGGGCGAGGGCGAGGACGCCGGGTCCGGCTCCGGCTCCGAAGAGGAGAGCGGTGGCCCGGACAAGGGCTGACGCTGAACCGATGGATCACCGCAGGGAACGGAAGGAGGGACACCGGGGATGAGTACGAAGGACTTCCTGGAGAAGGACTACTACAAGGTCCTCGGTGTCCCCAAGGACGCCACCGAGGCCGAGATCAAGAAGGCGTACCGGAAGCTCGCCCGCGAGTACCACCCGGACGCCAACAAGGGCGACGCCAAGGCCGAGGAGCGCTTCAAGGAGATCTCCGAGGCGAATGACGTCCTGGCCGACCCCAAGCGGCGCAAGGAGTACGACGACGCCCGCGCCCTCTTCGGCAACGGCGGCTTCCGCCCGGGCCCGGGCGGCGCGGCCGGCGGCTCCTTCAACTTCGACCTGGGCGACCTCTTCGGGGGCGCCCAGGGCGGGGCCGGCACCGGCGGCTTCGGCGGCGGTCTCGGGGACGTCTTCGGCGGCCTGTTCAACCGCGGCGGCGCGCGCACCCAGCCGCGCCGCGGACAGGACATCGAGTCCGAGGTGTCCCTGAGCTTCACCGAGGCGGTCGACGGGGCCACCGTTCCGCTGCGGATGTCCTCCTCGGCGGCCTGCAAGACCTGCTCCGGCACCGGCGACAAAAACGGTACTCCTCGTGTCTGCCCGACCTGTGTCGGCACCGGCCAGGTGTCGCACGGCTCCGGCGGCGGGTTCTCCATGACCGACCCGTGCCCCGACTGCAAGGGCCGCGGCCTCATCCCGGAGAACCCCTGCGACGTCTGCCACGGCAGCGGTCGCGCCAAGTCCTCCCGCACGATGCAGGTCCGCATCCCCGCCGGCGTCTCCGACGGCCAGCGGATCCGGCTGCGCGGCAAGGGCGCCCCGGGCGAGCGCGGCGGCCCCAGCGGCGACCTCTACGTCGTCGTGCACGTCGGCACCCACCCGGTCTTCGGCCGCAAGGACGACAACCTCACCGTCACCGTGCCCGTCTCCTATCCGGAGGCGGTCCTCGGCGGCGAGATCAAGGTGCCCACCCTCGGCGGCCCCCCGGTCACCCTCAAGCTGCCGCCCGGCACGCCCAACGGCCGCACGATGCGCGCCCGGGGCAAGGGCGCGGTGCGCAAGGACGGCACCCGCGGCGACCTGCTCGTCACGGTGGAGGTGACCGTGCCCAAGGATCTCGGCGACAAGGCCCGGGAAGCCCTGCAGACCTACCGTGAGGCCACCGCGGACCACGACCCGCGGGCAGAGCTCTTCCAGGCCGCGAAGGGAGCGTGACCCCCATGGATGGGACCGGCCGGCGGCGCAATCCGTACGAGCTGACCGACGAGTCGCCTGTCTACGTCATCTCGGTCGCCGCGCAGCTGTCGGGCCTGCATCCGCAGACCCTCCGGCAGTACGACCGGCTCGGCCTGGTCTCACCCGACCGCGCCGCCGGGCGCGGCCGGCGCTACTCCGCGCGGGACATCGAGCAGCTCCGGCAGGTGCAGCAGCTCAGCCAGGACGAGGGCATCAACCTCGCGGGCATCAAGCGCATCATCGAGCTGGAGAACCAGGTGGCCGCGCTCAAGGCGCGCGTCGCCGAGCTGCAGGGCCTGGTGGAGGGCGCCGCGGCGGCCCGGCAGCAGGCCGAGGCGGCGGTCCACGCCTCCTACCGCCGCGACCTGGTCCCGTACCAGGACGTGCAGCAGACGAGCGCGCTGGTGGTGTGGCGCCCGCGCCGCGATCAGCAGTAGGGCGCGCGCATCAGCAGGAGAGCGCATCGCAAGTAGGGCGCATCGCAAGTAAGGCGCATCAGCAGTGCCGGCAGGGCCGGGTGAGCATTCCGCTCACCCGGCCCTGTCCGCATCCGGACACCCGCCCGGACTGGCATGAAGCTGTGTGCCCACTGCAGCAAGCTGACAGTCCATTCCTGCCGGCCGTCCCGCCCCCGCTGGCAGAGTTTTCCCCACGGAACAACGACGTTGGGGGAAACGTGATGACCGGTAAGTTCGCCGCCAAGGCCGCCGCAGTGCTCGTTCCGGGGGTGTCCCTGGCGGTCTTCGCGCTGCCGGGCACGGCGGTCGCCGCACCCGCCGCAGCGGACGCGCACGGCCTGCATGGCCTGCACGGCCTGTGCGGCATACCGGTCAAGCTCGTCGACCGGCTGCCGGTCTGTCATCGTGTCAACGGGTGGCAGTGACAAAGACGTCGGCTTCGGAGCCCCGGTCTGCGATGTGGCAGGCCGGGGCTTTGCCATGGGTACCCCGAGAGGAACCGGAGGAGAAGGCGTGGCGAGGACAGCAAGCACGGAGGCGGTGGTGGAGCGCGCCGCGCCCACCGCCGCTCCTCCGGAGACGGCCGTGATCAGGCTGGTGTCGGCGCTGCCCGAGGGCTGGGACTGCACCTGGCGGCTGGAGGAGGACCGGATCCTCCTCCGGGTGACACCCTCCGGCCCCGCCACGGGCCCCGCCGCCGTCCACGCGTGGCTCGCAGGCGCGCTCGTGGAGGGCGGGGGGCTGCGCGGCTGGCGGCGGGGCCGCTAGCTCCGGCGGCGGCCGGATCCGGCAGCGGTCAGGCCGGCCGTGCGGATCCGGCAGCGGTCAGGTCCGGCCCGCTCAGATCCAGCCGCGCTCCCGCGCCAGCAGCGCGGCATGCGCACGGCTGGAGGCGTTCAGGACGCGCAGCAGGTCGGCGACGTGCCGGCGGTACGTCCGCACGGAGATGCCCAGGTCGCGGGCGCCGATCTCGTCCTTGCCGACGCTGCACATCGACTCCAGGACCCGCTGCTCCATGGCGGAGAGCCCGGCCGCGCCCTCGGCGGGCTCGTCGATCAGTGCGGCGAGGTCGGTGGCCTGGTCCCAGATCTTTTCGAACAGGGCCAGGATGTTGGCCACCAGCCCGGCCTCCTGGGCGACGAGGGCACCGCGCGAGGTGTCGTCGGGATCGGCGGGCACCAGTGCGGTGTGCCGGTCGTAGACGAGGATCCGCTCGGATATGTCGCAGGCGACGCGTATCTCCGCGCCCCGGGCGGTGAGTTCGCGCAGGTAGGCCAGGGTGGGCGGGTGGTCGAGCGCCTCCTTGAGGACGACGTTGCGGATGCGTACGCCGCGGCGCAGGCAGCGGGCGTCGAGCGGCCGGGCGTGGTCGATGTTCTCCTGGGTGAGCGCCGTGTACGGCTCGACGGACAGGATCTCCTCGCGGGCGAAGAAGGACAGGTCGTCGATGCGCTCACGGATCCGGGCCAGGTCCTCCATGCGCTCCACGCCCTTGGGGGCGGGGGCGCGCCGGCCCTGTTCGGCCTGCAGTTCCGCGATCAGATGGCGGGACTGGGTGACCTGCTGCAGTTCGTGGTGGAGCTCGCGGAGCCGCAGGTCGGTGAGGCGGTCCACGGCGATCCCGGGATCGGCCGGGGTGACGGTCCCGTCCTCGGCGCGGCGCAGCAGGCCGAGTCCGTGCAGCCGGTCCAGGGCGGTGCGGACGGTTTCCTTCGCGGTGTGGATCCTCAGGTGGATGTCATCGGCGGACGTGCCGGGATGGCGCAGGAAATGCCGGTAAATATCCTCTTCTGCTGTGGAAAGCCCCAAAAGGCCCATACCCATGCCTGACTTGCTCATGGTTCCCCCGTGTGCGACTGGCCGGCGGCGGCTCGACTGGTCAGTGACGAGCGCGGTTCTGCGTAACCGCCGGTACATCGTCCAAAGCGTAATGCAGAGGTAAAGCGACTGGCCACGGCGTTCCTGCGGGGAGGACGCAGCAAGCTGTAACGGCGGTTGCAGGAAGCTGCCTTGGGAGAACGGGCCCCGGGCCGGGCCGCCTTGGCAGTCTGGTGGGTGCCGGAAAGGCTGAGACCTACGAGGGGAATCCGGATGAGTACGACGATGGCCGAGGCACGGCACGACTTCACCACGCTCACCGAGCGTGAGGTGGAGGTCCTGCTCCTGCTGGCCTCGGGGGAACAGAACAGGCGGCTCGCGCGGAGGCTGGGCATCGCGGAGCGCACCGTACGGGCCCACACCGCGAACATCGTGCGCAAGCTCGACCTGCGGTCGCGGTTCGAGGCGGCGATCGTGTCGCACGTGTACGCGGACGCCATCAGAGCCGCCGTGCCGGGCGGCCGCGCAGCCGCGTAGCCGCGTAGGCCTTCCACGGACGACAGGCCCCGCCGGGACTCTCCGGCGGGGCCTTCAGGGTGTTCCGGGCGTGCCGCTCATCCCGTCATCCCGGGAGCAGTTCGGCCGCGGCCTCGATCGCCACCATCCACATCGGCTGCCCACCGGTGCCGAACGCCGCGGCGAGCGCGTAGCCGACGGAGGCGTCCGCGGGGGCGACGTCCGCCCCCTCCTTCCACTCGGCGAGGACCCGCCCGTCGCCGTCGGAGGAGAAGTCGCCGAGGTGCTGCCCGTCCTTCAGCAGCCGGCTGCCGGCGATGGAGTCCGGCACGAGGCGGTAGACGGTCCCGCCGCGGGTGACGTCCACGGCGTACGAGCGGCGCGACAGCTTGCCCTTGCTGGGCACGAGCGCGACCGGCTCGCCGTCCACCGTCATCGTCAGACGGGCGGGGTCGCGGGTGCCGATGGGGACGTGGTCCTCGGTCTCCGCCTCGGGGGCGCGGTCCACGGCGACCGGGGGTATCGCGTCGCCCAGGACCTCCACCCAGCCCTCCTCGTCGTTCAGGAGGACGGTGATGTCGCCGAAGAGGTCGTCCCGGACGGGGCCGGTGAGGGCTTCCTCGTCGAGGCCGTCGGCACCCGTGCCGTCGGCGTCCTTGCCGTCCAGGCCGTTGTCATCGGCGTTCTTGCCGTCCACGTCCTTGTCCAGGGTTACAGGTCGGCTGTCGGTCACGTGCGTCATGCGGAGCTTCCTTCAGTGTGGTCAGTACTGACGGTCTGACGATCAGTGTGAGACGGCGAGCTGCGTCGCCGCCAGGTCGCGGTACAGCTCGTCCCGGTCCAGGAGTTCCTCGTGCTTCCCATGGTCACGGACGCGTCCGCCTTCCAAAAGGATGAGCCGGTCCGCCGACGTCACCGTCGAGAGCCGGTGCGCGATCAGCAGGACCGTGCAGTGCTCCGCCGCCTTCTCGACGGTCTGCCGCAGCGCCGTCTCGCTCAGGCCGTCGAGGTGCGCGGTGACCTCGTCGAGGAGCAGCACCTGGGGGCGGCGCAGCAGGGCGCGGGCGATGGCCAGGCGCTGCCGCTGGCCGCCGGAGAGGGCGAGTCCGCGGGCGCCGACGGGGGTGTCCAGGCCCTCGGGCAGGCCGGCGACGTACGAGTCGAGCAGGGTCTGCCGCAGCACGTCCGCGATCTCGTCGTCGGTGGCGTCGGGGGCCGCGTAGAGCAGGTTCTCCCGGACCGTGCCGGCGAGCATGGGCGCGTCCTGCTCGACGTAGGCGATGCGGCGGCGCACCTCGGCGCGGCTGAGGCCGGAGATGTCGGTGTCGCCGAGGAGGATGCGGCCGCCGTCCACGTCGTAGAAGCGCTGGAGGAGGGAGAAGACGGTCGTCTTGCCGGTGCCGGACGGGCCTATGACGGCCGTGATCTTGCCGGCGGGGGCGGTGAAGCCGATGCCGTCCAGGACCGGGGCGCGGCCGGGGTAGGCGAAGGTGACGTCCTCCAGGACCACGCTCGGCGGCGGTCCGGTGGGGCGCGCCGGAACGGTGTCGACGTCGTCCTCGGTCTCCATCCGGTCGACCTCCTCGATGCGGGCGAGGGCGCCGAGGCCCTGCTGCAGCGAGGTGGTGCCGCCGACGAGGGAGAGGATCGGCCCGCCGAGGTTGAACAGGTAGAGCAGGAAGGCGATCAGGGCGGCCAGGTCGAGCGTCCCGGTGGCGACGAGGGCGCCGCCGAAGCCGATCACGGCCAGGAAGGACGCCTGGACGACCATGCCGGTGATCACGGCGATGGCGGCCTGGTAGCGGGCGCCGACCAGCCCGGCGCGGTAGGCGTCCTCGGCGGCGGACACGGCCCGCGCGGTCTCCGTGGCCTCCCCGCCGTTGGCCTTGACCGTACGGGCGGCGCCGAGGGCGCGGTCGAGGGCGGCGCCGATGTCGCCGACCGACTCCTGGGAGCGGGTGGTGACCCGCCGGATGCGCGGCATGACGATGCCGACGGCGATGCCGGCGAAGACCAGGACGCCCGAGGTGATGCCGAGCAGCGGCAGACTGGTGATGCCCATCAGCACGATCGTGGCGAGCAGGTGGACCGCCCCGTCCACGAGCTGGATCACGCCGTTGGTGGCGGCGTGCTGCACGAGGGTGCTGTCGGAGGTGACGCGGGTCGTCAGGCCGCCGGGCTCGACGCGGTCCAGCTCGGCCGTGCGCAGCCGGATCAGACGGGTGATCAGCCCGCGGCGCACGTGCAGGACCACCCGCTCCGCGGTCCGCTCGCTCAGCCAGGACTGTGCCCAGGTGAACCCGATGGAGACGACGAGCAGGCCGATCAGCAGCAGGAGGGTGTTGCGCAGGCTGCCGCCGGTCATGAGCGCCGTCATCGCCGACTCGATGACCATGGGCTGGGCGAGACCGGCGGCGCTGCCCCCCAGTGTCAGCAGCAGCACCAGCGCGAGGACGCGGCGATGGGGGCGCGCGTACGCGAGCAGGGCCCGCAGCGGAGGCCGCGGGGCGGGTGTGGTGTCGTGCGAGTCAGGTGATTTCACCCTCGTAGTTCTAGCTCTCTTACGCGGGCGCGCGAAATTGGCGGTTGCGGCATTGCCGGTTGCGGCAATGCCGCGCGAGGCACCGCCTATTGGGCGTTGTGGGGTGGGCGTTGCCGGTTGAGGCAATGCCGGTCGGGGCAATGCCGCAAGTGGCAATAGCGCGGTTCCCGGCAGCCGGGTGAATATCTGTCTGTCCGCAGCGGACACCGGGCCGGAAACACCAACTCCCGGCCCGGGAAACCTTGTTGAGAATGTGGAGACATTCACCATGCAGAACGTCACCGAGAAGGACCTGTTCGACGGCTACACCGCCTACACCTCGGCCGAGGAGCTGGGCCTGTACGACGGCAAGGACGCCGCCCCGGCCTTCAGCCCCACCATCCCGTGGGCGATCCGCGCCACCCTCATCACCGCCCGCTCCTCGCAGCAGTGCGCCATGGCGATCGGTTCTTTCACCGCTCGCACGATCGAGAGCAAGTGCTGATCGCTGCGTGAGCCGCGGGGGCCGGCCGGTCGCGCACCGCGCCGGCCGGCCCCCGGCCCCGTACGACTCCGGTGAGAAGGAAGCACCCGTTATGGAAATCGCCGATGCCGGATTCCGGCGCGTGCTCGTGGTGGGCACGGGAGCGCTCAGCGTGTCCTTCCTGCCGTTCTGGATCAACTGGCTGCAGGATTCCTTTCCGGCGATGGAGAAACGGGTCGTGCTGACCCGTTCCGCCCGCCGCTTCGTCTCGCCGGACGCCGTCGCGGCGCTCGCCCGCCAGGAAGTCCTCACCGACGACTGGGACAGCGCCCCGCCGGGCAAGGCGCCGCACGTCGAACTCGCCGCCTGGGCCGACCTCGTCCTCGTGCACCCGGCCACGGTGCACTTCCTGAGCCGGTACGCGCTGGGGCTCGCCGACACCCCCGTGCTGCTGGCCCTCCAGACCACCCGGGCCGTGGTGGGAGTCGCCCCCGCGCTCCCGCCGGCCGCTCAGCACAGCCCGGTGGTCCAGGGCCACCTGGCGGCGCTGCGCGCCCGCCCCGGCGTCGTCGTCGCCCCGACCGTGCCCGCGGCGAGCGCCACCACGGGCGAGCGGGAGGACGGCGGCGCGGCGCCCATGCCGGAGCTCTTCCGCCTGTGCGCCACGTACCAGCAGAAGCGCGTCGCGGACGAGCAGAAGCGCGTCGCGGACGAAGAGAAGCGCACCACGGACGAACACAAGCGCGCCCTGGATGAGCAGAAGGTGGAGCAGCCGTCGTGACGCTTCCCGACGACGCCGGTGAGCTCGTGGGCGAGTACGTCACCGGTCTCCAGCACACCCGCGTGCACCGCTCGGCGCGCGACGGCTTCCTGTGGTGGCACCGGCCCGGCGCGCTGCACCCCGGCCCGCTCACGGCGCCCGCCGCCGCGGCCGTGCCCGACCTGTCCGGCGTGCCCGGAGCCGCGCTGCTCGTCACCCCCGTCCCCGCGGGCGGCGGCCTGCTCCACCGCGCGCCGGGCGCCGTCTCCGCGGTCACCTGGCTCGCCGACCCCCGCCCGGGGGCCCGGCAGCTGGCCGCGCATGCCCTCGCCGCCGCCGGACGGGCCCTGCGCGCGCTGCACGGCACGCCCGTACCGCCCGGCCTCCCCGCGGGCCCGCCTGCCGCGCTGCGGCGGATGCGCGCGTGGGCGGACGGCCGGAGCGGGCTCCTGCCGGGCGCCGCGCGGCTCCGCGAGCAGACCCTCGGCGTGTGGGGAGCGGACCGGCTGGAACGGGTCCGCGCCTGGTACGACGCGGCGGTCGCACCGCCCGCCCCGTGCCTGATCCACGGCGGGGCCTCGCTCGGAGCGCTCGTACCACCCCTGCACCGGGGCCGGACCGCGCTGCTCACCGGGGAGGACCTCGCCGCGGGCAGCCCCGCGCTCGACCTCGGCTGGCTGCTCGGCGACCTCGCCGAACTGGCCTGGTCGGAGGGCCGGCACGGGGGGCCGGGCGGCGGGGCCGGGTCCGGCGGGGCCGGGCCCGATCCGCGGCAAGTCCTGCTGGCTGCTTACGGCACCGGGGTCGATCCCGGGGTCGATCTCGCCGCCGTGGGCCGGGCCGCCGTCCTGCGGGTGGTGACCCACATGCAGGACTTCGCCGCGTACTGCGACTGGACCGACGAACTGCACGACTACATCGCCTTCACTGCCGAGCTGATCGACGAGGAGGGCCAGCGGGCCGTCCCCGGCCTCGGCCCCGGCCCCGGAGGAACGCCATGACCACCACAACAGCCGAACAGCCCACGCTGCAGCGGTTCCAGCCCACCGACCTCGACGCGGCCCCCGAGGTCAACGCCCTGCTGGAGCGGCTCGGCCTCGGCCGGCTCGGCCGGGAGGGCCTGGCCTCCTTCGGCGGCCGCAACGACAACTGGGCGGGCCGCACCACCGGCGGCCGGCAGGTGTTCGTGAAGACCGTGGCCCGCAGCGCCGAGGGCGGCAGCCCGCAGCTGGACCGCGCCCTGGCCTTCGAGCACCTCGCCCGCCTGCTGCCGGCCGGTTCCCCGCTGCGCACGCCCGCGCACCTCGGCTCGGACCGTACGGCCGCGGTCGGCGTCTACGAGCTGCTGCCCGGCGCCCGCTCGGGCTCCGAACTCGCCCTGGACGACGAGTTCGACGACGACCTCTGCCGCGAGGCGGGCCGCGCCATCGGCGCCCTGCACGCCCTGCCCGCCGGCGATACCACCGGCAACGCGGAGGGCTCCGGCTTCGGCGAGGACGGCCCCGCCATCGACACGGAGGAGGCGCCGCTGCCGCCCATGCCGTGGCTGGAGGCGCTCCCCTGGAGCACCGTGCAGGAGCGCAGCATGGGCCAGATCGCCGCCTGGCGGCTGGTCCAGGACGACGCGCAGGTCATCGCCGCGCTGCACGCCCTGCGTGCCGCCGAGCGCGCCGCGCCGCACACGCCCGTCCACTGCGACCTGCGCTTCGACCAGTTCCTGCGGCACGACGGGAAGCTCTACCTCTGCGACTGGGAGGAGTTCCGGCTGGCCGACCCGGCGCGCGACGTCGGCGCCTTCGCCGGCGAGTGGCTCTTCCACGCCACGTACGCGGTGTTCGCGCCGGGCGCCGGAGAGGACGCGCCCGCCGCCGGCTTCGGCCTCGACCACGCCGAGATCATCGAGCGCGGAGCGGCCAGCCTGCGCCGCCACACCCCCCGGATCGCCGCCTTCTGGCAGGGCTACCTCGACCAGCTCGCGCTCGAAGGGCGCACGCCCGGTCCCGGGCTCGCCGAGCGGGCCGCGGGCTTCGCGGGCTGGCACATGTTCGACCGGCTGCTCGCGACGGCGGAGCTGCACGCGACCCTCAACCCGGTCGCCCGCGCGGCCGCGGGCATCGGCCGCACGCTGCTCCTCAACCCCTCGGGTTCCGTCACCACGATCGGCCTCACCCAGCCCTCCGGGAGCTCCCGATGACCCTCACCGCCCACCCCGCAGATCACCTTGTAGACCCCTCTGCAGAACACCTCGCAGTGCACCCGGCGGATCGCCCCTCGGATCGCCCCTCAGATGTCCCGGCGCGGGGCCTCACCCCCGGGCTCGCCGCCGCCCTCGCGACCGTCTCGGTCCGGGGCGACGGCTGCCAGGCCACCGTCGCCGGGCGCTCCCTCTCCGCCGACAGCCCCCGTGACCTGCGCGGACGCCTCACCAACGCGCTCTACGAGGAGCTGCACGCCGGGCGCGACGGCGCGGCGCGCGACACCGACACCCCGCCGCGGCGCAGCCTGCGCGACCCGGAGCTGGAGCGGCGCCTGGCCGCCGCCGTCCCGCACGACCGCACGCCCGTCCGCGGCCGGCTGATCGAGGTGCTCCGGCGGCCCGACGGCGATCAGCTGATCGTCCGGCTCCCCGAGGTCACCGCCCGCGTGCCCGCCGACCGGCTGCTCGGCCCCGAGGCGCCCGAGCCCGGCGAGTACGTCGAACTGTCCCTGGAAGCCGCCCGGCCCGCGCTCTCCCCCGGCTTCTTCTACGTCATGGGCTCGCGCGCCCTGCCCCGCCCCACGGGCGCCGTCCGCCGCATCTTCGTGCACGCGGCCGACGCGGACAGCGCCGTCGTCCTGTGGGGGGCGACCCTGGCCGCCCTGGAGCGCGCGGAGGCCCGCTACCACGCCAAGGTCCTCTCCGACCCGCAGGACTTCCCGCGCCGCGACGGCATCGTCGTCTACCTGCACGGTGACCACGTACCGGGCGAGGAGGCCGTCGTCCGCGCGGTGGCGCCGCTCCCCGGGAAGGGCGCGGAGACCTCCGTCTTCACCGAGCGCCTCGCGCCGGGCATCGCCGCGTCCTGGGACCCGGAGGACCCGCGTCCCGGCCAGGACGGCATGAGCTTCGGCCAGCACCGCGCCTTCGCCCTGGCCACCGCCCTGATCGACCACGCCCTGGCCCCGGAGGGGTCCGGGACCCGCGAGGAGCACGTCGTGCGGTGCTTCCGCGAGGCGGGCATCGACCCGTGGCGGCCCGACCGCAACCTGACTTCGCCCACCGACCGCACCGTCTCCGGGAGCTGAGAGCCGACATGTCCACCGACACCGCAGTGATCACCGACGACACCGCAGTGACCGCCGGTACCGCGAAGGCCGCCGGCACCGCGAAGGCCGACGAGGCCCCGGCGGACGGGATGAGCGGCTTCGCCGTCGCCATCACCGCCGCCTACAGCGACGCCCTCGCCGAGGTCTACGACGACATCTACCCGAGCACCCCCGACCTCGAAGACGTCGCCGACTTCCTCCTCACCCTCACCGCCCCCGGCGCGAGCGTCCTCGAACTCGGCGTCGGCACGGGCCGCGTGGCGCTCCCGCTCGCCGACAAGGGCTTCGCGGTCCACGGCGTGGACGCCTCCGAGGGCATGCTCGCCCGCCTCGCGGAGAAGGACCCGGAGGGGCGCATCACGCCCGTCCTCGGCGACTTCGCGACCCTCGACCTCGGCCGCACCTTCGACGTCGTGCTCGCCCCGTTCAACGCCATGTGCTGCGCCGTCACCCCGGCCGAGCAGATCGCCCTCATCCACGCCGTCGCCCGCCACACGGCACCGGACGGGCACGTCGTGATCGAGACGTTCGACCCCAGCGACTACCACGTGCAGAAGAAGAACGAGGTGAACACGTACCCGATCGGCACCCGCGGCGCCATGATCGAGTCCGTTGGCGTGCTGCCCGCCTCGCAGAACATGATGATGCAGAACACCCTCTTCCTGGACGGCGAGGCCCCCAAGTCGGCCACGACGGTGATGCGTTACCTGTGGCCGAGCGAGCTGGACCTGCTGGCGGGCCTCGCCCGGCTGGAGCTCGCCGAGCGGTACACGGGGTGGCAGAAGCAGCCGTTCGACGGCGGCGACAGCCGGAAGATGGTCGTCTCCGTCTACCGCCCGCTGTGAGCCCCGCCGCCACGGTGACCCGCACGCTCGGCAACGGGCTGCGCCTGACCGTCGAGCCCGAGCCCGGCCGGGGGCTCGTCGCCGTCGCCCTCACCGTGGCCGCGGGCGGCGCCCACGACCCGGCGGGCCGGCACGGCATGGCCCACCTCGTGGAACACCTGATGTTCCCCCGGGGAACGGCCGCCGACCCGGACGGGCACGTCGGCCGGGTCGAGGGCGCGGGCGGCATGTGCAACGCCGAGACGCACCGCGACCACACCGTCTTCCACACGGTCGCCCCCGCGGACGCGCTCCCCGGGATC
This sequence comes from Streptomyces sp. NPDC008001, assembly GCF_042958085.1. Lineage (NCBI taxonomy): Bacteria > Bacillati > Actinomycetota > Actinomycetes > Kitasatosporales > Streptomycetaceae > Streptomyces > Streptomyces sp. NPDC008001. Next base: position 114,317 of record NZ_JBIBIZ010000002.1, on the reverse strand, counting down.
CTGGAGTGGGAGGCGCGCCGCCTGCTGGACTTCGCGCCCGGCGACGCCGTCGTCCGTACGGAGACGGAGATCATCGGCGAGGAGATCCGGGGCGCGGTCGGCGGCGGCCGGCTGTGGGACACGGCCTACGCCTCGCTCCACCCCGGCAGCCGCGACAGCTACGGCACGGTCGCCGAACTGCGGCACGCCACGGCCGCCGAGGCCCTCGCCTTCCAGCGCGCGCACTACACGGCGGGCGCGATGGCGCTGACAGTCGTGGGTGACGTGGATGCGGAGTGGGTGGCCGAGCGGGCGGGGGAGCTGTTCGGGGGAGTGGCCGCGGGGTCCCCTCGTACGCCTGACGGGAAAGTCGCGTCACTCTCGCCCGTAACGACCGGCAGCATCCCGTACGCGGCCTCCGGCGTGGCCCTCGCCCACGCCCTCCCCGACGCGGTGAGCGAACGGCACGCCTACCTCGCCCACGTGGTCCTCGCGGAACTGCTGGGGCGGGCCCGGCTGCCCGGCGCCGTCCGGACGCATGCCGGGCTCACGTCGGCGAGCGTCATCTGCGGCTACTACGGGGAGTGGCTCGCGTCGGCGGCGCCCGATCTCGCGCTGGTGCTGCTGGGGAGGTCCGGCACCGCCCGCACGGACGAGGTGGTGGACGCCTGGCTGGGGCTGCTGCGGGAGGCGGGGGAGCGGCCGCCCTCCGCGACCGAGCACCGCCGCGCCGTCAACGCCCTCCTGGTGAACTGCCACCGGCACGCGGACTCCCTCGCGGCCAGAGCCGTCGCCCACGGCCGCGCGGCCCTGCTCTTCCCCGGGCGCTTCCCCGGGGACAACGGCCCGGACGCACTCGCAGGACAACTGGCCGCCGTCACCCCGGCGGACGTCTCGGCCGCCGCCCGGCGGCTCCTGGCCGCACCGTACGGAGTGACCGAACTCGTATCGCAGCACTAGCGAGTACACCGCACGGCAGTAGCGAACGCACCGCACGGCAGCAGCAAACAGCAGCGACAGCTGCAGCGAACAGCAGCAGCGAACAGCAGCAGCAAACTCGTAGGAGACACCAATGAAGCGCCCCTGGGCCCGTACGGTGCTCGATAACGGCCTGCAGGTGGTCGTTGTCGAGGCCCCCGGCGCGCCCCTGGCCGAGGTCCGGCTCGTCGTCCCGTACGCCCTGACGGATCCGCACCAGGCCTCCGTACGGGAGCTGCTCGCCGCCCGCCTCGGCACCGGAAGCACGACCCGCGACCGCCAGGCCGTCACCGACCGGACGGCGGACCTCGGCGCGGAACTGTCCACGGTTGTCACCGCCGACCAATTGCTGCTCTCCGCCAGCGTGCTGTCCGGCGGGCTGCCCGGGACCCTGGAGCTCCTGGGCGACCTCCTCGTCCGCCCGGCCTACCGAGACCTGCCCCCTGCACCCGCCACCGCCGGCCCCCGCCCCGCAGGCCCCCGCACCACCCTGCGCCGCGCCGTCCTGACCCACGCCTTCGGCCCCCACCCGCTGGCCGCCGAGCCCGCGCCCCCGGCACCGGTGACGCAGGACGACCTGTACGCGCTGCACCGCCGCGCCGTGGTGCCCGCCGGATCGGTGCTCCTGGTCATGACGGGCGACGACCCGGACCGCGTCCAGGGGCTCGTCGCCGAGCACCTCGGCCCGTGGGCCGGCGGCCCGTCCGGCCTGACCCTGCCGCCCTTCGGCCGCGCCGTACCCACCCCGGGCCGGCCGGCGTTGCAGCACCCCGGCGCGGGGCAGGCACTCCTGCTGACGGCGGGCCCGGCCGTCCCGTCCACCGACCCCGGCCACGCGGCCCTGCACCTCGCCCAGCTCGTCCTCGGCGGCCACGCCTCCTCCCGGCTCACCCGCCGCCTGCGGGAGCGCCACGCCCTCGCCTACGCGGTCTCCGCCGCCCTCCGCGAGAACGCCGCGGGCACCTGGCTGGAGATCGAGTGCGCGGGCGCTCCCGGCACGGCCGACCGCCTGGCCGCGGAGGCCGCCGACGTCCTGCGCGTACTCGCCGAGGACGGCCCCACGCCCCAGGAGACGGAACGCGCCCGCCGCTACGCCGCCGGCTTCACCCGCTTCGCCCTCGCCACGCGTGCGGAGGAAGCGAGCGCCCTCGCCGGGTTCGCCGCCCGGGGCGTGGACGTGGACTGGCTGCCGGCCTACGCGGACGCCGTGGGGGACGTCACCCACGCCCAAGTCAAGGCGGCGGCCCGCAACTTCATGCCGCCGGAAAAGACCCTGCTGGCCACCCTCGACGACGACCAGGAAGGAACGAACCGGTGAGCACGAGCACCACTCCGGCGGTCCTCTACCCCCTCCAGCCGGACCATCCGGAGCTGGTGGCCCCCTTCGCCGCCCTCGTCCAGCGCTCCGGCGCCCGCCGCCTGTGGCTGTGCCAGTCCTTCAAGGCCGAACCGCACCAGGTCCTCGCCCACCTCTCCGGCGCCGGGTACGACGTGCCGGTCGGCACGAGCGTCAGCGTCATGCCGCTGCGCCATCCGTACGAGGCGGCGCTGCAGGCCCGCTCCCTGGCACTGCTGACCGGGCAGCCGGTCGTGGCCGGATACGGCATCGGCACACCCGACTTCGTGGCCGCGCTCACGGGCGAGCCGTACAAGAGCCCCCGCACGGCCGTCCGCGACTACCTGACCTCCGTACGGGACCTGCTGGACGGTAAGCCCGTCGACCGCACCGGCCCGTACCACCACCTCGACGCCCGGCTGCTGCCGCTGGACCACGCCCCGGTGGAGGTCGGGGCAGGGGTGCTCCGGCCGGGCATGGCCCGTACGGCGGGCGAGGCCGCCGACGTCGCGATCACCTGGATGACGCCTCCCGCGTACGTACGGGACGTCCTCGTGCCCGCCCTGGAGGACGGCGCCGCGGCCGCCGGCCGCCCGGCCCGTCCCCGCGTCGCCACGGCCGTGCACGTCGCCGTCGCGCGCCCCGGCCGCGACCTGCGCCGGGCCGCCCTCGCCGGAGCCGGCGAGCACCTTAAGGGCCCGCACTACGCCGACATGCTGCGCCGCGCGGGCGTTCCCCTGGGGGACGATCCGGCCGCGAACGCGGAAGCTCTCCTCGGCCACTCCGTGGTCGTCACCGGCACTCCCGCGGAGATCGCCGAGCGCCTGGCCGCGTACCGCGCCGCCGGCGTCGACGAGATCATGCTGAATCCGGCGGGGGTCATGCTCACCGAAGGCGTCCAGGCGGCGGTGGACGACATGGAGGAGATCATTTCGGCGTGCGGCTGAGCATGGACCGGGATCGCCACTCAGTCGGGTGGCGGGCCTGTCGCCACCCGCCCGCGGGCCGTACGGTGGTCGGGTGCTGCTGAGCTTCCGGGTCTCGAATCACCGCTCGATCAAGGAGGAGCAGCAGCTGCTCCTGGCGCGAGTGGACCACGCGGGCGAGACCGAGGCCGATGGTGAGCCCGGCGGTAGGACCGATGGCGAGGCCGGCAACAAGGCCGGCGGTGAGGCCGTCCCCATCGCGGCCCTCTTCGGCGCGAACGCCGCGGGCAAGTCCAACGTCGTGGACGCCCTGCACTTCATGGCCTCCCTGGTCCGCACCTCCCACCGGGACGCGGAGCCGGGCACGGGCCTCGTCCGGTCCCCGTTCCTGCTGGACGAGGAGAGCGCCGCCGCCCCGTCCTGGTACGTGGTGGACCTCGTCCTCGGCGGCGTGCGCCACACGTACGGCTTCGGACTGGACGACGAGCGGATCCGCGACGAATGGCTCTACCGCTACCCCGGCGGCGGCAGACAGACCGTCTTCCAGCGCACGGGCGACGACATCCGCTTCGGCGACGCCGTGCCCAGGCCCGAGCTGGACCTCGTCCGCAGCATCACCGAGCCGAACGCGCTGTTCCTGACCGTCGCCGCGCGCTCGCGGCAGGCCGAGATCCAGCCGGTCTACGCATGGTTCATGAACGTCCGCTTCCGGGCGGGCGGGGCGCACGGTTCACCCGATCCGGGCAGCCTGCTGCGGCTGCAGGACCCGGAACGGGCCGAGAGCGTCGTCGCCCTCCTGCGCGCCGCCGACCTCGGCATCGAGGACATGGGCATCGAGGACTTCGACGCGGCGGAGGCCGGCGAACGGCTCTCCCTGCGCGGCTTCGCCGACCGCCTGCTGCGCGAACTGCGCCGCACCGAACTGTCCACGTGCCTCTTCACGACCACGACCGCCCGCGTCTGGGTCCAGCAGAAGGGCCGCGGCGGCAGCAGCATCCGGATGGGCCTGGAGGACCAGTCCCAGGGCACCCGCATGCTCTTCGACTACGCGGGCCCCGTCCTCGACACCCTCGAACAGGGCGGCGTCCTCATCGTCGACGAGGTCGACGCCAGCCTGCACCCGCGGCTCACCGCGCACCTCGTCAAGCTCTTCCGGGAGCCCGCGACCAACCCCCGCTCGGCACAACTCATCCTCACCACGCACGACGCGAGCCTGCTGGGCAGGTGCGGGGGCGAGGAGATCCTGCGCCACGACCAGATCTGGTTCGTGGAGAAGGACCGGAACGGGGAGAGCGCACTTTACCCCCTCTCCGACTTCGCACCGCGGGAGAGCGAGAACCGCGAGCGGCGCTACCTCGGCGGCAGCTATGGTGCGGTTCCGGTCCTCAATGACGAGCGGTTCGAGGCGGCCCTGGCCGCCAGGGGGAAGGCAGCGGCGGATGGCGAGGACGCCGAAGAGTAACGGTCGTTGGGCACGCCCCGCAGCGCCCGTCCCCTCCTTCGAGTCGAACGTCCTCCGCTTACCGGGCGGCCGTCGTGCCCGTGACCGCCTGCTGGTCGTCTGCGGTGCGAAGGCCACCGAGAAGGACTACCTCCTCGGCCTCGTCGACCACATCGCCAACCCCGCCGTCACCGTCCGCATCAGGACGAAGTCCTGCTCGCCGACCCAGCTGATCACGTACGCGGCCGGTGAGCGCGACCGCATCGGCGACGACTTCGACCAGGTCTGGTGCGTCTTCGACGTCGACCACTTCGAGGTGGCGTGCGCGGTCGCGCGCGCCCGGCGCGAGGGCATCCGCGTCGCGGTCTCCAACCCGTGCTTCGAACTCTGGCTGATCCTGCACTTCGCCGGCCACACGGCCCCCGTCCACACGTACCGCGAGCTGCTCCCGTACCTGAAGCGGCACGTCCCCGCCTACGAGAAGGCCCGCCTGGACTTCCGCGACTTCGAACACGGCTGGCCGGAAGCGGGCCGCCGCGCGCGGCGCCTGGCGGCGGCGGGCGAGGAGCACGTGACGAACCCGTCGACGGGCGTGTGGGCGCTGGTGTCGCGGATCACGACGCGGTAGGCGGGGCGGGGCGGCGGGCTGTCGGGCCCGGCCGCCCCGCGTGTGCGCGTGGCTGACCCTGCTGCCTAGTCCTCGTTGAGGGGCCCCACGAACTCCAGGGTGAACGTCTCCTGGAACTCCGGCTTCGGCTCCACGAGGGTGATCTGCGCACCACGGTGGCCGGCGCGGAAGGCGAGGTGCTTCTCCGTGAGGATCTTGACCCCGCCGAGGACCGACTCGAACGTGAACTTCGCCCACTCGGCGCGCGGAACGGCGTTGACCCAGAGCTTGTCCTCCTGAACCACGAGGCCCGCCGCCTCATGGTGAGCGAGGTGCATCATGTACGGCGCGCCCGGGATGGGCTCGCTGGGCTCGATGATCCAGTCCTGCTCGATCGGGAGCGGGTTCAGCCGGTCGGTGATGACGGGGGCGCCGTACTTAACGGCGTGCTCGGTGGCGGTGATCAGGGCGGACGGGCCGATGATGTGCGCGTGGATCTTGTAGATGCCGGGACGTACCGGGACAGGAGGCATGGGCGGACTTCCTCTCTCCAACGGCTTCCGGTACTCCTGACGCGACATCAGGAGACGCCGTCCACCATTGCGGCGCGGTGCGCCCTCGTACAGGACGGGATAACGCCAAGTCGACTACGGCGGGGATCGCTCGATCGCACATGCGAGTGGGTGTGGGCGGGGGCGATGGCTGAGATCCGTGGGTCGGCCGCGGGTCAGAACAGGCTGGCAGTCGGCGAAGCCGCGGGGCGAGGAGAAGTAGTTCCACCGATCGGCGAGCATCTGCAGCAGCTTCAGGCCACGGCCGTCGTCGGCGTAGGGGTGACCGGCCTGCGGAGCAGACCGCCCGGGTTTGGCGTCATAACCGAGGCGCGGCCTCTCCCGCGGCGCGGCACCCGCAGCGGAGGCCTCCCCGTCCTCAGGGGTGGGGAGGCCCGGAGCGGTCTCTGCGCTCGCTCAGCGCTCGCTCAGCCTTCGGCCTTGGCCAGGCGCTGGTTGAGCGCGTGGCCGAGCTGCTGCCAGTCGTTCCGGCTGTGCTTCTCGGCGGACGACTCCATGATGCCGCCGACGCCGAAGACCTTGCACTCGATGGTGGTCTCGGCGACGAGCAGGGTGCCGCCGTCGACCGCCGGCTCGACCCGTACCAGGCCCTCCTCCTTGATCTTGTCGGCCATGGTGGAGGGGATCCTGCGCCAGGTCCAGGTGAACCGCTTGGGGTCGAGGCGGCTCTCCTCGGTCTCCTTGAAGCCGGGGCCGAGGAGCTTCAGCACGGGCGCGGGGGCGTTCATGGGCGGGATGAGGGTGACCTTGCGTATGAGGTCGCCTTCCGGGGCGTCGTGCCGTTCGTCGACGGCCCACTTCACGTAGTTCAGCCGGTTCCGGTACAGGTCTTCGAGGAAGGCGTCGTCGGTGAGCAGCGCCCAGACCTCGGACGCCGGACCGTTGACGCTCAACTGCACGGTGAACTGAGACATGTTGACACGCTAGGCGCCGGCGTCCGGCCGTGTCAGGGGCACCGGAGAAGAGGGCGGCCCTCCTCCGCTCAGCTGTTCGTCAGACCAGCCCCAGGGCCTTGGTGACGGTGATTTCCACAAGGACCCGGTCGGGGTTGGGGGAGGGCATCCGCCCGTAGCGCTCGGCGTAGCGGTTGACCGCGTCGGCGATGGCGTCGGCCTCCGTACGGACGATCGCGCGGCCCTCCAGCGTGGCCCACTTCCGCTCGCCGATCTGGCAGACGGCGACGCGCGCGCCGTCCGGGCCGGCGGCCAGGATGTTGGCGACCTTGCGGCTGTTCTTGTTGGTGATGACGCGGGCGATCCCGGCCTCGGGGTCGAACGTGACGCCCACGGGCACCAGGTGCGGGCTGCCGTCGGGGCGGGTGGTGGTGAGAGTGCAGATGTGTCGCTCCCGCCAGAACGCGACGTAAGCGGGGTCCAGGTTGCGCAGGTCGTGGGCCATGCGGGAAGCGTAACGGCGCGTCCGCGCGAAGCTCAGCCGAAGTCGGACGTCTCCAGGTCGAACGAGAACGGCTCGGGCAGGGGGAGCGCCTTGCCATAGGGCACGGTGTGCGTCTCGGCGTAGTCCTGGGCCGAGGGCTCGCTGAAGAGCGTGACCGTCTCCTCCTCCCGGTCCACGAGCAGGTACAGGGGGATGCCGGCGCGGGCGTAGCAGTGGCGCTTGGCGATGCGGTCCCGCTCGGCCCGGCTGCTGGTGACCTCGGCGACCATGGCGACTCCGTCGCAGGGCATCCAGGGGGGTGCGCCGCGGAAGAGGCGCAGTTCGCGCGGGGCGAAGGTGGCATCGGGGATGGCGTAGTTCTTGGGGCAGAGGCCGCCGCGGGGGAGCTTCAGGCCCTTGTTCCCGGAGTACTGCATGCGAACCGTCGAGGCGTCGTACATCTGGGCGACGATCAGCTCGATGGCGTCCTCGTGATCGCCGTCCGGCGCTGGTGACACGACAATCTCCCCCTCGATGAGCTCGGCCCGGAACCCCTCGGGGGTCTCCAGGGCGAGGAAGTAATCCAGGAGGGTCTCGTCCTGCGTAGACGTTGCCTTCGGCTCGCATGCCATGGCAGTCATGCTGCACCTCCTTGTGGTCGAGAGGCCAGCATCGCCACCCGCAGGGCCCGGCAGGCGGTGAACAGGCGCCGTTCACACGTAAGGGAGTGCGTCAAACATATGTGCGGGCTACCCGGAGGCGGCCCGCCTCCCGGCGTCGGACCATGGAAGGGGTCCGAGTGGCCCCTGGCCTTCCAGGGTTGAGTGGAATAGGCTCAACTTAATGCAGGTTGGGCAGAGCAGGCCCGTAGCGCAAGGGCCATGAGAACAAGGAGGCGCACACCGTCGTGGATGCCGAGCTGACCAACAGGAGCCGGGAGGCGCTGAGCGGGGCCAGTGAGCGGGCCGTGTCGGCCGGGCATGCCGATATGACGCCCGCGCACCTGCTGCTGGCGCTGCTCGCCGGCCAGGAGAACGAGAACGTCATGGACCTGCTGGCCGCCGTCGAGGCCGACGCCGCCGCGCTGCGGTCCGGCGCCGAGCGGCAGCTGGCGGCCGAGCCCAGCGTGCAGGGCGCGACGGTCGCGCCGCCGCAGCCCAACCGCGACCTGCTCGCCGTGATCGCCGACGCGTCGCAGCGCGCCCGCGAGCTCGGCGACACCTACATTTCCACCGAGCACCTGCTCATCGGCCTAGCCGCCAAGGGCGGCCGCACCGGTGAGCTCCTGCAGCAGCAGGGGGCGTCCGCGCCGCGCCTGCTGGATGCGTTCGAGACCGCGAGGGGCGGACAGCGAGTGACCACCGCCGACCCGGAGGGCACGTACAAGGCCCTGGAGAAGTTCGGTACGGACTTCACGGCCGCCGCCCGCGAGGGCAAGCTCGACCCGGTCATCGGCCGGGACACCGAGATCCGCCGCGTCGTGCAGGTCCTGTCCCGCCGTACGAAGAACAACCCCGTCCTCATCGGCGAGCCGGGCGTCGGCAAGACCGCCGTCGTGGAGGGGCTGGCCCAGCGGATAGTGAAGGGGGACGTCCCCGAGTCGCTGCGCAACAAGCGCCTCGTCGCCCTCGACCTCGGCGCGATGGTCGCCGGCGCGAAGTACCGCGGCGAGTTCGAGGAGCGGCTGAAGACCGTCCTGGCGGAGATCAAGGCCAGCGAGGGCCAGATCATCACCTTCATCGACGAGCTGCACACCGTCGTCGGCGCCGGCGCCTCCGAGGGCGCCATGGACGCGGGGAACATGCTCAAGCCCATGCTCGCCCGCGGCGAGCTCCGCATGGTGGGCGCCACGACGCTGGACGAGTACCGCGAGCGGATCGAGAAGGACCCCGCCCTGGAGCGCCGCTTCCAGCAGGTCCTGGTCGCCGAGCCGTCCGTCGAGGACACGATCGCGATCCTCCGCGGGCTCAAGGGCCGCTACGAGGCCCACCACAAGGTCCAGATCGCCGACAGCGCCCTCGTCGCCGCGGCCACCCTCTCCGACCGCTACATCACCTCCCGCTTCCTGCCCGACAAGGCCATCGACCTCGTCGACGAGTCCGCCTCCCGGCTCCGCATGGAGATCGACTCCTCGCCCGTCGAGATCGACGAGCTCCAGCGCGCCGTCGACCGGCTGAAGATGGAGGAGCTCGCCCTCTCCAAGGAGTCGGACGAGGCGAGCAAGCAGCGCCTGGAGAAGCTGCGCCGCGACCTCGCCGACAAGGAGGAGGAGCTGCGCGGCCTGACCGCCCGCTGGGAGCGCGAGAAGGAGTCCCTCAACCGGGTGGGTGAGCTCAAGGAGCGCCTGGACGAGCTGCGCGGGCAGGCCGAGCGCGCCCAGCGCGACGGCGACTTCGACACCGCGTCCAAGCTGCTCTACGGGGAGATCCCCGGCCTGGAGCGCGAGCTGGAGGCGGCGGCGAAGGCCGAGGCGGAGGCCGAGCAGGAGGCCGCGGCGAAGGACCTCATGGTCAAGGAGGAGGTCGGCCCGGACGACATCGCCGACGTCGTCGCCTCCTGGACCGGCATCCCCGCCGGCCGCCTGCTGGAGGGCGAGACGCAGAAGCTGCTGCGCATGGAGGACGAGATCGGCAAGCGGCTGATCGGCCAGGGCGAGGCCGTCCGCGCCGTCTCCGACGCCGTGCGCCGCTCCCGGGCCGGCATCGCCGACCCCGACCGGCCGACCGGCTCGTTCCTCTTCCTCGGTCCGACCGGCGTCGGCAAGACCGAGCTGGCCAAGGCCCTCGCCGACTTCCTCTTCGACGACGAGCGGGCCATGGTCCGCATCGACATGAGCGAGTACAGCGAGAAGCACGCCGTGGCCCGCCTGGTCGGCGCGCCCCCCGGCTACGTCGGCTACGAGGAGGGCGGCCAGCTGACGGAGGCCGTGCGCCGGCGCCCGTACAGCGTCGTCCTGCTGGACGAGGTCGAGAAGGCCCACCACGAGGCCTTCGACATCCTGCTGCAGGTGCTCGACGACGGCCGCCTCACCGACGGCCAGGGCCGGACCGTTGACTTCCGCAACACCATCCTCATCCTCACCTCCAACCTGGGATCCACCTATCTGGTGGACCCGCTCCTCAAGGAGGAGCAGAAGAAGGAGAAGGTGCTGGAGACGGTGCGGGCCTCCTTCCGTCCCGAGTTCCTCAACCGGCTCGACGACGTCGTCGTCTTCCACCCGCTCGGCGTCGACCAGCTGGAGCGCATCGCCGCGATCCAGATCGACCACCTCCAGCGCCGCCTCGCCGACCGCCGGCTCGTGCTCGACGTCTCGCCGGAGGCCATGCGCTGGCTCGCCGCCCTCGGCCACGACCCGTCCGCCCCGGACGGCGCCGCGCCCGACCTCACCTACGGCGCCCGCCCGCTGCGCCGCCTGGTCCAGACGGCCATCGGCGACCAGCTGGCCCGTGCCATCCTCGGCGGCGAGATCCGCGACGGGGACACGGTGCGGGTCACCGTCGCCGTGGACGGTGACGGCCTGACGGTGGCACCGGCGCGCGAGGAGACGCTCGCGAAGGCGCTGTGACGCGCTGACGCGGTACGGCGACGCGCTGGATGCGTCGACACGATTCGGTACGCGCTGACGTCGGCGGGCCCGGCCGGGGGCTTCCCCCCGCCCGGCCCCGCCGGCGCGCGCCTCACACCTCGAACGCCTCCAGCGTGATCAGCGCCGTCCCGCCCTCCTCGTAGGCCGCCCTCACGTTCACGATGAGGGTGTCGTCGTCCGAGCGGCCGTGCTCGGCCGGGTGGTACTGCTCGACGCAGAGGTCCTCGCGGCAGTACTCCCGCTTGGTCAGCGGGCTCTCCCCGGGGAAGTTCTCGGCCATCCAGCCGGCCACGTCGCCGCGCGGCATCCGGAACGTGCCGTCCACCGACGTGTCCCTCCACGACCTCCTGGTGCACTTCCGGTCCGAGGAGTGCGCGGGCATCCGTGCCCCGCCCGCGAATTCCACGGCCTCCGAGCAGGAGATCCCTTCGCCGCCGGCGGCGCCGGAGAGGGCGAGGCAGGAGCAGCCGGCGGGAAGGAGGACCAGCAGCACGCCTGCGAGTCCGCACGTCACCCACGGCCACGCGGGCGTCCTCCGCCGGTTCTCGCGCGCCACGCCGTACCTGCCCTGTTGTGATCGATGTGCCGGAAGCCGATCAGGGTACGCGAGGGGTTGCGAGGCAGGGGCGGGTGTGAGGGAGGATGGCGGGAGACCGTACGAAGGGAATAACACGGTGAGCATCGACCCGTCCTCGATCCCGAACTTCGGGGGACAGCCCGAACCGCAGCCTGAGGCGGGCCCGACCGGCCCCGTCATCCCCGACCAGGACCTGGTCAAGCAGCTCCTGGAGCAGATGGAGCTGAAGTACGTCGTGGACGACGAGGGTGACCTCGCCGCGCCGTGGGAGCAGTTCCGTACGTACTTCATGTTCCGCGGCGAGGAGGAGCAGCAGGTCTTCTCCGTGCGGACGTTCTACGACCGCCCGCACGCCATCGACGAGAAGGCCCGCCTGCTGGAGGCCATCGACGACTGGAACCGCCGCACGCTGTGGCCGAAGGTCTACACCCACACGAATGACGACGGCACGGTCCGCCTGATCGGCGAGGCGCAGATGCTGATCGGCGTCGGGGTGTCCCTGGAGCACTTCGTCTCCAGCACGGTCAGCTGGGTGCGGGCCTCTATCGAGTTCGACAAGTGGCTCGTCGAGCAGCTGGGCCTCGAGGCGGACGCGGAGTCGGGCGACGACAAGCCGGACGACGAGCCGCCGCACCCGACCTCGGCGTGATCGCCTCCCGGCGGGGGCGTCGCTTGTGCGGCGCCCCGCGCCGGTGTGTGTTCCGGCCGACGACAGCCGGGCACCGCCGCCCCTACATCGGCATCCGCGCCACCGTCAGCAGATACGTTCCGTAGAAGAACGACAGCGCCGCCAGCGCCCCGACCACCAGCAGGACCGTCCGGGGCCGTGCCTTGGCCAGCGCCAGTGCCACCGGTACGAGCAGGGGGAACGCCGGCATCAGGAAGCGCGGCTTCGACGCGAAGTAGCTCGATCCGCCGACCGCGATGACGACGAGCACGACCGCGTACACCAGCAGGGCGGCGGGCGGCCGCGGCCGCTCCAGGACCAGGAAGGCCAGCGCGACGAGCGCGACGGCGATGACCGCGACCGTCAGGTAGTACGCCATGGCGTCCCGCCCGATGATCAGGTGCCGGACGAACCGCAGCGCGTCCTTCCCGAAGTCGAACCGCGAGCCCCACAGCCGCTGCACCTCGAAGTAGCCGAACGGGCCGTCCCCGGAGCGGAATCCGGCCCAGGCGACGTAGCCGGTCCAGCCCACCGGGGCGAGGGCCGCGCCCGCCCACACGCGCCAGTCCGCCCGGGCGGCCGCATCCCGCCGCAGCAGCAGCGCGGAGGAGCAGACGACGGCGGCGGCGACCGCGATTGCGTTCGGCCGGGAGAGACCGGCGAGCAGGGACAGCACCCCCGCCCACAGCGGCCGGCCGGTCAGGACGGCGAACAGGGACCATGCCGCGAGCGCGGTCATCAGCGGCTCGGTGTAGGCCATGGACTGCACGATGGCGTGCGGCAGCACCCCCCACAGGACCACGAGCAGCGTCGCCGCTTTGCGGCCGTACAGCCGTTCCCCGAGCGCGTAGATGCCCCATGCGGCAACCCCGGCGGACAGCCAGGCGACGAGCAGGCCGGAGCTGACGACGGTCAGTGGCGTGACGGTGGAGACGGCCCGCACGAGGCCGGGGAAGAGCGGGAAGAACGCCAGGTCGTTGAAGACGACACCGCGCGTGGTCGGCGAGGGCAGCACCAGCCCGTAGCCGTGCCGGGCGATCCCGGCGTACCAGATGCCGTCCCAGGAGTGGCCGAGCAGCGTGCGCGGGTGGCGGCCGATCCACCAGGCCCAGGCCGCCATCGTCGCCATGCCGGTCAGCCGGGCCGCCGCGTAGAACGCGAGCGCGGGCGCCGCCCGGCGCAGGGCTTCCCGCCCCCGCTCGACGAGGCGGACGCGGGCGTTGCCGGACGCCGGGCGCGGCTCCGGCGCCCGGACGGGCACGGCGGTGTCGGCTGACACGGGGGGACCTCCGGCATCCTCGGCCTCTCGGCCTCGGCCTGTGGGTCTGTTCGGCATCTTTGACCTTGCGGCGCCCGCCTCGCGCGCGCGAGCGGGAGCGCCCGTAAGCAGTGCGCCTTCCACCCGCTCGGCGGGCACCGCGGAGTGTCTGCGCGGTGCGCGGCGGACCGTGTGCTGTGCCCGCGCGCACCGGCCTGCCTAGGGTGAGGCAGCCTCGGTAACCGACCGGAAGTGGGATCGCATGAACAAGGCCTGGAGCCCCGCCGCCCGCGTGCAGGGCCTCGGCACCTCCGTCTTCACGGAGATGACGGAGCTCGCCCGGCGCACCGGCGCGGTCAACCTCGGCCAGGGCGTGCCGGAACTGTGCGCTCCGCCCGAGCTGCTGAAGGACGTCTCGGCGGCGGTCCTCGCGGGCAGCAACCAGTACCCGCCCGCCACCGGCTTCCCCGCGCTGCGCGGGGCGGTCGCCGCCCACCAGTCCCGGCGCTACGGCCTGGAGTACGACCCGCAGGACGAGGTGCTGGTGACGACGGGCGCGACCGAGGCCCTCGCCGCGGCGCTGCTCGCGCTGTGCGACCCGGGCGACGAGGTGCTGGCCTTCGACCCCTGCTACGACGCCTATCCGGCGGGTGCCCGCTTCGCGGGAGCGAAGGTGGTGGGCGTGCCGCTCGCCGCCCGCGACGACGTGTTCGTGCTGGACGCGGACGCGCTGCGGGCCGCCGTCACCCCGCGCACCCGGGTGCTGCTCCTCAACAGCCCGCACAACCCGACCGGCAAGGTCTTCACGGCGGAGGAGCTGGCCGTGATCGCCGCGCTGTGCAGGGAACACGGTCTGACGGTGGTGACGGACGAGGTGTACGAGCACCTCGTCTACGACGGCGGGCGGCACACGACGATCGCGGCACTGGCGGGCATGCGGGAGCGTACGCTGACCATCTCGTCGGCAGGCAAGACGTTCAACGTGACCGGCTGGAAGGTCGGCTGGGTGTGCGGGCCCGCGGAGCTCGTCCGGGCGGTCGGGGCGGCGAAGCAGTTCCTCACGTACGCCTCCGGCACGCCCTACCAGGAGGCGCTCGCGCGGATGCTGGGCGGCGTGGAGGACTGGGCGGCGGAGCTGAGGCGCACGCTGCAGCGCAACCGGGACCTGCTGAGCCGGGGGCTCACGAGCGCGGGATTGCGCCCCTATCGCGCGGAGGCGGGGTATTTCCTCCAGGCGGACATCCGCGCGTGGGGGTACTCGGACGGCGTGCGTTTCTGCCGTGAACTCCCGTCGCGCGCCGGGGTGGTGGCCATTCCCACGGCCGCCTTCAATCTGCGCCCCGATGCGCCGTCACATCTCGTGCGTTTCTCGTTCTGCAAGCGTGAAGAATCCGTGATTTCGGCGGTGGAGAAGCTGGTGAACGCCGCCTGACGGGGATTCACGGCCGTCCCGGGCTTGATCGCATATGCATCCGGCGGGTTCCCCCGGCCCGCCGGCCGTTCAATCGGCGGCCCGCCGGAGCCGCCTCCGGCAGGGTCGATGCCGCCTCCGGTCCGCAAAGATTCTGAACAGTTGAACTGCCCGGCCCTCGCGTGGATGGAAAGCACGATGAGATGGGTAAAAACGCTGTGGGCGCTGCTCATTCATGATTCCCTCTCATTAAGGCTCCGGGGAATCCCGTAATCACTGTCCTCGGACGTCCTCGGACCCCACGGAAACAGCTCATATGTGGGCATGAGCCGGCGCACTCGAAGACTTTGGTCCTCGTCCGAAGACTCTGGTCCTCCCCGGCGGGCCGGCCCACCCTCGACTGCCTGCTTGCGGAGCCGACCCATGCTCACCACCCTCAAGACCACCTACACCGACACCCGTGCCGCGGACCTCGCCTGGTGCCTGGGCAAGGACCCGCTGCCCGCGCTCGCCGTGCTCGACCTGGAGCTCGCCGGCTCCCAGGTCCAGCTGCGCCTGCTGGGCGCCTCCCACCAAGTGCTGCTGGAAGAGGGCGACGGCGTCTGCTCGGAGACCGTCGCCTGCCTGCCGGGCAGCGCCACCCCGCTGCCGCTGGGCGTCGCCAAGCGCATCGGCGCCTGGGAGTACGAGTTCGCGGCCCGGATAGAAACGCTCTCGCACGGCTCCTTCGCGGGCCGCGCCCAGGAGCTCCTCGCCCTGGTCGCCGAGCACCCCTACGGCCTGGCGGGCACCTTCCCGGGCAGCCCGCACGCCTTCACCGCGCTGCTCGCCCAGCGCTGCGACGGCCAGATCAGCTGGCGCACCTGGCACGCCTACCCCCAGGAGGGACGGCTGGTCGCCACGCGCACGAGAGTGGGCGTACGAACGGCGGCGGCCCTCTCGTAATAAACCCTTGTGGGTGACAAAGGGTTGCCGTTTCGTGACGTAGCGTTCCCAACATGATCTACCGCCCGGTACCGGCGCGGCTGCCCGTACCGGCCGGGCTCGGCCGCTTCGTGGTGCTGACCACCGTCTTCATCTGCGCCGCCTGCGGGCTGGTGTACGAGCTGGAGCTGGTCGCCCTGGCCTCGTACCTCATCGGCGACTCCGTCACCCAGGCGTCCGTCGTGCTGTCCGTCATGGTCTTCGCGATGGGCATCGGCTCGCTGCTCGCCAAGCAGCTGCGCAAGCGCGCCGCGCTGGGCTTCGCCGCGGTCGAGGCCTTACTGGCGCTCATAGGCGGCCTGTCGGCCATGGCGCTCTACGCCTGCTTCGCCTGGTTCGGTCAGGCGCGGCCGGCCCTGGTCGGCTTCTCCCTCGCCATCGGCGTGCTGATCGGCGCCGAAGTGCCCCTGCTGATGACGCTCATCCAGCGCATCCGCCGCCAGGACGCGGGCGGCGCCGTCGCCGACCTCTTCGCCGCCGACTACGTGGGTGCCCTGGTCGGCGGCCTCGCCTTCCCCTTCCTCCTCCTGCCCGTGCTCGGCCAGCTCACGGGCGCCCTGCTGACCGGTGCCGTCAACGCGGTCGCCGGCGGCGCGCTCGTCCTGTGGCTCTTCCGCGGCGACCTCTCCGTGCGCACCCGCCGGCTCCTCATCACCGTCAACGGCCTCGTCCTCGCCCTGCTCGCCACGTGCTCCGCCCTCAGCGGGCCCTTCGAACGGGCCGCGCGCCACGCCGTCTACGGCGGGGACGTCCGCGTGGCCGTCCGGTCCGACGTCCAGGAGGTCGTCCTCACGGGCGGCGGCGGGAGCGGCAAGCCCCTGTCCCTCTTCCTGGACGGCCGGCTGAGGGTCAACGGCAACGACGAGTACCGGTTCCACGAAGCACTGGTCCACCCCGCGATGGACGGCCCGCACCGCAGGGTCCTCGTCCTCGGCGGCGGCGACGGCCTCGCCGTCCGCGAACTGCTGCGCTACGGGGACGTCTCCTCGGTGACCGTCGTCGAAGTGGACCCGGCCGTCCTCCGCCTGGCCCGTACGGATCCCGATCTCGTCGCCCTCAACCACGGGGCGTTCCGCGACCGCCGCGTGCGGCTGGTGACGGCCGACCCCTTCGAGTGGCTGCGCGCCCGCCCGCCCGCCGAGCCCCCGTTCGATGTGGTGATCTCCGACCTCCCCGACCCCGGCAGCACCCCGAGCACCAAGCTGTATTCGCAGGAGTTCTACGGCCTGGTGGAGCGGTGGCTGGCCCCGGGAGGGCGGTTCGCCATCCACGCGGGCACGCTCGATGCCCGCCCGCACGTGTTCTGGACGGTCGACGCCACCGTCCGCTCGCTCGGCCTGTACAGCACGCCGTACCGCGTGGACGGCAGCGGCGCCCCCGGCGGCCCGGACCGCGGCCCCGTGCACGGCGGCCGTGGTGAGGACTGGAGCTTTCTGCTCGTCTCGCGGGAGCGGTTGCCGCTGGAGCTGCCCAGGGTGCGGCCGTGCCTGCTGTCCCTCACCGGCGGCAGGCTGACGGCGGCGGTGCGGCAGGCCGAGCACAGCCGCGAGCCGGGGCTGTTGCCGTCGACGCTGATGCATCCGCGCTATGGGGAGTGACGGCAGCCGCACGGATGCGGAGTGACGGTCGCGGGCTATGGGGAGTGGCGGTCTCCCTCTGCGGAGTGGTCACCGTGGTGCGGGGTGCGGCCCTGCTGCAGGCGGGCGCGGAAGGCGCCCGGTGAGCAACCCTCCCGGTGCTGGAAGAACTTGGAGAAGTTCGCCGCGTCGTCGAAGCCGATCCGGCCCGCGATCCGGGCCGCGGGCAGCCCGCTGTGCGCGAGCAGCCTCTTGGCCTCCAGCATCACCCGCCGGTCGATGAACTCCTTGGCGCCCACCCCGGCCGCGGCCGTCGTCGCGCGCGACAGGGTGCGTGCGGAGTAGCCGAGCGCGCGGGCGTAGTCGGCGACCCGGTGGCTGGTGGCGAAGTCCCGCTCGACCGCGGCCCGGAAGTCCAGGAAGGCGTCGCCCGGGGCGGGCATCCTGCTGCCGACGGGGGCGGTGAGGTGCGCGAGCCGCAGCACGAGGACGGACAGCAGGTGCCGCAGGACGTCGGTGTGCACGTCGGCCGGCAGGCCCGTGCTCGTACGGAAGTCCGCTTCGAGGTGGCCCACCGCGCAGAACACGGCCTCCCGGTCCTGGCCGACCGGCTGCCACACCACCGGCCGGAACGGGTCGTCCGCCACGGCGGCGACGGGGCTGCCGGACGGCAGGAAGCCCGGCTGGACGAGGATCACCGTGCCCTCGATCGCCTCCGGGTCGCCGAACTGCTGCACCTGTCCCGGGCGCACCCACAGCACCGAGCCCTCGTCCAGCCAGTGACCCGTGAAGTCGACGGTGTGGGCGGAGGCGCCCGAGCGGACGGCGACGATCTGGTGGAAGTCCAGCCGCTGCGGGCTGACCAGCAGGCCTTCCGGGGCCCGCGTGCGCAGCTCGGACACCGGCATCACCTCGACACCGGCCGGCGTGCCGGGCGGGGCCTGATAGGCGAGATCGATGATGCCGCCGCCACCGTCGTCGGCGGCCTGTCGCTTTTTCACCATGAGGAGACCCGAGCGTACCTGGTTGCGGCCGGAAAACGCCCTTAGCGTGGTCGTAACGCACAAGGAGTGAAAGACATGGCACGGCACAAGCTCACCTACGCCTTCGACGCCTACTGCGGCTGGTGCTACGGCTTCGGCCCGGCCGTCCGGGAGTTCGCGGAGGCGAACGCCGAGCGCATCGAGCTGACCGTGCTCAGCGGCGGGCTCTTCACCGGCCCGCGGGCCCGCCCGGTGTCCGCGTACCCCTACATCCCCCAGGCGGACGCCCGGATCGGCGAACTGACCGGCGCGGTCTTCGGCCCCGGCTACGCCAGGGCGTTCGCCGACGGCACGGCGGTCCTCGACTCGGCCGCCGCGGCGGCGGCCCTCGCCGCGCTGCGCGAGCAGGCTCCCGAGCGGACACTGGAGTTCGCGGGCGCACTGCAGCGCGCCTGGTACGTGGACGGACGCAGCCTGTCCGACCCGGAGACGGTGCGTGCGGTCGCGGCCGGGCTCGACGGCATCGACGCCGGCGCGGCGGTCGCGGCCCACGCCGACCCGGCCACCCGGCGCGCCGTGGAGGCGGAGTTCCGGGAGGTCCGGCGTCTGGGCGTCGACAGCTTCCCGACGCTGCTGCTGCACACGCCCGGCGGAGTGCGGCGGCTCGGCGGCCCGACGACCACCGCACGGATGCTCACGCGCGCCCTCGACCAGCAGCACTGACTTCCCCTACCGGCCTTCCACTCACTGGCCTGGAACCACTGGCCTCCGGCCGTTCCGTTTTCTGCACCGCACACCCACAGGAGAACCACCATGGCGAAGATCGCCCTCTTCGGCGCCACCGGCACCATCGGCAGCCGCGTCCTGCGCGAGGCCCTCGACCGCGGCCACCAGGTCACGGCCGTCGTCCGCGATCCCAAGAAGCTCACCGAGACCCACGCCAACCTCACCGTCGTCACCGGTGACGTCCTCGACCCCGAGTCGGTCGCAGCCGTCGCCCAGGGCCAGGACGTCGTCGTCAGCGCGGTCGGCGGCGGCGACGGTCCCGGCCACGTCGCGACCATCGAGCCCGCGGCGAAGTCGCTGGTGGCCGGTGTGCGGGCGCTCGGCGAGCAGGCGCCGCGGCTGATCACGGTCGGCGGCGCGGGCTCGCTGCGCACGCCGGACGGCAAGCAGGTCTGGGACGCGGAGGGGCTCCCCGAGTTCCTGCTGCAGATCATGCACGCCCACGGTGACGCCCTGGACTACTACCGCACGGTCACCGACGTGCGCTGGACCAACCTCAGCCCCGCCGGTCTCATCGAGCCGGGCGAGCGCACGGGCACCTACCGCACCGCCCTGGACGACCTCGTCGTGGACGGCAACGGCAAGTCCCGGATCTCCGCCGAGGACTACGCCGTGGCCCTCGTCGACGAGATCGAGGAGGCCAACCACATCGGCGAGCGCTTCACGGTCGGCGACTGACGCTCGTGACTGACGTCCCTGACTGACCTTCGTGGCTGACGTCCGCGACGGCCCGCAGCGCCCGTAACGGCGGGTGCTGCGGTAACGGCCCGTGGAGCCCGTAACGGTCCGCGGGCCCGGCGGTCACGGCGCGGTTGCCACGAAAATCCGTCCGGAGAGGCCCTGGTGAGGGGACCGGTGGGTAGGCTCGCTGACTATGGAGCATGAGGTGTTCGTCCCGTTTCCCGTCGAGGCCGTGCGCCGGGTCCTCGCCGACCCGGCGCGGGTGGCCCGGTGCGTGCCCGGACTGCAGCAGGACAGCGCCGACCCCTCCGGTACCGACGCGTCCGGTGCGGGCGGCGAGACCGTCGCCGGGCGCCTGCGGCTGCGCATAGGCGGCTCGACCATCACCTACCGGGGCCACCTGCGCCTGACCGAGCGGGAGGGCGGCGCGTACGAGCTCTCCGGCGAGGGCACCGAGGTGCGCGGCACCGGCACGGTGACGCTGTCGCTGCGCGGACTGCTGACCGAGGCGCCCGGCGGCGCGCGGCTGACCTGCGCCGGGAGCGTCGCCACCGGCGGCCGGCTCGCCGAATTCGACGAGAAGACGACGGAGACCACGGCCCGCCGCCTGCTGGACCGTTTCGCCGCCGCGCTGGTGGAGGAGCTCCGGGAGGACGCCGAGGAGGCGGCCGGCGACGGCCCCCGCCTGGAGGGCGGCAGCGTCTTCGACACGGTCGTTCCGCCGGCGTCCCTCGACCCGTCGGTGGACGACGACCTGACGGACGAGCTCGCCGACGACCTCGACGAGGACGATGTGGACGACGTGGACGACGAGCCCCCGGCCGAGGCCGCGCACGCCCGCCGCACGATGATCGGCCGCAGCGCCGAAGAGGTCGACCACGCGCCGCCCCGCGGCCGCTACGCCCCCGTCCCGGCCCCCGAGGCCGCCTCCGCCACGGCGACCGCCCTGCGCTGGGCGGCCCCCGCGGCGGCCGTGGCGCTCGCGTCGGCGGTCGTGGTGGGACGCGCGCTGCGCCGCCGCCGCTGACCGCCCCCGACGGCGCGGCGGCCTGGCGGCCCGGCGGGCTGGCGGCCTGTCCGCGGTGGCCGCTCCGCGCGGCGGGTGGCCGGGTGCCCTCGCCCGCGGGCCGGTTACCCACTTGCCCGCGGCGGTGGTTGACCGCGGTGGCGGATGCCCGCGGCGGCCGTTGCCCATAGGGTCGGAACCGTGACGAATGACGTACGCACAGATGACGCGAATGACGGGCCTGTTGAGACCGCGCAGGTCCGGCTCAAGGCCGGGGACGCCGAGCTCACCGTGGACCCCGCGAACGGCTGCCGGCTGACCGGTCTCCGCATCGGCGGGACCGAACTCCTGCGCCAGGGCGCCCAGTACGGCTCCTTCCCCATGGTGCCCTGGTGCGGCCGGATCGAGCTCGGCCAATTCCGCAACGGCGGCGAGCGGCACCAGATGCCCGTCAACCACCCGCCGCACGCCATTCACGGCACCGGCCGGGACACGGCGTGGCGTACGGCCCGGGCGGACGACTCCTCCGCCGCGTTCACCTACGACCTCGCCGACCCGTGGCCGTACCCCGGCCGCGTCACCCAGCTGGTCGAACTGGCCCCGGACGCCGTCACGCTCACCATGGGCGTGGAGGCGGCGAGCGACTCCTTCCCGGCGCAGGCCGGCTGGCACCCCTGGTTCCTGCGGAACCTCGGCGCCGGCGAGGACGTACGGATCGACTTCTCCCCGGCCTGGCAGGAGGAGCGCGGCGACGACCACCTCCCCACCGGCCGCCGCATCGACCCCCTCCCCGGCCCCTGGGACGACTGCTTCGGCATGCCCGACGGCGTCGACGTCACCCTCACCTGGCCGGGCGCCCTGGAGCTGAAGGTGGCCAGCCGGGCCGAGTGGGTCGTGGTCTACGACGAGCAGGAGGAGGCCGTCTGCGTCGAGCCGCAGTCCGGCCCGCCCAACGGCCTCAACACCCTGCCCCGCCTCGTCACGCCGATCGACCCCCTGGAGATCTCCACGACGTGGACCTGGCGCAGGCTCGCCTGAGCACAGGGGCACTGGCCTAAGCTCATGGGCATGAGCACGCGTGACGCCCTGCTGCAGCAGATCAAGGACAAGGCCGTGGTCCACGGCAAGGTGACCCTCTCCTCCGGCAAGGAGGCCGACTACTACATCGACCTGCGCCGGATCACCCTGGACGCCGAGGCCGCCCCGCTGGTCGGCCAGGTGATGCTGGACGCCACCGCGGACCTGGACTTCGACGCCGTCGGCGGCCTGACCCTCGGCGCCGACCCGGTCGCCACGTCGATGCTGCACGCCGCCGCCGCGCGCGGCCGCAAGCTGGACGCCTTCGTCGTCCGCAAGGCGCAGAAGACCCACGGCATGCAGCGCCGCATCGAGGGCCCGGACATCAAGGGCCGCCGCGTCCTGGTGGTCGAGGACACCTCGACCACCGGCGGCTCCCCGCTGACCGCCGTCGAGGCGGCGCGCGAGGCCGGCGCGGAGGTCGTCGCCGTCGCGACGATCGTCGACCGCGGTGCCGCTTCCGCGATCGAGGGCGCCGGCCTGCGCTACGTCACGGGCTACTCGCTGGGGGACCTGGGTCTGTCCTGACCCGTCCTGGGCCCGCACGGGCCTTTCCTGACCTGCTGTTTTCTTGCGGCGCCGGGTTCCGGGGGTGTGGTTTCACGTGAAACCGCACCCCCTGCGCATGCTCTGGCTCATATGAGCGTGGTGGACCTCATGTGGAGTAATTCGGGGAGTCTGGGAGTATGGGGGCGACGATGACCGTCGCCCCCTAGGTCAGGGCCCCGAATCACGCCCGTACCCGCACATCACAAGGAGCGGACAGATGCCCATCGCAACCCCCGAGGTCTACAACGAGATGCTCGACCGGGCGAAGGCAGGCAAGTTCGCCTACCCGGCCATCAACGTCACCTCGACGCAGACCCTCCACGCCGCGCTGCGCGGCTTCGCCGAGGCGGAGAGCGACGGCATCATCCAGATCTCCACCGGTGGCGCGGAGTTCCTGGGCGGTCAGTACAGCAAGGACATGGTCTCGGGTGCGGTCGCGCTCGCCGAGTTCGCGCACGTCGTCGCCAAGAAGTACCCGGTGAACATCGCGCTGCACACCGACCACTGCCCCAAGGACAAGCTGGACGGTTACGTCCGCCCGCTGCTCGCGATCTCCCAGGAGCGCGTCGCCGCCGGCCAGAACCCGCTCTTCCAGTCCCACATGTGGGACGGCTCCGCCGAGAAGCTCGACGAGAACCTCGCCATCGCGAAGGAGCTCCTCGCCGAGGCCGTGAAGGCGAAGATCATCCTTGAGGTCGAGATCACCCCGACCGGCGGCGAGGAGGACGGCGTCTCCCACGAGATCAACGACGACCTCTACACCACCGTCGCCGACGTCGAGCGCACCGCCGAGGCCCTCGGCCTGGGCGAGAAGGGCCGCTACCTGCTGGCCGCCTCCTTCGGCAACGTCCACGGCGTCTACAAGCCGGGCAACGTCGTGCTGCGCCCGGAGCTGCTCCGTGAGCTGCAGGACGGCATCGCCGCCAAGCACGGCAAGGCCGACCCGTTCGACTTCGTCTTCCACGGCGGCTCCGGCTCCACGGAGGAGGAGATCCGCACCGCGCTGGAGAACGGCGTCGTGAAGATGAACCTCGACACCGACACCCAGTACGCCTTCACCCGTCCGGTGGCGGCCCACATGTTCAAGAACTACGACGGCGTCCTGAAGGTCGACGGCGAGGTCGGCGACAAGAAGACCTACGACCCGCGCACCTGGGGCAAGCTGGCCGAGGCGAGCATGGCCGAGCGCGTCACCAAGGCGTGCGCGGACCTGCGCTCCACGGGCACGAAGCTGAAGTAAGGACCCGCGCTCCACGGACCCGCGCTCCACCGGCACGGATCCGGAGCACCGGCCTGAGGGCTCACTGCAGGCGAAAGGGCCGTTCCGCTCACCGAGCGGGGCGGCCCTTTCGCCTACGGCGGGCCCTCACTCGCGTGGCCGTGCGCGCCCGGCCAAGGGATGATCGCGGCATGAGCGACTCCGCACCGGAACCCGGGCGCGGCCCCCGCCCCGAACCGCCACCGGCGCAGGCCGCGGGGCCAGGACGGACGTCCGGCGGGGCAGCCCGGGTGTCCTCCGGCGGCGGGCCCGCCGTGCGCATGGGCACGGCGACGGGGCGCGCGGTGCTGCTGACCGCCGTGCTCGGCTCGGGCATGGCCATGCTCGACAGCACCGTCGTGAACGTCGCCCTGCCGCACATCGGCCGGGACCTCAACGCCGACCTGGCGGTCCTGCAGTGGACCGTCAACGCGTACATGCTCACCCTCGCGGGCCTGATCCTGCTGGGCGGCGCCCTCGGCGACCGCTACGGACGGCGCCGGATCTTCGTGATCGGGGTGGTGTGGTTCGCGCTCGCCTCGCTGCTGTGCGGGATCGCCCCCGGCGCCGGTGTGCTCATCGCGGCGCGGGCCCTGCAGGGCGTCGGCGGGGCGCTGCTCACGCCCGGTTCGCTCGCCCTCATCCAGGCCGTCTTCCGCGAGGAGGACCGGGCCGCGGCCGTCGGCGCCTGGTCCGGCCTGGGCGGGGTGGCCACCGCGGTCGGCCCGTTCGTGGGCGGCTGGCTGGTGGACGGCCCCGGCTGGCGCTGGGTGTTCCTGATCAACCTGCCGCTGGCGGCGGTGTGCGTCCCGGTGGCCCTGAAGTACGTGCCCGAGACCCGCGATCCCGGCGCGGGCGGGCGGTTCGACGTCCTCGGCGCGGCCCTCGGCGCGCTCGCCCTGGGCGCCGTGACGTACGCGCTGATCGCCGCCCCCGACAAGGGCGCCTCGCCGTGGGTGATCGGCCCGGCGGTCGCGGGCGTTCTCCTGGGGATCGCCTTCTGCCGCGTGGAGGCCCGCAGACCGGACCCCATGCTGCCGCTGGGGATCTTCTCCGTCCGCCTGTTCTCGTCGATCAACGCGGTGACGGTGTGCGTCTACGCGGCCTTCAGCGGCTTCTTCTTCCTCTCCGTGCTGCAGCTGCAGGTCGTGGTGGGCTGGTCGGCGCTCCAGGCCGGCACGGCCCTGCTGCCCACGACGGTCCTGATGCTGCTGCTGTCGGCCCGCTCCGGAGAGCTCGCCCAGCGGATCGGCCCGCGCCTGCCCCTCACCGCCGGGCCGCTGCTGTGCGCGGCGGGCATGGCCCTGATGGCCCGCGTGGACCGCGGCGCCTCGTACTGGGCGGACGTGCTGCCACCGCTCGTGGTCCTGGGCCTGGGCATGACGGCCCTGGTCGCCCCGCTCACCGCGACCGTCCTGGCCTCCGTGGACGTGGCCCGCGCCGGCCTGGCCAGCGGCATCAACAACGCGGCCGCACGCGCCGCGGGCCTGGTCGCCGTGGCCGCGCTGCCGCTGCTGGTCGGCATGGGACCCGACGCCTACCGCGACCCCGCGGCGTTCGCGCGCGCCTTTCGCAGCGCCATGTACTGGTGCGCCGGCTCGCTCGTGGTGGGCGCGGCGCTGGCCTGGTTCACCGTCCGCGCGACGACCCTGCGGGCCCCCAAGCCCACCGGAGAGGAGCCCTGCCACCCGGAGACCACGTACCACTGCGGAATGGCGGCCCCGCCGCTGGACCCGGGCGACGCCTGAGGGCGGGCGCGGCGGTGCCGGGCGCGCGTCCCGGACCGGGTCGCTCTCCGTGGCGCCCGGCCCGTATTCGGTAACGGCGGGTCCCGGCACCTGCCCAGGCGGCAGGACGACAGGGCAAACTGGAGCCCATGTCCATTCACGAGAACCTGCTCGGGGGACCGCCCCCGACCCATCTGCCCGACGACCCGGAGCCGCGCGAGCTGCTCGCCTCCGGAGCGGCCCCCGCCGAGGTCGCCGCGAAGTACCCGGCGTCGTCGCTGGCCTGGGCCCAGCTCGCCGACGAGGCGTTCGAGGGCGGCCGGGTCGTCGAGTCGTACGCCTACGCGCGCACCGGCTACCACCGCGGCCTCGACGCGCTGCGCCGCAGCGGCTGGAAGGGCCACGGCCCGGTGCCCTTCGAGCACGAGCCGAACCGCGGCTTCCTGCGCGCGCTGCACGCCCTCGCGCGGGCCGCGCAGTCGATCGGCGAGCAGGAGGAGTACGAGCGCTGCACCGCCTTCCTGCGGGACAGCTCGCCCACGGCCGCCAGCACCCTGGGCTGACCGGCCCGCCCGCCGGCGCCGCGCGTCCCCCGCCGGAACGCCCCGCAGAGTGCGGGGCGTTCCGGCTGTCCGCGGGTTATCCACAGGCCTTGCCGTGACGGGCCCGCGGCCCGCATGATCGCCGCAGTGGCCCGGCGAACCCGGGAGCGACGGCAGGGGAGACGACGTGACTTCTTCCGACCCTCAGGACACGGCACCCAACCTTCACTTCACCGGCACCACCCCGTACGAGGACTATGTGCGGGCGTCCGTGCTCAGCAATCTTCAGGAGCCGCTCTCCGAAGACCCCGGAGAGATGGCCTTCCTCGTCACCACCCAGGTGATGGAGCTCTGGTTCCGGGTCATCGTCCACGAATGGGAGACCGCCGCGCGGGCCCTCCGCGAGGACGACCTGCCGGTGGCGATGGCCGCCCTCAAACGGTCCACGTACGAGCTGCAGTCCCTCAACGCCAGCTGGGAGCCGCTGGCGCACCTCACCCCGGCCCAGTTCAACGCCTTCCGCTCCGCGCTGGGCGACGCCTCCGGCTTCCAGTCGGCCATGCACCGGCGGCTGGAGTTCCTCCTCGGCGACAAGTCCGCGGCCATGCTGGTGCCGCACCAGGGCGCGCCGCAGATCCACGCCGAGCTGGAGAAGGCGCTCTACGCCCCGAGCCTCTACGACGAGGTCTTGCGCCACCTCGCGCGCCGCGGCCATGCGATACCCGCGGCCGTCCTCGACCGCGACGTCTCCGAGCGGTACGTCGCCCATCCGGCGGTCGAGGCGGCCTGGGAGCGCATATACGCCGGGGACCAGGGCAGCGAGGAGTGCCGGCTGGGGGAGGCGCTGACGGAAGTCGCCGAGCTCGTGTGGCGCTGGCGCAACGACCACCTGGTGGCCACGCGCAGAGCCATGGGAGCGAAGGTGGGCACCGGCGGATCGCCGGGCGTGGCCTGGCTGGAGAAACGGGCGACGAAGAACGTGTTCCCCGAGCTGTGGACGGCGCGCAGCCGTGTCTGAGAAGCCGACGGCACCGAAGGCTCCAATAACGCCTACGGCTTCAACGACTCCTACGGCTTCAACGACTCCTACGGCTCCGGCGATGCCTACGGCTCCGGCGATAGCTACGGCTTCAACGACGCCGCTGACACCGATGGCCGAGGAGGCCGCAGCGCTCGACGCCGCCGACGGACTGGCCGCCAAACGCGCCGAGTTCGACCTGGACGACGCCGTCGTCTACCTCGACGGGAACTCCCTGGGCGCCCCGCCCCGCGGCGTCGCCGGCCGCCTCGCCGACGTGGTCGGGCGCGAGTGGGGACGCCTGGGCATCCGCTCCTGGGAGGAATCCGGCTGGTGGACGGCCCCGGAGCGCGTGGGCGACCGCATAGGCCGCCTCATCGGCGCCGCCCCCGGCCAGGTCGTCACCGGCGACTCGACCAGCGTGAACGTCTTCAAGGCGGTGGTGGCGGCGATACGCATGGCACAAGGGGCAGGGCGGGACGGGGAGGGTGGGGAGGGGGGAGGGGAGGGGCCCCCGGAGGGCAGTCCGCAAGGCCGGGGCCGAGAAAGGAACCGGGACCGGCCCCCAGCCCAACCCCCCGGCGCCGTACGCGACGAAGTGCTGGTCGACTCCGCCACCTTCCCCACCGACGGCTACATCGCCCGGTCCGCCGCCCGCCTGACCGGCTGCCGGATCCGCGCCGTCGACGCCGCGGGCATGCCCCGCGCGGCCGGCCCCCGCACCGCCGTCGCCCTCGTCAACCACGTCGACTACCGCACCGGCCGCCTCCACGACCTCCCCGGCACCACCGCCGCCCTGCACGCCGCCGGCGCCTACACCGTCTGGGACCTCTGCCACAGCGCGGGCGCGCTCCCCGTCCACCTCGACGCCGACGGGGCGGACTTCGCGGTCGGCTGCACGTACAAGTACCTGAACGGCGGCCCCGGCGCACCGGCCTTCCTCTACGTGCGCCGCGACCTGCAGGACCGTTTCGACTCCCCGCTCCCCGGCTGGAACTCCCACGCCGACCCCTTCGCCATGGCCCCCGCCTACGCGCCCGCCGACGGCGCGGTCCGCGGCCGCGTCGGCACCCCCGAAATCCTCTCCCTCCTCGCCCTCGACGCCGCCCTCGACGTCTGGGACGGCGTGCACCTCGCCGCCGTCCGCGCCAAGAGCCTCGCCCTCACGGACTTCTTCCTGCGCTGCGTCGCGGAGTACGTGCCGAAGGGCCGCGTCGAGCCCGTCACGTCCCGCTCGCACGCCGAGCGCGGCAGCCAGGTCTCGCTGCGGTACGACCCGGGCGCGAGCCCCGGCCCCGGATCCGGCCCGGGCGCCGGCGAAGTCATGGCCGAGCTCGTCCGGCGCGGCGTCGTGGGCGACTACCGGCGCCCGGACATCCTCCGGTTCGGATTCACGCCGCTGTACACGCGTTTCGCGGACGCAGAACGGGCCGCGCGGGTCCTGGGTGACGTACTGAAGGACGTACCGAAGGACGTACCGAAGGAGGCCCGGCCGTGACCGCCGACGAAGACGCCCTGTTCGGCCTGGCCTACGTGCCGCCCGACACCACCGTGTCCTACGGCCCCCACCCCAGCCAGGTGGTCGACTTCCACCTGCCGGCCGAGCCGGCCGGCGTACGAGTGACCTTGCTGCACGGCGGGTTCTGGCGCGAGGCGTACGACCGCCGCCACCTCGCGCCGCTCGCAGCGGCGCTGGCCGCGCACGGCGCCGAGGTGGCGCTGGCGGAGTACCGCCGCGTGGGCGGTGACGGCGGCGGAGGCTGGCCGCAGACCTACGAGGACGTCGTCCGCGCCATCGGCGTCCGCCACGGCAGCCCGCCCCGCCACGTCCTGGTGGGCCACTCGGCGGGCGGCCACCTCGCGCTCTGCGCGGCGAGCGAGGACACCGGTGCGGACGCCGTCGTCGCCGTGGCCCCGGTCGCCGATCTCGCCCGGGCGCGGGAGCTCGGGCTGAGCGGAGGAGCGGTGGACGAGTTCCTGGGCGGCAGCCCGCACCCGCGCCCGCGCCCGTATTCACACCCGCACCCGTACCCGGACGCCGATCCGGTACTGCGCCCTCCCGCGCGCGTCCCCGTGACCGTCCTCCACGGCACCGCCGACCCGGACGTCCCCCTGGAACTGTCCCGGTCCTACGTGGCGGCGGCGGGAAGCAACGCGTCGCTACGGGTCCTGCCGGGCACAGGTCACTACGCCGCGGTCACACCGGGCACTGTGGCGTTCGGCACGCTGCTGACGGCACTGGGGCTCAAGGACCCGCAGCCCCGCACGCCGTAGCCCCGCACGCCGTAATGCGCCCAGGGCGGGCCCCGCACAGCCCCGTAACGCGGCTCCGCACGGTCCCGTAGTGCCGCCCCGCACGGCCCCGTAATCCCCCTCCCGGCACCGCATCCGTCTTAAGGAGGACCCTCGGAGATCCGCATTCATGGGGACGACCTACGAATTGCCGTTCCCTACGGTTGATGGTGTGACCGACACCCATGAGACCAGCCTGCGCAGTGAGATACGGCTAGTGAGAGGCGCCCTCGACCGGCTCCGCGAGGACCTCTTCCACGACGCCTTCGCTTTCCGGCCGCTGCCGCCGCTCGCCGCCGATCACCGGCTGGTCCGGCTGCTGCCCCGCCGGGCCGGCCGGTACGCGCGCTGGCTGCCGCACGCCGCTCTCGTGGCCTTCGCGTGCATGTTCATCCTGGCAGCGTCCGAGCACGAGGGCGGCCGGTTCGGCCTCTTCGCCGGACTGCTCGTGGGGGCGCCGATGCTGACGACGCTCTTCCGGCCGGTCGGCGCCTGGTGGGTGTCCGCAGGGGTGCTGTTCTTCGCCAGCCTCTTCGGCGGTTACTCCCTCAGGCCGTGGAGCCCGGCCCTGTTCATCTCCCACCTCTTCGTCATGATGATCGTGACACTCCGCACCCGCCCCCGCGTGGCCGCCGAGATGTGGCTGCTGACCGGAGCGCTGGGGGTGTTCATGGGTGTGTTCTTCCAGGCGCTGCAGCCCTATTACGGCTTCGGCGGCGACATGTTCCAGATGATGCTCCTCTCCGGGGTCCTGCTCTTCGCCGTCGCCGCCTTCCGCGGCCTGCGCGAGACCAAGCAGCAGGTCGCCGCGCAGGTGGCCGTCACCGAGGTCGAGCGCTCCCGCCGCACCGTGCTGGAGGAGCGCACGACCATCGCCCGGGAGCTGCACGACGTCGTCGCGCACCACATGTCGGTCGTCGCCATCCAGGCGGAGGCCGCCCCGTACCGCGTCCAGGACACCCCGCCCGAGCTCGCGGCCGCGTTCCAGACGATCCGCGAGAACGCCGTGGCCGCGCTGACCGAGCTGCGCCGGATCCTCGGCGTCGTACGGTCGGAGAACCCCGACGCGTTCGCCGACCCCGAGGCCCCGCAGCCCACCCTCGAAGCGCTCCCCTCGCTGATCGGCAACATCCGTTCGGCAGGGCTGCCCGTCGAGCACGTCACGACGGGCGCCGTACGGCCCCTGCCGCAGGGCGTGGAGCTGTCGGCGTACCGGATCGTCCAGGAGGCCCTCAGCAACGTCCTGCGCCACGCGCCGGGCGCCGAGGCGCGCGTCGAGGTCAGCTACGTCCTGGGCGGGCTCGGCCTGCGCGTGGTCAACGGCGCCCCCAACCGGCTGGCCAAGCCCTCGCCCGGCGCCGGCCACGGCGTCCTCGGCATGCGGGAGCGCGTGGCGATGCTCGGCGGCGAGATGACGGCCGAGGCGACGGCGGAGGGCGGCTACGAGGTCGCGGCCTTCCTCCCGGTCACGCCCTCCGGCTCGGCCGCGCCCTCCGGTTCCGCCGCGCCCTCCGGTTCCGCCGCGCCCTCCGGTTCCTCCGCAGCGGGCGGGGCCGGCGCATGACCATTCGCGTGATGATCGTGGACGACCAGATGATGGTCCGCGAGGGTTTCTCCGTGCTGCTGAACGCCATGCCCGACATCGAGGTCGTGGGCGAGGCCGTCGATGGCAGGGAGGCTGTGGAAAAAGTCGCCACTCTGCGCCCTGACGTCGTCCTGATGGACATCCGGATGCCCGTGCTCAACGGCCTGGAGGCCACCCGGGAGATCGTCGCCGCCGATGCGGACGCGAAGGTGCTGGTGCTGACCACCTTCGACCTGGACGAGTACGTCTACCAGGCGCTGCGGGCCGGGGCGAGCGGCTTCCTGCTCAAGGACGCCTCGGCCCGGCAGCTCGCGGACGGCGTGCGGGTGGTCGCCGCCGGCGAGGCGCTGCTGGCGCCGACGGTCACGAAGCGGCTCATCCAGGAGTTCTCCCGGCTGGGCGCGCCCAAGCCGCCCACGCAGGAGCGGGTCGGCGAGCTGACCGAGCGGGAGACGGAGGTGCTGGTGCTGGTCGCGCAGGGCCGCTCCAACTCGGAGATCGCCACGCACCTCGTGGTGGCCGAGTCCACCGTCAAGACGCACGTCAGCCGCATCCTGGTGAAGCTCGGCCTGCGCGACCGGACGCAGGCGGCGGTCTTCGCGTACGAGGCGGGGCTCGTCACTCCGGGCGGCTGAGCGGACCGGCGGCCCGCCCGACGGCCGTCCCGGCCCAGCTCCACGCCCGCCGCAAGACGCCTCAGCGCCTGCCGCAACACGCCTCCCCGCCCGCCGCAAAAACGACCTCACCCGCGCTACGGCGGCTCCAGCACCACGCCACGACGGCTCTACCCCCGCGGCAAGATCAGCCGCCACGCGCCCGCGTGCGCCGTCCACGTCCGTCTGCGGACCGGCCCGCTGAGCACGCTGTCCGCGCGGTAGCGGAAGGCGGGTCCGGCGACGGTGATGCGGCGGGCCCGCGAGCGCTGCGGGTGGTCGGCGTCGTGCATGTGGACGACGAGCTCGGCGAGGCCGTCGTCCGCGGCGGTCACGGCGACACGCGTGACCGGCCGGTCGAGGTCGGTGACCAGCACTCCGTCCGCCTCGATCCGCAGCCTGGTGCAGCCGGGCAGCCTGGGGCGGCCCACGGCGGCGGCCGGACCGGTCAGCAGGGTGAGCGCGGAGCGGGCCGTACGGGCGGCGGGCGACCACCATGGCTGGTGACCTTCGCCACCCGCGCCACCCGCGCCACCCGGCCCGTCAGCCGGACCACCACCTGGCCCATCACTCGGACCACCACCCGGCCCGTCCCCCGGCCCGCCCGCCTCCACCGTCTCCAGGGCCTCCACGCCGGCCTGCACGGCCTGCACGGTTTCCAGGCCCTCCACGGCCCGCACGGTCTCCATGGCCTCCACGGGGGCTTCCCCGCCCCCCTCGGTTGCCCCGTTCGGCCCAGCCGCGTCCGCCGAACGCGCCCCCGCCGGATGAGCGCCCGCCGTATGCGTCCCCACCGCGCCCAGCGCCCGCGCCGCCGCCGGTATGTCCGTCTCCCCGGCGGGCCCGTAGCCGCCCGGGATCCACAGCCCGCCGAGGACCAGACCCCCGCTGTCGTCCACAAGCACGTCCAGACGCCGCTCCAGGCCGTCCAGGACGGCCCGGGCGGCCGCGACGGGCCCCAGGGGCACCCCGAGCGTGCGGGCCAGGGAGACGGCCGGCAGGGGCCCCACGGGGACGACGGACACCGGGGTGTCCGCCAGCTCCCGCCGGCGGTGCAGGACGCTCACCATGTGCAGCAGGGCGCGGTCGTCGCCGATGACGACGGGCCGCCGCCGGCCGCGCCGGGCCAGGGCGCGTTCGACCTCCTCCGGCCCGTCCGGCAGGCAGATCTTGGTCGCTGCGCCGCCACGGAGCACGTCCCTCGCGATCCGTACGGATTCGCCGTCCACGCGGCGGGCGGCCGGGTCGATGACCACGAGCAGAGCCTGCTCGCCAGGGTCTGGAGCCGACACCTCGGTCCTTCCTCAGGTGCTGTTTTTCCCGGGGCACGACCCCCGGCCCCCCGGTCGCGACCCGGGGCCCTGGGTCTTGCTGTTCGTCCCCCGAGCGAAATATTCGGTAATCTCTCGGTGCAAGAGCCCCTGTCGCTGTTGCGCCAGGGGCTTCGTCTATCCGGGGCACCGGTTCGACGGCTCTAGCGGTGGTGTACGCCCTGAGCAAGCGGGGTGACACCACCACGCACGTTGGACATGCCCCGCCCGGAAGGGGTGTACGCCTGTGCCCGCACTTGTGCTGCTCGGTGCTCAGTGGGGTGACGAGGGCAAGGGAAAGGCCACCGACCTCCTCGGTGGATCCGTGGACTATGTGGTGCGCTACCAAGGTGGCAACAACGCCGGCCACACGGTGGTCGTCGGCGACCAGAAATACGCGCTGCACCTCCTCCCTTCCGGAATCCTCTCGCCGGGGTGCACCCCGGTCATCGGCAACGGTGTGGTCGTCGACCCGGCGGTCCTGCTCTCCGAGCTGAGCGGGCTGAACGAGCGCGGCGTCGACACGTCCAAGCTGCTGCTCAGCGGTAACGCCCACCTGATCACGCCGTACCACACGACGGTCGACAAGGTGACGGAACGCTTCCTCGGCAAGCGGAAGATCGGCACCACCGGCCGCGGCATCGGCCCGACCTACGCGGACAAGATCAACCGCGTCGGCATCCGCGTCCAGGACCTCTACGACGAGTCGATCCTGACGCAGAAGGTCGAGGCTGCCCTCGACTTCAAGAACCAGATCCTGGCGAAGCTCTACAACCGCCGCGCGATCGACGCCGCCCAGATCGTCGACGAGCTGCTGGGCTACGCCGAGCAGATCAAGCCGTTCGTGGCGGACACGACGCTGATCCTCAACAACGCCATCGACGAGGGCAAGGTCGTCCTCTTCGAGGGCGGCCAGGGCACGCTGCTCGACGTCGACCACGGCACGTACCCCTTCGTCACCTCCTCCAACCCGACCGCGGGCGGCGCCTGCACGGGTACGGGCGTGGGCCCGACGAAGATCAACCGCGTGATCGGCATCCTGAAGGCCTACACCACGCGTGTCGGCGCAGGCCCGTTCCCGACCGAGCTGTTCGACAAGGACGGCGAGGCGCTGCGCACCATCGGTGGCGAGCGCGGTGTGACCACCGGCCGTGACCGCCGCTGCGGCTGGTTCGACGC
The DNA here is from genome assembly GCF_042958085.1 of Streptomyces sp. NPDC008001. Taxonomy (NCBI): domain Bacteria; kingdom Bacillati; phylum Actinomycetota; class Actinomycetes; order Kitasatosporales; family Streptomycetaceae; genus Streptomyces; species Streptomyces sp. NPDC008001. Next base: position 80,395 of record NZ_JBIBIZ010000002.1, on the reverse strand, counting down.
GGTCATCGCCCGCTACGCGACCCGCGTCAACGGCCTGACGGACTTCTTCCTCACCAAGCTCGACGTGCTCACGGGCTGGGAGCAGATCCCGGTCTGCGTCGCCTACGAGATCGACGGCAAGCGCGTCGAGGAGCTGCCCTACAGCCAGACCGACTTCCACCACGCGAAGCCGGTCTACGAGATGCTGCCGGGCTGGACCGAGGACATCTCCAAGGCCAAGACCTTCTCCGACCTGCCGAAGAACGCGCAGGCGTACGTGAAGGCGCTGGAGGAGATGTCGGGCGCGCCGATCTCCGCGATCGGTGTCGGTCCGGGCCGCGACGAGACGATCGAGATCAACTCGTTCCTTTCGTAGGCACGTCCGGGCAGGCGCGACTGCAGATGCACGGCGCCCCGGTGGCTTTCGGCCACCGGGGCGCCGTCGCGTTCAGGCGATCTTCGGGTATCAGCCGGTTTTCCGGTAGACCAATGAGGCGTCCTTCGTGCCCGAGTCGGCGAAGTCGCGCCGCATGCTGCCGTCCGGGAGCAGGACGAGGTCCGACGCGGAGCCGGGCTGGCAGGCCGAGGCGGGGTTCGCGTGGGTTACCCGGGACGGGCCGAGGTGCAGCGGGCTCCCGGCGGTGCCGCCGCCGGTCGCCGTGGTCTGCCACTGGCAGGTGTACGGGGTGCCGTCGTCCAGGACACCGCTGCCGTCGATCGTCACGGCGGTGTTCGGGCCCCGCGAGATGGTGATGGCCCGGCTGTTGGTGCGCGTACCGCTCCCGAAGCCGGTCTGCCACGTACCGGCGAACGCTTGCGGGCCGGTGTTGTCACCGTCCGTGCCTGCGGCCGGACTCGTGGCGGGCGCGGGCGCGGATCCGGTCGCCGGGGCGGCGGACGGGGACGTCGTGCCGGGGGAGGCTGCCTTCGAGGTGGAGCTCACCGGCCCGGAGGCGTTGTCGTTCTTGGAGTTCTGCTTGAGCAGAAAGACCGTTCCTGCTCCGGCGATCAGGCCGGCGGCCACCACTGCGGCGAGGATCAGCGGCAACCGTGAACGGCGCGGCGCGGGAGGCCCGTAGGGGACGTAGCCGGTGACGTAGGTGCTGCCCGAGTCGTGCGGGCCGGGGGTGTGGCCGGAGCCGTACGGGCCCGGCTGCGGATAGCCGTACGGGGCGGGGGCCGGGGCCGGCGCGGGCGGCGGCAGCGGCTGCGACGACTGCGAGAACTGCGAAGACGACTGCGACGGGTGCGAAGGCGGGGGAGGCGTCGCACCGGCGGTCAGGGTCGGCGGGTCGCGCCGCACGGGCGGCAGGGGCGTCGGCAAAGGCATCGGCTGAGCGCCCGGCGTTCCCGCCGGATTTCCCCCTGCACTCGCCCCTGCACTCCCCGCCGGGGATATCGCTGTCGGCGCGTGCCCGTTCCCCTCCGGCTCCTCGTCCCGTGCGGGCTCCTCCACGTTCAGCAGCCGGACGGCGTGCCGCCCGAGCTGGGCGACGAGGCCGCCCGGCAGCCAGGGTTCCGCGGACCGCAGGTCGCCGAGCAGTTCCTCGACGCCGGTGACCTCCAGGACCTGTGCGGGCGTCGGCCGCTCCTGCGGGTCCTTGGCGAGGAACGACGTGATCAGGGGGCGCAGTCCGGCCGGCACCCCGGTCAGGTCCGGCTGCTCCTCGGCGATCCGGTACATGAGGGCGTGCACGCCGCTGTCGGCCGTGCCGAACGGCATCCGGCCGGTGGCCGCGTAGGCCAGCACCGAGCCGAGGCAGAAGACGTCACTGGCGGGCGTGACCGCGCCGCCGCGCACCTGCTCGGGCGACATGAAGCCGGGGGAGCCGACGGCTGCTCCGGTGCGGGTGAGGCCGCCGTCGGTGACGGTCTCCAGGGCGCGGGCGATGCCGAAGTCGATGACGCGCGGGCCGTCGAGGGTGACGAGCACGTTGGACGGCTTGAGGTCGCGGTGGACGATGCCCGCGGCGTGGACGGCCTGCAGGGCCCGGGCGAGGCCGGCGCCGAGGATGCGCACGGAGCGCTCGGGCAGCGGCCCGAAGTCGCGGTCGACGACCTGCCGCAGGGACGGCCCGGCGATGTAGCCGGTGGCGACCCAGGGGACCTCGGCCTCGGTGTCCGCGTCGAGGACGGGGGCGGTCCACTCGCCGCCGACCTGGCGGGCGCTGCGCACCTCCTGGCGGAAGCGCCGCCGGAACTCCTCCTGGCCGGCCAGCTCGCGGTGGACGAGCTTGACGGCCACCGTGCGGCCCCGCTCGGAGCGGGCCAGGTAGACGCGGCCCATGCCGCCCGCGCCGAGCCGCCCGAGCAGCCGGTACGCGCCGAGTGTGCGTGGATCGTCTGGCCTCAGGCCGTCCATGGGCTGGTCCTCCGTGTCCCCCGTGTTTCCTTGCGGAGAATAGCGGGACCGGAAAGGACCGGGACCCCGCACTGCGGAAAGTGCGGGGTCCCGGTCCGGGCGCGAGGGGCCCCCGGCACGGGCCGGGGGCGGGATCCGGCCGGAATCAGGCCGGAATGATGTTCTCCGCCTGGGGGCCCTTCTGGCCCTGGGTGACGTCGAAGGTGACCTTCTGGCCCTCCTGCAGTTCCCGGAACCCCTGGGTAGCGATGTTCGAGTAGTGGGCGAAGACGTCGGCGCCGCCGCCGTCCTGGGCGATGAACCCGAATCCCTTTTCGGAGTTGAACCACTTCACGATGCCGGTAGCCAAGATGCTCTCCTCGATGCGGCGGTGCCGGAATTCCCGGGCACTGCGGAATTACGCGTCGCAGTACGGCCCTTCGGACCGCCGGCCCGTAAAACACAACAGCGCCTGAAGGTCGCAGACCTTCAGGCGCGCATATGACTGGGTCCATAACTGCAACGGAAAATGACCGTAGCATGCGGCTCGCACCATTCGCGGAATTTGTGCATTTCTCCGGCGGGCACGGCGTGGCGCGGCCCGGTGCGCGCCCCGGCACTGTGTCGCTGGGCGGGGCAAGAGCCGTACACAGTGCCGGTGTCGGGCCGTTCCGGGCCCGCCTACGCTGGCCGTTGCCCGTCCCAGAGCCCCGCGAATCATCCAGAGCCCCGCGACCCATCCAGGGCCCCGCGACCCGTCCGGAGCCCCAGGGGTCCCGGGGCCACTCCCGGACCGATCGAGGTAACGACCGTGAGCACCCAGCACCCCGCCGCCGATCCCGCCGCCGGCGCCGCCGTCAAGGCCGCCGACCGCGCCCACGTCTTCCACTCCTGGTCCGCGCAGGGCCTCATCGACCCGCTGGCCGTCGCCGGCGCCGAGGGCTCGTACTTCTGGGACTACGACGGCAACCGCTACCTCGACTTCTCCTCCCAGCTGGTCAACACCAACATCGGTCACCAGCACCCCAAGGTGGTCGCCGCGATCCAGGAGCAGGCGGCGCGGCTGTGCACCCTCGCGCCGGGCTTCGCGGTGGACGTGCGGTCCGAGGCCGCGCGGCTGATCGCCGAGCGCACCCCCGGCGACCTCGACAAGATCTTCTTCACCAACGGCGGTGCGGAGGCGGTCGAGAACGCCGTGCGGATGGCCCGTCTGCACACCGGCCGCCCCAAGGTGCTGAGCGCCTACCGCTCGTACCACGGCGCGACCGCCGCGGCGATCAACCTCACCGGCGACCCGCGCCGCTGGCCCTCCGACACGGCCTCGGCGGGCGTGGTGCACTTCTGGGCGCCGTTCCCCTACCGCTCGCCCTTCCACTCCGACGGCGAGCGGCAGGAGTGCGAGCGGGCGCTGCAGCACCTGGAGGACACGATCGCCTTCGAGGGCCCGGCGACGATCGCCGCGATCGTCCTGGAGACGGTGCCCGGCACGGCCGGGATCATGGTTCCGCCGCCGGGTTACCTCGCGGGCGTGCGCGAGATCTGCGATCGCCACGGGATCGTGTTCGTCCTCGACGAGGTGATGGCGGGCTTCGGGCGTACGGGCCGCTGGTTCGCCGCCGACCACTTCGGCGTCGTCCCCGACCTGCTGACCTTCGCCAAGGGCGTGAACTCCGGCTACGTGCCGCTCGGCGGCGTCGCGATCTCGGCGGAGATCGCCGCCACCTTCGCCGAGCGGCCCTACCCCGGCGGGCTCACCTACTCGGGGCACCCGCTGGCCTGCGCCTCCGCCGTGGCGACGATCAACGCCATGGCCGAGGAAGGCATCGTGGAGAACGCCGCCCGGATCGGCGAGCAGGTCCTCGGACCGGGGCTGCGGGAGCTCGCCGAGCGCCACCCGAGCATCGGCGAGGTGCGCGGCCTGGGCGTCTTCTGGGCCCTGGAACTGGTCAAGGACCGCGCCACCCGCGAGCCGCTGGTGCCGTACGCGGCCCCGGGCGAGGCGATGACGGCGTTCACCGCCGCCTGCAAGGACCGCGGCCTGTGGCCCTTCGTGAACATGAACCGCACCCATGTCGTGCCGCCGTGCACGATCACGGAGGCGGAGGCCAAGGAGGGCCTGGCGGCCCTGGACGAGGCGCTCACGGTGGCGGACGGGTTCACTGCCTGAGGCCGGCACACGGGCGCGCAACCCCGCACGTACGTGACCGGCAGTCCCATAACCCCCGAGCCCACTCGTAAGGGCACAAGCCGCATGGGGTACCGTGCCCCGTTCCTGTGCGCACGGCCATATCGGCCATAACGGCCCTCGCATATGGTTTGCGAGGGCCGCCCGTGGTGCGCGGCCGGGGAAGGGGAGACGGAGACAGATGCCGGGCAGCGAGGCTGTCAGACGCACGACGCTGCGCGAGCAGATCGCCGATGCCTTGCGCGACGAGGTCATAGCGGGGCGCCTTCCCGCGGGCCGCCAGTTCACGGTCAAGGAGATCGCCGAGCAGTACGGCGTCTCGGCCACACCCGTGCGCGAGGCCCTGCTCGACCTGTGCGCGCAAGGGCTGCTCGACGTGGAGCTGCACAAGGGCTACCGCGTGCGCGAATTCACGTACGCCGACTTCCGGGACATGGTCGAGGCCCGCTCGCTGATCGTCGAGGGCATCTTCCGCCGTGCCGCGGACCGCGCGCTGCGCAGCGTCTCCCCGGCCGCGCTGGCCTCCGTGCGGCGCCGGGCCGAGGAGGCCTCGCGGGCGGCCGTCGCGGGCGATCTCGACATCCTCATCGGCTACGACCTCCGCTTCTGGCGCGAGCTCGCCGCGATCGTGGGCAATCCCTACATATCCGACTTCCTGAACACGGTGCGGGTGCAGGGCTGGGTCTTCACCGTCCCGCTGCTGCGCCGCATGCCCTCGCTCCGCGGCCGCCTGTGGCACGGCCACAGCGAACTGGTCGAGGCGGTGGCCGCGCAGGACGCCCAGGAGACGGAGCGGATCATCACGGCGTACAACCAGCACTCCCTCGCGCTGATCGAGGCCTCCCGCCCGGTATGACAACCGGCCCGGCGGCACTACTCTGGCTCGACCATCGCTTCAACGGCCGGTGAGGGGGCGAGGACCGGGGCCCGGCGCCCGTGCGTCCCGCCCGTACCGGAAGTTGCGTCGTCGCGAACGAGAGTGAGTTCACGTGGCCTGTGACCTCTGGCTGGTCCCCCTCGTCGATGTGCTGTGCCACAGCCCGGACAACCCCTTCGCCGAGGAGATCGCCGCGTACGACAAGGCGCTCGGCGACGCCGGGCTGCCGCCCGTCCCCGTCTTCGGCTACATGCCGGGGCTCTCCGGGGACGTGGCCCCCGTCGCGGGCTTCGACTACGACGCCCTGCACTTCCTGCGGCGCGCCCATCTCCTCAACCTGTGCGGCCTCGCCGTCACCCCCGTGGACGAACTGGGCGGGGACTACGAGCAGTTGCTGGAAATGTTCGAGGCCACGGCGCAGCAGTCGCACCTGGTGTGGCACTACGACCACGCCGGTGCGTACGTACCGGTGGACTTCGCCCATCCGCTGACCAGCGACGAACTCCTCGAAGGCGGCGGTCCTTTGGGGTCGAGCCAGGGGCTGCTGCGCGAACTGCACGCTGTCGCGCCGGTGCTGGGCATCGATCCCGCCAACCCGCCTGCGGCGCCCGCCGCTCCGGAGCGGCCCACGGGGCTGGAGGAGCGGGCGGCGCCCGGGCCGGAGGACGACAGCCCCTTCGCGCGGGAGCGGCACGTCTGGCTGGGGCTGCACGCCGCGGCGACGCGCAGCCTGGGACAGGGGTCGATGATCGTCTTCAGCTGAGCCGGCCCGGAGCGGGCCGGGCGCCGGCGAGGGCCCGGCCCCGGCCCCGAACAGCCCCCGGCCCCGAACAGCCCCCGGCCCCGAACAGCCCCCGGCCCCGAACAGCCCCCGGCCCCGAACAGCCCCCGGCCCCGAACAGCCCCCGGCCCC
>NZ_JBIBIZ010000002.1:37282-74001 GCF_042958085.1 Streptomyces sp. NPDC008001 | reverse complement strand
CGAGCAGTGCCCGGGGCCGGTCCAGTGTTCAGCGCGGGGGCTCCGCGGGGAGCAGGGCCCCCGCGGGGAATCGGCTCAGCGCGGGGACTCCGGGGGCCGCTGCCGCGGCATGTTCGGCCGGGTCCCGGGGGGCAGCGGGAAGCGCGGCAGCGGGCCGCCGCCCTCCCCCCGGGGCCCCCACGACACCAGCGACTGCGTGAGCAGCGGCGTCGGCCCCGCACGGAACTCCACCATCCAGTCGGCCGTCTCCGCCCGGACGAGCTCCGAGACGTCCTCGGAGAAGCGCCGCAGGACGCTCAGACAGCGCTCGGCCGCCTCACTGGCCGTGCCCTCGGTCGGGCCGAGCACCTCACGGACGCACTCCGACGCCCAGTCGAACTGCAGCGCTTCCAGCCGCCGCTGCACGGCCTGTGCCGTGGCGACGGCCCGCATCCAGCCGGACGTCAGGCCGAAGTAGCGGTCGCAGGCGACGCAGGCGACCGACCCGAGCAGCACGAGGAACCCCCAGGCGCAGCCCGTGGCGACGACGTTCGTCAGCTGCAGCAGCGGCAGGGCCGAGCCCACCACCGCGCAGACCGCGGCGCCGATGCGCAGTGCGCGCGCCCACCTGCGTTTCCAGGCGCGGTCCGCCAGATACCAGTCGACCAGATACAGGGCGCCGTTCTCCACCCAGCGGTACAGCTCATCGAGACGCTCCGCCGGTTCCCCCCAGTCGCCGAGCGGGAAGGTGCGGCCGCGCAGGTCGCCACGGTGCCTCCCACTCTGCTCGCGGGGGAGCCCTTCGGGCTGCATCTCCGGCTGGCTCACCCGTGCACTCCCTCTGCCGCATGCGGATCGCGAGCCCCCTTCCTACCGCCGAACGGTCGGTCTTGGGGACAAGATCGCTGCTTTTCCGCCCGTAAGCGCAGACGAATCCGGTATAAGCCGCAGTTCGGCATCACTCGAAAGAGTGGGTCGCGGGGCCGGGGATGAGGTCGCCGGGTTGCCCTGCGGTGGCCCGCCGGCCGTGCGGGGCGGCTGCAGTGACGTTTCTGTACGCCGTCAGCGGGCCGCCACGCGGATCGTCATACGGACCCTGGAAAGCGATCAGTCGACGAGGCAATAGGGTGACCGGTGTGAAGGTCCTCGTCATCGGCGGCGGCGCCCGCGAACACGCCCTGTGCCGCTCTCTGTCCCTCGACCCCGACGTCACCGCGCTGCACTGCGCCCCCGGCAATGCCGGGATCGCCGAGGTCGCCGAGGTGCACCAGGTGGACGCCCTCGACGGCGCGGCCGTCGCCGGTCTCGCCGCTTCCCTCGGCGCGGACCTGGTGGTCGTCGGCCCCGAGGCCCCGCTGGTCGCAGGCGTGTCCGACGTCCTGCGCGAGCGGGGCTTCGCCGTCTTCGGCCCCTCGGCGCGGGCCGCGGAGCTGGAGGGCTCCAAGGCGTTCGCCAAGGACGTCATGGCCGCGGCCGGGGTGCCCACGGCCCGCGCCTACGTGTGCACCACGCCCGCGGAGATCGACGCCGCCCTCGACGCCTTCGGTGCGCCGTACGTCGTCAAGGACGACGGCCTGGCCGCCGGCAAGGGCGTCGTCGTCACCGGCGACCTGGGGATCGCCCGCGAGCACGCGCTCGCCTGCGGCCGCGTCGTCATCGAGGAGTTCCTGGACGGCCCCGAGGTCTCCCTCTTCGCCGTCACCGACGGCGAGACCGTCGTCCCCCTCCAGCCCGCCCAGGACTTCAAGCGCGCCCTCGACGGCGACGAGGGCCCGAACACGGGCGGCATGGGCGCGTACTCGCCGCTGCCCTGGGCCGCCCCCAAGCTGGTCGACGAGGTCCTGCAGACCGTCCTGCAGCCGACCGTGGACGAGCTGCGCCGCCGCGGCACGCCCTTCTCCGGCCTGCTCTACGCGGGGCTCGCGATCACCTCGCGCGGCGTCCGCGTGATCGAGTTCAACGCGCGCTTCGGCGACCCGGAGACGCAGGTCGTCCTCGCCCGCCTGAAGACGCCCCTGGCCGGGCTGCTGCACGCTGCCGCCACGGGCACGCTCGCGTCCCTGCCGCCGCTGCGGTGGAGCGACGGGGCGGCCGTGACGGTCGTCGTCGCCTCGCACAACTACCCGGGGACGCCGCGCACGGGCGACGTCATCGAGGGGCTGGAGGAGGCCGCCGCGGTCGACGGCGCGTACGTCCTGCACGCCGGGACCGCGTCCGACGCGGAGGGCCGCGTGGTCAGCGCGGGCGGCCGCGTCCTGTCCGTGACGGCCACGGGCCCGTCCCTGCAGGCCGCTCGCACGCGCGCCTACGAGGCGGTCTCCCACGTCCGCCTCGCCGGCTCCCACCACCGCAGCGACATCGCTGCGCGCGCGGCCGAGTCCGCGTAACCGCCGCTCGCTGCCGCCCCGGGGACACCGGGGCGGCACCAGCTCCCGAGCCTGTGACGGCACGCGGAGCCACCCCGCAGCGCCCCGGGGGCCGCCCGCAGCCTCCCAAGGGCCGCCCCACGGCGGAACGTCCGCCACGACGGCGCGCAGCCCCCACCCGCGTATCCGGCGGTGCCGGACCCGCCCCGCGCCCCCTATACGCCCGCCCCGCCCGGCAAGGGCCAAGGCTTTGCCCAAAGCCATTCCATCGGGTGACCGGTTGGCTAACTAGCTGACGCGCGCCCCACCCCCAACTAGGGTGCCGCGCAGGCGAGGTGCCGGGCCCGAAGACAAACCCCGAAGGCAAACAGAGATGCGCGGAGGGGCGGGCAAGAGCGCCGGCATCAGGCAACTGGCCCACCGGCATTGCGATGTCAGAGGCCGGTGCCACAGTGGGGGGAAAGGCAACGCCCCGGCGTTGCGTCCGCTGTCGCACTCCTCGGTCCGACGGAGCACAAACTGGCAACAGGGGGTGATCGGTCTCGTGGCAGGTCCGGAAGCAGGCGTGCTCGTCGCACGCGCCCAAGCCCTCGCGGTGCTGCGCATCCGCAGCGTCGCGCTGGCCGTCGCCCTGCTGCCCGCGGCAGCCGCCGCCGTGCTGGCGGCGGGCATCGCGATGGGCCGCATCCCGGACGGCGGCGGCTGGTCCGCCGCCCGCTGGGCGCTCGCCGGCGCCGCGGTGCTCGCCCTGACGGCCGCGGCCGCCGTGGCCGCCGTGGTCGTCAGGGCCAGGCCGGCCCTGAGCCCCACGGTCCCCGTCCCCGAGGAGAAGGCCCCCGACCTCTACCGCCTGGTCCGCGACCTCGCGGAGCGGCTGGAGGTCCCGGCCCCGTCGGCGATGGCCCTCACCCCGGACTGCGACAGCTGGCTGGAGGACCGCACCCACCCGGCGAACGGCCCGCCGCGCCCCCGCCGCTCCTGGCACCGCCCGCGCCGCCGCTCGACGGCCGCGCCGGTGCTGGTGATCGGCTCGCCCTTCCTGTGGTGGATGCGCGTGGCAGAGCTGCGCGCCCTGCTGGCCCCGGTGGTCGCCGGCACGGGCCCCTCGGCCCACCCCGACATAGCCGCCGCCCGCCGCTTCGTCCGCGGGCTGGACGCCGCCGTGGCGGTCGCGGCGGGCCGGCCCGCGCTGGCGTTCGTCGGCGGCGTGGCCCGGCTGCTGCTGCACTCCTGCCGGGCGCACGCGGCCGAGATGGAGCGGGGGGTCGCGGCGGCCGCCTCCGAGCGCGCCCAGAGCGTGGACTACGGCCTGCGGATCGTCGCCCAGGAGCAGGTGGGCCTCGCCTACGCCGGCTGGGACCGGCTGCTGAACAGGGTCGCGCTGCCCGCCTGGCGCATGGGCCGCTGGCCCTCCCGGCTCGACGCGGGCGTCGTCTCCGCGCTCACCGAGCTCTCCCGCCGCGACCGGCTCGCGGAGGGCTTCGCCTCCCGCCTGGGGGAGCGCCCGGCCTGCGATCTGCTGGAGGAGCCGGGCACGATCGACGAGGCCGCGTCCCTGCTGGCGGCCCGGCTCTTCCACGGCGGCCCGGCCGAGACGGGCCCGGACTGGTCGCCGGTGGCCTGGAGCCAGTATCCGGAGGAGGTCGTGGACCGCAAGTGGCGGCTGGAGGCCGCCCGCCTGCACCGCGTCCTCGACGTCCTCGAAGCCCTGCCGGCCCTCACTCCCGTCCCCGTGGCACCCGAGGGCATGGCCGCGGCGCCCACCGTGGCGCGGGTCCTGGAGCGGCTGGCGGGCCCCGCCGCCGGCGGGGTCGCGGAGGAGCTGGGCGCCCGGCTCGGCGCCGAGGTGGCCCGGGAGGCCGCCCAGGAAGAGCTCACGGCGCGGCAGAGCGGCACCTTCGGCACGGCAGCCGCCGACCCCTGGGTGGACGGCCTCACGCCGCTCTTCCCGCTCCAGCCGCCCCGCAGCGGCCGCGAGCTGCTCGCCGACCACGTGACGGCCATGGTCTGCTGCGCCGCCGTGGACACCGCCGGAGCCTCCCCCGGCCTGGACTGGCTCGACGGCCCGGCCCTGCTCGTCGGCGGCGCCCGCCGCCCCGACCTGGCCCGTACGGTCCTCACCCTCATCGAGGACGGCGACGACGCGCCGCTGCGCGCCTGGCTCGGCGAGGTAGGGGTCCGCCCCGAGAAGCCCGTCCGCCTGGTGTGAGCGCCGTGACGCTCGGTGATCCTTCGCCCTGTCACTTACCGGGGAATTTCGCGACGAGCAGTGACGAGATGGGCGCAGTATGTGATGTGCTGGGGGCTGCTGTGCGCCGGTGACTGCAGCGAGCCACGCCCGGAACCACCGGATCAACGGAACCACCGGTCAACGGGACGACCGAAAGCCGGCAGGCGTCGGGGACGTAGCCGGGGACGTGACGCAGGGGAGGGAGCACGCATGGGGATGGACCAGATCCGCCGCTGGGAGTCGGGGGCGCTCGCACACGCCGTGTCCGATCCCTTCGGCCAGGGCCCGCTGCCCTGGCTGCGCGGCAGCGAGCACTACTTCGACGACACGGGCCAGATCATCCCGTGGTACGTGAACCCCGTCCCGGACCGCGGAGGCGGAGGCGCCGACGGGGGCGGCGGCAGGGGCAGACCCGGCGCGCGGGGCGCCGGCCGCATCCCCGCCCCCCGCAGCGGCGGCCCGCGCACCGCCGACGACGTCCACCTCCAGATCAAGGGCTTCGCGTCCAACAGCGCGGTCGCCCCCGGCGAGGCCATAGATTTCCGCATCACCGTGGATCCGCCGCAGCAGTTCGGCGTGGACGTCTACCGCATCGGCCACTACGCGGGCGACGGCGCCGCGAAGATCACCACGAGCCCGCGGCTGTCCGGCATCGTCCAGCCCGCGCCGCTCACCGTCGACCGCACGGTGTCCTGCCACCACTGGTGGCTCTCCTGGCGCCTGCAGATCCCCAGCTACTGGAGCCTCGGAGCGTACGTGGCCGTCCTGACCACCGCCGACGGCTACCGCAGCCACATCCCCTTCCTCGTCCGCGACACCCACCCCGCGGACCTGCTGCTCGTCCTGCCCGACATCACCTGGCAGGCCTACAACCTCTACCCCGAGGACGGCCGCACGGGCGCCAGCCTCTACCACGCCTGGGACGAGCACGGGCGGCTCCTCGGCGAGGAGGGCGCGGCCACCACCGTCTCCTTCGACCGGCCCTTCGCGGGCGCGGGCCTGCCCCTGCACGTGGGCCACGCGTACGACTTCATCCGCTGGGCCGAGCGCTACGGCTACGACCTCGCCTACGCCGACACCCGCGACCTGCACGCCGGCCGCGTCGACCCCTCCCGCTACCGGGGCCTGGTCTTCCCCGGCCACGACGAGTACTGGTCGCCGGCCATGCGCCGGGCCGCCGAGCTGGCCCGCGACTCCGGCACGTCGCTGGTCTTCCTCTCCGCCAACACCATGTACTGGCAGGTCGAGCTCGCCCCCTCGCCGGCCGGTCCCGACCGCCTCATGACCTGCCGGAAGCGCCGCGGCCCCGGCCGCTCCGCGCTCTGGCGCGACATCACGCCCGCCGAGCAGCAGCTGCTGGGCATCCAGTACGCGGGGCGGGTCCCCGAGCCCGCCCCCATGGTCGTCCGCAACGCCGACCACTGGCTGTGGGACGCCACCGGCGCCGGCGAGGGCGACGAACTGCCCGGCCTCGTCGCCGGCGAGGCCGACCGCTACTACCCCCGGACGGCCCTGCCCGAGCACACCCGCCGCATCCTCCTGGCCCACTCGCCCTACCTGGACGGCGAGGGCAGCAAGCGCCACCAGGAGACGTCCCTCTATCGCGCCCCGAGCGGCGCCCTGGTCTTCGCCGCGGGCACCTTCGCCTGGTCACCGGCCCTGGACCGGCCGGGCCACACCGACACCCGCATCCAGCGGGCCACGGCCAACCTCCTGGACCGGATCTGCAAGCGCTGCTGACCCTCCTCCGCCGGGTCCGGGCGCGTACGGCAGAATCGTGGTGCTTGGACAAACCACCAGGAGGACGCGTGTCCGGATTCGTAGAGAAGCCCGAGCCGATCGAGGTGCCCGGTCTCGTGCATCTGCACACCGGCAAGGTCCGCGACCTCTACCGCGACGCGGACGGCAACCTGGTCATGGTCGCCAGCGACCGCATGTCCGCCTACGACTGGGTGCTGCCCACCGAGATCCCCGACAAGGGCCGGATCCTCACTCAGCTGTCCCTGTGGTGGTTCGACCGCCTCATCGACCTCGTCCCCCACCACGTGCTCTCCACCGAGCTCCCGGCCGGCGCCCCCGCCGACTGGGAGGGCCGCACGCTCATCTGCCGCGCGCTCGACATGGTGCCCGTGGAGTGCGTGGCCCGCGGCTATCTGACCGGCTCCGGCCTCACCGAGTACCGGCAGACGCGCACGGTGTGCGGGCTCGCCCTCCCCGAGGGCCTCACCGACGGCTCCGAGCTCCCGTCCCCGATCTTCACGCCCGCCACCAAGGCGGCCGTCGGCGAGCACGACGAGAACGTCTCCTACGAGGAGGTGGCGCGGCAGGTCGGCGCCGAGACGGCGGCCCTGCTGCGGCAGACGACCCTCGCCGTCTACGGGCGGGCCCGCGACATCGCCCGCGACCGGGGCGTCATCCTCGCCGACACGAAGTTCGAGTTCGGCTACGCGGGCGGCGAGCTCGTCCTCGCGGACGAGGTGCTCACCCCCGACTCGTCCCGCTTCTGGCCGGCGGACGCGTGGGAGCCGGGGCGGGCACAGCCCTCCTTCGACAAGCAGTTCGTCCGCGACTGGCTGACCTCCCCGGCCTCCGGCTGGGACCGCTCGGGCCACCAGCCGCCGCCGGAGCTTCCGCAGGACGTGGTGGAGCGCACGCGCGGCAAGTACGTCGAGGCCTACGAGCGCCTCACCGGCACGTCCTGGTCCTGACAGATCACCGAGAACGTGTCCGGCGGTGCCGAAATAAGAGCCCTCTAAGAGAGCCCTGACACGCTGTGGGCGGCCCCAAAAACGCTGGAGCCACCCACAGCCCCAGAACCCCGCCGGAGGCGCCATGGCCGAGACGCCCGTGCTCGTCGTCGACGACGACCCCGACGTACGGGCGGCCGTCGCCGACGCCCTGGCCGTCGAGGGCTACGACGTCCGCGAGGCGGCCGACGGCCTGGCGGCGCTCTCCTCCGTCGCGGCCGCTCCGCCGGGCGCCATCGTCCTCGACCTGGCCATGCCCGTCCTCGACGGGCTCGCGGTCTGCCGCAGACTGCGCGCGCTGGGCGACCGCACGCCCGTCCTCGTCCTCACCGCCCGCGACGCCGTCGCCGACCGCGTCGCCGGCCTGGACGCGGGAGCGGACGACTACCTCGTCAAGCCGTTCGCCCTGGACGAGCTCCTGGCCCGCCTCAGGGCCCTGCTGCGCCGCGCCGCACCCCCGGGAGCGCCCGGCCAGGACACGGGCATGCTGTCCTTCGCGGACCTCACCGTCGACCCCGCCACCCGCACCGGCGAGCGCGGCGGCATCCCCCTCGTCTTCACCCGCACCGAATTCGCCCTGCTCGACGTCCTGATGCACCACCCGGGCCAGGCGCTGCCCCGCGAGGTCATCCAGCAGCGCGTCTGGGGCACCGACTTCGGCCCGGACTCCAACTCCCTCGCCGTCTACATCGGTTACCTGCGGCGCAAGCTGGAGGCCGGCGGCGCGCCCCGCCTCGTCCACACCGTGCACGGCATCGGCTACCGCCTGGCGGAGCAGTGAGCCCGACGGCCCTGCGCAGGCGCCTCCTCGGCCGCAGGCCCCTCCGCGCCCGCCTCGCCCTCGTCACGTCCGTGGCGGTCGCGCTCGTCGCCCTGGGCGTCCTGGCCGCCGCCTACGTCGTCATCCGCTACGAACTCGGCCGCCAGCTCGACCTCCAGCTCAAACAGCAGGCCACACTCATCTCCCAGCAGAGCCGCAGCGAGCCGACCGGCCCCCTGTACGGCGAGTGCACCTGGCTCGCCGCCCCCGCCTGCGCGCAGACCGTCCGGGCCGACCCGGCGGCGCCGCACCAGGACGGCCTCGTGCTGCCCGTGACCGGCGCCACCCGCCGCGTCGCGGCCGGCACGCTCGGCGAGCACTACAGCGACATCACCGTCGACGGCCACGCCATGCGGATGCTGACCACGCCGGTCAAGGGCCACCGCGCCCTGCAGGTCGCCGTGCGCTCCGACACCGTCGACAAGGGCGTCCGCCAGGCAGGCCTGCTCCTCGGCGCGGTCGGCGGCGCCGGCGTGCTCCTCGCCGCCGGACTCGGCTACTTCGCCTCCCGTACGTCCCTGCGCCCCGTCACACGGCTCACGGCCACCGCCGAACACATCGCCGCCACCCGCGACCCCGCCCACCGCATCGAGCTCGCCCCCTACGAGGCCCGCCGCGACGACGAGATCACCAGTCTCGCCACCAGCTTCAACACCATGCTCGGCGAACTGGAGGAGGCCGTCGCCGCCCAGCGCCGCCTCGTCGCCGACGCCTCCCACGAACTGCGCACCCCGCTGACCGCACTGCGCACCAACGCCGAGCTCCTCGCCCGCGCCGAGCGCCTCACCCCGGCCCAGCGCGAGCGGGCCGCCGCCGCGCTCGGCCGGCAGCTCCGCGAGGTCACGGGTCTCGTCAACGACCTCATCGAGCTGGCCCGGGACGAGGAGCCGCAGCAGTTCGTGGAGGACGTCCGCCTCGACCGGCTGGCGGAACGCTGTGTCGCCGACGCCCGCGGCCACTGGCCGGGCACGGTCTTCACCACCGACCTGGCGGGCCCGGAAGGCGTCACCGTCGCCGGAGTCCCGGCCCGCCTCGCCCGGCTGCTGTCCAACCTGCTCGACAACGCGGCCAAGTTCAGCCCCCCGGGCGGCGCGGTCGACGTGCGCCTGGCCCGTACGGACGGCGGGCTCGACCTGACCGTCCGCGACCGCGGCCCCGGCATCTCCGCCGAGGACCTGCCCTACGTCTTCGACCGCTTCTACCGCTCCCGGCAGGCCCGCGCCCTGCCCGGCTCCGGGCTGGGCCTCGCCATGGCCCGCCAGATCGCCCGCGCCCACGGCGCCGAGCTGACCGCCGAGCAGGCGCCCACGGGCGGCGCCCTCTTCCGCATCCGCTTCCCGCGGCCCCGCTGAGACGGCGGCCGGCCCCGGGCACGCCGCAGACCCTTGGGAACGCCGCAGGTCTCTTGAAACGCCGAAGGCCCCGGTCGTGATGACCGGGGCCTTCGTACTGGAGCGGACGACGAGACTCGAACTCGCGACATCCACCTTGGCAAGGTGGTGCTCTACCAACTGAGCTACGTCCGCATGCCCCGCGCGTTTCCCGTGCGGTGCGAGAACCACTATAGCCAACCCTGGGACCGTGCAATGCGCGCGGCCGCGTGACGGTTGTCCGCGCCCAGCTTCGTGGCGGCCGCCGAGAGGTAATTGCGGACCGTCCCGGGCGTCAGCGAAGCCCGCTCCGCGATCTCCGCGATGGGCGCCCCGCCCTCCGCCAGTTCGAGCAGCTCGGCCTCGCGCGGGCTCAGCGGGGAGTCGCCCGCGCTGATCGCATCGGCCGCCAACTCGGGGTCCACATAACGGCTTCCGCCGTGCACGGTCCGGATGATCTCGGCGAGCTTCTGTGCCGAGACGGTCTTCGGCACGAACCCCCGCACCCCCGCCTCGAGTGCCCGCTTCAGGTGCCCGGGCCGGCCGTGCCCCGTCACGATCATGGCCCGGCAGGCGGGCAGCTCCGCCCGCAGGGATGTGGCCACCATCACACCGTCGGCCCCCGGCATTTGGAGATCGAGGACCGCGACGTCCGGCCGGTGCGACCGGGCCATGGCGAGCGCTTCCGGGCCCGACGCGGCCTCGGCGACCACCTGGAGATCGTCCTCCAGGCCCAGCAGCGCGGCCAGCGCACCCCGGATCAAATGCTCGTCATCCGCGAGCATGACCCGGATCGGCGTGATGTTGACGCCGTTGCTCATGCCGTCCCCCCAGTGACCGGAACCTCATCAGCGGTCAGCGGCGCTTTGCCCACCGGGACCGTACCGCCGACCGGCACTGCGATCTCATGCGGCTCATCCGCCCCATTCGCTTCACCCGGCGCCTCGGCCGGATCCGCCAGCGGTACCTCCGCCGTCAGCCGGAACGTCGCGTTCGACCGGTGCTCGTACGTCAGCGTGCCGCCCAGCACCGTGAGCCGCTCCCGCAGGCCCGCCAGCCCGGAACCGCTCCCCGACCCCGGAACCCGCTTCGGCTCCCGCACCCCGTTGTTCTCCATGACCAGGACGGCTGTCGTCCCCGCCACGACCCGCAGCCGCACGGCACACCGCTCGGCGTCCGCATGCCGCAGCACATTGGTGGTGCCTTCCCGGACCACCCACGCCAGCACCGCCTGCACGTCCGGCGGCAGGGTCTTGCCCACCGTGTCATCGATCCGGCAGTCGATGTCCGCAGCCGACAGGACCCCCCGCGCCCCCACGAGCTCGGTGTGCAGATCCGCCTCGCGGTAGCCCCGCACGACCTCCCGGACCTCACGCTGGGAGTCCTGGGCGATGCGCTGGACCTCGCTCATCTGGGCCACCGCGTCGGCGGAGCCCCGGCGGGCCAGCTGGACGGCGAGCTCGCTCTTGAGCGCGATCACCGCGAGGTTCCGGCCGAGGACGTCGTGCAGATCCCGGCTGAACCGCAGCCGCTCCTCCGCGACCGCCAGCCGCCCCTGGGCCTTCCGTGCGGTCTCCAGCTCCCACAGGACGTGCAGCATCCAGCCCGATGTCCGCACGACGGACACGCACCACAGCCCGAGGGCGGCCACCGTCACCGTCACAGTGGCCGCGGCCCCGAAGCTGGCCCCGAGCGCCAGGAGGCCGGTGCCGAGCAGCAGCGCCACCGCGGCGCACGCCCCCATGAAACTGCGGATCCTGCGGGCCAGCAGGGTGTACGGGCCGAGGGCCGACAGGCTGCCGTTCCACAGGAACAAGCCGATGGTGGAGACGTACTCCTGGCCGTAGGCGTGGAACGAGACGGCCATG
This sequence comes from Streptomyces sp. NPDC008001, assembly GCF_042958085.1. NCBI lineage: Bacteria > Bacillati > Actinomycetota > Actinomycetes > Kitasatosporales > Streptomycetaceae > Streptomyces > Streptomyces sp. NPDC008001. The sequence continues at coordinate 62,621 of NZ_JBIBIZ010000002.1, read as the reverse complement.
CAGACGAGCGCCGCGAGGAACAGCACCCCTTGCACGGCCAGCCGCCACCAGGGCGCGGGTTTCTTCCACAGATAGTGGTCGATGGACTGGCGGAATACGGGAATGCCCAGCGCCCCCTGGAGGGTCAGGATTGCGCCCAGCGCCACCGTCCAGGCCCTGGTGAGACCCGAGCCTGCCAGCACATTGACCGTGCCGAGCGCAGGAAGGACGACGGGCAGCCCGTAGAGCGACCACCGCATATAGATGTCGACCTTGGCGACCCTGCTGCGGCTCCGCCACTCCCGCACCCGCGTCCACAGGCCCATGGGCCCCCGCCCCCTTGCACGTCCTCGTCACTGCTTCACGGCCACTGCCTTACGGCTTCACGGCCATTGCTCTCTTGCTTACGGCCACTGCCTCACGGCCACTGCCCCGTGGTCACCGCCGCGGCTCCCAGCGGAACCACCGCCGGGCAGCGTAAGCAGCCACTATTGTCCAGGCGATGCCGGTGAAGATCGCGCTCCCGGCCTCATGGGCGCTCATCCCGCCCAGCCAGCCGCCGCGCACCAGCTGGATCACCGGCGTCAGCGGCAGCACCGAGCAGATGTCCGCCATGACATCCGGCATGGCCTCCAAGGGCACCATAAGCCCCGAGCCCGCCACGGAGATCAGCATCAGCGGCGAGGTCACCAGCTGGGAGCCCTGCACCGTCTTCGCCCAGCTCGCGGTCACCGCGGCCAGGGCTATGGACATCGCTATCCCCAGCAGGAGCCCGATCGCCATCAGATCGGGCCGGGCGACCGCCCGCAGGTCCAGCCAGAGCACGCCCGCAACGACCAGCAGCACACACTGCGCCAGCGCCACGGCCACGGCCGGCAGCGCAGTGCCGGTCAATATCTCGGCATCCCCGGTCTCACCGGTCCGGAGCCGCTTGAGGACCAGCTCCTCACGGCGCGCCACATAGGCACTGACCAGGTGCTGGTAGACGGCGAAGAGCAGGATGTAGCCGAAGGCGCCGGTCAGGGCGACCTCGTTGACCGACATCCTGGCCTTGCCGAGGTCCACCTCACCGATGGCACGCCGCATCGCCCAGACCATCATCACCGGCATCAGCAGCGCCACGTAGAGCGCCATCTTGTTCCGCCCGAGCAGGGTGAACTCCGCCCGGCCCAGAGCCATCACCCGCGGCACCGATATCGACACAGCCATTGCCATTACGCCTTCCTCCCCGCGACAGAATCCCCACCGCGGCCGGCACCGAGGCCGGAACCGAGACCCGCTCCCGCATCCGCGGGCTCGCCGGCGGGGCCTGCACCCGCTATGGCCAGGAACGCCTCCTCCAGCGAGGCGGTCCGGGCGTCGAGGCCCTCCAGCTCGATGTCCTTGTCCCGGGCCCAGAGCAGCAGGCCGGTCAGCGTCCGCTGCAGCTCCTGGGTCTGCAGCTCTATCCGCCCGCGCTCCTCCTCATGCCGCACGACGCCCAGTTCGGCCAGCGGCGGGAGGTCGCCCACGAACCAGCCCACGGGCATGGCGAAGCGGATCCGCGCGGGATAGCTGCCGATCACTTCCTCCGGGGACCCGGAGGTGACGATCCGCCCCTCGCGCATGATCGCCAGCTGGTCGGCGAGGGCTTCCGCCTCCTCCAGATAGTGCGTGGTCAGCAGCACGGTGGTGCCTTCGGCACGCAGCCGGCGCACCAGCTCCCAGGTGTTGTGCCGGGCCTCGGGGTCGAGGCCGGTCGTCGGCTCGTCGAGGAAGAGGACCTCCGGGCGGCCCAGGAGGGCGAGCGCGAGATCGAGGCGGCGGCGCTCGCCGCCGGAGAGCTGCTTGATGCGGACGGCCTTGCGCCCGCCGAGGCCGACCAGCTCCAGGGCCTCCGCCACGGGGCGGGCCCCGGTGGTGCAGTCGGCCCACATCCGGACCGTCTCCGTGACGGTCAGGTCCGAAGGGAAGCCGCCTTCCTGGAGCATCACTCCGATCCGCGGCCGCACGGCGCTCCGCTCCGCATACGGATCGTGCCCGAGCACCCGCACCTCGCCCGCGGTCGGCTTGGCGAGGCCCTCCAGGAGCTCGACCGTGGAGGTCTTGCCCGCGCCGTTCGTGCCGAGCAGGGCGAACAACTCGCCGCGCGCCACAGTGAAGGAGATGTCCCGCACCGCTTCGAAACCCTTGTCCCCGGCCGGGCCGTAGCGGCGGCGCAGCCCCGAGACGTCGATCACACTGTCCCCGATGTCCATGACTCAAGGCTCCCGCCGGATCCGGGCCCGGATCAGTGCGGCCTGTCATGTCTTCGGATGACGAATGTCATCAGCGCCGGGAGGAGGTGCCGGTGACACGACGAAGGCCCCGGTCGTGATGACCGGGGCCTTCGTTCAACTGAGCGGACGACGAGACTCGAACTCGCGACATCCACCTTGGCAAGGTGGTGCTCTACCAACTGAGCTACGTCCGCATGCTTCCGACCGTGAGCTTCTCGAATGAGGAGCCGCCGGGCGGTGCGTGCATCACTCTACCTGATCCACTTGCGTGGCCGGTAACCGTGATGAGAGCGGGTGACAGGAATCGCACACTGCGCCTCCCCCTTGGAAAGGGGGCGCTCTACTACTGAGCTACACCCGCATGGATCGCCGGTCCGGCCCACGGAAGTGGACCGTCAAGCGATCAGAGCGGGTGACAGGAATCGCACACTGCGCCTCCCTCTTGGAAAGAGGGCGCTCTACTACTGAGCTACACCCGCATGATCCGTCCCGCCGGACCACAACTGTGGCCGGAGGACGTTCAGAGCGGGTGACAGGAATCGCACACTGCGTCTCCCCCTTGGAAAGGGGGCGCTCTACTGCTGAGCTACACCCGCGTGACCTGGGGGTTTGCCCGGTTTCCCGGCCTCGCCCCGCGGCGTGATCCAGACTCTAGCTGATCATCCGGGGTGCTTGGCAAATCGGCCCGGCGGACCGTCCGCCGCCGGGCCGCCCGCAGTCCGGCAGCAGCCCGGCGCCCGGCTCACTCGGCGGAGTTGAAGGCCTCGTACACGCGCTTGGGGATGCGGCCGCGCGGCGGGACGTCCATGCCGTGCGAGCGGGCCCAGGCGCGGACCGCCGCGGGGTCGGGGGCGACGGAGGTGCGGCGGTAGGCCTTGCCGGAGCGGGACTGCTTGCGGCCCGCCTCCAGGTAAGGCGCGAGGACTGCCCGCAGTTTCTTCGCATTGGCAGTGTTGAGGTCGATCTCGTACGACTTGCCGTCGAGGCCGAAGGTAACCGTCTCCGCGGCTTCCCCGCCGTCGATGTCGTCGGAGAGTGTGACCACTACGCGCTGTGCCACGAATATCGGTCCTTTCGGCGGGCATCCCGGCGGTGAACTGCAGAGATGCACTGGTTCCGGATGTTCCGGATCCGTTCCTGGTCAATGGTTATTCATTTGTACATCGAAGAGCATTGGAAAGTGAAGCCCAGTTAATTAGGTCCGTGTGCCGCTTCGCAATCAGGACCGTACGTTTTTCCCGGGATTTTTCCAGGGCGTCCCGGGTGTCGATGCGTAAACGTGACAGGAGGCCCAGCATATCTATGCGCGTAGATTTTTCGGGACTGTACGCTGGCCGTACCGCTTCAGCTCACGCACCACACACCGGGAGTGCCAGTGGCACGCGTCGTAGTCGACGTCATGCTCAAGCCGGAGATCCTCGACCCGCAGGGCCAGGCGGTGCAGCGCGCGCTGCCTCGCCTGGGTTTCGAGGGGATCGCCGACGTCCGTCAGGGCAAGCGCTTTGAACTCGAGGTGGAGGGTCCGGTCGACGACGCCGCCCTCGCCCGAATCCACGAGATGGCGGAAACGTTTCTCGCCAACACCGTGATCGAGAACTACACCGTGCGGGTCGACTCGTGACTGCACGCGTAGGAGTCGTCACTTTCCCCGGCACCCTGGACGACCGGGACACCCAGCGCGCCGTCCGGATCGCCGGGCTCGAGCCCGTGCCGCTCTGGCACCGCGACAAGGACCTCAAGCAGGTTGACGCCGTGGTCCTGCCCGGCGGTTTCTCCTACGGCGACTACCTGCGGGCGGGTGCCATCTCCCGCTTCTCGCCGGTCATGGAGACCGTCATCGAGCAGGCCCGGGGCGGCATGCCCGTCCTCGGCATCTGCAACGGCTTCCAGGTGCTCACTGAGAGCCACCTGCTGCCCGGCGCGATGCTGCGCAACAACCACTTGCACTTCATCTGCCGCGACCAGAAGCTCCGCGTCGAGAACGCGGACACCGCCTGGACGTCCGACTACGAAGCGGGCCAGGAGATCTCCGTCCCGCTGAAGAACATCGACGGCCGCTACGTGGCCGACGAGCGCACCCTGGACGAGCTGGAGGCCGAGGGCCGCGTCGCCTTCCGCTACCTGGACGGCAACCCCAACGGCTCGCTCCGCGACATCGCCGGCATCACCAACGCCGCCGGCAACGTCGTCGGCCTGATGCCGCACCCCGAACACGCCGTCGAGCCGGGCGTCGGCACCGGCCGCACGGACGGGCTCGGATTCTTCACCTCGATCCTGAAGAAGCTGGTCAGCACCTCATGACTCTCGACACCGTCAAGCACGCCAACGAGACCCCCGACACCGACCAGCCGTGGGCCGAACTGGGCCTGAAGCAGGACGAGTACGAGCGCATCCGCACCATCCTCGGCCGCCGTCCCACCGGCGCCGAGCTCGCGATGTACTCCGTCATGTGGTCCGAGCACTGCTCGTACAAGTCGAGCAAGGTCCACCTCCGCCAGTTCGGCGAGAAGGCCCCCGAGAACGACGCCCTCCTCGTCGGCATCGGCGAGAACGCCGGCGTCGTCGACGTCGGCCAGGGCTACGCGGTCACCTTCAAGGTCGAGTCGCACAACCACCCGTCGTACATCGAGCCCTACCAGGGCGCGGCCACCGGCGTCGGCGGCATCGTCCGCGACATCCTCGCGATGGGCGCCCGCCCGGTCGCCGTCATGGACCCGCTGCGCTTCGGCGCCGCCGACCACCCCGACACCAAGCGCGTCCTGCCGGGCGTCGTCGCGGGCATCGGCGGCTACGGCAACTGCCTGGGCCTGCCCAACATCGGCGGCGAGGTCGTCTTCGACGCCTGCTACCAGGGCAACCCGCTGGTCAACGCCCTGTGCGTGGGCGTGATGAAGCACGAGGACATCCACCTCGCGAAGGCCTCCGGCGCCGGCAACAAGGTCATCCTCTACGGCGCCCGCACCGGCGGCGACGGCATCGGCGGCGTCTCGGTCCTGGCCTCCGAGACCTTCGACGACAGCAAGCCCGCCAAGCGTCCCGCCGTCCAGGTCGGCGACCCCTTCCAGGAGAAGCTCCTCATCGAGTGCACCCTGGAGATCTTCCGCGAGGACCTGGTCGACGGCATCCAGGACCTCGGCGGCGCCGGCCTGTCCTGCGCCACCAGCGAGCTGGCCAGCGCCGGCTCCGGCGGCATGCGCGTCGAGCTGGACCGCGTGCCGCTGCGCGACGCGACGCTCTCGCCCGAGGAGATCCTCATGAGCGAGTCGCAGGAGCGCATGTGCGCGATCGTCGAGCCCGGCAAGGTCGACCGCTTCCTGGAGATCTGCGAGAAGTGGGACGTCATCGCCACCGTCATCGGTGAGGTCACCGACGGCGACCGGCTGGAGATCTTCTGGCACGGCGAGCAGATCGTGGACGTGCCGCCGCGCACCGTGGCCCACGAGGGCCCGGTCTACGAGCGCCCGTACGCCCGTCCGGACTGGCAGGACGCCCTCCAGGCCGACGACGCGAACAAGCTGGCCCGGCCGGCGACCGCCGAGGAGCTGCGCGCGCAGGTCCTCAAGGTGATCTCCTCGCCGAACCAGGCCTCCAAGTCCTGGATCACGGACCAGTACGACCGGTTCGTGCAGGGCAACACCGTCCTCGCGCAGCCGGAGGACTCCGGCATGGTCCGCGTCGACGAGGACACCAACCTCGGTGTCGCCGTCGCCACGGACGGCAACGGCCGCTACGCCAAGCTCGACCCGTACACGGGCGCGCAGCTCGCGCTCGCCGAGTCCTACCGCAACGTGGCCGCCTCCGGCGCCCGCCCGCTGGCGATCTCCAACTGCCTGAACTTCGGCTCCCCCGAGGACCCGGCCGTCATGTGGCAGTTCGCGGAGGCCACGCGCGGCCTGGCGGACGGCTGCCTCGCGCTCGGCACCCCGGTCACCGGCGGCAACGTCTCGCTGTACAACCAGACCGGTGAGACCGCCATCCACCCGACCCCCGTGGTCGCGGTGCTCGGCGTCATCGACGACGTCAACCGCCGGACGCCGATCGCCTTCTCCGACGAGGGCCACCTGCTCTACCTGCTGGGTGACACCAAGGAGGAGCTGGGCGGTTCGGCCTGGTCCCAGGTGGTCCACGACCACCTCGGCGGGCTGCCGCCGGCCGTGGACCTGGACCGCGAGAAGCTGCTCGGCGAGATCCTGATCTCCGCCTCGCGCGACGGCATGGTCGACGCCGCGCACGACCTCTCCGACGGCGGTCTGATCCAGGCACTGGTGGAGTCGTGCCTGCGCGGCGGCAAGGGCGCGCGGATCATCGTGCCCGACGGCATCGACCCGTTCGTCTTCCTCCTCTCCGAGTCCGCCGGCCGCGCGGTCGTCGCGGTCCCGCGGAGCGAGGAGCTGCGGTTCACCGACATGTGCGGAGCGCGGGGCCTGCCCGCGACCCGGATCGGTGTCGTCGACGGCGAGGAGATCGACGTGCAGGGCCAGTTCAGCATTCCGCTGGCCGAGCTGCGCAAGGCCCACGAGGCCACGATCCCGGCGCTGCTCGCGTAGGACCGCCTGCCGCAGGTCCGCCTGACGTGCCCGGTGGCGGGGGCCGGCTCCCTTGGGAGCCCGCCCCGCCACCGGGACGGCGGATCCGGGCGGAGCCCGGGCGGGAGCGTCAGGGGCGGGGCACTCGCAGGCGTATCGCCAGCAGCAGAGCCACCAGCATCGCTCCTGCGGCACAGGCGAACACCGTGTCGACGCCGGAGACGAACGCCCGTATCGCCTGGGCGTGCGCCTCTCCGCCGAGCGCGGCTATGCGGCCCGCCGACCCGCCGGGGCCCTTCGCCTCGTACACCCGGGCCAGCACCGTGCCGAAGAGGGAGGCGCCCAGCGCGCCGCCCAGGGACTGGAAGAAGCGGATTCCCGTGGTGGCCACGCCCAGTTGGCGGGGCGGCGCGGACTCCTGCGTCAGCTGGATCAGCTGGCCGAGCAGCTGGCCGAACCCCAGGCCGAGCAGCAGCAGTGCCAGGCCGACGACCCACAGGCCGGTGTCCGCACCGAGGGTCGCCAGCAGCCCCATGGCTGCTGCCGTGACGGCCGTGCCGGTGACGATGAACGTCTTCTGCGGCCAGCCGCGCGCCGTCAGTTTGCCGGTGACGATGCCGATGACCGAGAGCCCGGCGGCCATGGGAATCAGGAAGAGGCTGGCGTCCGTGGCGGCTATGCCGCGCACGAGCTGCAGATAGACGATCACGTAGATCATCGACCCCATCAGGGCCGTCCCGATGAGCGCCTGCAGCGCGAACGAGGTGCGCAGCACGGGGATCTTGAACAGGGACAGCGGCAGGACGGGCTCGGCCGCCGTCGCCTGCCGCCACAGGAACAGGCCGAGCAGCAGCACGCTCGCCGCGATCATCCCGAGGATGGCGGGGGAGTCCCACGCGTACTCCTTGCCGCCCCATTCGGTGACGAGCAGGACGGCCGTGGAGAAGGCCGCTGCGAGCCCGGCGCCGAGGAAGTCGATCCGGTGGCGCGTGCCGTGGTGCTGGGGGAGCTTGAGCACGGCTGCTGCCGCGGCGAGTACGGCGAGGCCGATGGGCAGGTTCACGTAGAACACCCAGCGCCAGTCGGCGTGATCGGCGAGGAATCCGCCCAGCACGGGCCCGAGCGCCATGCCGGAGCCCGCCACGATGCCGCCGATCCCCGCCCCGCCGCCACCACCCTTTGAGCCGCCGCCCTTCGCGCCCCCGGCCTTCGCGTCCGCCGGCTCTTCGGCCGCACCGGCCTTGAGCTGGGCGATCACGACCATCGTGACGCTCATCAGCCCACCGCCGCCGATGCCCTGGACCGCGCGGAAGGCGATGAGCTGCGCCATGGACTGCGCGGCTCCGCACAGCGCCGATCCGACGAGGAACGCCGCTACGGCGCTCAGGAACACCTTGCGCGCGCCGAGCGTGTCGCACAGCTTGCCGTAGAGCGGCAGGGCCGCGGTCGAGGCGAGGGCGAAGGCGCTGATCAGCCATGGCACCCGGTCGATGCCGTGCACGGGGTCGAGGTCCTGGACGATCGGGATGGTGACGGCCGAGACGATGTTCTGGTCGAGCACGGCCAGCAGCATCGTGGCCAGGCAGACGACGAAGGCGATCTTGCGCTGCCCGGCGGTCATCAGAGGCCCGGCCGGCCGGCCACCCGTGACCGGCGCCGGAGCTTCGGCAGTTCCCCCCGCAGCCCCTCTCGCCGGCCCTTCCGCCGGCCCTGGCTCCGTGGCCAACTGCCCCGCCGCCGTGGATGAATGCACCCTTCTTCCCCCTCCGGAGTCGCTCGTGGACGCCGATGGAAGCGGCGCGCCCTCACCATGCCCCGAGAGCGTGTACCGAGTCAATTCTTCTATCGGGTAAGTTTGTCGGTCCGGTCAAAATTTCATCCTGGTACAGTCGTGCCATGACCGAAGGGCTGAGCCTGCGCGAGCGCAAGAAGATCCAGACCCGCCGCACGCTGTGGAAGACCGCCGTGGAGCTGTTCCTGGAGCGCGGCTACGACCAGGTGTCGGTCGCCGAAGTGGCCCTGGCCGCCGAGGTCTCGAAGATGACGGTCTTCAACTACATGTCCTCCAAGGAGGACCTGGTCCTCGGCCCCATGCAGGAGCACATCGGTGACGCCGCCCGCTCCGTGCGCGACAGGCGCCCCGGCGAGTCCGCCGTCGCCGCCTTCCGCAGGGCGTTCGTGGCCGCGCTCAACGCCCGCGACGCGTCCGTCGGCATGAGCGACGACCCCTACGTGCTCCAGGTGCGCCGGCTGATCCAGGAGACCCCGGCCCTGCTCGTCCGCGCCCACGAGTACGTACGCCACGCCCAGATGCTCCTGGCCGAGGAGCTGGCCGCCGCCGCGGAAGGCCCCGACGCCGAGCTCGCTCCTGTGGTCGCGGCCCAGCTGATGAGCGTCCGCTACGCCGTTCACGAGTACAACCACCGGCGCCTGCTCGCGGGCGAGTCGGCGGAGGAGGTCCTCCCCGGCGCGCTCGATCTCGCGGAGCGCGCTTTCACCCTGGTCGAACGGGGTCTCGGGGACTTCGGCTCGCTCCCCGCCGGCGCCGAAAAGCCCCGGGCTGAAGCCCCCCGCGCCGAATAGGGTCGGAGCCATGTCTCCCGCCCCGCGCAAGCCCCGTCCACGCAGCTACGACGCCGCCAAGGTGCGCGCCGCCGTCACCGCACAGCTCGGCCACGTACGGGACGCCGCCGCAGGCCTGGACGCGGCGCAGCTCGCGCTGCCCACCCGGTGCGGGGGCCGGACCGTCCGGGAGCTGCTCGGGCACATCGCCACGGGGGTGGACCTCGTGGCCCGGCTGATCGGGGAACCGGCCCCGCCCGCGCGGGAGATCACCGCCGCGGAATGGGCAACCAGGGCTGCGAACCCAATCGCAGCAACCACCTCTACAGCAACCACAGCCACAGAGACCACAACCGCCGCCGCCGCCCTCCTGGCCGCCGCAGCGGACCGTTTCGCCGCCCTCGCCGCCGCCACTCCGCCCGACCGCCTGCTCGCCACCCCCGCGGGCGCCATGCGACTGGACGACTTCCTGGTCACGCGCTGCGTGGAGCTGGCCGTCCGCACCGGCGATCTCGCGACCGCGCTCGGCAGCGAGATCCCTTACGACCGCCAGGCTTTGGCCAACGCCACCCGGCTGCTCGCCGATGCGCTGGCCGCCAAGGCCCCGGGCGGCTCCGTCGAGGTCCGCATCCCGCCCTTCGCGGTGGTCCAGTGCGTGGCCGGCCCCCGGCACACCCGTGGCACGCCGCCCAATGTGGTCGAAACCGACCCCCTCACCTGGCTCCGCCTGGCCACCGGCCGTACGGACTGGACCAGTGCCCTCGGTGCGGGGTCGGTCACCGCGAGCGGCGAACGCGCGGACATCTCCGCGCAGCTCCCGCTGTTCGCGTAACTCCCTTTGTGGGATTGAACAAACGGCATGAACGAATGTCCCCCGAAAGGTGATTCACCGTGCGCGCCGAGTGGCTGTGCGTGGTGTGAGCCATCCCCGGTCGTCCCCGGTTCGGATGAACCTCCTCCCTGCCATAGACTCAAGGTGTGCCTCGTGGTGACGGACGACTCAGCCACGACCTGCTCCCCGGCGAGAAGGGCCCCCAGGACGCTTGCGGCGTCTTCGGTGTCTGGGCTCCGGGTGAAGAGGTCGCCAAACTCACCTATTTCGGGCTGTATGCGCTGCAGCACCGTGGACAGGAGTCCGCGGGCATCGCGGTGAGCAACGGCTCCCAGATCCTCGTCTTCAAGGACATGGGACTGGTCTCCCAGGTCTTCGACGAAACTTCCCTCGGCTCCCTCCAGGGCCACATCGCGGTCGGTCACGCCCGCTACTCCACCACCGGAGCCTCGGTGTGGGAGAACGCCCAGCCGACCTTCCGCGCGACCGCGCACGGCTCGATCGCGCTGGGTCACAACGGCAACCTGGTCAACACGGCCGAGCTGGCCGAGATGGTCGCGGCCCTCCCCCGGGAGAACGGCCGTGCCACCCAGGTCGCGGCGACCAACGACACCGACCTGGTCACGGCCCTGCTCGCGGGCCAGACCGACGCGGAGGGCAAGCCGCTGACCGTCGAGGAGGCGGCCGCCAAGGTCCTTCCCGACGTCAAGGGCGCCTTCTGCCTCGTCTTCATGAACGAGCACACGCTCTACGCCGCCCGGGACCCGCAGGGCATCCGCCCGCTCGTCCTCGGCCGCCTGGAGCGCGGCTGGGTGGTGGCCTCGGAGACGGCCGCCCTGGACATCTGCGGCGCCACGTTCGTCCGCGAGATCGAGCCGGGCGAGCTCATCGCCATCGACGAGCACGGCGTGCGCACCAGCCGCTTCGCCGAGGCCCGCCCCAAGGGCTGTGTCTTCGAGTACGTGTACCTGGCCCGTCCCGACACCGACATAGCGGGCCGGAACGTCTATCTGTCCCGGGTGGAAATGGGCCGCAGGCTCGCCGCCGAGGCCCCGGTCGACGCCGATCTGGTGATACCGACTCCGGAATCCGGCACCCCGGCCGCCGTCGGTTACGCAGAGGCCAGCGGCATTCCGTACGGCACGGGTCTGGTCAAGAATTCCTATGTCGGCCGGACCTTCATCCAGCCGAGCCAGACCATCCGCCAGCTCGGCATCCGGCTGAAGCTGAATCCGCTCAAGGAAGTCATCAAGGGCAAGCGCCTGGTCGTCGTCGACGATTCCATCGTCCGCGGCAATACCCAGCGCGCGCTGGTCCGGATGCTCCGCGAGGCCGGCGCCGCCGAGGTGCACGTGCGGATTTCCTCCCCGCCGGTGAAATGGCCGTGCTTCTTCGGCATCGATTTCGCCACCCGGGCCGAGCTGATCGCCAATGGCATGAGCGTCGAGGAGATCGGCCGGTCGCTCGGCGCGGACTCCCTCGCGTACATCTCGCTCGACGGCATGATCGAGGCGACCACCATCGCCAAGCCGAACCTGTGCCGCGCCTGCTTCGACGGCGAGTACCCCATGGAGCTCCCCGACCCCGAGCTGCTCGGCAAGCAGCTGCTGGAGACCGAGCTGGCCGGTGGCGCGGACGCCGCCGATGCGCTCCGTCGTCCGTAGAACGCCCTCGTAGTACCGAACGACACGAAAGTTCCCAGCAATGTCTGAGACCACCGGTGCCAGCTACGCAAGCGCGGGCGTCGACATCGAAGCGGGCGATCACGCCGTCGAGCTCATGAAGAAGTGGGTGAAGAAGGCCACCCGACCCGAGGTCGTCGGCGGCCTCGGCGGCTTCGCCGGGCTCTTCGACGCGAGCGCGCTCAAGCGGTACGAGCGTCCCCTCCTGGCCTCCGCCACGGACGGCGTCGGCACGAAGGTCGACATCGCCCGCCGCATGGGCGTGTACGACACCATCGGCCACGACCTGGTCGGCATGGTCGTGGACGACCTGGTCGTCTGCGGCGCCGAGCCGCTGTTCATGACCGACTACATCTGCGTCGGCAAGGTCTACCCCGAGCGGGTGGCCGCGATCGTCAAGGGCATCGCCGAGGGCTGTGTGCTCGCCGGCTGCGCGCTGGTCGGCGGCGAGACCGCCGAGCACCCGGGCCTGCTCGGCGCGGACGAGTTCGACGTGGCCGGTGCGGGCACCGGCGTGGTCGAGGCCGACCGCGTGCTGGGCGCCGATCGCATCCGTACGGGTGACGTCGTCATCGCGATGGCCTCGTCCGGACTTCACTCGAACGGGTACTCGCTGGTCCGCCATGTGCTCTTCGACCGGGCCGGCTGGGAGCTGGACCGGGAGGTTCCGGAGTTCGGCCGCACCCTCGGCGAGGAGCTCCTGGAGCCCACGCGGATCTACTCGCTGGACTGCCTGGCCCTCACCCGTACGGCCGAGGTGCACGGCTTCTCGCACATCACGGGCGGCGGCCTCGCGAACAACCTGGCCCGGGTGATCCCGGACCACCTCCACGCCACGGTCGACCGGTCGACGTGGACGCCGGGCGCGGTCTTCGACACCGTGGGCAAGCTCGGCGGCGTCGAGCGCCTGGAGCTGGAGAAGACGCTGAACATGGGCGTCGGCATGGTCGCGGTCGTCCCGCAGGAGTCCGTGGACGTGGCCCTCACGACCCTCGCCGACCGCGGAGTGGACGCCTGGGTCGCGGGCGGCGTCACCGAGCGCGGTGACCACGCCGAGGCCGTGGCGCTGACCGGCGACTACGCCGGCTGAGGCCTCGCCGGGAGCAGTCTTGATCCGACGCCGCACGGGGGCCGCCGCCCGGACCGGAAGGTCCGCGGCGGAGCCCCGGGCCGCAGCGGGCGCACGGTCCCGGGCAGCACAGAACCCGGTCCGAGGACAGGCCTCGAACCGGGTCAGTGGGAGTTACAGCGTCAAGCGCGGCGACGGTAAGAAGGGTCGGACGGCGTCTGCTCGTCCTCGTCCTCTTCGTCGTTGTAACGACTCGCGTACTGAGCGTACGGGTCGTCATCCAGCTCATCGTCGAGCGGCTCGCTGTTCGGCGGCTGCTTCGTCGGCGATGCGCCCAGCTCATTGGCCAGACGTGAGAGGTCGGTCCCGCCGCTGTTGTACTTCAGCTGGCGGGCGACCTTTGTCTGCTTGGCCTTGGCCCGGCCGCGCCCCATGGCTCGACCCCCTCAATGACGGGGCTCGACGGCCCCAGAGTCTTGACACGCGTTCACGTTCATGAGTCAGAGCGGATCCCCGTGGAGGGATCCGGCCTGTAGGGCTTCAACGGTACCTGCTTCCGCGGCCATACGGTACGTCGCCCGCATGACGTGCCACGCAGCACAACCCTAGGGGAGCCCCGTCCCCGCTGGTCAGCTGCGATTTTAACGTGTCTTGTGCCCCGACCCGCCGATGGGTGGTGAGAGATGTCTCGCTCACCACCTCATCGGACGGGCCTGTAGGGACCGCTAGGGGGCGCTCCGGGTGACACCCGGACGGCCGCTCCGGCCGCGCCGTGTCCGCCGCACGGTCACGAACCACGCGCAAGACCCGTACCGGACGGTCCTACTGCGCGGTAACCGCGCTTGCGGCGCGCGCCCGCGCCTCGGCCATGCGCTGCTCGGCCAGCCGGTCGGCGGCAGCGGCGGGCGGAATGCCGTCGGCCTTGGCCCGGTCGAATATGGCCAGGGTCGTGTCGAAAATCTGATTCGCCTTGGCCTTCGCGCGGTCGAAATCAAATCCGTGGAGTTCGTCGGCGACCTGGATCACTCCACCGGCGTTCACCACGTAGTCCGGCGCGTAGAGAATGCCGCGGTCCGCGAGGTCCTTCTCGACGCCCGGGTGGGCGAGCTGGTTGTTGGCGGCGCCGCAGACCACGCTCGCGGTCAGGGCGGCCACGGTGGCGTCGTCCAGGGCGCCGCCGAGGGCGCAGGGGGCGTAGACGTCGAGCGGCGTACGGACCAGGACGTCGGCGTCCGTCACGGCGGTGACCTGCGGGTGGCGGGCGATGATCCGCTCCACGGCCTCCGTCCGGACGTCGGTGATGACGACCTCCGCGCCGTCCTCGACCAGGTGCTCGACGAGGTGGTGACCGACCTTGCCGACGCCCGCGACACCGACTCTGCGGCCGCGCAGCGTGGGCTCGCCCCACTGGGTCTGCGCGGCGGCGCGCATGCCCTGGAAGACGCCGAAGGCGGTGAGGACCGAGGAGTCGCCGGCGCCGCCGTTCTCGGGGGAGCGGCCGGTGGTCCAGCGGCACTCGCGGGCGACGACGTCCATGTCCTGGACGTAGGTGCCGACGTCGCAGGCGGTGACGTAGCGGCCGCCGAGAGAGGCCACGAAGCGACCGTACGCCAGCAGAAGTTGTTCGGTCTTGATCAGGGAGGGATCGCCGATGATCACGGCCTTTCCGCCGCCGTGATCCAGACCCGCCAGCGCGTTCTTGTACGACATGCCGCGGGAGAGGTTGAGGGCGTCCTGCACCGCCGCCTCCTCCGAGGCGTACGGGTAGAAGCGCGTGCCGCCGAGGGCGTCGCCCAGGGCGGTGGAGTGGATGGCGATCACTGCCTTCAGGCCGCTCTCGCGGTCCTGGCACAGCACGACCTGCTCGTGGCCGCCCTGGTCGGACCGGAACAATGTGTGCAGCACGCCGTCAGCGTCATTGATGGGACGTACGTCAGTCACTGTGGTGACTCCATATGTCGCGGAGGTCGCCCTCCGGGGGTGGTGGAGGGCCGGTTGGCAAGAGGGTAAGACCTGTCGGCCCGGCGGGCCGGTCCCGTGCGGAGGATCACTCCTCCGGGGCGCGGTGCCATGGGACGATTTGCGCGGTACGGGGAGGGTTCGGCAACTCCCCGGAGTGTCCGGCGTCTTGAGGGGAGCACGTGTGGGCTCGGCGTCATCGGTGACTGTCCCGTACGCGGCGTACCTGCGGGTTTACGAGCCGCTGGGCGCATTCCCGGAGCCGGAGCGCACGCACTGGGAGCGCTACGCCCGGCGCGCGTCCCTGCCGTGCGCCCAGGACGAGCTCCGGCGCTCGCTCGCCGACCTGCTGCCCACTCCGCCGGTGCCGGTCCCGGTGCACGAGAGCGGCGAAGCCTTCGTCGCCTTCCAGGACGGCGTCCTGTGCGTCTGCCCGTGGCGGACCCGGCTGCGCGGCTGGCTGGCGCTGGAGGAGCTGTCCGAGAGCCTGCCCGCACCGGTCCTGGACGCGGCGCTGCCGCCGGTCGTGCGCCGGCAGGCGGAGGCGGACTACGAGCGCTGGCAGGAGCGCAACCCCGACGCCCGGCCCTGGATCCGCACCGCCACCTGGCAGGTGCCGCTGCGCTGGTTCGTCCTCTTCTCCGACGAGGAGCGCGAGTACGGCAAGGGAGAGGGCGGTGCGCCGGGCCGGGACGGGCTCGTCCTCCGCTACCGCACGCCGATGGTGCAGGCGAGGCGGCGGGTGGCCCGCGGGCTGCGCACGCTCAAGGACGCGATCGACGAGGGCCCGCTGATCGACGGCCTGGTGGACGTGGGGCGGTGGCTGGAGGAGTTCCACCCGCGCTCCCTGGTGGAGCTCGACTACGGAGGCCTCGTGCATATGGTGCCCGAGGCGCAATTGGCGGAAGATCATTCCGCCGGGGACACGGCGGAGGGGCTCGCGGCGTTGCGCGCGGGCGATGGAGTGCGCGCGGGGAGGGCGTACGAGCGGTTGACGGAGCGCTGGAGTGCCGTACGCAACCGGCAGTACGCCAATTGAAGTCCTGGTCCGAGAAGCGCCGGGACCTAGGTCCCGATCCGGGCCATTGCGGCAACCGTGACCTAACGCACTTTCGTCAGGTCTTGCGCCCATCGCCCATCCGCGTGGCAAAATAGGACAAGGAGTCCGGGAAGGGCTCCTTCCGTCCAACTACGGGCGGATTGATCGGTATTGCACTCCTTGGCGGGTCTGGTGACCCCTGATCCCGCTGTGACTGATCGTCACGGTGGCGTGACTGTCCGCTATGGCATGGTCCATCGGCTTCCGTCGAGGTTGAACACCTGAGAGGGCAATTCCATCGGTTTGGCCGACGTGGCTGGACAGATGGTGTAGTTGTAGTGCCGAGGACAAGCCGTTCGTCCTATAACCGACTCGGCCCGCGTCCGCCATTTCGGGCAACGCGGGTCAAGGTGCAGAATTTAGAGGAAAGAACCGACTCCACGTCAGGTTCTCCCGAGGAGGCCGCTCATGACCGCTCGCACCCCTGATGCCGAGCCGCTGCTGACCCCGGCTGAGGTTGCCACGATGTTCCGCGTGGACCCGAAGACGGTCACCCGTTGGGCCAAGGCTGGCAAGCTCACGTCCATCCGCACGCTCGGAGGACACCGCCGTTACCGCGAAGCGGAGGTCCGCGCCCTGCTGGCGGGCATTCCGCAGCAGCGCAGCGAGGCCTGAACAACCGCATGACCGGGCGTTTTCCGGGGCCCCCAACCCGGCTCACGCCCCGCTCCAGTTTCCACTGAAGCACCACCTCAGCTACACACGACCGGCTCCTGCCCCAACAGGACCGCCGCAGCCCACCGACTTGGGCGAGTCGTCGATCGCGCTGGACTCCGCCGGGTCCAGCGCGATCTTTTTATGCCCGGACGCCGTCGAGCGGCCCTCGGTGGCCCTGCCCGGCTCTGGGCAGCAGGGGCCGGCGGGGCACCCGTACGGACCCCTGGGCCCACCCTTTCGGGTGGAGTGCAATTGCACATATTAAATTGACCCGTTGTAGGTCAGGGGTAAGTTCCCTCATCCGGGAAACTCTTTCGGTGACTCCCGTCACAGCGCGACGTGCTTGTCACTCACCGTGCTGCTGCGGTAATGGACACGGTGTACGTCGCACGCGTGCGGAATCCGCGGCCGACTGCCGCCCGTACAGGCCCCGTTGGTCACCCGGAGCCGGACCGCGCCTCCTCGGCGCCCTCCGGCCCCGCTGCGGGCCCTCCGGGGCCCGCAGCCGCCTCCTGGGCGAGCCGCAGCAGCCGGTGGCACACCGCGCAGTGCCGGGTCAGGTGGCGGTAGCCGGAAGCTCCCGAGGCGGCGGACAGGTGGGCGCGCAGCAGCGCCCTCGTTTCGTGCCGGATGGTCTCGCGGCGTTTCGCTTCTGCCGGGGTCGTCGTCATGGAGCGCAGCACCTCCACTGCCCTGGGTACCCCTGGCACGTGTCCCCGTCAAGGTCGAACGCGAGAAGGCCCGGATCCCTGAGAGGGATCCGGGCCTTCAACCGATGCGGTCCTGACGGGATTTGAACCCGCGGCCTCCACCTTGACAGGGTGGCGAGCACTCCAAACTGCTCCACAGGACCTTGCTTCGCTTCCCGCTCCGGCGGGCTGCGAGACAGACTCTACAGCAGGTCAGGGGGTGCGGTCGAACCCGATCGCGGAAGGGCCCCGAACGGGCCCCCGCCCCGCGGGCCGGCCGCACCCGCGCCCCTACGGCGCCAGCTGATCGATGGCCTTCACGATCCGCTTGTCCGAGACCGGGTGCGCCGTCCCCAGCGCGTGGGCGAAGTAGCTCACCCGGAGCTCCTCGATCATCCAGCGGATGTCGAGCGCCTCCTGGGGCACCGGGCGCCCCTTCGGGAACTGCTCCAGCAGCCACGCGTACTCGTCCTGCATCTCCTTCACCTTCGCCATCCGGGCCCGGTCCCGGTCGGCGTTGGCGGGCAGCTGGGTCAGCCGCCGGTCGACCGCCACCAGATAGCGCAGCAGGTCGGGCAGCCGCCGTACGCCGTGAGCGGTGACGAAGCCCGGCTTGATCAGCCCGGCCAGCTGTTCCTTGACGTCCGAGAGGGAGGACATCAGGGACAGGCTCGTGGTGGCCTTCAGCCGGCGCTCGCACGCCTGCCAGGCGGCCAGCACCTCCTGCACCTTCCGGATCGCGTCCATCGTGGCGTCCACGATGTCCGCCCGTACCGCGTCGAAGAGCTTGCGGAAGGATTCTTCGTCCCAGACGGGGCCGCCGTGCGCCGCGATCAGCTTGTCGGCGGCGCCCGCGACGCAGTCCTCGAAGAGCGCCTGGACGGAGCCGTGCGGATTGCGCGACAAGGCGAGCTTCTGCTGGTTGCCGAGCTTGTCCTGGGCGTACTTCGCCGGGTTGGAGGGCAGGTTCAGCAGGATCAGCCGGCGGGTGCCCCGCCACATCGCCTCGCGCTGCTCCTGCTCGGTGTCGAAGAGCCGCACCGCGACCGAGGAGCCCTCGTCCACCAGCGCCGGATACGCCTTGACCGGCTGACCGGCCCGGCGCGTCTCGAAGGTGCGCGGCAGGGTGCCCACCGTCCAGGACGTGAGGCCCGAGCGCTGCTCCGGGGCGCCGCCGCCGCTGCCGCCGCCCTTGGCGGCCTCCGCGGCCTGCTCGAAGGCCTTGGAGATCGCCGCCTGCGTCTTCGGCTTGAGCCGCAGCCGCAGCGCCTCCAGGTCCTTGTCCTCGGCGATCTTCCGGCGGCGCTCGTCGACCACCCGGAAAGTGATCTTCAGGTGGTCGGGGACCTTGGCGAGGTCGAAGTCCTCCGGATCGAGCCGGACGGCCGTCATCCGGTGCAGCTCGCGCGCCAGCGCGACCGTCAGCGACTCCTGCAGGGGCAGGGCCCCCGAGCGGGAAAGGCCGTCCAGGAACGCCTTGGCGAAATTCGGCGCCGGCACGTAATTCCGGCGGACCGGCTTGGGCAGCGACCGGATCAGCTCCGTCACCAGGTCCTCGCGCAGCCCCGGGATCTGCCAGTCGAAGCCCTCGGCCGAGACCTGGTTCAGCACCTGCAGTGGAATGTGGACCGTCACGCCGTCCGCATCCGCGCCCGGCTCGAACTGGTACGTCACCTTGAACTTCAGCCGGCCCTGCCGCCAGGAATCCGGGTAGTCGTCCTTGGTGACCGCCTCGGCGTTCTCGTTGATGAGCATCGACTGCTCGAAGTTCAGCAACTCCGGCTCGTCGCGTCGCTTGTGCTTCCACCACGAGTCGAAATGCGCACCCGAGACGACGTGTTCGGGCAGCCGCTGGTCGTAGAAGTCGAAGAGCGTCTCGTCGTCCACCAGGATGTCCCGGCGGCGGGCGCGGTGCTCCAGCTCCTCGACCTCGCCCAGCAGCTTGCGGTTGTCGTGGAAGAACTGGTGGTGCGTGCGCCAGTCGCCCTCGACCAGGGCATGGCGGATGAACAGCTCGCGGCTGGTCTCCGGGTCGATCCGCCCGTAATTGACCTTCCGCTGCGCGACGATCGGCACGCCGTAGAGCGTCACCCGCTCGTACGCCATGACGGCCGCCTGCTTCTGCTCCCAGTGCGGCTCGCTGTAATTGCGCTTCACCAGGTGCTGGGCGAGCGGCTCGATCCACTCCGGCTCGACCTTGGCATTGACCCGCGCCCACAGCCGCGACGTCTCCACCAGCTCGGCCGACATCACCCAGCGCGGCTGCTTGCGGAACAGCGCCGAGCCCGGGAACACCGCGAATTTCGCACTGCGGGCACCCAGGTACTCGTTCTTCTCGGTGTCCTTGAGGCCGATGTGCGAGAGCAGACCGGCCAGCAGCGACTGGTGCACCCGGTCCGGAGCCGCGTCCTCCTCGGCCATGTGGACGCCCATGGACTTGGCGACCGTCCGCAGCTGCGAGTAGATGTCCTGCCACTCGCGTATCCGCAGATAGTTCAGGAACTCCGACTTGCACATGCGCCGGAACGCCGACGACGACAGCGCCTTCTGCTGCTCCCGCACATAGCGCCACAGGTTCAGGAACGCGAGGAAATCGCTCGTCTCGTCCTTGAACCGGGCGTGCTGCTGATCGGCCTGCGCCTGCTTCTCCGAAGGCCGCTCGCGCGGATCCTGGATGGACAGCGCCGCCGCGATGACCATGACCTCGCGGACACAGCCGTTGCGGTCGGCCTCCAGGACCATACGGGCCAGCCGCGGGTCCACCGGCAGCTGCGCGAGCTTCCGCCCCAGCTGCGTGAGCCTCTTCTTCGGATCCTTCTGCAGCGGATCCAGCGCCCCCAGCTCCACCAGCAGGTCGACGCCGTCCTTGATGTTGCGGCGGTCCGGCGGGTCGATGAACGGGAACTTCTCGATGTCGCCGAGGCCCGCCGCCGTCATCTGCAGAATGACCGAGGCCAGGTTCGTCCGGAGGATCTCCGCGTCCGTGAACTCCGGGCGGGCGAGGAAATCGTCCTCCGAGTACAGCCGGATGCAGATGCCGTCCGACGTACGGCCGCAGCGGCCCTTGCGCTGGTTCGCGCTGGCCTGCGAAATCGCCTCGATCGGCAGTCGCTGGACCTTGGTGCGGTGGCTGTAGCGCGAGATCCGGGCGAATCCCGGGTCGATGACATAACGGATGCCCGGCACCGTCAGGGACGTCTCCGCGACGTTCGTCGCGAGCACGATCCGGCGGCCCGTGTGGCGCTGGAAGACCCGGTGCTGCTCGGCGTGCGAGAGGCGGGCGTACAGCGGCAGGATCTCGGTGAACCGGAGTTTCTTCTTCTCCAGCGCGTCCGCCGTGTCACGGATCTCTCGCTCGCCGGAGAGGAAGACCAATATGTCGCCGTCGCCCTCGCGCTGCAGCTCCTCCACCGCATCGCAGATCGCCGTGATCTGATCGCGGTCCGCGTCGCCGGAGTCTTCCTCCAGCAGCGGCCGGTACCGCACCTCCACGGGATACGTGCGCCCGCTCACCTCGATGATCGGCGCGTCACCGAAATGCCGCGAGAACCGCTCCGGGTCGATCGTGGCCGAGGTGATGACGACCTTGAGGTCGGGCCGGCGCGGCAGCAGCTGCGCCAGATAGCCCAGGATGAAGTCGATGTTGAGGCTGCGCTCGTGCGCCTCGTCGATGATGATCGTGTCGTACTGGCGCAGCTCGCGGTCCGTCTGGATCTCGGCCAGCAGGATGCCGTCCGTCATCAGCTTGACCAGCGTGTTCTCGCCCACCTGATCGGTGAAGCGGACCTTCCAGCCGACCGTCTCGCCCAGCGGCGTGCGCAGCTCCTCGGCGACGCGCTCGGCGACCGTGCGGGCGGCGATCCGGCGCGGCTGGGTGTGCCCGATCAGGCCGCGGACGCCCCGGCCGAGCTCCATGCAGATCTTGGGGATCTGCGTGGTCTTCCCGGAACCCGTCTCACCTGCGACGATCACGACCTGGTGGTCGCGGATCGCCGCCAGGATCTCGTCCTTCTTCTGGCTGACCGGGAGCTGCTCGGGGTAGGTGACGGCCGGCACGGCGGCACGGCGGCTCGCGGTGCGCAGCTCGGCCGCACCGATCTCGGTCGTGATCTCGGCCAGGACGGCCGCGCGGGCCTCCGGCTTGCGGATGCGGCGCGCGCCCTCGAGCCGCCGCCCCAGGCGCTGCGCGTCGCGCAGCGTCAGCTCGGGCAGGCGGGCGGCGAGGTCGGCGAAGGTGGCGGGGGCGGCAGGCTGCGTAGACATACGGAGTCCAGGATCGCACCAGCGGCCGCGAAGCGGCGAACGCATTTCCTGCAAAAACACTGAGCCCCCCGTTCGGAAACGGGGGGCTCACTGTGGCTGGGGCCGGGGTCGAACCGGCGACCTTCCGCTTTTCAGGCGGACGCTCGTACCAACTGAGCTACCCAGCCACGCAGACATCAGAGATGTCTGCAGCGGTCCTGACGGGATTTGAACCCGCGGCCTCCACCTTGACAGGGTGGCGAGCACTCCAAACTGCTCCACAGGACCTTGCTATGTGCGAGCACTAGTCTCGCACACGGTAAAGCGTGCCCCCAACGGGATTCGAACCCGTGCTACCGCCTTGAAAGGGCGGCGTCCTGGGCCACTAGACGATGAGGGCTGATGGCCCACCTGGGCGCTTCGCAGCGCCTCGGGGACGTGAGAAGCATATGGGATGGAGGGAGCTAACGCCAAAACGGTTTCCCGGAGGCCGCCGCGGGCCGTCCCGGGCCGCGGCGCGGGACGGCGCACGCGGGCGGTGCGGGGGCTCCGCGGGGGTGCGTGCCGGACAATGGCGAGCGTGCTGGAGATGACGCGCGAGGAGTTCGAGGAACTGGTCGCCGAAGCCCTGGACCGGATCCCGCCGGAGCTGACGCGGCTGATGGACAACGTCGCGGTGTTCGTCGAGGACGAGCCCCCGAAGGAGGACCCGGAGCTGCTCGGCCTCTACGAGGGGACGCCGCTGACCGAGCGCGGCGAGTGGTACGCGGGCGTCCTGCCGGACCGGATCACCATCTACCGCGGGCCCACGCTGCGGCTGTGCACCTCGCGGGAAGAAGTGGTGGAAGAGACCGAGGTGACGGTCGTTCACGAGGTGGCCCACCACTTCGGCATCGACGACGAGCGCCTGCACGCCCTCGGCTACGGATGAGGCCTGCAGGGTCACCGGGGCCCAAGAGGCGCAAGGGGCGGTCGTGACCTTCGGGGAGGGCGGTGCTCGCGACCGGCAAAGAGCCGGTCAGGTGACCGCGTGCCGCGCGTGTCCTGCGCGGGGCGGTCCCAGTTGGGCAGGGGGCCTGTCCCATGCGTTGCCGATGCGGCCCGTACGCGTCGCCGATGCGACCCGTAGAGATCCGTAGCGGCCCGCAGCGGGCCGTAGCCCCCGAAGGCGGTCCCCCATGCCTCCCACCTCACCCCGTGCAGCCGCCACCCGGATCGCGGCCGTCGCCGTCGTGGCCCTGGCCCTCGGGGGGTGCATGAGCGTGAGCGACCCGGAGCGGCCCGCTCCGTCGCCGGGTGCGGGCAAGCAGCACGACGCGGGGCCGGAGCCGGACGGCGGGGTGCGGATGCCGGGCGGGCGGCCGGGGCAGGCGGACGCGCGCTCCGCGCGGGGCGCCAGCGGCAGCCCCGCGGCCAGGGGCACCGCCGCCCCGTCCTCGACCGCGACGCCCTCGGGGACCCCGGCCGAGGCCTCGCCGGACGCCCGCACCGGGAAGCCGGGCAAGAAGGCGAAGCCGCCGGCCGGCGGTGCCACGGCGCCGGCGCCCCGCCCGCCCGCGTCCAGCCAGCCCGCCGGCCAGCCGACCACCCCCACGCCGCAGCCGCCGGCCAGCCCGCCGCCGGCGACCTCGGCCCCGCCGTCGCCCCAGCCGGGCCCGCAGGCCGCGGGCCCTGTGGCGTAGGCCATGCCGCCGGACGGGGGCAGCGGCTTGCGTCCGGCGGGTGCGAGTGCGTATGGTGGTAGATCGTTTGATCCCATTTGCCCGGCGCCCAACAGAAGCGCGCCGTGTGGCGCGTTCCTTACCTTGCCGTGGCTGACCGCATCGAGGCGGTCATTTGTGAAGCCGACACGGAGCTTGGGCGCGTGCCGAAACTCCGGAAGGTTTCGCATTTCGCATGTCCATTTCCACTGAGCAGACCGTCATGCCCGCGAGCGACGAGATCGTCGCCGAGGCGGACGCCCTCACCGCGGAGACCGCCGCGGACCTCACCCCCGCCGACGCCGGCACCGACGCCGCCGCAGAGCCCGCCGAGCCGCAGATCACCTTCGGTGACCTGGGCCTGGAGGACGCGATCGTCCGCAAGCTCGCGCAGAACGGTGTGACCACCCCCTTCCCGATCCAGGCCGCGACCATCCCGGACGCCCTGGCCGGCAAGGACATCCTCGGCCGTGGCCGCACCGGCTCCGGCAAGACCCTCTCCTTCGGTCTGCCGCTGCTCTCCACGCTGGCCGGCGGCCACACCGAGAAGAAGCGCCCCCGCGGCCTGATCCTCACCCCGACCCGCGAGCTCGCGATGCAGGTCGCGGACGCCCTCCAGCCGTACGGTGACGTGCTCGGCCTCAAGATGAAGGTCGTCTGCGGCGGTACGTCCATGGGCAACCAGATCTACGCCCTGGAGCGCGGCGTCGACATCCTCGTCGCCACCCCGGGCCGTCTGCGCGACATCATCAACCGCGGTGCCGCCTCGCTCGACAAGGTCCAGGTCGCCGTCCTCGACGAGGCCGACCAGATGGCCGACATGGGCTTCCTGCCCGAGGTCACCGAGATCCTCGACCTGGTGCCGGCCGGCGGCCAGCGCCTGCTCTTCTCCGCCACCCTGGAGAACGAGATCGACACCCTCGTCAAGCGCTACCTGGTCAACCCGGTCACGCACGAGGTCGACCCCTCCGCCGGTGCCGTCACCACCATGACCCACCACGTCCTGGTCGTGAAGCCGAAGGACAAGGCGCCGGTCACCGCCGCCATCGCCGCCCGCAAGGGCCGCACCATCATCTTCGTCCGCACCCAGCTCGGCGCCGACCGCGTCGCCGAGCAGCTGCTGGACGCCGGCGTGAAGGCCGATGCCCTGCACGGCGGCATGACCCAGGGCGCCCGCAGCCGCGTCCTGGACGACTTCAAGGCCGGCTACGTGAACTGCCTGGTCGCCACCGACGTCGCCGCCCGCGGCATCCACGTCGACGGCATCGACCTGGTCCTCAACGTCGACCCGGCCGGCGACCACAAGGACTACCTGCACCGCTCGGGTCGTACGGCCCGCGCCGGCCAGTCCGGCACGGTCGTCTCCCTGGCCCTGCCGCACCAGCGCAAGCAGATCTTCCGCCTGATGGAGGACGCGGGCGTCGACGCCTCGCGCCACATCGTCGGCGGCTCCGGCGCCTTCGACGAGGAGGTCGCCAAGATCACCGGCGCTCGCTCCCTCACCGAGGTCCAGGCCGACTCCGCGGCCAACGCCGCCAAGCAGGCCGAGCGCGACCTCGCCGACCTGACCCGCCAGCTGGAGCGCGCGCAGCGCCGCGCCACCGAGCTCCGCGAGGAGGCCGACCGCCTGCTGGCGCGCGCCGCCCGCGAGCGCGGCGAGGACCCGGAGGCCGCCGTGGCCGCCGCTGCCGAGGCCGCCACCGCGGAGGCCAAGGCCGAGGAGGAGGCCGCTGCCGCCGCCTCCGTGCCGGCGCAGGCCGCGCCCGCCCACGAGCGTCGCGACGACCGGGGCAACTTCGAGCGTCGTGACGACCGCCGTGACGACCGTTCCGGTGGCTTCCGTCGCGATGACCGTCCGTCGGGTGGTTTCCGCCGCGATGAGCGTCGTGACGACAACCGCTCCGCCGGTTTCCGCCGGGATGACCGTCCGTCGGGTGGTTTCCGTCGTGACGACCGTCGTGATGACAACCGCTCCGGTGGCTTCCGCCGGGATGACCGTCCGTCGGGTGGTTTCCGCCGCGATGAGCGTCGTGACGACAACCGCTCCGCCGGTTTCCGCCGGGATGACCGTCCGTCGGGTGGTTT